>CAVOGF010000007.1:0-1178143 GCA_963695165.1 uncultured Chitinophagaceae bacterium
CTTCACCATAAGTTTATGGATAAAAAGACATACGACCAATTCGAATAATTACATGTTTTCATTGAACCGATGGAATGGATATAAATTCCAGTTGCAAAGCAATAATTTTTTGTTTTTAACCATTCATGCCGATAATGGATTTCATGACGTGGATGATAATCCGGGTGTTGTTCCTGAAGAACAATGGACCCATATTGCCGCCAGTTATACCAACGGCACTATGAAATTTTATATTAATGGGGAATTACAAAAAACAGTGGCTGTAACTGGTGTTCCGGTAACGCTTGCAAGTCCGGTTAATTTAGCTATTGGAAACGAGTTGCCAAAAGATGTGTAAATCTAACGGATCCTAATAGCGAATATGCATTTTATGGTGGCGATTATTTTATTGGTTCTATGGATGATATTCGCTTTTATAATATAGCCTTAACGGATGCGGATATATTGTCAATTTATACTATTGAAAAAACTTTATAGACCGGCAACCTGTTGGCCAACACAGGTTGCTTTAAAAATGCAAACGCATAAAACCCATGAAGTTTTTTTCGCAATGACGGCAGAATGTCATTACGATGAGGGAAAGATCCATGATAATGAGTTAAAACGACTTATTTCAAAACACAGATCGCTTCAAAAATGCACACAAACGAAACCGATGAAGATTTTTTCGCAATGACGTAGCAGAATATTATTACTACCACGAAGCAATCTAGAATGACAACAAAATCAACGTTATTCTTTCACAACGACGTAGCAGAACATTAATGGTGTAAAAATGAGCAACTCCGGTTATTCCGCCTAACAAAAGAGGAGCGCAGGTGGCTATGCTGTTACATTTTCAGTTGGCCAATTAGTCAGTTCCCAAATTTTACTAATAATCCCACGCCTATCAGCGACATAGTTTGTAATCTGGGTGAATTATGATTGGGGCCAAATAACTTTACATCATTATCATAAATCATATTAAAGTTCCAGGTGGCGGAAAGCACTTTTGATAACTTAACCGCGAACAAATTGGTCATATATAAATCCACATTTTGCGGGTCATGTTTATAATTGGAAAAAAGATCGAGGCGACCCTGATAGGATATAATTTTAGTTAGATTAGTTGCGTATTTGAGGGAAGCATAAGCTCCGATTTCATTCAGACTTTTTTTGCCTGGTGTAACCCCATAAGCCCCCTGTGAAGATAGCAGATCGTTGTTTACAAATGTCCAGCGGGAAGTTATCGGAGAAATGAAAATTGAGAAATTTGGAACGGGATGATAATCAATACCAAGACTTACCAACAGGTAGCCCGGTGCAAGAAAATCTGAAGTTAAGGTTTTTGCAGTTGAACTGGTATGAGCATACCCTTTTGTAAACTGTGTTCTGAAGTCAACTAATGCCGCAAGATTTACTTTCGGACCTAATTCATAACCATATTTGGATGTGATATTAAAAAGATCATTGTTTTTCCGCGGTACCTAAACTGGTGGTATTTATCAAACCATAGTTTGTGTACAGGTTATTATCCCAACTGCTTTTTCCCATTTTATAATACGCGAATGCATTAATAAATGCGTTTATGGAAAGCGAATATTCATCCCCGCCTGCTGCCCAGTTGCTTAATGAAGCCTGCGAAAGATTCAAGCTGATTACGCCACCTGTCTTCCAGGTTTTGGGAATGGTATCATTTGGGTTTTTAATTGTGTCCACAGACTGAAGATTTTTCATTGTTTGGTCCTGGGCGAAAATTACGCAGTTGCAGATGAGCAGGGGGAGGAGTAGAAAACTTTTCATTTTAAATTTTTTAATAATTAATAATGAAAGGTTTGGGCCGGATGTTTTTGATTAAGGGAATATCTAAGATGAAAGCTGCTAAAGGGTCAATTAATTTGTAGCTGTAATTATTCTTTCTCTCTAAGAATGAGCAGAAAAATCATTTAGTAAAATTGAACAAAGCTCATGCCGGGTTGTAAGCAAGTGAAGGCGAAAAGTGAAGTGGGAAAATTGAGAAGTGAAAAATTGATAAGAGGGAAGCTGATAAAAAATATGGCCCAAACGGGCATGCTTTGTTGCAATAATCCCGTTTTGTGGCGTTTTATTTTACTTTTTGTAAAGTAAATATTAACTGACCATAAATTAAAAACCCTTACAAGTGAATACCAGTAAGGGTTTTTAATTTTCAGCTGCTGTAGGGGGAGGATTCGAACCTCCACGGGGCAGTTAGCTAAAGCACAAAGTCCGGTGGTCAACCCCGGTCTCCCTTGCGGAAGGCTCTATGCTATGTTTATCCTGTGATCCCCACCCCCGAGACAAGAGGGCATGTCTGCCAAAGGTTTCATCACCCCACAGTTTAGAATGTCAATCGCTGTGATTGAAATGCAATATTATAGTAAAACAGCTTAATTCATTGCAAATATTTTAAAAATATTTTTTAAAATATAGATAATATTCAAAAATATTACCATTATATTTGATAATATTTAAAATCAAATTTAAAATGAGCGCTAAATTAAATCTTGACAAACTGGATTTGCAGATCATTCAGGAAATGATGGAAAATGCGGAGATTTCTTATGCAGATCTGGGTAAAAAACTATTTGTATCCGGCGGCACCATTCATGTACGAATAAAAAAACTCCAGGAATTAGGAATTGTTAAAGGTACGAAATTAAATGTAGATCTTAAAGTTATTAGGTTATGATGTGATTGCATTCATTGGAATTTATCTAGAAAAAAGCTCTTTGTATGATACTGTGGCAAAAGAACTGAGAAAAATTCCGGAAATCGTGCGGCTGAATTATACAACGGGCAACTACAGCATGTTTGCGGAAATCGTTTGCAAAGATATTCACCAGTTGCGCTTTGTTTTACATGATGAACTGCAAAAAATAAAAGGAATTGAAAGAACCGAAACCTTTATTTCGCTTGAAGAAAGTTTTTGCCGCGACGTATTGGTGAATACCGATCCGGGCTAAATTTTATCCCGCACATTTAATGCATCCCTCAAACCATTTCCCAACAGATTAAAAGCCAGTACCAATAGCATGATGGCAATACCCGGTGCCAGTGCCAGCATGGGATTATTGGTGATGATAAAATTATAATTCTCTTTTATCATCAATCCCCAGCTTGGTTGCGGTGGCTGTACACCAATACCTAAAAAACTTAATCCTGCTTCAATTACAATTGCAGAAGCAAAATTACTGGCAGCAATCACCATTACCGGGCCCATAATATTGGGAAGGATATGATGATAGATAATTCGTGCATGCGAAAAACCCAACGCCCTGGTAGCTTCAATATATTCCAGTTCCCTTACGACTAAAACCTGTCCGCGTACCAGCCTTGCTACATTTACCCACATGGTTAATCCAACTGCGATAAATACCTGCCAGAATCCTTTTCCCAAAACCAAAGTGATGGCAAATACCAATAATAAAGTAGGGAATGCTCCAGATCACATTGATGAGCCACATGATAACATCATCTGTCCTCCCTTTAAAATATCCTGCTATCGCACCCAGGAATATCCCGAGTGTAAGCGATATGAATACAGCTACCATTCCTACACTTAAACTTACCCGTACGCCCACAAGCAACCGGCTGAGGATATCTCTGCCAAACCTGTCGGTTCCTAATAGGAATTTTTTTTCCGTTACCGGTGATAAACCGGTTTGCAACAATGGATATACCATCGTTTCCGTATATCCCTTCATCAATAAATTTTTCTACTACTATACTATCCTTTTTTGCTGTATAAGAATTAATCGGAATGAATAAAAATTCATCTTCCTGTCCATAAATGATGCGGTGAAACAGGTTTTGTTTTTCAACGGGTTTTTCACGTTTTACTTTTAAAAAAAAGCTTCTGAAGCCTGGTTTCTGATTGGCAATTCCCGGGATCATCCTGTTGGCATACGGAGTAGCATCAGGGGCAATTAAATAAGCGAATATAGCAGTCAGAACGGCGAGTATAATTACAATTATACTGTACACCGTTCCTTTGTTCTTAAATAACCGTTGAAAAAAAAAGTTGTTTTTCAATGTACCAGGCTATTAAAATCTTTTATAAAAACATTTTTATAATCTGTCAGGGTGTATAAAAGCTCCCCTTTAGGGGCGGGGGGGCTTCATTTCTCTTCCCTTCCATTTATAGTTTCCAAACTTTCCGAGCCATCCGGCAATTACTGTATAAACAATATGAAAAGGTTGCATCAGTGGAAACCACCACAATAAAGAAACGCAATTAAAAAAAGATGCAACCTTAAACATAAACGGTAATTCGCACAAAATTTTTACTATCAGAAATATAATCCAGTATTTAAAAACAAATGGAAACAGAATGCCGGCAAAAGGTAAGATAAATAAAAAAAGGTTGAGCAAATAAACAAGGAATAATACCTGTAAAATATTTTTATCCTTGTAATTGCCGCTTTTGCTTGCCCAGCGGATCCGCTGATTGATAAAGCTTTTCCAGTCTGGCATGGGCAATGTTTCAACAATCATTTCAGGGGAAAATATATAACCGGTTTTATCCGGAAATTTTTGTTGAATTTTATTCATCAGCAGCATATCATCGCCGCTTGCAATATGATCAATTCCTTTAAAACCTTCCACTTCGTAAAACACAGTTTTTTTATACGCAAGGTTTGCCCCGTTGCACATACTTAAAAATCCTGCTGAAACCATCGCCGCTGTTACGCCCTGCAAACTGATAAAATCGAGGCTCTGAAAAATACTGATAAAGGAACCGGTATTAATAAACATCACAGGCGCCGCAACAAAAACAGGATTTTTTTCCTGTATATATGCATCATAAAAATGAAGCCATTCTTTGCCGGTAATACAATCCGCATCAGTAGTAATGATCCAGTCGCCGCCGGATTGCCCTATGGCGGTTTCAATTGCTTTTTTCTTATAAGCGCGCAATGGTTTTTCCGCGATATTAGCAAGCTGAATGAGCCTTATATTAGAATGTTCCGATTGTAATTTCCGAACAATTTCTACTGTTTGATCAGTGGAATAATCATCCACTACAATGACCTCATATAAAGCCGCCGGATATTGATTATCCAAAATAGATTGAAGGCATTTTCCTATAGATTGAGCTTCATTACGTGCGGGAATAATGATTGAAAATTTGGTTTTTTCCTGCTTTGAGCCATGGGGTTTAAAAGGATTTATTTTCCTAAACCATTTGTAACAGGTGGAAATAAGAAAGATATAACCAGACAATAAAAATGAAGTAAAAATTAGTATGATTATCACAACCGGCATGGCACAAAGAAAACCAATATTATTCATAGAAAAGCGCGGCTATTGTTTCAGCGTTTTTTTGCCTGAGTAGCTGATGTCCTTCTTCAAGTTCATAGATTTTCACCTGTTCTTCCATTCCATCCTGAAAATAATATGCTCTTTCACTTAAAATAATCCGGTCGTAATAACCAAACATCAATCGGGTTGGTATATTGTAAGCATAGATATTATCTTTTACAAGATGAAGATCCACTTTAAATTTCCGCATGGTTGTCCAGCGTTCATACAGTTGAATGCGCTCTAAGGAAGCGTTTAAGTAATAATGCGCAATTTTAAAAATGCCTGGATTTATTAAATGTAATTGTTTAAATAAACGGATCATAGCAAAAAAATAGCGTGGATTTTTCATCGTGGATAAAAAGAGTTTATTACCGCTTTTTGTTTGCGTGGCAAGCCAGTACCAGAAATTTTCATGCAATCCATCCGGAGCGATCAAAACTACGCGTTCAATATATTGGGGAATTAATGGCAAAAGATGTAGCGCCACCCTTCCTCCCATACTATAACCCAATAAACTGAAGGGCGATTCATCTTTGGTAATAGCAGACAGGATATTTAATAAATCCTTTGGTTCAAATGTCAATCCTTCTTTCCATTCGGTTGCCCCATGAAAGGGAAAGTCAATGGCTATCATTGTGTAATCCTTTCCCAGACTGTCTTCCAGCATGTAAAATGAGTTGCCTTGTTCTCCATATCCATGAAAGCAGAAAAGCCATTTTGCGCCATTCCCAAAACGGTAATAATGGATGGTGGAAGATTTATATTTTATAAAATGCTTTTCCAAAATTGGTTAGAATGGTATTAATGGTCGAATTGTTGCATGGTTGAATTGAAATTCAAAATTCGGCGATATCGTTTTATAAAAATTAAAACGGTACCCGTTTTGCAAATTTATTATTGCCAGGGATGCTTAATTTTTTCTTATAGCGCAACATTGTGTAATGCTTTTTTCTTACACAGAGCACCACAGAGTTGCACAGAGAAAAGATAAAGCTTATTTAATAATAATTTTCCTGCGAATGCTTTTTATAAAAGGGATTGGGAAAACTGATTTATTCTCCGTGGTTCTCCGTGCTTCCTCTGTGTGATTTTTTTTTACACAGGGGAACACAGTGCATCACAGAGTTGCACAGAGAAAGATAAAGCTTATTTAGTAATAATTCTCCTGCGAATGCTTTTTAAAAAAGGGGTTGGAAACTAATTTATTCTCCTTGGTTCTCCGTGCCTCCTCTGTGTAACTCTTTGTATTTTATTTCTTCTCTGCCAACTTTGTGTAATTTTTATTCTTATTCAGAGCAACGTTGTATATTTTTCAAAGAGATTAACGAACATATCTTTTAAGTCCATTCTTTAAAAGAGTAACATTGAAATTGATTAGCAATCCTACCGGTTTTTGCGCAAACTTCATATAAGTAAGCACTTGAGCTTCATGCACATCATTAAACGCTTCTACCGTTTTTAATTCAACAACCACTGTGTTTTCTACAAGAATATCCATACGGTACCCACATTCTAGTTTAATTTCTTTGTACACTACCGGAACAGGTTTTTGTCTTTCAATATATAATCCTGTTTTTATTAATTCATAAGCCAGGCATTCTTCATAAGCTGATTCCAATAATCCGGGTCCTAATAATTTATGCACTTCCATTGCGCATCCAATAATAGTATGAGTTGGTTGCTGATGTTTAAATTCCATTTTATTTGGTTTATTTTTTAAAGCAGTTTCTTCAACGCAGTGTATGGTTCTCCGTGCTTCCTCTGTGTGATTTTTTCTTACACAGAGGAACACAGAGCAGCACAGAGTTGCACAGAGAAAGATAAAGCTTATTTAGTAATAATTCTCCTGCGAGTGCTTTTTAAAAGGGATTGGGAAAACTGATTTATTCTCCGTGGTTCTCCGTGCTTCCTCTGTGTAACTCTGTGTGATTTTTTCTTACACAGAGGAACACAGAGCAGCACAGAGTTGCACAGAGAAAGATAAAGTTTATTTAGTAATAATTCTCCTGCGAATGCTTTTTAAAAGGGATTGGGAAAACTGATTTATTCTCCGTGGTTAAACGTGCTTCCTCTGTAGTTCTGGTGATTTTTTTCTTACACAGAGGAACACAGAGCAGCACAGAGTTGCATAGAGAAAGATAAAGCTTATTTAGTAATAATTCTCCTGCGAATGCTTTTTAAAAGGGATTGGGAAAACTGATTTATTCTCCGTGGTTATACGTGCTTCCTCTGTAGTTCTGGTGATTTTTTTCTTACACAGAGGAACACAGAGCGCCACAGAGTTGCACAGAGAAAGATAATGTTTATTTAGTAATAATTCTCCTGCGAATGCTTCTTAAAAAAGGGATTGAAAAAACTGATTCATTCTCAGTGGTTCTCCGTGCTTCCTCTGTGTAACTCTGTGTGATTTATTTCTTATACATAGCAAAACACTGTGTTATGTTTTTGTAGCAGAAATAGAGGTTCGGGTTTTATTACTATATATCCTTCAACTGTCTTTTTGAAAAAAAAATTTGTCCGTTAAATATTCATATTATACATTTGTCTACCAAATTAGTAGACTATGTTTTTTAAAACTGATTTATGCTTTCTGGATATAGCGCCCACTTCAACTGTCTGTTGTAGCTGAAATCTATTAACCGGTATTATTTAATCAATCAACAATTTAATTGAAATGAAATTTTATACTCAATTTTTGAGCAATACTTTAATGCCTTTACGTAACCGTAAAAACAAATTATTAAATACAGCCTTAATTTTATTCTTTCCGTTATCCGCCGCATTTTCCCAGGGCACGAGTCTTATAGATATTTCCGGACAAGTGCTTTCGCAGGAAACAAAACAACCTATACCATCAGTAAGTATTCAGATAAAAGGAACAATAGCGGGCACCATTACCAGCGCCTCAGGTGAATTTAGTTTGCGGACAAAGAATAAATTCCCATTAACCCTGGTCTTTTCATCCATTGGTTTTCAACAACAGGAATTTGAAATTAAAAGCCTGAGTTCAAAACTTGCTATTGAACTTGTTACTCAAACGATGCTTGGAAAAGAGGTAGTGGTAACTGCTTCCCGAGTGGCTGAAAGTATTTTGAAATCACCGGTTGCAATTGAAAAACTAGATATAAGAGCCATCAGGGAATCTGCGGCGCCCGGCTTTTATGATGCGTTGGAAACCGTGAAGGGCGTGCAAATGACTACCTCCAGTCTGACTTTTAAAGTGCCTAATACACGTGGTTTTAATATTCCCAATAATTTCCGTTTTATGCAACTGGTGGATGGAGTGGATATGCAGGCAGCCACCTTGGGTGTTCCTTTGGGTAATGCAATCGGCCCCACTGAACTCGATATTGCGAGCGTGGAAATCACACCAGGCGCGGCTTCCGCTTTATATGGCATGAATGCAATTAATGGCATGGCCAATCTTATTACCAAAAGTCCTTTCCTCTACCAGGGATTGAGTGTGTATCAAAAAACCGGTGTTAATCATGTGGATGGAATTGATCATGCCCCGGCAATGCTGACTGAAACTGCCATTCGTTATGCAAAAGCTTTCAATAATAAGTTTGCTTTTAAAGTAAATGGAAGTTATATGAGCGGAACCGACTGGCGCTCCAATACCCGGCTGGATCAAAATACCAATAACCTGAAAAGTGCCAATCCGAATTTTCCTGAATTAAACGGTGCCAACAATGTTGCCTTTGATGGTTGGAATAAATATGGAGATGATGCGCTTGCAGGAAGTAATGTGGTATCCATCAGCGGCCTTACCATTGATGGAAAGCCCAACCAGACTTTACGTGTAGCCCGTACAGGCTACTGGGAAACCGACCTGGTAAATCCTAAAGTGGACAACCTGAAATTTGATGCCGCATTACATTATCGCTTAAATGATAATGCGGAACTATCTTATACTTACCGGATAGGAAAAATGGATGGTGTTTTTCAGCGTGGTAATAAAATACAGCTCGATAATGTGGTGGTACAAAATCATGCGATAGAACTTAAAGGGGATAATTATATGGTACGCAGTTATGTATCAATTGAAAATACGGGTGATTCCTATAATGTAAAACCATTGGCCGATAATCTTGATCTTGCCAGCGGTGGAACGTAACAGCGCATGGGCTGAAAAATATAAAAGCACATTGATCGCGCAGTTGAAAAATGGCGATGACCTTGCTTCAGCCAGCAAAGCTGCCCGGATTGCTGCAGATGCAGGCCGCGTAGAGCCGGGAACGGCAGCTTTTGATAACCTGAAAAATACCATTATTGGTATTAATAACTGGGATATAAAATCCGGTACCATTCCGGATGCACCGGCAACCGGCGGTGCAGCATTAATACAAAAAAGCCGTTTGTTTCATACCGAAGCACAGTGGGATTTATCAAACCGGGTTAAGATCTTTGATTTGCTGATTGGTGGTGATGCACGCGTGTATCAGATCATCCCCGACGGTAATAATTTTGTGGACTTTACACGTTCTATTGCAGAGCGCAATAAGCCCCTTGCGGACGGTAGTTTTGGCAACAATGTGTATTATAAAAAATTCGGCGCTTTTTCACAGGTTACCAAAACTTTTTTCGAGGATAAACTAAAGGTTTTCGGCTCACTGCGCTTTGATTATAATCCTGAGTTTAATCCCAGATTTACACCGCGCCTGGCTGCGGTATATACATTGAAACAAAATCATAATTTCCGCGCTACTTATCAGCAGGGATATCGTTTCCCGGCATTATTCGAAGCGTTATCTTATGTAAACAATGGCCGCGTAAAGCGAGTGGGTAGTTTATCCTACATAAATGAAGGACTTGGCTATCTGGACAACAGTTATACGCAGGCTTCGGTTGTTGATTTTAATGCAGCAGTAAGCACGCAGGGAAATACCGATGCAGCTGCATTGGCAAACAGGGGCTTGTTAAAAGTTGCCAATTTGCCGAAAGCCGCTCCGGAGCGTATCAGTTCTTTTGAAATAGGGTATAAAACTGTTTTATTCAATAATAAAGTTGTTGTTGATATTGATGCCTATAGCAACAGATATGAGGGCTTTCTGGGCCAGGTACAGGTGTTTGTTCCAAAAGATGAAACCGTTGGTAGTGACGCATCCGTTCTTGCGATGCTTGACAGGAACAGAGATGCAACAACAGCAACTGCAACTACTGCAGCCAGTAATGGGCAGGATCGTTACCGTGTGTACACCAATGCTAAAAATATTTATCACAATTACGGTTCTTCATTGGGAATCACTTATAATTTCTTTGGAAAATATACGATCAGGGGAAATGTTAATTTCAATAAAATGAAAGCCAATCAAACAAAAGATATTTTTGTTACCGGCTTCAATACTCCGGAATGGGCAACCAATATTTCTTTCGGTAATCGTGAAATAGTTAAGAATCTTGGTTTTAATATAACCTGGAGATGGCAGGATGAATTTCTTTGGGAAAGTCCGCTTGTAACAGGAACCATAGCTGCCTATAGCACAATTGATGCGCAGGTTACTTATAAAGTACCGAAAGCAAAAAGCAGTATTAAGGCAGGCGCTTCCAATATATTCAACCATCGTTATCTGCAGTATGCCGGTGGTCCTACCATTGGCGGCTATATTATGTTGCCATTACTGTTGATGGATTGTTTAATAACTAAAAAGAACTTATTCTCCTGTTTCCGTTTTTTCTAATACAGCGGCCCTGCGGATAATCTCTGCCAGGGTCGCTTCTTTAGCATTTGTACGGTTTTATTCCACTTGAAAAAACTTCCCTGATACCACAGATTGTTTCATCCTTGCATTCTTCACAACGTTCATAATATTTATGCGCTACACATGGAATTAACGCAATTGCGCCTTCGAATAACGTACAACTTCCGCAACATTTATTTCTGGGGCTTTTAAGCAAATAATATCCACCTGTTTTACCCTTTTTGCTGCTAAGCATTCCGGCATTACGAAGGTCTAAAAGGATCGCTTCAGAAACTTTCTTGGAATGTTTTCACTCTCAGCGATTTACTTATCCGGATAGGATCGCCCGGATTTTGTCGTGCAGATAAACGAGCGCGTTAATGGCATATTTTGTTTTTTTAGAAAGCACAGGGAAACAAAAGCAGATTTTGCGAGTTGGGAATTAAGATTTAGAAATCCCCAATCGCAATTCTTAAATCCTAAATAATATTCCCTTTCTTTATGCTTTTTTCGGTTAAAAAATCAATAAACAGGACTTACCATGATCTCTTATTTAGAAGCCACTTTAAAAACCATTTCCATCCATCAATCTGGAAATAAATTACTGGATGAAAAATATAAATTATCAGCACAGCCTTTTACTATTAATGATGAAATTTTAAATCAGCTATTGCTTCAATATTTTTTGACACCTTTTGAAAAGATAAATGAAATGTACCGGTTTTCGCATTCTTCCGGCGATCTGCAATTAAATGAAGTTTATCATTTTGCCGAATTGATCTTTAATGATCCGGATACATTTCATGAAAATTCCCAACAGATCACAAAGCATTTATACGATGTTTCCAATCATCCCAAAATAAAGCCCGGTGAATTGTATATTGCTCATTTTGCCAACCTGCAGATAGATGGTGAATTATGGGATGCTATTGGCATTTTTAAATCGGAATCAAAAGAAACTTATTTAAAAGTTTTGCCGGAAGAAGATGGTTTTGAAATGGAATATGAACAGCAGGCCATCAACATAAAAAAGCTGGATAAAGGGTGCATCATATTTAATACTGAAAAAGAAGCAGGCTATAAAGTGGCAGTGATAGATAATACAAATAAAAGCGGTGAAGCAGTTTACTGGATTGATGAATTTTTGAAACTGACCATAAGAAATGATAATTATAACCAAACCCATAGTACACTGAGCATTTATAAGAATTTTGTTACACAAAAACTGGATGAAGTCTATGATATGACCGGGGCGGAGAAACTGGATATGCTCAACCGCTCGATGAATTATTTTAAAGAAAAAGAACAATTTGACCTGGATGAATTTTCAAATGAAGTGATCGGAGATTCAGTAGGAATAGAATCTTTTAAACAATATAAGCGCAATTATGAACAGGAATATGAAACAGAAATCGCGGATAATTTTTCCATATCAGACCAGGCCGTAAAAAAACAGGCAAGAGCTTATAAAAGCATTTTAAAACTGGATAAAAATTTTCATATTTATATACATGGAAGCAATGATCTCATTGAGAAAGGTTTTGATGAAACCATGAATATGAATTATTACAAAGTATATTTTAAGGAAGAAAATTAGTGATAAGTAAATAGTTGATTGACATGTCTAAAGTGGCGGTTTTTTATTTTGAAACTTATAAGCATTGTCTATATGCATATAGATATTATCTGTTTGATTGAAGCTGGATAAAGATTAGCTTTGAGAGGATAACATTTTTATTCATTAAAGATAAAAAAAAATGCAAAATCAAAACGGTCAGAATAAAAAATTAACCACCCGGACAGGCACTCCTGTTCCTGATAATCAAAACATTCAAACCGCCGGTCTACGCGGTCCCGCACTATTGCAGGATTTTTGGTTCCTGGAAAAAATGGCGCATTTCGATCGCGAAGTAATTCCTGAACGGCGAATGCATGCCAAAGGTTCCGGAGCTTTTGGAACATTTACCGTTACGCATGATATTACGCAATATACCATGGCCGATATCTTTTCTGAGATCGGCAAGAAAACAGAAATGTTTGTACGCTTTTCAACCGTAGCAGGCGAACGTGGGGCCGCAGATGCGGAACGAGATATCCGCGGTTTTGCCATGAAGTTTTATACCAAACAAGGCAACTGGGACCTGGTAGGAAATAATACCCCGGTTTTCTTTTTCCGCGATCCGATGAAGTTTCCCGATCTGAACCATGCGGTGAAAAGAGATCCGAAAACGAATCTGAGAAGCGCTGATAATAACTGGGATTTCTGGACCCTGCTTCCTGAAGCTTTGCACCAGGTAACGATTGTTATGAGTGACAGAGGGATTCCAAAATCATTCAGGCATATGCACGGATTTGGCAGCCATACATTCAGCTTTATCAATAAAGAAAATATCAGGCATTGGGTGAAGTTTACTTTTAAAACCCAACAGGGAATTGAAAATTTATCCAATGAAGAAGCGATCAGGATAATTGGTACAGACAGAGAATCCAATCAGCGTGATCTGTTTGAAAGTATTAAAAAAGGCGATTTTCCAAAGTGGAAAATGTATATCCAGATAATGACTGAAGAAGAGGCGGATAATTACCACCTGAATCCTTTCGATCTTACCAAAGTATGGCCTCATGGAGATTTTCCATTAATACCGGTGGGAGAATTTGAGTTAAACCGCAATCCTGAAAATTACTTTGCGGATGTAGAACAAGCCGCATTCAATCCGGCAAACATTGTTCCCGGCATTGGTTTTTCACCGGACAGAATGCTACAGGGAAGATTGTTTTCCTATGGCGATGCACAACGTTACCGCCTGGGGGTTAACAGTGCACAAATACCGGTAAATGCGCCCAGATGTCCGTATCATAGTTTCCATCGTGATGGCGCAATGCGCGTGGATGGCAATTATGGCGCAACTAAACATTATGAACCCAACAGTTTTAATGAATGGCAGGAACAGCCGCAGTATAAAGAACCGCCATTGGCCATACATGGTGATGCTTCGGCCTGGGATCATCGTGTGGATGAAGATTATTATTCCCAGCCAGGAAATTTATTCAGGTTAATGACAGCCGATAAAAAGGAATTGTTATTTAAAAATACTGCCGCCGAAGTAGGACATGCGCAGAAATTCATCCAGATCCGTCATATCCGCAATTGTTATAAAGCCGATCCTGCCTATGGCGAAGGTGTGGCAAAAGCTTTGGGTTTGACCATGGAAGAAGTGAATGATTTTGAAATGGAGCGGGCTGTATCTATGGCATAAAATGAATAAAGATTTGACAGCTTTCTAATAGTTGTCAAATCTTTTACTCTTTATTGTACTTTATTAAAGGTCTTTCATTGCACTATTCCCACCACAATATCCATCACATTGGTATTGGTAGGGCCGGTAATGATTAAGCCATTGCATTTTTCAAAAAAATGGTAAGAGTCATTATTATCCAGATAAGCCTGCGCATTTAAAGCATTGTTTTTGCATTTCTTCAATTACATGCTCGTCCACCAATGCGCCGGTTGCTGTTGTAGGGCCATCTGTGCCATCGGTTCCTGCGGATAACATAGTTGGTGTATTCTTTGTCCATTCTTGTTTTTGAAGCGCGCAAAGAGTTGCTAATGCAAATTCCTGGTTTCTTCCACCAAGACCATTTCCTTTAATTGTTACAGTTGTTTCACCACCCATTAAAAAGCAGGCAGGTTTTTGTTGTTTGTAATCTGATAAATATTGTACAAATAGTTCCCCCTGCGCGCTTGCTTCTCCCTGTAAATGGTCATTTAAAATGATGGTATGATAACCTGATTGCTCCGCTTTTTTTTGAGCGGCCATTAAAGCCATTTTATTAGTTGCTACGAGAATGGAATGCGTGTTTTTAAATAAAGGATCGCCTGGTTTTGGTGTTTCTTCAACTTGTTGATCCAATCCTTTTTGCAGCCATTGCTATACTGGAGTGCGGGTATTTTTTCCCATAATTTATAATGCTGTAAAATATTTTTTGCATCCATATAAGTTGATGGATCCGCTACCGTTAATCCGCTTGCTATAATTTCCAGCCGGTCACCAATCACATCACTTAAGATCAGGGAAACTACCGTTGCGCCATTGGCCTGCCGGATCAATTGGCCGCCTTTGAGTGTAGAGAGATGTTTGCGTACGGTATTGATTTCTTCAATGTCTGCACCGGATTGCAATAATAATTCCGCTGTTTGCCGCATGTCTTCCAAAGCAATACCGGGAACAATATCGCCGACCAGGGCAGAAGCGCCACCACTGATAAGACAAATAACCAGGTCTTCCTGGTTTTACCTGGAAAGAAAATAGAAATTTCTTTTGCGGCAAGTACGCAATTCGCATCCGGTATGGGATGGCCGGCTTCCATTACTTTGCAAATACGCAAGGGTACAGCATGATGTATTTTGTGATCACCAAACCCTGGCTGATGCGGTCATTTAAAATCTTTTCAACTTCTGAAGCCATTGCCCCGGCTGCTTTACCCATTGCCAGAACAAAAATTTTCTTTTGTTCATCAATTAAAAATGATTGGTTGCCCAATTTCAAAACATTTTTGGTAAAACTGATGTGCTGTGGTATAAAATTAGATGGCTTTACCGCATCCAGGGCGGCATGAAAAATTTCTAAAGCATGTAAACGACTCATGAGCGGAAGTTAGGAAAGAAGAGGGAGATTGAAGTTAAAGTTGGTTAATGTCTGGAATCTCCCATATGCAAGTGGAGCAGCTTATAAGTGCGTGGTTATAAAAATAATTTTTACAAGATAGTTATGACACAAAATATATTACGCTGTTTACATAAAATTCATCGCTTTAATTTAAAACTTCACATCTTTTAGATGAAAAGTACTTACAAAAGAATAGCATGAGTTTGCATTTTAAAACTATTTACGGTACTTGTATTTGGGATTTCGCCCGGTGTGATAAATTGATGATATATAAATTATACCCATCTTTTTGTTTAATTTGTAAACAATTCTATAAGGGAAATCTTTTATAGATGTTTCCCGGTATCGAGCTTTGCTAATACCGTAATTTTCAGGATATTTTACGATTTCTTGTAACCGTATTTCTACCATTTTTTCAAAGCGATCGCCTAATCCTTCTTGCTTATTTTCATACCATTGATAGGCATCAAAATATTCCCTTTCTGCCAGGGGATGAAAGATTAATTGATAACTCATTTATTATTCTTATTTTTTGGAATGCCTGGCTCTTTGCTTAACTTCTTCCCAGTTATACCCTTTCTCTTTTCCGCTTTCCATTTCTGTCATTCGTCTATCCATTTCTTTTACAAAATCTTCATTGCTTAAAAGGCTATCTTCATCATTTATAAAAGTTTTTACCACTGTTAAAATCGCTTTTTTTTGACGCTCATTTAACCGGGGCAGGTAATTAGCAATTTGTTTGTCTAATGTTGGTGAACTCATCTTAATATGTTTTTACAAATTTAGTTTTAGTTTTCATCTAAATTGAACATTAGCCATTTTCCTTTGACCCGGAAAATGAATGTTTAAATTCATATACATGGGTATTAGTAATGGAAGAATCTCAACATAGGAAATCCGCATAATCAAATAATCAAAAACCAGGAAAATCAAAAAAGCAGAAATGAATAAGCTGTCATATTTCTTTGTAAAAAATCCGATAACAAAACTTAATTCTATTCCTGCAGCAATCAGATATAAGGTGTAGGAAACCTTGAAATTTCTTATCAGCCAATACAGCATTTTCGTTTGCCAGTAACCAGGCGAATTGGTCAGCAGTTCTTTATGTTGTTCCAGTAAGATTGCGGCCATCTGAAAGGTATTAAAAATTCCGCCCTGGTAAATTTTCCAAACACCGGATGAAAAGAAGAAAAAAATAAAAAAATAGCGCAGCCCATCCAATAAAGACCGGGTAACATTGTTGCTGCGGGATAAAAAAACAAAGGGAAATAACAACCAGGCAATATGCGCTTCAATAGAATTGGAGGGATATAAAGTATAGCATTGTACATATGCCCAATTGATGATGATCATTATGCAGGCAACAATCAATGAATATGCAGGCTTTTTTTTTAAAGTGATTAAATACAATAAAGGCATGGAATAAAACAATAAATCAAAAACCACACTTGCGTAAAAATTGTTTAAGAAAATTTTATGCAAGCCGGTAAACATAAATATCCAGGTGAAAAAATCTTGCCGCAGGTGAAAAAAAGCAGGATTGATTTGACTGAGAAAAAGACCATTGAACCAGTTATACAGCATTAAAACATAGAAAATAATGCAGTAAATTTTAACGAGTCTATATTTATTAAAATCGTTTTGGTTTGTCAGTCTCATACTTTAGTTTTCAACGATCATTTTATTTCCGTCAAACCTGGCCTTGCTGAATTTTATTGAAAGATCAACTATTTTTTTCTTTAGCAACGATTCTAAATATGCCTTATACCAATCCATAAATGCGGTATAAGATAACTGATTTAAATACAATGCTGAATCTTTTATGTTCAGGGGTTCAATTTCATTGAAATAAATTTTTCTGTTCCAATTATCCGTTGAATCAAATAAAATCAGCGGTTGTATTATTTTATCCCAAAACTGAGGATTGAAATCTTTGGTTTTAAGCAGCGCTCCATTTACCCGGATCTCCGGAACAATATATTCTTTTTTGGGCAGGAACACTTCGGAATACATCCCGTAATGATAAAATGGAGAAACAACAACCCCTTGTTTATAGTTGATAAATAGCTGGCAAATGATAAATCCGAGAATGGCAATAAACCAGCATTTACTACGCTTATATAAATCGGGCAGGTACATTAGTTTTTCTCTTTTTAAGAAGTGGGTCTAAAGATAATTTTTATGAATACCAACTAATATTTCCATGGCATCTTCGTTGCGTCGCATTTCGTTCATCTGTAGTTAGAATGGCATCTTCAGGTTTCAAAATCAAAATTGCAAACAAAATTCAGACAGCTTCTAAGACATTGCTAAAATAAACTTTTAAATATTCATTCTTAAAGATTTACTTCCGGTTCCAAAAGGCTTTTTTTCTACCAAGGTTTAAAGGCTTGTTCAAAACAAACTCTGATACTAATCATTTTAGGGCTTCCAAAATGAAATATACTTTTCCCAAGGATGCTCTTGTGCATTAATAAAACTGGCCGGATACTGCTGAATAATGAGATAGCAGTAGAAGAGTGCGACGCAAGAAAAGCTTAATAGTAGTAAAGCTGCCGGGTACATAAAACACATTGCACAATTTTATACGGTGGAAGAATAGTTGCGGTAAAAGATATTTTTCATCCCTTGAAAACCAATTATTAAAATTGTTATCTTCGGATAATAAAATTAGTTGCATAACTAACTATTTTTATAAATTCCAGGGAAAAGTCCGGCAACATCTAAAATAGCGTTGTATGAAAAGAAAGATCAATAAGGTAGCAGTATTGGGAAGCGGCATTATGGGATCGAGGATTGCCTGTCATTTTGCAGGCATTGGTGTACAGGTGCTGTTGCTGGATATCGTACCGAAAGAAGCAACCGAAAGTAAACAAGCGAAGGAAAGGAATAAGATTGTAAATGACGCGTTGCAAACAGCCCTTAGATCGAATCCTTCGCCAATCTATGAACAGGCTGCGGTAAAAAGAATTAGCACCGGAAATTTTGAAGACAATATGAAAGATATTGCCGGTTGCGACTGGATCATAGAAGTGGTAGTAGAAAGGCTGGATATAAAAAGATCGGTGTATGAAAAAGTTGAGCAGTTTCGCAAGCCGGGAACGCTTATTACTTCAAATACTTCCGGAATTCCGATACATCTTTTAGCGGAAGGGCGAACAGAAGATTTTAAAAAACATTTTTGCGGTACACATTTTTTTAATCCGCCGCGTTATCTGCGTTTGCTTGAAATTATTCCTACTAAGGATACCGATCATGAAGTGGTAAATTTTCTCATGCATTATGGCGATTTGTTTTTAGGAAAAACAACCGTATTGTGTAAAGACACACCTGCATTTATTGCAAACCGGATCGGTGTTTTCAGCATCATGAGCATTTTTCATTTAATGGAAAAAATGAAATTATCCATTGATGAAATAGAGGTCTTAACAGGCCCTACGCTTGGAAGGCCGAAATCGGCAACTTTCAGAACGGCGGATCTGGTTGGTATTGATACTTTGGTAAAAGTGGCGGCCGGTGTGGCAGAAAATTGCCCGGATGATGAGGCTAAAGAAATTTTCCGGATGCCGGAATGGTTGCAAAAGATGCTTTCGAATAACTGGCTGGGTGATAAAACCGGTCAGGGCTTTTTTAAAAAAATAAAGCTACCTGTTACGGAAGGAAGCCCGGAAGAGCGTAAATCGGACAAAGAAATTCAGGTTTTGGATCTGGATAAAATGGAATATACCCCGCGGCAAAAGCCAAAATTTGCCAGCATCGAAGCGGCCAAACCTGTGGAAGATTTAAAACAAAGAATAAAAATACTGATGAATGGAACGGATAAAGCCGCTGAATTTTACCGGCAGTTTCATTATGCATTGTTTTCTTATATCTCCTTCCGCATTCCTGAAATCAGCGATGAAATATATTCCGTAGATGATGCCATGATGGCCGGCTTTGGCTGGGAAATCGGCGCTTTTGAAACCTGGGATGTGACTGGTGTTGCAGCATACCGTAAAGAAAATGCAGGAAGCGGGTTATAAAGTTGCCCAATGGGTTGAAGATATGCTTGCAATCCGGTCATACCTCATTTTATAAAACGGAAAACGGCACAAAACTTTGTTATGATATAAATTCAAAAAATTATAAACCTGTTCCCGGCGCAAAGTCGTTTATAATTTTATCCAATTATACCGATAAAATTGTTTGGAAAAACAGCAATGCCGCACTCTATGATATTGGTGATGATGTTGTGGCATTGAAATGGACTACGAAGATGAATAGTATCGGCAGTGAAGTTTTGGAATCAGTTAATAAAAGTATAGGTATTGCCGAGGAAAAATTCAAAGGTTTGGTGATAGCAAATGATGGTGCAAATTTTAGCGCGGGGGCTAATGTTGGAATGATTTTCATGTATGCTGTTGAACAGGAATTTGATGAACTGGACCTGGCTATCCGTATGTTTCAAAATACCATGATGCGTGTAAGGTATTCGGCCGTTCCTGTTGTGGTGGCGCCGCATGGTTTAACACTGGGTGGCGGTTGTGAAATGAACCTGCATGCCGATAAAGTACTGGCTGCCGCTGAAACTTATATGGGCCTGGTGGAATTAGGTGTAGGCCTTATTCCCGGCGGTGGCGGCACAAAGGAATTTGTTTTACGCGCCGCAGATGAATCGCATGAAGATGAACCGGAAACCATTACATTAAAAAACCGTTTTTTTACAATTGCCACAGCCAAAGTGTCTACTTCCGCAGCGGAAGCTTTTGGGCTGGGTATGCTTCGTAAAGGTCTTGATGAAATTGTGATTAATCCTGCCAGAAGAATTGCAGAAGCAAAAAAAAATATACAACTGTTATACGATCAGGGTTATGTACTGCCTGTACAGCGAACAAATATCCGGGTGTTGGGACGCTCCGCTTTGGGGCGCTTTATGCCGGGATCAATGGTATGTGGCGAGCCAATTATGCCACAGATCATGATGTGCTCGTAGCAAAAAAGCTTGCTTATGTAATGTGCGGCGGGGATTTGAGTGAACAAACGTTTGTAAGCGAACAATATTTATTAGATTTGGAACGTGAGGCATTTCTGAGTTTGTGTGGAGAAAGAAAAACACTTGAAAGAATACAGGGTGTATTAAAAACCGGCAAACCGGTTAGAAATTAGTATTTGGTTGAGCACATGAGAAAAAAGAGCGCTGGGTTATCCCGGCGCTTTTTGATTTGTGGGAATCGGGGGTAGGAATGTTAGAAAAAATGATATAGTTTATTAGATTTTCTTATTATAGCTTGTTGGATAAAACTGCTTAAATTTGATATTATGGAAGTACAGATAGATATAGGGTTTGACCAGTTGGTTCAATTAGCTAAACAGCTTCCGGCTTCGCAGTGGACAAAACTTAAAAAGGAAGTTGATGGGGAGCCGGTTATAAATGATCAGGCTTCCGATCTTGAGGAGTTTTTATTGACGGCACCAACTTTTACAAAAAAGCAACTTGACGAAATTGCCAAAACAAGAAAAGCTATCAGCCAATGGCGGACAAAATAGTTTTGGTGGATACTTCCATTCTGATTGACCTTTTCCGAAGAACAGACAAGGCTAATTCCGCATTAGTTGCTTTAGTAAGGCAAGGTTACACGTACTGTATTTCATCTGTTACCGAATATGAGATTTATGCAGGAGCAAAATTTGGTCAGAGTAAATTTTGGGATACTTTCCTAAAAAAGACTGAAGTTGTAGCCTTTGATAAAGCAGTTGCTAAAATTGCCGTTGATATCAACAATGATCTTAAAAGCAAACGTAAGCAGATTTCTATTCCGGACCTTTTTATAGCAGCAACGGCAATTTCTGAAAACCTGCCTTTTGCAACCTTAAATCGGAAACACTTTGACCGTATTGACAATCTGACTATTGTGAATTAATCCATTAAAATAAAATCAGTGATTCGTTTTACCAATTCATCTGCGATCGCCAAAGAAGGATTGGTATAGGTTGCTAAGTTCGCTTGCCTGTCGCCATCTACTATCTTTAAAATATGATTCATTTTATCAATAAATACCAATTGCGCTCCTGATTTTGCATCTGAAAGCCGTTTTGCATCTTCGACTGATATTTGAATATCGTTTGTTCCCTGTACGATAAGGATTGGAATGGACAATTTTTTAATTTCCGCTTGCGGGTCATATTTGAACCAGGAAATTAAATAAGGCTGAACACTTGGCCTGAAAAGAGCAAACAGCATTGGAGAAACATTTTCCACGGTTTTTCCGTTTTTCAAACTATCAATAATGGGAAAGGAAATATCCTGAATTTCTTTTGGCTGCGCACTCAGTTGTTCTTTTAATATTATATCGGCTGATTGTCCTGCGCCTGCAATAGAAATAAATTTATTGGCATCTCTTGCAGCAAGCATGCCTATTAAAGAACCTTCGCTATGGCCGATGACAATAACTTTTGAAAATCGTTGATCTTGTTTTAATAATTCTATCCATTCCGTTGCATCATGAACATAATCATCAAAGCGAAGATCTGCTTCAGTTTTTCCTGCAGTCATACTTTCTGCAATGCCTCTTTTATCATATCTTAAAGTTGCAATTCCATTTTTTGAAAGTTCAACTGCAAGCATTTTTAATGAATTGTTTTTCATCATCGGGTTATTTCCATCCCTGTCGGTAGGGCCGGAGCCGGCGATAATTAATGCAACAGGAATTTTATCAAACTTATCAGGAGTGGTTAGAGCTCCAAATATTTCACCCGTTTTAGTTTGTAATACCATTCTTGTTTCTATAAAACCGGTATCGTTTTTTGTGGATGCTTTCATTTGTGCTGTAAAAAATAGGAAAGCGCACACTAATTTTATATTTTTCATTTTTACTTAGTTGTTGTACTTCTTATGCAATTTAATTAAAACGGATATTCTTTTATAGGCAAATCAATCATGACCGGTGAACTTATTTTTCCACTCCGCATAGCTATAAAGCATATTCTGACAGAACTGATCAATAGAATTAAGCAGTCAAAATTTAAAATTGGCAAATCATTTTTTCCCGGATTAATGTAGGTTTGTGGTATGTCAACATTAGCCATCAGTCAACGCGGCGAAATCATGCCGGCTTCACCCATCAGGAAGCTGGTGCCATATGCCGAAGAAGCAAAAAAAAAGGGTATTCATGTGTACCATCTGAATATTGGTCAGCCAGATATTGAAACCCCAAAAGCGGCAATGGATGCGGTGCGCAACTCTACATTTAAAGTGTTGGAATATACCCATAGCGCGGGAAATGAAAGCTATCGGAAAAAATTAACAGGCTATTATAAGAAGAATGGAATTGATATTAATCATAATGAAATTTTAATAACAACAGGCGGTTCGGAAGCCATCCTTTTTGGTTTTCTCGCCTGCCTCGATGCGGGCGATGAAGTAATTATTCCTGAGCCCTTTTATGCCAATTACAATGGATTTGCGGTGGAAGCGGATGTAAAAGTAGTGCCCATTACTTCGCATATTGATAATGGCTTTGCATTGCCGGCCATAGAAGATTTTGAAAAAGCCATTACGGACCGCACAAAAGCGATTGTGATTTGTAATCCCAATAACCCCACCGGCTATTTATACAGTAAAGCGGAATTGGAAGTGTTGAAAACAATTGTGCTCAGGCATAATTTATATCTTTTTTCCGATGAAGCTTACCGCGAATTTTGCTATGAAGGCGAGCATTTCAGCGCCCTGCAACTGGTAGGAGCTGACGATCATATTGTATTAATGGATACTGTTTCAAAAAGATACAGCGCCTGCGGCGCCAGGATCGGCGCTTTAATTACGCGCAATAAAAACGTATTGGATACTGCGCTGAAATTTGGTCAGGCAAGGTTGAGTCCGCCGGGTTTTGGACAAATTTTAGCGGAAGCCGCTGTGGATCTTCCGGATAATTATTTTGATCAAACAAAAGCGGAGTATCAATCCCGGCGCGATTTGCTTGTTGAAAGATTAAATGCAATTCCCGGTGTTTTTTGCCCCAATCCGGGTGGTGCTTTCTATGCAATGGCCCGTTTGCCGGTAGATGATGCAGATATTTTTTGCCAATGGCTACTGGAACATTTTGAATACAATAAACAAACATTGATGCTGGCGCCCGCATCAGGTTTTTATGGAACCGAAGGTTTGGGAAAGCAGGAAGTGCGGCTGGCTTATGTATTGAATCGTGATTCTATTAATGCCGCGATGGATTGTTTGGAAAAAGCACTGCAGATTTATCCCGGAAAAGTGTAAGAATAAGTGCTATTTAAGCAGAGTTTTTAAAATCAGTTTTGATTGGAATGGAAATCCCATTATTTTTGCACCCCATTGACAAAAAGGTTTGCCTTCTTATCAATTTGTTTTTACCATGGATTAATGGATAATTGGCGAGGTAGCTCAGGTGGTTAGAGCGTTGGATTCATAACCCAAAGGTCTCGGGTTCAACTCCCGATCTCGCTACTAGCAGGAAAAGTGATTAAAATGATCGCTTTTCCTGTTTTTATTTTTGGTTGTTTATCCGTTTTTCAAGAAATTACTCAACACTATCATTTTCCGGATTCAAATTATTCAAAGCGTCAATTCGGCCTGCCTTCTTTATCTTTTCCCATTTGATCAGGAATTTTTCGGTTTTTTTTCATAATTGGTTATCATTATTTTTTATATAAAAACACCGTTATAGCCCTAAAGCAAAACCGTAATAAAATATAATTTTGGAATAAAAATAAAATTTTTGCCGAAGCTATATAAGAGCTATTCTCTTACGACCTAAAACAAAATACCGGAAGGTGAATAGCTTCCGGTATTAATCTATATAATTAAGTGGCTGGCATTTTTTAAGCATCAGGTATTTCAGGTTCTACCAGCTTAGCCAGTTTTTCCAATGATTCCTGCCAACCCAGGTAGCACATTTCAGTAGGTATCACCGCAGGTATTCCCTCCTGCTGCACTTTTAGTTCTGTACCCACGGAAGTTTTTTGAAGCCAAACAGAAGTCGTCATTATATCCGGCATATTAGGGTCGTCAAATTTGTCCGTGTATTTCAGAAACTCATTGGGTTTGAGTTCTACATATTCTCCGCCAAAAGAGTGGCTTTTGCCGGTTGTAAAATTCTGGAACGACATTTTAAAGGTTCCCTTTACCTGCACGTTCATTTCGTGTACCGTACAAAGAAAACCATAAGGCGGCAACCATGAAGCGATCGCCAGGGCATCGGTGAAGGCGCGATATACTTTTTCGGGAGATGCCTTAAGAACTCTGTGCAATGAAACTTTGTTGTCTGACATAAAAATAGTTTTTATTGTATCCTACTCATCTGGCTTTTCGGTTTCGCCCGTTTTTTTATGTGGTCACTGCTCCACTGGTTTTGTTGACAGCCTGCATCAACTTTTCTTGGACAAAGATGATCGTAAAATCCGGTTTTGAACGAGGCAGTATACGACAATCTACAGGGCATTTTACGAACACAGCCATTTGTGTAATGCGTGCTACCGCTGGGGTATTCTGGATTTACAGGATTTCTTCCCGCAGATTACGCAGATTTTGCCCACAGATTTGCACGGGTTTTTTTTACGCAAACTTTGTGATCCTAATTATAAAAGTTAAACGGTAATAACGGTTGAATTAGCTCATTTCTTTATACCTAAAGCTATGGTGAGATTTTGAAATTTTATTGTTTTTTCATTAACATCATTAAACAGGTTTCAAACATAAAGATCTTATTTTTATAGTATGAAAGAATTTGCATCCTATATTTCAATTGATCCTGAAATACGTTTTGGCAAACCGTGTATTAAGGGAACCAGGATTGCTATTGCAGATATTTTGCAATGGCTGGCTTCAGGAATGACTTATTCTGAAATATTGGAAGATTATCCATTATTAAAAAAAGAGCACATTTTAGCAGCCCTTTCATTTGCAGCCAACCGCGAATAAGGTGTACACATTAGTGATTTGCATAACGCAAGGGACAGACCAGTTAGCTTTTTTATGGTTTTGCAATTTTGCAGAATAAAGATAAAAAAGCCGAAGAGTGCGACGCAAGAAAAGCCTTATAGTAGCAATACTGCCTGGTTCAAAAAAATTCAACTCATCTTTTATAAAATCCGTAAAAAATTTCAATCCATCTTAATCGCTTCAACCGCAATTAATTCTTTCATCCCATTCTATACTTCTTCCGCATCAAACCGGTCAACAGTATGAATACCATTGAGCTTTTTTAAATGTTCTACCAGTTCATCCAGTTCTTCCTTATCATGCACAAATACTTTGATCGTTCCTTCAAAAACCCCTTCGCCGGATTCAATAGTTAAAGCCGCAATATTGATGCGCATATCCCCACTAATGACATTGGTTATTTTATTAATCACGCCAACATCATCCATTCCAATGATCTTTAATCCGGTTAAAAATGAGATCTCTTTGTTTTTAGCCCATTTGGTTTTTACGATCCGGTGGCCATAATTGGCCATCATTTGCGCTGCATTCGGGCAATTGGTTCTATGGATCACCAGTCCTTTGCCCGTACTTACAAATCCAAAAACATTGTCTCCGGGAATAGGGTTGCAGCATTTGGCCAGTGAATACATGATCTTGTCGCTGCTTTCGCCAAAAATGATTAATTCAGAGTCTTTTTTATTGTGTTTGTTATCAAGATCAACTTTATGTTCTACTACGGTTTTTATGGGTTTGGGCGCCTCTATTTTATCCCCTAAAACATGAAATTCCTTTAATTCTTTCAGGTCGATCTTCTTTACCGCGATATCATAAAAAAGATCCAGTTGTGAAGGAACTTTATAATAAGCTACCAGTTCATCAATATTATACTGGTTCAAAGCCGCATGAATGCTTTCAAGCCTCCTTTGAGCGATGTATTTCCCTTCTTCTGCAATTTTGCGTTTTTCTTCCCGGAGTGCATCTTTTATTTTATTACTGGCCTTGGCGGTAACCACAAAACTGAGCCAGTCTTCTGAGGCTTTTTGTTTGTTACTGGTAATGATTTCTATCTGGTCGCCGCTTCGTAATTTATAACTGATCGGAACCAGCTTATGGTTTACTTTGGCGCCAATACATTTGCTTCCAATCGCCGAATGAATGGAGAAAGCAAAATCCAAAGCGGAAGAGCCGATGGGCAGCATTTTTACTTCACCTTTGGGTGTAAAAACATAAATTTCTTCCGCTAAAAAACTGGTTTTAAAATCCTGCAGAAAATCTACGCTATCTGTATCCTGGCTCGTTATTACTTCACGTATCTGTGTAAACCATTTATCAAAGCGGTCTTCATGGTTAAAACCTTCCTTGTATTTATAATGCGCTGCAAGGCCTTTTTCCGCAATTTCATTCATACGGCGGCTGCGTATCTGCACTTCCACCCATTTTCCCTGCGGCCCCATTACGGTGGTATGCAATGCTTCATATCCATTGCTTTTAGGATTGCTTAACCAATCGCGGAGGCGTTCGGGAGAAGGCGTATATTCATCGGTAATCATAGAATATACCTTCCAGCAATCTTCTTTTTCCTTTTCGGGTGGTGAATTTAAAATAACCCGTACTGGCAAACAGATCATACACTTCTTCAAATGGAACGCCTTTCTTTTTTATTTTATTCCAGATGGAATGAATGCTTTTTGGCCGGCCATAAATTTCAAAATCAAAACCTCCATTAATAAGTTTTTCTTTGATCGGTTTTACAAATTCATTGATATAGCGGGTACGTTCTCTTTTTGTTTCAGCCAGTTTACGTGCGATGGATTTATATTCCTCCGGCTCCAGGTATTTCATGGAAAGATCTTCCAGCTCAGTTTTTATATTGTACAAACCCATGCGATGCGCCAGCGGTGCATATACCCAAACTGTTTCACTGGAGATCTTCAATTGCTGTTCGCGCTTCATGTAATCAAGTGTGCGCATATTATGCAGGCGATCGGCAAGCTTTATCAGTATCACGCGTGGGTCATCCGTAAGCGTGAGTAATATTTTTTTAAAATTTTCAGCCTGCTTACTGCTGCTGGCATCCATCACATTCGAAATCTTCGTCAATCCATCCACAATACGCGCGATTTCGTTTCCAAATTCTCTTTGCACATCTTCGAGCGTGATGTCCGTATCTTCCACAGTATCATGCAGCAAACTACAAATAGTGCTTCTAACGCCAAGCCCTATTTCTTCCACACAAATCATAGCCACAGCAATAGGATGCAATACATAAGGCGACCCGCTTTTACGCCGCATGGTTTTATGCGCCTCTACAGCCATTTCAAAAGCGGTACGTACCCGTTCCTTATCGCCCTTTTTTAATTTAGGACGAAGACTACGAAGTAATGCTCTATACTGACGGAGAATTTCCTTTTTTTCCTGCTCTTCATTCAGAGAATACTTTGGCAATGGCGCCTCTAATACGGTTTCCTGCTCCTGCTTCATAATTGCTACGAATTTACGAAATGCTGCTGAGTTTTGGTGCGGGAGCCTAGACAAATGAACAAATGGATATCCGGGACAATTTTAAATGGACAATTTAAAATGAAGAATTAAAAAATAAAAAACATGTGGATTTTCATTGCCGGCAATCTTTTAAAATATCTGTTTCTATTTTATTTTTTTTTGCCGGAGGTATGGTAATCCCGCTTTTTAACACACTATCTATCTACTTTGTTAAATTTTAAAACTTACTACTATTAACCCTTTTAGCCTTTATCTTGTTATTTTTGCTTCTTATATGGGCGAATCAGCTAAAAAGAAAATATCAGGATTTTCAGTATTGAGCCGGGTTTTTCAATATGTAAGGCCTTACCGTCTGCAATTTTATACCAGTCTCATCATGGCCATAGTATTGGCATTTTTTACTCCGGTGCGCCCTTATCTTATTCAGTTAACCATTGATAAAGCCACAAATAAAGCCGTACATCTGCCGCAATGGCTGCATTGGTTTTTATTTGATACCGATTTAAATGATGCCGCAAAATTTATTATCGCAATCACCATTTTTCAAATCGTTTTTTTGTTTGTAGAAACGATCATCAGGTTTAGTTTTACTTTTATCACTTCCTGGCTGGGCCAGTCAGTAGTGAAAGATATGCGGGTAAATGTTTTTAGAAAGGTGCTCGGTTTAAATCTCAAACAATTTGATACCACTCCCATCGGTACACTAACTACACGAACCATCAATGATATAGAAAGTGTAAATGATATTTTTTCTGATGGGCTTATACCTATTATCGCCGATCTTCTTTCTATTGTTATTACACTGGCCACCATGTTTTGGATAGACTGGCGCTTAACACTTATCAGTTTAATTCCTTTTCCATTTTTAATACTTGCTACCTATTATTTTAAAGAAGCCGTTAACAAAAGTTTTATTCGGGTAAGGAATGCGGTGGCCGCATTAAATGCTTTTGTGCAGGAGCATATTACCGGAATGGCTATTGTACAGGCATTTGCAGCGGAGGATAAAGAATTTAAAAAATTTAATAACATCAACAAAGAACATCGTAATGCGAATATCAAAGCCATTTTCGCATATTCCATTTTCTTTCCCATTGTGGAAGTGGTGTTGGCGGTAAGTACCGGCATACTTGTTTGGTGGATTGCGGATCGCAGGCTGGAAGCAGGCTTACTGATATCTTTCATATTATACCTCAACCAGATTTTCAGGCCATTGCGTGTGATTGCCGATAAGTTCAATGTATTGCAAATGGGGATGATTGCCGCGGAAAGGGTTTTTAAACTGATGGATAATAAAGATTTTATTCCACTGCCCGCTGAACAATTGATTAAACCGGCTGAGATAAAAGGAAAGATTGAATTTGATCATGTATGGTTTGCTTATAACGATGAAAATTATGTTTTAAAAAATATAAATTTTACCATTAATCCAGGTGAAACGATTGCATTGGTAGGGCATACAGGCAGTGGTAAAACTTCCATAATCAGTTTGTTGAACCGGCTTTACACCATTCAAAAAGGGGCCATCCGGCTGGATGATGTGAAAATTGAAGATTATCCGCTTGAGCAGTTGCGTGCAGGAATTGGCGTTGTTTTGCAGGATGTATTTCTTTTTTCAGGTTCTGTTATGGATAATATCACGCTTCGCAATACAGCCATTTCAAAAGAGCGGGTGATAGAAGCTGCAAAATTAATTGGCGTGCATGATTTCATTATGCAATTGCCCGGCGGCTACAGTTATAATGTGATGGAACGCGGCAATACATTAAGCCTGGGACAGCGTCAACTTATTTCATTTATAAGAGCTTTACTCTACAATCCTTCCGTACTGATACTGGATGAAGCCACTTCTTCCATAGATACAGAAAGTGAACTGCTTATTCAACATGCTATTGATGAATTGATTACCGGGAGAACATCCATCGTTATTGCGCACCGGCTGTCTACCATTCGTAAAGCCGATAAAATACTGGTGCTTGATAAAGGCGAAATAAAAGAATCCGGTACGCATGAAGAACTATTGGCATTAGGCGGATTTTATGCTAAATTGCATAACATGCAGTTTGAAAAACAAAAAGCTGTTATTGCCTGATGATGACGGAAAAAAAAAACATATTAGAAGAGCCTGATGCGGGTTATGAAAAAGCGGAAATGGATTTACTGCGCGCAGGACTAAGCCGTAATTATACTGAGCGATTTGAAATGATGACAAAGCTCATGAAAATGAATATCATGTTTAAAAGGGCAAAAATTACGCATAAGCCATATCCAAATTTAAAGAAATCCTGATAGATGGATGTTTTTGATGAAGAATTTATAAAATTTTGGTCTGCATTGAAAAAATGCAATGTCAAATATATAATGGTCGGTGGGGTTGCCACTAATTTGCATGGTTATCAACGTACTACCGAGGATATTGATATTTGGATTAATGATACCGTTGAAAACAGGACAAATTTTCGTCTTGCATTAAAAAAATATAGTGGCACGGATTATTTCATGTTGGAGCGTATGCAAATTGTTGCCGGCTGGACAAACTTTAACCTGAATAATGGAATGCGATTAGATGTAATGACACATATCAAAGGATTGGAAAATTTTTCTTTTGATGATTGCTTCGCTTTAGCTTCCATAGCTGAAATAAATGGGCTGGCAGTTCCATTTCTCCACATCAATCATTTAATTGAATCCAAAAAAGCCGCAAACCGTCCGAAAGACCAGCTTGATGTCATTTACCTGGAAAAAATCAAACAATTGCAATCCGGTTCTGATTTATCTTCTTCATAAGATTTTACTTTTTCCTGATTCAAATTCCATTTTTCATCCCTCAACACTTATCTTTGCGCCAAATTTAGGTGGAAATATGGTCTTCAAAAGCGTGAAATTCTTACTGGTAACGGCTTTCAGCCTTTGTATAATGCTATTTTCTAATGTTTCTTCGGCCCAAATATCCGGTGAATCCGAAAAAACTGAAAAAGCGGGCTCCTTTGATCCGGCTAAAGTAATCATGGAGCATATTCTGGATGCGCATGAATTTCACTTTCTTTCCTACACTGGAAAGGATGGAGTGCATCACGATGTTGCCATTCCGCTGCCGGTGATATTATATTCTCCGCAAAGAGGATTTTCTGCTTTTTCTTATGCTAATGTCCATAACCATGGCCATGTTCATAAAGGATATAAATATGAAGAAGGAAAATTTATAGCCGTTCAGGAAAATGGAATAGCGGATGAATCTGTAAAAGTGTATGATTTAAGCCTTACGCGCAATGTGGTACAGATGCTTCTGGCCTTAATATTACTGACCTGGCTTATGGTAAGCGTGGCAAATAAATATAAAAAGAACGGTACCAACGTGGCTCCTACCGGTATGCAAAATCTGATAGAGCCAATTATTACCTTTATACGCGATGAGGTAGGCAAGCCAAACCTGGGCGTAAAATATGAAAGGTACATGCCTTACCTGCTGACCGTATTTTTCTTTATTTTAATCAATACCTTAATTGGATTGGTTCCAGGTTCTGCCAATGTTACGGGAAATATCGCATTTACATTTTTATTGGCGCTTATTTCGCTTATTGTAATACTATTCAGCACCAACCGGCATTTCTGGGGACATATTTTCTGGCCTCCGGGTGTACCCTTTTTTGTGAAAGGTGATTTTGATCCCGGTTGAAATACTAAGTATTTTTATTAAGCCTGCCGCTTTAATGATTCGTTTGTTTGCCAATATGGTAGCGGGTCATATTGTTATTACCTGTTTTATTTTACTCATTTTCATTTTTGGTGAAATGAATCAGGGAGTAGGTTTTGGGTTTGCACCGGTTTCCCTTGCTTTCACCATTTTTATTTATTTGGTAGAAATATTAATCGGATTTGTTCAGGCTTTTATTTTTGCCAACCTTACGGCGGTGTTTATAGGCCAGGCATTTGAAGGTGAACATCATGACGGGCATGATCATGTGCAGGATCCGGCAATCATTTAATTATTAAAAAACAAAACTTTTTCATAACAAACAAAAACAATCATCATGTCTTTAATGAACATTATGTTGGAAATCGGGCCTAATTCAATTGCGCATTTAGGTGGAGCAATCGGCGCCGGTTTAGCAGCAATCGGAGCGGGAATTGGTATTGGACAAATTGGTAAAGGCGCTGTAGAAAGCATCGCCCGTCAGCCGGAAGCTTCTAACGACATTCGTGCAAACATGATCCTGACCGCAGCCTTCGTAGAGGGTGTTGCACTATTTGCGGTAATTGCAGGTATCCTGGCCGTATTGAAATAATCAATATGCCTTATGCACAAAAATTTTTTTACTGCATCTCAAGCACAGGGCAGCGGATGCAGTAAAAAATTTCCTTTTAAAAAAGGAATTTTAATTTAGCTGTTTTTTTGAACAATAATTATTATAAACGCTCTCTTACGGGAGCCGGAAACAAATTTATATGCAACTTTTATTACCAGAATTAGGGTTATTGATCTGGACATTGATCGCTTTTTTAGCGGTATTGGTCATACTGAAGAAATTCGCGTGGAAACCCATTCTATCAGCACTAAAGGAACGCGAAACAGGCATTGCCGATGCTTTAGCCACTGCTGACAGGGTAAAAGCAGAGATGAATTTGCTGAAAAGTGAAAATGAGGCTTTAATGGCAAAAGCAAGAGAAGAAAGGGCTGTAATGATAAAGGAAGCGAAGGAAGCAGGTGATAAAATGATAGCTGAAGCCAAAGAAAAGGCAAAGCTTGAGTATGAAAGGATTTTAGCTGAAGCACAGACAGCCATCTGGCAGCAAAAAAATGCTGCACTCACTGATGTTAAAAATCAAATGGGTAATATGGTAATTGAGGTAGCGGAAAAAGTTTTAAGGAAAGAATTGTCTGATAAAAATCAACAGGAAAGTTATATTATGCAATTGGCGGAAGGAGTGAAGCTGAATTGATTTTTTCATCTTTCACTTTTCACCTTTCACTTTTTTTGACTTTCCACTTAGACTTATAATTAAGAAAAATGCAAAACCCACGTTTAGCCGGCAGATATGCAAAAAGTCTGATTGACCTTTCAGCAGAAAAGGGGCAGTTGGATGAGGTATATAATGACATGTTGTATCTGCAGGCCGTTTGCAAAGCCAGCCGAGAATTTGTAAACCTTTTGAAAAGCCCTATAATAAAGGCAGATCAAAAATTCTCAATTATTAAGACAGTTACTGAAAATAAAATAGGAAAAATAACCGCGGCATTTAATCATTTGCTGGTGCAAAAGGGCAGGGAATATTATTTGCCTGAAATAGTGGCCGCGTTTATCGAGCAGTATAATGCGATGCATGGAATTCATCATGTAAAGCTTACCACAGCAACTGCTGTAAGTGAAACGCTGAAAGATGCCATTGCAAATAAAGTAAAAACCGAATCGGATTTTCAGACTGTGGAATTGGAAACGATTGTAAATCCTGCATTGATTGGAGGTTTTGTATTGGAATATAATAATAACCTGGTTGATGCAAGCATTCTGCGAGATCTGAAGGATATTAAAAAGCAGTTTATCGGTAATGTGTATGAACACAATATCCGGTAAATAAAAAAGAATATAGTTAAAAGTCAAAATACAATCAACAAAAAATACAAACTTTAAAATATGGTTGAGATTAAACCGGATGAAATATCAGCAATACTCAGGCAGCAATTAAGTAATTTTAATGCCAGTGCTGATTTGGAAGAAGTGGGAACTGTTCTCCAGGTTGGGGATGGTATCGCCCGTATTTATGGTTTAAATAATGTGCGCGCTGGGGAACTCGTGGAGTTTGATAATGGAGTAAAAGCCATAGCTTTAAACCTGGAAGAAGACAATGTGGGTGTGGTTTTGATGGGTGAAAGCAAGGAAACAAAAGAAGGCGATAAAGTTAAACGTACCGGCAAAATCGCTTCCATCCAGGTAGGTGATGGATTGGTTGGCCGTGTTATTAATACACTGGGTGATCCCATTGATGGTAAAGGTCCTATTACCGGAACTTTGTACGAAATGCCACTCGAAAGAAAAGCGCCAGGGGTTATTTACCGTGAGCCGGTAAAGGAACCGTTGCAAACGGGTATCAAAGCAATTGATGCAATGATTCCTGTTGGACGTGGACAGCGCGAACTGGTTATTGGCGACCGTCAAACCGGTAAAACAGCCATCTGTATTGATACGATCATCAATCAGAAAGAATTTTACGATGCAGGAAAGCCTGTATATTGTATTTATGTTGCCATTGGACAGAAAGCATCAACGATTGCCGGTGTAATGAAAACATTGAGCGATTATGGTGCTTTAGCCTATACCACTATTGTTGCAGCTTCTGCCGCGGATCCGGCGCCTCAGCAGTTCTATGCTCCTTTTGCTGGTGCTGCTATTGGTGAATTCTTCAGAGATACCGGAAGACCTGCCCTGATCATTTATGATGATCTTTCCAAACAGGCAGTAGCTTACCGTGAAGTTTCCTTATTATTAAGAAGACCTCCCGGACGTGAAGCTTATCCTGGTGATGTATTTTATCTGCATAGCCGTTTGCTGGAACGTGCTGCCAAAATCATTACCAATGATGCGGTAGCCAGGCAAATGAATGATCTTCCTGAGAGCATCCGTCACCTGGTAAAAGGTGGTGGAAGTTTAACCGCGTTGCCGATTATTGAAACACAGGCAGGTGACGTTTCTGCTTATATACCAACCAACGTAATCTCTATTACCGACGGACAGATATTTCTGGAAGGTAACTTGTTCAACGCAGGTATCCGTCCGGCTATCAACGTGGGTATTTCAGTAAGCCGCGTAGGTGGTAATGCCCAGATCAAATCAATGAAAAAGGTAGCGGGTACATTAAAACTGGACCAGGCATTATACCGTGAAATGGAAGCCTTCTCAAAATTTGGTGGTGATCTTGATGCTGCTACTAAAGTTGTTTTGGATAAAGGTGCACGTAACGTGGAAATTTTAAAACAATTGCAGTATAGCCCGGTTTCTGTGGAAAAACAGGTGGCAATCATTTACCTGGGTACTCATGGATTGTTGCGCGAAGTAGCGGTAAAAAAGGTTAAAGAATTTGAAGCGCATTTCTTACTGGAAATGGAAAATAAATTGCCTCAGGTATTGGCTGAATTTAAAAAAGGTGCTTTAAATGATGAAAGCGTAGCCAAAATGGTTGAGCTGGCTAAGGGAATCATGCCTCAATACAAGTAAGCAACAGCAAGGTGTCCAAGATCAGATAATGATGCCCTTAATTGAACTTATTATCTGGTAAATTAGGATAGAATAAAATTGATTGATAAATAGAAAAACGGTCTCAGCATGCTGAGACCGTTTTTCTATTTATATCTGTACTGAAAAAATATTTTTATATTGTTACGTGTTTGTAAGTTAATAATGATCAGGAAAGAAAGTGTAACTTTAAGCTAATTAATAAAGATTATGTCTGCATTGGAACTAAAGGTGTATGATATATTAAAAGCCCAGTTAGGGGAGCAGGAAGCAAGGTCTGTATTAGATTACATAGATGAAAGAACGGCTGAGCAGTTTAATAATTATAAGTCGCAGCTGCCGACCCGTTATGATCTCATTCATATAAATGAGGAAATTAACCGTTTTAGAGTTGAATTTAAAGGAGATCTTTCCCAGTTAAGAACGGAATTAAAGGAAGAGATTGCCCTGTTAAGAACAGAAGTAAAGGATGAAATCGTTCAGGTAAGAATGGAATTGAAAGAAGACATCTCCCAGGTAAGAATTGAGTTCGGAGAAAAAATTACGAAGGAAATTGCACAGGTAAGGGTGGAACTGGGAGGTGCAAAATCAGATATTATCAAATGGATGTTTATTTTTTGGGTTGGACAATTTGCCGCGATGTTGGCGCTTTTTAAATTTCTCAGGTAGAACCTTAAATCCTATTTTACACTCCCTTTAATAGCCTCTTTAAAATTTGATACTCAAATCTGGCTTAAAAAACTAAAATATTAATAACAGAACCTTTTTTGAAATAGTAAAATGCCGCCTGCACTATTCGTGAAATAATTTCTGATAAATAATTTGCTTTGATAAGCTGATCATTTCTCCGGGACGCAGGTCATTTAATTCAATTTGCTCTATACCATACCGTATCAGTCTTAAAGTAGGAAACCCAACTTTGGCTGTCATTTTTCTTACCTGCCGATTTTTGCCTTCTTTTAAAACTAATTCTATCCAAGGTGCAGGAATTTCTTTCCTGAAACGAATAGGCGGCACTCTTTCATAAACGTGTGGAGCGTTTACAAATAAGGAAGCATCGCAAGGTTTTGTCTGATATAATTTTCCATCAACATTAATTGAAACACCATTTTGCAATTCATTTAACGCCTTATTTGTAATCGCGCCATCAACCTGAACCCAATAGGTTCTTTTGTGTGCAAATTTCGGATGAAGCAACCGATGATTGAGTGCGGTATCATTGGTTAAAATCATCAATCCTTCACTGTCATGATCCAATCTTCCTACAGGATAAACGTCTTTAGGAACATCAAAGAAATCAGCCAGTGTTTTCTTCCCTGATTCAGAAGTAAACTGAGATAAAACGAGGTATGGTTTATAGATTATGAAATAGCGTGTCATCTGTTCATTTTTATTTACTATCGGAAGAATTGGCCAATGATCATTCCGGTTAATGATAAGCTACTATCATGGCGCATTTCATACAAAATAAAAGTTCCGCAGGCGCGGAACTTTTTATATAGATGGGTTAGTAAGTACCGGGAAATAAATTTCCCTTCACAATATTAAAAAGAGTTTTCACCAATGCAAAAAAAAATGTAAAGTATTTTATTCACAATTATTTTTCCTTATGTGCATATTCAACGATTTAAAAACACTGCGCAGTATGCATTGAATGATTTAATTTATAAATTATCTATATCAACAATAAAATAAAAAACGCTGAAACTATTGTAAACACTGCATTTCAGCTACAACTTCTGTTTTGTGTGTTTGAATGAATGAACTTGTATTCATTTGTATTAGTGATAGCATGTTATCCATTTTGTAAAAACAAAATTCATTCAAAGTTTTCTTTGATACAGCCTTTATCTTTGACGCATAAAATGCATAAAAATGAAATTTCCTGCACCGGTCTCTATTCAATGGGTTGCTGATCTGATAAATGCAAAAGTTATTGGTGATGCTTCTGCCCCAGCAATGGGTATTAATGAACTGCATAAAGTGGAAACCGGTGATTTGTGCTTTGTGGATCATCCGAAATATTATGCCACTTGTTTACAAAGTGCAGCATCACATATTATCATCAATACAGAAGATGTATCGCTTCCCGAAGGAAAGACTTTATTAATCGTGGATGAACCATTTGAAGCATACCTGAAAATTGTAAATCATTTCAGGCCTTTTACCGCCGCTACACAATCAATTAATGCAAATGTGGTTGTAGGAAAAGATACTGTGATCATGCCAAATGTGTTTATTGGAAAAGATGTAAAGATTGGGAACAACTGTACGATTCATGCCAATGTTTGCTTGCTGGATTATACTGAAATCGGGAACAATGTAGTGGTACAGGCAGGAACAGTTATTGGCAGCGATGCATTTTATTACAACACAAAAAAAGACCGTCCAACATGGTATAAAAGAATGCAAAGCTGTGGAAATGTAATTATTGAAGACAATGTGGAAATAGGCGCCAGCTGTACAATAGATCGAGGTGTTACTGCATCCACTATTATTGGCCAGGGAACGAAAATGGACAACATGGTTCATATCGGTCATGATACTATTATTGGCAAAAATTGTCTGATTGCTGCGCAGGTAGGCATTGCAGGAGCAGTGGTGATTGAAAACGGTGTGGTATTGTGGGGGCAGGTTGGTGTAAGCAAAACTTTAACCATTGGTGAAAATGCTGTTGTTCTGGCGCAGGCGGGTATTCCATCCGATTTAGAAGGGAATAAGACTTATTGGGGTACACCTTCAGTAGAAGCTTCTATAAAAAGAAGAGAACTGGTATGGATTAAACGTATTCCTGAAATATGGGAGAAATTGAAAAAGCAACAATAAAAATTATCACTTAACTTTTTAAGGAAAAAAATTGCGTTCCGGCTTTCCGTGAAGGAATCCATGCTGCAAGGACGGCTACAATAAAAACGGTAAGTCCGACCAATAGAAAATCCTGGGGAAGCATTTTTACAGGATAATAATCAATCAAAAAAGTGTTTCCCTGTAATTTTACTAATTTAAAATTCAACTGTACCCAACAAATTACAAAAGCGATCAACATACCTGAAAAACCGCCCACGCCGGCGAGTACAAATCCTTCGCTTAAAAAAATATTCTGTATCAAAGAATTATTTGCTCCCATAGCTTTTAAAACAGCGATATCTTTTTGCTTTTCCAGCACCAGCATCGTTAATGCCCCGATGATATTAAATGCTGCTATCAATAAAATAAGTGATAATATACCATAGATCACCCATTTTTCTATTTCCATGATTGTAAATAAACTTTGGTTTTGCTGATACCGAGTTTTTATATCAAAACCGGTTCCTAAACTTTGTTTAAGCTCATTTTGAACTTTGGAAATAGATATTCCTGGCATTAAAGAAAGCTCCAGCCCGCTGTATTCGTCCGGCTTAAGGTTAAGCATGTATTGTACAAAAGAAAAATTGGTAAAAGCATACTTATTGTCAAACTCTTCCTGCACGCGAAATGTGCCGGAAACGGATACATTAAATGAGTTCATGGCTTCAATACCACTAAAATTCTTTGTACTGCGGTTGGGAAGATAAAGGTTGAGCTCCGATACACTTGTTTCAGGATCCGCGCCTACGGCATTTTCGATGCCCGCGCCCACAATTAAAGCAGGATTGGCTGTAGTGCCCGTATTGTAAGATCCGCGCTCTATATGATGGCTTAAATTGTTTACTGTGCCATAGTTTTCATCCACACCTTTTAAAAAGATAATCGCCTGGTAATCCCCATTTACCAAAACCGCTTTTTCCTCTACTATACGGCTGATTTTTCCCACTCCTTTCAGGGATGCAATCCGCTGAATCTGATCCGGGGATAGCTCTACAAATTTCCCTTTAGCCGGCGATATTCTTATATCAGAATAAAAATCTCCATAAAGGCTCTTTACAAGGGTTTCAAACCCATTAAAAACGCTTAATACTATTATCAGCGCAGCAGTGCCTACAGCTATGGCCAGCACGCTGATCCAGGCAATGACATTAATGGCATTGGTGGTTTTCTTTGATTTAAAATATCGCCAGGCAAATAGAAAATTCATTGAGGTGTCAGGTATGAGGTATGAGGTCAGCTTTGAGCTATCAGCTATGAGCCATGAGTAAGAAATAAGAGCGGGTGTGGTCTTTTTCACTTTTCACTTCTCACCCTTCACTATTCCCTTCTCCCTTACTGCTTTTCTCTTCATTGATCTTTTTGAACAATTCTTCCATTTTAAACACATGGTCTAAAGTGTCGTCCAGATAAAACTGCATTACCGGTATGCGGCGAAGCTGATGTTTTATTCTTTCTGCCAGTTCTTTTTTTATTTCCCAGGCTTTGTCTTCAATTTTTTTCAAAACAACTTTTTCATCTTTTACCTGGAATAAGCTGATATAAATACGCGCCTCCAGCAGGTCTGGCGTTACTTTTACGGAGGAAATGGAAACCATGCCCCCATCAATCATATTCAAATTTAATCGTCTGAAAATATCATTCAATTCTTCCATTATTACTCCTGCCACCTGGCGCTGACGTTTTCCTTCTTTCATATATTACCTTTGTTGGCTGTAAAATTAACAGGATTCACTTTAGCAGCATCTTTTATGTTGTTAAAGACTTTAATAAATAAAACAAATGAAGAAATACTCCCGGTTGTTTCGTTATCTCAGTTCTTTGAAGATAAACATTTTTCTGTACATCATTTTTACTATCCTTTCTGTTGCTTTTTCCATTGTTTCCCTGGGGATGCTTGTGCCTTTTCTGGATCTGATCTTTCATCCGGAAAAGAAAGTGTATACAATGCCAGAGGGAAGTCTCAGTTCGGCCAACCTGCTTGAAACTTTGAGCTATTATATCACGCGGATAATTGATGAACACAGTATTGTATATGCATTGGGAGCGATTTGCGGAGTAATTATAATTGCCATTTTCTTCAAAAATCTTTTTCTATATCTCACTTATTATGTATTGTCGCCCATGCGTAACCTGATCATGACAAGGCTCAGGAATGATTTATACAATAAAATATTAAAATTACCGATTGGTTATTTTACCGAGCAACGCAAAGGCGATATTATCAGCCGGATGACCAATGACACCAATGAATTGGAAAGCAGTGTGGTTGGCACAATGGAAGGTTTGATCAAAGATCCCATCAACATTTTATTCATACTGGGAACACTGGTATATTTAAGTCCGCAGTTATCCCTTTTCCTGCTGGTGTTTCTGCCATTAACCGGTTTTATTATTGGCCGGGTAAGCCGGTCTTTAAAAAAACAAAGCAATGCGGCGGCTATAAAATATGGCGAATCCTTATCTATCCTGGATGAAACCCTGGGCGGATTAAGGGTAATAAAAGCCTTTAATGCGGAAGGCATTTTGCGAAAGCGCTTTTTGGATACCAATGATTCGCTTTTTCATGTTAAAAATAAAATGAACTATAAACGCGATCTGGCATCTCCAATGAGCGAATTTCTGGGCGTGCTGGTACTTTGTGGCATACTCTGGTTTGGTGGAAGGCTGGTATTGGCCGGCGATAGCATTGCATTGCAACCCAGTGGATTCATTGCTTATATTGCTTTGTTTTCGCAGATCATTAATCCCGCAAAATCATTATCCACTGCATTTTATAACATGCAGAAAGGAACTGCAGCCATTACCAGGATTGAAGAAGTTTTGAACGCCAATATAACAGTGGAAGACAAAGTAAACGGTCATGAGCTCAAGCGCTTTTCGCAATGCATTGAGTTTAAAAATGTTTCATTTGGATATGAAGACATCAGCATTTTAAAAAATATTAATCTCACCATACAAAAAGGAAAAACCGTGGCGCTGGTGGGTAGTAGTGGCGCAGGTAAAAGCACTTTAGCCGATCTTATTCCGCGATTTCATGATGCCACGCAAGGCGCTTTATTGATTGATGGAATCAATATCAAAGAATTTTCATTAGCCAGTTTGCGCAGCCAGATAAGTATTGTAACGCAGGAACCCATATTATTTAATGATACCATTGCAAACAACATTGCATTAGGAAAGCCGGATGCTACCATGCAGGAGATTGAGCATGCAGCCAGAGTTGCCAATGCATATGATTTTATTATTCAAAAAGAAGATGGATTCAACAGCAATATCGGCGACCGGGGCAGTAAGCTGAGTGGTGGAGAAAGACAAAGGTTAACCATTGCAAGGGCGGTATTAAAAAATCCGCCCATTTTAATATTGGATGAAGCTACTTCGTCTTTGGATACGGAAAGCGAAAGACTGGTACAGGATGCCATAAATAAAATGATGCAAAACCGAACCAGTATTGTAATCGCGCACCGCTTAAGTACCATCCGGCATGCGGATGAAATCATCGTTTTGCAAAGGGGCGAAATAGTGGAAAGAGGTAATCATGAGGAATTAATGAGAAACCTGGGAAAATACCGGAAATTAGTAGAGATGCAGGAAGTGCGATAGCTGGCGGTAATACATAAGCAATTAAAAAATGGAAGCTTATATTTAATTTGTATTTTCATACACAACAGATTTTATTTATGGCGCGGATACAAACGAATAAAGACAATTCACGCAAGGATGTGATACTGAAGGCAGCGGCAATCTTGTTTCGGACAGAAAGGCTTTAAGGCGGCAAGCATGCGCGATCTGGCCGAAAAAGTGGGCGTGGAAGCGGCAAGCCTTTACAATCATATCCGGTCTAAAACAGAATTGCTTCATGATATTTGTTTTAATGTAGCCAATTATTTTTGGGAGCACATGAATGAAGTGGAAGGGGCCGATATTTCAGCACTTGGAAAAATTGAAATGCTGCTTCGTTTTCATATCAGGCAAATGCTTGATAACTATGAAGAAGTGTATGTGGGCGACCGCGAATGGCGGCATCTGACGGATCCTTATTTATCCAATTATCAAAATCAACGGCGCAGCTACCGCAAACGGTTCGCAGCCATCATTGAAACGGGTATTCAGAAAAAAGAAATTAAAGATATTGATGCTCCAACCGCAGTATTGATCATGCTGCATGCGGTAAGTGGTATAGAATCCTGGCATCGTTCCAAACAAAAGATTACGGGTGAGGAACTGGAGGCAAATATGATCACCATTCTGATTGATGGAATAAGAAATTAAAAACCATTAATTTGCTAAGGGATAATAAACTGTCAACAGGTTATCACTTTATTTGATCCTTGAATGCACCCTTGAAGGGCTTTTTTTGGTATCAAAAATTCGCAGGTTCTTTACTTTTTAATTCTTCATTTTTAATTTCTTATTTTTAATTTCCCTGAAGGTTATTTTCGAACCGAAAATTCATAGGTTGCTATGTCAGTTCATTTTCATCCGGTAAAAGTTAAAGAAGTAAAAAAAGAAACTGAGGATTGCGTATCCGTTGCTTTTGAAATTCCGGATGAACTGAAAAAAGATTTCCAATACCAGCCAGGGCAATATGTAAATGTGCGTGCTTTCATCAATGGCAAGGAGGAACGAAGATCTTTTTCATTGTGCAGTTCTCCTTTAGACAATGAGTGGAGAATAGCCATAAAAAAAGTACCCGGCGGAATATTTTCAGCTTATGCAATGGAGCAGCTGAAGGCAGGTGATTCAATAGACCTCATGCCTCCTATGGGGAAGTTTATTATTCCTCTGGATCCTTCACATTCTAATAATTATATAACTATTGCCGCAGGCAGTGGAATAACACCCGTCATATCCATTATTAAATCCGTATTAGCCATTGAAAAAAACAGTAGTATTAGTTTGGTTTATGGCAATCGCAACAGGCAGTCCATCATTTTTATGGAGGAGCTGGAAGCATTGAAAAATAAATATATGGACCGGTTTAACCTCATTCATATTTTAAGCCGTGAAATAACAGATGCCACTATTAATACCGGCAGAATTGATTCTCAAAAATGTGAACTTTTATTTTCAAAGTCAATAGAATTAAAAGCGGATGCGTTTTTGATCTGCGGCCCGTCCAACATGATCTTTTGCATTAAAGACTATTTAATTTCAAAAGGTGTGGATGAAAAGAAAATACATTATGAATTGTTTACTTCACCTGGAATTGAACATGCAACCATTGTTCAAAAGCCACCGGTGGAAGTCAATGAATTGCAGAGTCATGTTTTAATAAAATTCGATGGAAATTCTGTTCAGTTTCTGTTGCCATTTGATGGAGAAACTGTTTTGGATGCCGCATTAAATCAGGGCGCTAATTTGCCTTATAGTTGTAAGTCAGGCGTATGCACAACCTGCAGGGCGAAATTGATAGAAGGCAATGTGGAAATGGAAGCCAATTATGGTTTAGAAAAGGAAGAGGTAGAAAAGGGTTTTATTTTGACCTGCCAATCACATCCTGTTACCGGAAATCTGGTGATTGATTTCGATTCGAAGTGAGTCATTGGTCATTGAAGTCATTGGTCATTTGGTCAAATAAATTCATTGATCGTTTTGGGGCATTGGTCAATTAAAGTCATTGTTTGTTTTATTCAATAAGTGATTTACAATCGAATCCATTATTTCACCACAGAAAACTTCCCACAGCCCCGCCATTAAGTGAAGCAGTGATATCCTTATTATTACTTCGAATAGTAAAAGTTTGAGCATCCGGAGTATCATTTAGCACAAGAAGTACTTTTTTGCCATCCGTTGTTTTAAAAGCTACATTTGGAAGCGAAGGCAGATCATTGGAATAAATTCTGACAGATCCGGGGCGTACAAATTTAGCAGCATGCGCAATAATATAATAAGCGGGATTGCGGACAATATTATTTCCATCAATAGTAATTGCGCCAAGACACTCGGTGCATCCTCCGGGGGTATGCGGTTCAAGTTTTGAATTTGCGGCTAAATTCCATTCCAGTGCAACCCGGCTCCAATTGCGGGTAGCGCCTATAATGATGTTTTTAATATGCCAGTTTAAATCGTCCTTTAAATTTCCGGGTGCCCCAATCCATTGTTCAGTGAAATAGAGGTTTTTGTTCGGAAATGCATCGTGAACCTGCGATAAAGCTTCTATTTTACCACCATACAAATGAAATGCTGAGCCATCCACGTATTTATTTGCTTCAGAATCTTTCAGAATGGTAATCGGGTAATCGGGACGATCGGCATTGTGATCATAGATTATTATTTTAGTAGGAATATTTGCGGCTTTAAATGCCGGCCCAAGGCTTTGTTTAATAAAAGCGGCCTGCTCTTCCGGCAACATCAGCAAACTCGGATTATTGCCCGGATGCAAGGGCTCATTTTGAATGGTAATAGCATCAATTGCAATACCTTCATCTTTCATAGCGCCAATATATTTTACAAAGTATTTTGCATAAGCATTATAATATTCCGGTTTTAAACTTCCTCCTTTTGAATTACCATTTGTTTTCATCCAGGTGGGCGGGCTCCAGGGTGAACCCAGAATTTTTATCGCAGGATTAATGGCTAAGATTTCCTTTAATACCGGAATCAGAAAGGCTTTGTCGGGAGCAATGGAAAATTTATCCATATTCACATCCGTTTGCCCGGCGGGTAAATCATCATAGGAAAAAACATGGTCATCCAGGTCGGATGCGCCAATGCTGATACGCAAATAACTCACCCCGATATTATTATCATTCGTATCAAATAATTCCTTTAATAAGGCCGCACGTGCGGCAGGCTCCATATTGTGAATATGCATTGCGCTGCCGCCGGTGAGTGTATAACCAAAACCATCAATGGATTGAAAGGTTTTGTTTTCATCTATTTCAATAATTTTATTATCGGTTTTACGATCAGCAAATACTGTTGCGCTGTTTTGTTTTTTGAATAATACGGATGCATCCGGATCGGTCAGCCACAAGGAAATGTTGCTAATAGAATCTTTCCCGTCTTGCTGCATTTTTGATGGAGATTTTCTCTGAGAACAGGCAAGATGGCAATACAAAAGTAATATCAGAAATAACCAGCCAAGTTTGTTTGTTTGCATTTTCCGAATTTATAAAATAAAAACTTAAATACTCCTGTTTTAAAAGGCGTCCTAAATTGTCGCATGGTTAATGGTCTAATGGTAGACCACCTATTCATGATGAGCCAATCAGATGTTGTATTTCAATAACCAGGATTTTGTACTAATAAAGGGTTCAGATCTAATTGCGTTTGAGGAATGGGATATACCAACATATAAGGTTGAACATTGTAATTCAGATTATTCCCATTTCCATCTTTTTGTGCATTCATTACGGCTATTGCTCTTCCAGTTCTTAAAAGGTCGAACCATCGGTGACCTTCAAATGCCAATTCCAGCCGCCTTTCTTTTTCTATGGCCAATTCCATATCATTTTGATTGGAAGCGGTTATAGGATCTAACTTTGCCCTTGCGCGTACCTTGTTTACCAAAGCGGCTGCATTTACCAGGTCTCCTTTTGCATTATATGCTTCAGCGCGCAACAATAAAATATCTGCCAGACGGATCAGATAAAAATCATTTGTCCCATTATTAGGGTCATTGTATTTGGAAAGTATCGGATAACTATTTACATTTTTCCAATAAGGGTCGCTCCATCCATAATTTACAAAACTAATGGACGCATGAAATCTGGCCGTGTCATTATCAGCAATAAAAGCGTTTATAAGGTCATTCGTTGGGGTTTCAAATTTCTTCCATCCGCTACCAATAAATTGTGAAGGTACCCAGTTGCCAATCTGGTCGCCCGCACCATAACCGGCATAAGTAAGCTCCCATATTGCTTCACTATTATTTTTATGATTGTTGTCCCATAAAAAATTGAAATCCGGAACAAGGGAATAATTAGGGATGACCTGGTCACAATAGTAAGCCACGGAATCCCAGTTATGAGTGGGCATGGTTGCATAAACCTTTGCAAGCATGGAATTTACTGCCCCCTTGGAAATTGTAAATTTACTTGAAGTTGCTGCTACATCTCTAACGGTTGCTTTGGCGAACCAAAGATCATTTAGGATAGTTTCATAAACGGTATCCACGGAAGATTGCGGAATCAACACCGAACTTATCAGGGTTTCTGAATTTTTTTGATTCACCGGGTTTAGGGCGATGGGTACGGGGCCAAAAAGGCGTACAAGATCAAAATAAGTGAATGAACGCATAAAACGCGCTTCGCCCAGGATCTGGTTTTTGCGTTCCGGCGTCAATGCCGGATCGGTACACGCACTTACCTGTGCAATAGCCAGGTTGGCATTTGCAATCATTGCATATGCATCGCTCCAATCACGCGAAACATTCGTCATTCAATGGGTTTGTTTTAAAAATATCAATGGTAATATTATTCGGGTTATCACCACCGGCATAGCAGTTATCAGACCGTACATCGCCATTGGTAATGCGATCCAATACATTGAATTCAATGCCGTTTCCTACCTTTATAGGACGTATAAACACCCAGAATTAAATTTTCCGCGTCCGTTGCATTAATGGAAGTGGAATCGGTTTTTGTTACTATCTGCGTAATAGGTTGTTTGTCCAGAATTTTTGAACAACCCGCAACAATCAGTACGATGCATGCGGATAAAAAAATATGCAGGACAATTTGTTTGTTTTTCATTTGGAAAAATTTTCATTTTTTAAAAAATCTCTCATAAAATCAAGCACATACTTCACTATTCCAAACTAATATTCAGGCCAAAAAGAAACATTTTAGACTGAGGATAAGCGCCATTATCCAATCCCAAAGAAATATTTCTGTCATCACTGGAATTGGTCGTATTTCCATAAGAATTTACTTCGGGATCAAAACCTTTATACTTTGTTATAGTGATCAGGTTATTTCCTGAAACATAGACAGAAGCTGCACTTAAGCCTATTTTAGACAAAAGCTTCGGGTTAATGGTATAAGATAAAGTGATTGTTTTGAAACGCAGGTATGAACCATTTTCAAGAAAGCGGGTAGAGATCAGGGAATTATTGGTTGTTTGATCTGTACTGACTCCGGGAATATTTGTTATATCACCCTTTTGCCGCCACCTGTTTAATACAGCAGAACTTTGGTTGGCGGCATTTACCATTGCTTCAGATTCCAGTCTTCCGGCATTAAATATTTTATTCCCTTGTGAACCCTGAATAAATACGGTAAGATTGAAATTTTTATAGGATAAATTATTTGTCATTCCATAAACAAATTTGGGCTGTGCACTTCCCAGCAATCTGCGGTCGGAAGGAGCGGGATTATCTGTAAGAGAATCCGTTTTTGATAAGTACAATTGATGCCCGGTTTCAGGATCCACACCTTTGGCGATATAACCATAAAATTCTCCCAGCCCAAAATCTTGAACCAATGCGATAGAGTTTCCTCTTGCGTAAACCCCACCATAGGCATTCATAAATTTTATTCCCTGGCCGATGGTTAATATTTTATTTTGATTAAATGAAAGCGTGAAATCTGTGGTCCATTTAAAATCATGTTTTGTAATATTTGTGCTGGAGATAAGGAATTCTTCCCCGATATTTTGCATGGAAGCCGCATTTACCGGGGCAGTAGAAAATCCTGCTTGCGAAGGCAGTGGGATATTTATCAGTACATTCTTTGTTTTCTTTACATAAAAATCACCGGAAAATGACAACCTGTTATTGAGAAAAGCTAGCGTCAATGCCCACATTGGTTTGGGTACTGGTTTCCCAGGTTAGACTTTGCAGGCGCAATGGTAGTGGCCGTTACTGCGCCCGATACCGGATCAATTGTTGAAAGTGGTAAATAACTATAGCTTCCGATACCTTCCTGGTTACCATTTTGGCCCCAGCCTGCTCTTAATTTCAAATTGGTGATCGCATCCACATTCTTCATAAAATTCTCCTGCGAAATTCTCCATCCGGCAGAAAAAGAAGGAAAAGTGGCGGTACGGTTATTGGGAGAAAATTTAGACGATCTGTCGGACCGGATATTGGCCTGGAATAAATATTTTCCATCAAAATCATAGGTTATTCTTCCCAGGTATGAAACCAGTGCCCAGTTATCAATGCTTGTGGTTCCGGGCGCTTTTACCGAATCCCTTAAATAACTTTCGTCCCAGGGCAAAAACCTGTATTGTTGTTTAAGAAAAGATCCGGACAAATAGGTTTGTTCTGTATGCGAATCCTGTGCTGTCCAGCCGGCTAACGCGGAAAAATGACTTTTACCCCAGGTGGCAGTGTAATTGAGCGTTTGCTCACTCAGCCAGGTAAAGTTATTCAATTTTGTTTGATTTTGCTGACCTTGTGTTTGCCTGCCATAAATGGTAAGAAACGGATCCAGAAAATAAGTGTTTGTATTGTTTAAATAATCTATACCAAAATGAGAGCTGAATACCAAGCCTCTGAGCAATTTTACGTCAGCGCCCACATTGGATAGCAGGCGGTCATTTAAGTTTTTGGTATAAGAACCTTCAATAGCGCCCAACGGATTATCCCATCCTGTAAAGGGATTAAATCCTATGGAGCCAACCGGCGCGCCATCTGTAGTAAGGTTGAAAAGCGCGTTGCTTGCCAGTGAATTATATTCCGGTATAATGGGAGGTGTTTCCAGGGCAGACAGCACTACGCCTCCTTTTGCCACACTGGCATTATCCGTTACCCCATTATTATGAGAACGGGAAACAATTGTACTTGTTGTTACAGTTAGCCAATTGGTTGCTTTGGTAGTAATATTTACCCTGCCGGTTACCCGGTCAAATGTTGCGGGTTTTATGAAGCCCACCTGGTCGGTATAATTCAAAGAAATATAATGTTGCGTTTTTTCACTTCCGCCCGAAACCGCAATTTGATAGTTCTGCTGGTTGCCGTTTTGAAATACTTTTTTCGGCCAGTTGATATCATTGGCCTGCACCATAGCATCCGTTATTACAGTGGACCCTTTTTGCTCATTGGCATAATCCTGGTATTGTTTCGCGTTTAAAACCGATAACATTTTTGTGGCCGAAGTGGTGCCATAATACGTGCTGAAATCAACTTTTGATTTACCGGCCACGCCTTTTTTAGTGGTAATCACTACTACGCCATTGGCCGCCCTTGTACCATAAATAGAAGCTGAAGCGGCATCTTTTAAAATAGAAATAGATTCAATGTCATTGGGATTGAAAGAAGAAATATCGGTTAAGGGAATTCCATCCACAATATACAAAGGATCGTTGCCCGCGCTGATGGAAGAAGAACCTCTTACCCGGATGGTTAAACCCGCGCCCGGTTTTCCGGAATTGGAAGTGACCTCTACTCCCGCGGCTTTACCCTGCAAAGCTTCACCCGCATCTATGATAGGGCGGTTGGCAATATCGGCGGCGGTAACCACGGATACAGCGCCGGTAAGGTCCTTTTTCTTTTGCGTACCATAACCTATCACAATTACCTGGTCCAGTTGAGAATTGGCAAGTTTTAATTGGATATTAATAGATGTTTGATTTGATACCGGCACTTCCTGCGTTTCATAGCCAACATAGCTTATTAGTAGAACTGCGCCAGCATTCGCTGTAATATTGAACATGCCGTTACTATCTGTAAGCACTCCATTACTGGTGCCTTTGATTTGTACGGCTACACCGCTAAGCGGTTCACTGTTTTCGCCCGTAACTTTTCCTGAAATTTTATCTGCCTTGATTTGCTTCCTGATTTCCTTATATTCTTTTGCATTTGCCGGTACAGTAACTGATCAAAACAATCCATACAATAAACTTACAAACCATAAAAAAGGATTGAAAGCATTGTTTATCTGGTATTATATTTTTCATATCCCCTGATTTATTGTATTCAGAAGAATGACATGGTTGCTTGCAGGTTCTATCTTTAAACGTTTATGGGATGATATGATATCAATGAGGGCTTAATATCCTACACTGACCGGGAAAATTAACTGGTGTTGTTTTTATCAGGTGTGACATTATTTTGAAAAAGCTTTTTTAACAACAATGCATTGATATAAAAGGATGCTGTTGATTTACAGTAAAATCTGATTTTTCAATATGTAGTACGGCTTCATGCATAAAACAATTCGCTTTACATGAAATCTTCGAACATCTTATAGACAACTTCAGCGTGATTTTAGTTGCAGCCTGAAAAAGGATTTATTTTTTTTAAGAGTTAATTAAATCTGGAATTGTGAATCAATAGAATTTGATGGGCGTTCCATTTTTGACAAAAATTGAAGATTCCCTAAATCGTTAAGGCTTTAAATGGCTAATTTTTAATAATTTCCGAAAAGGTTAGGATTTAGTATATTTGAAATATGCATGGGGGAGAAAAGCTTTTTTCTAAATTTAGACGAAGATGGATTAGATCGAATCCGTGTTTGGATTTATATTATGAAAGGAGAAGTAAAAAACTTTGTGGTTCAATATGAAACATTCTATAAAGGGAAATGGTTAGCGTAATTAGGTTTGATATGGCGTCATCAGTTCTTTCATAAAGATGTAATGGATTTGGAAAATGAGGAGGAAAAGTTTGTTATTCCTATTAATAATTTAAATGAAGCTTTAAGCTTTGCAGACCAAGATTTGAAAACCAGGTGGGAATTTTACAAAGAGCGATTTTTGAAAAAAGGAAAGAAAAAATAATGACAAAAAAGGAAAAAATAACCCGCAATATTGGCCTTTCTTTTGACCTGATAAGGAAATTGATAGCTAATCCAACTTTAATGGAAAAATATCCATCGGGTACAACTTTTGAATTTGTAGAAAAGGATTTTGCACCTCATAAAAAATCTAATGATTCTGGTGCAATAAAAGTAAAAGTTACAAATCATCTTGAGATTACTGACTGAAAGGTATTTTAATTCTGACCGTTTGATTATTCAGCAACATTTATTTTTCCCAATCAACTGATACAGATTTTACATCCCTTGAGTTTGTACCAATCTGAATGATAAATTCGCCTGGTTCCCAAACATATTTGAGATCCGAATTGTAAAACATCAGATCTTCGGTAGTGACCTTAAAAGATACTTCTGTAGTTTCTCCGGCTTGTAAATAGATCTTTTTGAAATGCTTTAATTCTTTCACCGGGCGCGTTACGCTGGCTACCGGATCTGAAAGATATAATTGAACTGTTTCCTCACCCGCATAAGCTCCGGTATTTGAAACTGAAACCGTAGCCGTTAAGGATTCATTTCCTTTCAATTTATTTTTGCTTAAATGGATTGCTCCATACTTGAAACTGGTATAACTGAGTCCATAACCGAATGGATACAAAGGATCATTGGAGATATCCAAATAGCGTGATTTGTACTTTTCATTACTTATGCCATCATAAGGCCGCCCTGTGTTTTTATGATTATAATAAAGCGGTATCTGCCCTACCGAGCGCGGAAATGTAGCAGTGATTTTTCCAGCCGGATTGTAATTTCCAAACAACACATTCGCTACTGCGTTGCCCGCTTCCGTTCCGGGAAACCATACTTCAAGAATGGCATTTACATGCGCATCTTCCCATGTTAAGGTTAAAGGCCTTCCGCTCATAACCACTAACACAACGGGTTTGCCCGTTGCTGCCAGCGCTTTTAATAAAGCTTCCTGGTTGCCGGGAATATTGATGTTGGAACGGCTCGCGGCTTCGCCCGACATTCCATAGGATTCTCCTAATACCGCTACCACCACATCGGCGGCATTTGCTGTTTTCACTGCTTCATCAATCATTTCTTCCGGCTTGCGCGCATCGGGGATAATGTCGCCGCCGTTGGCATTGAGTTGTTTCAATATGGCGGTATCATCTATAAGGTTGGCTCCTTTGGCATAAATGATTTTTACGCTATCGCCTGCGGCATCTTTAATACCTGTAAGAATACTGACTGACTGTTTCCAATCCCCTGCCGCACTCCAGCTTCCCAGCATATTGCGCTGATCATTTGCCAACGGACCAATTAATGCAACAGTTCCTGATTTTTTTAAGGGTAATGTCTGGCGGTCATTTTTCAACAATACAAAGGATCTTTCCGCTATCTCAAGCGCTGCTTTTTTATGTGCTACAGTAAAAATGTTTTTGGCAGCTTTTTCATCATTCACATAACGGTAAGGATCTTCGAATAAACCCAGTTTGTATTTTGCTTCCAGCACATATCTGCATGCCCGGTCAATTTCCTGCATGCTTACTTTATCTTGTTTTAAAGAAGCTGGTAAAGTTGTAAGAAATCCTTCTCCTACCATATCCATGTCAAGACCTGCTTTGAGCGCCAGAGCGGAAACCTGTTGTAAATCACCAAGGCCATGCGCGGTCATTTCGTTGACAGATGTATAATCACTTACAACCAATCCTTTAAACTTCCATTGGTTGCGCAGCAGGTCAGTCAACAGCCATTTATTAGCCGTAGCAGGAATTCCATCCACTTCATTAAAAGAAGTCATTACACTGCCCGCGCCTGCTTCAATAGCGGCATGATAGGGAGGAAGATAATCCTGGTACATTCTTATACGGCTCATGTCAACGGTGTTATAATCCCTGCCGCCTTCTGCTGCGCCATATAAAGCAAAATGCTTTACGCAGGCCATTACCGTACTGTCATTTTTTAAATCATTTCCCTGGTAGCCTTTTACCATTGCTTTTGCTATTTGTGAACCGAGATAAGGATCCTCACCGGAGCCTTCCGAGATCCTTCCCCAACGTGGATCGCGGGCAATATCAACCATTGGGGAAAAGGTCCAGTTCAGGCCATCTGCGCTGGCTTCTATGGCTGCTATCCGCGCACTCTTTTCAATTAGATCCATATCCCAGGTGGCTGCCAGACCGAGGGCTATCGGGAAAATGGTTTTATGACCATGAATGACATCATATCCAAAAAGTAAAGGAATGTGCAGCCGGCTTTTGGTAACTGCCAGTTCCTGAAGTTTACGAACGGCATTTGGAGTATAGATATTAAAAACGCCGCCTACCAAACCTTTTTCTATTTTTTTATCCACATCCTGGCTTACAATGGGGCCTGTAACATCAAAACCGATAGAAACCAGGTTTAGCTGTCCGATCTTTTCTTCCACAGTCATTTTATTCATCAGGTTATTGATATAGGCATTCATTTTTGTATCCTGCGCTGTAATCAGGCAGGGAAATAAAAACGAAAAAAGCAGGAGGAAGCTTTGTGTTTGATATTTTTTCATGGGAGATTATTTTGAAAGAAAATAATCATTCGAAGTGAATTACAATTTAATTCATTTAAGTAGATTTTCCTGTTTAATTGTTGAATGGTCGGATTGTTGTTTCTTTCCCAGTTCTTACTGTTTGTATTATGCTGATGGCTTAAGTGGTCTTCGCATTCTGGTTTATGCTGCCCTTGCTTTTGTTTCTTGTTTTGGCGATTGGTAAAAAAATAAGGTTATTTGCAACCGAAAATCTTTATAAATTAAGTTACATGCTCCCAAAATATAAGCGCATTTTATTAAAACTATCCGGTGAAGCTCTAATGGGTAACCAATCGGCAGGGTTTGATCCTTTTTCTCCTAAAACAATTGAACAGTATGCGATGGATATAAAAACCGTTGTTGATTATGGCGTTGAAGTAGCCATAGTGATCGGCGGAGGAAATATTTATCGTGGCATGAATGAAGCGGAAAGCGGTATTGAGCGCGCGCATGGTGATTATATGGGCATGCTTGCCACAATGATCAATGGTATGGCCATGCAGGCGATGCTCGAAAGAATAGGCGTATTTACCCGTTTGCAAAGCGCTATAAAAATGGAGCAGGTTGCGGAACCATATATCCGCCGTAAAGCCATGCGACATCTCGAAAAGGGAAGGGTTGTGATCTTTGGCGGTGGTACCGGTAATCCTTATTTTACCACCGATACCGCAGGTTCTTTAAGGGCGATTGAAATGAAGGCGGATATCATTTTAAAAGGGACACGGGTAGATGGTATTTATACCTCGGATCCGGAAAAAGATCCCACAGCCGAGCGATATGAGCATATCAGTTTTCATGAATGCATTTCAAAAAATTTAAAAGTTATGGATATGACGGCCTTTACGCTCTGCATGGAGAACAAGCTGCCCATCATTGTTTTTGACATGAATAAACCAGGTAATTTATTAAAGGTTGTGGAAGGAAAGCCCGTAGGGACGCTTGTAAGTTGAAAACTGAGAAGTGAGATGTGAAAGGTGAGGAGTGAAAAGTGAGGAAAGTGAGTGAGATTTGGGGAATTGGGAATGCCCTGTAGGGGCAACATTTTGGTAGAAATAGGATGACCTATGGAAATTCTTGCCCTGTAAGGGCAAAACAATAAGAATTGTGACTTGGGATTTCATGACAAGCATATTTAAAACAGTTATTATTGGCGACTCAATTCATCAAATTAAAAAACAAATCATGAAATAAAAACTGTCAACTTTTTTCCGGACAAGACAGAAAAAGCCCCCAATTGAATTTTTTTTGGCTCAAAGCTGATAGCTGATAGCTCCCACCTCATACCTGAAACCTCATACCTGATTATGCCCCATAAAATTGCCAACATAAGAAAGGAATACAAGCTGAAAACATTAGAGGAAAGCAATGTTGCTGCGGATGCTATTTTACAATTCAGCCATTGGTGGAATGAGGCAATCAACAGTGAAATTGACGAGGTGAATGCTATGACCCTGGCTACTGCTTCGGCTGATGGAATACCTGCCGCAAGAATCGTTTTACTCAAAGGTTTTGATGAAAACGGGTTTATGTTTTTTACAAATTACGAAAGCGCAAAAGGACGTCAGCTGGAAGAAAATCCGCATGCCGCGCTGGTTTTTTTTTGGAAGGAACTGGAACGGCAAATAAGAATAGAAGGCATTGTAAAAAAGTTATCCGAAGCCGAGAGTGATGCTTATTTTCAATCACGCCCTGCCGGCAGTAAAATCGGCGCCTGGGCTTCGCCGCAAAGCAGCATAATAACACAAAGATCTGTATTGGAAGAAAATGTAAGAAAATACACCAATCAGTTTCATTCGCAAATTCCAAGGCCCCCGTTTTGGGGCGGATATATGGTAAAACCCCAAACCATTGAATTCTGGCAGGGAAGGAGCAGCAGGTTACACGACAGGATTAAATATACCATGCTTGCCGAAGGCAGATGGAAAATTGAACGGCTAGCACCTTGAAAGGTATGAGGTATGAGGTATCAGGTGTGCGTGAAAAAGCCCTGAAAGGGCGACCTTATTCCAGCATCGGGCAACGCCCGATGACATGGTAATAATATTTTATCCGCAGGCCCTGAAAGGGCGAAATAAACCCAGGTATGAGGTATCGGGTGTGTGGTAAAAAAAGGTAAGCCCCATAAAGGGGCTTTAAAAGATTCAACAATTGGACAATTCAGCAATTGAACAATTAATATTTTATTCCCCTTCCTTTTTTTCAGCTGGTTTTTTTGTTTTTACCGGTCTGGCCAAACGGGTTTTTCCGAAAGAACCTTGAAAAATTTTTCCTTTTTTTGTTTTTTTATCTCCTCTGCCCATTGTGCGTTTTTTATTTGTATGATAAGTGAATAAGTGTGCAAAAATGCAACATTTTTCCCATTGAAAACGAAAAAAAACAGGAGAAAAGACATTCTCCCGCTTTTTATTATTTGGTCTATAGCTTAGATTTTTGAAGCCAGTTCCTTGCCTGCCTTAAAACGGGCAACTTTTTTGGCTTTAATTTTTATTACTTCACCGCTTTGTGGATTACGGCCAGTACGTGCGGCGCGTTTGGATACTGTAAATGTTCCAAATCCAACCAAAGTAACTTTGCCACCGCCTTTTAAAGTTTTGGTTACTGCTTGGGTAAAAGAATCCAATGCAGCATTAGCCTGGGCTTTTGTGATACCTGCATCTTCAGAAAGTTTGGCAACTAATTCAGCTTTGTTCATAATATTTTATTTTTCAGAGTGATTTAACAGAAACAAATTTATTAGCTTTTGGTTACCAATAAAATAAATTTCATACAATTAACTTTTGCATTATTCGCTGTATGCCGCAATGGGCGTGCATTTTAACAAATTTATTCGGAATTTTAAATTAATTTATTACAACTTAATATTGCTCAAATGCTCTGTGGCATAAGCATTACAGCGTTTTAGTACCCGATGGAGATCCTTATGCCTCATGAAATTGATCCGCTGGAATCCTTGCTGGTAAGGAAACCAGAAATTTTTGCACCTTCAATTCACAATTTCCATTAAACTGGAAAAATCTATCGTCCTGTCATTCCATTTTTCCCAAATAGCAAGCTTAAAAGCGGGTGCATACAATTCAATATAGCGGTTATAAAGCGCTTTGCTTTCTATATAATATTGGATGGCATAAGTTATGCCTTCGGTTTCATCCGTTTCCAGCAACCTGGTAACCTGGCATTGTGTGAAGCAGCCGGTTTGCAGCATGTCGGGAATATGTGTTTGGTAAAGCCATTCCAGCCAGGCTTCCTGTATCTGATGTTGCACAAGGGTCGTAACATTATATATATACATACTTATTTATTTTCTGTTGAATCCGCTGTATGGAGGGCTTCCAGTTCGGCATATACCGGGCAATGATCGCTATGTTTCACATCGGGCAAAATGTTTGCATCTTTCAGCCGGTGTTTAATGTTTTCCGTGACGCTGATATAATCAATTCTCCAGCCTTTATTTTGAAGGCGAACGGTAGGAAACCGCACACTCCACCAGCTATAATGATGCGCCTTTTCCGGATGTAAAAAGCGGAAACTATCTACAAAGCCATTGGCTAAAAAACGGTCCATCCAGGCTCGTTCTTCCGGTAGAAAACCAGATGAATTTTTATTTCCTTTAGGATCATGAATATCGATTTCCCGGTGTGCGATATTGTAGTCGCCGCAAATGATAAGGTTGGGTCTTGTTTTTTTTAATTCATTCAAATAATCCAAAAAATCAGTTAGCCATTGATACTTATAAGCCTGCCTTATTTCACCGCTTGTGCCGGAAGGATAATAGGCATTGATTAAAGTGATATCGCCAAAGTCTGCGCGTATCACACGACCTTCATAATCGCTTTGTTCAATAGCGCATCCTTCAACAATATTATCCGGTTTTATCTTAGTAAAAAGCGCCACACCACTATAGCCTTTTTTTTGCGCAGGACACCAGAAAGTTTCATAGCCCAAATCTTCTATTGATTTAAAATCCACGTTTTCTTTATTGGCTTTTATTTCCTGCAGGCAAATGATATCCGCCGGGTTGGTTTGCAACCATTCTACAAATCCCTTTTTTATCGCAGAACGAATACCATTAACGTTATATGAAATAATGCGCATGATCTTATTTTTGCTGCAAGATAAAAACTCGGTGATGAACAATGAACAGTATTCCCGATCTTTAAATTTTTGATTACAGTTATGAAGGAAACAGAAAGAATTATTCCGGCTAAAGAACATGTTTATCTCGATGGCCCCAAAAGCCGGGGATATGAGTTTAAGTTTATTTTAAAAACATTCATGCAGTTTTTTACAGTCCATCAGAAGTCTGCATTTTGTAGGGCCCTGCATTACAGTTTTCGGATCGGCCAGGTATAAAGAGGATCATCCCTATTATGAAGCGGCAAGGCAAATGGGTAAAGCAATTGCTTTATCCGGATTTACCACAATGACGGGCGGAGGCCCTGGCATTATGGAAGCTGCTAACCGTGGCGCTTTTGAAAACAAAGGCCGTTCCATCGGCTGTAATATAGTATTGCCGCATGAACAAAAGGAAAATCCTTATGTAGATAAATCCATCACTTTTGAGTATTTTTTTGTGCGCAAAACCATGCTGATCAAATATTCCTATGCTTTCATTATTATGCCCGGTGGATTTGGAACAATGGATGAATTTTTTGAAACCCTTACACTGGTACAAACAAAAACCGTAACTCAGTTTCCTATTGTTTTATTTGGAAAAGAATATTACAAATCATTAATTGAAGCGATTGAAGATATGGTGAGGCAAGGTACAATTTCTCCTGCTGATCTGAGTCTGGTGTTGGTTACCGACGATGTGGAAGAAGCTATGGATCATGTAAAAACTTACATCACAACAAACTATAAAATACGGCCCCGGATGAGAAAGTGGTGGCTGCTGGAAAAAAATTGAGCAAGGGATGGGTATGAGGTATTATGTGTGAGGTATTGTGAGAAGTGATGAGATTTTGAGATTTGAGATTTTGAGATCTTGGGGATTCGAACTGCCCTGTAGGGGCAATCTTTTGGTAGAAATAAGATGCCCAACTAATCCTTGCCTAGTAGGGGCAAGACAATAACAACTTTGATATTACAGGCGACTCAAAGTATCAAATTGAAAACAAATAATCAAATAAAAACTGTCAACTTTTTTCGGGACAAGACAAAATTCCAGGTCCCAATTTTTGTTGTTTTGCCAGGGAAACGTGATACGTGAACAACAATAAAAAACAAAGTAACAACTAGAATAAACGGTCAACCTTACTCAGGCATTGACTTACCTGATACCTGATACCTCTCCGGCAACGATATCCTATATTGTCTTTCTATTAATTAATTTAAAACCGGATATTGAAAGGTTAATAAAATTAATTTGCGGCCTTTAAATTTGATTGGTGGAGGCATTGTTGCTTGTGTGAAATGACAGTTGGGAATGATGATAAAAGTAGCAGTTTCTGGTTTTAAATTTTTTCTATGGAAAATCACTCAGAACTATTAATCAGGATCAGCGAGTATGATAATAAACCGGCATTTGAGCAGTTGTTTCAGCTTTATCACAACAGGTTGTATCATTTTTCATTTTCATTTGTAAAATCTGCTGAACTGGCTGAAGAAGTAGTACAGGATGTATTTATACAGTTTTGGGAAAAAAGAAAAAAGATGGCCGGGATAAAGCATCTTACCAGTTATCTTTTTACTGCTACCAAAAATATCTCTCTTAATTATCTGCGTAAATACAGGCGGATAAAATCAATCGAGCTTGAAACAGTTGATGTTCCTGATTTTAAAATACTCACAACTCCGGAAGACATATTTATTACCAAAGAAATGATTAGCCGTATCAATGATGCAATCAATCAGCTTCCGCCTAAATGTAAGCTCATTTTTAAACTGGCAAAAGAAGAAAAACTAAAATGCCGCGAAATAGCAGACTTGCTCGATATCTCGGTAAGTACGGTGGAAAACCAACTGGCGATAGCTGTAAAACGCATCAATTTGGTATTGCCATCAATAGTAACGGATTAAAATCTTTCGGATTTTGTTTGATCAATTTATTTCAATCTATGCGTTTGCAGATTTTTTTTACTTCGATAAATATAATTAATGCATGCTTGTTTCAGCATTGAAAAAAAACATTTTTTCTTTTAGGTGGTTTTTCAATTCCTGGTGTCTTATCTGTACCGCATCATGAATAAAGAAAGACTTTGGATATTATTGGCAAAAAAAATGAATGGCGAATTGTCGGCTGAAGAGCTGGAAGAGCTTAATTCATTGGTTTCGCCGCAGGCCGAAGATCTTAGTTTTAAAGTTGATCTGATAGAGCATTTATGGCAGACCGGCGCCGTTACCAAAACGGATGATGAGTTGGCCGGACGCTTATGGGACAAAATTTCCAATTCCATAGAAGAAAAGCAACCTGTATTAAAAAAGCGATGGCTGCATTATGTTGCCATTGCGGCCGTATTTTTAACCGTTTGCATAACCGGTTGGGTGCTGATAAAAAATGATAAACCGGAAGGCATTAACCAGGTAAGTACAAACAGTAAATCCCATTCTAAAATTTTATTGCCGGATGGCACGATCGTATGGTTAAACAGCAACAGCCATCTTACATATAATGAAGGTTTTGGCAAAACAAAAAGAGAGATTACCCTTATTGGTGAAGCCTTTTTTGATGTGGCGCATAATGCCGGTATTCCGTTGCATGTATTTGCAAAATCAGTAAATATTAAAGTAAAAGGAACGGCATTCAACGTAATGGCTTATCCTGAAGATGATAATGTGGAAACTTCGCTTATCAGCGGCGTTGTAGAACTTTCAGTGGTTGAAGATCCGTCGAGAAAAATTTTACTGCGTCCAAATGAAAAACTAACCGTGCGCGTAAATAAGGAAACAGATAGCGCCGGTTTGCAGCCTGCAACATTAAAAATACCTTTCTCAGATAGCTTCTCAAACCTGATAAAGACGACACATATAGACCTTTATAAAATTAAAGCGCTTGAGCAGGAATCTTCCAGTAACATGATCCCCGAAATATCCTGGATAGAAAATAAACTCGTGTTCAACAGCGAACCTCTTGAAGAAGTGGCCAGAAAAATGGAAAGATGGTACGATGCTACCATAACCATTGAAGATGAAGCGTTGAAATCCCGAAAATTTACCGGTGTATTTTATAAAGAAAATCTTACCCAGGCAATCAAGGCTTTGCAGTTGACTTATCAGTTCAGATATACGATCAATGGAAATAAAGTTTTAATCAATAATAAAAACTAAACGGTATGTAAATATTTCAACTAAAAATCAAAAAAAGGGAGATGCTACCAACATCCCCCTACTTAAGAAAGAAACAGGTAGTTGCGCAAAACTAGAAAAATGCACTGCCCATTTATTAAACAGAAGTACTGCAAATTATGAAAAAAAGAACGGTGCCAAAGCAACTGCTTTGCACAAGCATTAGTTTACGCAAACTTGTAATGATTATGAAGCTGACTGTAATTTTATTAACAGCTGTTTGCTTACAGGTACATGCAAGTGGATTTTCACAGGAAAGAATCACACTTTCAGCAAAAAACACGGAGTTAAAAAAGCTGTTTTCGTTAATACAGCAAAAATCCAATTATCGTTTTCTTTATTATGACGGTATTATCCCAGATAATATCCGTGTTAGCATCGAAGCCAATGATATGCCATTGGAAAAAGTGCTTGAAAAAGTATTGGTAAATACTTCCCTTAAATACCAGGTATTAGAAGACAACCTTGTTGTTATCAGCCGCCTGGAGCAGGCGGAGCAAAAAAGAATGGTAAAGGGAAGAGTGATAAATGAAGCCGGTGAAGCGCTTAGCGGAGTAAGCGTACAATTAAAAGGAAGCGGCAATGGTACAACTACCAATGAAAATGGCGAATTCTCTTTGGATGTATCAGATAATTCAACCCTCGTTGCATCCTACATTGGATATGATTCTAAAGAAGTGTTGGTTAAAAACAATGAGTTCATCATTATTCAGCTTGTGGCTCAAAACTCTTCACTTGATGAAGTGGTGGTAGTGGGATATGGAACACAGAAAAAAGTAAACCTGACCGGTGCGGTAAGCCAGGTAGAAGCCAAAGTGCTGGAAGACCGGCCGGTAGCCAATATTACGCAGGCATTGCAGGGTGCCGTACCAAATCTGAATATCAGCTTTGGTGATGGACGTCCGGGAAGCGGTGGTACCATTAATATCCGTGGTATCGCTTCTTTGAATGATCAGAAAGGTTCACCGCTGGTATTGGTAGATGGCGTACCTGGTTCATTGAATCTTATTAATCCAAGAGATGTGGAATCTATCTCTGTTTTAAAAGATGCGGCATCTTCTGCCATTTATGGAGCTCGTGGAGCTTTTGGGGTAGTATTGGTTACTACAAAAAGGGCTAAAAAAGGAAAAATGAACATCAACTATGGTAATAATTTCGCCCAGGCAACTTCTACTGTAAGCACCGATTTTATTACAGACGGATACACTTCCGCTATACTGAATGATGAAGCGTTTTTAAAAGCAGTAGGTAAAACCTATACCGGCTATACCGACCAGGATTATGAAGAACTGAAGAAACGCCAGACCGATAAATCGCTTCCTTCCTATATCATAGACAACCGCAATGGTAAGGATATGTATGTTTATTATGGTAATACCGACTGGTGGCGTACCATGTTCCGCGATTGGCAACCTTCTATGGAGCATAACCTGAGTTTCTCCGGCGGAACGGATAAGATTGATTATTTATTATCCGGGAGATTGTATGAAAAGAAAGGTATTATGCAGGTAAACCAGGATATTTATAATGCATACAACTTCAGAGCTAAAATAAGCGCTAATGTTACCGACTGGCTTACTATCACCAGTAATACGCAGTTTAATGCAACCGATTATAACTATCCGGGATGGGGTGTAAACAGCAATTTCGTATCTGTTACCGTACATGCTTTACCGTCTTATTTGCCGGTGAATCCGGATGGTACTGCTACTTATCGGACCGAATTAAACAACTATACAATCGGGGATGGTATTTATGCCGATTTGTTGCATGGTAAATCAAAAGGCGCTGAAAAAAGATATGAATTTGTAAATACCATTGGCGCTACTTTAAAACTTTCAAAAGATCTTTCTGTAATAGGTAATTATACTTTCAACCTCTACAATGGCTCTACCATGCAAAGAAGAGCTTATGCGCCCTGGTCTATTTTCCCAGGTGTTATCAGCTATCTTGGATATGACCAGTTGAATGAAGCCATGAGTACAGAACAGTATCATGTGGTAAATGCTTATGCGAATTATTCAAAAACTTTGGGCGACCATTCTTTTAAAGTTATGGCAGGTGTAAACCAGGAATTGAAAAAGTTCAAAAATCTTTCCGGCTACAGAAAGGAATTATTGTCAGAAGATCTGAATGATTTCAATTTGGGTTCCGGCGACCAGCAAATCAATGGTGGCGCCAGCGAATGGGCTTTATTGGGCGTATTCTCCAGGATCAACTACGATTATAAAGGAAAATATTTACTCGAATTAAACGGCCGTTATGATGGTACTTCCCGGTTCCCTGCAGGTGATCGTTTTGGGTTTTTCCCCTCCGTTTCAGCCGGATGGAGACTGAGCCAGGAAAGTTTTTTTGAACCATTGAAAAATGTGATTAATGAGCTTAAATTCCGGGGTTCTTATGGCGCGTTGGGTAACCAGCAGGTAGCCACCTATGGATATATTTCCACCATGGCAAGAGGTACTATGAACTATCTTATGAACGGAAATAAAACCGAATACCTTACCGTTCCTGCGCCCATTTCTCCCACATTAACATGGGAAAAAGCAACTTCCGTGAACCTTGGTGTTGATGTTGGATTGTTGCAAAACCGCTTTACGGCTTCCTTCGACTGGTACAACCGTAATACGGTGAACATGCTTACAAAAGGCAAAACTTTACCACGCGTATTTGGTGCATCAGAACCCAAAGAAAATGCCGCCGACCTTTTAACGAAAGGCTTTGAGCTTACCCTGGGTTGGAAAGATGATTTCAAGCTGGCCGGTAAACCTTTTGGTTACGACGTTACTTTTGTACTGGGTGATTATACTTCTGAGATTACCAAATTTGATAATCCCAGCAGGTTGTTGAGTGATTATTATGTTGGTCAGAAATTAGGTGAAATGTGGGGTTATAGCACAGATGGATATTTTACCACAGATGCAGAAGCGGCGGCTTACCAGGCAAAACTTACCAGCCTGTCCGGTACATCCGTTTACAAACAAATTTCCAGCGCACCCGGCGAATGGGGTAAGTTAAGGGCAGGTGATTTGCGTTACCAGGATCTGAATGGCGACGGTACCATTAACAATGGTAAAAATACAGTGGATGATCATGGCGATTTAATTGTTATCGGTAATTCTCAACCGCGTTATTCTTTTGGTGTCAATGCAGGCGCCAACTGGAATGGTTTTGATCTTTCCGTATTTCTCCAGGGCATAGGCAAACAAAACTGGTATCCGGGAGCAAATGCAGATAAATTCTGGGGACCTTATTCAAGACCTTATTACTCCTTTATCCCGGCGGATTTTCAATCCAAAATCTGGACACCCGAAAATCCGGATGCTTATTTCCCGGCATTACGCGGTTACACAGCGCTCAATGGCGGCGGTGATTTAAATTCCTGGAACAACAGGTATGTTCAGGACCTTGCATATATCCGTTTAAAAAGTATCACAATTGGTTATTCTCTTCCAGCTCCAATCTTAAAGAAAATTAAACTGGATCGTTGCCGCATTTATGTGAGTGGAGAAAATGTATTTACACTTACAAAACTTAAGACCAAATACATTGATCCGGAAATGGCAGCAGCAGAAACCAACGGAAGGGTTTATCCATTTAATAAAACCTTCTCATTCGGATTGGATATTTCGCTTTAATCAATTTTATCTTAATCAAGAATTATGAATTTTAAAATAATAATCATATCAATAATCACCGGATCCCTGGTATTCAGTTCCTGTAAAAAGTTCCTGGATCGTGAACCATTATCCGATATTTCCCCCAACCAGTTCTTTTTTATCAGAAAAGGATCTGAAATTGTACACCAATTCTTTTTACAGCGTTTTTCCCAGTGCGGAAGGCATCTATAATGAGGACATTGATAATATTGTAAAAACAACGCTTCCGGACAATGTTACGGGAAAACGCATTGTGCCTACTTCCGGCGGTGGATGGGATTGGGGAGAATTAAGAAAGATCAACTATTTTCTCGAAAACTATAATAAGCATGGATTAAGCGAAGCAGTGGCTAAACGTTATGTGGGCATTGCAAAGTTTTTCAGGGCACGTTTTTATTTTGAAATGGTACAACGCTTCGGCGATGTGCCCTGGTACAATACCGCCATTAGTGCAAATGATGAGGAGTTATTAAAAAAAGGAAGAGACCCCAGAACCTTAATCATGGATTCTGTAATGGCTGATATCAATTTCGCCATCAGCAGCCTTGGAACCAATAAAAGTACGGATGAGGTAACCAAATGGACCGCGCTGACGCTGAAATCCCGCATCGGTTTATTTGAAGGAACATTTCGCAAATACCATACAGAGCTTAATTTACCTGATGCAAATAAATTTTTGCAGGAAGCGGTAAGCGCTGCCGAAGAAATGCTGCAAAGTGGTTATAAATTGTACACCAGTACGCCGGACCAGGCTTATTTGCAGTTATTCGCTTCTATTGATGCCAATCCAAATGAAGTGATACTGGCCAGGAAATTCAGCAAGGATCTGCAGGTATATCACAATGTGAATTATTATACCATGACGGCATCTTATGGAAAACCCGGACTTGAAAAAAAGCTGGTAAACAGCTACCTGATGAAAGACGGAAGCCGCTTTACAGATAAACAGGATTTTAATAAGATCCAGTTTTATGAAGAAGTGCAAAACCGTGATCCACGTTTGGCGCAAACCATCCGTACTCCTGGTTATACCCGTATAGGCAATACCAACAAACTGGTTCCGGATTTTGGAGCAACCGTTACGGGGTATCAAATGATCAAATTTGTAACTACTGAAGCAGATGACTCTTACAATATTTCCAATAATGATATGCCGGTATTCAGGTTTGCTGAAGTATTACTGAATTACGCCGAAGCAAAAGCTGAACTAGGGACATTAACCCAGCAAGACATCGATAAATCCGTCAAACTGATCCGGGATAGAGTAGGAATGCCCAACCTGGATCTTGCAGCTGCCAATGCTAACCCCGATCCATATCTTGCAGCACAGTATACAAATGTTTCAGGCGCAAACAAAGGTGTTATTCTTGAAATCCGCCGTGAACGTCGTATTGAACTGGTAATGGAATCTTACAGGTGGAACGACATCATGCGTTGGAAGGAAGGACATTTATTAGCGGATCAGTTTAAAGGCATGTATTTCCCTGGCCTTGGCCAATATGATCTGGATAATGATGGAAGTATTGATGTGGTGATTTATGAAGGAACCAAACCAACTGAAAAAGGGCCGCAATACCTTAAACTTGGAAGTGAAATTATTTTGGAAAATGGAAAAAGCGGTGGCTTGATCCTCGTTAATCCGAATATTGACAAAAAGTTTGTAGAGGCAAAGGACTATTTTTATCCGCTGCCCATCCAGGAATTGTTGCTTAATACCAACCTGAAGCAAAATACAGGCTGGCAATAAAATAATTTTCTTTGGATGAATGCAGATTCAGTTGAACCTGCATTCATCCAAATTTTTTAATTATCCATAAGATCTGCTGCACTGGTTGGTGGCCTCACCAACCGGCGATAATTTGGTAGATCCAAACCAAACAATTATGAGTGAAGGAAAGATAAAAATTCAACGCCGGAAATTTTTGGGACATGTATCCAAAGCCGGATTACTAAGCGCAATTGCTTCCTCGCCGTTTATAAGTATGGCTAAAGGTGTAAACCAACTTACTGCCAATGCCGAAGGCGATCATATTTTTCTTACCGATCCTTATTTGCAGGCTCCGGCGCCGGATAGCATGAGTATCATGTGGATTACCAACAAACTTGCATATAGCTGGGTTGAATTTGGTGAAGCTGGTCAGCCATTGAGTAAAGCGCATGAAGTGACCGATGGCCTGGTAAATGCCCATAATCGCATCAATTGTATCCGGTTGAATGGATTAAAACCTGCTACCACTTACCAGTACCGCGTTTTATCAAAAGAGATCACCGACTTTCAACCGTACAAACTTACTTACGGAGAAACGATTAATAGTAAAACCTATCAGTTTACCACGCCTGATCCGAAGGCCAAAGAAGTCAGCTGGCTGGTGATGAATGATATTCACGATCGTCCGGCTTCAATTCCGCACTTGGTGAAAATGAATGGAAATGATCCCTATGATTTTGTTTTTTTAAATGGGGATATGTTCGATTATCAAACCGATGAACAGCAACTTATCAATCATTTGATTAAGCCTTGCACAGAATCATTTGCTTCTGAAAAACCTTTTATGTTTGTAAGAGGCAATCATGAAACAAGAGGAAAGTTTGCACGTGAACTGGGAAATTATTTTTCCAATATTGATGATAAATATTATTTCAGTTTTAAAGAGGTCCGGTACATGCCATAGTGCTGGATACAGGTGAAGACAAGCCCGATGACTGAACCCGTTTATGCCGGCATTGTTGACTTTGACGCGTATCGCAAGGAGCAGGCTATATGGCTTGAAAAGCAAATGCAGACGCCTGAATTTAAGAAAGCGAAAGTTTCGCGTGGTGATGATGCATATTCCGCATTATTATTCCGGCGACTGGCATGGTACGATGCATTGCAGGGAACTGTATGCACCGCTTTTTGATAAATATAAGATTGATCTGTTCGTCGCAGGACATACACATAAATTCGGTGTTTATGATCCTGTGAAAGGTCGATCATAGTTACCCGATTATTATTGGTGGCGGCCCCAAGGAAGGCAACCGCACTTTAATGAAAATTAAAGCCAATGAACGTATATTGCATTTAAGCATGCTTAAGGATGATGGCAGCGGAAGTGGGCAGTTATGTATTAAACAGCAAGCGCTAAATTGAACGTAAACTTTTATAAAAAAAATATGGATCTTATGAAAAAATTAGTTTTATCCGGATGTTTTGTATGGATGGCGTTCATTATTTGCCAGGCGCAAAACCTGCGCACAGGATCTTATAATCTGCGCTATGCAAACAAATCTGATGTAGGAAACGAATGGGAAAACCGCGCTCCCGTAGTGGCCAATCTTATCCGTTTTCATGATTTTGATATTCTTGGAACGCAGGAAGGACTTGAAAACCAACTGGAAGATTTAAGTAAGGCTTTACCCGCTTATGCACGCTATGGCGCAGGAAGGGATGATGGAAAAACCAAAGGTGAGCATTCCGCTATTTTTTATAAAAAAGATAAGTTTAAACTGCTGAATAAAGGAGATTTCTGGTTATCTGAAACACCGGAAAAACCTTCTCTTGGCTGGGATGCAACCTGCTGCAACCGCATTTGTTCCTGGATAGAATTGCAGGACAATAAAACGAAAAAAAGATTTTTTGTTTTTAACGTGCATTTCGATCACCAGGGCGTAGTGGCAAGAGTGGAAAGCGCAAAACTGATCTTGCAAAAAATAAAAAGCATTGCAGCAAATAAGCCAGTGATCTTAACCGGTGATTTTAATGGCGATCCCGAAAGCGAATGGTATAAAACCATTGCCGCATCCGGATTTTTAAAAGATGCCTATACATTGGCTGAACATCCATATGTCAACAATGGCTCCTTTAATAGCTTTAAGCCTAATAATGTAGGCAAAACCATTATAGACCATATTTTTATCACAAAAGATTTTTCAGTACAAAAATATGGTCTGCTTACTGATACTTATTATGGGAAATTTCCATCAGATCATTTTCCCATATTGGTGGATGTGAAAATGTAACCGGTAGATCTTTTTGATCCATTCTGTTTTGTTTGTAATAAGAGGGCTAATAAATGAAACCAATCTTTGCGCACTTTGCGCCTTTGCGTGAAAAAATCCCACGCAAAGGCGCGAAGAGCGCAAAGGAAAAATTATATTTCTCTGTTAGTTTCAAGCCATCTTATCAGGGCGCTCAGATTCGTTTTAAAATTACCCAAAGGCCGTTAAATGTTCTTACGTCGCTTACTTTTTGCGGGATCAGCATTTTATCTTTATAGAGCAAAGTGCAGACCGCTGAAAAAACCAACTTATTTCTTTGCAAACTAAAAAGATTTGGCAACTTCTAAAAGTTATCAAATCTTTTTGTTTTTTTACTCCACCGCTATTATGTACCAGTCATGGTAGATTGGTAAACTCTTTATAAGAATTTTCCGGTAATACTTTCTTTCACATTTTTAAGGTCTTCCGGCGTTCCTTCAAACACTAAATAACCGCCCGCATCGCCGGCTTCAGGGCCAAGATCTATTACCCAGTCTGCGCTTTTAATTACATCGGTATTGTGTTCAATTACAATAAGGGAATGGCCTTGTTCTATTAATGCATTAAAGGAGGTCAGCAGTTTTTTTATATCGTGAAAATGAAGACCGGTGGTAGGTTCATCAAAAATAAAAAGTATATGGCCCTGCGATTTTCCTTTTCCCAAAAAACTGGCCAGCTTCACGCGCTGCGCTTCACCGCCGCTTAAAGTATCACTGCTTTGCCCAAGTTTTATATATCCTAATCCCACATCCTGTAAAGGTTGCAGCGCTTTTGCCAGGCTTTTTTCATCCTGGAAAAAATCAATCGCTTCATCCACGCTCATTTCGAGTACATCATAAATGCTTTTATTTTTATACAACACTTCCAGCACTTCCTCTTTAAAACGTTTTCCATCGCATACTTCGCAGGTTAAATGCACATCGGCCAAAAACTGCATTTCAACCACTTGTTCGCCTTCACCTTTACAGGCATCACATCTTCCGCCATCCACATTAAAAGAAAAATGTTTGGGCAGAAAACCACGCATTTTAGCAAGCGGTTGTTTGGAATAAATATCCCTTATTTCATCGTATGCTTTTATGTAGGTAACCGGATTGCTGCGCGATGATTTGCCAATAGGATTCTGATCAACCATTTCTATCTGGGTGATATGATCCACATCGCCGGTAATGCTTTTATAAAAACCTACTTTTTCTGCAAATTCACCTTTCATTTTGCGCAAAGCGGGATATAAAATTTGTTTTACCAAAGTGGTTTTACCGCTTCCGCTCACACCACTTACCACGCATAACACATTGAGTGGAAAAACAACATTTATATTTTTAAGATTATTCTGCCGCGCATCTTCCAGCTTTATGCTTTGCTTCCATTTGCGCAATTTGGCAGGAGGATCAATGGATAATTCGCCTTTTAAATATTTCCCCGTAAGACTTTCAGGATTGTCAATGATCTCATTATAATTACCTGCAGCCACCACTTCACCGCCAAGATGAGAGGCAAAGGGGCCCATGTCAATAATATGATCTGCTTCCCGCATCATCATTTCATCATGCTCTACCACTACCACTGTATTTCCAAGGTCTCGCAACTGGTTTAAAACAGCAATCAGTCTTTCTGTATCCCGCGAATGCAGCCCAATGGAAGGTTCATCCAAAATGTATAAGGAATTGGTAAGATTGCTGCCAAGGCTGCGCGTAAGCTGAATGCGCTGGCTTTCACCGCCACTTAAAGAATTTGCTAACCGGTTCAGCGTAAAATAGCCAACTCCAACATCAATCAGCGTATCGATTCGCTGGTTCATTTCCAGTAAAATACGTTTTGCAATCTGCATTTCATTTTCTGAAAACTTCAGCTCATTGAACCATGTTTTCAGATCTTTTACGGGCATTTCACATAATTGACCGATATGCTTATTGTCGATCTTTACATACAATGCTTCAGGGCGCAGGCGGTAACCGTTACAATTCGAACAAGCGGTTCTTCCCCGGTACCGGCTTAATAAAACCCGGTATTGAACTTTATACAGGTTTTGTTCTACTTCTTTAAAAAAATCATTGATGCCATTTACATGCCATTTCCTTCCCATAATATTTCGTACTGTTCTTCGGTAAGGTCGGCAATTGGTTTATGTACCGGAAATTTGAAGCTGGCTGCACCTTTTATAAAATGCTCTTTCCATAAGCCCATTTTTTCACCTTTCCACGGAGCTACGGCGCCATCATACACACTTAATCTTTTATCAGGAATCACCAGATCCGGATCAATACCCAAAACCTGTCCAAAACCTTCGCAAACCGGACATGCACCAAAAGGATTGTTGAATGAAAATAAATTCGGAACCGGCTCTTCAAACTGGATGCCGTCCAGTTCAAATTTATTGCTGAAATGAAGCAGCGTGATCACCATTTATTTCAAGATACATTTCACCTTCACCTTCATAAAAAGCAGTGCCGGCAGAATCGGATAAGCGATGAATATCATCTTCATCAAACTCCTTTGTGACAATGCGATCAATCAATACATGGGTGGATAGTTGATTGTTGAAAGCTGGCTGTGACCGTTGACCGCCGAAATCTTTGACTGCAATGCTTCATCCGAAAGCTCAAGCAGTTCTTCAATTCGAAGCTATCTCTCCTTTGGCCTGATTTTCCTTTGATGTGACTACGCAAATACATTCTTGAAAAACCTTTTTGCATTAAAATATTTAACTCTTCTCGTACATCGCGCCTTCCTTGTTGCCGTAAGCGGAACAAGAATAATAAACCGGCAGTCCTAATGGTAATGCTGCAATGGCTTTTACTACATCAGCAACATCATCTTTCTTTACTTCCCTGCCACTAACCGGAGAGATGGTTTTTCCGGCGCGGGCAAAAAGTAAACGCAGGTAGTCATAGATCTCCGTCATGCTGCCTACCGTACTGCGTGGAGTGCGGGTAATTACTTTTTGTTCAATAGCAATAGCCGGGCACAATCCTTTTATAAAATCCACATCCGGCTTGTCCATCCGGGCCATAAACTGACGGGCATAGGCGCTTAAGCTTTCCGCATATCTTCTTTGTCCCTCCGCAAATAAAGTGTTCATGGTTAGAGACGATTTTCCACTACCCGACACACCTGTTACCACAATAAATTTATTGCGGGGAAAGGCCACATCTATATTTTTAAGGTTGTGAACACGGGCGCCTTTTACAAAAATTGAATCTAAAGGATGAGAAACAGGAGATGTTATTTTATTTTTTGGTACTTTCGTCTTTTCGATCATAGATTTAAATCCTGCTTAAAATTATAAAGGATATTATAATTTGATTAATTCACAAATATTTTACAATAAGTCGTAAGAAAAGAATAAAACTTCTTATTACTTTCACAAAGCCTTCACACATAAACGAAAATTACGCCTATTGAACGAATCTTTACTTCAGTTTTTTGTTAAATAATCAGATTCATTTTTTATCAATTACAACGTAAAGATTCTAAACATGAGACGGTTTAATCATTTTAGTGATATCCAATTAATTCTGGCTTTTCAAGGTGGAGATATCCCCTCTCTTGAAGCCCTTATTACACGTTATAAAGAAAAGTTATTTTCTTCCATTCTATTTCTTGTAAAGGACAAATATCTGGCAGAAGACCTGTTTCAGGAAACATTTATTCGCATTATTGACACTTTAAGGCGAAAAAAGTATAATGAGGAAGGGAAATTTCTTCCCTGGGCTATGCGTATTGCGCACAACTTATGTGTGGATCATTTTAGGAAAATAAAACGTACCCCGTCAATCGTTACAAGTGATGATAAAGACATCTTTGAAATGATTCATGTGGCAGAGGAAACGCCTGAACAGAAAATGATGCGCATTCAAAGCCATGATAAAATGCATCGTATGCTCAACCTGCTTCCCGAAGAACAAAGGGAGGTAATTATCTTAAGACATTTTGGCGATATGAGCTTTAAGGAGATAGCCACAGTTACCAATTGCAGCATCAATACCGCATTGGGCCGGATGCGGTATGGGCTGATAAATTTGCGCAAGCTGATGGCAGAAAAACAAATCGCGCTTTAATTTTTTGTATGATTTTTTATAATTTTATAACTTTAAAAATTAATTGAATAATTGTTTATTTCTCATCTTTGCTGCGATGTTGTGCGTATCAAGTTTCCCAATCCAGATCATAACAAAACAACAGGATGACTTTCAGTTTGAGTAACAATTCAAGCGATAAAAATTCCCTCTTTCCTGAGGGAATTTTTTTTAAGGGTTAAGAAAGGCTGTGCGAGCATAGGGACGAATCCTTATATGCGTTTTGAAATATAGATCAAGGATTTGTAGGTGTCCTTGTGAAAAGCCGTTTCCAACTAAGAAGAATTGAAAACAGTTAAGATTAAACTTATGCCAACTATTTTTTTAGATTTGGGTTAAGATTTTATTTTGAAGTTTTGATTGTTTGGAACCTCTCATGTTCATGTAAGTGATGATGTTAAAAGAGTGTATAATTTTGGCTAAAGAATGATAAAGTGGTTTTGGCGGATAATTCAGGTTTTACAAAAAAAGAACTAAGTAATATAGAAAAAGAAGTCAAAATTTCAACTTAATAATTCTTCAAAATTGAAAAATAAAAAATAAAAAGCAAGAATTGAATTGGGTAGAAAATTTACCATTTAGTCAATTACCTAAAATTGAAGATGTGGCATTTATAAAGGATGAAATCGCTTTTATTTTGAATGACGGGAGGGTTATTTTTATACCTGTCAGTTGGAGTAAAAAATTATTAAAAGCGAAGCCTAAACAAAGACAAAATTTTAAAAATAATGGTATTCATGTTTTTTGGGATGATGTTGATGAGATAATTGGTGTAAAAAATATTCTATTTGGAAAGGAATTGTTTTTATAGTAAATGAATAAGAATATTATCAATGATTCCAGGCGAAACTGGAATAAACCGCTACTTCATTGCGGAAAAAATTCCAGGGTTTTGTGGGTGGGATTTTTGAAGCCACTACGTCATTGCGAAAAAATTTACCAAGGTTTTGCGCAGAGCATTTTTGAAGCAATCTGTGTTTCGATATGAGTCGTTTTCGTTTTAATTCATTGACTCAGATTGCTTCCTTCATCACCATGACGGACATAAGCCGCTACTGCATTGCAAAGCAATCCGATCATTTCTTAAGCGGCGGTTGTATGGTTTTTATCAAGCACCTTATTTAATTTCTTGCAGTCTCATGCGCTTCCTTACCACATTTAAGCCAGTTAAGATACTCTTTCGCATTTGGCAGTATAGCCAACCGGATTGTTGAGCAATTTTTGCTGAGGATTTATAATAGCATAAAGTGGTTGTGAAACCTGGTTAAAATTTTCCGCTTCAAATGTTTGCCATTTATCACCGATGGTAATGAGTTCCTTTGAATTGTTGTCTTTTGTAACATAGGTTATACGTTGCTCTACCGGTAGTTTCCCACGATCATCCACATATAATGATACAAGAATAAAATTTGCTTTGATATAGTCATACACCTCCGGTTGTGTCCATACATTTTCTTCCATCTTACGACAGTTTACACAGGCCCAGCCGGTAAAGTCTATAAGCAAAGGTTTATTCTGCTCCTTAGCCATTTGAAGGGCTTTCTCATAGTCATTTACAACATCGGCTTCAAGGCTATGCTCATTTTTCCCGCTTTTCTCATATAAACTATAAGTAAGCGGTGGCGGAAAACCACTGATCAAACTAAGATTTGCATATTTTGTTTGTGTAAGTCCGGGTATTAAATATATGGTAAACAGGAAAGCTATTACGCCAAGGACCTTCCTGGTAATGCTTATTTTCTGTCCTTTATAATCATGCGGCAAACGTAACAATCCAAAGAGGTAGGCCGTTAATCCAAGGCTGATCAGTATCCAGATGCCGATAAATACTTCGCGCTTTAATAAACCCCAATGCATTACCAGGTCCGCATTCGATAAAAATTTAAAAGCAAATCCCAACTCCAGGAAAGCCAGAATTTTCTTTACTGTATCAAGCCAGCCGCCTGATTTTGGTAATGAATGCAGCCAATTTGGGAAAATGGCGAATAAAGTAAAAGGTAAGGCCAACGCGATGCCAAAGCCCGCCAGTCCAATAGTAAGATCCCAGACTCCGCCACTTAAAGAACCTACCAGTAAAGAACCTAAAATAGGGCCGGTACATGAAAAGGAAACGATGGCAAGTGTTAAGGACATAAAAAATATTCCGCCAATACTTCCGAGGCTACTTTTTTCATCTGCTCTGTTGGCAATAGATCCGGGTAAGGTAATATCAAAATATCCGAAAAACGAGATCGCGAAAAAAATGAAGATCACAAAAAACAGGATATTCAAATAGGCATTCGTAGAAATGGTATTAAAAATTTCCGGGTTTACATTACCGGCAATATGAAACGGAACGCTTACCAATATATAAATAAGAAAAATAAATAGTCCGTATAAGATACCATTACGGACAGCGATTTTCCGGTTGGCAGATCGTTTGGTAAAAAATGAAACCGTTACAGGGATCATGGGGAAAACGCAGGGCGTGAGTAGGGCAATAATTCCGCCCAGGAACCCGAGAAAAAAAATGCCCCATAAACTGCTTTGCGTGTTTTTTTGCTGGCCACAATCCGCAACGGGATTATTGGTATCAATAGCTGGAATTTTTAAGGATGCAACGTCCGCCTCTGCCTGCATACCGCCTTCCAACGCAATATCGAAAGGCTGTTCCACAGGGTAAAATTCATTGCCCTTCCCCGTATAGATAGTGATGTTTCCTTTTAAAGTTTGCGGAATGGTACCTTCAATTTTTATTTCCTGCAAAAAGGAAACAGTGCCCTGGTAAATGGACATTTTTTTATTTTCGAAAACGGGATCCGGTGCAGTAAGTTCTTTACCTGTATAATTTACTTTAGTTAAGGGAGCAACATTTTCGTATTCAAATGCAAATTCTGCAGGAGGAACACCTTCCGTACTTATTGTCTCCATATAGATGCCAGGAATCCGGTAAAACAACATTGGCTTTTACTTCATATTTGCCGGGTTCAATTTGTTTTGTTGAAAATGACCATTGAACTGAAGGCTGCGCTTTTATAAAAAAATTAACCGCAAATAAAAAAACTAAGAGTAAAAAATTCCTGGCAAAGATCTTCATCCACCTCTATTTATTGTAATGCAATATTGAAATTATGTTTTGCCGGAGGAAGACATTTATTGTCATTACAAACCATGAATTCCACTGTACCGGCTATATTGGTTTTCACATTGCTTTTAAGCTTAACGGTTTGTACAAAGTCCACTTTGTCGGCAAAATATTTTACATCAACTCCAAAGTTTGGGTCATGTTCGGTTTTTAAGCTGCCTGCTTCTTTCACTTTTCCTTCCAATGCAAGCAGTGGATTGGTTTTGAAACTGATGGAAGTGGGTATGGGACCACCATCAGGAGTATTTTGTGAATAGATATGCCAGGGCTGCGGCAAAGAAGCGGTGATGACAACTTCATAAACCTTATCCCCCTTTTTCTTTGCGGCATAAGACCATTTTACCGGACTTTCAATTTGCGCAAATACTCCAATCATTAAAAAGGATAGTATGAACGTGAATATTGCTTGTTTCATAAGAAATTATTTTATTAAAAACGGAATTTATTTTAAATGCCGGTATTTGTTTTTAATGGCATTCGTCGCAAATAGTGAAGGGTATTCATGAATACTTTTTAAAAACATTATTGCATCATAATCCGCTCATCCGCATTTTATTGCGCGTCTTTTTGTACACTCAAATCTCTGAAGAGATAAGAGCGGGATGCAATCCGGCATTTTTACAAATTAATTCATTCCCAAAATCTCAAACACTTTTTTGCCATCCGTATTTCCCAACGCCGAAGCGCTCGCTCTTTCCGGATGGGGCATCATACCAAATACATTGCCGGCTTTGTTGCGGATACCGGCGATATTGCGGATCGCTCCATTAGGATTAAAAGCCAGATCGCTGTCATCCACACCTTTGATATTTCCCTTTTCATCACAATAGTGGAAAAGTACCTGCTGATTTGCTTCCAGTTCATCCAGCGTTTCATCATCGGCGTAATAACGTCCATCACCATGCGCAACAGGAATGATCAGCGGAGCTCCATCATTATGCTTTATATATACATTTTTACAAACAAACTGCTGGTGACCATTGGGTAATAAAACTCCCGGCAGCAGATGGCTTTCACACAATATCTGGAATCCGTTACAAACACCCAATACTTTACCGCCCTTATTTGCAAAGTCAATTACAGATTGCATCATCGGGCTGAAACGCGCGATTGCGCCGCAACGCAGGTAATCGCCATAGGAAAAACCACCTGGCAATACGATACAATCATCAGTAGAGAACATGCTCAGGTCTTTATCTTTATGCCATAACATAATCACTTCTTTACCCAGATCATGCTGTAATGAATCGCGCATATCCCTGTCGCAATTAGAGCCCGGAAAAACAACAACGCCAAATTTCATGTAAAATAATTGAGAGGCAAAGGTAGAATCTTAACCGTTAATATGTCATTAATTTTAAAGGGTCAGCCAATTGTTATAAATAATTACTCCCACCAGGCACCAGCATATAATTGCGGGAAAAATATTGTTTTTAGGATAAAACAATGCGTTGGAATAAAAAGCTGCCACAGGCACCATTGCAAGTAATAAACAATCAAAACCTGCATTCTTAAGCAGAAATGGAGCCGGGATTAACAACAAAAGCAGGAGCAATAAAACGCCCCATACTTTCCGCGCCTGGATCAACAGGCGGCCGGCATTATTTTGCCAGGCCAAAAAACCATACAAAACCGAGAAACCTGCGGCTATTATTGTAATGATCATTGGAATTTTAAAGTCACTGTTTAATAGATGCCAATCAAATTGGGGCAAATATTTCCAAACCGCCGGCAGGTTGTTTTTAAAATAAAAGGCGGCAATTAAAAAGTAAAACGGCGTTAAAATGCCCAGTAACAATACAAACCATTCATTTGGTCTGAATGATCTGATGATTGCCAATGCTAAAAAAACTGTTACTGCAAGCGCAATTGCCGGATGATAAAGCAGAATGGAAATTCCGGTAAGCAAACCGATATTATATATGAGTGAACGCGCTTTTGGAGAATTGTATAAATGGCCAATCAGACTGATGATCCAGATAATAATGGCATTAATGATGATTGCTGCCGTTAAATGATTCCAAAGTGGAAATAATGCCGTTAACAGTACATAAGCCAAAGCGGTTGTAAGCGTTGGCTTTTGAAACATTCTCAGATCATTGAGTATATAATTTAAGCGAAGCGCCTGAAGCAATATCAGAACAAAATACAAAATACTGATTGCAATTGGCGGCAACCCGGATAAAGGTTTTAGCAAAAACTGCATCAGCCCTTCGTTTTCCGGCATCAGAATAACGGGAGGTTCTATTAAATAATTTGCATGCAATACAATAGCTAATGCTATCAGTGCAAACACACCTAGTGAAGAGTTGTCTTTAAAAATGGCTACCACCTGCTATATGTATTAAAGGTCAATCTGGGCGAAACAAATATAATTGCGATACTGGCAGGGTATGATCAATTGCCGGGAGCCGACCTGCTTGGCAAAGCGTGGCATAAACTGGTAACCTTTGTCCAAACCTCTGAATGTGGGGCTGCGATGAATCTGCCCGTCTGATGTAATGCTTTGATCGGATAAAAGCATGGTTCGTTTTTCGAGCTGGTTAAAAATAAAATGTACCTCACTACCGGTATTTAAGGTAGTGTAGCCTATGAAATTATCCGTATTATCATCATATTGGGATTTGCGTATTACATTGGCCCATTCCATTTTTCCGGTGGAATCGAAGGATAATAACACTACATTGTCGGCATAATAACGGGTATTTGCATTACCAAATCCATTAGAGCGCCACCAGGGATAATAATACCCAAAAGGACTTCTGTACATATAATAATCGGAAGGAGACCAATAGGGTGATCCGTATAGATAATCCCAGCGGCTCAATGTATTTCCCCGGCTGGATGAATAAACAGATTCGGCGGCTATCAGGTAGCCCCCATCTTTGCGCATTACAATATTCTGAAGGAAATAATTATTAAATGCGAGCTTGGCATTGCCTTCGGATTTAGCGTCTGCTCTTAACTGGTCATCGAAAACCGTATTTTCAGTAAAAAGAATGGAAGCCGAATTTTTATCCCAGACAGTGGTATATAATCCATCAATGTTTCCTCTGCGGTTTTTGGTGGAAAAGGAAGTAATCAGGTAATGTTTATTTTGATTATCCACTTTTAACCTCACATCATCCAGGTAATTTTTTGAAACATCCAGGTCATAGGTATTCACCGTATCGTCATTGGCTTTCTTCGTAATAAAGGTTAGTTTATTGATATTGGTGTTTTGTGAAGTTCCTGCAGCGGCCCTTAGGAAAACAAGATCGCCGTCATTATCCAGGTTAAATTCCGTTAAAAAATCCCCACGGTCGGGCATGGATATACCAATCTGATTTTTACTGATCAAATTGAGATCCAGGTCAAAAAGGGAAGTGGTTACCACATAGTTTTTGTCATTTTTACTGTTTATCTTGAAAGCCATTATTTTTTTCTTGTCTTCACTATAGATGAAGGAGTAGATTTTATTGCTGGTCATAAAACCAATATGCGTAGTATCCAGTTCATAGGGCTTACCCATGATCTTGCCCGATGCATCTATTTTTGCAGCCATGCAATACACCAGGTTTCTTCTTTGGTATTGATAAAAAAGGTAAAAAAAATCTTTATAAGGCAATACTTCTGAATTGATGACCTTATCGGGCATAAAGTTTAGGGGCTCTTTTGCCACTTGTTTCATATTGTCATCATATAAGGTAACACTGTGATTTCCGCGATAATTTTTATAAACAACTATATTGTTATCGAGTTTGCCTACAATATCAAAATTGATTGATTTGGCATCCTCTCTGTCCGGTTCGGAATAAACAATGCGCTGACCATAGCAAAGCTGCAGACCAAAGAATAACGCAAGGCATATAAAACATAATTTTCTAAGGATCATAACTGTTATTTATTATGAACAAATGTAGGCTAAACAAGGTCCGGGAATGAAAATTTAATCACATTCCTTTGAACAGGAACTTTTATATCCCTCCACGAAGCTATTTATTTTATCGGTTATGAGAAATTAGGATGTACCAAAAATTTCATTATACATTTGTTGATTAAATGAATCAATAATTCGTGGGAATCCAAATAAATAAAGTTTCTGCAGCAGGATTAATCGTAGCATTGGGCATTATTTATGGCGATATTGGTACCTCACCGCTGTACGTTTTAAATGCAATCATCAATGGACGGGTCATCAATGAAGACCTGATTCTTGGTTCCCTTTCCTGTATTATCTGGACACTGACCTTACAAACAACCGTTAAATACGTAATTCTTACGTTAAACGCTGATAATAAGGGCGAAGGAGGTATTTTTAGCCTCTATGCCCTTGTACGGAGGCAAAAAAAATGGCTGGTGCTTCCCGCAATGATCGGCGGAGCATCCCTTATTGCCGATGGTATTATTACGCCGCCTATTACTGTTACCTCTGCCATTGAAGGATTGAGCGGCACCGCTTTTTTTGGCGGTATAGAAACGAAAACCATTGTCATCATTGTTATTGTCATCATCAGCATGTTGTTTTTTATGCAACAGTTTGGAACGGAATCCCTGGGAAAGACTTTCGGTCCTATCATGTTTATCTGGTTCAGCATGATGGCGGTATTGGGCGCCATTCACCTGGTAGATGATATTTCTATTTTTAAAGCGTTGAGCCCGCATTATGCCATTAAACTTCTGACAGCTTATCCCAAGGGATTCTGGATCTTAGGCGCAGTATTTCTATGTACCACAGGGGCGGAAGCCTTGTATTCGGACCTTGGCCACTGTGGCCGCGATAATATCCGCTATTCCTGGATCTTTGTCAAAAGCTGTTTAATATTAAATTATCTCGGCCAGGGCGCATGGCTGCTTGCCAATTATGAAGGCATCCGCATTGATGAAGTGATTGCCTCCACCCTCAATCCTTTTTATGGCATTATGCCACAATGGTTTAAGATGATTGGTATCATTATAGCCACTTCCGCGGCCATTATAGCCAGCCAGGCTTTGATTTCCGGCTCTTTTACTTTAATATCGGAAGCCATGCGGCTGAATTTCTGGCCCAAAATGAAGATCAATTATCCTACGGAAGAAAAAGGACAGTCTTATATTCCCGGCATCAGCCTGATGTTGTGGATTGGCTGTATGGGAATCGTCCTGTTTTTTCAAAAATCATCCAATATGGAAGCCGCTTATGGATTGGCCATTACCATTTGCATGATCAGCACATCCATTCTTTTTGCCAACTATCTCGTGGCTAAACGAACAGCCCCGGTATGGATTTATTTGTATCTCGCCGTTTATCTTACCATTGAAATTTCATTCCTGATAGCCAATCTTGAAAAATTTCCGCATGGAGGTTTTGTAACACTAATCGTGGGCGGTGGCCTGTTTACCGTAATGTATGTATGGTACCGCAGCCGGAAAATCAAGAACCGCTATGTAGAATTTGTTCGCCTTGAGCATTATCTTCCCATGATCCAGGAATTAAGCAATGACAGATCCGTGCCAAAATATGCCACGCACCTGGTTTATATGACCAGTGCCAATAATCCCAAAGAAATTGAACATAAGATCATTTATTCCATTCTAAATAAAAAACCAAAACGAGCGGATATCTACTGGTTCGTTCATGTGGACGTTCTGGATGATCCTTATACCTGCGAATTTATAGTGGATCATATTATTCCAAATGATATTATCCGCGTGGAATTCAGGTTAGGGTTCCGTGTAGAGCAAAAAGTGAACCTTATGTTCCGTAAAGTGGTGGAAGATCTTGTGATGAATAAAGAAGTAAATATTACCAGCCGCTATGAAAGCCTTGAACGCAATAATATCGTGGGCGATTTCCAGTTTATTGTAATGGAAAAATATTTATCCAATGATAATGAACTGCCATTCTTCGAAAAATTAGTGATGCGGCTCTATTTCTTTTTGAAAGAAGTCAGCCTGAGTGAAGAAAGAGGTTTTGGACTCGATCCCAGTTTTGTGACCGTGGAGAAATTCCCGCTTATCGTTTCACCCGTTCCGGGAATTCCGCTCAAGCGCATCTTTTCCAACGATTATCCCGATTAGCTGCCAGTTGTTTGAGACTTAATTTTTTTTGATACGGCATTTGTTTTTTATGGCAGCTTCGTTGCGTCGCAAATGCAAAGCATTCACTGAAACCATCAAAAATTATAATGACCGAAGTATTTCGTTCATCTGTATATCATTGGGCGGCTTCAGTACTCATTTCCAGGTTTCCCTGGTTTTTAAATTGATCCGCTGAAAGCCTTTATCCATTGCCGTTGGCTTAATAAGGATAATAATTTATTTGGACTAGCCACATCCCTATCTTCCCACCCACAATTGCAAATAGTCTTTTACCCGGCATCTAACCGGTTTCCCGTATTGAACGGCAGGTTTCCACATTGGCATCTGAAGCAATAATTCCTTCGTGGCTTTTTGAAAAAAACTTTTCTTTTCAGAAAAATAAGACAAGTGTTTTAGCTCTTTTATCGGATGGCGAAGCCACGGCAGTTATTTTATCAAATAATGGCTCGTATAAAATGCCATTTTCATCAATAATAAAAGAAAAATGAATGCGAATATAAACGCCGGTATCACCATGTAAACCAGTATAGTGCAAAATGGAATCCAGCCCATTGAAATGTGAAAAATAAAAGCGCATCGCTGAATCGCTGCCGGGAAAAAAATAAGGCGGATACTCCACATAGGCCGCATCAAAAACCTGTTGAAAATACAGATCGCTTCTGCTTTGACTTTGGGTAAAATTGCAACAGAATAATGCTATGGTAAAAATGAAAATCCGCACAGGCTTTTATAGGTAAAATACCCATTAAAATACAATAATGCAAGGGATTTATTTGAACAATTTATTACCTTGCTTTTTTATAAGATTGGAATAAAAAATATGGTAATAAGGTTTGGAAATGTTGGCCGCCACTTTTTACTAAGGTTAACCTGACTTAGTAACAGGCCTGGAAATTTCAATACAAAAACAAATGTACCATTGCTGCGTTTGCGATTTTTTCTTTTCAGAACGGGGCTGTTTTTTGGCATTCAAAACCTTAGTAACAAAACAAAGATTTCGTAACCTCAACCTTATTATCTTTTTTTTATAAGATTAGAAAATATTTTAAACCACTTTAAATGCTACAAAATAATAATTATTCGCCGCTGCGATCAATTCCATTTTTATATAAAAAGAAGCAATAAAATCCACATATGCTTTGAATTCATGCGTGGGAACTACAAATTCATCAAAGAACACAATATCACCGCTTTTCAGATAGGGAGCAAGTGTGGAAAGTGTATATAATGTTGCTGAATAAAGATCCGCATCCATCATAATCACATTTCTTTTTGTGGTATCAAATTCTTTTAAAAAAACCGGTAAGGTTTGTTGAAATAACCCGGTATAGAACTTCCCTCTTTCATCATGAATCACCGGTTCGGTATTGTTGTTGCTAAAAGCTCCTTTTTTGAAGGGCCCCCAATCTTCCGGCAAACCTTCAAAGGTATCGAAGCCATAAAATCTGCTTTCGGAATGTGTGTTTTGTTGTAAAAACCATTTAAATGACTGGCCGGATGCCACTCCAAATTCCAGGTAATTGACAGGATCTATAAGATTTTCTTTTTTAATAACCCATTGATACATTCCATATCTTCTTTCATAATCCCATTTGCAGGGAAAATCATTGAAAGCAATCTTACGGTTTTTATAAGCCCATTCCGAAAATTTTGTGAGATAAGCCATATTGGAAAAGAAAGGAACAAATACTCCAAAAAGCCGGTGCAGTTGCAAATATATAAACCACCGTTTCAGTGTCCGGATAAAGAATAATTTCATTAAAATGTTTTTAATAATCGGATGGAACCTGGCTGTTCAACTCTATAGAGTTGTAATTTTATTATGCCCCGTTTCATTGCGCAAAGAAAGTAAATTTCAGGTGGCCATCATTGAACAGGAATAATTAAAGCTTTTTTATTTTTCCTTATTTTATCCGGCAAACATTCCATCAGTGTTTGCTTCAGCAATTCTACCAGTCTTTTTTTTACAAAATCCCGGTGCACCACAAGGCTTACCTCACGCACAGGAGCGGGTTGTTTAAAATGTCGTAAATATTGCTGTTGTTTTGCGCTCATATACAATGTTGCCAGCTCCGGCAAAATGGTAATGCCTTCATTTAATTCCACCATTCTCCGCAGCGTTTCCAGGCTTCCGGCTTCATACTCAAACTGGCTTCCTTCCTTACTTTGCTTACGCAGCTCGCATAAATTAATGATCTGCGAACGGAAACAATGCCCTTCTTCCAGCAACCACAGTTTATTGGGATCAATGTCTTTGGTTAACACATATTGTTTCTTTAAAGCGGCATTATTTTTTGAAGCATAAGCGATCAGTTCCTCATAAAATAATACATCCTCTTTTATTCCATTTTCGAATAATGGAGTTACAAGAATACCTGCATCAATTCTGCTTTCCCTTAAACGGGAAATAATTAAATCAGTGGTCAATTCATTTACCACCAGTCTTACCTGCGGGTATTTTTTGGTGAATGCGGGAATAAATAAGGGTAGCAGATAAGGTGCAATGGTAGGTATAATGCCTACTTTGAGTTCACCATTTACAATTCCTTTTTTGGAGTCGAGCATTTCTGTTAGTGCATCCCTCTGTGCCAATATTTTTCTTGCATGCTTAATAATTTCTATTCCCGGTTCAGTGGGTAACACAGGTTGTTTACTGCGGTCAAAAATTTTTACGCCCAAAGATTCTTCCAGCTTTTGTATCTGCATGCTCAATGTGGGCTGCGATACATAACAATGCGTGGCAGCATCTGCAAAGTGCCGGAAGGTGTCCACTGCCACAATATATTGTAATTGGATAAATGTCATTTTTGGCTAATAACTAATTTCTATAATTATTTTCAAAGGTATTGCTTTTGATTAACTGCTTTCTAAAGATGCATGATATACTTACGCAATTATTAATTGCCTGACAAACAACGATACATGTATTTTTTAATGGTGCATGCTATATCTTTAGAAATTAATCAGGCTGCATTATGTCATTTGTAATTTTATTTTCCGGAATTGTTTTATTGATATTGTTGATCACCTGGGCGAGGATTAATGCCTTTATCGCGTTTTTAATTGTTTCCGTATTGATTGGATTGTTTTCAGGAATGGATGTATCCGTTGTTACACATTCCGTTCAAAAAGGCATAGGCGATATTCTCGGATCTTTGGTAGTGATTATCGGGCTGGGAGCCATGCTGGGTAAGCTGGTAGCCGAAAGCGGAGCGGCAATCCGCATTTCATCCGGGTTGATAAAATTATTTGGCCGCCGTCATCTTGTATGGGCATTGGTATTAACTGCTTTTATTGTAGGTATTCCTTTGTTTTATGGAGTTGGATTTGTATTACTGGTGCCGCTGGTAATCACCATTGCCAGCCGGTATAATTTATCTGCAGTATATATCGGATTACCCACTTTAGCCGCGCTGTCGGTTACGCATGGTTTTTTGCCGCCACATCCTTCTCCTGTTGCATTGGTACAGCAGTTCAATGCAAATATGGGTATTACCTTATTTTATGGATTTATCATAGCCATTCCTGCCATCATTATTGCCGGGCCTTTGTTTGCCACAACTTTAAAAAATTATAACAATAAACCACTGGATATTTTTATTCCAAAGGAAATCCCTGAAGCTCAGCTACCCGGCATGTTCAGCAGCATGATGGCAGCTTTTCTGCCTGTATTATTGATAGCGCTGAGTTCATTGGTTGAATTCACCGTTCAGCAGGAAAATATTTTTACAAAAATCATTCATACGCTGGGCGATCCTTTTATGGCAATGCTTATTTCCTTATTAATTGCAACTTATACGCTGGGATTAAAAAAGGGAAAAAAGATGAAAGAGATAATGGATATCTTAAGCGATGCGGTGAAAGATGTGGTAATGATTTTACTGATCATCGGTGGCGCGGGCGGACTAAAACAGATTTTAACCGATAGCGGTATAAGTGAACAAATTGCTATGCAACTGGATGGATTGAATGTACATCCTTTAATGCTGGGCTGGGCTATCAGCGCCATCATCCGGGTATGCGTAGGATCTGCTACGGTAGCAGGTTTGACCACCGCCGGCATAGTAGCGCCCTTGATACTTAGCTCCGGTGTAAACCCGAATTTGATGGTGCTTTCAATAGGCGCCGGAAGCCTGATGTTTTCTCATGTGAACGATCCTGGTTTCTGGATGTTTAAAGAATATTTTAATCTCTCCTTTAAACAAACCATCAAAACCTGGTCGGTGATGGAAACAATTGTTTCGGTTGTGGGGCTTGCCGGTGTTTTTATCTTGAATTATTTTTTATAAAAATGATTGAAATATAAATAGCAGAACCTGCTTTAAAATAGTTTTGCAAACAAATGCTTTTCTGCCTTGAATGATACCGGCATGAAACAGTATAAAAAATTCAGCTTATAAAACTTCTTTTAACTTTAAATAATTAAATATGACTCCTGATGAAATACTTGAGCAAAGCGGCTTGCAACTGCCACCCGCGCCTGCACCGCTTGGTGTTTATAAACCGCTGTTGATTGATGGCAAATATTGTTATGTATCCGGTCATGGTACGGTGTTACCAGATAAAACTTTGATCATTGGCCGTATAGGTGAAACATTGAACGAAGAGGAAGGAAAACTTGCCGCAAGACAGGTAGGATTGGCTATACTGGCTACTTTGAAAGCGAACTTAGGTTCCTTAAATAAAGTAAAAAGACTGGTGAAACTCTTTGGAATGGTCAACTGTACACCGGATTTTAAAAAGCATCCTTTTATCATCAATGGATGCAGTGAATTGTTTGCGGAGATTTGGGGAAAGGAGAACGGCATTGGCGTTAGAAGCGCAGTTGGAATGGGATCATTGCCGGACAATATACCTGTGGAAATTGAAGCGGTATTTGAATTGGAGCAAGACAAGATTATTTAGAAAGAACTTATCTTTATTTTATGAACCATCCAGGCACATGGTACGGTATTGAAAATATTGATGCCATTGATTCCCCCGCATTGATCGTTTATGAAGACCGGGTAAGGGAAAATATCCGGTTATTAAAAAGCAGGATTTCTTCCATCGCGCAACTCCGGCCGCATGTGAAAACGAACAAGATGGCGGAAGTATGCCAACTGATGATGGACGAAGGAATAAAAAAGTTTAAATGCGCTACCATCGCTGAGGCTGAAATGCTTGCCGGAATTCAAGCTCCCGATGTTTTACTTGCATATCAGCCCGTAGGCCCCAAGCTTTTAAGGCTGATGGAATTAACAAGAAAATTTCCATCCACACATTTTTCCTGCCTGGTTGATAATGAGGAATCCGCTGATTATTTTTCAAAGGTATCGGTTGAAAATAATATTATACTCACTGTATTTATTGACCTGAATGTAGGTATGAACAGGACCGGCATAACACCGGGATTACAAGCCCTGGAATTAGCGAAGCATTGTTTGACCTTACCCGGTTTAAAACTAGCAGGCCTGCATGTATATGATGGCCATTTGCGGGATGCGGATTTAGAAATACGGAAACAAAAATCTGATGCATGTTTTATTGAAGTTCTGAAGTTATCGGAGCAAATAACAGCACTAACGCAACAAATTCCGGTTATTGTGGCAGGAGGATCGCCAACCTTTCCCATTCATGCTTCCCGGAATAATGTGGAATGCAGTCCCGGAACGTTTATCTTCTGGGATTGGGGATATGCAACGGGTTTGCCCGAACAATTTTTCAACTTTGCCGCCCTGGTAATTACAAGGGTTATTTCTATTATTGATCATAACCGGCTTTGCCTCGATCTGGGACATAAATCGGTAGCGGCGGAAATGCCATTACCACGCGTGCATTTTCTGAATGCCCCCAATGCAAAACCTGTCGCCCAAAGTGAAGAACATCTGGTAGTTGAGGTTGAAGATACAGGTCTTTATAAAATTGGGGATGTGCTTTTCGGGATTCCAATGCATATTTGTCCTACGGTTGCCTTGTATGATAAGGCAATGATTGTAAAAAATAATAAAGTTACTGATGCATGGAGCGTGATAGCAAGAAACAGAAGCATTACTATTTGAATGACCTTTCTTAAAACCTCATCAAAAAAATCTTTTCATTTAAACAAAAATTCAAAAGCAACTTTAACGGCTTTAGATTTCATTTTATCAACATCCAATTTATAAAAAGAGTAACCATGTTTACAATAGACGCACATCTTGACCTGAGCATGAATGCGATGGAATGGAATCGGGATCTGAGACAATCTGTTTATGATATCAGGATGAAAGAAGAAGGTTTAACCGATAAACCCGATCGTGGAAATGGCACTGTTGCTTTTCCTGAGCTTAGGAAGGGTGAAACCGGATTGGTGGTGGCCACTCAGATAGCACGTGTATTGCTGGAAGGCCAGACGCTTCCGGGATGGAAAAGCCCGCAACAGGCCTGGGCACAAACGCAGGGACAGCTTGCCTGGTACAATGCTATGGAAGAAGTAAATGAAATGGTTCAAATAAATGATTTGACCTCACTGGAAAAACATGTTGAATTGTGGATGAATGATGACCAACCCGGAATAAAACCTATCGGTTATATTCTTAGCCTGGAAGGTGCAGATTCGCTGATCAGTATTGATTATCTTGAAAAAGCTTATGAAAAAGGATTGCGCGCGGTAGGGCCTGCACATTATGGCCCGGGAAGATATGCTTACGGCACCGATGCGCATGGATTTATGGGAAAGCAGGGACATGAGTTGCTGAAGGAAATGGAAAGATTAAACATCATATTGGATGTTACACATTTATGCGACAATAGTTTTTGGGAAGCGCTGGAGCATTATAATGGCCCTGTATGGGCCAGTCATAGTAATTGCAAATCATTGGTGAACCATAACCGCCAATTGAATGATACACAATTGAAGGAATTGATTGAAAGAGGGGCTGTTATCGGGGGTGCACTCGATGCATGGATGATGGTGCCCAATTGGATCAGGGGTGAATCTACGCCCGAAGAAATGAATTGTTCACTGGAAAAAATTGTGGATCATTTTGATCATATCTGCCAGATTGCAGGCAATGCTTTACACATTGGTATCGGATCCGACCTGGATGGCGCTTTTGGAAAAGAACAATGCCCTTACGACCTTGAGACAATTGCAGATCTTCAGAATAATTCCGGAGTTGCTTTCTAAAAGAGGTTATTCGACAGAAGATATAAAAAATGTGATGCATGGCAATTGGTTGCGGTTTTTAAGAAACGCATGGCAAGAATGAAAGATGTAGTCGTTTCCTCCGTCATTGCGATGTAAGAAGCAAACTGTGTCACTGAATTAAAGCGACTTAAATCTAAGCACAGATTGCTTCAAAAATCCCAACTTACAAAGCCAAGCTGTTTTTCGCAATGACGTAGCGATTGCTTTAAAATCTTCTTCCCAAAATGGTCTCAGACTTTTCATCAACCATGCAGCCACTCAACGTCATTGCGACGCAGGAAGCAATCTGTGTCAAGGAATTAAAACGCAGCTTCTTAATATTGGGGATGCTTCAAAAATGCCTACACACAAAGCCCACGCCATTTTTTCGCAATAACGGGTCGCCATGTTTTCGCAATGACGTTACGGCTGAACGCCATTGCGACGCAGGAAGCAATCTTTGTCACTGAATTAAAGCGACTCAGATCTAAGCACAGATTGCTTCAAAAATGCCCAACGCACAAAGCCAGGCTATTTTTTCGCAATGACGGGCCGCCATGTTTTCGCAATGACGTTGCGGCTGAACGTCATTGCGACGCAGGAAGCAATCTGTGTCACTGAATTAAAGCGACTCAGATCTAAGAAGATTGCTTCAAAAATCCCAACGCACAAAGCCAGGCTATTTTTTCGCAATGACGTAGCAGGAATCATTATTAAATGAAATAAAAAAAGGAACTGATTGCAATCAGTTCCTTTTTTGTTTATAAAGTGATAAACAATTGAATGTTTTTATACGATATTCATTCCTTTACAAAAATAAGTTACCACACCCGGTAGCGCAAGCCAAAAGAACTGGCGCAAAAAGATCATTAACAACACAATGATCACTAACCAAATAACGAACCAAATCCAATATTTACGGGTTGATTTTGTTGCTTCCATCAGTATAAAGTTTGCGCAAAAATAATGTTCAATTCAATAGCAACCAGATATTCTTGCAAAAATCATTTATGGCTTAATAAAACCGGTTGACTGGCTGTAGTTTTAAAAGTATTGTTGTATCGCAAAATAGCATCTTCTATGATCACAAGCGCTTTGGATTTATCCCCGAATTCTTCTACCACCACGCTTTTATTTTCCAATCTTTTATATTCTTCAAAAAAATGGCGCAGCTCGCTGAAGAAATGCTTGGGCAATTCTTCAATATTGTTGATATAATTGATAGATGGATCCTGGGCGGCCACTGCTATGATTTTATCATCCGCATCGCCTCCGTCAATCATTTGCATCACACCGATCACTTTTGCTTCTACCAGGCATAATGGTTGAATGCTAAGGCTTGATAAAACAAGAATATCAAGCGGATCCTTATCTTCCCCATAGGTTTGAGGAATGAATCCGTAATTAGACGGATAATAAAAAGATGAATAAATTACACGGTCCAGTTTTAATAATCCACTTGGTTTATCAATTTCATATTTCGCTCTCGAACCTTGCGGGATTTCGATAACCGCATTCACAATACGGGGCGCTTTGTCACCATAATTTACCCCATGCCAGGGATGTAAAACATTTGTAGTCATAACTGATTCTGTTTTTACGGCTGCAAAGATAAAAACTAAATGGGAGTTGGAGTTAAGAATCTGGTATGAGGTGTGAGTGTCCAGGTATGATTTTGGGGAATTTGGGATTTTGAGATTTGGGGATTGGAAATGCCCTGTAGGGGCAACATGCCGGTAGAAATAGAATGCCCAATGGAATTCTTGCCCTGGAAGGGCAAAACAATAAGAATTTGGATTTCATTGACACCGAATCTTTAAAACAGTTATTATCGGCGACTCAAATCATCAAATAAAAACTGTGAACTTTTTTCGAGACAAGACAGAGGTATCAGGGGCTATTGGTCATGCTTTCGCTTTTTTGTTATTGCTGAATAGATAACAGAACGTACAAGGGTGTGACACAACAAAAGCCTCATAGTAGTAATACAGCTGGCTCAAAAAATATTTTTAATTCCAACTCACTGCTCACAATTCACAACTCACATCCGGCCTGCGTAGCCTTTACTGCTTTTTGCCAGTTTTCCGATAAATGGTTTCTTTGCGCATCACAGATATTGGGTTCAAATATTTTATCCACCTGCCATTGTTGTTGTATTTCTTCCATATTTTTCCAGTAGCCAACCGCTAAACCGGCAAGATAAGCGGCTCCCAATGCAGTTGTTTCTGTGATCTTTGGCCGTACTACAGGTTTGTTTAAAATATCGCTTTGAAATTGCATCAGCAGGTTATTGATGGTGGCGCCTCCATCTACCCTGATTTCTTTTATTTCCACCTTTGCATCCGCCTGCATGGCATTCAATACATCCATTGTTTGGTATGCAATGCTTTCGAGGGCAGCCCTTGCAATATGTGCTGCGGTAGTTCCCCTTGTAATACCGGTGATGGTGCCCCTCGCATGCTGATTCCAATGCGGTGCGCCAAGACCCGCAAAAGCCGGTACCATATATACGCCATCACTGCTTTCTACCTGCCGGGCCATCGCTTCTATTTCTGATGAGGAGCGGATAATTTGCAGTCCGTCTCTAAGCCATTGCACCACCGCGCCTGCTATAAACACGCCTCCTTCGAGCGCATAAATTGTTTTGCCATTTATTTGCCAGGCAATGGTTGTAAGCAAATTGTTATTCGATTTCACCGGCTCATTGCCGGTATTCATCAGCATAAAACAACCGGTTCCATAAGTGTTTTTTACCATCCCCGGTTGTATGCACATTTGTCCGAAAAGCGCGGCCTGCTGGTCTCCGGCTATCCCGGCAATCGGAATAGGATGCGCTGTTAAAATGTTTTCGGTATAACCAAATATTTCACTGCTGCTTTTCACCTCCGGCAACAGGTTTTCGGGAATATTCATTAATGCCAGCAATTCTTTGTCCCAGCTAAGTGTATGAATATTGTACAGCATTGTACGGGATGCATTGGTTACATCCGTTGCATGCAGTTTTCCGTTGGTTAATTTCCACAACAACCAGGTGTCAATTGTTCCAAAACATAATTTGCCTTGCTGGGCCTGTTCTCTTGCGCCATCAACATTATCGAGAATCCATTTCAACTTCGTAGCTGAAAAATAAGCATCAATGATCAGCCCGGTTTTATCCTGTATCATTTTTGTATGCCCCTCATCTTTCAACTGATCACAGATACCGGCTGTTCTTCTGTCCTGCCATACGATTGCATTGTAAACAGGCTTGCCGGTTTCTTTATTCCATACCACGGTAGTTTCGCGCTGATTGGTGATGCCGATGGCTACTATATTCTGTACACTGAGGCCGGCTTTTAAAACGGCTTCCGCTGCCACTCCAAGCTGTGTGCTCCAGATTTCATTTGCATCATGTTCTACCCAGCCCGGTTGTGGGAAAATTTGTGTAAATTCTTTCTGGGCAAGGGCCTGGATATTTCCTTGTTTGTCGAAAACGATTGCGCGCGAACTTGTAGTACCCTGATCGAGAGATAAAATGTATTCTGACATAAGCATAAATTTCAGGGTTGAAAATATTACATTAAATGCTTTGAAAAAAATCAATAAATGTGGGACTTCAATATTTGTAGTTTGGTATAACCGGAATCACTATTAATGGAAATAATTGTAATTGCGTTGTCCCATGTTATAGAAAGGAATTTCAGCCACCAAAATAAGATCATTAAATTGATGGTTGAATTGTTTGCTTTGAATGAACTCAGTTACAAACCTTATCGGCGCAGCAACTGCTTGCAAAAGCCTCCGGCTTTGCTTTAAATGCGAATCCCATCCCAAGGATATAACCCATCGCTTCTTTTAATGCATCATTGCTTTTAAACTGTGGATTGGTATTAATATCCGCATGTACTTCCATATCCACTTCATGTTCGATAAAAAGATCACAAAGTTCGTAAGCGATTTCGATGCTGCGCGATACTTCGGCGAGCATTCTTTCTTTCAGATGAAATTTTTGACGGGTCTTTTCGTTGTGGATGTACATGAATCCGCCATTGTGTTCGCGAAGGAAAACGATCACCGTCGCAAACTCTGTTTCTTCGCCTTTTACCTGGCTGTCAGTACCAATACAAACCTTAAGGTGAATACCGTTCTCCGATTCTTTTCTGATGGCTTCTTTTACTGCTTCTTTGATGGGAAGGATGATTGTTTCTCCATTGAATTTTCTCCAGCGCATTGGAAATAAGTTTTCTCAAATTACTAATAATGTAGTAAAGCAGAAATTATTTTTAAGTTAAGGCGGAGAAAATGAAAATGAAGAATGAAAAATTAGTAATGAAGAATGAAAAATTTAAAACAGAGGTGCAGGGTGGTAATATTAAAATATAGGTTTGATATCAGCATTTAATACTGCATTTTTATGCTATAAAAATATGTTTTCAGGATTCTGAATTCATTTCAGCTATTAAAGTATTTCTATAATGACTACAAATGCCCCAATGACTTTAAAATAACCAATGACTCAATGACTAATAACTTCAATGACTCAAATGACCAATGATTAATATTGTCCCGTACTCAATAATACCAGGGTGCAGGCATGTATAGATTTCACTCCTTTTTCTTCTGCTAATTTTTCGAGTTCTTCATTTTCTGCTCCGGGATTAAAGATGATGCGTTTTGGATTTAAAGAGAAAATATAGTTGTAATAATTTTTTTGATTTTGTGCGTTTAAATAAAGTGTAACGGTGTCTGTGTCTGCTATTTTCGGTTGACCGGTGATAACATCGACACCTTCAATTGTACCTTCCTTTCTGCCTATGGCAACAATAGGATGCTGATGTGATTGTAAACTCTGAACTGCTAAATAACTATATCGTTGCGGGTTGGATGAAGCCCCGAGTACCACTGTCTTTTTTGCCATACTTCTTTAGTTTATAATTATAAAATTAAGGTTATTCTTTTTTGGTAAGGTATTTGGACAATGTTATAAACCGCATTTAACTTTTATAATAGAATTATTATGCAGATTAGAAATGATTGTATAAAAAAAATAAAAGCAAGAGATAATAAGTATTTCATTATTTAAAAATTAAACTCTTTTATTACTTCATTTTTTTGCTATTGCTTTTTATAAAATTGTGATTAAGAATTTGCTTTTGGTAATAATTAAGAATAAAAAAACAAAGCCAGAATTTAGCTCTTTTAAAAGATAGTTTTTAGTGTTTTTAAGTATGTTTATTTCAGCTTCATTTTTAGCTTTTCTGAAGGCATTATAAATTTGTTTTTTAGCTTCATATATTGTAGTAGTTTTATTCTATAATTATTTTATAATAAGCAGCTTTATATAAACTCTGTGTATTTTTATTATTCACTAAATAACCCATCTCATGGCAAAATCAAAAAGCAAGGCTGCAGTTAAATCTGCGCCTAAAAAAGCCGCGTCGAAAGCTGCACCTAAGGCAGCGGCAAAAAAATCAGTTGTAAAAAAAGCTGCGCCGAAAGCTGCTACAAAATCAGTAGCACCTAAAAAGGGCGCTAAAAAAGCTGCACCAAAAGCGGCGGTAAAACAGGCTCCTAAAAAGGCTGCGTCTAAAGCAGCTGCAAAATCTGTTGCGCCAAAAAAAGGAGCTAAAAAAGCCGCGCCGAAAGCTGCACCTAAGGCAGTAGCAAAAAAATCAGCAGCAAAAAAATCTGCGCCTAAAAAGGCCGCTCCGAAAGCTGCAACAAAAAGCGCTGCGCCTAAAAAAGCTGCAAAAAAGGCGGCTTCTAAAAATGCACCTAAAGCCGTTGCAAAACAAGCGCCCAAGAAAGCCGCAGCTAAAGCGGTAGCTAAAAGCGCTCCGAAAAAAGCGGCTTCTAAAACTGCTCCAAAAGCAGCTGCTCCAAAAAGTAAAGGACCGAATAAATCAGGTCCCAAACTGGCGCCAAAAGCGGCGACTGCTAAAACTGCTGAACCTAAAAAAGCAGCAGTAAAAAGAAGCCCTAAAAAAAGTCCGGTGAAACCCGTTATTAATCCTCCTGTTGAAGAACCAACATCTCAACAGCAACCTGTAACAGAACCGGAAAATCAGGCGCCTTCCTCAGAGTAACAGAAATATACAGTTATTTAAATAAAAGCTGCATATAAGCTGCGGGATTATATAAACCTGCAGCTTTTTTTATTGGTAAGTAGTAATAAAAACCGCTGCATGAAAAAATAATGCGGCTTTGTATGAAAGCATTTTTTGACGCAATCTGAAGTTGGTATGAGTCATTCTATTTCATGCACACAGATTGCTTCCTTCGTCAGCAATGACGCTCTACTTCATTGCGAAAAAAATTCTAAGGGTTTGCATGAAGGTATTTTTGAAGCAATTATGATTTTTCATAGGCAACGTTGATTCCTTCATCGCGATTGCCGCAATGGCGGGAACCCGTTGCTGCTGTATAAAAAAACAAAGAGGAAGGTAGCACCCGCCTCTTTGTGTTTTATAAACAATATTTATAGAAGTGTACCTGTTAAACCAGCATCCGCAACGGCTCTTCGAGCATGCTTTTTAGTGTTTGTAAAAAAGCAGATCCTGTAGCGCCATCTACTACCCGGTGATCGCAGCTTAAAGTTACTTTCATTATGTTTCCTGGTACTATTTGACCATTTTTAACCACTGGCACCTGGGATATTCCACCAATTGCGAGAATACAGGCATCTGGCGGGTTGATGATTGCGGTGAATTCATCTATACCAAACATGCCAAGATTGGAAATAGTAAAAGTGTTTCCTTCCCAATCGGCGGGCTGCAATTTTTTATCTTTTGCACGTTGTGCCAAATCTTTTACTTCAGCTGCAATCCGGCTCAAACTTTTTGTGTCTGCAAAACGAATTACCGGTACCAATAATCCCTCTTCAACAGCTACGGCTACTCCTATGTTCACATGATGGTTGATACGGATCTTATCGCCCAGCCAGCTGCTGTTTACTTTTGGATGTTGTTTTAAAGCAATTGCTACAGCTTTTAATACGATATCATTAAAACTGATTTTTGTTTTTGCATTTTCATTGATACGGGTTCTTGCTGCTACAGCCGCATCCATATCAATGCTCATAGTTAAATAAAAATGAGGAGCGGAAAACTTGCTTTCAGCCAGCCTGCGTGCAATCGTTTTGCGCATCTGCGATACCGGCACTTCTTCAAAATCTTCCTGTCCGGCAGCAATTTCCGGCTGTTTAGCAACAGCAGCAGGTTGTTCCTTTTGCGCTACAGGAGCTTTATAATTCTCTATATCGGTTTTTGTAATTCTTCCATTATCGCCGCTTCCTTTTATATAACGCAGGTCAATGCCTTTTTCCTCAGCCAGTTTTTTAGCAAGTGGTGAAGCAAATATTCTGCCTTCATTTACAATCGCAGGTTCAGGAGCTTGTTGTGGCGCAGTCTCTGCAGCAGCGCTCAGCTTTTTGCTGAACCTCCGGAGCCGTATGCAGCGGTTACTCCTCCGCTATGTGATTTAATTCCTTTTACAATCGAATCAACGTCCAGGCCTTCTTTGCCGATAATAGCAAGCAGATCGTTTACGGCAATCTTTTCACCCGGCTGTGCGCCCTGGTATAAAAGCTTTCCATCTTTATAACTCTCCAGTTCCATGGTAGCTTTATCTGTTTCTATTTCCGCAAGAATATCGCCTTTCTTCACATCTTCACCCACGCTTTTATTCCAGCCAGCTATTACACCTTCGGTCATGGTGTCGCTAAGGCGAGGCATAAGCACTATTTCTTCCATTTGTGCATAATCCTTGCCCTTTTCTGCGGGTTGTTCTTGTTTTTGGGCCGGAGCAGCAGCCTTGTTTTCGGCCGGAGCATTGTTCACAGGTTGTTCATTGGCCGCCGGTTGTTGGTTTCCTTTGCTGTTCTTTGCTATTAAAGCACTCACATCTTCACCGGGTTTACCGATTATGGCCAGTAAATCATTTACTTCTAATTTTTCACCATTTTTTGCGCCCTGGTGCAGCAAGGTTCCATCCTGGTAGCTTTCCAGCTCCATAGTGGCTTTATCGGTTTCTATTTCAAGTAAAATATCACCTTTTTTTACATCATCACCCGGATTTTTATGCCATGCAGCTATAACACCTTCAGTCATAGTGTCGCTCAGTCGGGGCATTAAGATAGCTTCAGCCATTAGTATCTACGATTTTTAGTTGTTTGAATAAGAATGCATGAACAATAATCACTATTTGCTTATTGCATTCTTTGTCCTTTTTATTTTCAAATGCCAATGCATTTTTTTAACGAGCCGTGAAATTACAGTAAAAAGATGTAGGTACAAGAACCTCACCTGATTTTTTAGACTTTAAGAAGCTGTCTAAAAATGATTTTTATAAATACCAACTAATATTTTCATGGCAGCTTCGTTGCGTCGCAATCCGTTCATCTGTAGTTAAAATGGCAGCTTCGGGTTTCAAACTCAACGGTTTCAAATTAAATTTAGACAGCTTCTAAGCCTTTGCTATAAAGCGTTGGGAAGCGTAATACAACAATTCAGTGCCGCCATAAAGCAACAATTTATTAGTAGTCGATTTCCATTCTCAATCGTTCTTTCAGCTCTTTTACCATCGGATATTGCTCCGCAATTTTTTCAAAACGCTGGCGGCTGTTTAAAAGCATATGAGTAGGAACTTGTTCTTCCTCCTCAGTTTCTTCAATGATCACCTGAAAATTAATATTGCGATTGTTGAAAGCCTGTTGAATCAGATCTGCTAATTGCATCCGTTCCTGTTCCACAAATTTTTGTCGTGTAAGGGCATTTACCATTACATTAAAATTAGCTTCATCAGCAATTTCAAGCCTGGAAAGCCGGAAACTGATAGCGGAAGAATGTTTGAGTTGCTCCTCAAGTTTCTGGATATATTCCTGCCAGCAGGCCGAAAGTTTTTCCATATTAAGCGGTTCCGCTTCCTTTACTTCCGCAGGCCTGGAAAGTGCATTTTGCTCCTTCAATGCTTCCAATAAATTTTTCTTTGGCTTTTTAACCGGCGCAGATTTTTTTTGCGGCTGCTCAATTACTATAGGATTTGGTTGTTCTATTATAATGGATGCTGTTTGCGTGCTATTTTCAGGATAATGAACTTTATTATCTGTTGCTTGTATATATAATTTTGTTTCCTGTTTTGATTCCGTTCTCAATTCTGTTTTTGCCGCAGATGTAATCTGGCTTATAGCTTGTATCGGTTTAAGCTTATAAGCCACCGGTGAATCCACGCGTTTCTTCTTTACAACAGTTCCATTTTCTGAAGCCAGTTCAAGCGCTTGTTGTAAAAAATTAAGTTTAATAATAGCCAGTTCAGTATGCAGGCGTTTGTTGCGCGCCATTTTATAATTGATCTCCGATTCATTGAGTATGTTTAATGCGCTCACAAGGTATGAAGTGCCAATTTTTTTTGAAGTTTCCAGGTATTTTTTTTCCATACCTTCCACCACTTCCAGCAAGGCCGCGGCGCGTGGATCTTTGCATACCATTACATTGCGGATAAATTCAGCGAATCCATTCAATACCAAATCGCCTTCAAATCCTTTTTGATTGATCTCATCCAATAGCAGCAGGCCTCCTGCCAAATCCTGGTTTAACAGCAGTTCCAGCAGCCGGAAATAATAATCATCATCCAGGATATTAAGGTGCTCCAGCGTATTTTGATAAGATAATTCGCCGTTGGTAAAACTTACGATCTTATCCAGGATGCTCAACGCATCGCGCATGCATCCTTCGCTTTTTTGAGCGATGATCTGCAAGGCTGATTTTTCGGCCTGAATATTTTCCTTCGTTGCTATTTCCTGTAGATGGTCAACCGTATCATTGGTGGTAATGCGTTTGAAATCAAATATCTGGCAACGGGATAAAATTGTAGGAAGTATTTTATGTTTTTCCGTTGTAGCCAAAATAAAAATAGCATAAGGCGGCGGCTCTTCCAGCGTTTTTAAAAATGCATTGAAGGCGCTCGTGCTTAGCATATGTACCTCATCCACAATATACACTTTGTATTTACCGGCCTGTGGTGCAAAACGCACTTGCTCTACAAGGGAGCGGATATCATCAACAGAGTTGTTACTGGCCGCATCCAGTTCATGGATATTGAGTGAAATGCCATCATTAAAAGAACGGCAGGAATTACATTCATTACAAGCTTCTCCATCCGGTTGCAGATTTTCACAATTAATGGTTTTTGCCAGGATACGGGCGCAGGTTGTCTTGCCCACACCGCGTGGACCACAAAATAAAAATGCATGCGCCAACTGGTTATTTTTGATTGCATTTTTAAGTGTGGTGGTAATATGAAACTGGCCCACTACGGTATCAAAAGTCTGGGGTCTGTATTTCCTGGCTGAAACAATAAATTTGTCCATAATTGTGCAAGTTAAAGAATCAATGGGATAAAAAGTTCCGCTGTAAGCGTTATTCCAAATGCCAGATTCAGTAAGATATACTGTTTAAATCAGGTTGCATTCTTAAAAGATTGGCGTTCTTTTATTTGTTCGCTAACATTTTTATTTATTGAATACTTAATGCTTTATTTTCTAATTTTATTTCTTATGAATACACATACGATATTGGGCGCCGGCGGTACAATTGCAAATGAGCTCACGCCATTATTGATAAAAAGCGGAAAAAATTTAAGGCTGGTTTCGCGTCAGCAGCATAAAGTGCCGGGTACGGAATCCCTGGCTGCAGATCTTTTGGATTACCAGCAGACATTGAAGGCAATCCAGGGTTCTTCTATTGTATATCTGCTTGTTGGTTTGCAATATAAAACCGCAATTTGGGAAAAAAGCTGGCCAATCATCATGACCAATGTTATTGACGCCTGCAAAGCCAGTGGTAGTAAACTTATTTTTTTTGATAACGTTTACATGTACGGAAAAGTTGAAGGCGCCATGACAGAAGCAACTCCGTTTAATCCATGCAGTAAAAAAGGTGCATTGCGCGCCCGTATTGCGCAACAATTGCTGGATGAAATGAAGCAGGGAAATGTGCAGGCAATGATTGCAAGGGCTGCTGATTTTTATAGTCCGCATACTACAAAAACTGCGGTTGCCAACCTGCTGGTATTTGAAAATTTAAGTAGAGGAAAAAAAGCGCAATGGCTTGTAAACGCTCATGTACCGCATTCACTTACGTTTACACCAGACGCCGGTAAAGCGCTGTATATGCTGGCTCAGCAGGAAGACGCATTTGGCCAGACCTGGCATTTACCCACAGCGGCAGATCCGATCACAGGAGCTGAATTGATAAAACTGGCCGCTGCAGCTCTAAACCGCTCCGATAGGTTTGCAGTGTTATCAAAATGGATGATACAACTGGCTGGTCTTTTTAATAGTGATATAAAAGAATCCTATGAAATGCTTTATCAGAATGAATATCCTTATTTGTTTGATTCTTCTAAATTTAATCAGGCATTCAACTTTAGTCCCACTTCTTATGATGAAGGGATAAAACAAATGGCATTGACTTATTCCTCTAGGAAGCCGAAAGTTTAAGGAATTAGGTTTTAAGCATGAGGTATGAGGTTTGTGATTTTGTAATTAGGAATTCGTTGGAAATGCAAATAAATAACGGATAATCGAATAAAAACTGTTAACTTTTTCGGGACAGGACATTGAATAGATAAAGCTAAAAGATTGAGGTTTGGGTATTTGGATTTAGGATTTGTGCAAATCCTAAATCCTAAACCCCAAATCAAAAATCAAAAATCCTAAATCCCAAATAACTTATTCCAATACCGGGTGTCTTTCGAAAGGAATTTTATCATTAAAAATATAACGGTAAGTAATCATTCTTCTACTTTGTGATCCGCCGAGACTTTTATAGATGTTGAGCATTTTAGGATTCCAGTCGCCGGCCCAGCCCATTTCATAAGTATCATACCAGCCTTTACCCTGTAATAAAATAGCGCTTTCAAAAATCAAAAAAGAATCAATGCCCAATGCCTGAAATTTTGGAACTACACCAAAAGCCAATCCGGTTGCTTTTTTGCAAGTTCCTTTATTTTTCATCCATAATAAACGCAGTTTTTCCATCCATCCCAGGCGTCCATTAAAATATTTGAAATATTGATTCAGATCCGGGATATTTATAAACATGGCAATCGGTTCTTCCTGGTAATATGCAAACCATACAAGCCGTTCATCCATGATCGGTTTCATTTTTTTAAACAACTTTTTTATCTGTTCCGCGGTTACCTCCTTGCCTTCACCATGTTGTGCCCAGGCAGCATTGTAGACGGTGGCAAATTCCTGGGCATGCTTATCAAGCTGCGCAATTTTTATATGACTCGCACTGTATCCTTTTTTGGATTTGAACTTTGCATGCCGTTCCCGGAACCGATCCGGAAGCGGATCATCCACATTCATTGAATAATAATATTGGTTGTAATAATTTTGAAAGCCATAACCTTCAAATAATTTTTCATAGTAAGGCGGATTAAAAGGCATTCCATATATGGGTTCCCGGTTAAAACCTTCCACCATCAGTCCCCACCATTTATCCCGGTCGCCAAAATTAACAGGTCCGTCCATTGCTTCCATGCCCTTGGATTGAAGCCATTCTTTGGCCGTATCAAACAAGAGATTGGCCGCCTTTTGATCATCCGTGCAATCAAAAAAACCGCAGCATCCTGTTAAATACTCCGTTCCTTTATTAATGTATTTTGAATGTGTAAATGCGGCAATGCGGCCAAGGAGTTCGCCGGTATTTGATTTTAAGATCCAGCGTTTAGCCTCACCATATTTGAAGTTTTTATTTTTTTTAGTGTCAAATAATTCAATGATCTCATGATCCATTGGACGGATATAATTGGGGTTGAATTGGTTGATCAAAATATTTACCTTGATAAACGCTTTTTCCGATACAGCATCCGTCACTTCTGTTAATTGCATTGCGGTTTTTTTTATACGAATGTAATAATTAGGAATTTAAAATCATTTGTTGGCAACATAACCGCAAACTAAGATGCAGTTATAAAAGGGTTTCAAGCTCGGGCAATGTGATTTTAAAATGCATTTCAGTAAAAAAAATCTGCCCATTAATTGCTGCCCGAATATTTTAAAATTAGCAACTTCCTAAAAATTTTTTCCAATTATTAAAATAATTTAGAAATAAATAGGCTGTATATCAATTTATTATGTGCAAAATGTGTATGCTATAAATTTTTCGTTAACAATAATTGAAAGTTTTGTTAAAGCAATTTCATAAACTATTACTTTTGTGTCCATTTTTAAAATATAGCACATGAGAAAATTCCTAACACTATGTTTTGTGTTGGTACTTGGCTTTGCGGCCAATGCACAAAACCGTACTATCACCGGCCAGGTGATGGACAAAAATGGACAACCTATAGAAGGTGCCTCCATTCAAAAAAAGGGCAGCAGCCTGGGCGTGGTTGCCGATTTGCAAGGCAACTTTACAATCAGCGCAAAAACCGGCGATGTACTTGTAATTTCGGCCATTAATTTTGCGTCTGCGGAGCTTAAACTGGGTGCCCAATCCAGCATTTCCATTACCTTAAATTCGGATGCTGCCACAATTGATGAAGTGGTAGTAACTGCATTAGGTATAAGAAGAAATAAAAACTCCCTGCCTTATGCCGCTCAAACGGTAAATGGCGAAGAAGTAGCCCAGACAAGGGGTAACAATTTTGTAAGTTCCCTTTCAGGACGGGTTTCCGGCCTTGAGATCAGGCAGGGTAATGGCCTTGGTGCATCCACCAATGTGGTGATCCGGGGCGCCAAATCACTAACCAACAGCAACCAGGCATTGTTTGTGGTGGATGGTGTGCCGGTAAGTAATGCCAATCCCAGTACCGCTACTGCCGCCCGCGGCGGAGGTGGATATGATTATGGTAATGCGGCAGCTGATATCAACCCGGATGACATTGCATCTGTAAACGTATTAAAGGGAGCGGCTGCAACGGCTTTATATGGTTCCCGGGCAAGTAATGGCGTAGTTTTGATTACTACCAAAAAAGGAAAAAAAGGCCTGGGAATTACTGTAAATTCAGGCGTTAGTTTCGGTTCTATAGATAAATCTACTTATGCTAAATATCAGAAAGAATATGGCGCCGGTTATCAGCAGGGTGGCTATAGCAAAGTTGCGGATGGCACACCTAATACAGGTTTCTGGTACAGAGACGCATTTGGAACCGGTGAAAAAAGCCTGATTGTTCCTACAACTGAAGATGCGTCTTATGGAATGCGTTTCGATCCCAATTTTATGATTTACCAATGGGATGCTTTTGATAAAACATCTGCAAATTATCAAAAAAAGACACCCTGGGTAGGCGCTGTAAACGATCCTGCCAGCTTTTATGAAAATGCACTTTCCACCAACAACAGTGTAATGCTGGATGGCGGAGATGATAAAGCCACTTTCAAATTGGGCTATACCCGCAGCGAGGAAAAAGGCGTTGTTCCCAATAGCAAATTGTTGAAAAACATTGTAAACTTTGGCGCTACCTACAAACTCCTTGATAACCTTACGGCTTCAGCTTCCATCAATTATTCTAAAATTAATGGCAAAGGCCGCTATGGCACCGGTTATGATAAACAAAATCAAAACCAGGGATTCAGACAGTGGTGGCAAACCAATGTGGATATTAAGCAATTGAAAGATGCTTATTTCAGAACCAAACAGAATATCACCTGGAACTGGGCAGACCCAACCACACCGGCTGGTATTAAGCCAATTTATACCGACAATCCTTATTGGAACCGATATCAGAACTACGAAACCGATAGCCGCAACCGGTATATGGGAAATATGGCTTTAAACTATCAGGCTACCAGTTGGTTGAGCTTTATGGGAAGAGTTTCCATAGATGGATATGATGAATTGCAGGAAGAAAGAATTGCGGTGGGAAGTATTGCAGTGCCATCCTATATCCGGGCAAATAACCGCTTCCAGGAAATTAACTATGACCTGATGGCTAATTTGGATAAAGACTTAAATGAACATTTGAACTTAAAAGCGATTTTAGGAACGAATATAAGAAAAAGCAGATATGAGGCGATTCGCGCGGGTACCAATGGCGGTCTTGTAGTTCCTAATTTATATTCTTTAGCCAATTCTGTAAATCCAATTAATGGTCCTGTAGAAGCGAGTGATCTTATTGCTACCGACGGTTATTTCGGAGGTATTACCCTAACCTATAATGAATATCTGACTCTGGATGCTACTTATAGAAAAGACCGCGCATCTACATTGCCTTCCGGTAACAATTCTTATATGTATCCTGCTATTTCAGGAAGCTTTTTGTTTTCTAAACTGCTAACCAATACAACCTGGTTGTCTTCCGGTAAACTAAGAGCCAACTATGCTGAAGTAGGTAATAGCGCTCCGTTTGGAAGTTTGCAGGATCTGTATGATAAGCCAACAGCTTTTGGCAATGCAACTTTATTTTCTTTGCCTAATACAAAAAATAATCCCAATCTAAAACCAGAAAGAACAAAGAGTCAGGAAATCGGTCTTGAAATGGCCTTCCTGAGCAATCGTTTAGGTTTTGATCTTACTTACTACAACACTAAAACATATGATCAGATTATTCCTGTGAGCGTATCAGCCGCAACCGGTTATAGTTTTAAATATGTAAACTCTGGTATTGTTCAAAATAAAGGTGTGGAACTTTCTATGTTTGCCACACCAATAAAAACAAAAGACTTTTCCTGGAATATCAATATCAACTGGACACGTAACCGGAATAAAGTATTGGAATTATATGATTCCAGCAAAAATCTGCAAATCAACAGCATGCAAGGCGGAGTTTCTGTAAATGCAACCATAGGCGAAGCTTACGGAACGATCCAGGGTAAAACTTGGAAAAATGTGGATGGAAATCCCTGGAAGCCGGGAGATGGTCCCAAGTTGGTTGGTGCAAACGGCTATTATGCTTTAACCACAGCCACCGATAATGTAATTGGAAACATTAATCCGGATTGGACAGGTGGTATCTATAATACATTTAAGTACAAAAATGTTTCTTTAGGTTTTCTGATTGATGTGCGTCAGGGCGGTGATGTATTCTCGCTTGACATGTATTATGGCCTTGCAACAGGGATGTTCCCTGAAACAGTGGGTAACAATGATCTTGGAAATCCAAAACGCAGTCCTATTTCAGAAGGAGGTGGTTTAATTGTTCCAGGTGTTACCGCTGATGGAAAAGTAAATACCAAAAGAGTGGAAAATACATCCTATGGATATTATGGATATTCGTATAATCCTGCTGCAGCGTTTGTATACGATGCGAGCTATGTAAAACTCAGGGAGTTGAATCTTACCTATTCTTTACCTCAAACGCTCATTACCAAATTACGTGCTTTTAAAGGAATAGATGTATCTGTGATCGGCCGCAACCTGTGGATCATTCATAAAAACCTTCCTTATGCCGATCCTGAAGAAAATATTACTTCCGGAAATACGCAGGGATATCAGAGCGGAGCGTATCCTACTACAAGATCTGTTGGATTCAACATTAAATTGAAATTTTAAAAAAGCATATAATGAAAAATTACATATTCATATTTATAACCATACTTTCATTTAGCTGTACGAAAGATATTTCCAGCTATAATGATGTAACAAAAAGCGCGACTACCGCGCCACCACCTACACTTTTTTCCAATGCGGTAAGAGGATTAGCCGATGGGCTTACCAGCGCCAACGTGAATACCAATGTATTCCGGTTTACGGTGCAGCATTGGGCGGGAACCACTTACCAGGATGAGCCCAATTATGATTTCACAACCAGGAATATTCCGCAGGCATGGTTTACCAGGATGTATCGCGATGTATTGGTTGACCTGGAGGAATCTAAACGCCTGATCCCTTCGGATATCACCATTTCCGATCTTACTAAAACCAACCAGATAGCCATTGCCGATATCATGCAGGTGTACACTTATGCTGTTTTGGTTAATACTTTTGGAAATGTTCCTTATACGGAAGCTTTGGATTTTAATAACCTCTTTCCAAAATATGATGACGCCAAAACTATTTATGACGATCTTTTAAAAAGATTAGAAGCGGATATCGCGGCATTAAACCCTGCCGGAAATGGATTTAGTAAAAATGCGGATGTGATTTATGGAACGGTTGCCGGAGAAGCCGACCGGGTAAAAGCATGGATAAAATTCGGGAATTCCCTGATGGTCCGGATGGCCATGATCATCGCTGATGTAGATGCGGCAAAAGCAAAAGCGCTGGTAGAAAAAGCTGATGCCGGCGCATTCAGTTCTGCTGCGGATAATGCAATATTTAAATACCAACCTACCACTCCAAATACCAATCCGATATGGGTTGATCTGGTACAAAGTGGCCGCCAGGATTTTGTGATCTGTGATACGATCATGAAAAAGATGCAGGCACTCAATGATCCGCGCATTTCTTTATTTTTCAAGCCCAATGCCGCCGGTGTTTATATTGGTGGAAAAACAGGAAGCAACAATACTTATGCGGATTTTGCAAAACCCAATGATAAAATAATTGATCCTGCCTTCCCTTCTTTATTGCTTGATTATACTGAGATAGAATTTTATCGTGCAGAAGCTATCGAACGCGGATTTGCTATTGCCGGTACTGCCGAAGCGCATTACAACAATGCTATTACCGCTTCAATTAAAGGTTGGGGTGGCAGTGCTGCCGATGCGGATGCATATCTTGCAAATCCGGAAGTGGCTTTTACCTCGGCAAAAGGAGAATACAAGGAAAAAATCGGTACTCAAAAATGGATCGCATTGTTTAACCGCGGTTTTGAAGGATGGACCGAAGTTAGAAGACTGGATTTTCCAGCGTTGAAGAATCCGCCTACAGCAAAATCCGGTTTCCCTAACCGCTTTACTTATCCAACCAACGAGCAAACGCTCAATGGCCAGAATTATAAAGCCGCTGCTGCCGCAATTGGTGGCGATAAAGTAGAAACAAAGCTTTTCTGGGATAAATATTAACCCGGTTGCTTAGCAATTAGATTTTTAAATTCAACTAATACTTAAAAGAATGAATGGCCGCCTCCTAAGGGCGGCCTTTCTGTTTTTTAGAATAGTTTACCTCTAACGCTCATACTACGCATGCGTATACTGTTGTTGCCAGGCGATTACAATATCCCAAGCGCCAACCTTTTTTATCGCACTTCGATATTTAAAACTCATTAGAACTTCCCATTTCTTTTTTTAAGAAGCAAATAGACCTCGGATTGATAGCATTCTGATGTAAACTGCTGAGCGAAGTGCAGCAATACTCCAACGGGTAACCAGATCAAAACAACAACATAAAAGCAGGACAGTACAGGATGCTGCAGGACACTACGGGACGGTTGATAAAAATATTATATATAAATTGCTTTTAATCAAAAGATGACTGCTGTAATTACATCCCGGTTTTTATAGCTCTAACCATTTAAATTGCTTCGCTATGTATGAAAAAATATTCCTCTGTAAAGAGCGGATAAAAAAGCTGCTGTTGTTTACAATCCTCAGTGTCATTAGCTTAACTGCATTGGCTCAAAAAATCACCGTCACAGGTACCGTTATGGATTCAGTTTCCAAACCGATTCCCGGTGTGAGTGTTACGGTAGGAAATGAAGGTGGCGGAACAAGTACTGATTTGAACGGAAAATTTGTATTAGATGTGGAAACCAATGCAAGCCTTCTTTTTTCTGCTATTGGATTTATCTCCCAGGAAATTCCTGTTGCAGGTAAGAATGTTATTAATGTCCAAATGAAAGCCTCTACCTCAGAATTAGATCAGGTGGTGGTTACGGCATTTGGTAAAAGACAAAGGAAGGAAGCGCTAGTAGGATCGGTTACATCTGTTAATGCCAAAGAATTAAAAATACCGTCCAGTAATTTAACCACAGCTTTTGCCGGACGCCTTGCAGGTGTAATTGCCTATCAGCGTACGGGCGAACCTGGTGCCGATAATGCCACGTTTTTTATCAGGGGTGTTACAACATTTGGCAATGGAAGCGGTAATCCATTAATATTAATAGACAACATTGAATTAACTACTACAGACCTGGCCCGGCTTCAGCCAGATGATATTGAAAGCTTTTCTATTTTAAAAGATGCCAGCGCTACTTCCCTTTATGGCGCCAGGGGAGCCAACGGAGTAATCTTTGTAACTACCAAACAAGGCAAAGAAGGTGCAACCAAATTGAATTTAAGGATGGAAAATTCCATTGCCGCGCCAACTAAAAAACTTGAGATCGCTGATCCGGTAACACATATGCAGTTATATACTGAGGCGCAACTTACAAGAGATCCTCTCGCTCATCTTATTTATCCCCAAAATAAAATTGATCATGTTATTGCGGGTGATAATCCATATGTATATCCGGCAACAGACTGGTTTAAGTTAATGTTTAAAGACCGCACTTCTAACCAGAGAGCGAACATAAGTGTGACGGGCGGGGGAAAGGCGGCACAGTATTATGTAGCAGGTTCTTATACCATTGATAATGGCATTTTAAATGTAGATAAGCGAAATAATTTCAACAGCAACGTAAAGCTTAATAGTTATCAATTGCGTTCAAACGTCAATATGCGACTTACTCCTACTACTGAATTAGTGGTACGCATGTATGGAATTTTTGATGATTATAAAGGTCCCATAGATGGCGGCACCGGCATGTATCAAAAGGCTTTAAGAACCAGCCCTTCTCTATTTGCGCCTTATTATCCGCCAGATACTTCTAATATCGCTACTCAGCATATTTTATTCGGGAATTACCGTTCAGGAACTTCTTATTACATCAATCCGTATGCAGATATGCTGAGAGGATACAAAGAGTATTCTCAGTCCCGGATGCTGGCACAGCTGGAAATCAACCAAAACCTTTCCTCCATTACACCGGGGCTTAATCTAAGAGGACTTTTCAGCACCAATCGATATGCTTACTTTGATGTATCCAGAGCCTATGGTCCCTATTATTATAATGTAGGGCTATATGATAAACAGACAGATAAGTATGTGCTGTCCTACCTGAATGAAAATGACGGGCCTGCACATTATGAAGATATCAGGCCACTTGGTGAATTGGGAGATGGAAAACCAGGCTCGCCGCAAAGGAACCTGAATACGAATCTGTATGCCCAGGCCACACTGGATTATAGCCGCTTATTCAGCGAAAAGCACAATGTGGGCGCCACCTTGGTGTATACCATGCAACAAAGCATTTCCACTACAAGTTCCTTTGATGTTCAATCCTCACTTCCGCACCGGAACCTCGGTATTTCCGGAAGAACATCGTATGCTTATGACAACAGATATTTTGCAGAATTCAACTTTGGATACAACGGATCAGAAAGATTTTATAAAGACAAGCAGTTTGGATTTTTTCCCACCATCGGTCTTGCCTGGGTGGTGTCTAATGAAGCATTTTGGCAAAAGAACAATCTCATTAACAAACTAAAATTAAGAGGTTCTTATGGTCTTGTGGGTAATGACGCCATTGGCAAAGATGAAGATCGCTTCTTTTATTTGTCCAGTGTCAACCTGGATAATTCACAGCGGGGCGCGGTATTCGGGTATGATAACAATTATTCCAGAAATGGAGTATCTATAACGCGCTATCCCAATCAGGATATTACCTGGGAAAAATCCTATCAAAGCAATTTGGCTTTGGAAGTAAGCTTTTTGAACAAACTGAATATTGTAGGTGAAATCTATAAGCAAAACAGAAAGAATATTTTAATGAAAAGGGCTTCCATTCCAACAACTATGGGATTAGCTGCAGAAACGATGGCCAATGTAGGGGAGGCTAGTTCAAAAGGGGTGGATCTTACAGTGGATTATACTCAAAACATCAATAAAGATTTATGGTTTTTGGCGCGGGGAAGTTTCACCTTTTCAACAAGTGAATTCGTTAAATATGAAGAACCGGAATATGCTGATAAATATAAATCACATGTAGGCCGTTCCATCAGTCAGAATTGGGGTTATATCGCAGAAAGGTTGTTTATTGATGAAAAAGATCTTGTAAATTCTCCACATCAAAATTTTGGATTATACCAGGCAGGTGATATCAAATACCGGGATATCAATGGAGATGGCCAAATTACTTCTCTTGACATGGTGCCCATTGGGTATCCTACAACACCTGAAATCACTTATGGTTTTGGACTTTCCGCCGGATATAAAAATTTTGATTTCTCCATATTTTTTCAAGGATTAGCAAGGGAATCCTTTTGGATAAATGCACATGCAACAGCTCCTTTTATCGATTATGATGATCCTGGTAATCCAATCAATAATGGCTTTTTGGGCGAAAATGCCTTGTTAAAAGCCTATGCACAGGATCATTGGTCGGAAGAGAAACGGAACATATATGCGCTTTGGCCCAGGTTGTCAGTAACGCCTATTGAAAACAACAATCAAACCAGTACGTGGTTTATGCGCGATGGCAGTTTTTTAAGGGTGAAATCGCTTGAGATTGGTTATTCACTTCCCCAGGCAATATTATCCCGCTATAAAATGTCAAACCTGCGCATTTATTTCAGTGGAAACAACTTGTTTACTTTCAGCAATTTTAAACTTTGGGATCCTGAAATGGGCGGCAATGGATTAGCCTATCCTATACAAAAGGTATATAACCTTGGCATTAACCTTAATTTTTAACGCTAATATTTATTAAATGAAACATAATGTAAGGATGCTTTTGGCGGCCTTTTGCTTTATCCTTATCAATGGCGGATGCAAAAGATATCTTGACGTTACCCCGGACAGCATCGGAACCATAGATTATGCATTCAGAATGCGATCAGAAGCAGAAAAATATTTGTTTACCTGCTATAACAATTTGCCTTCCTTTGGTACCACCTCCTCTGATCCGGGTTTTTTTACCGGAGATGAATTTGCCACTCCTTATCCCAGTTCGCAATATTTTGATATCGGGTTAAATCGCATTGCACGAGGTGAACAAAATATTGTAAACCCCCATGGGGATTTTTGGGAAGGAAGAAGAGGGGGTGGAAAACCTTATTTCCAGGCACTTAGGGAATGTAATATTTTCCTGGAAAATGTAGATAAAGTACCCGATTTAAGTGATTTTGAAAAAAAGCGTTGGGTAGCAGAAGTTAAATTCTTAAAAGCATACTATCATTTTTTCCTGCTTCGGATGTATGGGCCCATTCCCATAATAAAAGAAAGCCTGCCTGTGTCGGCCTCAATTGAGGAAGTTAGGGTATCGCGTGAGCCAGTTGATTCAGTGGTTAGTTATATTACAACTTTACTTGATGAAGCTGTTCCCGGATTACCCGAGAAAATCTTCAATGAGGCTTCCGAACTAGGCCGTATTACCAAGCCCATTGCATTAAGCATCAAAGCCCAGATTTTAGTCACTGCCGCCAGTCCGCAGTTTAATGGCAATCCTGATTACGCCACGTTTAAAAATAAGGATGGGGTTGAATTGTTCAATTCCAGCTTTTCGGAAGAAAAATGGAAAATAGCTGCCGCGGCCTGTAAGGATGCCATTGATGCAGCACATGCTGTTGGGGCTGCTTTATATTATTACACCCCCATATCCGGAGAATCAATGACCGATTCTACCAAAATAACCATGAACATCAGGGCAGGGATTTCAGATAAATGGAACCCCGAAATTATTTGGGGTGCCACCAATTCCATGGCGGGTACTACCCAGGCTTTGGCCCAGGCAAGGCTTACATCCGGTGACCCTTCCAATATTCCTTCACCGCCCAGTACCAATGAATCAATCCGGTCTATGCTTGCGCCTCCATTGCATATTGCTGAAATGTTTTACAGCAGCAATGGAGTACCGATAGAAGAAGATAAGCAATACGATTATCTTAACAGGTTAACTGCCATACGGACCAGTACGGAGGAATACAGGTATTACATTAGAAAGGATTATGAAACCGTTCAATTGAATTTCGACCGTGAACCCCGATTTTATGCTTCTCTTGGTTTTGATGGTGGTATCTGGTACGGACAGGGATTGTATAATGATTCCAGGACATGGTTTATAGAAGGCAAGTCCGGGCAAAGAGGAGCCCGGCTAGGGGCTTCTTTATATTCCATAACAGGATACTGGCCCAAAAAAATTGTAAATTATAAAAATGATTTTGGGAGTAATTCTACAGGTTACAATACCATCGCTTATCCCTGGCCTGTGATAAGGTTAGCCGAAATGTATTTACTCTATGCAGAATCTTTAAATGAGCAGGGTGGTCCTGCACCTGAAGTATACCACTGGATAGATCTTGTTCGAAAAAGAGCGGGTTTAAAAGGTGTACAGGAAAGCTGGAGCCATTTTTCAAAAAGTCCTGCCAAACCAAACTCTAAAGATGGATTAAGGGATATTATTCAAAAAGAACAAATGATAGAAACGGTGTTTGAAGGCAAAAGATTGTGGAGTCTCCGCCGCTGGAAAAAAGCGGATACTTACCTGAATATTCCTATAAGAGGATGGGATCTTCAACAAAAAGATGCGGAAAATTATTATCGTGTAAGGCAAATATTTAATCCGGTTTTTACTTCAAAAGATTACCTGTGGCCTATAGCTGAAAACTCAATCATTGTCAATCCCAAACTGGTGCAAAATCCTGGTTGGTAATATCATTAAAATAATCAATTATGAAAATAATTTGTAAGTATATGCTTGTGATTTTCGGGCTGGCCCTTTTGGCAGGCTGCACCAAAACCGATCTTAACAAGCATTATCCCATTGAAACCGGCGGCCCGAAGCCAGGTATAATTTCCAACATAAAAGTAATCAATAAGCCAGGCGCAGCTATCATTACCTATACTTTGCCGGATGATGCGAACCTCCAGTATGTAATGGCGCAGTATTACATTAATAATACTACATTACGGGAAGCGAAAAGTTCCCGCTATACAGATACAATTCATGTAGATGGTTTTAACAAAGCGGATGAATACACAGTAACCTTATATTCGGTGAGTAAAAGTGAAGTCAGGTCAGATTCGGTTATTGTAAAAGTTCACCCCGAAACGCCGCCATACCGGACCATTGCATACACGCTAAAGCTGAATGATGATTTTGGTGGTGTCAACGTAACTTTTGAAAATTCGGATGAATCAAAAATTGCCATCGTCATTATTACAAAAGACAACAACAATGAATTTTTTCCGGCAGAAACTTTTTATACACAATCAAAAACCGGATCTTATTCTGTAAGGGGATTTGATACCATTCCGCGGGTATTTGGTGTTTACATCAAAGACCGTTGGAATAATGTTTCAGATACTTTATTTAAAGAAGTTCATCCCATGTTTGAGCGGATGCTGGATAAATCCAAATTCAGGTCCTATAAACTACCCTTTGATCAGCCTTCTGCCTGGGGATGGGAAATGTCTAATTTATGGGATGGTAAAACCGGAGAACCGGGGTTTCATACACTTCAGGGTGCAGAGCCACATCCCCACCGTTTTACCTTTGACATGGGAGTAGTGGCGAAATTAAGCCGGTTTAAAATTTTACAAAGATCGGGCGACTGGTTTTATGGGCATGGAAATCCCAAAAAATGGATAATGTGGGGAACCGCTACGGAACCAAACTCATCAGGAACCGATGAAGGCTGGGTTAACCTTATGGCCTGTGAATCTATAAAACCTTCTGAATTACCGGCCGGGCAAACCTCGAATGAAGACATCAGTCATGCCAGGGGCATAGATGGTTTAGGTGAGGAATTTACTTTCCCATTATCTGCTCCGCCTGTAAGGTATATCCGAATGGAGATACTTGAAAACTGGAGTGGTACAGATTTTTTTCACGCGCTTGAAGTCACTTTTTGGGGTAATCCTCAATAACAAAAATGCATAAGAACCATGTATAAAAAAATCACTCATTACATAGCTGGTATATTCTTCCTCACGCTTTTGTGCGTATCCTGTAAAAAATGGGACGATTATAAAAAATATGTAACCGAAGGCGAAAAAGTATATCCGGGGGCAGCCACTGATATTACAGCTTATCCGGGGAATGGCAGAGTACTGCTTACCTGGATAGCAGGCATTGACAGCAGGGTAAAAAAATATGGGGTATTTTGGAACAATGGCAACGACTCCACACAACTGGATGTCACTTCCTATAAAGCCGGCGACACTATCAGATATTATATTGAACAGTTACCGGAATCCAATTACACCTTCGCTGTTTACGCTTATGATGCTTACGGAAATAAATCTGTACCTATCGAAGTTCCTTCGGTGAATGTTTATGGTCCGAAATACCAGGCCGCATTGTTAAACCGCCCTGTAGGTCTTGTGGATTATTCTGAAGCAAACAACCAGTTGACCATTAACTGGAATGCAGCCGATACCATCAACCTGAAAACACTAATTTGGTACACCGATACTGAAGGTATTGAAAAAAGGATAAGCGTAAATGCAAATGAACAGGTGTCGGTTTTACACTGGAAAATGGGAACAAAAATATATTATCAATCCACTTACAAGCCCTCCGGTAAGGCCATTGATTCTTTTACAGTGTCCATAAAGGATTCCATAAAGGTGCAACATCTTCCTGTACCCAAAAATCTTTGGAAAAAAATGGATTTGCCCCAAGACATCGCGGGGAATGCTTATGGCACCAAATTCAGTTCCATCTGGGATGGCCAACCGGGCGGGTATCCCAATATTTACCATACTGAAGGAGGAAGCCTGCCACACCATTTCACCATTGACCTCGGAGAAAAATATCATTTGACCCGGTTTGAAGAAATTGGCAGACAGGATTGCGCCTGCCATAACCCTGTTGATTTTGAAGTATGGGGAATAGCCGATATAACCGGCGCTGCCACGCAATTGCCTGCAGATGCCGAAGGATGGAAGGAGGAATCAATTGAAAAAGGTTGGATCTTACTGAAGCAGGTGACAAGAACAGATGATGGTATTGCGCCTTTCAAAGTGAATCTTGACGAAAATAATCCGCCGGTGCGCTATATTAGAATCCGGATATTAAAAACGCTGGATAATAATATAGAAAGTCATATGAGTGAAATTTCATTTTGGTATAATCCTTAATAAAAAATCCTTGCTCATATCTTATTTTCTAAAGCAGTTTAAGCAACCTGAAACATTTTAATAAAAACCATGATTTAAATGTTTAAACACTGGTTATAATTTCTTTTCTTTAAGCTTTAATTCAATCAATTTCAAAAACTTTCAAAGTTTTAATATTAACTACAATTAGCACTTGTTAGCAACGGATAGATGGTTTAAATTTTTAAAATAACAACCAATGAATAAAATAGGATTTAATGTACTGGCATGGTCGGCAGTAGTTTCAGATGAGCTTATGCCTATAGCGGAAAGATTAAAAAATATCGGTTATGATGGCGTGGAATGTTTGATAGGAGCAGAGGATAAAGATGCATATAAGCGCTTCGGAGATTATGCCCGGGATCTGGGCCTGGAAGTAACAGGTGTTTTTGTGCTCGGTAAAGATGACAAACCCGATCAGTGATTCGGCTGTTATAAGGGCAAAAGCGCTTGACCGGATTAAATGGGCAATAGACCGTGCCCATGAACTGAATGCAAAAATCATTTGCGGACCTTTTCATTCAGCGCATGCAAGCTTTTCGCAAAAGCCGCCACAGGACCAGGAATATGAGTGGGGCGCAGAAGTGCTGCATGCTGCAGGCGAATATGCGGCGCAGGAAAAAATCGTTTTAGCCCTGGAGGCGCTCAACCGTTTCGAATGCTATTTATGCAATACCATGGATCAGTTAACCCATTTAATACAAAAGGTGGGGCATCCTAATGTACAAGCCATGTATGATACGCATCATGCCAATATTGAAGAAAAGAAAATCGGTGCAGCCATCACGCAGGTAGCCCCGGTGCTGGCTCATGTGCATATCAGTGAAAACGACCGGGGAACGCCGGGTGATGGACATGTGCCCTGGGATGATACCTTTTCATCATTAGCCGCAATTAATTACAAGGGCTGGCTTACCATTGAAGCTTTTTCACGCAATGATCCTGATTTTGCCAACGCCATAAATGTATGGCGCGAATATTCCGATCCCTGGGATATCGCAGAAAACGGATTCAAATTCATTAAGGAAATGAGTGCAAAACACTCATTGTGAAAATAAAATTGATCAGATATCATTTTTTTGGTGTTATTTAATACAAATCAAGATGAAAAATAATTTACTAAAAATGCTGTGTTTCAGCATGATTTTTTTCACCATTATAGCCGGCCGGGCACAGGAAGTCGGCGTATTTGCAGGCGCAAAGCCCGACGGACTTAAAAAGAATTATGTTTCCGATAGTAAAGAGGTACTGGCGGCTGAAGTAGAAAAATCGCCTGAGCATGAAGCGGACAAATACCGTGTAATTTATAAAGGAGAAACAGGCCCGGGAGTGGGAAAAAACATTGTTTTTATTTCCAGTGATCATGAATACCGATCCGAAGAATCGCTTCCGGCGCTCGCGCGTATACTGGCTAAACGGTATGGTTTTACCTGCACAGTAGTGTGGGCATTGGATGATCAGGGAAATATTCTTCCGGGAAGCTCTAATATTAAAGGATTGGATGTATTGAAGGATGCGGATCTGATGGTGATTTTTACCCGCTTTTCCAACTTCCCTGATGATCAGATGAAATATATCAATGATTATCTCGAACGCGGCGGTCCGGTAATGGGATTCAGAACGGCTACACATGCGTTTAATAATAAATCCAATCCCAAATGGGGCCACTATGATTATGGCTATGATGGTCCGTTAAAGCAATGGAAAAATGGTTTTGGTCAGCTTGTACTGGGGGAAACCTGGGTAGGGCATTACGGAACAAATCATCAACAGGCATCCAAATTGATTGTGGAGAACGGGCAACAAGAACATCCGATCATGCGCGGTGTAAAGCATGCATGGGCCCAAAGCGGTGGTTATGTGGCTGAACCTGAAAAAAGAGGCGCTACGGTACTTGCCCGGGGTGAAATTTTAAACGGAATGACGCCGGATGCAGCTCCGGATGCAACGAAGAAAAAATATCCTGTTGCCTGGATACGCAATTATGAATTAATACCCGGAAACAAAGGACGTGTATTTGCTACAACGCATGGGGCTTCTGAAGATCTTTTGAGTGAAGGTTTCCGTCGGATGGTTATCAACGCAAGCTTCTGGACGATGGGTATGGAAAATGAAATTAAAGCGGATAACAATGTTGATTTTGTAGGCCCTTATAAACCTACCACTTTTAATTTCGATGGCTATAAAGCGAATGTAAAACCTTCCGATTTGAAAGGATGGGATTCTTTGATCATGCCCGGTGAGGTGGTGAAAAAGAAAAAATAGAATTGATGAATACTTCTAAAAATAAAAGGATCTTTTAGAAGCTCTAAAAATCCGGGAGAACACAATTGCGGCTTATAGCAGGCGGTGTTTCCCGGATGTTTTATTTACTACAGGGAATAAAAAAAATGGGTCCTGTCAAATCATGGGAAAGACATTTTGGGGCTTTCCACCTCCGGTTCATTACTCAGCTACAGTCCGGGCTGTACGTTACAAGTCCGGCACAAAACCCATCCCACAAAACCTTCACCGTGCTTTCCACTCCCATCCCGCAGCCATTCGGCAATAGAATATTTATTAAACTGCGAGGAACAGACCTTACCGTGCGCTCCGGCCAGCCATAGCATTCCTATGGAACGATAAACTTTAGTGGGACATTATATTTTGCTCAATAGAGAAAAAAACGCAGAAGAGTGCGACGCAACGGAAGCCTGATAGCAGTAATACTGCCTGGCCCAAAAAAATCTACTCAGCTTTTTCGCCTGTGCAACATAAATCATTTCGGAATGCACAATAAAAAAATAATCTAAGAGCTATATATACCAAAATTGATTTATTATTGTTTACCTGATAACCAAAAATTGCCATTATGCTTAAAACATGCTTGCTTTTGAGTTTACTGCCTTTTCTTTCAACCGGAATAATAGCACAACAAACCAACAATTCTTTTCCTGTTCAGACCAAAATTGAAAATGGTGTAATAGAAGGGAATTATGATACCAAAACAGGAATGCAATTTTATCTAGGGATACCTTTTGCAAAACCACCGGTTGGGCCGCTTCGCTGGAAAGCGCCACAGCCTTTGGATAATTGGAAAGAGGTGAAGCAAACAAAAAAATTTGGACCAAGACCGGTACAGGGAATCGTTTTTGGCGATATGAAAAGCCGGTCGGATGGTTTAAGTGAAGATTGTCTTTATCTCAATGTATGGTCATCTGCCCCACGAAATACTAAAGGTCTGCCTGTCCTGGTATATTTCTTCGGAGGTGGTTTTGTGGCCGGTGATGGTTCTGAGCCAAGGTATGATGGGGAGAGTATGGCCAAAAAAGGGATAGTGGTGGTAACGGTAAATTATAGGCTCAATATTTTTGGCTTTTTTGCTCATCCGGAACTAAGTGCTGAAGCACCTTATAAAGCATCCGGCAATTATGGCTTATTGGATCAGCATGCGGCATTAAAATGGGTGCAGAAAAATATTGCCGCTTTTGGTGGCGATCCTAAGCGTGTAACCATTGCCGGGGAATCGGCCGGTTCGATTGCCGTAAGTGCGCAGATGGCTTCTCCATTATCAAAAAACCTGATAGCGGGCGCCATTGGCGAAAGTGGGGCAGGCATTAAACCCACTATGGCTCCTGTTTCATTGGCTGAAGCCGAAAAAACAGGATTAGAGTTTGCTAAAAATGCAGGTTATCCAACGCTGGCTGAACTTCGAAAACTGAGTACAAGAGAATTGTTTGAACTATACAATCAATCCAAACGTTTTGGTTTTCCTTCGGTTATTGATGGATATTTTTTGCCAGCCAGTCTGCCTGAAATTTTTGAATCGAATAAACAAGCAATGGTTCCTCTACTATTAGGCTGGAACTCCGCGGAAATTCCCGGTACGGCTTTTATGCAAGGCAAGCCTTATACGCAAGCCAATTTTATAGAGAAAGTAAAACAAGTTTATCCAAAGGATCATGAGGAAGTTTTGAAACTTTATCCGCATGGCTCTGAAAAGGAAGTGGAATTTTCAGCTACCGCACTGGCTTCCGATGGCTTCATCGCATATAGTACCTGGAAATGGTTTGATCTGCATCGCAGCAATAGTTCACAACCTGTTTACCGCTATTTGTATAGTAAGTTACGGCCGCCGCTTGCCGATCAGAATTTAACACCGGGGCTTGCCGGCGGTACAGTAAAAAAAGAGGAAACTGCTTTTAAAATGCCTGAACCCATTGGTGCGCCACATGCCTGCGAAATTGAATATTGTATGGGCAACCTGCACCTGGTGAAAGATTATGCATGGACGGAAGCGGATTATCAGGTTTCGGAAACCATGCAAAACTTTTTCGCCAATTTTATTATTAATGGCAATCCGAATGGCGCTAAGCTGCCTAATTGGCCAGCATCAAAATCTGCGGATAATAATCCGGATATAATGGTGATTGACGCGGAATCGAAAGCTGTGAAGGCTGCGGATGATGCGCGGTACCGGTTTTTGGATAAATTTTATGGCAATAAAAAATAAGCGCACTAAACTTCTACTGTAACTCCATGATTTCTTTTAATAGACGAAAAAATACGGTAGCATAAAACTGAAGAACGGTTGGTGAAATCCTTTGAAACGCAATATTGTTGAATACAAAAAATGCCATTCAAAGTGAATGGCATTTTTAATAATACTATTAAAGCTGATCTGGTTATTATAATTTATTTAGCCGGCGTAATTACAATATTGCGGAAATCAACAGGTCCATGATCGCCCTGGATAAGTAATGGTCCGGGTTCGCCTTCATTGCTATTGAGCGCACCGCCGGTGATGCCGGGAATTTCCTGGTTACAGATGATCATCTTGCCATTGGCTACAACTGTCACCATTCTTCCTATGAGCGTAATATCGTAAGATTGCCATTCACCGGGATCCTTTGCCATCATTTCGCTGGGAGCAACAAATCCATAGATAGCGCCGAATTCATCTTTCAAAGGCTCCTTTCCCTTGCTGTCTGCAATCTGCACTTCATAACGCCCGCGCAGATAAACGCCACTGTTACTTTCTTTCGGATAACGGAATTCAATATGCAGCTTAAAGTCGGTAAAACTTTGATCGGTTACCAGATTAGAACCGGAATGAGGGCTTCTCAGCAAGCCGGATTCTGCTTTCCATTGGTTTTCGCCCAAAGCATGCCAGCCATCAAGATTGGTACCATTGAACAGGCGAACTGGTTTACCCCAGACAGGTTGCTTTTCACGACGTAAAGACGGAGCGCGATGCGCTGTCCAGTTATACTTTTTGCCATCAGCGGCAATCATAGTTCCCTTTAAACTATCGCCCTCAAGTGTAGCTTCAAATGAAAGATCATTATCTTCCTGTTCCCATTGCGGCGGAATAGTAAAGCTCATTTTTCCATTACTGAAATTTATTTTCGATATGGGACGGGCGCTTCCCACAATACCTACATAATGGCCAATAAGCCTGTTATTACCCGAATGCATCACTTCGAGCCAGGAAGGAAGTGATTTTCCCGCATCATCAATGGTAATATCCCATCTTCCTTCAATGGAAGGAGGATCTGGTTTTTCGATGGGAAAATATTCCGCTTTGGCTGTGAATATTGTCATTAGTAATAAAACGGCCGGCTGAAGCAACCACCGGTGCGTTTTAAGTAATTGGATTGCGAATATTTTTTTCATTTGCTAATGTACTAAAGAAATAAATATTTGAAATGTGCGATCCGCCTTGATTTGGTAAAAATTGATTTTAATTCCAGATTCTATATTTCCATAGTTTTTGCGATAGGTGAATCGAGTTTGTGTAAATGCATTAAAGATTAATCATCCATAGCGTAGCTTGGAGTTAATGGCGGCTATATTCATATAAACATGACAGTACAGGACGGCCCATGATGCAACAGGATGGTCAATCAAAAGCTAATTAATAATTTGCTTCTACTTCTAAAGGACATTTAAGCTGATATCAGAAAACTTCTTTTACCTCATTTTAAAACCAATAATTGCTTAGCCATGAAACAAAAAAAAAATTTTTTCTTACCGTATCAAAAAATACTATCCGTTTTTAGTATGCTTTGTTTATTATTTCATTGTGGTTTTGCACAAGGATCCGGTACCTTAAATGGAACAGTTCATTCCTCTGTTGATAACAGTCCTTTAATGGGCGTTTCTGTTCGCATAAAAGGAAAAAATACCGGAACAGCAACGGATGCCGCCGGCCACTTTTCCATAAAAGCGGAAAAAGGATCAACTATTATTTTTAGCAGTGTGGGTTATCAGGATCAGGAGTTTGTAACCAATGGTCAACTGGTTGCGGATATTAAACTTCAGCCTGCTGATAATTCTTTAGATCAGGTAGTAGTAGTTGGTTATGGCTCCAAACGGAAAAAAGATATTACAGCAGCAGTATCAGTTATTAATGTAAGTGATATAGGAGAAATTCCGGCGCAAAATGTCACTCAGTTAATCCAGGGACAGGCCGCTGGTGTAACTGTAAAACAAACCACCGGAGCTCCGGGAAGAGAATTTGAAGTTACTGTCAGGGGCTTGGGATCTTTAGGTGCCGGAAGCCAGCCTTTATATGTGGTAGATGGATTTGCAGTCGGCACTTCTATTGGTCCTAATTTGAATCCTAATGACATTGAAACCATTACAATATTAAAAGATGCTGTTTCTACTGCTATTTATGGCGCCAGGGGGTCTAATGGTGTTGTTTTGATAACCACCAAACATGCAAAAGCAGGCAAAACGAATTTGAATGTAACGGCCGACTATGGCATTCAAAATATTCCCAACTCCAGGAGAACAAAGGTTTTAAACGGGGTGGAATTCGCCCAGTTTAAGAAAGATATTTTTATGGATAAAATCCGGTACTTCGAAAACAGAGAACCGGACATAGAGGAAGTTCCAATAGATTTCCGTTATCCTGAACAAACGAAATTTTCTACAAATTGGTTTAATGAGATACTCAATCAAAATGCATCGTTTCAAAACTATAATATCACATTATCGGAAGGAAGCGGCGACATTCATTCCCTGGTTTCAGTTGGGTACATGGGCCAGGAAGGAGCTTTGAAAAAAACCAATTATAATAATTATTCTCTACGGGCGAATATCGGTGGTAAATTAAATAAGTTCATTAATATGGAACTGAATTTAAATGGTTCCTATTCCAAACAAAATGTAACCAGTTCAGAAGGCCGTGCCGAGCTTGTTGGTTCTACATTATTGATGGACCCGAGAGAGCCTGTGTATAAAGAAGATGGATCTTATAACAGTTATATCGGGGGACATGATGGTATTTTTGGATTTCCCAATCCTGTTCAGAGTCTGAATCAAATAATGAGACTCAGAGAAATTGGGGATTTATTGTCAAATGGCTTTTTAGAGATTTCTTTTTTAAAGAATTTTAAATTTAAAACTGCTGTAAATGCGAGGCTGAATTATAACTCCTATAAATCATTTGTTCCTTCCACGATGGCGGGTGTAAATGCTCCTCCGCCGAATAATGCTTCAGAATATGATGACGCTTTCCGTACCATGAACCTTTCAGCTGATCAGCTTCTTACCTATTCCAATGAATTTGGTCCGCATCATTTTGATGTTTTGGCAGGATATACCGCCCAGATAGAAACAGTAAAAGGACTTTCAGGTTCCGGGAATCAATACCCGGATGATCTGGTTCCCTTTCTTAATGCCGCCATATTAAAATCGGCAGGTTCTACTGAGTATGGCTGGAGTATGGTAGCTTTTCTCAGCAGGTTAAACTATTCATATAAAGATAAATACTTGTTTTCCGCCACTTTTCGACGCGAAGGAAGTTCCCGGTTTGGTTCAAAAAATAAATATGGTAATTTCCCTGCAATGTCTGTTGGATGGAGAATTTCAGATGAGCCATTCATGCCTAAGTACTCGTGGTTAACCGACCTGAAATTAAGAGGAAGCTGGGGTATCACAGGGAATAATAATATCGGAAATTATTCCAGTTTATCATTCATGAATACCAATAACTACATTCTGGGAAACAATTTTGCAAGCGGTAAAGTCATAAGTTCATTTGCAAATTCACAATTGGGTTGGGAAAAATCTGATCAGATAGATATAGGGCTGGATTTCTCGGCTTTCAATAACAAATTAACTTTTACCGCTGAATACTATAAAAAGATTACAAGCGATATGCTATTGTCAATCCAATTGCCGGCAATTTCAGGATTTACAAGCAGCCTTGCCAATGTAGGGAAAGTTCAAAATAATGGATTTGAGTTCGCTGTAGATTATAAAATAAAGCTGAACCAGGTGGGATTGCGCAGCAACTTCAATATTTCATTTAACCGAAATAAAGTACTGGCCATCCGGGGTGAAAATGATGAGATATGGAATGGCTCCATGTATGGCGATTATAATGTATCCAAAGTAGGACGTCCCATTGGGATGATTTATGGTTTTAAAATGCTGGGCATTTTTAATAACCAGGCGGAAATAGACAAATCACCCACTCAGGATGGCGCTATTCCAGGTGTTTATAAATTTTGGGATGCAAATGGAGATGGTGTAATATCTTATGATCAAACGGACATGGTGGAAATAGGAAATCCTTTTCCCAAATTTACATGGGGTTGGACGATTGCCGGGGATTATAAGAAATTTGATTTGAACATCATGTTCTTAGGAGCCCAGAAATATGATGTTTTCAGGCAAATAGAATCTTCTACCATGAATATGGATGGCGTGTTTAATGTTTCTGTTGAAAGTAAAGATCGATGGAGATCGGAAGCAAATCCCGGCAAAGGAAAACAAGGAACAACCAACACCTGGAAATGGGCCCGGGAAAGTAGTTCAAGGTATGTATATGATGCAAGTCATTTATGGTTAAAGAATGTTACGCTGGGATATACACTACCCGTTTCAAGAACTATTTTGAGCAATGCCAGGGTCTTTCTAAGCGCATATAATTTGTTGTTGATTACAAAGTATCCGGGAAACAATCCTGATGTGAATATGAATGGAGGAATCAACCCCGGCTTGGATGATGAGGCTTATCCCGTTTCGAGAACATTTTCAGCGGGCATTAATCTAACCTTTTAAACTCTGAGAAGATGAAAAATATTATTATAGCTTCAATGGCAATAAGTCTTTGTTTTATTCAATTTTCATGCACAAAAGATTTTTTGAATAAAACGGATCCTACAAGAATAGGCGCTGATAACTTTTATAAAAATGAAAAAGAAGTTAATCAGGCGTTGAATGGAGTTTACGGTCAAATCCAGGGTATTATAAATGACCAATGGCTCTTTAATGAATTGCCTTCTGATAATACAACCGTTCATTATAATCCTGATGACCGCGGCCAGGCCAATAGAATAGAGGCATTCGAATATTGGACTGTAAACCCGGGAAGTGTTAATATTACCGGGATGTACAATAATTATTACAATGCACTTTTTAACATTAATAATACACTTGCAAAACTGCAGGAATCAACTACGATTACAGAAAAGGTAAAACCACTCTTTGAGGGGCAATTGAAATTTATAAGAGCATATTATTACTTTAATTTGGTGCAGTATTTTGGTGACGTTATACTTATAACAGAACCGTTGGATCTGCCTTCAAAAGCATGGGAATTTGTGCGGGAGCCGGAGGAAAAAGTTTACGCTCAAATTGAAAAAGATCTTAAAGATGCGGCAGCATCTCTTCCTGCAAGTTATGATGCAGCAAATACAGGAAGAGTGACCAAGGGAGCGGCTTTAAGCCTGTTAGGAAAAATGTACCTGACAAGGAAAAACTTTTCCGAAGCAATAAATTCATTGAAACAGGTTCTTCCATTGGGGTATAGTCTGCTGCCTGACTATGCAGATGTTTTTGATCCCAAAAAAAAGAATGGCCCCGAGTCTGTTTTTGAAGTTCAATATCAGGGCGGAAATGATCTCGGAGAATGGAGCAGCTTTATTTATACGTTTGCTCCAAGGCTATCAAAGGGAGCTATTACAGGGTTTCCCCAAAGTAATCCTGGTGGCTGGAATATTCCTACAAAAAATATGATCGCTGCTTTTGAAAAAGATGATGCCAGAAAGGATGTTTCTTTAAAAGAAGGATATACCAACGTAAGTGGAGATTGGGTTGCTGTTCCTTTTATTAATAAATACAATCATCCGCATACAATTTATGGCCGTACAGATGATAATTGGCCCGTACTCCGGTATGCTGATGTATTGTTGATGCTGGCGGAAGCAATCAATGAACAGGAAGGTCCCGTTTCAGAAGCTTACGGTTACCTGAATGCTATACGTGAACGTGCAAAACTTAAATCTCTAAGTGGGCTGAGTAAGGAATCCTTCAGAACGGCTGTTTTACAGGAAAGAAGAGTGGAACTCGCTTTTGAAAATCACCGGTGGTTTGATTTAAAGCGAACCAAAAGTCCTGGGGAGCTGACCCAATTTTTTAATGAATATGGTGCAAGGGAAAAAGCTAATCCTACAGTAAGCAGAAGTGGAATTCCTTTTTCTAATGACGATTATATATTTCAGCCGTTTGAAGTCTTTTATCCAATTCCAAATACCGAAATTCTGGTTAATAAGAAATTAAACCAAAATTCCGGGTATCAATAGAAAATGGTGGTTGAAGTTTGTATATTAAATGGCAATTAACTATTGCAGATAAATGTTTATTGTTAAGCGAATTCCTGATCTTTCGGGAGATATAATCATTTAATATTTTTTATATTTGATATAATGAAATACCCGTTTAAAAATATATTTCGGTTCAAAAAGACAATTCTTATTATCGCAATAATTTTAATTATCTGTACGATAGCTCCTTTTGTTATATTCGATAGCAGCGCTTTCTCTTTGGCTTCATCTTCTGGAAACGAAGCTTTTTGGCTATGGACTTTTTTGGGTCGCCTGCATCCAATGGCTGTTCATTTTCCGGTTACCCTGCTTTTGTTTGCGGCAATACTGGAAGTTGTTACCTTAAAAAATTTCAATTCAAAATTACGCCCGGCTTTAAATCTGATGGTGTATGCGGGTGCCGCTTCAGCCATTGTTTCTGTGGTTTTTGGTTTGTTGCTGGCCAATGGGGAAGATTACGGCGGTGATAATTTGCCTATACATCAATGGACCGGCATTGGTACTGCTTTGTTTGGTATTGTTGCTGCTTATTTTCTTTTTAGAATAGAGAAAAAAAAGCATTGGAAATTGGTGAAAGCTTACCGGGGGATTCTACTTTTTACCGCTATTGGCGTTTCCGTTGCAGGTCATTTCGGCGCTTATCTCACGCACGGAAATGATTATCTCAGCAGTGTAATTCCCGGCATGGATGATTATAGAGAGCCGGAAAGCAGGTCTGAAAATAAATTTGACCTGGTTGCTTTAAAAACTACCGATACTGCTCCACTTACGGAAGAACAGCAATTGCAGATCAATGGCGAGGTCAGAGCCATTTTTGCGCACAATTGTTATAGTTGCCATAGCTCCGCAAAAGTAAAAGGTGGCCTTCGTCTGGATAAAAAGCGGCTTGCATTCAATGGCGGCGACTCTGGTCTTGTGATCATTCCCGGTGACCCAAAGGGGAGTGAGCTCATGCGGCGGATCACATTACCCCGCAATCATAAGGAAGCAATGCCTTCCAAAGGCAAAAAATTATCTGATGATGAAATAGCCACCATCCGGTTCTGGATTGAAAAGGGCGCGCCCTGGCCGGATGCTGCTGATCAAAAATCTATTTTCAGGGTGGCAAAGCTTGAACCGAGAATGCCGGCGCTTCCTGTTGCCTCAGGTGATCTTGGCAATCCCATTGATCTATGGGTAAATGATTATTTTATAAAAAAGAAAATAATCTGGCCTTCCGTTGTGGATGACAAAACTTATCTAAGGCGGATCTACCTGGATATTATTGGTCTGCTACCTTCCCCTGAAGAGCAGGAAACCTTTATCAAAGATAGCCGCCCGGATAAAAGATCTATCTATGTAAGAGAGTTATTAAACCGTGAAGATGACTATGCTATGCATTGGCTTACTTTCTGGAATGATGCATTGCGTAATGATTATACGGGTACAGGCTATATTACGGGTGGCCGGTTTAATATTACAGATTGGTTGTACAAATCTTTAAAATCAAATAAACCCTATGATCAGTTTGTAAAGGAATTGATCAGTCCGGCTGAAGAATCAAAAGGATTTATTAAGGGCATTCAATGGCGGGGCGTGATTAATTCGAGCCAGAGTACTGAAATGCAGGCAGCGCAAAACGTAGCGCAGGTTTTTTTAGGATTGAATTTAAAATGTGCATCGTGTCACGATAGTTTTATAAGCGACTGGAAGCTGGAGGATGCTTATTCATTTGCCAATATTTTCTCTGATACTACATTGGAAATTAACCGCTGTGATGTGCCTACCGGAAAATTTGCCGGTACTAAAATGCTTTGGCCGGAACTCGGCGGAATTGATAGCAGTGCAAAAGCTGTAGAAAAATTGAAGCAACTGGCGGAAAATCTTACAAAACCTGCCAATGGCCGGCTTTACAGAACCATTGTAAACCGGATTTGGGCACAAATGATGGGCCGCGGTATTGTAGAGCCCGTGGATGTAATGGATAATGAACCCTGGAGCCAGGATCTGCTGGATTGGCTGGCTTCCGATTTTGTAGCTTCCAAACATGACCTGAAAGAACTGATTTATCTGATTACCACCTCCAAAACCTACCAGCTTCCATCTGTGGGGATGAAGGATGCGAATAGGTTAACGGCCCAGGATTTTGAGTTTAAGGGTATGGTGCGGAAAAGAATGTTTGCAGAACAGTTTTCTGATGTGGTAAGCAAAGTGATTGAACCCATTTTTCCTGATTCGGTGATGAAGTATGACCCACTAAAAAAACTGGGATTTGAGCGTCCATACCAGTTGTTTACCCGTGCTTCCCTGGTTGGAAATAATAGTTTTCTTACAGCTTTGGGGCGTCCCAACCGCGAAACAGTTTCTACCAGCAGGGAGTCACGCGCAAATTTGTTGCAGGCGCTGGAATTAACGAATGGAAACCGGTTGAATGAAGTACTTGAAAAAAGGCGCTGAAAATTGGAAGAAAAAATACCGGGATGATGATGTGATCATCAGCGAAATTTATAAAAAAGCGCTTAATCGCGAACCAAATGCTAAAGAGTTTAAAACAGCAAAACAAGCGCTGACAAATTCACCGGGAACAGAAGGTATTGAAGATTTATTTTGGGCCATCATATTGCTTCCGGAGTTTCAGATTATTTATTAATCAATAAAGTCAATAGTCAATGGTCAGAAAGTCAATTAAGTCAATGGTCAATAGAGTCAATGGTCATTAGTCATTTGAGTTATAAGTCATTAGTTCATAAAGTGACTTCATTGACTTAAAATGACTTTAAATGACTGAATGACTTCATTGAGTTAAATGAGTGAAGAATAAAAAGTATTAAAATTTAAAATATTAAGATGAGCACAAATTGGAACCGGCGTGATTTTTTAAAGAAAACCAGCGGCGCTACTTTGGCGGCGCTTGCGGCGGGTGCGCCAATGACAAGTTTTTTATCTTCCTGCAATAGCAGAAAAATCAATGCAAAAGCCGATACGGTTATATTGCTTTGGATGGCCGGAGGAATGGCACATACAGATACTTTTGATCCCAAGAAGTACACGCCTTTTGAAAAGGGATTGGAAGCCAATAGAGTATTAAGCACGTTCAAATCCGTACCTACAGCGCTGGATGGCGTATATTTTTCCGAAGGCCTGGAATCCATTGGGAAAATAATGGACAAAGGAACGGTCATCCGTTCTTATGTAGCCGCTGATCTGGGGCATATTCTGCATTCCCGGCATCAGTATCACTGGCATACCTGTTATGAACCGCCTCAAACCGTAGCAGCACCGCATATCGGTGCATGGATAGCCAAAGAACTTGGTCCGAAAAACCCGGTAATACCAGCTTTTATTGATATTGGTCAAAGATTTGATTTGGGGGAAGGCGAAGAGTTAAAAGCATTTCATACCGCTGGTTTTTTAGGAAATGAATTTGGCCCTTTTTTAATTCCCGATCCATCTTCCGGGTTGGAAAGTGTAAGACCACCGGTGGGTATGTCGGCTAAAAGATTTGAAAAACGGAATCAATTATATACTGAGCTGATCAATAAAAGCCCGATGGGTGATTTTGGCAGTGATTATCAAAAAGAGTCGCTTAAAAAATCAATGGAACAGGCTTATATTCTTTTAAATTCTCCTGAAGCGCAGGCTTTTGATCTGAGTAAAGAACCCAAAGAAATCTATGATATTTACAATACGGGCCGGTTTGGTTTGGGTTGCCTGATGGCCCGCCGGCTTACGGAACAGGGCGCCCGTTTTATTAGTGTAACAACCGAATATGAACCTTTTAAAGGATGGGATACGCACGACAATGGTTATACCCGGCTGATAGACATGAAAAAGCAAATTGACGGCCCTGTATCGCAATTGATAAAAGACCTGGAACGAACCGGGCACCTGGATCGTACGATGATTATTTTAGCCAGCGAATTCAGCCGCGATATGATGGTAGAAGGCCGGCCGGATGCCAAAGTGCAGGAGCAGGTAAATCAGCCGGATATCATTGAGGACATCAAAAATTATGGTATGCACCGCCATTTTACAGATGGCTGTTCTATCCTTATGTTTGGCGGAGGTATAAAAAAAGGAAATGTTTATGGAAAAACTGCCGATGAACGACCTTGCAAAACAATTGAAAAACCCATTAAAATTGATCAGATCCATCAAACGATCTATCATGCGCTGGGACTTGCCGAGGATGCGAATTATATAGTGGAAAAACGTCCGTTTTATACCACACCGGATGGTTTGGGTAAAGCCGAGCTTGAATTGTTCGCCTGATCATCCATTTTGAGCAATCACCATTTTTTCGCGGTCTATTTTGAATTTTTGCCAATCGTAAGGTTCAAAAATTTTTTCTTTTCCATCCACCCAAATGGTACCGCCAAGAAAAAATACTTTGGCCGCTTCAGCTCCTTTTTGAAATAATTGAAGCTTGGTTTCGTAATCCAGTCCAAAATTCAGCCAGTTAAAACCCACTACATCCACATGCGCTATGCATTTTTCATAGATCTCATTTTTCTTTAAAAAATCGCGGTCATAATAAAAGCGGACCGTACTGAAAATGCTGCCAAGGAAATTCAAAAACCGCGTTTTTTTAATTTTGATTTCCTTTCCCGTTGTATGATCCGCATCTTCCAGTTTCACGCCAAATGTAGGGCAGCGTGCGACCTTTATCTTTGGATTGTGAAAAATATTGATCGGAAAATTGGACAGAATACCGCCGTCCACAAAACTTGCATCATAAGAATGTTCCTGCATTCTTTCAACATCTTCTTTCTGCTTTTGCAGCGCACTGGTTTCTTTTACCATTTCATACACTTTTACTTTAAAAGGTTCGAAAAATACAGGAATGGACATGGAAGCCCGAACAAAATCAGCAGGATTTACATCATTTGGTTTTTGCCAGTAATCTTTTGCCATCAAAGGAAATTCCACCTTTGTCTGGTTGGTAATATCGCTTGCTATAATAGTAATATAAGGCGGATCAATTTGTGTGGTATCGCCCTGGTCATGCATCATTTTTCTATTAGGCCTTAAGGAAATACCCTTGAAATGCTGTTGCATTTTTTTTTCAAGATCCGCGGCTGTATCGATATGATTTCTTTTCATAATATCCATAATCCAATCCTGGAAGTTTTTACCCGGATTGATTCCAAATCCCTGCCTGGAAAACAGCGCGAAAAAACCAATGATCAATACAATTGCCATAATTAGAATGATCATGCATATTGCGGTTATTATCCGCAGGGTTTCATTTATATCAATAATAACCGTAGAAAAAACTGCATTGGGGAAAATGAGCTGAATGACAACACTGAATAAAGCATACACAATGGGTAAAATGGCTGAAATTATCAGGATCCATTGTAGAATGAACGTTCCGGGTTTGGAATTGATGAATAAGCGGATCAAGGCTTTTGTAAACCAGTTCCCATCAACTAGTTTCCAAAAATCGTAATTCAGCATTTCATGTAAAATGATTTCGCTTTTCAATTTAAATTTATCCGTACCGGTACTGTGGTTATAATTTTCTTTATTTACCGAAGCAAGCATAATGGTATTGATTGCACCCGCGCTGGTACCTGCAAGTTTTAAAAACCGGATGCCCAGGCTTTCGAGCACATAAGTGTAGCCCACCAGGCCAACACCTAATACGCCACCACCTTCCTGCACATAATTTACATATTGATAAACGCGATCGTTTTCTTCCTGTATCAGGTCTGAAAACACGGGCATTTCTCCATTTACCAATAGCGATTGTTTTAACTCATCTATAATCTTTTGCACACCCGAATCCGCAATGAACTGAACAAAGTCCGAAGAGTCTTTTTTCATAAACGGGAATAATAGGAATGAATAAAATATGTAGGAAACTAATGATGAATATAAATTAAATAAACCAGAAATGCAAAACGAGTGCATTTCAGATTGTCGTCTAGGTATTGAGCCTTCCAGGGTTGGAAGCCATTGAATTCATTTACCACAGGTTTCACCTGCGGCTAATAATATTGAAGCCCTTCGGGCTTCTTGAATCATCAAAGACGTAATCGAATTTTCAGCAATTATGTTGCGGAAATGAACTTGGCTTCTTCAATCATCAAAGAGATAAATCCGAATATTATTTTCAAGAAAGCTTATTAGAGGAATATTTAAAAGCCAGGATATCTCCGCAGATTACGGCGATGATATCCTGGCTTTTGCGTTTATCTGCGAAATAAAAAGTAAACCGAATACAGTTGACATAACACTACCTATCAGACCAAATCGATATCGAAATTAACCAATTGCACAAATTGTTTTAAACGTGCGTCAATGTCAGTTTTTGTAATTTCTTTTAATCTTTGGGTTCCGAATTTTTCTACACAAAAACTTGCCATTGCTGAACCAACGATAATTGCGGTTTTCATATTGGAAAAAGAAATGTCTTTGGTTTTTGCAAGATGGCCAATAAAACCGCCTGCAAATGTATCTCCCGCGCCTGTTGGATCAAATACATCTTCGAGTGGGAGGGCCGGAGCAAAGAAAACGCTTTGTTCATTAAACAATAAGGCTCCATGTTCTCCTTTTTTGATGATGAGGTATTTGGGGCCCATTTTCAGAATTTTATGCGCAGCTTTTACCAATGAATATTCGTTGGTAAGTTGTCTTGCTTCGCTGTCGTTTACCAACAATACATCCACCATTGAAATCACTTCTTTAAGATCATCCAGGGCGGTTTCCATCCAGAAATTCATCGTATCGAGTACAATCAGTTTCGGGCGATTTTTTAATTGCTGAATAACGCTTTTCTGAAGTTTAGGCATCAGGTTTCCAAGCATTAAAAATTCAGCATCCTGGTAACTGTCGGGAATAACCGGGTTAAAATCGGCCAGCACATTGAGATCCGTTACCAACGTATCCCTTGTATTCATGTCCAGATGATATTTTCCGCTCCAAAAAAAAGATTTTTTATCCGGGACCTGTTCCACACCTTCCAGTGAAACACCTTCAGATTGTAAATATTCCAGCTCATCTTTTGGAAAATCATTTCCAATAATGGAGACCTGCTTTACTGAATGAATAAAATTTTTTGCCGCATAAGCTACATACATGGCGGAGCCGCCTATGATTTTATCTGATTTTCCAAAAGGAGTTTCAATGGCATCAAATGCCATTGTGCCGATTACGATTAAAGACATAATTACGATTTATGTGCAGGCATATTTGCATGCAACACCTGAAAAATGAGAACTTTAATGGTCAGGAACTGTTTATTTTGAATAAACTGACCTATAGATATTAAAGAGGATCCTAACTTTTTTGCGACTTAATCATTGGACGCCCGTACATGTCCCATCTTTGCTTCAAGGCTTAATGTGGCATGTGGCACCGCGCGTAAACGTGCTTTGTCTATTAATTTACCTGTTACCCGGCATATTCCATAAGTCTTATTTTCAATGCGGATCACTGCTTTTTCCAGGTGATCTATATAAGTGATCTGGCGGCTGGCCATCTGGCTCAATTGTTCACGCTCCATACTCATGCTGCCATCTTCCATCGTCATATAACGGCTGTCAGTTTCATCACCGCCCATATCGTCCTTTCTAGTTATAAGTCCTTGTAAATAAGCAAGTTCTTTTTTAGCAGCTTCTAATTTTTTAGCGATCAATTCCCTGAATTCATTCAATTCGGAGTCTGTATATCTTACCAGCGGTTCATTGCTTTTCTCGCCGTTGTTCCTTTGTTCCAACGGTTTATAATCCGGCTGATAAGGAACGGCTGTTTTCACAGATGTTTTAGGAGGTTTTACTTCTTTATATTCAACTTTGGGTGATTTCTTTGGGACTGGTTTCACAATTGTCTGATTTTTTTCCTTTGATTTCGGCTGACCATTCGATTTTTTTTCAGGAGCAACGGCAGCAATCTTTGAAGCTGGCGCCGCTACTTTCTTAGTTTCGACAGTTGGTTTTGCAGCCGGTTTCTTTGTTGCAGCGGCTTTTTTAGCAACCACAGTTATTTTTTTTGTGGGAGCTGCCGATGATTTAATTTTTTTAACTGGCTCTACTGATTTACCAGCAGGTTTGGCAGCAGGCTTCACGGTTTTATGTGATGCAGCTTTTGATGCAACCGCTTTTGATGCGGTGGAAGTAGTTTCTTTTGCTGTTTTTTTGGCTTTAGGAGCTGGCTTTGTATTTTTTTTATTAGTTGCCATACGGATTACCTTTTTTTGTTTACACTTATTTTTAGCAAAATGTCATTCACTTCTATTTCTGTACCATGCTGTAAATCAGGCAAAAATTCAATTTTATCTGCCAAAATTTCCGCGCAAATATAATCTTTAAATTTCTTTATGGAATCTTTGATTTTGCCGTTATTTACAATATCTACGAATATACGGTCTGTAAGTTCAAAACCACGCTCTTTTCTAATATTTTGTACCCGATTTATAAATTCTCTTGCATTCCCTTCCATTTTTAACTCATCAGTCAGGGTAATATCCAATGCCACGGTGAGGTTTCCTTTATTTGCTACACTCCATCCCGGAATATCTTCGGCAGTTATTTCAACATCCTGTAATAACAATTCAACTTCGTGATCTTTTAAGGGCAATAAGATCCGGCCTTCTTTTTCAAGTGTAGCGATATCTTCCTGGGAAAAATTACTGATAGCCCCAGCAGCTTCCTTCATTTTAGCCCCCAGGCGACCGCCCAACGCTTTAAAATTAGGTTTAATCTTCTTTTTAATAAACCCTTCCGTATCAGCCAGGTATTCGATGGTTTTTACATTTACTTCCGCTTTTACCAGGTCTTCAATTTTCTCCAGCTGTGCTTTTCTATGGTCATTGGCCACAGGTATAAGCACTTTTTGCAATGGCTGTCTTACTTTTATGTTTACCTTCTTTCGGATGGATAATATTAGCGAAGAAATATCCTGGGCCAGTTCCATCCTTTCTTCCAGTAATTCATCTATAAAGGCTTCATTTGCTTTTGGAAAATCAGTATGATGAACGGAGTTTACGGAAAAACGCTTTGTAACCGCATTGAGGTTTTGGAAAATGGCATCACTGAAAAATGGAGAAATAGGCGCAATTAACCGCACAATTGTTTCAAGGCATTCGTACAAAGTCTGGTAAGCCGAAATTTTATCGGCTTCATATTCTCCTTTCCAAAACCGGCGGCGGCAAAGCCGTACATACCAATTGCTCAATTGCTCATCTACAAATTCTTCAATGGCGCGCCCGGCAAGTGTTGGCTCATATTCATCCATGTGTACATTCACTTTTTTTACTAGTGAATGCAGAGAAGACAATATCCAGCGGTCAATTTCAGGCCGGTTTTCTATTGAAATGGTTGACTCTTTATTCGCAAAGCCATCCAGGTTGGCATACAGTCCAAAAAACTGGTAAATATTATACAATGTCCCAAAAAACTTACGCTGTACTTCTTTTATGCCATCGAGATTAAATTTAAGATTATCCCAGGGCGAAGCATTGGTGATCAAGTACCAGCGGGTGGCATCCGCTCCAAAATTTTCAATGGTTTCAAAAGGATTTACCACATTACCAAGACGCTTGCTCATTTTATTTCCATCCTTATCCAGAACCAATCCATTGGATACAACCGTTTTATAAGCAACACTGTCGAACAATAAAACAGCAATGGCATGCAGTGTATAAAACCAGCCGCGTGTCTGATCTACGCCTTCCGCAATAAAATCGGCTGGAAATGCCAGTTTTTTGTCAATAAGATCTTTATTTTCAAAAGGATAATGCCATTGGGCATAAGGCATTGCGCCGCTGTCGAACCATACGTCCACCAGGTCGGGAACACGTTTCATCGGTTTGCCTGAATGGCTTACCAGCACAATTGCTATCAACAAATGGTTTATGTAAATCAATATCTTCGAAAGAAATATGCTGATTAACAGTACCTCCTAATATTTTGGTGGCTTTTTCAGTTTCTGCTTTCAATTCAGCAACGGAACCGATACAGATTTCTTCCGTTCCATCTTCAGTTCGCCAAATAGGTAAAGGCGTGCCCCAAAAACGGCTACGGCTCAAATTCCAGTCAACCATATTTTCAAGCCAGTTGCCAAAACGTCCTTCACCGGTGCTTTTGGGCTTCCAGTTGATGGTTTTATTCAATTCCACCATTCGTTCTTTGCATGCAGTTGTCTTTATAAACCAGGCATCCAGCGGGTAATATAAAATCGGTTTATCCGTACGCCAGCAATGCGGATAGCTGTGTTCATATTTTTCAACTTTAAAGGCGCGGTTTTCTTTTTTCAGCTTTACGCAGATGTCCACATTTACATCTACATAATCCTTGTCATTGGTATAATTTTTTACATATTGATCGCTGAATTCCCCGGTGCCATTCACGAATTTTCCCTGGCGGTCAACCAATGTTAAAATACCAATACCAAATTTTTTCCCGACTTTATAGTCATCTGCACCAAAAGCCGGCGCCATATGTACAATACCGGTACCATCTTCGGTAGTTACAAAATCGCCTGAAATGATCCGGAAAGGATCCGCTTCCGGCGTAATTTGTTGTATTTTTTCCAAGGAATTTGCTTCGAAGGGCATTAATTGCTCATAACGAAGATTTACCAGGTCTTTTCCTTTAAAACCGGAAAGGATTTTCCAAGGGATAACTTTATCTGTTGATTTATATGCATTAAAATCGCCGTTTTCCCCTTCCGGTTTGAAAAACTTTGGAAACAATGCTTCGGCAATTACAACCTTGATCGGAAGATGCGTATATGGATTAAAAGTTTTTATTAACAGATAATCAATATTTTCTCCAACTGTCAATCCAAGGTTGGAAGGAAGTGTCCAGGGAGTTGTGGTCCAGGCTAAAAAGAAAATTTCATCGGTTAAATCAGGCAAGTCATTGACTTCCATTGACTCATTGACTTTTTTCCCCAATGCCTGAATTGCTTTGACCGAACCGGGAGTAGCTTTAAACATTACTACCGCACTGGTATCCTTTACATCTTTATAGGTGCCGGGCTGATTGAGTTCATGCGAGCTTAATCCGGTGCCTGCAGCAGGAGAATAAGGCTGAATGCTTACACTTTCATACAAAAGTCCCTTCTTATACAATTCACTCAGCAGCCACCAGAGTGATTCTATATATTCACTTTTAAAAGTGATATATGGATCATTGAGATCTACCCAATAGCCCATTTTTTCTGTCAGCTCATCCCATTTATCCTTATAACGCAGTACCGCTTCGCGGCATTTAAGATTGTATTCTTCTACGGAAATTTTTTTACCAATATCTTCTTTTGTAATACCCAATTCTTTTTCCACGCCCAGCTCTACAGGCAGGCCATGCGTATCCCAGCCGCCTTTACGTTTTACCTGGAAGCCTTTCATGGTTTTATACCGGCATACCAGGTCTTTAAGTGTTCTGGATATAACATGATGAATACCAGGCATTCCATTAGCGCTGGGCGGCCCTTCATAAAAAACGAATTGTTCGGCACCTTCTCTTAACTCCACACTTTTTTCAAATGCATGGCTTTCATTCCATCCAGCTAATATTTCCCGTTCGATGGCAGGTAAATTTAATCCTTCAAATTCTTTGTATCTGGCACTCATAAAATGCTTCTAATCTATATGATAATTGGTATAAAATGGGCGCAAAGGTAATAAATTTCCAGCGGGCGCCTTTAGGCATATTGGACCAGACTTGTACAAAAACATTAAAATTTTGTTTTTATGAGAAAAAATGTGCCTAAGAAGAGAATATGAGTTAACAGTCCTTTTGAATTTATAATGAAAATTTAATTCTATGAATTGAACTAGTTGCATAAACAACTTATTCTGTTTAATTATTTATATTTGAGTATCAAAAATTAATCATCATGCAGGAAGCATATATCGTTGCCGGTTTTCGTACAGCTGTAGGAAAATCTAAAAGAGGCGGTTTTCGATTTTTTCGCCCGGATGACCTGGCCGTGGAAGTAATAAAAGGATTGATGGCATCTGTACCTGAGTTAAATGCGGACCAGGTGGATGATGTGATTGTGGGAAACGCAGTTCCGGAAGCGGAACAAGGTTTGCAGTTTGGCCGTATCATCGCGGCTAAAGCTTTGGGTATCCCTGTTGCCGGCATTACCATCAACCGTTATTGCGCCAGTGGATTGGAGAGTATTGCAATGGCCACTGCAAAAATTAGAACCGGTATGGCGGAATGCATTATTGCCGGCGGAACGGAAAGCATGAGCCTGGTTCCCACATCGGGCTGGAAAACCGTGCCTTCCTACGCTATTGCAAAGGAGGAGCCTGATTATTATTTAAGTATGGGATTAACGGCGGAAGCAGTAGCAAAGGAATACAAGGTAAGCCGCCAGGACCAGGATGCGTTTGCGCTTGCTTCACATCAGAAAGCGTTGAATGCGATTGAGAAAGGATATTTTAAAAAAGGAATTTTACCGATTGAGGTGGAGCAGATATATGTGGATGAAAAAGGGAAAAAGAAAGCCCGCAATTATGTGGTGGATACAGATGAAGGTGTAAGGGCCGATACTTCAATGGAAGCATTAGGCAGGCTGAAACCGGCATTTGCCGCCGGGGGATCTGTAACGGCGGGAAACAGTTCTCAAACCAGCGATGGTGCGGCTTTCGTGATTGTGATGGGCGAAAAAATGATGCAGGCTCTTGGTTTAAAACCTATTGGCCGGCTTATTAATTGCGCCAGCGCCGGTGTGCATCCTCGTATTATGGGAATGGGGCCTGTGGCCGCAATACCCAAAGTATTGAAACAAGCCAATATGAATCTGGATGATATTGAACTCATAGAATTAAATGAAGCTTTTGCTTCACAATCCCTTGCCGTAATTCGTCAATTGGAATTAAACCCCGCAATAGTAAATATCAATGGTGGCGCCATTGCTTTAGGTCATCCGCTAGGATGCACCGGCGCCAAACTGACCATCCAATTGCTCAATGATATGCAGCGGTTGGGCAAAAAATATGGGATGGTAACAGCCTGTGTAGGTGGCGGACAGGGAATTGCCGGCATCATCGAAAACCTTGCATAGATTTAAAAAATAAAAAACCTGTAAAATTAACAGATAGCGAATGAACGTCATTGCTGGCTCAGAAAGCAATTTGTGAGAATGAACTGAAACAACGTTCCTGATACAAAGCACAGATTGCTTCAAAAATTCTTCCGCACAAAACCAGGGCTATTTTTTCGCAATGACGTAGATTATATTTCAAATTCCGCCACACAAAATCTTTAAATTTTTTGCATGAAGGAGCGAATGAACGTCATTGCGACGCAGAAAGCAATCTGTGGGAATAAACTGAAACAAGGTTCCTAATACTAAGCGCAGATTGCTTTAAAAGTTCTTCACGCACAAAATCAATCTTATTTTATCGCAATCACGTGGCGGATGATCCATTATTGCGACGCCGTTTTTTGCAAAGAATATTTCTTGAATTTTATTTTTCATAATAATTTTTTATGTCTTAAATTGAAATGATTTTAAAATCATTGTGCATGAATACCATTCTAATTCCAACGGATTTTTCTGAAACCGCAAAAAATGCGGCCCGGTATGCCATAAAGCTGGCAGAAAGCCTGGATGTTAAAAAGATTATTATATACAATGCTTATCAAAAACCAGTGTCCGGAGATCCAATGATGGATGCTGTAGAGCTTTATGATATTCAATCCTTTAAAAAGATAAGCGAAGAAGGTTTGTTGCAGTTTAAAAATGGATTGCAGGCATTTTGCGACCCCGGAATTGAATTAACAACCATCAGTGAGTTTAATATTCTTTCTTCCGGCGTAAATGAAGTTTGCGAGGAAAATAAAGTTGACCTGATAGTAATGGGAATTACCGGCGGTGGGAGTGGTATTGAAGAAAGACTGATAGGAAGCAACACCATTCAAATTGCAAAACATACATTGGTACCTGTTATAATTATACCGTCGGAAGCAAGTTTTAAACCCCTTAACAACATTGTGCTCGCCTGCGATTTTAAAAACGTAGTAGAAACAACGCCGGTAGATGCATTAAAAAATATACTCAATGCTACCGAAGCGCGGTTATTTGTGTTGCATGTGGATCAAACCAATAAACCTCCCAGCCAGGAAACCAGGTTTGAATCCTTACTTTTAGATACTTTACTACAAGGCTATCATCCGGAATACCATTTTATTAGTAATCCGGATTTTGTAGATGGCATTAACCAGTTTGCGGTAGAAAAACAAGCGGATCTGATTGTTGCGATTCCAAAAAAACATGGATTATTTGAAGGTTTGTTCCACCGGAGTAATACAAAAAAACTTGCCTTTCATACGCATGTTCCATTGATGGTGGTACATGAATGAAAGGCAAGTTCTCAGAAAAAATATTCTTAACTCCTGCTATTCGCAAATCTGCTCAGCAACCTTAAAATTTCAATATACAACCAAACGATGGTAACGAGCAGTCCGAAGGCGCCATACCATTCCATAAATTTGGGAGCGCCCATAGCAGCACCTTGTTCTATGCGGTCAAAATCTAAAATCAGGTTCAGTGCTGCAATAGCTACTACAAATAAAGAAATACCAATACCCAGCGGACTCGCATTATACATAAAGGGCAGATCCACACCAAAAAGTCTTACTATAATTGTGATCAGGTAAAAAAGCCCGATACCGAGGGTGGCCGCCATTATTACGGATTTAAATTTTTCAGTAGCGCGGATAATTTTTAAACTATACAGGATATACATGGCCAGGGCAACACCAAAAGTAAGCCCAACGGCCTGCATAATGATTCCGGGATATTTTTCCGCAAATGCGCTATTGATCAAAGCAGATATGGCACCAATAAAAAAGCCTTCCAATAAACCATATACCGGGGCCAGGTATGCGGCCAATGTAGGTTTAAAGCTGATTATTAAACCTGTAACCAATCCGCCGAAAAGTCCTATCCACATCAGTGTCATCATGGTAGGAACTTTGAACTGGTCGTACAGATTCCAGGTATATACGGCGCCGGCTATTACCATCAGCATTAATAATCCAAATTTATTGATGGTACCTCTAACGGACATCACTTCTGCGCCGGTTTGTTGAAGTGTATTCGAAAATATTTTTTCTGATAATGCGGGGTTTCCTGATTTAAACATGGCAATTATTTAAGTTGTTTTTGTGTAATATTAAAATTAAGGATAATCCTGTTAATATACTGCTATTTGTTAAGCCGGAGTTTGGGATATTGATCTATGGTTTCAAATACATAATCCGGATTCTTCTGCAATACAGTTATAAATTTTCTTAAGGAATCGGCGTATGCCGGCTGATGAAACATCCGGTCATGTGTAAGGATTACAATATGGTTTGGTGTAAATCCATGCTTGTTTTCAAATGCATAATTCACCATTTTTATCATGGTGTCAGCCGATTGTACAGGTTTTGTTTTATTACCTTCATTTTTAAAATTCCATTCAAGGTCCCATCCTATTACATCGTAGCCTGCCGAATCAAGTAACTGGCAGGTTTGTTTCACCAGGTTGCTGCTCCGGATCTTATCCGCTCTTACCCAGGCGCTATTCCCCGGTAAGCGTGCAATTTTAAATGGAATGGCTAAACTCTTCTGGGCCCGCTGAAAATCTTCCAGCACTTCTTGCGGGCGGCTATAAAAAAGCTTGTATTTATCCCGGAAGGCGTGGGTATAACTGTGATTGGTTAATAAAACCTCCGGATATCCTGACCGTATACTATCCACCTGGCTTTTTAAGCCTGGAGTGAATGTGTGCATACCCACCATAAAAAAACTACCTTTTATTCCCAGGTCTTTGCAGATATGAAAACAATTCATGGTTCCTGGCTGCGGACCATCATCAAAAGTCAGGTAAATGTATTTACGGCTTGAATCCTTTGCCGTACTGTCTTGGTGCTGCCGTTGAATCAATGCTGTATTGTGATCCTGCATTTTATTCCCACTATCCCCGGAATTGAATTGGGGTACAGTTTTTTTGGAAATACTGTCCTTACTGTTTTTAATTTCAGTATTATTATTACAATTAATATGGGTAAACGCTAAAGCAAACAGAGAAAAAGCGAACAACTTGAATTTAAGCCGTTCTTCTGAAATTATTAACATAGAAGGGGTATGCATTAAGCCGCAAAGGTAAACCGGGTAAAGAATTGTTTTATAATTAAGTACAATTATTCTAGGTAATTTAACGATTACGCATTCAGGAAATCAATACAATAACATTTTCAGTTGTAGTAACTTTGCAGCCAATTCCATTTTGGATATAAATATTTTTTAATTGAATATAAATGAATAAAAAAGAAGCCTTACTTCAGGATGTGGTGATAAAATTTGCAGGGGACAGTGGGGATGGCATGCAATTAACCGGTCAACAATTTACAAATAATACTGCTTTATTAGGGATTGATCTGGCTACATTCCCGGATTTTCCCGCAGAAATACGTGCGCCATTGGGAACGGTGCCGGGTGTAAGCGGATACCAGATACATTTTTCATCGGACAGGGTATATACACCCGGCGATCAATGTGATGTGCTCGTGGCTATGAATGCCGCCGCGCTTAAAGTAAATGTAAAAGCATTGAAACCAGGAGGAAAAGTTATTGCGAATGTGGATGGATTTGATGCGAAAAACCTTCGGCTGGCAAATTATGTGGATGGCGTAAATCCACTTGAAGACGGCAGCCTGGATCATTTTGAAGTAATAAAGATGGATGTTACCAAAATGACCCGGGAATCCTTAAAGGAGTTCCCCGACCTCGGAACCAAGGAAAAAGACCGGGCCAAAAACATGTTTGTACTGGGATTTCTGTATTGGATGTACAACCGTAAGCTGGATAATACCATCAATTTTTTAAAAGAAAAATTCGGTAACAAGCCTACAATCCTCGAAAGCAATATCAAAGTATTGCAGGCGGGATATAATTATGGAGATACTACAGAAACTTTTACTACCCGCTACCGGGTGGAAAAAGCCAAATTACCTCCGGGAAATTACCGCAGCATTATGGGCAACCAGGCTTTGACATACGGGCTGATTGCCGCCTCGCAAAAAAGTGGGCTTCCCATTTTTTTAGGCACTTATCCCATTACTCCCGCTTCAGATATTTTACATGAATTGAGCAGGCATAAAAATTTTGGCATCCGCACTTTCCAGGCGGAAGATGAAATTGCCGGTATCAGCGCGGCCATTGGCGCTTCCTATGGCGGAAGTCTGGGAATCACTACTACTTCAGGGCCAGGTATGGCGCTTAAAACCGAAGCAATGGGCCTGGCAGTGATGCTTGAGATTCCTTTACTGATTATCAATGTGCAGCGTGGCGGCCCATCTACCGGATTGCCTACCAAAACAGAACAAAGTGATTTGTTACAGGCTTATTATGGAAGAAATGGAGAATGCCCCATGCCGGTAATCGCGGCCTCAACACCCAGCGATTGCTTTGCAGCAGCTTATGAAGCTGTTAGAATAGCGGTGCAGCACATGACGCCGGTTATATTATTAAGCGATGGGTTTATTGCCAATGGCGCTGAGCCCTGGAGATTTCCTCAATCGGAAGATCTTTTTGATATTGAAGTGAAATTTAAAACGGATCTAGGCGAGGGAGAGCTGAAATTTCAACCTTATCTGCGAGATGAAAAACTGGTTCGTCCCTGGGCCGTTCCGGGAACTCCGGGACTGGAGCACCGTATTGGCGGACTTGAAAAACAAAATATAACCGGAAATGTAAGTTATGACCCTGAAAATCATCAACTAATGGTGAAAATCCGCCAGGAAAAAGTAGATAAAATCGCCGACCATATACCAGATCAGACACTGGACAGCGGACCTGAAAAAGGGAAAATCCTTGTATTGGGATGGGGAAGTACTTATGGCGCCATCAAAAGCGCTGTAATGGAATTGCAGGCTCACGGACATGCGGTAAGTCATGCGCATCTGAGATATGTACGGCCGTTCCCGAAAAATTTAGGGGAAATACTCAATAATTTTGAAAAAGTACTTATCCCTGAAATTAATAATGGACAGCTTATTAAAATCATCCGTGATAAATATCTTATTGATGCAAAAGGATTTAATAAAATTATGGGTGTGCCGATTTATAAAACCGAACTGGTGGATGAAATAAAAAAGATGCTGTAAATAGTACTCCCGTAAGGGCAAAACAACATTTTCAAACCATTCCGTGTAAGGATAGGAGTCGTATTAAATTTCTGCTTACTGATTGCTTCCTGCGTCAGCAATGACGTTCATCTGCTTCGATCATTGCGAAAAAGTAGCGTGGCTTTGTAGGTGGCATTTTTGAAGCAATCTGTGTTTTGTAAATGGAGCATTTTAATTCATACTCAAAGATTTGCGTCAGCAGCGACGTCTTACGGCTACGTCATTGCGAAAAAATAGCGCGGTTTTTTGCTTAGCATTTTTAAGCAATCTGTGCTTTGTGAATGAGTCATTTTAATTCATAGTCACATATTGCTTCCTGCATCAGCAATGACGTGCCACCATCGTGAAATTGAATTGTAGTTATTTTCGTAAAATAATCCCATCTTTCAGGATATGAATATTGAAGAAATCCGTGCATATGTGCTTACCAAGCCTTCGGTAGAAGAATGTTTTCCTTTTGGAAATGAAACACTTGTATTTAAAACCAAAGGGAAGATATTTTTACTGGCATCACTGGAAGCCCATCCGCTTAAAATAAATTTAAAATGTGATCCCGAAAGGGCCATTGAACTGAGGGAGCGGTATGCCTGCATTTTGCCAGGATATCATATGAATAAAAAACACTGGAATACAATTGTACTTGACGGGAGTTTAAGCAATGATCAAATAACCGGAATGATAGATCATTCTTATAAATTAGTATCAGGAATTAAATAAATGGCTTTGAAAAATCATTAAAAAATTGATCATTTAAATTTGGTTTTTCAGATTTTTGTTTTAATAGTATTATCAAAGAAAACCTTAAGTACAGGTTTTAAATGTAATTTGTAAAAAAAATAATTATCTGATGCCGCAGGTTGATCCCGTTCGATTGAAACAAATCTCTTTTTTTATAATAGTGATTGTATTAGGCGGACTTATTTTTTCGGAATTGTCTATGTTTGTGAGGGCTTTTTTAGGATCCGTTACTTTTTATGTATTGATGCGAAAATCAATGCGTAATATGGTTTATAAGCGTAAATGGAATCCGAATCTTTCCGCAGCGATCCTTTTATTCCTTTCCGTTTTAATTGTTTTGGTACCTATTTGGACCTTTATTAATATGATGCTGGGTAAAATAAATGAATTCAGCAAAAACTCCACCCGCGTAATTGCCGCGATTGAGCATTTCTCTGACAAAATACAATCGGAATATAATTTCAGGTTATTAAGCACTGAAAATCTGAATAAGGCCGGAACCGTATTGGCTAATACGGTTCCAAATGTACTTGGAGCCACTTTTAATACACTTTTTTCATTGGTGGTGATGTATTTTATTCTATTTTTCATGCTGGTACAAAGCAAAGAACTGGAAGCCTGGCTGATAAAATATGTTCCTTTAAAAAATGAAAATGTATTGTGGATAGGTAAGGATTTGCAGGAGCTGGTATTTAATAATGCAATAGGGGTACCGCTTATAGCTTTATTGCAAGGGGTGGTGGGATTGGTTGGTTACCTGCTAATTGGGGTGCCGGATCCCTGGTTTTGGTTTGTCATTACTTGTTTTGCTGCAATGCTTCCTTTTGTTGGTGCGGCAATGGCTTATGTTCCGTTGGGGATCCTTATATTGGCACAAGGCCCTGCCTGGAAAGGAATCGTAGTGTTAATTTATGGATTTGGCGTTATTGGCCTGGTAGATAATATATTCAGATTTGTTCTTCAGAAAAGATTAGGAGATGTGCATCCGCTGATTACGGTTTTGGGTGTGATTTTGGGAGTAAATATGTTTGGATTTATTGGGTTGATTTTCGGGCCAATCCTGATATCCTTATTTATATTGCTGGTTCGCATTTATGTGAAAGAATATGGGGAAAATCAAATCAAAAGTTAATTGGGATTCCTGTTTTGACAATATTTTTATTTTTGCCCGCACAATAAATCAGGCGAAAAGAGCATTATAGGCTCATAAAATCCAATATTTTTAATCCGCATTTACAATAAAATAATTTTTTAATGCAAAAACTGTTAGTACTCTGTTGCATTGGCCTATGCGCTTTTACAGCAAAATCGAATACAAATGAAGGCCCCGGAACAGATGATAAAAAATTCCCTACACTTATTTCAAAAAATAATGAATCCGTGATGGTGAATCATTTAATTGATTCTTTGTATGACCAATTGCAACTCGCGAAAACCGGTTTGGAAAAAAATGTTTTTTACAACGCTTATAAAGGATTTCAGTACCTCCAAAGTAAAGGAAAACTGAACAATACGGAAATTTTAACTATTTGTGATTACAGTCAGAGTAGCCACAATAAACGCTTATATGTTATTGATTTAAAGGATTTAAAACTTTTATACAATACATACGTATCCCATGGGAAAAATTCCGGAAGTGAATTTGCAACCGATTTTTCCAATAAAACCAATTCCAATAAAAGTTCCTTGGGCTTTTTAGTAACCAAAGGTACTTATATGGGCCGAAACGGATACAGTCTGAAGTTTGATGGAATGGAAAGGGGAATTAATGATAAAGTAAATTCCCGGAACATCGTAATGCATGGAAGTAAATATGTAAATGAAAAGCGCGCGGATGAAGGCAATATGATGGGCAGAAGTTTCGGTTGTCCAGCGGTAAGTTATGAGGTGAGTAAAGAAATTATTAATATTATAAAAGGCGGAAGCTGTTTCTTTATTTACAGCAATGATATGCGGTATGCACAAGCTTCCACAATATTAAATAGCCGCTTTGAATGGCCGGTATTAATGCCAGTACAACAGCCGGCAATGCTGGCACAAGCACGGGAATCGAAATAAGAAAATTTAATTGGATTGAACTTAGGCTAAAATTATGTGCCTAAACATTTCCCTCTAGTTTTGTTCTTTAAATGTTCAATGCCGAATAACCATTCGGCATTGAACATTTACATTTAAGTTTTCGCTTCTCAATTAGTTTTTCACCTCAACAGCATTAAGCACTTTTTGCACCGCGGCTTTTATTTTTTCAGCTTTTTCCTTTACCTGTTCTTCTGTCCACATCAGGCTGATGCTGGTTGAAATACATCGGCTCATGATATCATCACTTGCAGAAAAATCCGACTCATTCAATTCCTGTAATGCGGTATGTTGCAGATCATTCAAACTGTTTAAAGTTGCGGGTGTTTTCAGATGATGCCATTTGCGGATATAATGCCAGTTGTTATCAAACCAGTAAAAATTGCCAGCTAAGATGTTCTGGTTTTTCATCTCTGCTATTACTGATTGCGTGCTTTCAGCATCTGGCAAAAACCAGGATATAAAAGAACAGCTATCGCCTGATTCATCCGGGATTTTTCTAAAAGAAATTTCAGGAACCTGGGAAAGAATATCTTTTAATATTTTATGATTTTTTCTTTGAATTTCCAGAAACTGCGGCAGCTTTCTTATTTGTGCCAATCCTACGGCTGCATGCAGTTCTGAGATGCGGAAATTATTTCCGATAAAAGGATGCAGATCCGCGCCGCGATCTACTCCTTTATGGTCATGCCCATGATCGGTATAACCATCCGCATTTTCATATACAGTGAGATTATCGGTAAGCACTACGCCGCCTTCGCCGCAGGTCATTATTTTTACAAAATCAAAAGAAAACGTTCCTGCATCACCTATTGTTCCAAGCATTTTCCCTTTGTAGCTGGCTCCAATACTCTGGCAGGCATCTTCCAGTAAAAGCAGATCATGTTCTTCACAAATCAGTTTTAGCGCATCCATATCGGCCATGCTGCCACACATATGCACCGGCATGATGCATTTGGTGCGTGGTGTAATTGCATTTTTTACAGCCTCCGGATCCAGTGTCAAACTTTCATTGATATCTGCAAAAACCGGAATAGCGCCTACGCTTAATATCGCTTCAAAGCTTGCAACGAATGTGAAAGTAGGTAAAATCACTTCATCTCCGGCGCCAATACCCAGCGCGCTCATGGCTGTTATTAATGCGGATGTACCGCTGGAAGTTAATTGCGCATAAGCGCTGCCGAAGGTTTTGGTGATCTCTTTTTCCAATTCCTTTGCCTTCCATATTCCCTGGCGCTGTGCATCAAAACCATAACGCATCAGTACACCGGTTTGCAATACATCATTTACTTCTTTCCTTTCTTCTTCGCCAAAAAATTCATATCCGGGCATATTCGATAGTTTAAATTGAATCAATATAATTTCAAAGGTAGAGAAAGATGATAAAATGGAGGAATAGAAAAGGTGTTTGTTCTAATGTTGAAGTAAAGGGAAATCGGTATGGTTGCATATTGATAAATTATCAAAATGATATTTCATTCCATTTCTTATATTCACCGGTTTCCAATTTTTCCTTAACTCTTTTTATTAATGTTTGAAGCGTTTGTCTTCTATTATTAATTGAAACTAATAAGAAAATCGAGAAATTGAATTTGTTCAGATTTTGTTGGTATCTTAAATTTTTGTCTAATGTAATGAAGATATTGAATTTATTAATTTCAATAAGCTGTATTAATTCACCATTTTTCTTTCCCTGCCATCCTAAATCCCGAACAGTTTTTACCTCAAATGACTCTCCCAAATCTATTTTTAGTTTTTTGGGTAGATTTTCATCCAGTAAAATTTTCATTCAGCATCTTTTCTTTAGTTAAAGATTGCTTTGCCATTTCCAGAACCTGAATGACGCTTTCCTTTGAAACAGATGGAAAATCGTCCAGGAATTCTTCCAATGGATCTCCACCTTCAAGATAGTCAAAAAGTGTCTGAATGGGAACACGGGTTCCTACAAAAACCGGTGTGCCGCCCATTGTTTCAGGGTCAATACTAACTGCTCCATATATCATTGCCGTAAATTTGAATATTGCTAAATTAAGCAAATCCTGTAAGATAATTGAATGCCTTTACCCCACTGGTTTATTCAATGTATTCCACAGCAAATCTTTCAATTCTGTAAGTCCCTGGTTGGTAACAGACGAAATAAAAACATGCGGTATTTGGGATGGCAATTCTTCTACGATCGCTGCTTTAAGTTCCGCATCCAGCATATCGCTTTTACTGATGGCGATCACAAAATCTTTTTGCAAAAGATCAGGATTGTATTGCTCCAGTTCGTTCACTAAGATTTCAAATTCTTTTTTATGATCCGAACTGTCGGCGGGTATTAAAAACAATAAAGCCGGATTGCGTTCTATATGCCTTAAAAAACGATGCCCCAGACCTTTGCCTTCTGCTGCGCCTTCAATGATACCGGGCAGATCGGCTACGCAAAAAGATTTGTTGTCCCTGTATTCCACAATTCCCAATTGAGGCGTTAAAGTTGTGAAAGCGTAATTAGCGATCTTTGGTTTGGCAGCGGTAATAACGGATAATAAAGTAGATTTTCCGGCATTAGGAAATCCTACGAGGCCCACATCGGCCAGTATTTTCAGTTCAAGTATTTTCCAGGCCTCCATGCCTTCTTCACCGGGTTGCGCATAATCCGGAGCCTGGTTGGTAGGCGTCGCAAAATTGCCATTTCCCAGTCCGCCGCGACCTCCGGGCATCCATATTATTTCCTGTCCTTCTTCTAAAATTTCAGCTTCCAGGTGGCCGTTTTCTTCATCCCGGGCTATAGTACCCAATGGCACTTCAATAATGATATCTTTACCATTTTTACCCGTACTGTTGTTGCCACTTCCACCTTCGCCGTTTTCTGCAAGTACATTTTTAAAATAACGAAGATGAAGCAATGTCCATAACTGAGTATTGCCCCTCAGGATAATATGACCGCCTCGTCCGCCATCGCCGCCATCGGGGCCACCTTTGGCCGTTAATTTATTACGCATAAAATGCCTGCTTCCGGCACCGCCGTGACCACTGCGGCAAAATATACGGATATAATCAATAAAGTTTGTTTTTTCCATCAGCGTGCAAATATCGGGTGAATTTTACTTGAATAGATTAATTGTTTAATGGTTGCATGGTTGTAATTCTGATGACCTTTATCATTTTAATATTGGGGCTACTGCTTCACCAACCAAAACTTTTATTTTTTTAACCGCTTCAACAAAATTCTTTCTTTCCCTGTTTCCGGGACAGCATTGTTCGAAATATTCAGGAGCATAAAATGAAATCTGTTTTACATGGTCGGGAGTAATGATGAGTAGTTCCCAGGTATTTGCATCAGTAATATTGCAGTTGCTGCCTGGCCTTGCAGAATTGATCCCCTTTGGAGTATTATCACAGAAATTTTTTCCTTCATCACCATTGGCTTTCCATAATTCATTTCTATTAACATATTGCAAAACGGAATCGCTTAAAGATTGGGAAACGGTAATTTTATTTAACCCGCTTTTTATTGTAGGTTTAGCCCCAACCCTGGAATTATTAACTTCATAATTATAGCCATTCCATTCTTTATTTTTTTTAGCCAATACGCTGTACTTCGTTGTTCTGGTCCAGCCCGGATTGTCTTCCGCAAATACCAGTAAAATATCATGTTGCTTTTGCAGCGTTTTAAGAATGGAATCATCGGGGCGCCTACACTTCCATAGGTTTTCATTTCCTGCTGTGCAAGACGCTGGCTGCTACTGCAGGAAGCAATTAATACAGTGCAAATAATGAACAGTACAGGTCTCATAATTTATTTTTTAACTCATTCCAGGTTGCATATAATTTTTCCTGCGAGGGCCTGTTTTCAGGAATCGTTCTTAATGGTTCACACACTTTCCAAGATGCAAACAGTTCCTGTGGAAGCTGTTGATACAATTGAGTGCCTTTCATTTTCCATGCAATCATTTCATCACTTACCTCTTTGATGACTTTTGCCGGATTTCCTACAATCAAACTCCGGCTTTTTATTTTTTCGTTAGCGCAGGATAAAGCTTAAGGCTCCTACAATACATTCATCGCCCAATTCCACATTATCCATAATTACAGCATTCATACCAATCAAACAATTGCTGCCTATAATTGCACCATGTACTATTGCACCATGACCTACATGCGCGTTTTCTTTTAGCAATACTGTCTTGCCCGGAAACATATGAATGGTACAGTTTTCCTGTACATTACAACCGTCTTCGATAATGATTGCGCCCCAATCGCCGCGTATGGCTGCACCTGGCCCAACATACACATTTTTTCCTATGATCACATTACCCGTTACCGCTGCCTGTGGATGAATAAAAGAGGACTCATGAATTACCGGGATGAAATCTTTGTATGCATAAATCATTGAATTGAAATTTTCAGAATTAAAAAATCGACCAATCGAAATGATCATCTGGCGAATTCTCCCAACAGTTATCTGAGCAATAAGAAAAATAAAAATAAATCACAGAAAATTGTAAAATGATGTTTGCGGATTAAATGGATAATCGCTTTTACTTATTCTAAAAAGCCCAGCTCCTTTTCGGTTTTATAACAGGTCCCTTTAAAAAGCGCAACCAATTCATCCTGCTGATTTTTTACTTCTATTAAATACAAGCCGGTACGATTTGTTTTATTGATTTGTTTTGCTTCCGCAATGAGCACATCATTTTCTTTTATCGCTTTTGGAAAAGAAATGGAAACATCCAGCGCAACGGTAATTTTGCCGTCACTATTACATGCAAATGCAAAAGCGCTGTCGGCCAACGAAAAAGCGATACCACCATGTGCAATTCCAAAAGCATTCAACATTTCTCTTCCGGACTTTCATTTTTATTTTACTATAACCTTCTTTTACCTCTGTTATTTCAATTTTCAGCCATTGAGAAAAATAATCCAATTCCATTAATCGTTCCACTATTTTTTTCGCGTGTTGATCTTTTTCAATCATCATTTTTATCGTTTAATCATATCTTATTCTATACATAATTCATTTAAATTTATAAACCGGTTACAAATTACTCACCTTTAAATACTGGTTTTCTTTTTTCAAGAAAAGCCTGAATACCTTCTTTAAAATCATGTGTGGAAGCAGCTTCATGTTGCAATTCGTCTTCCATCATTAACTGTTCTTCGAGCGAATGAGTAAGCTGAAAGCTGCAAGGCTTTTTTTGTTAAATACAATGCTTGTGTAGGCATTTTTGACAGCGTAGCCGCAAGCTGCAGCGCGGCATTCAGAAAATAATTCGTCTGGTAAATTTTGTATATCATTCCCCATTTTTCAGCTTCTGCGGCCATTAATTTGTCACCAAGCATCATAATGGCGCTTGCTTTTTGCCATCCGATTAACCGGGGTAAAAAATAAGTTCCGCCGCTATCCGGTATCAGTCCGATCTTTGAAAATGCCTGTATAAAAGATGCAGATTCGGATGCGATGACAATGTCGCAGCAAAGCGCAATATTAGCGCCGGCGCCGGCTGCAATTCCTTGCACAGCCGCGAGCACCGGCTTTTCAAGCTGTCTTATTTTTGTAATAATGGGATTGAATTGTTCTGATAAAATATGGTCCATTCCACCCGCTTCAGGATCCGTTACTTCTGCTAAATCCTGGCCTGCTGAAAAAGCTTTTCCGGATCCGGTAATCAGTACACAGCGCACTGCTTTATTGCTATTGCATTCATCGAGTTTTTGTTGCATACACAAAGCCATTTCCCGGGTGAATGCATTCAGCTTTTCGGGCCGGTTTAAAGTAATGAATCCAATATTGTCTTTTATTTCAAAAAGGATGGAAGGCATACGGTTAAATTGAAGATGTAAATAAAACAACAACTATGTTTTCAATACATGAAACTTTTTTATCGGCAGTGACTAAGGGCATTTTCAAATACCTCGCTGTTGCCGCAATGATGGCATCAGGAGTTTTCAAATTATACTGAATCTTGTATTCAATAGCAAGTTCTTTGATTGGTTCTGTAAGCTTAATTTTTTTAACCTGTTTAAAATTTTCTGAATTTTTTCTTTTTCAAGTGGATCTAAAAAAGAGATGTGCCCTTTAATTTCAATTTCAGTAATAATGGAAAAATAAATATTATTTGTTGCCAGGATTTCTGCGGCGTATTGATTGCCTTGTACACCAATAAATTAAAATATTGGTGTCAATGAGGATGTCAATTCCACTCTGCATCTCTTTCTTTTCTGATTACTTCCGCAGGATCTCCCTGAAATCTTTCTTTTAAAATACCGCATAAAGATTCAATTTCCTTTCGATTCAATTCCCGCGCCATTTCCCCGGCTTTTTTCAGTTTTGATTGAATGGTAGCTTTTGAATCCTTTTTATGAATAACGATAGTCATACTTTAAAGATACTATTTTAATGACATTTAAAATAATCAAAAGGCTCCTTACAGAAATGATAACAAGTTGTAAATCGCTGCTGTATTGTTGTTACCTGTAAGATTGAATTGTTCTGATAAAATATGGTCCATTCCACCAGCTTCAGGATCCGCTACTTCTGCTAAATCCTGGCCTGCTGAAAAAGCTTTTCCTGATCCGGTAATCAATACACAGCGCACTGCTTTATTGCTATTGCATTCATCGAGTTTTTGTTGCATACACAAAGCCATTTCCCGGGTGAATGCATTCAGCTTTTCGGGCCGGTTTAAAGTAATGAATCCAATATTGTCTTTTATTTCAAAAAGGAGGGACGGCATGCTCATGAAAATTTAAAACGTATATAATACAACTTTGGCTTCTGTTATTTGTTGAATTGCTTGTCGAAGTGATAAAAGAATATTTATAATGAATTGCAGATGCGATAATTATAGCATCAGGTAATTTGAGTTTATATTTTTTTCTTAATTGAATTGTAATACTTTTTATATCATTGTTTAAATCGATGATATAAAATTTGTGAAGGATTTCTTTTAAGGATGCTGTTTCTATATTAGTTAATAAAGGATAGCTTAATAATTCAAGTTCCGTAATTGTTGAAAGGTATATTTCATTGGTGGAAATAATATTGGCAGCATTTTCAAAACCCTGCTGCCAATAGATGAAAATATTTGTGTCTACTAATAATTTAATCCCATTGATCTCTCATCTTTTTCTGAATAACTAAAGCATCCTCCTTAAATTTATCTTTTAGCATTCCTGAATATTTTTTTACATCTACCAGTTTAAGTGTTTGCCGCTTATCAATTTTTTTTAATTTTTCCCGAATACTTTCCATCGATTCGTTATTTTTTATAACCACCGTCATATAAATATGATTTTATTAAAGATACTATTTTAATGACATTTAAAATACTCAAAGGGCTCCATGCAATCTTCGCACCGGTACAATGCTTTGCATGGCGTAGATCCAAACCGGCTCACCAGTTTTGTATGATAAGAATTACAGCGCGGGCATTGAATGGATTCATCCCGTTGAAAAGATTCTAAATGGCAAACGGTTTGCGCAGATGAATGTGGCGGCGCTATGCCATACGCTTTTAGCTTTTCTTTGCCTACATTGCTCATCCAATCCGTTGTCCATGCCGGGGAAAGCACTGTATGGATCTCTATATTTTTAAAACCATTTTCCAACAATGCCATCCGGATATTGATGCGAATAACATCCATCGCGGGACAGCCGCTGTAAGTGGGTGTAATAGCAATAAAGATCTGGCCTGACTCAGCGTTTATTTCCACATCCCGGATAATTCCTAAATCAACTACACTCAATACTGGCACTTCAGGATCATATACCGTTTCAAGTATTGACCAGATATTTTTCACTGAAATATTTTCTGTATTAGCAATCATACTTATTTATGATTGAAGTTACCAATTTGCATCCGGATAAGCTCTTTGTAAAAATTGCATTTCGGCTAAAATATATCCTAAATGTTCTGTATGAACTCCGTTTTTCCCACCAGTTTGCATAAAGTCATTCTCCTTTAAAGATAAGCCAGCTTCTTTAAAAACTTTGCCAACTTTATTAAGCCAGGGATTCCGCAACAACCCGGGATCAACACTTATTTTGTCGGAAATTAGTATGGCTTCATATTCTGATATTTCAAAAAGCTCTCCGGTAAACATCCATAGATCATCTAAAGCATTTAACATCCGTTCATGACTTTCTTCGGTGCCATCACCCAGGCGGATAACCCATTCACTGCTCCATCTTACATGATAAGTTACCTCTTTTAACGATTTTTCAGAAATGGCAGCAAGTTGTAAATCGCTGCTGTTTTGCAATTGCTGATACAAATAATACTGGTAAGCGCTAAATAGAAACTGGCGTAAAATTGTTTTAGCAAAATCACCATTAGGTTGTTCCACCAATAAACAATTTTTAAAATCCCATGCATCACGCAGATAGGCCAAACTATCTTCAGTAATGACTTTTGTATTTATACCATTGACTTTATCAAAATTTTGAAGATTCAGTCTGTTTTTATTGATCAGCTCTGCGGCGTACTGATAAAAATTCCTCGCCTGGCCAATCAAATCCAATGCAATATTGGAAAGCGCAATATCCTGTTCCAATATAGGCCCATGCCCACACCATTCGCTATTTCTATGGCCGAGGATCAAAGCATTATCGCCAAGATGAAGGGTGTAATTTATTATTGCATGGTTATATTGTTGCATTGTTAAATTGTTGTGTTGCTACATGGTTGAATCGTTACTGCTACATGGTTTAATTGTTACATTGTTGAATTGCTTTAATCATCAGTTTAAGCTCAAACAATATAACAATTTAGATTAACCATTAAACAATTAAGCCATTAAACAATTAAACCATTCATCCACCTACATCTGCTTCACTTCTTCCGGTAAATTATAAAAAGCAGGGTACCTGTACACCTTATCATTGGCGGGATCAAAAAGACTGGCTGCTTCATCGGGATTGCTGGCATGAATATACTTACTTTCCACTACCCAAATGCTTACTCCTTCCATTCTGCGGGTATATACATCTCTGGCGTTTTCAATGGCCATTTTTGCATCTGCGGCATGAAGACTGCCTGCATGTTTATGGTCAAGACCTTGCTTACTCCGGATAAAAACTTCCCATAATGGCCATTCACTTTTCATTTTACAAGTTGTTTAATAATGGCAGAATTCTTGTATCCTTTAAAATTGGCAATGGAGAATGATAAATAATGGCAAGCAATCGGGAAGCCAAAATAATCATTCTCCATTATATTTTTATTATCAGGCGGCTTTTACCGCATTCAAATTCCTTTTATCTGCATAAGCCATTGCTGCTTCACGCACCCATGCTCCTTCCTCCCATGCTTTTTTTCTGGCTTCAAGTCTTTGCTTATTGCAGGGGCCATTTCCATTCAGTACATTCCGGAATTCATCCCAGTTGATCGGCCCAAAATCGTAATGCTTTCTTTTTTCATTCCATTTCAAATCTTTATCAGGAAGCGTTAATCCCAATACTTTTACCTGTTCCGCGCAAACATCAATGAATTTTTGCCTCAGTTCATCATTTGTAAAGCGTTTAATTTTCCACTTCATGCTTTGAGCGGTATGCGGTGAGGCATCATCAGGCGGCCCAAACATCATAATGCTCGGCCACCACCAGCGATTAACGGCATCCTGGGCCATGCGGCGTTGTGCTTCAGTGCCATTGCTTAAAGTAAGTAAAATATCGAATCCCTGGCGCTGATGAAAACTTTCTTCCTTACAAATCCTGATCATCGCCCTGGAGTAGGGGCCAAAACTGCTTCTTATGAGTGGAACCTGGTTCATAATGGCGGCGCCATCTACCAGCCACCCTATGGCGCCCATATCGGCCCAGGTTATGGTGGGATAATTAAAAATAGAAGAATATTTTGCTTTGCCGGTATGCAACTGCTCATACATTTCTTCACGCGAAATGCCAAGCGTTTCTGCAGCGCAGTACAGATACAGTCCATGACCGGCTTCGTCCTGCACTTTGGCAATTAATATGGATTTGCGGCGCAAGGAAGGCGCACGGGTGATCCAGTTTGCTTCAGGAAGCATGCCTACAACTTCACTATGTGCATGCTGACTGATTTGCCGGATCAGCATTTGCCGGTATTTTTCAGGCATCCAATCCTTCGGTTCTATCTTTAATTCCTTATCCAGCTTTTGCTGGAATACGTTTTCATCTTCCTCCACTTCAAATAAATATTAATGGTACAAAATTAAAGAATTTCTAATACATATGCTAACAATTGTTAGTTTATTTGGGAGAAATTTATCTTAATAGAGCGATGCCAACTTAGCTTCGAAGTATACCTACTAAGTTAAATTTCAAATAAAGTTAAATACTATCATTAATAATTGAAAATATTCAGGCAGCTATTTAAATGGAAAATTTGTCTGCTAATGAAGAATAGTCCTAAAATTATTACAAAAAAATATTGTAATAGTCAGGGCTATATGCTTGTTTCAATTTGTAACAAATTTTTGAAATGTAAGCGATTACAGGTTACGCAATTATTCAGGCAGATATACAAAGAAATGGTCTTCTATTAAGTTGTTACAACTTCAAAGGCACTCCTTCCAGAATTAACCGGCATAGAACCACTAATGATTGATTGGGTTGAAATGAATTTCAAACTTTTAAATCATGATATATGAAATTAATGTTACAACACTTTGGGTTTCTTAAAATAAGGATCACAAGCAGGAAGGCAGGGCTTATATCAGCGTTTTTAATTTGTTTTGCAGCCAATACATTTGCTACCGATATAACTGTCAAAGGGAAAATTACAGGTGAAAATGGGATGAATTTACCCGGAGTTTCAGTACAAATAAAAGGAACCAATTTAGGAACCACTTCAGATTCTTCGGGCAATTATTCTATTTCTGTTCCCGATACTGCGGTTTTGGTATTTTCCTACGTAGGTTATACCAGCCAGGAAATGGCAGTTGCGGGGAAGACGGAAATTAATATTAAACTTATTAATGCGCAAGGTCTTCTTAATGAGGTTATTGTAATTGGTTACGGTACCCAAAAGAAAAGAGATCTTACGGGCTCCATCGCAGTAATAAGCGGGGATGTGGTTGCTAACATGCCTTCTACCAATCCTGTTTCATCCTTGCAGGGTAAGGTGGCGGGTTTAACGATTGTAAATTCGGGGCAGGCAGGCGCTTCTCCCACAGTAAGAATCCGTGGTGTGAACTCAACAAATAATGCCGATCCCCTGTATGTAGTAGATGGAATTCTTCAAACCAATATTGATTACTTAAATCAGGCGGACATAGAAACAATGGAAGTGCTGAAAGATCCTTCCTCCATATCCATTTACGGCTTGCAGGGTGGGAATGGCGTTATTATCATTACAACCAAACGCGCCAAAAAAGGTGAAACCAGGATAAACTTTACTTCTAATGATGGAATACAGCAGGTAAACAATAAAATTAAAGTGGTTGATGCTGCCGGCTTTAAAAAATTATATTCGGAACAGTTAACCAATATAGCGAGCTCCGCCCTTCGATTATACCAATTATACTGCAAATACCAACTGGCAGGACCAGGTTTTCCGCACGGCAGTATTTGCCAATAATAATCTCAGTATTTCAAATGCCACAGAAAAAAACAGTACTTATCTGAATATGGGTTATTCCACTCAACAGGGGGTATTAAAGTTCGATAAATATCAGAAATATACGGGCCGGCTGAATGAAGAAATACACATTGCTAACAATATAAGGGTGGGGGGCGAAGTTTCCGGATATTACTTTAAACAAAATCCGCCAGCCGGCACCATTGAACAGGAAGCTTTATGGGCTGCACCCATCGTTCCCATCCAGGCGGCACCAGGGTTATATTATTCAATGCCATCCTTCCAAAGAGCCCAGGTAAGCAATCCGGTAGCGCTGATTGATGCGTACGAATGGAACAACATTGAACAGCGGTTACCGGGTAACAGGAAATCTATTTGCTGAAATCAAATTTTTAAAACATTTTACCTGGAGATCCACCGTTTATACCGATCTGAGCTTTTAACCAAAGCCGCGGTTATACACCGCTTCCATATCATTTTATTAATTTAGGAGAAGGTCCTGTAATTACGGATACCAGTTTCGATAACCTTGCGCACACTGCTGTAAATCAATCGCAAACGATATTTAAAACATATCAGCAGGATCATACGCTTACTTTTGATAAAGATTTTGCGGTGGATCATCATATTACCGTATTAGCCGGTTTCAGCACATTGTATCACTATAATGAAAGAATATTTGCCAGCAGAAGCGATACTACGCTCAATATTCCCAATGATCCCATGTTTTGGTACCTGTCGGTAGTTCAGGCATCCAATCCAACAAATGTGAATAATGAATCCGGAGTAAATTACCAGGGCGAAGATGCGTCTACTTCTTATTTAGGCGCGTATAAACTATACATATAAAAGCCGGTATTTGTTGAATTTAACCTATCGCAGGGATGGGACTTCCAAATTCTCTCCCTCCCATCAATGGGGTAATTTTGGAAGCGTGGGCGCAGGATGGGTAATGACCGATGAGGATTTTATGCAAAATATAAAATGGCTCGATTTTTTAAAGATTAAAGCTTCCTGGGGTACGGTAGGCAATGGATTGAATATAGGTAATTACTTGTCCTATCCGGCGCTTACAAATGCGAATGTGGGTATTTTTGGCAATAATGTTTATACCTCCGTTACTCCGGCTTATGTACCGGACCCTAATCTGCACTGGGAAAAAGTAGAAGGTAAAGATGCAGGATTTGAATTGCGGGCATTAAAAAACCGGCTTAGCCTGGATGTTGATTTTTACGATCGTAAAACCCATGACATTCTTACCACCATTACATTGCCGGGCGCTTCAGGAAATACCAATTTTTTTACCAATCTGGGAACGATTGACAACAAAGGAATAGAAGTATCTGCGGGATGGAAAGACAATATTTCAAGAGACTTCAGCTATGCTGTAAACGGTAATTTCAGCGTCAATAAAAATGAAGTACTATCCATTGGTAATATCAATTTTCAGATAACCAATGGCATTAATCTTACACAATCCGGTAATTCCATCGGTTATTTTTATGGCTATAAACAAACCGGTATTTATCAAACAACGGCCCAGTTGGATAAATCTCCGCACCTGGCTTCAGCGGCACCTGGTGATATTTCTTATGCGGATATAAATGGGGATGGGAAGATTGATCAGAACGACCGCACCTATCTTGGTACGCCTTTTCCGAAATATAATTTCGGTGGAACGGTTTCGTTTAATTTCAAAGGCTTTAATCTGGGAATTGATCTGCAGGGGGTGGCCGGTAATAAAATCTATGTGCAAAGAAAAACTTACAATTTCGCCACACTCAACTATGAAGTAAACCGTTTAAATGCCTGGACAGGCGCCGGAACAACCAATGTAGAGCCAATACTGGATAATACACGGTCCAACAATTTCTTATTTTCAAATTACTGGCTCGAACCGGGAGATTATCTGCGGTTACGAACCATTCAGATAGGATATCTTTTTGATGTGAACAGGTTAAAAAACACCGGTATCAAAACACTCAGGGTATATGTAAGCGGGCAAAATATTGCCACATTTACAAAAGCCACCGGCTATAGCCCTGAAGTCCCTATCAGCGCCCCGACCACAGCAGGGGCCGATAATGGCGTTTATCCTGTGCCGGCAACTTATTCGATTGGCATTAACCTTAGTTTTTAGTTTAATCATAAATTTTATTTTATGTTTAATAATACTTACAGAACCGGGCTTACAGGTGTAATAGTGTTGATCGTTATAGCAGCAATAATGCCTGGTTGCAGAAAAAATTTTCTGGACAGAACGCCCCTGGGGCAATATACTCCGCAAAACTATCCTTATCCTACCGGTGGTGGTCCATACGACCAGTATATATTTGCTGCTTATTCCAATTTGCGCAACGATGTACACGCCGATGGATCATCCAACAACGCGGTTTCCGGATTTAATTTCATGGGAGCGGTAAGCATTCGTAGTGATGATGCCGATAAGGGAAGCACTCCCGGAGATTCGCCCGATCAGATAGCAATGGATAATTTCCCGGTTACGCCTACCAATGGTTTGATCAATGATTTATGGAATGGTTATTATGCCTGCATCACAAAATGCAATATTGTTTTATTTCAGGTTGGTAAGGACAGCAGTACCACTCCGCAAGCGGTAAAAGCTTTAGCTCAGGCAGAAGCAAAATTCATCCGCGGCTATAATTATTTTATGCTGGTAAGGCTTTTTGGAAGGGTGCCGCTTGTTGATACCTTGTTAACCAATGTGGCAAACCAGTCAAATATCCCCCAATCAGATCCTGCAGCAATTTATTCTTTAATAATAAAAGATTTGCAATATGCGGCTGCAAATCTGCCTTTGAAATGGGATGAGAAATTTATCGGGCGAGCCACCAGCGGGGCGGCAAACGGTTTACTGGCAAAAGTGTACTTATACCAAAAAAACTGGGCAATGGCCATGGCCACTGCCGGTTTGGTAATAAATTCCGGGATCTATGATTTAAATACCCCATATAATAAAATATTTACCGAAGCCGGCGAAAACTCGAGTGAATCTTTATTCGAAATACAGGCTTATGCAGATGCTAGTCATAAGGAAGATCCGGCCTATGGCAGTCAGTATGCGATGGTTCAGGGAGTAAGAGGTGCCGGAGTATTTAACCTGGGATGGGGATTTAATATTCCTTCGGATTTTTTGTTAGCCGCCTATGAACCGGGCGATCCGCGTGAAGCGAGTACGGTCTTACCCTGCCCCAGTATTGTGCCTACCATGTATGGTGAAGTATTTCCCGTTGAACCCAATCCCCGGTATAATATGAAAGTATATACCAACCCCGCCGTGCGCAGTACGGTAGGCGACCAGTTTGGCTGGTGGATGAACGTAAGAATACTCCGGTATGCGGACGTGTTACTGATGTATGCAGAAGCAGCAAATGAATTAGGGAATACAAGTGAAGCCCTTGCAAAATTAGAATTGGTTCGCGCCCGCGCACGCAATGGCGATAATACTATTCTTCCTCCTATAACCACAACTGATCAAACACAGTTGCGCGCGGCCATACAACATGAACGGAGAATTGAACTGGCAATGGAGCATGAACGGTTTTTCGATATTGTCCGATGGGGTATTGCAGCCCAGGCATTGCATTCGGCAAACAGGCCAAACTATACCGAACCGAGGGATAAATTATTGCCAATACCTCAAGCCCAGCTTGATTTATCTAAAGGCGTATTGACGCAAAATCCGGGTTATTAATTTTGGAACAAATAAAAAATATTTTATGCGTATTTCATATAAATCATTTGTACAGATTTTTTCAATAGCCATACTGTTCACCGCCTGTTCAAAAGAAAATCCAAATAAACTTCCCTCTGTTTCACCGGCTGATTTTGCCGGAAAAATAGAAGGCTTCGACAGTTCCGGAGAAGTAGCTGCAAATAATTTGGTTGCTTACTGGAGTTTTGATGACACAAAAAATGAATTAATATCAGGCATCGCCCCCACCTCTGCTTCCAACGATTCCTATATAGACAATGGCGTAAGAGGAAAAGCGATAAAGTTTAACAGCGGTTACATTTATTATGCAACTCAAATCCCTAAATTGGACACTTCTTTAAAAAGCTTTACTATAAGCGCCTGGGTACAGATATTGAATAATGGATCTACGCCCACCCTTATTTTTACCCTGGCCAGGCCGGGCAAATTCTGGGGTAATATTAATTTTCTGTTCGAAACCGGCCAGCATCCTGCCAGTGATACCAGCGACCTTGTTGTTCATCCTGATTTTATAGACCAAAATGGAAATACGCAGGATAATCTCAATGCCAACTTTCTTCCCAGTTATAAATCTCCTACCATTGGCGCCAATAAATGGACACATCTGGTAACAACTTACGATTCTGCTTCCAATACTTTGCAGATTTATGCCAACGGCATCCAGATAGGCGCGCCTGATTTTGCAAACCGGGGAACAAATTATTATACTCCTACTATTCCAAATGAAGTAATTATTGGCGGATGGTACAACAATATACCCGGTAAACAGGTAACCACCGATACCTGGACTGTTCCGATGGTTGGCAGTATGGATGAAATAAGGATATACAACAGGGCATTAGGTTTAGCCGACATAAAAGCATTGTATGGACTGGGGCTTGCCGGGAAATGACTGTTGAATAGTTTAATTAAAATTTTTACACGCATGAACAATAAAATCAAAATAGATTTTTTTAGCCAGGCAAAATTACTACTATGAGACTTCTGTTGGAGCCTGTCCCGATTATTATCGGGATCGCACTCTTCGGCTTTCCGGCCTTTATTGTGCAAAACAATACAACATCCCGAATTAGCCCCGTAATTTGCAAAACATAAAAGGAAATTTTCTCGGCTTTTTTATCAACCAATAATTTGTATTCTAAACCGGTTTCCCATGATAAAAAAATATTGCGGCTTCTTTTTCCTGCTAAGTTTTTATGACCCCGGTTCTATTGGCTCAAAAAAACAAATCTGCAACACAAGCCACATTCAATGCCGCAAACAGGCCTAAGAACTTATCAGATACCGCTTTATTGGAACTGGTTCAAAAACAAACGTTCAACTACTTCTGGCAATTTGGACATCCGGTAAGCGCACTGGCAAGGGAAAGAAGCAATATCGCCTACGATTATGGCAATGAAGTGGTAACCACCGGTGGCAGCGGCTTTGGTATGATGGCCATTATCGTTGCCACCGAACGCAAATGGATCAGCCCGCGAGGAAGCGGTAGAACGGTTATTGAAGATGGTAAAGTTTTTGGAAAAATCGGATAAATATCATGGCGTATTTCCACATTGGCTGAATGGAACAACCGGCAGAACCATTCCATTCAGCAGTAAAGATGATGGCGCAGATTTGGTAGAAACTGCTTTTCTTTTTGAAGGCTTATTAACTGTAAGGGAATATTTTAAAAATGAAACACCCAAAGAAAGCGAACTCCGCGGCCGCATTACCGGATTATGGAATGATGTGGAATGGAACTGGTTCACGCGCGGCGGATTGAGCATGTTGTTCTGGCATTGGAGTCCCAATAACGACTGGAGCATGAATCATGAGATCCGCGGCTGGGATGAAGCGCTGATGGCTTATTTATTGGCTGCTTCTTCCCCACGCTATTCCATTGATGCGGATGTGTATAACAGAGGCTGGGCCAACAGCAATCATTTTAAAAACCAAAGGGAATATTATGGCATCAAACTGCCACTGGGTTACGATTATGGCGGGCCCTTATTTTTTACGCATTACTCATTTTTAGGATTGGATCCGCATGGATTAAAAGACCAGTATGCAGATTATTGGGTGCAGAATCAAAACCATACCTTAATCAATTATAAATATTGCCTCATCAACCCCAAACATTTTAAAGGTTATGGTGAAAATTGCTGGGGCTTAACCGCCAGTGATACTTACAACGGTTACAACGCACATTCGCCAACCAATGATCTTGGTACCATTACGCCCACAGCCGCAATATCTTCTTTTCCTTACACACCCGAAAATTCAATGAAAGCGTTGAAGCATTTTTATTACGATTTAGGCGACAAAATATGGAGTGAATACGGCTTTACAGATGCATTTAATGAAACAGAAAACTGGTATGCTCAATCGCATTTGGCAATAGACCAGGGGCCTATTATTGTAATGATAGAAAATTACCGCACCGGTTTATTATGGAAACTGTTTATGAATATTCCGGAGATAAAAAATGGATTGCAGAAACTTGGTTTTGAAAGCCCATATTTAAAACCAGCCACGCGAGAATAAATAATTGCTTTTTCGGCTTTTAAAAATGAGCTTCAGGTTGATGCAGAAGTATAAATTGGATCACCGCGTCCAGTTCAATTCCGGCTCTATTGCAGGCATCCAGAATTTCTTCCCGTGATACATTTGCGGCAAATGACTTTTCTTTCAATCTTTTCTTTACACCCTTTAATTCCATGCCATCGTATCCGCCCGGGCGCATCAGGGAATAAGCATGAATCAACCCGGATAATTCATCAAATGCATACAGCATTTTATCCATTTTGGTTTGTGGTACTACACCAAAATGTTCAGGCCCATGCGATGCGATGGCATGAATGATTTCAGGATCGATATTTCTTTGTTCCAGTTCCTCAATTATTTTTTTACAATGTAAATCGGGCCATTGATCCCAATCGGCGTCGTGAAGCAAGCCGGCCATTTCCCAACGCCATTGATCCGCTTCATTTAGTTGCTCTTTTTCCGAGGCCCAGCTTTTCATCAGGTAGGCTACTTGCATCATGTGTAAACGCAATCTGTCATTCAGCACCCAATCATTTAATAATTGCATGGCTTCCGCTTTTGAAAGTACATTCCCGCTGTTGGCTATATCGCCAAAAATATTCCTGTTTAATAAAAGGCTCATGGATTTGATTTACGTTATTAATATTGAAAGAGACATAATATTAGCTATTAAAGTTATTCTTTTGAGTACTGATAGTATAAAAGTTGAAATATATTTTGCAGGAAATCGCATAACACCCATCAGAATATCAGTTAAACTTAGGATCCCTGAATAACCATTTTTACGTAAAAAATATTGCCAATAGAATCTGGCTGAATATTGTAATATAAGCCCTATTCGCAACCTTTCCTTCCCTGTTTTTCATTAGTTTCAATTGTCGATATTTTATAAACCTAAAAAAGAAAATGGTATATTCGATCTGCTATTTTTTATGCTTTCAAGTACCTGTAACTGTTTTAAAGTAATTTTTTAAAAAAATATTTCTATGCCTTCAGATTCAACCTTAAATATTAATGGAAGTGGCGTTCAAAAAAACAGTTTCGATGCCATTGTTATAGGCTCTGGTATCAGTGGTGGCTGGGCGGCTAAAGAATTATGCGACCATGGATTAAAAACTTTGGTACTGGAAAGAGGTAGAAATATTGAGCACATAAAAGATTATCCTACCGCTACCATGAGCCCCTGGGATTTTAAACACCGCGGAGCCATGTCAGCGGAATTTTTAAAAGAAAATCCGCTCATCAGCAAAGCCGCAGGATTTGGAGAAGACACTGCCCATTTTTTTATAAAAGACAAAGATCATCCCTACATTCAGGAAAAACCTTTCGACTGGATCCGCGGTTACCAGGTGGGCGGCAAATCCATTATCTGGGGACGTGCCTGCCAGCGCTGGAGCCCGTTTGAATTTACGGCCCCGGAACGTTTTGGTTATGGAATAAACTGGCCTATAGGCTATGAAGATGTGGCGCCCTGGTACTCACATGTGGAAATATTTTCTGGTATCTGCGGCAATAAAGATGGCATCGAATCCATGCCCGATGGCGAGTTTCTTCCACCTTTCGAATTGAATTGCGTGGATGCCCATATTCAGCAAAAGATCAAAGAAAATTATAAGGACCGTTTTATGGTACAGGCGCGCTGGGCGCAATTGACCGAGCCAAAAGATATTCATTTAAAGCAGGGTAGAAGCCGTTGCCTCGCCCGAAATTTATGTATGCGCGGCTGTCCGTATGGCGGTTATTTCAGTTCTGTTTCTTCAACGCTTCCCTGGGCGCAAAAGACCGGAAACTTAACTGTAAGGCCTTTTTCTGTCGTACATTCCATCATTTATGATGAACAAAAAAATAAAGCGGTTGGTGTAAGAGTTATTGATACCAATACAAGGGAAATCAACCGACTATTTTGCCCGGATTATTTTTGTAAATGCATCCGCTTTAAATACCAATCTTATCCTGCTCAATTCCACTTCCGGCCGTTTTCCCAATGGCCTGGGAAATGATAATGGTTTAATGGGAAAATATATTGCATTTCACAATTACCGTGCATCGGTGAGCGCTACAATGGATGGTTTTGAAGACAAATATTATTATGGAAGAAATCCTACCGAACCTATTCTGGCCAATTACCGCAATCTTCATAAGCAGGATACCGGTTATGTGGGCGGATTTACCAGATTTATGGGTTCTTACCGTACCCGCAATGATGGATCCGATTTGCCCCAACAGATAGGCGCAAATTATAAGGAAGCGCTTACCGAACCGGATGGATGGAAAGTGTATATGTATATGCAGGGAGAAACCATTCCTAAAGCAACAAACCATGTGCGGTTGAGCAGCGATCAAAAAGATCAGTGGGGAATTCCATTATTGATCACCTCTGTTGATTATGATGACAATGATGATAAAATGGTGCAGGATTTTTTAACACAAAGCGCGGAAATGCTGGAAAAAGCCGGTTGTAAAAATATCAATACCTACGACAATAAACAACCTCCCGGACTGGATATTCATGAAATGGGTGGGGTACGCATGGGCAATGATCCAGCTACTTCATTGCTGAACAAATGGAACCAGTTGCATCATTGCAAAAATGTATTTGTAACCGATGGCGCTTGTATGACCAGTACCGGAAATCAAAGCCCATCCATATTGTACATGGCCCTTACCGCAAGGGCCGCAAATTATGCAGCGGAAGAATTGAAAAAGGGGAATTTATAAAAATAGGGCAGGGACAGATAGCGACCCTATCCCTGCCCGTGTTAATTTATGATGGATACACCCATTCCCCGCGGTAATTTCTTTGCAGCAATTTATTGGCATCAGCATCATTCACAATCAGTTCTTTTTCGCCATCCCATTCAATGCTGCGGCCAAGTTTATAAGAAAGCATTCCCAACAGGCTCATATTGGTAGAGCGTTGTCCTATTTCAATATCGCATATCGGCCGGGTATTGCTACGGATGGATTGAATAAAATTGGCCCATAATTCCTGTATGTTTTGCTGATCAGGTTCATGCAATACCGGATCCTGGTGTATGGTGGGTTTATTTTTATCCGCGGGATAAAACGTCCAGCCATCCAGCCAGCCAAGATGAAACGTTCCGCCGGTACCATAAAAATAGCAACCGAGATTTGTTTTTTCCGCTTCATTAGCGGCATACAGCCGATGCTCCCATACAGCGGTAAAAGATTCGAATTCAAAATTCACCACCTGCGTATCCGGTGCATCGGTATTGTCCTGCCGGATAAACCGGCCCGCCATTGCTATACACTTTACGTGGAAATTTTTCATCTGTCCACCACAATATCTGGTCCATCCAGTGTATTCCCCAATCTCCCAACTGGCCATTGGCATAGTCGAGATACATACGGAAACCTTTTGGGTGTATGGTTTTATTATAAGGCCTCATAGGCGCAGGTCCGCACCACATATTCCAATCCAGTTCTTTTGGCGCTTCTTCATCAGGCACTTTGGTTCCCGCTCCACCGCCATAATGCACAAAAGCCCGCACCATGCCTATTTTTCCGGCTTTGCCTGATTTTAAAAATTCCATCGCAGAGATATTATGTGGCGATGCGCGCCGGTGTGTGCCTACCTGCACAATGCGATCATATTTTCGCGCAGCGGCTACCATCGCTTTTCCTTCATTGATGGTATGACAAATGGGTTTTTCCACATACACATGCGCACCCTGTTTCATCGCCGCAATCGCTATCAACGGATGCCAGTGATCCGGGGTGGCAACAATCACAATATCCGGTTTTTCCTTATGCAGCAATTCGCGGTAGTCCCTGTAAGGTTTGGGCCGGTCAATGGTTAATTTTTGAATTTCCTGCATCGTGGTTTTCAGTTGTCTTTCATCCACATCACAGATGGCGATGACAGTGCTATCGCCTTGTTGCAAAGCGCATCTCAGGATGTTCATTCCCCACCATCCGCTGCCAACAAGCGCCAGCCGGTATTTTGCATTCGGAGAAAAAGCCGTGATAAACGGATGGGCGGCAAGGGCTGCGCCGGCAACGGTTGTATTTTTCAAAAAATCTCTGCGGAGCATAAGCAAAAGTTTATGTAAAAAACATTTGGGATAAATATATAAAAAGAAAAGATATAAAATTTCTCCCTGAATAAATAGATATAGTTTTCAAGATTATTTCGAATTCATTTTTTTTTGATACCGGCATTTGTTTTTTATGGCAGCTTCGTTGCGTCGCATTACGTTCATCTACATAGCGTTGGGCATCTTAGGTTTCCATTTCAAAGTGCATGATAATTTTAAAAGAGCGTTTATTTAAAAAACTAAAAAATACCGGGCACATTTCGAATTGTCGCATTGCCCTACAGAGCGGAATAACCATATGCCAGGATTAATGATATTGCATTGCCCTGCTTTCTCTTATCTTAATGACATTGCCCGTTGGGACGTTTCGTAGGTAGAAAAAAACGATTCTGAGATGTTAAGGCATTGCGTAGGAATCGCTTCATAAAAGAAACGACAATTTAAAAATGCAGCCATTACACCTCCATAAACATTCGTATGTTTGAGTAGCATTAACAGAATCATAATGGATACCAGCGAACTCATCATCACCCAAACAAAAAAATGGATCGCCGATGTAGTCATTGGTTGCAATTTTTGTCCTTTTGCCAACAAGGTTTTCAGGCAAAATACCATTCATTACCAGGTAGAAAACAGCGCTTTTTTAAAGGAATGCATGCAATCATTCGTCGAGGAATGCCTCGCGGCTCGATGAGGATAATAATGATTGAAACCAGCTTACTGATTTTCCCGAATGCATTTCCTAAGTTTAATGATTACCTGGATGCAGTTGCCGTTGCGGAAAGCATTTTAAAAAAAGCCGGCTACGAAGGCATTTACCAGGTGGCAAGTTTTCATCCGTTGTATCGTTTTGCAAACACGGCTTCGGATGATCCGGCAAATTATACCAACCGTTCAGTATATCCGATGCTGCATTTGTTGCGGGAAGCACGTCTTGAAGAAGCATTGTTGCATTTTCCGGATGCGGATAAAATCCCTGAAAAAAATATAAAGTTCGCAAGAGAAAAAGGACTTGCATATATGAAAACGTTGTCAGAATGCTGTCTTTAAAGTGATGGATTATTTCAAATTTTTTAATATAAATTTAGCGGACAAATGTATCAGTGATATGGTTGTGATTTTTTGATTCATAAATGAAACATATTTTTTTCATTGCAAATTCTTAGCAGAAAAATAAAAAATCAAAACCCTATTAACATACTTTTAAGCGTAATAGAAACAATGTAATAAGGTTTGGTATATTTTGATGGTTATTTTTTTACAAAGGTTTAAAACAGTTTCTATACAGGCAATTTCAAAAGTCACAAAATATTTTTGGGTTTACGATTTTTCTTTCCGGATAAGACTTCAAAACCTTAGAAAACACCTTCATCAAATCGTTAAACAGCTTCCAAGAGATTATTCTAATAAATAATGCGTTCGTTTCGCATCTATTTATTCCCGGGTGATTTTTATTCAGATAAATGCTGGAAATTAGCAACTTAAAAAAAACTTAAAAAAGAGCAGCATTATGAAATCGAACCGGAGAAATTTTTTACGTAATCTTTCATTAGGGTCGGGTGCCCTGGCAGTAGGACTTCCTTCTTTAGTTAAAGGCAATGATACCATTGATGGATTGGAAAACGCAATGTCAGCCGGCAAACAGCGTTTCAATATGAGTGGATATGCTGCTCCGAAGTTAGATAAAGTACGTATCGGATTTGTTGGTTTAGGACAGCGCGGACCTGGCGCGGTACAACGCATGTCGCATATAGAAGGAGTGGAGATCGTTGCGCTTTGCGACAAATATCCGGACCGGGCAACAAAAGCTCAGAAAATACTAGAAAAATCGGGCCGGCCAAAAGCAAAAGAATATTCCGGCAACGATGGCTGGAAAGCCATGTGCGAAAGCAATGACATTGACCTGGTTTATATTACGACGCCCTGGGACCTTCATACACCTATCGCAGTATATGCAATGAAGAATGGCAAACATGCCGCTACTGAAGTGCCCGCAGCAGTTACAGTAGATGAGTGCTGGGAACTGGTGGAGACATCTGAAAAAACTAAAAAGCATTGTATGATGCTGGAAAACTGCTGTTATGATTTCTTTGAACTGCTTACGCTCAATATGGCACGCAATGGAATGTTTGGAGAGATTATGCATGTGGAAGGCGCTTATATTCATGATTTGCGTGACCTGAATTTCAGTAAAAACGGCTATGCCGATATGTGGCGTTTAAAGGAAAACATCAAACACAATGGCAATCTTTACCCTACTCATGGACTGGGGCCGGTAGCGCAATGTCTTAATATCAATCGGGGGGATAAAATGGATCATATGGTTTCCATGTCAACCAATGATTTTTTGATGGCAGAGATGGCAAGGGAAAAAGCGGCCACAGATTCATTTTACAATGAATTCGTTGGTAAACCCTATCGCGGAAACATGAATACAACTATGATCCGTACGGACAAAGGAAAGACGATGATGATTCAGCATGACGTTACTTCTCCACGTCCTTATTCCCGTATTCACTTAGTGAGTGGAACCAAAGGTGTAGCCAGCAAATGGCCTTCACCTGAGCGGATCGCTTTTGGTCATGATTGGATCAAGGATACGGAATTAAAAGAATTATACGACAAGCATACGCCACCGATTGTAAAACATGTGGGTGAAATAGCAAAGAAAATTGGCGGACATGGCGGTATGGATTTCATGATGGACTGGAGACTGATTGATTGTTTGCGCAATGGCTTACCATTGGATCAGGATGTATACGATGCTGCATCCTGGACGGTTGTAGGTCCGCTCAGTCAGCAATCCATTGCCAAAAAATCCAGGACCGTAGATATTCCTGATTTTACAAGAGGTAGCTGGAAAACGAATAAGCCCGTAAATCTTAGTTTGGAAGGCGGAGGCACTACAACGATCAAGGCTGTTATGGGCGCTTAAAAGAAAATTACCCGCTTAAAAGAAAGTCCCGGATTTTAAATGATCCGGGACTTTCTTTTAAAAATCTACTTCCGACTATTATAATTTTACGCAATCAAATGTTTATTAACCGGATAAGAAGGGCGGGTTTTAATTTTTTTTTCATCTGACTCATGCAGTTTCTTCGATAAAATGTTGTTCTTTTGTTTAGCCTTAAATTGTAAATAACAATTCTTTAAAAAAACAATCTACATGAGATCATTACTATTAACTGCATTCCTTTCATTTTTTGCATTGGCAGCCCTGGCCCAAACCAATGATAAGATTTACAAACATTCCGGTGAAACCCTGGAAGCCAAAGTTTTAAAAGTAAGTGAATACACGATAACCTTTACTTATCCCGGTGAACAAGCAGAACAGGTGTTGGGAAGATATGCTGTAGGAAAAATTGTTTACGGCGCCAGTAACAGGACGGAAAAGATTACTGAGAAAATAGATGTTAGCGGAAAAGATGGATGGGAAAATGTTGTAATTGTTGAAGATAAAACGGCTGTATCCGGTTTAAAATCATTAGGAGAAGTAAGAGGAAAAACCGCGGGAATGCTGGCAATTCACACAGCAGGTTCTGCTGATAAAAAGTCTACAAAAAAAATAAAAATGGCCGCTGCGGAACAAGGCGCCCAGTTTGTTTTAATAACATCCAATAAGGACAATAATTTTACTCTGCAATCTATTAAAGGTGGAATTGCATATGCCTATAAATAAAGCAATGCTGATAATTAATTGAAAAAAAGGCTGAATCAAAAAATTCAGCCTTTTTTTATTTGTTCACCAAATCATCCTTAATACTGTTACTTATTAGCGGAATAAATTAACATTCCTTTGATGCTGGTTTTGTTAAATTGTTATCTTATTTGACCCTTATACATTAAAGTAACAACCGAAATCTATGATACCGACAGGAAAAAACTGGTTACATTATAAAATTATTTTTCTGTCGTTTATCATTATTAATTTTATCTGGATCCTACCCGTGCAGGCGCAAAAAAAAATGATCCGCGGTTATGTTCGGGACAGTGCCACAAATGCACCTGTGATTAATGCGAGGGTTGCCAATGAAAATTCCAGGAAAGTTGCATTTACCGACAACAACGGATTTTTCAGCCTGTCTGTTTCCTTTGATAACCTGATTTTATTTAACGCGCCCGGATACCGCTTTGATACCGTACTTTATAACAGGCCTTTGCCTGATACGCTTATCATTTTTATGAAACCCTTGCCCGCAATGTTGCCCAATGTAACGGTAACCACAACTGGTTACAATCAATACCAGATAGACAGTATAAAAAGAAGAAACAGCTTTGTAGCTGATGTTGGCGGCCCCAAAATGCCAAGCATGTCAAAGTCAAATTCCGGTGCGGGATTGGCATTGAATCTGGATGTTCTTTTTAAGAAAAAGGATAAGGCCAGGAGGAACGCGTATAAAACTTTTAATAATTTGGAAAATGCCGCCTATATCAATTATCGGTACTCACCGGAAGTTGTAACCCATTATACCGGGCTGCATGGGGACAGCCTGGTTGATTTTATGACGCGTTATAGCCCGGATTATAATTGGTTGCGCAAACACCCTACCGATGAAGATGTGATGTATTATATTAATGATAAATTGAAGGTCTATTTTGGGCGCCAAAACAAATAATCCCGTGCAAGAAATGGACTGGGAGATACACATTTGTAATTGCTTAAAATCTTTTTAGGGCCTGTTGGATATTGCTGACTGATATTTTGCAGTACAAGGGTGTGCGACGCAACGAAGATGCCATGAAAATTTATTGCCGGGCTCAAAAAAATTATTCCAATTCCTGCCTGAACCGCGGCGTTGGTTTTTGATTGAAAATCTTTTCCATTAATGAGAATAATTCCGGATGGTTTATTTGGAAAAGATCGGGGCGCTCAAAAAAATATTCTGCGGCTACGGCAAAAAATTCGGCCTGGTTGGTGGCGCCATAAATGTTGATATCTGAATTTCCTTCTTTAATGCTGTGGATGGCTTCACTCATGTATTTGATCCAGGGAATGGTATATTGTTTTTGTAGCAATGTTTCCGGTATGCCATCCGTATCGCCATCAGATTTATCCAACAAATGCACAAACTCATGAATGCCCAGGTTGCTTTTATCCCATTCATTTTGAAATCCCATTCTCAAAGCCGGTTTTGATAAAATCATCATTCGCTGCATTGGGCCCGTTCCTACCATGCCCAGGGTGTCGCGGTGTGGGTCGGTAATGGAAAACTCATCCCGGCTAAAAGCATCGGCATATAATAATACATCGCTCAGATTGTAATAACGCCATTGCCCAAATCCAAAAACCGGTATGATGGCGCTGCACGCAACCAGTATTTTGTCGAGATCTTCCACTTCCGTTTTTATGCCGTGAATGCGTACATGCGAAAGAAATTCTATAAGCCTGAGTTCAAAACGATGCTGATCGGTTTCTGATAATCCCCTGTAATATGCAACATGCTCCATTAGCAAATCCTTTAGGTTTGAGGGTGGGACATAGGTCTGTTTTTTTGTTTTTCTTTTATAAAAAAACAAAAAAAACAGTAGCGCCAGGGAAAGAACTATGAAAATGATTAACCCGATCATAGTTAAATTTTATTCTGCAATAGTACTACTATTTGGGTATCAGGTATCAGGTATGGTATCAGCGATCAGCTTTCAGCTATGAGCTATGAACAATTCCGTTTGATAATCAGGTTAATACATTTTTCTTCTTCCTTACTTCTTCTTCATTCTTCATTCTTCTTCATTCTTCATTTTTAATTTTTCATTTTATTCTTCTTTTGCCAACTGTTTATAAAAATTTACACACATATTTTTACCTCCGTTTTCCGCTTCGTACCTTGCGCCCATGCAAGAGTATCTGAGAGGATTGAATGAGCCGCAAAGGGAAGCGGTAACCCATATAAATGGCCCGATCATGATTGTGGCGGGTGCGGGCAGCGGTAAAACAAAAGTACTTACCACGCGTATTGCGCATCTGATGGCCAGTGGCGTGGATGCTTTCAATATTTTGGCGCTCACTTTTACCAATAAAGCGGCGGCTGAAATGAAGGAGCGTATAGAAAAAATACTGGGCAATAATGAAGCGCGTAATTTATACATCGGAACTTTTCACAGCGTGTTTGCGCGTATTCTGCGTGCGGAGGCGCATCGTATCGGTTATCCCAACAATTTTACCATTTATGATACCGATGACAGCAGAAGTGTGCTGAAAACTGTGATTAATGAATTAAACCTGGATGACAAACATTATAAACCCAATGTTGTGCACAACCGCATTTCCGGCGCCAAAAATGCATTGGTCGGCCCGGCGGAATATGCCACTGATTATTATATTCAGCAGGAAGATCAAAGGGCCAACCGGCCAATGATTGCACAGATATATGAGGCTTATGCAGCCCGTTGTTTTAAAAACGGCGCAATGGATTTTGATGATCTTTTATTCAAGATGTATGAATTGCTGCAGAATTTTCCGGAAGTACTGCATAAGTACCAGCATAAGTTTAAATACATACTGATTGATGAGTACCAGGATACCAATGCGGTGCAATACCAGATCATAAAACTGCTGGCTGCAGTGCATGAAAATATTTGCGTGGTAGGCGATGATGCACAAAGTATTTATAGTTTCCGCGGTGCAACCATTGAAAATATTTTGCAGTTTCAAAAAGATTATGATGATGTAAAAGTGGTGAAGCTGGAACAGAATTACCGGAGCAGCCAAAGCATTCTGAATGTGGCCAATGAAGTGATTAAACAAAATAAAGGCCAGATACCCAAAAATTTCTGGACGGAAAATAAGGAGGGTGAAAAGATAAAACTGGTGCGTACGATGACGGATAATGATGAAGGAAAATATGTAGCCGACACCATCCAGGAACAAAAACTGCGCAATCATTATAATAACCGGGATTTTGCCATTCTTTACCGAACCAATGCGCAAAGCCGTGCTTTTGAAGAAAGCCTTCGCCGGATGGGAATTCCTTATCGCATTTATGGCGGCATAAGCTTTTACCAGCGAAAAGAAATTAAAGATCTGCTCGCTTATTTGCGTGTGATTGTAAATACACAGGATGAAGAAGCATTGAAGCGCATCATTAATTATCCTGCACGTGGTATTGGCAAAACCACGGTGGAAAAATGCGTGATTTTTGCCAATGAACAAAGCATCACTTTATGGGATGTACTGACAAAAGCCAGCCAGTTTGGCTTTAAAGCCGGCACACTTGAAGCATTGCAGAATTTTGTTACGATGATCCGTTATTTTCAAACCATGCTGACAGATAAAAATGCGTATGATGTAGCGGTCCAGGTGGGTAAACATACCAATATTGTAAAAGAATTGTTTAACGATAAAACGACTGAAGGATTAGCCAGATATGAAAACATGCAGGAGTTACTAAACTCCATTAAAGAATGGACGGAAAGTCCTTCCAATGAGGATGGTGAAGTGGGCGATAAAAGTTTGGGAAGTTATTTGCAGCAGATCACTTTATTAACCGATGCGGATGATGATAAGGAAAACAGCGATGTAGTAAAACTGATGACCATTCATGCTGCAAAGGGGCTGGAGTTTGGTTGCGTATTTGTAGGCGGCGTGGAGGAGACATTGTTTCCCAATGCGATGAGCATTAATACACGCGAAGAACTGGAAGAAGAAAGACGTTTGTTTTATGTTGCGGTTACAAGGGCTAAGCACCGCTTATGGCTTACCTATGCGAATACACGTTATCGTTTCGGCCAGTTAACCCAGAATGAGCCCAGCCGCTTTTTAGATGAAATGCCGGAACAATTTCTGGATAGAAGTTTTGCCGGCGGCGGCGCACGCAACCAGGGAAACAGTATGGGTTCCGCTTTTGAAAGGATGCATCGCGGATTTGGTAATAGTGAAGCGGCTACCGCAGAAAGAAGGTATGGACCACCGCCAAACCGTAACACGAAAACCCCTGCTCAAAAACCTTCTTATATGCCGGTGCAGCCAACCGTTCCAAAAGTAATAGAACATAAGCCGGCAGCAGATTTTGTTCCAAGCGATACTTCCAATTTGCAGGTTGGCCAAACGGTGGAACACCAGAAATTTGGCTTTGGCGAGGTATTAAAAATGGAGGGAAGCGCCCACAATCCTATAGCTACTGTGAGCTTCCAGTTGAATGGTGAAAAAAAGATTATGCTGAATTATGCGAAACTGAGAATAGTGGAACAGGAGCAATGATAGCTTGGGTGCATTTTAAATTGTATTGGGCGGGAATACCGCCAAGGTGTGCCCGGCTGGTAGACCTCACCAACCGAGTTGAAATGCACCCGGTTGTTCCGTTTTTTTTACAGGATCATTTTTACAAGATTCATTTCCTCATCAAGCAGCATCATTTGCGCAGGATAACCTTTTTTCAATAAAGCCAGTTCATCACTTTTGTTGATGAGCCGGGCGGGATAAAGGCTGCACATGCGAATGGCTTCTTCCAAAGGAATGCCCACTTCATTTACCAGGTTTAGCATGGCTTTGTGCATGGTTAATGCGGAACCGCTGAGTATGCCATTGGATGCATATTTGTCTCCATCCAACTGGTGTGTGTAATATCCTTCGGATGTTTCTGTAACAGCATCGGTAATTATGAACAATCTTTCACCCATTATCTTTTTAGCAATCCGTATTGCAGCATAGTGCACATGATGTCCATCGGGAATAATGCTGGCTCTTACGGTAGCATGATCCAGTGTAGCGCCGGCCAATCCCGGCTCGCGGTGATGCAATGGACTCATGGCATTGAACAGATGCGTAGCGGTTTCTATTTTGGAATTAAATGAATCAGTGGCCTGCTGATAAGTAGCATTGCTATGGCCTGCGGAAATAACTATGTTGTAGGAATGAACCAGGTCAATTACTTCTTCAGAGCATACTTCCGGCGCAAGCGTGATCATTTTTATCACATCTTTGCCATATTCAAGCAATTCCCGGGCCTGGTCCAATGAGGGAGAAAATATCCAATCCGGGTTATGCGCGCCTCTTTTTTCCTTACTGATCCAGGGACCTTCCACATGGAGGCCAAGCACTCCTTTTCCATCTCCATTCCAATAATCTTTTATCGCATCAATGCAGCGAAATATCACTTCATAAGTATTGGTAGCAACGGTAGGCATGCAATAAGCCGCGCCGCCTTCACGGCAATAACGGACGATTTCCGATACGGTGAATGCGTCGGGATAAACAGACAGTAATCTTCCGAAAGCGCCATATAACTGAAGATCCATTAAAGGCGGAGCAACGGTAATATCGCCTAAATCAATCGTTTCTATGTTATCCGGCAAGCTGATTGTGGGAAGAATAGCTTCTATTATTCCATCATTAACAATAATGGAATGATTATTTAATTTATCAATTCCGGTAAATATCCTGTTGGCTGAATACGCAATGGTTTTATTCATTTCAAATTGAATTTATCCGCATCTTTCCAAAAGGGAAAATGATCCCGGATTTTTATTAAATGTTCTTTATCAAGAATCACGGTATGAATGTCTTCTTCCTTTTCTTTTGAATACATTATTTCACCCAAAGTGTTTACTACCATACTGTCGCCATTATGGTCAATTCCATTTCCATCCTTGCCAACACGGTTTACCCCTATTACATAACATTGATTTTCTATGGCTCGGGCCTGTAATAATGTTTTCCAGGCATGCTTTCTGCGTTCCGGCCAGTTGGCAACATTAATCAATACATCATATTCCAATTGGTTTTCTTCCGGTTGCTGGCGCGTCCATACCGGAAAACGAAGATCATAACAGATCTGTAAATTAATTTTCCAGCCTTTTACAGAGGCAATCAAACGTTTACTTCCTGCCGTATATTTTTCATCTTCACCGGCATAGGCAAAAAGATGTCTTTTGTCGTAATACCCAAATTCGCCATTAGGCAGCATCCAGATAAGCCGGTTATAATAATGATCATTTTCACGAATAATAATACTTCCGGTAAGTATGATCCTTTTGGAGACAGCCATTCTACGCATCCATGCAACAGAAGTACCATCCATCGTTTCGGCAAATAATTGCGGTTGCATGCTAAAGCCGGTAGAAAACATTTCTGGTAAAATAACAATTTCAGCCGGCTGTTGAATGCTGTTGATTTTTTGCTCCAGCATAGTAAGGTTCGCTTCCTTATTTTCCCAAAACAAACCCGTTTGTATGATTGTAAAACTGAGTGTTGACATGGATTTCAGATTTATAAATATTGTGCCGCCCTTTGCAGGTCTTCCGGTGTATCTATTTCCATACCCATGTAATCTACAATAGCCATTTTAATAGAAATGCCATTTTCAAGATAGCGAAGGCATTCAATTTTTTCCGCTGCTTCCAGTGGTGTTACTGGCCAGTTGGTAAAATTGATCAATGCTTGTTTGCGATAGGCATAAACGCCAATATGTTCGTAATAAGGAATATGCAAACTTGTGTCGCGCGGATAAGGAATAACAGAGCGGCTGAAGAACAAAGCATTCAGATTTTTATCTACCGCCACTTTTACATAGTTGGGATCTTCAATAAATTTTTGTTCCTGCAGCAACTGCATCAAACTTGCAACCTGCACCTGATCACCATCCGCATCTTCAAATAAATCCAGCAATTTTGCAAGGGGCGCTTTTTTTACAAAAGGCTCATCGCCCTGAACATTTACAACAATATCGGTATGAATATCCTGCACTGCTTCTGCAATTCGATCGCTACCGCTTTCATGATATTTTTTGCTTTTAAGTACTTTTCCGCCTTGTTTTTTTATTTCATCAAAAATAATATCGCTGTCTGTTACTACGATCACTTCATCAAATAATCCGGTGGCAGCAGTATTCAGATAAGTATGGGAAATTACAGGCCGATCGCCGAGCATTTGCATTAGCTTTCCGGGGAAGCGTGTAGCCGCATATCTTGCCGGAATAAGCGCAACTTTTTTCATAGCGCCGAATTTATATCAAATATGTGGTATGCCTTTCGAAACTGTTTAAAATTTATTTTTGGTAAAGCAGTTTCAAATTGCTCCTACGGTTAAGGCGTAAATTCTAATACATTGGCCAGCCGTTTCAATTCTATTTCGGCTGCTTTGGCGGCGAAGCTTACGTTAATGAGGCGGTAGCCTGCATCTTCAAAGCTTTGCTGCGCCTGCTTTACATCAATGATGGTTGCCTGGCGTAATTTGAACCGCTGAATAACAAGATCGAGTAATTGTTGGGAAAGTTTGTAATTGTGTTGTTCGGTTTCAATTTGCCTGAGTGCATTACTGTAAGATTGAAAATTCTTAACGGCATTGTTTGTATAAACCCTGGTAAGATCCTGCTGTTGCACCTGCGCATTTTTGATATTAATTTCAGCTACCTGTTGTTGCCTTTTAAAAATGGATCCATTATAAATTGGTATGGCCAAACTGAGACTTGCAAGTGGACCATGGCTTTGATTCAATAAACTAAACCCTGCGGCGCTTTGTGTGCGTCCTAAATTATACCCTGTATTCAACCTTAGGGATGGATAGCGTTGCGCAGCTGTTTCTTTTACAATCAGTTCATTGATTTTTACCTGGTCCTGCTGCGGCTTTTAAATCGGCATTGTTCTGTAATTGATCAAGAAAAGATGCCAGTTGCAATTCCCGGTCAATAATAATGGTATCATTGATAATGATAGCAGAACCGGTCTCAAAATGAAGTAAACTTGACCAGATCGGTCTTTGCCTGATCTACGATCAGTTGTTGATTGTTTTTTGATTGTTCCAATGAGCTTAAATCAAGCTGCGCCTGAAATAGATCTGCATTATTGGCAAGGCCTACACTTTGTTGTGTTTGAATTATGGCTAATCTTTCTTTGGATACTTCAATGGAACGGTCAATGGTTTTAATATAACTCTGTTGCCTTACTATATCAAAATAGGTTATCATCACTGAGGCCACCGTATTTTGAATTTGCGAATTCAAAGCTTTTTCACTTTGCTGTTGCAATTGCTCCAGCCTGGATTTAGTAGCAACCACCCGCATGCCATTATACAATAGGATACTGGCTGTAATGTTCGCATTCAGGTTGTTAGATCCGGAATTGTTTTTTTTGGTATTGCGGCTTGCATCTGAATAGCGCTGGTCAATACTGGTTAACTGATGCTGATCCGAAACCGTTGCATTCACAGTGGGTAAACCTCCCGCAATCCCATAATGATTAAAAATTGTACTGGCTTCCAAATTATTTTTTGCAAGCTCAATATCAAAACTTTTTTTCAATGCCATATTAATGGCTTCGGATAAACCCAGTGGTTGCTGCGCTTTTACCGATGTGCTGAAAACTATGAGTATAAAAAATATTTTTTTCATTTAAAGATCCACTTGAATGATTTTGTATCTGCTTTTAATTGCTTCAAACTAAAGAAGAATAGCTTAATTAAAAAATCTTTATTCCGTTATTTCAGTTTGATGTGTTTTATGCTTTCCTGAAATAAATGTATAAACCGCTGGTATTACCAACAAGGTGAGGAGTAAAGAAAACATAAGTCCTCCCACAATTACAATACCTAAGGGCATACGGCTGGTAGATGCGGCGCCCAGGCTTAATGCAATGGGCAATGCGCCTAATGCAGTGGCCAGTGTCGTCATTAAAATAGGACGTAAGCCGCTGCGATGCCGCTTCTACTACTGCCTGCATTTTAGGCATGCCATTGTGCCGCTTTTGGTTTGCGAATTCAACAATCAAGATCCCGTTTTTGGTTACCAAACCTATTAACATGATCATTCCGATCTGGGAAAATATATTCATTGTCTGGCCAAATATCCATAAGCTCAGCAAGGCGCCTGCCAAAGCCAGCGGAACGGTGATCATGATAATAAAGGGATCAACAAAACTTTCAAACTGAGCGGCTAATACCAGGTAAATCAATAACAACGCAAGCCCAAATGCAAACGCGGTATTGGAGGAGCTTTCTGCATAATCCCGCGAGGGGCCTGATAAAGCAGTTTGAAAACTTTCATCCAGTTTTTTATTTGCAATGGCCTGCATGGCGGCAATGCCATCTCCTATCGTTTTTCCTTCGGCAAGGGATGCTGAAATGGTCGCGGATTTAAACCGGTTGAAATGATACAATGTAGGCGGACTGCTGTTTTCCTCCAGTTTAATGACGGCAGTAAGGGGAATATTTTCTCCCCGGTTATTGCGAACATATAATTTTTGTATGTCCGAAGGCTTGTTTCTTTCGGGCCTTTCCACCTGAGCAATCACTTCATATTGTTTTCCATTCATAATGAAATAAGCGAGCCTCCGGCCGCTGAATGCAGCTTGTACCACTGCGGCTACATCGCTGGTGGATAAACCAAGATCTTTTGCTTTAACGCGGTCAATGGTTAATTGCAATTCCGGTTTATTAAACTTCAGGTTTACATCTACATTTTGAAAAGTTTTATCCGCTCTCGCTTCTTCAAGAAATCCGGGAATCACTTCTTCAATTTTAGTGAAATCAAGATTTTGAATAATGAATTGAACCGGTAATCCACCTCTTGATCCCGAACCTACTGCAATGGTTTGTTCCTGAACAGCAAAAATGCGTGCATCGGTAAAACCGGAAAGTTTTTGATTGAGGTCATGGGCAATTTCATTCTGGCTTCTTTCGCGGTATTTTGGATCTATCAGGCCAATACGGGCAGAGGATGCATTGGTGCCACTTCCGCCAAAACCCGGAGTAGAATTAAAAACAAAATCCCTTTCTGCAATGGAATCATTTAAGTAATCGGTGATCCGGTCGGCAACATTCTGCATGTAATCATAGCTGGTACCTTCAGGCGCTGAAATGTTGAATCGGATACTGCTTTTATCTTCAAGAGGTGCAATTTCACTTTGCAAATTGGAATAAATATACCAGATCATTCCACCGCAGATGGCAACCAATACCCAGGCCATCCATCTCACCTTCATAAAACCTTTCAACAGGTTGGTATATCCATTTTCCATTCCTTCAAAGAATGGTTCTGTTTTCCGGTAAAACCAGCCTTCTTTTGAATTTTTCCTGTTCAGTACCACATTTAAAACCGGCGTAATAGTTAAGGATACAAATGCTGAAATCAATACCGCTCCTCCTACCACAATTCCAAATTCGCGGAATAAACTTCCAACAAAACCTTCTAAAAATATAACCGGTAAAAACACCACCGCCAAAGTAATAGAAGTAGAAATTACGGCGAAGAAAATTTCACTGCTTCCTTCTAATGCGGCTTTACGGATTGGGAGTCCCTGCTCCAGTTTTCTAAAAATATTTTCCGTTACTACTATACCATCATCCACTACCAATCCTGTGGCCAGCACAATCCCCAAAAGCGTTAATACATTTATAGAAAAACCCGCCAGGTACATGATGAAAAATGTAGCGATCAGGGATATGGGAATATCTATCAGCGGGCGTATAGCCATCAGCCAGTTTCTGAAGAAAAAGAATATAACCAGCACCACCAGGCTAAAGGAGATCAGTAAGGTTTCTTCCACTTCTTCCAGTGAACGGCGGACATTTTTAGTGTTGTCAATCAATACATTAAACTGAATATCGGATTTATTTCCCTGCTCTACATCCAGCAATCGTTTATTAAACTCTTCAGCTATTTTGATGTAATTCGCTCCGGGTTGTGGTATAATGGCAACGCCTACGGCATTTACCCCATTGTATTTCCAGCTAAACTCGTAATTTTCCGGTCCTATCTCAACTTTGGCTATATCACCGAGCCTTACAATGCCAGCATTGGATTGGTTGATGATAAGGTCGGAAAATTCCTTTTCGGTGGTAAGCCTTCCTAATGTCCGGATTGTTAGCTCAGTATTGTTTCCATAGATCTTTCCGGCAGGTATTTCCACATTTTCTTTGCTAAGCGCATCCTGGATATTGCTAAAGGCAACGCCATAAGAGTTCATTTTATCCGGGTTGATCCAGATACGCATAGCGTGTCGTTTTTGCCCGAAAATATTTACAGCGCTTACTTCATTAATGGTTTGAAATCTTTCCTGCAATACATTTTCCGCATAATCACTTAATTCCAGAAGACCCTTTGTTTTACTTTGGATGGCAAGCAATAAAATAAAATCACTGTTCGCATCCGCTTTTCTTACCACGGGAGGCGCATCCACATCCTTTGGCAAATTTCGCTGAGCCTGGGCAACTTTATCCCGTACATCATTGGCTGCGGTTTCAAGGTCAATACCCAAATTAAATTCAACCGTTATATTACTGGCTCCTATTTGGCTGGAAGAAGTAATACTCCGGATGCCCGGAATGCCATTAATTTCTTTTTCGAGTGGTTCCGTAATCTGGCTTTCGATAATATCGGCATTGGCGCCGGTATAGGAAGTGCGTACATTTACAATAGGCGGATCAATTGCCGGATACTCACGTACGGCAAGAAAGGTGTACCCTACGATTCCAAACAATATAATGAGTAAATTCATTACTGTTGCCAGCACAGGCCGCTTCAGCGATAATTCGGAAATATTCATTTATTCTATATGACTTAGTGTTTGAGTAAGCCTCCCGCTCCTAAGGGAGATATAAAAAATTGCTGGTACTTCAGGGAGTTCCGTCATTGACTTTAATGATCAATGATTTTAGTGATTAATGACCAACTGGCTCTTCCAGCTTCCTGACCACACCAATTTGTAAAGGCGCTCCCGGCCTTGCAAAAAGAACGCCACTCACCACAATCGTATCGCCAATGGCAATGCCCTTTTTTATTTCAACAGAACCTTCCTGTCTCAGACCTGTTTCAATATCCACAAAAGCCGCTTTATTATTTTTCACCAATACAACTTTGTCATTTTTTGCGTCCGGAATAATTGCATTACTCGGAACAAGAACACTGTTTTTAGCTGATCCGGCAGGAATGAAAACTTTTACAAAAGCCCCCGGATTGGCATTTCCATTTTGCAACAAAGCACGCACTTTAATATTCCTCGTATTTATATCAGCGAGCGGCTCGGAAGCTATTACGATCGCTTTGCTTTTTTCCTTATTGGAGCCATCCACCAGCACTTCCACCACCGCCCCTTTTTTTATTATATTTCCATATACTTCCGGAAGCGTAAAATCAATTTTAATTTTATTTACCTGCTGAATGGTAGCTATAATGGTTGCCGGCGTTATATAAGCGCCCGGACTTACCTGCCTCAATCCTACAATACCACTAAAAGGCGCTTTGATATAGGTTTTATCTATCTGTGCCTGTATAAATGCCATATCAGCTTTTAATCCGTTTACCTGGTTTAATGCAGCATCATAGTCTGCCTGGTTTAATCCCTGGATATTCAATAATTGTTGCAGGCGTTCCTCAGTTTTTTCAGCCAGTTCCAGCTGTACCTTTAATTTGCTCATTTGAGCCTGCAGCTCTGCATCATTGATTCTTGCCAATAGGCTGCCCTCCTGTACGGCGCCGCCTTCGGGCACATTTAAATAAGTGAGGCGCCCACTGATTTCAGGGTGCAGTTCCACATATTCATTCGGCAAAACGGTTCCATTCACTTCAATAGAATTATTAATAACCGATGATTCGGCTACCAATACGTCCACTACGGTGGGTTGATTAGCCGCTCTAGCAGGGGGTTGTTTCTTTCCTCCGCAAGCGGATAAAAAAACAAAAGAAATCATTGCGGTTCTAAACGGTAAAGAAAAATGCATTGGACAAAGTCGTTTTTTAATTTGGGTTACTCGTTCCTCCTAAAAAGAACAATGCGTTATATTAAAAGGACATAAAATACGGATAAAAATAAAAACATTTTACTTAAAACTGATCTCTTACAAGCAAAGCAGATAGTTTGCGATAAAGATAGAAATTTTTCATGCCTTATAATCCTGCAGGTAAAACTAACGGTGAAGAAGGGAAAAGTTCAGGTGAAATGTTAAAAACCCTGCACAGCTTAACAAATAATTATGAAGATATGCCTGATAGAAGATCAGAAACCGGCATTATTAATTTTAATAGATAAAATCTATTGATAAATAGAAACTAACAATCAAAACCTATTGAAATAAGGCGCAGTTTTGCACTTCGAAAAAATGTTATTAAGTAAAAAATAAGAAAGAATATGAGCAACAGAGTGTTATCTATCGGAAGCAGTTTTCCAAAATTTAAAAAGAAGGCCGTAGTATCTATTGAAAAAGGAAAGGAATTTATTGATCTGACCAATGAATTTGCAACTGAAAAAGGCAAATGGATGGTTATGTTTTGGTGGCCAAAGGATTTTACTTTTGTTTGTCCAACAGAAATCGCTGAATTTAATAAAAAGAACAGTGAATTTACAGACCGGGATACGGTTTTAATCGGCGCTTCAACTGATTCCGAATTTGTGCATGCTGCCTGGAGAAGAGATCATGATGATTTGCGTGATTTAAAATTTCCTATGCTGGCAGATACATCCAAATCTCTGGCTGAAGAATTGGGTATTTTGGAATCGGAAGAAAAAGTGGCTTACCGTGCAACTTTTATCATTGATCCGCAAGGTATTGTACGCTGGGTAAGCGTGAATGATCTGAATGTAGGCCGCAATGTACAGGAAGTGATTCGTGTGTTGGATGCTTTGCAAACGGATGAATTATGTCCCTGCAACTGGACTAAAGGTGAAGAAACCCTCACCGCACAGCTTAGCCTGAATTAATCCGGCAGGAGAATTAAATGTGGAGTTTTTGAAAAGGATTTTTTTTAAATTGAAAAAAGAGCAATAGATCATGAGTGAATTAATAGCGATAGAAAATGAAACTTTCAATAACCTTTTGAATGATTTGAAGATTGAACATTATACGCCATCTGCCAATGCCCAGGCATTGCTGCACACAGAATCGAAGTATATCAAAGATTTGAAGATCAACGTAAGCAATGTGATCAACAATACGCAGCATTTGTCGAAAAAAGAAGCCTTGTTGTTGGCTTTTGCTGTGGCGGTAAATGAGCAATCAGATCTTTTAAAAGAAAGTTTTGAGCGGCTGGCGCTGGAAAATGGCGCTACATCGGAAGAGATTGCTGAAATGGTAGCATGTACTTCGCTGATGAATACAAATAATATCTTTTACCGTTTCCGGCATTTTATTAAAAAGGAATTTTATACCAATCATCCTGCCGGTATAAAAATGGGCATTATGATGAATCCGGTTACTGGTAAAGAGTTTTTTGAACTAACCAGCCTGGTTTTATCAGCCGTTAATGGATGTGAAATGTGTGTGACTTCGCATGAAAAATCGGTGTTACAACATGGAAGCAGTGAATCCAAAGTATTTGAAGCGATCAAATTAGGCGCAGTGCTAAAAGGATTGACTACTGTTTTATCATAACTATAAGAATAAGATTTTAAAAAGCCGGATCTGCCAAGGTCCGGCTTTATATTTTTAGGTTCTTAAGTTTCGAAAAGCGAAATAACCAAAGCCCCGCATGCTTTAACAGGCTTGTTTAAAAAGCTTTTAGTATTTTTGATTCAATTTTTGAAAATAAAAACAGAATAACATCATATGAAGCTGGAAATAACTCCCGTTTCATTTATAACTCAATACAATATTTAAATTCTTTGTTATGATTAAAACAGGAAATCCGGTAATCAGCATATATACTGAAATGACGCCCAACCCGGAAACGATGAAATTCGTTGCCAACAAACTCTTATATCCGGGCAAAAGCATTGATTTTCAAGATGAAAGCATGGCAGATCCTTCTCCGCTGGCTAAGGAATTATTCAGCTTTCCCTTTATCAAGAGCGTTTTTATAGCCAGTAATTTTGTTACATTAACAAAGACTCCCGATACGGATGACTGGCAGGATGTTATTCCGGCCATCAAACATTTTTTAAAAGATTATCTCGAAAATGGCGGACTGGTTATCAATGAAGACCAGGTGGCAAAAATAAAGCATGAGGCTTCCAATACTGTGAGCGCGGATGATGATGATATTGTAAAGCGTGTAAAGGAATTACTTGAAAATTATGTAAAACCAGCAGTTGAAATGGATGGAGGCGCTATTCAGTTTAAAAGTTATGAGGATGGCGTCGTAAATTTAATGTTGCAGGGAAGTTGCAGCGGATGTCCTTCATCTATGATCACTTTAAAGGCAGGAATTGAAGGAATGATGAAACGTATGATCCCTGAGGTTAAAGAAGTGGTAGCGGAAGCAGAATAAGAAGAGTTTAGTTACACAAAATATATCATTGAATAAAAAAAGCGTTTCTATTGAAGCGCTTTTTTATTGGTATCAGACCAATGATTCAATTACTCATGATTATCTTCCTGATGCTTCTTTTCAGAGATTTTTTTTTGAAGCATTATTTTTTTTATCTTAAAAAAATTTTTCTTTGAAATTTTTTCAACAGTCACTTCATCACCTAATATATAACCCCAGGGTTCCAGGTGGTCTATACCATCAAAAATCACTTTTAAAATGGCAATAATGGGAACGGCCAGAAACATTCCCGGAATGCCCCATATAGAGCTGCCCAGTACTACGCCCAATATGGTAACCAGCGCATTGATCTTCACTTTTGAACCTACTATTTTTGGCAGTAAAATATTACTGTCTATCAGGTGAACGATGATTAATACAACCCCAACGCCAATAACCGTGGCCGGTGTGTCCGTGGTAAAAGTAATCATCATACTCAGCAGGGCTGCGGTAAATATGCCCAGGTAAGGTATGAGGTTTAATACTGCGGAAATGACTGCAAGTAATAGCGCATATTGTATGCCCAAAATTAAAAAACCGGTATAATTCATCAGCGCCACAATAATCATTTCAATACTCAAACCAACGATATAACTTTTGATTACCAGCCTGGCCTTTGTGAGAATTGCAAAAACGCGCGAGGTATGTTCCTCATTGAAGCTTTTTACGAAAAACTGAACTACCAGATTGCGGTACAACAGCAATAAAAAAGTATAAATCGGTACCAGTACCACATAAATAAGCGTGCTGGATAATGTGGAAAAAGTAGTGCCTACCAGCGAAGTGGTATGAGACAATGTTTGGGAAGTGGCGGAATTGAGAAAATCTTTCATGCTTTCTGCACTCACATTGAATTTTTTTTGAACCCATAATTCAAGATCTGTAATAGCGGCAAACAGTTGTGCACCTACATGAGGCAGATCGTTTTTAAAGCTGATAATTTGCGATGAAATAAAATAAAAAACAATGAATACTGCCGTAATCGCAAGAATAACAGAGATAAGGGCGGCAATGCCGCGTGGTATTCCGTATTTTTCCATTGAACGGCATGGAGCAATAAGCAGAATACAGAAAAGGCATGCAAATGCCAGCGGAATAAAAATATTTTGTCCCAGGTATAAAAGCAATAATATTAAACTGATGCTGATAAGCGAATGACTGAGCTTTATATAAAAGGGAGGATTTGTGTACATACCGTTTTATTGATATAAAAATAGTTACTATAAATTTTAAAGACATTGTAAATATCTTTAAATAATTTTTTATAAAACAAAAAAGAAAGGATAAACGATCAGTTGTTGAATATGGATGTAAATGAAGCTTTTCATCAATTTTTACAAGGTTTACGGCAAACCGGGCCATTAGAATTTATTGGAGTTGTTTCGGGAATTATTAGTGTATGGTTTTCAAAAAAAGAAAATATTTTAGTGTACCCGACCGGATTGCTCAATACGATCATTTTTATTTTTATCAGTGCCAAAGGACATTTATATGGTGAAGCAAGTGTGAACTTATATTATACGATCATGAGCTTCTACGGCTGGTATTTATGGAGTAAAAAAGATCAGCGTCAAAGACCAGTATTGGTAATTACAAAATCGAATGCAAAACAATGGATGGAGCAGCTTTTATTTTTTGCTGTTTTTTATATAGGTATATACCTGGCATTGTCGTATTTGAAAAAGGATTTCGCACCGCAGGCCATTCCCTGGGCCGATGCATTTGCAAGCGCTACCGCATATACGGGTATGTGGCTCATGACCAGAAAAAAACTGGAAAGCTGGTATTGGTGGATTGCTACCAATATTGCCTCTATTCCATTGTATTTTATAAAAGGATATGTATTTACCAGCGTTCAATATTTAATATTGCTTATCCTCGCTTTTATGGGCCTTCTATCGTGGATAAAAAAGCTGCATTTGCAGCTGACAGAAAATATAGATTGACCTTTTAAAACCAGGTTTGCTAAACTAAAAGGAATTGAACAGAAGTTTCTTTTCCGATTATTAAAAAACATTTTTCAGGAATGAGAAAAATAGTAATTATAGGGCCTGAAAGTACCGGCAAAAGTACATTGTGTGCGCAGTTGGCCACGCATTTTAAAACAATTTGGTGCCCGGAATTTGCAAGGGAATATTTATTGGAAAATGGTACGGATTATTCGTTCGACGACCTGCTTACTATAGCGAAAGGACAGGTGGCTTTGGAAGAAAAATATATACAATTGATAAAGGCACAGGCTGGATCAAAAAAAGCTCATGATCCTTCGCTTCTTTTCATTGATACGGATATGTATGTAATGAAAGTATGGAGTGAATTTGTATTTGAAAAATGTCATCAATATATCCTGGAACAAATAGTGCAGAGAAAATATGATCTGTATTTGCTTTGCAATATAGACCTGCCCTGGGTACAAGATGAATTAAGGGAATACCCGAATGAAGAACCAAGGAAAATATTATACCAGATCTATAAAGATATCCTCATCAACCAGTCTGTTCCCTGGGCGGAGATCAGTGGAAATTATGAAGAAAGATTGCAAAAAGGAATTGAAGCGGTGGAGGAGAAATTGAAATTAGGAATGTGAAATGAAAAATTAGGAATTAAAAAGTTCTGTCATTTGCACATCAGCCTTATAAATGGGGGAATGGAAAATTAGGAATGTGAAATGAAGAATTATAAATTAAAAACGTTCTGTCATTCACACATCAGCCTTACTAAATGGGGGAACGGAAATTAGGAATGTGAAATGAAGAATTAAAAATTAAAAGTTTTTTTTACAATTCAATCTTCATTTGCCCCGTTAGGGGCTTTAGGTCGGTAGAGCCGATAAATAGCAACAAATCTTCTTGCCCTGTATGGGCAATACCCCAATATCAGTGGAAATTACGAAGAAAGATTGCAAATGGCAATTGAAGCGGTAAAGGAGAAATTGAAATTACAAATGTGAAATGAAGAATTAAAAATTAAAAAGTTTTTATCTTTTTTTTTAATTTTTCGGAATATAATTACCGCTGGATGAGAACTTAAAAAAAACAAGGAATATAGCCCAGGTAAGAATCTGAGGAATTACCAGTGTTGCATTTGTCAATCCCAAGGAGTTGAGTATATCACCCAATTCCTCTACCGTTTTACAAGCTCCCCTTTAGGGGCGGGGGGGCTAAGGTCAAGCTTACTAAATGGAATAATGATCTGTTCTTTTATATTGTTTTCATTTTTTCCGGTAAGCATATCCAATCCATATTTTAATTGATTGGTTGGTGTAAAATCATAGGTTTGAAACAGCCGGTCCCAGATGGAAAAAATATTGCCATAGTTCGTATCCGTTTGTGGCCGTTTATAATGATGGTGTATCTTATGCATATTGGGAGAAACGATGATCCAGCTGATTGTTTTATCCAGCCAGGCCGGCAGATGGATATTTGCATGATTGAATTGGGATAAAACAACACTTGCGCTTTGATAGAGCATTACCAGCCATACCGGCGCCCCACTTATGATTACAGCAAGCAGTGTAAATATTGCACGGAAAATACTTTCAACCGGATGATGCCTGTTGGCTGTGGTAGTATCCACATGTGTATCCAGGTGATGGATAACATGAAAACGCCACATCCATTTTACTTTATGCTCAATAAAATGAATCAGGTATGCGCCAAAAAAATCCAGTAACATCAGACCGATAATCAGCACTAACCATGCAGGCATATTTGCCAGGTACAATAACCCAAACTGATGCCTTGCGCACCAATAACTGGTAAATACGATGAGTAATGCAAATGCGAAATTGACAAGGATAGTCGTGAATGTAAAAAACAAATTCACCGATGCATGTTTCCATTTAGGATACCGGAAATGGAACAGTGGAGCAGCGCTTTCAATCATCCAGAAAAAAGCAATGCCACCGGCGAGTATCAATGCACGGTCCAAAGCAGGGATTTGATTGAAATAATGAATGATTGTTTCCACAATTCAAGTTACAAATATTATTCAAAGATCAGCCTGTTTGGATGAAATTAGGACTATACGCAAGGGTAGCTCTGTTGTTTTTTAGGGTTTTTTGTAATTTGCTCAATAGAGATAAAAACGCAGAAGAGTGCGACGCAACTGAAGCCTTAAAGTAGCAATACCGTTTGGCTCAAAAAAAAATCTATTCATATTTTGCCCAGGTAGAATCATACTTAAAAAAACGTCCCTATTTGTAATTGCATTCAAAATTCGGTTGCTATCTTTTTCAAATTTATCTGACCAAGATCAGTAATGGCGCCGTCGGTAACCTGTACACCTTCTTTTGTAAAACTTTCATACGGTTCTACGGCCTGAATGATGACCTGGTACATGCCGGATTTGATGTTTACAAGCTCGAACACTCCCTGGTTGATAGTGCTAAAAGCGGTATCTGTAGTAGAAATGGCCAACACTTTGGTAGCGCCATTGGCAGGCGAAACAATTCCTTTAATAGATCCCCCGATAAAGTTCCTAAATCCAAAAACGGTGAGGAGCAGAAATAAGGCGAATACTACTGGGAGCTTTATAATTTTCATGATCAAGAATTTATGTAAAATCAATTATTTATTTAAAGTTGTTCATCCTTAAATTTCCAACTTTCATGCCAGAGGAGATGACGATGTTTGCAGGTCTTGCATGCGCATTCTATTTTCCGTAAGGGGAAGACAAAAATTATTATTGCAAGATGGAAAAAGAATTAAAATTTTAATGAAACATGATGCCGCTGATTCGGAGCTTTTTTCATGTCTTCCTCTTTTCTATAAACATTATGCACCGCTGGTGCTGTTAGAGATATTTAATCCCGGATAAAGGGAAAGAAATGTTGCAGCTTTGAAAAGCAAAGCAAGCAAAAAAGAACAAGCTGTACAAAGCTGCAGCGCAGCGATAGGTGAATAGAAAAATAAGCACCCGGAAACAACTCCGTAGGAGCGGTATGTTTTATGACCAACACTCACTCTGGTTTTTACAATTGAAGTGTTATTTTCAAACGTTCTGAAAAGATAAATAATATCTCAATTAGGCAAGTGAAATAAGTCGTTTCTCAGCAATCGGGGCAATTCAACTTATAATGTTTTATGATTTTTAAAAAGAATTGCCTTGAATGAATTAGTAATAAAATCAGGCGCAGATCTGCAGAATCTGCGCCTGATTTTTAGAGAAGATCAATTACAATTTTTCATACAAAGCTCTTAATTTTTGCCGGGTCATTATTGTTTCCCAATTGGGTCCCAATGCATTTTCCCATAAAGGTTTCATGCCCAGAGAAACGTTGATCATCGTGTCAAACTGCTCATCTGTTAATCCTGCACAGATATTTTTAGGAATATCCATCTCATTTTTTTCAACCATTTTTTTAAATTCTGCCACGCCTTCAGGATAATATTCCTCCAGGTGATTCATTACAATGCAATTGCCGATACCATGTTGCGTACCCAGCAGATAAGCCAGGCCATAACTCACTGCATGCGCCACACCTACCTGGCTATAGGCGATACTCATACCACCGGCATAAGAAGCCATCATTAGTTTATCATCACTTTCGTCATCCCAACCATTTTTTTCTAAAAATACATGCTCGCAAAGCTGCAGAGCTTTTTCGCCATAGCTTTTGCTGAATTCATTTAAATAAGTTCCCTGCAGGCTTTCAATGCAATGAATATAACAATCCATGCCTGTATAAAAACGTTGGTTGACCGGAGCATTTGCAGTTAATTCCGGATCCAGTACAATTTGATCAAATGGAGTAAAATCTGAATTCATGCCCAGTTTTTTAGTTGGTCCTGTAAGCACGCAGGTGCGGCTTACTTCAGCACCGGTACCGCTTAGTGTAGGAATGCCCACTTTATATACACCGGGGTTTTTTACCAGGTCCCAACCCTGGTAATCGGCAGAAGAGCCGGGGTTGTTCATCATCAAAGAAACGGCTTTTGCCAGGTCCATTGCAGAGCCGCCACCAATGCCAATAATTCCGCTGATGGTGCCAAATTCATCCTTTAATTGTTTTGTAAGCGCATCTACATAGGAGGTTTTTGGTTCGTAGCTTACATCTGCATATATGAGTTTATCCGTGCTCCGTAAAGGGATGCGCCGGCTGAGATTTATTTGACCGGAAGTATTTTCGAAATACTGATCAACCAGGAAAACCATTGGCGCGTCTCCTTTGCGGTTCGGGGCAAGTATTTCGTCCAGCTGATTGAAGCATCCCCTGCCATAAATCACATAATCCACCATCTTAAAATTGCGGAATTTTGCCATATCTGATATTTTTAAAATTTGACCGCGAAGGTACTGGATTGTGATCATTCGCTTAAAGGAGAAGGGCGTTCAATTTTTTTCAGGAAGTAAAATAATTCGGGTAAAAATTAATAGTATTTATTTTGAAATCAATACTTACATCCAAAGTAAATCTCAAATTCCTACTACTCCTCTTTTGAAATATTCATCATAAAAGAAATCCACGGGTGTTTTTTTTTGGCCCTGGTATTAAAGATTTTTTTTTTTGGCTCAAAAATCTGTTTGCTTAAAAAATGTGCCTTTATTTGGGGCTTTCAGCATTCCCTTCAATACCTGCCTTCAGTCCGGGCTGTCCATTACAAGTCCGGCACAGATGCCTGCCCACAAGTCTTCACGGGCTTTCCATTTCTCCCGAAATACTTCGGGACAGCCATTCAGCTTTGGAATATCTATTGAGCAATGGCCCATTATGCTTCATGAAATAAAAACACCCAACAACTTAAATCATTGACTTTATAACAATTAAATCTTTTTTTAAGCCGCATGATTCTTCTTTTTATAGGAATATTTCTATTTTGTTTAGTTGAGGTTCAAGATTTCTCTCGAATAACCTAGTCCGTAATTCCTATACATATGAACAAACTGTACTCCTGTGTTCTTTGCGCAAAGAAGATATTTTCTTTGTTGTGTTTGGATACAAACGCCGCATTATTGTATTTGCAATTAACTATAGCAACAGTCTTCCGGATTTTAATCAATTTGTTCCGGACGGGAATTCATCAAAAATTTTTTAAAGCTTCATTGAAATTTATTTTAATAAGTGTTGGTGCTTTTTTATTTAATGCTTCTAATGCGCAGACAGTTGTTCTTAATCCGGCAAGTCCGTTTACCATTCCCGCGGGAGTAACATCCATAAAAGTAGAAGTATGGGGCGGTGGTGGCGGAGGCGGTGGCGCTAATGGATCATTGTTTGGTACTCAGCCGCTGGCGGCGGCGGTGGTGGCGGCGCGTATAATATGGCAACATTTACCGTAGTTGCCGGACAAAATTATACTATTGTTAGGGGAGCCGGCGGAGCAGGTGGCCCTGGAGGGACTACTACCGGAGGAACTGGTGGTGTAACTACAGTTACAGGGCCAGGTGGTTCTGTATCTGCAAATGGTGGTGCAGGAGGAACAAGAGGTAATAATAATAATGGGAGTGGCGGCGCGGGTGGGATAGGTATATTTAATGGAGGAAATGGCGGCACGGCATCCGGAAACGGCGCCGGCGGCGGCGGTGGAGCAGGTAATAATGGAGCGGGTACCAACGGTTCAAATACTGGTAATGGAGTGGGCGGAGCCGGAACACCGGCGATTGCTCCTTATATTGGAGGAGCAGGTGGCGGCATTAGAAATAGTGATGGTAATCCTGGCATTGCTGGTAGTTAATCCCGCAGGTGGCGGTGGTGGTGCAAGAGCTAGCAGTTCAACATCAAACCGGTGGTGCCGGCGCTGCCGGCCAGGTGGTAATTACGTATACCATTAATCCACCCACAATCACGAATTTTAATCCCGCAAGTGCATGTGGAAACTCCGGTACTACTATTACCATTACCGGAACTGATTTTACCGGAGCTAGCGCGGTTAAATTTAATAATATTAATGCGGCGTCTTATACAGTTGTCAATTCATCAACCATTACTGCCGTTTTACCAGCCGCGGCTACAACAGGGCCCAATTTCAATCACTACACCTGGCGGAACTGTAAGTTCATCCACGAATTTCACCGTTATTCCCCAGCCAACCGCGCCTTCAGGATTTACCGGTTTGCTGAATCCTTGCAGAGGATCATCAGGAAACAGCTATTCTATAAACCCGGTTGCGGGAATGAGTTATTCCTGGACATACAGTGGTAGCGGCGCTACCATAACCAATGCTGCTACTTCCAGCCCTACTATTGATTTTGGACCCGGCGCTACAAGCGGTATATTGTCTGTAGTTGCCAATGATGGTACCTGCAATAGCAATCCTTTAAATGCCAATATAACCATAAATGATATCCCTGCGCAACCATCCGTTATAACCGTTAGTTCTCCTGTATGCGCAGGCGTTACACAAACTTATTCGGTAACCAATACTTCTGGCGTTACCTATACCTGGACGGTGCCATCAGACTGGACAATCAATTCCGGCCAGGGAACCAACTCAATTAATGTAACCGTAGGCGCTACTACTGGTGCGCAAACCATTCAGGTGGAACCATCTAATAGTTGTGGAGTTGGTAGTTCAAGATCACTTGCAGTTACCGTAAATGAAATTCCGGCTGTTCCGGGGACCATTAACGCAGTAAATGATCCGGTTTGTGCCAACAGCACCGGGAATGGTTATTCCATTGCAGCAGTTCCCGGAGCTACATCCTACACCTGGACTTATTCCGGCACAGGTGCTACATTTATTAATGGAAATACGGCCAGCCCTACCATTAATTTTGCAGCAAATGCTACCAGTGGTACCTTATCCGTTACTGCAAATAATGATTGTGGCAGCAGCGCAAAATCGAATCTGGCAGTTACAATAACTCCTGCTCCCGCCACACCCTCAGGATTTACCGGAAATGTAAATCCATGTAAGGGCTCTGTTGGAAATCCTTATTCAGTAAGTTCCGGTGCGGAATCTTATACCTGGATTTACAGTGGTACAGGTGCTACCATTAACAATGGCACTACAGCTAATCCTACAATAAACTTTTCAACTGCGGCAACCAATGGAACCTTGTCTGTAACCGCCACCAATGGCAATTGTACAAGCCTGGCTTATAGCGTTGCACTGGTATTAAACGACGTACCAGCTCAGCCTTCTGCTATTACAGGTACAACAACGGTTTGTTCGGGAACCGCACAAAAATATTCAGTTACAAATGTTGCCGGTGTTGGATATACCTGGACGGTTCCGGCCGATTGGGTTATAGTCAGTGGTCAGAATACCAGTTCTATTAATGTAATTGTTGGCAGTACACAGGGCGCAAATCCGATACAGGTAGTTCCATCCAATGTTTGTGGAAATGGCGCTGCAAGTACCCAGAACATTACTGTGAATGTGATTCCAGCGGTTCCTGCAACAATTAATGGGAGTAACTCAGTATGCGCCGGAAGCAATGGCAACAGTTATTCTGTTACACCTGTTCCGGGAACAACTTCCTATACCTGGACTTATTCCGGTGCAGGAGCCACTATTACCGGGGGAACTACGGCCAGTCCAACCATCAATTTTTCAACAACTGCTACCAGCGGTACTTTATCCGTAACCGCTAATAATGGTACCTGCGTTAGCGCGGCTGCTACAATGGCTATTACAGTTAATCATATCACCGCTCAACCGCTACCAGGTTCAATCCAGGCCGGAGCCGGTACGGTTAATTTTTCAGTGGCTACGGATGCTGCTACGCCAGCTTATCAATGGCAATACAGCCCCGACAATACAACCTGGTCCAACATTGCAGATGGAACGCCGGCTGGTATTAATTATGCAAACGAAAACACTGCAGTGCTTTCTGTTACGCCGGATAATACTGCTACACCGGCAACATATTATTACAGGTGTCTGATCAATACGGGTAGTTGTGTTTTAACCAGTAATAGCGCTGCTTTTACCCTCCGCCCGGAAAACGATTTTTGCACTGATGCCATTCCATTAACTATAAATGCACCGGCAATTAATGGTACACTGATTAATGCATCTTATACTGCTACACCCCCGCTTTCGACAACTTCTGTGGATGTTTGGTATAAGTTTACACCCACTTGCACTTTTACGCATACCATTACGATCGCGGGTTTTTCCGGCAGCCAGGTAAGGGGAACTTTGTACAGCGGATCCTGTACAACCCCGGTAAGTGTAGCTGGTACCGCAAATGGTACTACTACAGCAACCATCACCAATATTACGCTAAACAGTGGCACAACTTATTATTTGCGGGTGTATGCGAACGGAAGCCCGCAATCCAATTTCAATGTCCAGGTTACACAAACCGCTCCTTCATTTACCTTGAACAATGCAGGAACTCCGGCCGCCGGCTCAATTCAAATGGGTGATACCAATGTTGAATTGTTTGGTTTCAGCCTTACATCTAATGGGTGCGCCCCATCTTTTAATTTCACTGCAATTGATATTACAGCAACAGGTACAGTAACAGCAAACGACCTCAGTAATTTCCGTATTGTTTATGATGTTAATAATAATGGTAGTTATGATGCAGGAGAACTGATTGTAGGTGGTCCGGTTTCAATGGCAAATCCTTTAAGTTTTACAATTACCGGGCAAACGGGAATTGCAGGTACAAGAAGATACTTATTGATCGCCGATGTAGGCACATCAGCCACTGCTACACCTGGAAATACTTTTACGGGAAGTGTAACAGCGGCCAATGTTTCCGCAGGTGTAACGGTTAGCGGAACGGCAAATGGAAACCAGCAGATCATCGCGCCGCTGAATGATTTTTGCAGCAATGCGGTCACCTTAATTGTAGATGATCCGGTTATTCCCGGAACTCTAAATGGTTCTTCCGTTACGGCTCCATTTAGCGGCAATAGGGATGTTTGGTATAAGTTTGTTGCCTGTTCCACTACAGAAAATATATTGATCAATGGGTATACAGGTACTATTGGCATCGGATTATATACCGGTTGCAATACCACTACAGCCGTAACCGGCTCTACAGCAACAGGTACAGGTACTTTAACCCGCACTGTTAATAATCTTACCATTGGGACCACTTATTATTTACGTGTGTATGCGAGCAACAGCTCTGCCAACAATACAGCATTTAATATCCAGGTAACAAGCACGGTCCCGGCAACCGCAACAACAGTTACCGGACCGCAATCTGTTTGTACCGGCACTACTGTTACTTACAGTTTGGGTAATGCCAACATCGCCGGGGTTTCCTATAACTGGAGTGTGCCTGCTGACTGGACTATCAATAGCGGACAGGGAACATTTTCAATCACTGCCACAGTTGGTTCAACCGGAGGAAATGTTACCGTTACAACTACAAATAGCTGTAACAAGGTAGGCGGCACATATTCATTAGCATCAATTACGGTTAATTCCATTCCTTCAATACCGGTCATTACCGGACCGGCGTTGGTTTGTGCCGGTAATAATGGGTATGCATATTCAACCGCAACAGGAGCTGCTACTTATGTATGGACCTATTCAGGCTCCGGCGCAACGATTAATAACAACAATACCAACAATCCTTCTATTGATTTTTCACCAACAGCTACTTCAGGAAATTTAACCGTAACAGCCAGTAATGGCCCTTGTGCAAGTACATCAGCCATCTATCCAATTCTTGTAGAAAGAATTACCACTCAGCCTGGAAATGTAACCACAAGTCCGGGTGGCGGAACAGTTTATTTCTCTACAGGCACCAACGCCGCATCCCCGCTTTATCAGTGGCAGTCCAGTGCAGACGGTATAACCTGGACAGATGTAACTGATGGTGATCCTTCCGGCATCACTTATGCCAATGGCAACAGTACAACGCTTGCGGTAACTCCTGATGCTTCTACACTTGGTTTAGTAGAATATTATCGTTGTGTTGTTACTACCGCTAATTGTACCTTAACCAGCAATTCAGCTATTTTAAGGGTAACTCCGCTGAACGATCTTTGCGCTACTGCTACAACCTTGATAGTGGATGCGCCAGCTGTCAGCGGTACTTTGGTAAACTCCACATTCAGTAATCCATTCGCCAATAATGATATTTGGTATAAGTTTACCCCTAATTGTACAGTGAAGCATACCATTACGGTAGCTGACTTCAGTACAGGCGCAGGTGAAAATGTAAGTTGGGAACTGTATGCAGTAGGATGTCCTTCCAATACCGGGGCGTGGATAGATCGTTCCATTGCTGCTACTGATCCACAAACAAAAACAACAGTAAATCTTACAGCGGGTACCGTTTATTATTTAAGGGTTTTCGCTGCGAATGCGGCTGCCAACAATAGTAATTTTACCGTTGCTGTAACCGGCAACCCACCCATATTTACATTGGATAATTCCAATACGCCCCCTACTCAGAATGTGCCGAAAGGAACGATAGATGTTACGCTGTACGGATTTACCCTTACTCCATCAGGATGCGCCACCGGTACTTTTGATTTTACAGGGATTAATATTAATACTACCGGCACTGCTTTAGGTACTGATCTTTCCAATTTTCGTATATATTATGATGCCAATGCAAACGGCATTGTGGATGCAGGGGAAGCAAGTGTTTCCGGTGCCGGTCATTCCTTTGTCAGCCACACTTAATTTTACAATTACCGGGCAAACAGGATTGACAACCGGGACCGCATATAATTATTTATTAATTGCGGACATTGATGCCGCTGCCGTCAGCAACAGAACTTTTACCGGAATCGCGAATGCAGCGGATGTAAGCGCCGGTGTAACGGTAAGCGGAACAGCACCAGGTAATCAACAAACTATTGTGGCGGCGAATATGTATTGGACTGGAAGTGGAACATGGGATAACAATAACCCCAAACTTTGGTCTCCTGTTTCGGGTGGCCCTTACAATCAATCATGGCTTACGAGCGGGATTGCCAATCTGGAAGGCGGTGCAGGTACGCTAACACTACCAGGCATCGGTTTTTTTAACTTCAACTTTATTAATGTTCAGCAGATCAAAACCAGCGTAAATAACTTTGCAGTTAATGGGCCCGGAGTGAATATATTAGGTTTTAGCCTATTAAATGTTACAAACCCAGGTATTTTTACTGTAAATGGTACAAACGTAGTTATGAATTTAGGGGCGAATGGAAACCAGTTGTTATATGGAATTGTAGGATTGACAAAATCAGGAACAGGGGAATTAGGAATTCAGTCAACTTTGCATAATAATACTTTGTTCGGTTTAGTGCCAGTGGAATTTGGCGGCCCAATTACAATTAACAGTGGAATTCTTACATTAGGTAATAAGGCCAGTGCCACTTCCAATCCAAGTACTTTTTTGAATAATGACAATGATTTCTTTGGCGCTGCCATTACAAATCCGATCATTATAAAATCCGGTACATTAACGATTGCTGCTTCCAATAGCGCCAATGCTTCATTGAAAGAATTACTTTCTCTTTCAGTTACAGGAAGTACTATTGCCAATCCTTCCAAAATTGTTTTACATAATACCGGTGCAGCAGGCGCCATTAATTCAATTCCTGTTATTAATACTAACGGTACTTTGGGAGCTGCCAACAGTGTACCTTTAAATACCAATGGCGTTTTAGCCCTTGAAGTGGCCGGTAATGCAAGTACCACCAATTCTTCCATTGTTTTTGGCGCAACTACTTTATCGGGGAATACTACTTTTATTACTACAGCAACAGCGGGTACCAATATTACAAGCGCCGGAAGCGGTATTTTAACTAATATCAATCTTGGAGGTAATGGAAACCTGTATGGTGTAACTACGGCTTCAGGAACAATTGCAGACGGTGGTAAAACACTTACTTACCTTGGTGGAGGAAATGGCACAGGTGATGGTGGTTACCTGGCATTTAATAACACAGGTACAAATACAGGCAGCTGGACCGTGGGGAAAACGGATGGTACAAGTGCAGGTTATCTGGTATTTAATAATCCGGGTGCAATACCCATCGGTAGTATATCTGTGTATAAAAACAGTCAATTGCGGATCAATGCCGGCGCCAATACAACTATCGCAAATACACCGGCTGTTGCTTTAAATGGATTAGGCTGTTTTAGCCAGGTGTCAAACGGTGGTTTGGGCGTATTAAGCCTGAATAATAATGCCGGCAATACCACGACCTGGGGAAGTAATATTGCGCTCAATCAACCTGCGAATGCCATTGCAGTGAACGGCCCGACCAGCACTTTCAATTTAAGTGGCCGGATATCAGGCAGCGGAGCTTTAATTAAAGTGGGGACCGGAACTTTAGCATTAACCGGCAATCCCAATGCCAGTACTTATACCGGTATAACGCAGGTAAAAGAAGGTGTATTAAGACTCAGCCGCAGCACTGGTAATACAATACCCGTTGGCAATAGCGTGCATATTATTGGTGGTACCTTACAGGTATCCTCCACACAAACCTTAAGAGATATTATCCTGTCCACTGGTACATTGCAACTGGATGCAGACCTCACCATTTCGGGCAATTTTACTTATGTAAATGGAACCATTACCGGAGCAGGAAGACTTATGTACAATAATGGTACATTGATTTATGCGGGCAGTAATCAACAAAATACCAATCCTAAGGAATGGCCTTTAGCAAGTGGTCCAAGAAACGTTACATTTAATAACAATACTTTGAATGGAGTCGTATTGAATACCACTCAAACCCTGAATATTAATTCAGGAGTGGCAACTGTAAACGGATGGTTGGATTTTAATGGAAATAAAATTGGCGGAACAGGAACCTTTGTATTGAATGGTCCCAGTGCTGTAAACAGTTTTACTGGAAATACCGCTATTGGATCCAATATCATTACAAATATATCCGCCATTGGAACGGTTACTATTGGTATGCCCGTTACAGGTCCGGGGATCCCCAATAGCAGCTTTATTATTTATATTGATCCTCTTAACGCAAACAATATTACGCTTAATACCGCTGCAACCGCTATTGGAACAGATGCGGATTTTACCGCCGGTTCGCGCGGTGGTTTGAAAGTAAACCTGCCTGGCGGTATTGATGCGCATGTGCAGGTAAGCAGTACAAAAACCTATAATGCGGGCGCCAATTATATTTTCAATACTCCAACCACAGGCAACCAGATATATCCTGCATTCCCAACCACAGGTATATTGAATTACAGTCCTGCATGGAATGTAACTTTCAATGCCGGTATTAATAACAGGGTAATTATGGGCGCAGGTCATGATCTTAAAATAAATAACGACCTTACTTTAAATACCGGAATTTTTGTTACCAACAACAACCTTATTACATGGGATAATAATGGCGGCGTTCTTACTTCGCCAAATACACCCTGGGTAGCCCATAATAATAGTTATGCCAATAGTTTTATTGCTATCTGTGATAATGCCGGTACTCCACTCACAATCCTTGATGGCACCAAAGGTTTCCGTATCAATAATGTGGATGCTACTAATATTTATTTCCCTGTGGCTGCAACTTTCAATCCTGTCGGGCCGGGCCTTCCACCAACGCCCAACCGGATGATGCTGAACAATGAGGGACCGGTCAATAATTTTACAACCGTAATCAATATCGGTGATATTTTACATACACCCAGCCCGGTGGTAGAAAGGGTATGGTATGTAGTTCCTGAAAATGCCGGTGATAGTAAAGTGACCATGCGTTTATATTTTACTAAACGCGATCCTGCCATTTATCCTGCGGGTCAAAATGAAGTGGAGTCCGGGTTTGATTATACCAAGCTGCAGTTAGTGCAGGAAGATGACAGCATCTTTGTACGGATAGCCAATGGAGCTGATTCTTTACAGTTTTTGGGTGGTTTTGCAAACAATGTGGATGAAATTTATGGTCAATATACGGTTGGCATCAGTAAAGATGTAAATGGAAATGCGGATGGTATTAATTATTTCACCCGGTTTTCTGTTATCAATGCGGGTGGCGTCATTTTACCGGTGAAGATTGTTGATTTTAAGGCTTACCCACAGGGCGACAAGGTAAAGACCGAATGGAGGAGCCTGGTTGAAATAAATGTGGACCATTATGAAGTGGAAAGATCAGCCGATGGAATGTTGTTTAAGAAGATTGGTGATGTAGTTGCCAAAAATAATGGCAACCCGGTTCAATATAGTTTGGAAGATCCCAATCCTGTAATCGGAAATAATTTCTATCGCATCAAAGCGATTGACAAAGATGGTTCGGTTAGTTATACTAATATCATTAATGTGATTTTTGATGATCGCAATAAGCCTGATTTTGCAATATTTCCAAACCCGGTTAATACACATAAGGTCAGTTTGAAGCTGACTAATATTCCTGCAGGAAGGTATTCTGTCATGGTGTATAATGTTAGCGGACAGTTGATGATTCATAAAATGGTAGAGCACCCGGGAGGAAACGGAACTGTTCAATTAAATTTACCCGGCAATGTTTTGAGTGGAACATACACTGTTTTATTCAGCGATGGCAAAATACAGTTTAAACAGCTTCTGGTAGTAGGTCAATAAAAGTCATCATGGTGTAGATGTTTCTACGTCATTGCGAAAAAATAGCGCGGCTTTGTGCATGGTATTTTTGGAGCAATCTGTGTTTTTGTAATGATGATTCATCCGCAACGTCATTGCGAAAAAATTGCAAGGCTTGGTGGATAGCATTTTTGAAGCAATCTGTGTTTTGGAAATGGAGCGTTTTAATTCATGCTCATAGATTGCTTCTTTTACAGCAATCACGTTGAGCGACTACGTCATTGCGAAAAAATGTCGCAGGTCTTGTGCGTTGGCTTTTTTTGAAGCAATCTGTGCTTAGCACATGAATGTCTTAATTTATGCTCACAGATTGCTTCCTTCGTCGCAATGACGGTTCATCTGCTACGTCATTGCGAAAAAAGGTGCATGGCTTTGTGGTGAGCATTTTTTGAAGCAATCTGTGCTTAGCAAAGGAATGTTTTAATTGATGCTCACAGATTGCTTCCTTCGTCGCAATGACGGTTTATCCGCTAGGTCATGGATAAGGCGAACAGATTGCTCCGGCAATGACGTTCATCTGCTACGTCATTGCGAAAAAATGGCTGTGGCTTTGTGCGTAGCATTTTTGAAGCAATCTGTGTTTTTGTAAATGAGTCGATTAAATTCATTTCACAGATTGCTTCCTTATCGAAATGACGTGACGGTATTCCGTAGTGAAATAAAATCCGCTTCCATTTTAATAAAATTTTATTTGTATGCAAAGGGGCGGTACTGTTTATATTATGACAAATGCTTTACACTCTGTTTTGTATACAGGTGTAACTGGTAATTTATTGGCGCAGGGTTCAACAGCATAAGAACAAGGTGTTTTCACAAAGCTTTACGGCGAAGTACAATGTGAATATTCTTGTATTTTATCAATCCTTTCCTACAATTGAAGAAGCTATTTTAGAAGAAAAAAGAATAAAAGCTGGCAACAGGAAACAAAAATTACTATTGATAGATTCTTTAAATCCTCAATGGAATGATCTTTATAAAGTAGTTAATACTTGGTAGCTTACATCTCATTTGATTAATTATTTCATAGCACAGATTGCTTCCTGCGTCGCAATGACGTTCATCCGCTACGTCAGTTGCGAAAAAATAACTGGGTATTGGTGGTTAGCATTTTTGAAGCAATCCGTATTTTGGAAATGAGTCGATTAAATTCATTGACACAGATTGCTTCCTTCGTCGCAATGACGTTCATTCGCTACGTCATTGCGAAAAAATAAGGTGGGTATTGTGATTAGCATTTTTAAAGCAATCCGTATTTTGTAAATGAGTCGATTTAATTTATTTGACACAGATTGCTTCCTTCGTCGCAATGACGTTCATCTGCTACGTCATTGCGAAAAAATTGCATGGTCTTTGTGGCTGAGCATTTTTTGAAGCAATCTGTGCTTTGGAAATGGAGTGTTTTAATTCATGCTCACAGATTGCTTCCTTCGTCGCAATGACGGTTCATCCGCTACGTCATTGCGAAAAAAAGGCGGGGTATTGTGATTAGCATTTTTGAAGCAATCTTGTTTTGGATCGTTTAAATTATGCTCACAGATTGCTTCCTCGTCGCATTGCGAAATGACGGGATCAGTATAATGACGCGAAATAAACGTTCATAAAAATCCACTTTAACCTCTCCTTTAGTTTTATATAATTTTTTTTTAAGCAAACTTGTTTATGTAATAGTTTGAATAGTAATAATTTGTTGTGGCAAGCTAACAGAACATTACGCTGCAATAATTCCCTATTTTTATGATTAAGCTTTTCCCCTGGTCCTTTAATGCAAAGAAGCTGGTTTCTTTGAAAATCCCCCCAAAACTTGCAAGCATCACTAATTCCAATTTTAATTTCAATTTTGGCTTTCCTGGTTCCAGGTCAAAATCTTGCACAAACCCGTGGCAGCCTGGGTAATTATTATGTTCAGGGTGCATCCGGAACTGCTAATACCATTCCAGGTTCGGTTAATCCAGCCGCACCTAACTTTAATCTGGATGATTTAACGAGAAGTGATCCACAACTAAACAAAATACAGCTAATGTTTTTTATATCAGCAACTGGCCAACAAATAATACAATTGATCTTACAAAATATATACAATTTGTAATACCTCCACCCGATGCGGGATACAGCTATTCCATTTCGGCATTACGTATTGGTCTTGGTAGAATTAACAGCGGAATTAGTAATGTTTATGGTCCAGGTACGGTTCAATTGCGATATAGTGGCGATGGATATGCAGCGCCAATATCAACCTTTAATTTTACGGGTAGTAGCACGAATTGCATTATGGACAATCAATACAAGTTTAATTGCGGCGCTTCAAAATGTAACCACAGGAACATTTAACTTCCGGCTTTATTTTTATAATGGTTATTCTGGTTTTTGGGGAACGTTTGCAACCGCGGGAATTGCGGTTAATACCCCAAGTCCTGGCAGTACAGGTATTGACATAGATGGTACCATTAAACAAATAGCCTGCTCCGGTACTCCGGTCCCGGGATTGGCTACTACCACTACACCCAATGTTTGTCCCTTCAATCCAGGTCAATTAGCTATTGTACAATCATTAGGTACCGGTATCAGTTATCAATGGCAGGCGTCCACCAATAATGGTGCAACCTGGAGCAATACCGGAACGAACAGCTACTTGCTTACATACCCGGGAATGACGGTGAATACTGATTTCAGGTGTATTGTTACCTGCGCCAATGGTGGTGCATCAGCAACAAGTAATACTGTGAAAATTACAGTAACCAATCCTCCTCCAACACCCGCCACAATCAATGGAAATACAGTCTTTTGCAGCGGTACAAATGGGAACGCTTTTTCCATCGCAACTGTTGCCGGAGCGAATTCCTATACCTGGTCTTATTCGGGGACGGGAGCAAGCATTACAGGGCAGGGGTCTAATAATATCACCATTAATTTTTCGCCAACAGCTACTAGTGGAAATTTACAGGTTATATCTGCCAACGCTTGTGGAAATAATGGAACACCTTCCGTTTTGCCCATTACAATAAATCCGCAACCTGCCTTGCCTGCGGGTTTTACGGGAACGCTCACGCCCTGTAAGGGATCTGCTGGTAATCCTTATTCCGTAAACCCGGTTGCAGGAGTTAGCTTTTTATGGTCTTACAGTGGTGCCGGCGCTACCATTAATAATCAAAATACAGAAAATCCAACAATAGACTTTTCGGCTGGCGCAACCAATGGAACTTTGTCTGTAACCGCTACCGATGCCAATGGCTGTATCAGCAGTGTATTAACAAAAACAATAACACTTGCTGTCATTCCTGGTCAACCATCAGTAATTACCGGTAACACTACTGTTTGCGCTGGTACGAATCAAACTTATACCGTAACAAATATTGCAGGAATATCGTATGCGTGGACAGTGCCGGCTGACTGGACGATTATAAGTGGGCAGGGGAATAATTCCATAACTGTGAAAGTGGGCGCCACCACGGGTGTGCAGCCCTTACAGGTTGTGCCTTCAAACGCTTGCGGTGATGGCACGGCAAGGAATTTGAATGTTACTGTCAATGATGTTCCTGCTGTTCCGGGAACAATTGCGGGAAATAATACGGTTTGTGCCAATAGTGCCGGCAATGCTTATTCTATTGGTACTGTTGCAGGTGCCACATCTTATACATGGACCTATTCAGGTGCAGGTGCAACCATTACGGGTGGCACCGCAGTGAATCCCACAATTGCTTTCGCATCTAACGCAACAAGTGGAGATTTGAAGGTTACGGCTAATAATACCTGTGGTTCAAGTATTGCATCCTCTTATCCGATAACGATAAATCCCCAACCAGCCACTACCGGGTTGCCTTCCAGTCAATCGGTTTGTTCAGAAGCAGATATCGTTGATATACTGTTATCTAATAGTAATGGGGTTTCAGGAACCATCTATAGCTGGACGCGGACTTCACCGGCAGGAATCGCAGGAACCGTTCCTGCAAGTGGTTCAGGGCTTCCGGACGGAGCAGCCATCAGTGGTTTTTTTACCAATTCAAACAGCATTCCTGTAACTGTAACTTTTACGATTAATTCCATGAGTCCGGATGGTTGTGCGGGTACTACGGCTACAGCAACGGTAGTAATAAACCCAACAACAGCTATTACTGCACAACCAACAAATGTTGTCATTTGCCAGGGAGCCAATGCTTCCTTTGCCGTTATTGCCAGTGGTGGCGGTCTGGCATATCAATGGAAACTTAGTACGGATGGCGGTATTACCTGGAATAATATTACCAATGGTCCTATATATTCAGGCGTCAATGGAACCACTCTTACTCTTACAAAGCCAACAGCAGGAATGGATGGCTATCAATATCAATGTTTCATTTCGGGAGGTTCCTGCGGAATTGTAACTTCTGATGCAGCTACTATAACCATTAACCCTTTGCCTGCAACCACTGCTTTACCTTTAACGCAAACTATTTGTTCGGGTGATTTGATTGCCGATATTATTTTATCAAACAGTAATGGTGTGGCAGGAACTACTTATACCTGGACCAGGACTTCACCTGCGGGAATAACAGGATCTGTACCAACAAGCGGAACAAATGTAGCCGATGGAACTGCCATTACGGGAGTTTTGACCAGCACGAATACTACAGCTACTACAGTGGATTTAACTGTTAATTCAATGAGCGCCATGGGGTGTACGGGAACCACAGCCACTGCTAAAATTATTGTAAACCCTTCTACAAAAATTACCAGTCAGCCGGCCAGCGCAATAATTTGCCAGGGAGCCAATGCTTCTTTTTCAGTAACCGCTACCGGCTTAAGCCTGAGCTATCAATGGCAGGTTAGTGCCGATGGAGGAATTAGCTGGACACCGGTTGGCAACGGTGGTGGATATTCCGGAGCTACGAGCGCTACATTAACAATAACCAATCCGGCAGGAACACTTAGCGGCAACCAATATAAATGCACGGTGACTAGTGTTTGCGGGCCTTTAGACACCAATGGCTCGGCCACCTTAACCATTAACCAGGCACCAGTAATTTCTGCTCTTCCTAACAGCCAGACCATTTGTTCCGGAACTGCAATTTCAAATATCATTATAAACAATAGTAATGGGATTGTTGGGGCGAAATATGCCTGGACAAGAAATAGTCCTGCAGGAATAACCGGAACGGTTGCAACCAGTGGAACAAATTTATCCGACGGAGCAGCCATTAGCGGCACTTTTACAAATGCCAACACCACACCAACAACGGTAACTTTCACCATGAATGCAACAGGGCCTGCACCTACAAATTGCGCAGCGGCCCCTGTTACAGTTACAGTTATAATTAATCCCACAACAATAATAACCACTCAGCCTGCAAGCCCAACGGCCTTTTGCGCTGGTTTGAATACATCATTTACTGTAAATGCTACTGGTGTAAATCTTAGTTATGAATGGCAGGAAAGTACAAACGGCGGGGGGACATGGAATACAGTGAATAATGGGGGAGTTTATTCTAATGCAACAACTAAAACACTTAATCTTACTAATGTGCCGGCGTCAATGACCGGATACAGATATAGGGCCATTGTTACGGGAGATTGCGGTGCTCCAACTACCAATGGCGCCGCTACTTTAACGGTGAACAGCGCTCCTCTTCCGGTTATTACATCCGCTTCAGGAGATTTTAATATTTGTGCTCCCGGTTCGGATAAATATACAGTTACCTATACGGGGTCACCTGCCCCAACCTACACCTGGAGTTATACCGGTGGTACAGGAGTAACTTTCGCTACCACAACCAGTAATCCTACCACAGCAACTTTTGGCTCGAATGCAACAACCGGTACTTTAACGTTAAGGGCAACAAATACCTGTGGCAATAATACTGTAACACAGTTGATTACTGTTAATGCCATTACTACCCAGCCAACAGATCAGTCAATAAGCGCCGGTGGTGGAAGTGTTAACTTCACAGCAGCAGCCACGGCCGGATCTGCCACGGGGTATCAATGGCAATACAGCGCGAATGGAACTACCGGCTGGATCAATGTTGCCGATGGAACTCCCGCCGGATTTAGTTATTCCAATGAAACTACCAGTATTCTATCCGTATTACCGGATGAAACCTCTACGGTTTCATCCAACTATTTTTATAGATGTATCATTACTACCAGTACCGGATGCACGCTTACAAGCAACAGTGCAAGGCTGACTGTAAGGCCCGTTAATGATCTATGTGCAGATGCCATTGAATTAGTTGTCGATGATCCGGCAATACAGGGAATACTCACAAATGCAACTTACTCTGCACCTCCCACACTGAATCCTTCAAATTTGAACGATGTTTGGTACAAGTTTACACCAGATTGTTCATTTACGCATACAATTACAATAGCTGGCTTTAGCACTAGCCAGGTAAGGGCTACTTTGTACAGTGGATCATGTACGAATTTAACATCGGTAACCACTTCTACTGCCAGTGGTACAACCCAGGCTGTATTCACAGATGTAAATCTTACCAGTGGAATAACCTATTATGTAAGGGTGTATGCCTTTAGTGGAACACCCTCCGGTTTCAATATCCGCTTAACCCAAACAGCACCTTCGTTTACTTTAACGAAAACAACCACACCACCCACAGGAGACATTTTGACGGGTACAACTGATGTGGAAGTATTCGGTTTCCAGTTAGCACCAAATGGATGTTCTTCAACTTTCGATTTAACAGCTTTAAGAATAGGCGGTGCCGGCACAGCCAATGCAAGTGATCTTTCCAATTTCCGGATCGTATATGATGCCAATGGAAACGGAATAATGGATGGATCAGAGATCAGTATTTCAGGTGCGGGCATTCCATGGGCCACAACTATGAATTTTGCCATTACCGGCCAAGCCAGTATAAGTTCTGCCCGGAAGTATTTATTGATAGCCGATGTGAGTATCAATGCCACGCAAAACCGCACATTCATTGGCAGTCTGACAGCAGCGAATACAACTGCGGGTGTGGCTGTAACCGGAATTACTGTAACCGGGAATACACAAACGATTCGCGGGCCTCAGATTGTAATCTCCGGCAGTCATCCTGCGCCGGGCACTATAGATCAAAATACAAATAATAACATTCTTGCTATTTTCAAAATGGTGGATTCCTATGTTGCCGCAACTCCAACGGGACTTACACTTACCACTTCGGGTACTTATACGGCGGGGTCGGATGTAAGTCAGTTTAGATTGTACCAAAACAGTGCGGCTAATTTGGGTGGAGCGCCAGTATTACTGGGAACCGCAATTGCTACCGCATCGGGGACACAACTTAATTTCACCTTTACGGGAACTCCAATTGCGCTAAATGGTACCAGCTATTTTATCTTAACGGCGGATATTCCCAATACGGCGCTGGATGGCAAAACGGTGAACATTACCAGTCCGCCAACCAGTGCCTTTGTCTTTACCAGCACTGCCCCGGTGCTTGTTACAGGCACTCCCGGATCGCCAACTAATCCAGGAAAAACTATCCGTGGGCCAAGAGTTACCATCACGGAGGCGCATCCACCTGCAGGAGGAATGGCGCTGGCAAGTACCGATAATCCGGTTGCATCCTATAAACTGGATGCCGCCAATACCAATATTACTCCAACGGCTTTCAGCGTAACCACAGCTGGAACTTACACAACAAATGATATTACCGCTTTCAGTCTTTATCAGAATGCAACAAACGATCTGAATGGGACGCCTGTTTTAATAGGCACAATTACGGTAATTACAGGACAGCCAATGGTTTTAAACTTTAGCGGTTTTAGTGCTAATTTTACCACCATTCCTTCCGGTGGAACCAGCTACCTCATTGTAACGGCGGATGTGGATTACAACGCTACTGTCAACCGTTATGTTTCCATCACAAACACGCCATTTACACAATTTAGCTTCAACAGTTCCGGGCCATTTAATGGTAGCCTGATGATTGCAGGTGCGGATCCGGTGCCGGCGGGTAACAGGCAGACAATACAGGGATCCCAGGTTACCATTAGTGCGGCACATCCTGCAACAGGAACCATCAGTCAAAACACCATTGATAATCCCATTGCTTCATTTAAGATAGTGGCTGCATTTGGAGCTGCCACACCAAACGGCATCAGCTTTACAACCGCAGGAACTTACCTGGCTGGAACTGATATAAGCCAATTTAGTTTATACCAGAATGTTACAAATAATTTGCTTGGAGCGCCTACCCTTATAGGAACATTTACAGCAACAGCCTCCGGAGCTACTATTGCAATAACGGGAACTGGTGCAACCATGGCAGCAGGAGAAACCAATTATTTAATAATTACGGCCGATGTGCCAACTTCCGCCATAGATGGCAACAATGTTAGGATCTCAACAACAGGAATTAGTGCTTTTGATTTCACTGATCCAAATGGTGATCCTGTAAATCTTGTTCAGGGGTCTCCCAATCCGGGCGGTAACAGCAATTACCAGACTATTTCAGGACCAAGGGTAAGGATAGCGACCGTGCATCCGCCAACTGGAAATATTTCAAGGGGAAGCGCTGACAATCCGGTAGCGGTTTATCAACTGGATGTTTCCAACTCAGCCGTTAATGTGAATCCTACAAGCGTTTCTTTAACCACAGCAGGAAGCTTTGCTGTGGGGGATCTGGCAAATTTTAAATTGTATCAAAATTCGGCCAATACCTTAGCAGGCGCTACCCTGGTAGGGACCATTAATGCTTCTGCACTGGCATCAGGAGCTGTATTAGCATTCAATTCAGGCTTTGATAACATACCTAACTCAGGAACCAGTTTCCTAATTCTTACTACAGATGTGAGTCCGCCAGCAGTCTTAGGAAGGCAGGTACGTATAGCATCCGTTAATAATGCTCAATTTGATTTTATCAGTTCTGATGGCGGACGTGTAGTGAAACTGGGCACGAATCCTTTGGCGCAAAGTAATTTGCAAACCATTGTTGGACCTACGGCTACCATTTACACCGTTCATCCGGCGCCAGCAAATATGGCAGTAGGAAGTGGTGGCAATTTGATTGCTTCTTATAGGATAGCCGCTGGTAATTCAGACATTACTCCCAATTCAATTACACTTACAACCGCCGGCACCTACCGTGGGGCCGGAGATGTGATCAATTTTAATTTGTATCAGAATAATACTAATAGTTTAACCGGCGCTACACTTGTGGGTACCATTGCATCATCCGGCGTTGTTTCGGGAGAAACATTAACTTTCACAAGCGGTAGCTTTTTGTCCATTCCCTCCGGTTCAGACGGATTCCTGTTGTTGACAGTGGATATTTCTGGTGGCGCTACGGCCACAAGGACGCTTAGCATTACTCCCACAAACCGGACAAACTTTATTTTTACCAGCACCGCTGTGGTGGATGTGCTTGGAACCAATCCTGCTGTTGCAAGCAATGTGCATACAATAGTTCCTTTTGTAAGTGTGTATTGGAGTGGAACGAATACCTGGAACAACACCTTGCAAATCTGGTCCCGTGTCACTGGAGGCCCATATAATCAAAATGTCTGGATCGTAAATGGCATTGCCAACCTGGAAGGTGCTGCAGGAACCATGTCGGTGGGTCAGGCTGTAAGTGCACAGCGGATAAATAATAATAAAGGTGGTGCAGGATTGGCATACACCATTAATTCAAATGCTTCTACATACGGTATTTATCTTTCATCACCAGCTATTGTTGACATAGCATCCAGAACTACAACTATTGGCGCGGCCAATAATAATGCTGTTTTTTATGGATTAAATGGATTGACCAAGATCGGAAATGGAGAATTGGCGATTCAAAGTCCATTTGCAAATACATTTAGCGGGCCTGTAAATGTAAATGCCGGAGAATTGACCCTTGGCACAAAAACCAGTGGTACATCAAACCCCTTAAATTATTTGAATGGAAATGATATTGTTCTGAATAATGGCAAATTGACTATTGCAGCCAGTTCGGGGGCAAATGCATCTTTAAATGATTTGACTGCTTTTACCTCTACGGGGAATTCTACTGTTAGTTTGTATCAAACTGCAAGAACAGGATGGTTGGCTGTAAATCCTACTATTAATACCGGCACTTTCAATGCGGCAAATGCAACTCCATTGTCTGTAAGTGGTCAGTTAACCATTGATGACGGTGGCTCCTCCTCGTTTACAACCGGAACATATGATAATGGCAGCCAAAATTATATCGCATTTGGAACTACAACTTATACCGGAAATACGGTTTTTAAAGGATTTGCCACATCTAACAGCATTTTGCGGGGCGCCGGAACGCATGTAAACATCAATTTAGGCGGTTATGGCCATTATTTGTCCGGTGTGCTACAGGCCGCAGGAACAATTAATGATAATGGTTTTTCAACCACATTCCTTGGAGGGGGCAATGGAAGCAACCATGCCGCAGAATTGTGTTTTAATTCATCCAGTAGTGCCATGACGGGCAACTGGATTATTGGCGATGCTGCCGGAAAAGATGCCGGATGGATTGTAACCAATACTTCCACCTGTCTTACCAGGGGGGATATCACCGTAAATAACTTTAGCAAACTGGCACTTCAGTTAACAAATGCCGGCAATGCCAGTATCAGTTATGCGCCCACTACTATCAGGCTGTCTGGTTTGGGCCCCGATTTAAGATGGCCTTCCGCACTTGATTTTTTTAATTTCTCTTATGGATCAACTGTTTTATTTAGTAATCTTATTGTAAATCCGGTTCCAAATTCCCGGTTGGCTTCAATAGGTTCCATGGTAGGGGCAACAAATGAATCTTCAGCCTCAAGAGCTTCTTTTCAATTGAATGGTACGGTTAGCGGTACCGGGGGCCTTGAAAAAACAGGTGTAGGTATTCTGATATTAAATGCGCAGAATGGTTCAGGATTTTTTAATTCCTACCAGGATTCTACCAGAATAAAAATGGGTACATTGATTGTCAATAAGGGATCCAACCTTGGCAGCGGCCCCCTGGTTATGCATCAGGCAACCAGGTATCTGGAGTCTGGCGGATCCAATGGATACAGTACTACTTTAAACCTTGATAATTCCGCTCAAACAATTGCTTCATTATCTTCTGTTTGGACCAATACTTCCGGTTCTTACTCCCAGGTTATCAATTTGGCCGATGGGCACAGCTTAACCATTAATCAGGCAACCAATACCACATTTGGAAACTATAATGCTACCACAACCTCATTACTGGCATACATAACAGGAGATGATGCCAATCTGATAAAAGATGGCGCCGGCACTTTAACTCTTTCAGGGCCGAATACCTATACCGGGCTAACCCAGGTGAAAAACGGTACCCTCGAATTGAACCGGACTAATGGAACAACTATTCCTGACAACAATAATGTGGATATCATTGGCGGCACTTTAAAGATTTCAAAGAACCAGGTTTTAAATAATGTTACTTTATCCAGCGGTTTTTTACGCGTTGAAAACGGAGCAACGCTTACCATTAATGGTAATTTTACCCTTGTTCCGTCCAGTGCCAATATAACACTTGTTGGCTCTGGAAAAATTGTATATGGTCCTAATGTAACATTGATTTATGCCGGTAATGCTTTGCAGGTAACAGATGCTTCTAAAGAGTTACCGGCAACAAGCGGTCCGAGAAATATAGTGTTTAATAACTATTCAAATGCCGGAGTTCAATTAAGCTCTAATGTAAGTGTAAGCAATACCGCGGGTATTGCAACTGTAAACGGATGGCTTGATTTTAATGGTAAAACAATAACAGGGCCGAATAATATTGGTGGATTATTTACTTTGAATGGACTTACAAGCATTACTCTTACCGGTACTGCTACTGCAGGCTCAAATATTATTTCAAATATTATAACTTCTGCTATTAAAATAGGCATGCAGGTTACCGGCGCCGGCATTCCCGCCAATGCCGCTGTTGATTATATAGATCCATTGAACCCGAAAACCGTAAGGCTAAATGTAGCTGCCACTGCTTCAGGTAGTGTAAGCCTTGATTTTGGTTACCGCGGTGGTTTGATGATAAGTATGCCAAACGGTGTAGATGGGCATGTACAGGTTAAAGGATCAAAAATTTATAACGCCGGTGCAAATTATATCTTCAATGTTCCAACAACAGGAAATAAGATCAGTCCCGCATTTCCCACTGTTGGTAATATATTAAATTACAGTCCTGCCTGGAATGTAACTTTCAATGCGGGCATTAAGAATTTGGTTGTAATGAATGCCGGTCGGGATCTTAAAATCGATCATGATCTTACTATGACTACCGGAATATTCGTTACCAATAACAACCTGGTTACCTGGAGTAATAATGGCGGTGTGCTAACTGCGCCTAATATGCCATGGATTGCTCATAACTATAGTTATAAAAACAGCTTTATTGCCATTTGTGATGAAGCCGGAGTTCCGCTTACCACACTCGACGGCAGCAAAGGATTCAGAATAAATAATCTTGGTGCAAAGGATACGTATTTCCCAATTGGTGTTTCATTCCTGCCTGCTGGCCCCGGACTTGATCCAGCACCAAACCGTATGATGCTCAACAATCATGGGGAGGTAAATAATTATACGGTAGTCATCAACATCGGGGATATATTGCATACGCCTAAGCCGGTTGTAGAACGCATCTGGTATGTGAATCCGCAAAATGCAGGCAATAGTAAACTGACCATGAAATTGTTTTTTACAAAAAGGGATCAATTTAATTATCCCGTTGGGCAGAATGAAGTGGAATCGGGCTTCGACTACAATGCATTGCAATTGGTGCAGGAAGAAGGGGATGTATTTACACGTATTGCAAATGGAGCCGATTCACTTACTTTGGCATCATTCCCGGGTTCTGATAACAATGTGGATGAATTGTTTGGTCAATACACCGTAGGCATCAGTAAGGATCCTTTAGGAAATGCCAATGGTATTAATGATTTTACGCGGTACTCCGTTGTAAATGCAGGTACCATTATTTTACCTGTAAAAATGGTGGATTTCAAAGCTTATCCGCAAGCTGATAAAGTAATGACCGAATGGAAAAGCCTGGTCGAAATAAATGTGGATCATTATGAAGTGGAAAGATCGGTTGATGGAATCAGGTTTGGTAAACTTTATAGTATGCCGGCTAAAAATAATGGTAATCCGGTTCAGTATAGCTGGCCAGATGCTAACCCGGAAATGGGAAATAATTTCTATCGCATCAAAGCGGTTGACAGGGATGGTTCGGTTACTTATACGAATGTCATCAATGTAATTTTTGGAAATCAAAACAAACCCGGATTTACTATTTATCCAAATCCTGCAACTACACAATACGTTACCCTTAAGTTGGATAATATTCCTGCGGGAAGATATTCTGTCATGGTTTATAGTGTTAGCGGACAGTTGGTGATCAATAAAACAATTGATCATCCGGGCGGAAACGGAATGGTAAAGTTAAATTTGCCAGGTAGTATGATTAACGGGACATATCCGGTTTTATTCAGTGATGGTAAAACACAGTACAAGCAATTGTTGATAGTTGGGCAATAAATTCGGGCCGTCATTGCGAAAACTAGCGTGGGTTTTGTGTCTGGTATTTTTGAAGCAATCTGTGGTTTTTTATATGAGTCGTTTTAATTCAAACTCTTAGATTGCTTCCTAACGTCGCAATGACGTTGAGTGGTTGCATGGTTGCTGGAAACTCGGAGACGATTTTGCGAAGAAAATTTAAAGCAATCGCTACGTCATTGCGAAAAAATAGCCTGGGTCTTGTGCGTACGATTTTTGAAGCAATCTGTGTATTGTAAATGAAACTTTTAATTCAAACTCTTAGATTGCTTCCTAACGTTAGCAATGACGTTGAGTGGTTGCATGGTTGTTGAAAATTTTGAAGCTATTTTACGAAGAGAATTTCAAAGCAATCGTTACGTCATTGCGAAAAAATAGCGTGGGTTTTGTGTCTGGCATTTTTGAAGTAATCCTGTCTTTAATTGAAGCGTTTTAATTCATGTTAGCAGATTGCTTCCTCACGTCGCAATGACGTTGAGTGGCTGCATGGTTGCTGGAAACTCGGAGACGATTTTGCGAAGAAAATTTAAAGCAATCGCTACATCATTGCGAAAAAATAGCGTGGGTTTCGTGTCTGGCATTTTTGAAGCAATCTGTCGTTTTTAAATAAAGCGTTTTATTTCATGTCAGCAGATTGCTTCCTAACGTCGCAATGACGTTGAGTGGCTGCATGGTTGTTGAAAATTTGAAACTATTTTGCGAAGAAAAATTTAAAAAAATCGCTACGTCATTGCGAAAAAATAGCGTAGGTTTTGTGTCTGGTATTTTTGAAGCAATTTGTGGTCTTTTATATGAGTCGTTTTAATTCAAACTCTTAGATTGCTTCCTAACGTCGCAATGACGTTGAGTGGCTGCCGGACATGCTGAAGGCTCATTTCCCAAAAGGTTAAATTGCTACATGATTGCGGACTCCGATTGTATTAAATCGTTCTACTCAATTATTATGGATTGCTTTCGGAGTCTAAATGGTTTGCCGGCTCGGGCTTCCCCCATTTTATAATTGTCTGTTGAATATCTGCCACCTGGTAAGGTTTGATTACAAAGTCATTCATACCTGCCTGAAGGCCATTTTCCTTTTCTTCCAGTAAAGCATTGGCGGTGATAGCTACAATTATCGGATCATTTTCCTTAAGATAGTAGTGCCTGATAGCGCGGGTGGCTTCCAGTCCGTCCATAACAGGCATATAAATGTCCATAAAAATGAGGTCATATTTCTCCTCAATTGCCCGTGCTACAGCTTCCGAACCATTGCGGGCGATGGTGCAGTTATACCCCATCATCATTAAAATTGAAGACAATAAAAGCTGGTTCATTTCATGATCATCCACGACCAGTATTTTAAGTGGTATTTTTTTACTTAACTGAGTATCCGGACGATTATTAAATGGTTTTGTTTTTAACTGGATTTGAGCATCAGGCGCAACTTTTTTAACAATAATTGAAAAGTTAAAAACAATGCCTTTGTCCGCAAAGCTTTCAACCTTTATTCCACCGCCCATTAGTGCCACTATGCGTGCGGCAATGGATAAGCCGAGCCCGTATCCATTGGCTTTGGTATAATCAAACGCTTGCGTTTGAAAGGGCGCAGCAGGTTCAGTGCCATTTTTTGTCCATGTAGTGCCGGAATCTTCTATTTGAAATTCAAGCGTTAAAGTATCTGCTTTATCGGCAAGGCTTGTTACACTTAAATGAATATAGCCCTTTGCCGTATATTTTATTGCGCTTCCTATCAAATTAATAAGTACCTGGCGCAACCTGCTGGTATCTCCAATAATAAGAACCGGAATTTTTTCATCAATATGATAGGTCAGATTTATCTCCTTTATTCCCCAGCCAATAATTGAAAAAACTTCTTTAATGCAATCCTTTAATACAAATGGGGTATTTTCCAGTTTCAGCGTTCCTGATTCTATTTTAGAAAAATCTATTACATCATTTACTACTGCCAGCAGGGCTACTGTGCTTCGGTGTATATTATTGGCAAACTTTTTTTGTTCACTATTTAAATTTGTTTGCATTAGCAGGGCTGCCATGCCGATAATACCATTTACCGGATTTCTTAGTTCATGACTCATGGAATTGATCAACTGTGTTTTCGCATGGCTGACTTCCTGGGCCTTGTTTTTTGCGGACAGCAACTGCTTTTCGATGCTGTTTCGTAAAACGAAATTTTTCATTAATATCAAACACAAAATAACCATCAAAATCACACAGATTATAAAACATGCAATCAACAGCTTGATGATTTTTTTATAAGTTCCTGTTTGCTCCTGGTTCAGGAAATTTAATTTTTGAATTTCGGAATTATATAAAGCCTCAATTTTTATCCTGATATTTTCCTGCCTCTGGTATTTTTCACTTAAAACAGGATTCATTTGTAGCAGCGAGGAATCGTTGGTCTGTTCACGAGAAATGTTATCCGTATCAAGAAGATTTTTCAATTCAACCAAATCCCGGGCATGCTCTGGCTGCATTTTGTAAAAACTGTCGGGATGCATCAATGGACGAAGTTCCTTATCTATCTTTTGGTATGTTTTATACGAGTCATTAGGTTTTTCTAAATTTCCAAAATCATTCCTGTTTATTAATTTTAATGCATTATTTAAATGACTGAGGTTATCTATAGACCGGGAAATATCTTTTGTTTTAGGAAGGGATGTGTAGGTGATCCAAAAAAAGATAGCCGTAATAAGGACCATTATTACGGATATACTAACTATTATTAGAAAGCGTTTTTGTTTTAATATATTATAAAGAGGTTTAATAAAATAAATATTTGGATGCAAATAACTTTTAAAGGGATTAAACGGGCAATTAATATTAGATTAAATTTTTATGTTTTTCTCCAATTTTCAAATCATAAAAATCGGCCATGATAATCTTTATAACCAACTCCGGTAATTATTTATTGCCAAACGAAGTTCGATAAGGCCAATCATTAAAAATAAAAGAAATGATATTATGCAGACCTGTTAAAAAGCAAAAAATACAAACATGAAATAATAAGCAGGAAAATTTCTTTTCACTAACATGTTAATTATCTAAGGAAATTCATGTATCCAGAAATTCATGCGGAAAATGAAAAAAAGTTAACCGTATAAAAAAGTTGCTTATATTACCCTATTCGCTAAAATATCAAAACCTCCGTTTTTCAAACATAATACTTGGAATAATGCTGTGGGAAAAAGATATTTTTTTTAACATTTTGAAAAACCGACCCGCCCGCTTTTAACATATGCGCAATATGTGATTTGGAATCCATAGAGACAATGGTTGTACATTTACCATTTAGAAGTAATTTTGTATTCTATTATTTATTATTTGGTTTTAAGTATAAAATGAATGGCACTTAGTCAAACTTTACAACAGAAGCTATTACAAAAACTATCACCTCAGCAGATTCAGCTTATGAAACTGCTGCAAATACCCACTGCCCATTTGGAAGAGCGTATTAAAGAAGAACTTGAGGAGAATCCGGCTTTGGATGCAGGTGATGATACGGATGACGATAACTTTAAAGATGATGGATTGGAGGAATTTAGTACAGAGGAAGAGTATGATAATGAAGGAAGTACAGATGAATATGAGAATATTGATATCAGCGATTATGTAATGGATGGCGATGATGATGTGGCTGATTATAAATTACGGGATGACAATTATCCGGAGTTGGATGAAAAAAGGGTGATGCCTTTTAAAATAGAAAGCAGCTTTCATGAAACTTTGCTTGCTCAATTGGGAATGCTTTCCCTTGATGAAAAAGATTATAAAATTGCTGAGCAAATTGTTGGTAGTATTGATGACGATGGTTACCTGCGTCGCGAGCTTTCTTCCATTGCCGACGATCTCGCATTCAGGCAAAATGTGATTGCATCCGAAGATGAAATTGAAGCGATCATTAAAAAAGTGCAGCATTTTGATCCGCCCGGCATTTGTGCAAGGGATTTACAGGAATGCCTTTTATTGCAACTGTACCGCCAACAAAATGGAAGCAGGGATGTTTCGATTGCTGTACAGGTATTGGAAAAGTATTTTGAAGAATTTACGAAAAAACATTACGAAAAAATTCAAAGAGGTTTAGGATTAAATGATGAAGATCTTAAAGATGTGATCAATGCCATTATACGGCTCAATCCCAAGCCGGGCGGCAATTTGGGCGAAATCAATAAAGCAGAAAGTTATATCGTTCCTGATTTTTTTATTTTCAATAATGCCGGAAAGCTGGAGCTTACGCTTAATGCAAAAAATGCGCCTGATCTGCGTATAAGCGAAGGCTATCGCGATATGCTGAAAGAATATGATAAAGGTACCAAAAAAGACAAACGTCAGAAGGAAGCGGTACTTTTTATCAAACAAAAGATTGATTCTGCCAAATGGTTTATAGATATGATCAAACAAAGGCAGCATACATTGCTCAGCACTATGGATGCGATCATGAATTACCAGAAGGAGTTTTTCCTGACCGGCGATGAAACCAATTTAAAGCCGATGATTTTAAAAGACATTGCTGAAATCACCGGCCTCGACATTTCTACTGTAAGCCGGGTGGCCAACAGTAAATTTGTTCAAACCGAATTTGGTACTTACCGGCTTAAATTTTTCTTTAGTGAATCATTAAGCACGGATAGCGGCGAAGAAGTGAGTACGCGTGAGGTAAAGAAAATCCTGAGCGATATGATTGATGCGGAAGACAAACACAAACCCTTAAGCGATGAACGCCTTACCGAATTGCTTCAGGAAAAAGGATATAATATTGCCCGTAGAACTGTTGCGAAATACAGGGAACAATTAAATATTTCTGTTGCCAGATTGCGCAAAGAATTGTGATGAAAGGAAGGAAGTGAGAAAGTGAAAGGTGAGAAGTGAAAAAGTGAGAAATGAAGAAGTTAAAAAGTGAATAAGCTCATACCTAACTCCCAATTCCTAATTCCTAAATCCGAAATCCCCAATCCTAATCCCAAATTGCCAAATCAATGACCGAACATCTATCCCCCCCATATCCTTTTTCCTCTTATTTAAGAATTCCGGCCCGGATTGTATCTTACCTGTTGCATCCATTATTTATTCCCACTTATTTTTTCTTTTGGTTAAGCTATCGTTTTCCGGTAGAATTTGAAGGAATGACGGCTTTAGGAATGTTTATGAGAAAAGTAAATGTATTTTGGATCACTGCTTTCTTCCCCGCTTTCTCGGTTTTTTTGATGTGGCGCTTAAAATTTATTGACAGCATTCAATTAAAAACTCAAAGAGAAAGAATTGGCGCTTATATCATCACCATGATCTTTTATTGGTGGATGTGGTATTTAAGCCGGGAATTCACGGATCAGCCGTTGGTATTAAAGTTCTTTTACCTCGGCATTTTTTTCGCCACCGTTCCGGGGCTTATTTTAAATAGTTTTTTAAAAATAAGTATGCATGCTATGGGAATGGCAGGTCTTTTAACCGCAGTATTGCTTACCTGTTATGCTTACCAGGCATTTTTAGGAGCTGATATATTAATGGTTACCCTTCTTGCCGGGTTGGTTTGCAGTTCCCGGTTACTCTTAAATGATCATACGAATGCAGAAATATATCTTGGCTTTTTCGTGGGCGCCTTATGCCAGATAATTGCATTTTATTTTGTTATGTAATGCATTGATGCTTTTCTGTTTAATCCGTATAAACGGCAAGTGCCGCAATATTTCTGCTTTGCCTATACTGAAACATACACCCTTGCTTGAAAGCACCCTTCCTCAATGGCATCGTGTTTTTTTCAAAGTCTTACCCCTTAATATTCTTTTTAAAATTCATCATTCAATACTAGCCATAATAATTCATCTGGCTATGCAACAATTCTGAAACAATAATCAGGAAGGACAATCTTTTATTTCGGGCAGGACACTACAGGATGGTACATGACACCACAGGATGGTTAATAAAAAGCTAATATCTAAATTGCTTTTCATTAAAAAAGATCTAAAAATCTGATTCCCATTTTGTATCATTCTTAAAACCAAAAAAAAATTGCTTTGCCATGTTAGAAAAAAAAGTACGCCGCCTGCAGCGGCTAAAAAGATTGTTTCTTTTTAGCCTGCTTTGTGCATTCAGCCTTTTCGGATTTGCTCAGGAAAAAATAACTGTCAGCGGAAAAATAAGCACACAAACTAATGAGCCTTTATCGGGAGTTTCCGTTGAATTGAAAGGCACGACCATAGGAGCAATCACCAATGAACAGGGAAATTATAGTATCAGCGTTCCTGGTAATGCGGTTCTTGTTTTTTCTTCTGTCGGTTATATTTCTCAAACCATCAATGTAAACAATCGTACAACGATTGATCTCGTGTTGGCAGAAAATTCTGAATCTTTAGGCGAAGTTGTTGTAGTAGGTTATGGTACCACTAAAAAAGCGACATTGACAGGTTCAGTAGCTTCTATAAAAGGTGATGTTTTACAGAAATCGCCTTCGCCAAATTTCTCGAATGCAATGGCTGGGCGTTTACCTGGATTGGTAGCCGTTACCAGAACAGGTGAGCCGGGGAATGACGCCTCAATGCTTAGAATCAGAGGTTCAAATACCTTGGGAGATAATTCTCCACTTATTGTAGTTGATGGGATTTCAAATAGGAGTTTGGATCGTCTGGATCCTGCGACAATCGAATCTGTTACAGTCCTGAAAGATGCATCTGCGGCCATTTATGGAGCTCAGGCCGCAAATGGAGTTATACTTATTACGACCAAGCGTGGCGCATTGGGGGTTCCTCAAATACAGGTTACTTTAAATCAGGCATGGAATGGGCCAACGGTACTTCCAAAAATGGCCGATGCTGCTACTTATGCACAATTGATCAATGAAATTAAATCTTATGCGGGTCAACCTGCAAGATATACTGAAGAAGATATTCAAAAATACCGGGATGGTTCTGATCCCTGGAAGTATCCAAATACAGATTGGTTTAAAGAAACGATCAAACCATGGTCTCCTCAGCGATATGGGAATATTACTCTGAACGGAGGAACAGAAAGAATAAGGTATTTTGTATCAGTAGGTTCAAACTTCCAGGATGGGATTTATAGGAACAGTGCTACCAATTACTCACAAGCTGATTTCAGAAGTAATTTAGACGCAAAAATTTCTGATAATATTCGCTTGAGTTTTGATTTGTCAGGTCGTCAGGAAACCAGAAATTATTCAGGTGTGGTCGGAGAAGAAGCTCTAAATATTTATTGGGCCATGAACCGGGCATATCCCTATTTGCCGGCGAGATGGCCTAATGGTCTGCCCGGTCCCGATGTGGAATATGGCGCTAATCCGACAGTAATAGTAACCGATGCTACCGGTTATGACAAAGACAAAAGATATATTATGGAAAGTAATATGAAATTGGATATTACGATTCCCTGGGTAAAAGGGTTATCAATTACTGGTAATGCTTCAATTGATAAGAATTTTCAAAATCGTAAGCGCTTTCAAAAGCCGTGGTATTTGTATTCTTGGGATGGTACGTCTTATGATGCAAACAATGAACCCATCCTTGTAGCGGGGAAAAGAGGATTTGCTGAGCCAAGACTGAATCAGTGGATGAACGACGCTAGCAGAACTACGCTCAATGCACTTGTTAATTATGAACGCACCATTGCAGATAATCACAGCATAAAAGTATTGGTGGGCACAGAAAGGATTACAGGTAATTCAATGGGGTTTTCGGCATTTAGAAGATATTTTACTTCTACAGCTCTTGATCAGATGTTTGCGGGAGGTGATTTGCTAAAAGATAATAGTGGTGCCGCAAGCAGTGATGCCCGTTTAAATTATTTTGGACGTGTCAACTATTCTTTCAAGTCAAAATATCTCGCAGAATTTGTATGGCGTTATGACGGTTCTTATATATTCCCAGAAGCCTCAAGATTTGGATTCTTTCCCGGAGTTTCTTTAGGTTGGAGAGTATCTGAAGAAGATTTCTGGAAAGATAATGTAGCTTTTGTCAACGATTTAAAGATTCGTGGATCATGGGGTAAAACAGGTAATGACCGTATTGAACCCTACCAGTTTCTTACTACGTATGGATATAATGGTACTTATGTTTTCAATGAGAATGAAGCGCAGAAAACTATGTCAGCACTTCGTATTCCAAATCCTAATATTACATGGGAAGTAGCAAATCAATCCAATATTGGTTTTGATGCTCAGCTATTTAATGGAAAGCTTACTATAACGGCAGATTATTTTAATAATCTTCGCACAAATATTTTGTGGTGGAAAAATGCTTCCGTTCCTTCTTCTACAGGTTTAAGTTTGCCAAGGGAAAATATTGGAGAAGTTGTTAACAAAGGCTTCGAATTACAGATTGGGTACAATAATCAAATCGGTGACTTCAGATACCAGGTTTCTGTTAATGGAGCCTATTCCCAAAATAAGATAAAATATTGGGACGAAACACCCGGAGTGCCCGAATACCAAAAATCTACCGGCAATCCAATGAATGCAAGGATGTATTACCAGGCAATCGGCGTATTTAGAGATCAGAAAGCAGTAGATAATTACCCTCATTGGTCTGGAGCACGTCCGGGAGATATTATATTTGAAGATGTCAATGGAGATGGAATAATTGATGGTTTGGATAGAGTTAGAAGTAAGAAAACAAGTATCCCAACATTTACAGGTGGCTTCAATCTGGATTTGGGATATAAAAATTTTTATGCTTCCGTTTTCTTTCAGGGGGCAGCTGGAGCTGAAAGATCTTACAGAACATTCTCTGGTGAGGCCGGTAACTTTCTTGTAAATGATGTTAAGGATCGATGGACTGTAGATAATCCGAGTAGCACACATCCAAGAACCTGGAATCGGAGCCTGGAATATTGGAGTACAGATGGTGAGCCAAACAACACTTATTGGGTAAGAAGCAGTGATTACTTAAGGTTGAAAAACGTTGAAATCGGTTATAATGTACCAAATAAAATTAGCAAAAAGATAGGATTAGAATCACTAAGGGTTTATGTAACTGGCCAGAACTTCTTAACCTTTACTTCAATGAAAGATTTTGATCCCGAGTCGCCGGATGATGCTCCTGGTTCAATTTGGGTAAACAGCCAGGTTTATCCTTTAAACAAAACGATGAATTTCGGTATAACAGTAACTTTTTAAAATTAGGAAGCAATGAAAAAACTATCATATAAATCAACAATATTCTTATTCTTTTTATTCCTTGTATCATCCTGTAATAAAAGTTTTCTGGATACAAAGCCATTAACCGAATTTCCGGAAACAGATGTTTGGACAGATCCTGCTTTGGCAGAAAGCTATATTAATAATCTATACAACAGACTTCCCTGGGGTTGGGCAATGACGGCCGGAGATGTAGATGAATCGCGCAGTCGTGATGATGCTAACTTTGACATAAATAATGGGTTAATAACACCTGATAATGCCTGGTGGGGTGATTGGGGGGGAAGATATGCAACTATCCGCGCCTGTAATATATTCTTGGAAAACATAGACAAAATCCCTTCTTCAACTACTTTGATTGACGGTAAGATACAAAAAGATAGGATGGTAGGGGAAGTTACCTTTTTAAGAGCCTGGAATTACCACATGCTCGTTAGTTATTATGGAGGAGTTCCCTTAATTACAACAGCCTATGGTTTAAGTGATGATTTTTCCGCAACTCGCGATTCATATGCGGATTGTATAAAATTTATTGCAGAAGAATGCGATAAAGCTGCTGGTTTGTTACCACAGATTAATACGGGTTCAAATAATGGTCGTGCAACAAAAGGTGCAGCCTTAGCACTTAAATCAAGAGCGCTTTTATATGCAGCCAGTGACTTGCATAATACAAATAAATTTTCTGGATTTTCTAATCCGGAATTATTGGTTTATGCGGATGGGAACAGGGCAGAACGTTGGAAAGCTGCTAAGAATGCAGCGAAAGCTGTAATTGATATGGGAATATATAATCTGTATAAAGCGGTACCTGGTCCTACAGATTCACCTGCCGATAATTATAGCAATCTTTTTACTTCAAGACATAGTGAAGAGGATATTTTTGTCCGCTATTTTGCAGCTTCAATAGGAAGGGGAGTGAATGGATGGGATGTTTCTCCGAATGGATGGTGGGGTAATGGTGGTGTTGGTGCAATTAATGAATTAGTAGAGTCCTATGAAATGGCTGATGGAACTAAGTTTGATAGGAATAACCCGGCCCATGCTTTACAGCCTTACAAGGATCGTGATCCTCGCTTAAGTGGCTCAATCCTTTATGAAGGAGCAAAATGGAGACAACGTCCTGGTGATTTAATTGGAATTGATCCGCTGGGTGTTTTACAGGTTGGAACCTGGGAAAAATGGAATAGTTCAACAAACAAAATTGAATATGTGTATGGCCTGGATTCACGTAATAGTGTTGCAAATTCCTGGAATAATAATACTACCGGAGCTATTATGCATAAATTTTTAGATCCGAATGTAGATATTCAGGCTTCTTTGCAGGATCTTACCTGGCGCTATTTCCGATATGGTGAAATATTATTGAATTATGCTGAAGCATGCATCGAATTGGGTGAAGAAGAAGAAGCTCGCACCTACCTAAATAAGATCAGGACAAGAGCTGGAATGCCTTTAATCACTGAGTCAGGCGCCGCTTTAAAGGCTCGTTACCGCAATGAAAGGCGGGTAGAAATGGCATATGAAGATCAACGCTTTTTTGATGTTCGGAGATGGTTAATTGGGCCAGAAGCATATCATCCTGTTCATGGAGTTAGTGTGGTATATAAACTCAATCCAGATAAGACTACTGCAACTATTCCAACAATTACACCTGTGCAAATTCAAACTGGTGTTTGGGTGGAAAAAGCGTACTTCTTCCCGATTAGCAGAGATGAGATGAATAAAAATAATAAACTGGTACAAAATCCAGGCTATTGATTTAAACCATAATTACCATTAATCAATGTGTCCTGATTTTTTAAAGATTTGGACACATTGACAATTTTAATCTTTTTAAAAATTAATTAACCCTAAAGAATTTCTTTTTTATATAATAAAAATCAACAGATTAACTATTTATCATTAAATTGAAAATTTTTATATCAGATTGTCCCTGGTTCTAATTGAAGAAGTGAGTAACAAACGAAAACATCAGGGAGATTGTTTTATAAAATCATTCTAAAAAATCAATTGTTTATGAGCTTTAACCGGTTTTCGTCGTTAAAATTTCTATTGGCGCTTTTTCTTTTGGCAGGGGTTTCCTGTAAAGAATCCAAATCAAAAAAAATAGAAAATCCCAAAGTGGATAAACTCAAATTGCCTGCAGGATTTGAGGCAGAACATTTATACAGCCCCGGTGATAATGACCAGGGCTCCTGGGTATCCATGGCCTTTGATGATAAAGGAAGATTGATCGTTTCTGATCAGTATGGAGGATTGTACCGGCTGACCCTGGCTCCAATAGGGGCGGACTCCTTAAAACCAAAAATTGAAAAACTGAATTTTGACCAGAACAATATTCAGGGCAGGGATACTACAAAACCGAAAGTAACTATGGGATGTGCCCAGGGATTATTGTGGGCTTTTAATAGTCTTTATGTGATGGTAAATCACAATCCTAATGATGATTTCCCCAATGGTAGCGGACTTTACCGTTTGCAGGATACCGATGGAGATGACCAGTTCGATAAGATCACTTTGTTGAAAGCATTGGAAGGGGAAGGCGAACATGGCCCGCACAGTGTAGTGCTGGCGCCGGATAAACAATCCATTTATGTGATCGCCGGCAATCATACCAATATGCCCAAAATGGATGCTTACCGGCTTCCTGCTGTTTGGGACCAGGACAATTTATTTCCATTAATAAAAGATCCGAATGGCCATGCCAATGACCGGCATGCTCCCGGCGGCTGGATTGCAAATGTGGATTCTACAGGTACCCGTTGGGAATTGATCAGTGCCGGTTATCGAAATCCATTTGATATTGCCTTTAACGATCAGGGCGATATGTTTACTTATGATTCGGATATGGAATGGGATTTTGGCATGCCCTGGTATCGCCCCACCCGCATTTGTCATGTAACAAGCGGAAGTGAATTTGGATGGCGCACAGGTAACAGCAAATGGACGCCTCAAAACCCGGATAATCTTCCTGCTATTGTAAATATCGGCCAGGGATCTCCTACTAATTTGATCTATGCTAAAAATGCACTTTTCCCTGAAAAATACCGCAATGGATTACTGGCGTTTGACTGGAGTTTTGGAATTATTTATTCCATTCAGCTGACTCCGGAAGGTTCGTCTTATAAAGCACAGGCGGAAGAATTTATTTCCGGGTCACCCTTGCCTTTAACCGATGGAGTAATCGGGCCCGATGGCGCGCTTTATTTCCTTACCGGGGGGCGCAGGCTGGAATCTGATCTTTACCGCGTTTATTATGGCGATCAGAAAAAAATTGCAGCTACTCCATCAAAACCGGCTGAAGAAAATGAAGAACATAAAATCAGGAAACAACTGGAGCAATTCCATGGCGCACCGGATTCAAAAGCGGTTGATATTGCATGGCCTTATTTGAAACACAGCGACCGGTTTATCCGGTATGCGGCCCGTGTAGCAGTAGAACATCAGCCCGTAAGCCAATGGCAGCAAAAAGCTTTGGATGAAAAAGATCCCGAAATTATTATAGAGTCATCCATTGCTTTGTCACACCAGGGAGCTAAAAATCTTAAGTCCGGCATGTTCAGTCATCTTATGGCTGTTGATTATGACCAATTATCAGAAGACCGCAAATTTGATCTTTTACGCGCTTTTGAACTCATCCTTACCCGAATGGGAAAACCAGAAGGCGCCCAAAATCAGCAAGTGATTGCTTATCTTAATCCAAAATATCCTGCTTCAAAAAATAGTTTAAACCGGCAATTAAGTAAGTTACTCGTATATATGGATGCTCCTCAGGCAGTGGAAAAAACACTTGCATTAATGGAAAAACCTGAAGATAAAAATACGGAACAAACTACCGCTACAGAATCTTCCAACCTCATTATGCGCAATCCGCAATATGGATTGGATATTGCCGGAATGCTTGCAAAAATGCCTCCTGCCCAGCAGGTATATTATGCCACTGTTTTAAGTGAAGCTAAAAATGGCTGGACTCCTGAAAAGAGCGAAGAGTATTTTAAATGGTTTAATAATGCATTTAATTTTAAAGGTGGTGTAAGTTATGTCGGCTTTATTGATAAAGCCCGTAAGATGGCTTTGGCAAATGTTTCCAAAGATAAATTTGTACATTATGATACGCTTTCAGGAAGTACGCTGCTGAATAAATCCGGAACAAGACTGGTAGAAGCTGTAAGTCCGAAAGGGCCGGGAAGAAGATGGAAGATAGAAGAAGCCGTATTGGTAGTAGACAGTAATCTTGGAACAAGGAATTTTGAACAAGGACGACAAATGTTTACTGCAACACTGTGCAGCTCCTGTCATGCAATGAAAGGCGAAGGTGGTGCCATAGGCCCCGACCTTACACAATTGGGTACCCGTTTTTCCAACAAGGATATCCTTGAAGCGATCATTGATCCCAATAAAGTGATTTCTGATCAATACGCGGCAACGGTGTTTACCCTCAAAGATGGTAGTTCCATAGTAGGACGAAAAACCAATGAGGATAAGGATAAATATTTCGTTGCTCAAAACCCATTTGCACCTCAGGCTTTAAAAGAAATTTTAAAGAAAGATGTTGTAAGTATTAAAAATTCTGAAGTATCTATCATGCTTCCAGGTTTGATAAACAGATTAAATCCGGAAGAACTCAAAGATCTCCTGGCTTATCTGAAGGCAGGCGGGGATCCGAATAATGAAGTGTTTAGCAATATCACACCTGCAAGCTCAAAAAAATAAATTTTGGAACAGCAAACCTGGAACGGCAAAATATCCAATTCCGCCCAATTGGGCGGAATTGAAACATCTGTTCTCGATAATGGAGCAGGAAGAGGTACCCGTATTGCCTGGATCAATACGGGTACTGGTTTGCGGTATAAAGTTGTCCTTGACCGGGCTATGGATATTGCCGATGCCTTTTTTAACGAGCATAGCCTTGCATGGCTGAGTCATTCGGGTGTTACGGCGCCACAGCCATTTTCCCATAAAGGAATAGACTGGATAAAAACCTTTGGTGGCGGAATGCTTGTTACCTGTGGTCTTGATCATGTTGGCGGACCTGAATCGGATAATTATGGCGAACGCGGGCTTCATGGTGCGATCAGTAATATTCCTGCGGAAATAGAATCTATTATTCAACCCGATCCTTTATCGGGTAAAATGGAAATGAGTATTACAGGAAGAATGAAACAAACCCAGCCACTGGGTACTCAACTTGAATTGAAACGAACAATTTCCGGAACCCTTGGCAAGCCATCCATCAGAATACAGGATGAAGTGACCAACCGGGGCAATACACCTGCTCCACATATGCTGCTCTATCATTTCAATTTTGGCTGGCCCTTGGTGGATGAAGGAACCGAAATTATCTGGCAGGGGGAATGGCAACCTCGTGAATCCGGTGATCGCAATAGAATATTTAAAAAAGGGAATGATTTTCAAAAATGCCTCGCTCCATTGGATGAACATAACGGAGCTGGGGAAGAAGCGGTTTTTATAGATGCAAATGCAGATGAACATGGAAATTGTACCTGTGGTTTGCACAATCCCCAATTAGGAGTAGCGGTTAGTTTAAAATTTAAAAAAAATCAACTGCCCTGGTTGACCAACTGGCAGCACTGGGGTAAAGGCGAATATGTAACTGGTCTTGAGCCAGGAACAAATCCTCCCATAGGACAGGCAAAGGCAAGAGAAAAAAATGAATTATTGTTTCTCCAACCGGGAGAAAGCAGGAGTTACAACCTGGAATTTGAAGTGTTGAACAATGAAACAAGTATTCATGAATTTTTAAAAAATAGTAAACACATTCACCAAAAATTTTATTAATGGAAAAAATAAGTATTGCGGAAATGGAGAAAACAAGCATTGCCGCCAAAGCGCTGGAGCAGGGAAAAGGTATTCTTCGTTTGGCTCCTACCTGGGTTCCAAGATCATTTTGCGTGCCGGGCCGAAGAATAAAATTACATCCTGATGATTATTATGTATTGGGCGGGCAACGCGGTGGCATTGATGAACGCTGGTTTTCTTCCACAACACCGGCCAAGAATGGTCCTTTGACCGGCGAAAATGAAGGCTTGAGCGCGATTGTTTTTAATGATGGAACAAAGGAAGAAAAGATCCTTTTAAAAGATGCTGTTGATGAATTAAAAGGTGAGCTGATTGGCGACCGCTTATGGAATGAATATAAAGGCTGGCCGATGTATTCCAAATTTTTTGATAATATGGGACCGCTGCCGCATCATATTCATCACAATGATGAAAAGGCGGCACTGATCGGACAGATGGGTAAACCAGAAGCCTACTATTTTCCGCCGCAGCTGAATAATCATGGCGGAGATTTCCCTTATACTTTTATGGGCATTGCTCCTGGTACTACAAGAGAACAAATTCGTGAATGCCTTGTAAATTTTACCAAAGGTGATAATAAAATAACCAACTATTCGCAGGCTTACCGGCTGGAGCCGGGTACCGGCTGGGATGTGCCGCCGGGATTGCTTCATGCACCCGGAAGTATGTGTACGTATGAACCGCAAAAAGCTTCCGATGTATTTGCCATGTACCAGTCTTTGGTAAATGAAGCCATTATTCCCGAAGAATTATTGTGGAATGGAACTCCCGAAGAAAGTAAAGGTGATTTTGATGCATTGCTGGATGTAATTGACTGGGATTTGAATCTCGATCCCAATATGATGCAAAACCGCTTTATGGCTCCAAAACCAGTTAGACCTATCGAAGAAATGGAAGCTGAAGGATATATTGAAAACTGGATCTGTTATAAATCGGATGCTTTTAGTGCAAAAGAACTGACTGTTTTACCAGGAGCAACCGTAACCATAAAAGACAGTGCCGCTTATGGTATCATTATGATGCAGGGACATGGAAAAATGGGTGTATGGGATATTGAAACACCGGCATTGATCCGCTACGGACAATTGACCAATGATGAATTTTTTATTAGTGAAAAAGCAGCAAACGAAGGTGTGAAGATTGTGAATTTGTCTGCAACGGATCCGATTGTGATGCTTAAACATTTTGGTCCGGGAAATCCTGACCTGTAAGCGCACGGAAACAAAACCTATGAGGTGTTTTAATTCTGAGGATAGTAATGTTTTCAGACCTCACAGATTTTAAAACCTGATTTTTTAAATGCACCAAATATTTTTTGACTTATGCATGAAAACAATTATCCAAAATTGCACAATGCCACCTGGCCGGGTATTGTAGGGAAAGGTTCCGATTCAGAGCCGGTTATTTCATTTGATACCATGTTGGAAAAAACTGCTGCTGCTGAGGTGGATGGGGTAAAGTTTGATGGCATTGATATTGGTCTTTTTGATCCGCATATTGATATGGATATGAGCGATGATGGCATTAAAAGACTGGCAGACAAAGTAGTCTGCTTTAAATCTTGATATTGGATCATTGGTAGCTCCAATCTGGGGCGGCCCTGCTATGGGAAGTAAGGAAGATCGCGCGTATTTGTGGACATGGTTCGCAAATCTGCTCGTTTTGGCCAGAAATTACGTGAACTCGGTGTTCGTCCTAATGGTGTTGTTCGTATTGATTCCGCCAGTAAACCGGAATCATGGGCGCTGGATCCGGTAAATAATACCAGGCTGATTGCAGAAACTTTTCGTGAAGCTTGTGATGTAGCCGCTGATTATGGTGAAAAGCTTGCTGCTGAAGGTGAAATCTGCTGGGGCGGTATGCATAGCTGGAAAACAATGATTGAATACATTGGAAGCAGTGGATCGTCCGAATATCGGTTTCCAGGCCGATATGTCGCATACCTTATTGTATCTGTTAGGTTATAACAGCCCCGAAGACCGGATACTTCCCGAAAATTTTGATTGGAATGATCGCGATACTTTTAAAGAAGGGCTTAAAACAATTAACCGATGCGCTTCGTCCCTGGACAATTGATTTTCATGTGGCGCAAAATGATGGAACTGTATACGGCTCCGGTTCGCATGATAAAACAGGCAGGCATTGCCTTGCCACCGATCCCAATGGAAAACTGGATATTGCGCATGATGCCGGTTACTGGCTTCGCGATGAAAATGGAGAACTGACCAAAGCTTTCAGGCATATCTGCTGGGATGGATGCATGTTCCCCAATGAAGTAATGATGAAGCAACAAACCTGGAATGATATTCTTGGTGCAATGATAAAAGTTCGCCAAAAGCATGGATGGAGGGAATAGAAATACAGTTACCGGTTGCCGGTTACTGGTTAACTGGCAACTGAATGCAACTGAACAGTATCAGGCAAAAATACCTCGCACCTGATACCTAATACAACACAACTATGGCAAAAAAAGAATTAAGAATAGGATTAATAGGATGCGGTTTTATGGGCCGAACCCATTCGAATGGTTATAACCGCGTTAGAAATTTTTTTCCTGAACTGGAGTATTATCCTGTATTAAAAGCTGTTTGTTCACGAAACGAAGAGAAAGTAAAAGCATTTGCTGAACAATGGGGCTATGAATCCTATGAAACAGATTGGAGAGCAATTATTGCCCGGCAAGATATTGATGCTGTTGATATTTGCACCCCCAATGATACGCATGCAGAAATAGCCATTGCAGCGGCAGCAGCAGGAAAAATGATCCTCTGCGAAAAGCCGCTTGCACGTAGTCTGGCCGAAGCGCAAACAATGGTGGACGCGGTAGAAAAAGCGGGTGTAAAGAACACTGTTTGGTACAACTATCGCCGCTTACCCGCTGTTACTTTGGCCAAACAAATTGTAGACTCCGGCAAACTTGGAAAAATTTTTCATTATCGCGCCAACTTTTTACAGGATTGGACCATTAGCGCCGATGTTCCGCAGGGTGGAACCGCAGCCTGGCGAATGGATGTAGATGCAGCAGGTTCAGGCGTTACCGGCGATCTGCTTGCACATTGTATTGATACGGCCATGTGGCTGAATGGCGGTATAAAAGATGTATCCGCCGTTACCGAAACTTTTATTAAAGAAAGAATGCACCAGCTAACAGGCAAAGTGCAAAAAGTGGGTATTGACGATGCCTGTATTTTTCATTGTCATTTTGATAACGGTTCTTTAGGTCTGTTCGAATCTACCCGCTATGCCCGCGGGCATAAAGCCTTGTATACATTTGAGATTAATGGTGAACATGCATCCATCCGCTGGGATCTGCATGATCTCAACCGCCTTGAATATTTCGATCACAGGGATGAATCTATTGTTCGCGGATGGCGCTCCATACATGTTACGGATGGAGATCAGCCTTATATGGATAAATGGTGGGTTCCTGGCTTAGGAATAGGTTATGAACATAGTTTTGTTCACCAGGTGGCGGATTTCTTAAAAAGCCTTGAGACCGGCGAGCCTTGCGCACCTAGTTTTAAAGATGCATTGGAAACGCAAAAAGTTTGTGAAGCGGTGATTGATTCTGCGAATACAAGAAGCTGGAAAGATACCAATGTGGAATGGGCAGAGAATAAAACGCTGGTTTCTTTAGAGGATTAATTTTTTAATGCCGGCATTTGTTATTATTAAGGTCATATTGTTTTTTTATTGGTCTTAATTAATGCCGTTAAATTTTATGATACCGGCAGCGGCATTTCATGGCAGCTTTGTTGCGTCGCAATCCTTTCATCTTTATCTCATTGGGCAACTTAGGTTTTCTGTTCAATGGGCGATATAAATTTAGAAGTAGTTATTTAAAGTTAATTATAAAGAATTTGAATTCTGTTTTTGGTAGTTAAAAGGGAAACGGCCTCAAAAGCCCAGCCGTTGGTGTTTTCACCAACGGCTCTTTTAAAAAATAATTAATCAAACAGATTTCATCCCATAAAGACGATTAAGTATTTATTAATTAGCAAATGATCATTTTAAAAAAGCCATATAAATCAAATATTCGTTAACCAAATCATTTTAAGATTATGTACAATTATTTTAAATTACCCATGCGCTTATACTCGATCATGGTGCTTCCATTATATTTAATTATCACTAGTTGTGGTTCGTCTGATGCATCAAAGGAAAATGAAAAAATAACTACAGCGGATAAAGACGGCTATGTTCAGTTGTTTGATGGCAAAACGCTTAATGGATGGGAAGGAGATGCCGCCTACTGGCGAATCGAAGACGGCATTGTGATAGGGGAAATCACGCCTGCATCTACTCCTTTAAAAACCAATACATTTCTTATTTGGAAAGGTGGCGAACCCGGTGATTTTGAGTTGAAAACCGAATTCAGAATTTCTGCCAAAGGAAACAGTGGAATTAATTACCGCAGTGAAGCCGTAGCAGATGTACCGCTGGCATTAAAAGGCTACCAGGCTGATATAGATGGCGCGAATAATTATACCGGTCAGAATTATGAAGAGCGCGGACGTACTACACTCGCTTACCGTGGACAAAAAGTGTCTATACCCACTTCAGAGCAGGCGCAAAGAAAAAATAATGCCTGGACTGCAGCCGTAGTAGAAGGCTCGTTGGGAAGCTCGGATTCTTTAAAAACATTGATAAAATCCGAGGATTGGAATGAGTGCCATCTGATTGTAAAAGGCAATCGTTTGCAGCATTATATTAATGGAGTATTAATGAGCGATGTTACAGATGATGATACCATTAACCGTAAAATGAATGGATTGATAGGAGTGCAAATTCATGTAGGTCCGGCTATGAAGGTGGAGTATAAAAATTTCAGGATAAAGCAGGATTAAATTCAGGCTGAAATTTATTATCAGTTGCTGGTTACCAGTTGCCGGTTACTGGTAACCGGTAACTGGCAACAATCTGTTTTGGAAGCTTATACCATAATCATTCAATCATACACAAATGAATAAACATTCACGTACAATAATAGCCGTTTTTCCCCGCTATTACCAACTAAATTCGTTTCCACGAATGGTAAGAATGTATAAGCCTGTTTTCACTTTACTCATCTGTGTCTTTGCCATACTAACAGTTGTCGCCCAATCGGGATCCACAACAGTTGCTCCGCTTCATTTTACAAAGAAACTTATCGCCACCGAAACTTATGAATCCGTTGCGGTTTTTGATGTAAATGGTGATGGCCATCCTGATATTGTATCCGGCGCATTCTGGTATGAAGGTCCTGAATTTGTCAAACGCAATTTCATTGCCGAAGTAAAAAGAGTGGGTGAATACTGGGATGATTTTTCGAATATCCCACTGGACGTAAATGGAGATGGTAAATTGGATTTTATAACCGGGGGCTGGTTTGGACAAAATCTGCGCTGGCTCGAAAATCCAGGAGCTAAGGGCCAATGGGAAACGCATATTATTGATGAAACGGGCAATGTGGAATCTACCCGCGCATGGGATATTGATAATGATGGTATAGTGGAAATTGTTCCCAACAATCCCGGTCATCCTTTAAAGTTTTATAAATTGGATAGGGATGCGCAAGGCAAAGCCACCGGCAATTTTACAAAAGTAGTGATTGCAAAAACTCAGGGCCACGGACTTGGTTTTGGTGATATAAATAAAGACGGACGCGGCGATATTATTGTAGATAATGGCTGGCTGGAAGCGCCTGGAAATCCATTAAAAGATGAATGGATTTTACATAAAGAATTTAACCTGGGTACCGTAAGCGTTCCCATACTGGTAGCGGATGTAAATGGCGATGGATTAAATGATCTGATCGTAGGGCAGGCCCATAGTTATGGGTTGGATTGGTATGAGCAAAAAACAGATAAATCCGGCAAGCGAAGCTGGATAAAGCATCCGATAGATCCATTCAATTCGCAGTTTCATACAATGGAATGGGCGGATATTGATGGTGATGGAAAAAATGAACTGATCACCGGCAAACGTTATCGCGCCCACAATGGAAATGATCCCGGTGAGCATGACCCGGTAGGTTTGTATTATTTTAAATGGAATGGGGAATCCTTTACCAAAAATGTTATCAGTTATGGGCCGGCAGGCCAGGGAAAAGGCACCGGAATATATTTTTCCATTGCCGATCTGAGGGGAAATGGCCGCAAGGATATTATCGTTGCCGGCAAAGATGGATTGTATGTGTTTTTTAATGAAGGAGCTGCTGCTAATAACAAGTAGCTAGTCAACCCTTTCAGGGTTGAAGCTATTAACTTCATTGCCACAGGTTTCACCTGCTACTAACATTAATCAAAACACCTGTGAGGTCTCATCAAGGGGTAAAAGTAATCATTTTGAAAAAGCTAATAACTATCGTAATTTCGTAAAAGGCTTATTCTACGTAATAACTGATTTAGAATTTTCCCTTAGAAAGAATGACCTTGAAAATTAATTGATGTCTCTTAAACTGTGTTAGCGGAAATCGGTCATTGTTATAATTAAAGTTAATTATATGTATACTACTTATCATTTTAAATCGGCTGCAGATATAAATGAAGATTTTTTAGAAGGCATTAAAGCAGCTTTCAAATCTAAGCCGATTAAACTTACTATTGAGGAAGATGATGATGAAACGGCATTTTTATTGTCTGATGAAACAAATAAAGCTATTTTACTTGAGTCTATTAAACAGGATAAGACCGGCCAGTCTATATCAGTAAACATTGCTGATTAATGCTGGATATACAATTTACACCTCTGGCTTTTGAGCAATACAACGAATGGCTTGTAAACAATAAAGATATTTATAAACGGTTGCAGAAATTAATTCTCGAAGTTGCACGGAATCCTTTTGAAGGTACTGGAAAGCCAGAAGCCCTTAAACATGATTTAAAAGGATATTGGAGCAGGCGCATAAATGACGAACACCGCCTTGTTTACAGAGTTACTGATACTTACATTAAAATTATCGCTTGCAAAAAGCATTATTAAAACTGATAATAAATTTAATAAAACGAAGAAGATGTTGGTCATTTTCAAATCGGATGGCAATTTTACTCTTGACCTTTAAGGTAAATATTGGCCACAAAGCCATCTGAAAAATTAAAAAACCGCTTTTACTTTTTTATCTACTCTCAATACCGATTGTTGATTAAACATGGTTTTATACCAATACCTCAGGCTGTCTATCTGTTTAGATATCTGCGGTGAATTTTTGTAAAAATAAACGACAATATAAGTGGGTTCGGTTGTGAGTTTTTGAGTTGCAGGATCGTACCAGTTACCTGTGCCATTGAATACAGTGGCGCCTTCTTTAAATACACTTCCAATTTGATTTTCTCTAAAGTTTTTCCATTCATTTGCTGTTATTGTATCTCCATCAGGTTTTGACTGGCCAAAATATAAATTGGTTTCCATCATTCGGGAGCTTGTGCAGGAACATAGAATAAGACAAACAAGGATTAATTTGTGCGACATTTGATAAAGATAAATTTAAAAATAAGATTGTTGGACAGGCAATTAACAACAATGTAGGAGCAGAGCAGGTTGTGGAATTGGGGCTGGCAACCTACTACAGCATCAGAAGTTTTTAAATCAAATGTTCTTTAATCTGCCTTCTAAAAAAAATCCCGGTTGAAAAATTAACCGGGATCAGAAAGCAATTTTTTTAATTTAATGCCTCAATACTCAATCTGGTATATTTTTCCTTTTTATTGTATTCAATCACCATGAAATGGCCTTCTTTGGCAGGTCCAATAGAGGTTCGTACATTACCAGTTTTATGCGCAATGGTACGAACGAGCTTTTTTTGATCTACATTGTAAATCATGATGTTTTTTGAATCATCAGCAATCACATAACTTTTTTTAGACTCCGGGTGGTCCAGGCTGAAAAAACTCCTGTTGCCATTAAGGTCATAAAAAGGATAAACTCCTTTTACAAATCTCGAATTCTGGCAGTCAATCGTATTATCGAAGCTATAAGCTCCTTGCGGGGATAATTTCATCACACTGGCATTCTTTAATTTGCATTTTGTTGTTCCCGAAATTGCCAGGATATAAACCGGAATGAAAACGGTTGGCAATGTTACCACGGATGTTATTATCGAACCAATTTTAGGTTTTCTGATTAATTGTGAACCTACAAAATAAGTATTGCCATTAAAGTCCCTGAAGGCATGAGACATCACAGTATAGGATTTGGAATCTTCAACATATCCCTTATTGGATATATTCGGTTTTTGGGACCCGTCTTTCCAATAAACAAAAGTTTGATTTATGTCAGTACTAGTATAACCATTTATATCCATGGTATAAACCCCGTCATAAGGTCCTTTTGTAAATTGCTTGGCAGTAAGTATGTCATTTCCTCTTTCTGCATTGATAATGTTTCCGCAGATATAAGGGTTTCCTGTAACCGGATCATTGCCAAAATTCATTACCGTTAACTGATGTCCCCTCTTGTCTTCCAGCTTTATTTTGGGATAAGTTTTGCCCTCTTCAAAGCTGAATCCGGAAAGCGAACCTCCGCCTTGATAATATTTCCCTTTTTGTTTTTCCAGCAGATAAATATCAGACTTTGAAGCCAGCAAAGCAAAATCCTGTTTATCCTCAATTTTCTTTTTCCATAATTGGTTTCCTTTCAAATCGTATGCAATTAAATTGCAGCCATCATTATCGCCATAAAAACAAGCAAATCCTTTTTCTGATATGTTTTTAAGCTGTATTTTATGATTAAGATTTCCATTGTATTCAAACTTTCTTGATCCCCACCAATTGGCCGAAGGCTGATTAATATTGGATTTTAATTCCACAGAAACGGCATTGGTTTTTAGGATCTTTCCATCAAGGGTTAGAAATTGAGTAAGTACATCATCTCTCAGTTCATTCTTTTTTGCTTCTCTTTTATTCTTGAATACTTTTCCTTGTGCAGTGCTTTTAAGGTAAGCAAGGCAAAGGATATCCTGGTCAAAAGCAACCGCTTCAAGGTTTAGTCCGATCTCTTTAAAATTTACGGTTCCAATATCATTCAGGTTTTCATCCATCAGGGTTATTTTGTAACTAAAGGAATCTTCACTTGCTTTTTCCAGGCGGGTAAACACTACATAGCCCACCAGGGAATTGTCCTGAATAATAGCTTTGGTTTCCGTAGAAATTTCATCACTTACTTCTTTAAACACTTTGGTTTGCGCGTTTAAGGAACAGATAGAAACACTTACTAAAAATGTCAGCAGTTGTTTTTTCATGATTTAATTTTTTGAAAATTATAATTGGGGTTATTTTTTAAAATGTTCTGCTACTTCACAATACATGCTTGAAGGGTGAGAACTTATAAAATCCTTTGCAGCGCTCTGTTTTGTTTTAGGGGCATTATCCCGATCAAAATTTATGGTGGAAAACAATGCTTTTATTCCTTTGGCATCCGGCGGCATTGTGTTCCAAAAGCTCTGGCTGGCTGATGCTTTATACAGTTGTTCCAAATTTTCGGCGGGTATTTGCTCCAGCAGGTTTTGGAGTTCGTAATAATTTTTGGAGATGTATTCTTTAGGTCTGATTCCTACAGCGTTAAACCGGTTAAGTTGTTTATTGGAAAAATACAAACCCGCAAAAATATTGTGCACCATAAAATCGTACCACACATCGGAATTTCCATTGTCTTTTTCTAATAAAATACGATACAGGCAAGCGGTCAGCTTTAAATTATCATACATATTCCAGATAAGCATCTTATTTGCTTTCTCTTTTATGTTGGCCGAAACAGGCGTAAAATTTCCCTTTACGCTAACCTGGTTTTTAGTCCTGTTAAATCTTTCAACGCAGTCCGGATGAGTTTTTAATGAATCATCCATGATGGTGGTATCTTTAAAATTGTAATTTCTGGAAGACAATCCTTTTGCACGCTTTGTAAACCAGGCATCTTCAACCGGCACATTATAGGAAACGAAATAATTTTTTGTCGGGTTTTTAAGCGGTTGATTATACTCGTTATCCGTACTATCCAGCCGGAGGAAAAATGCAGGATCAAAAGAAATAGCACTGTTTTTCAATAAAACAATGGCCAGGGAATCGGCATCCGATTCGTGATACCGGCTGTGTTTATTTCTGTTGAAAGTAAACCCTTCAAATAATTTTTTAAGCCGCGTGAAACGTTCATATTTTGAATCCAGTACTGCATTGACTGAACTTTTGTATTCATCCGATGTCAGCCATAAAGCTTTTTCTTTCATAGAATTTTCCGGATGGTTTAAAATATTATGAGACAGCTCATGCGCAATCACCAATGCAAGTTCTTCCCGGCTTTGTGAAAAGGTGATCAACCCTAGATTAATGGCAATCACATTTCCGCCAATTGCATAAGCGTTTACCGAAGCGCTTCTGTCAATGAGCAGCAATTGCTTTTCTTTAATTAATGCGGGATTGGCTTTGGTAAGGTCAAATATTATTTGGTTGACGTAATTATAAATCTCCCCGTCATTTATAAAATTATTCGCATCAATAGCGTTTACAATAAAATCCGTTCGTCCATCCCAGATCTCTTTGTATTTTTTTTGCGTGGCTTTATTTTTAGACAATTCCGGGCAAATCCAGGTATTTTTTAAAGAATCCTTTTGCTTCGCCAAAGAAAATTTCGACAGATCCTGGTAGGAATAAAGTGTTGGATGTTGCGCAATTAGGCAATTGTAAATCAATGATATAATAAAAATTAAAACAAAACTTTGGCTGGAAGTTGGTTGCATGATTTTAAATCCTTGAAGTTTTATAGAAATACGGAAGGGAGGCTTGTATAAAAGTAATGTTAAAAACATTTTTTACTATCATTAAAAAGCTCTTTAAGCGAATCTTAATTAAGGGGATTTTTTGTTGAATAAAACCCATTCAACCTTGCGAAATGAAATAATAAAGCTATCCGATAGTAAGTAAGATTGGTTTATGATGCAGGTGTTATAGTATAGTTATAAACCAAATTGGGACTTAATTCCGCTTATTTTCTTCAGTCTAACGGGTATAAAAAGCAAATTAAATTTTATGAAAAAGCTTTTGATCATACTGATGTCTATATCACTGTCATTGGGAGTTTCAGCACAACGTATCGGACATGGATTTGCTGGTAAAGGTTTTTATAGCCCCCATTACTATAGCCGCCCCCACGTTTATATTGGCGGCTATGCCCCGTTTTATGGCTACGGTTATCCTTTTTATGGATTTTCTACTAGCTATCCTTTCTATGGTTTTGGCTATCCTTATTATGGTTATCCTTATGGTTACAACCATTACCGTCCAACTTCCAAACTGGCCATGCAGATAGAAGATATCAAGAGTGATTATAAGGACAAGATATGGTCTGCAAGACAGGATAAAAGTTTAACGCGGGCTGAAAGAAGAAAGGAAATACGCAATTTAAAACGCGAGAGAGATCAGGCGGTGATAGATGCGCAAAGAAATTATTATAAATCTAAATAGTTTCTTCTTTTGAGTTTTCAAAAACCTAATAAACCAGGAAGGTTTCTTGAAACCTTCCTGGTTTGGTTTATTTAAAACCTTCCTGATTTTAAGCCTATTGCAAATTAAGTTGTTGATGCGTAATTTACCTTACTTCAATATTGAAGTAGTCCACCCGTAATTAAATTTTAAAAAATGAAAACCGTAGTATTAGTTTCATGCATTTGCCTGGCGCTGTCAGCTTGTAATCCCAAACCTGAAACTCCTAAAAAAGCTTCTTCCGATTCTACAATCCAACAAAAAGATACTTTAACTTATGCCTACAAGGCCCGATATTCTTCCAATGTGATCGTTCCGGGTGGCCATCCGGAATATGTGCAAAATGCATTGCAGGCATGGAAACTGTTTGAAACCGGACAGATAGATGCTTTGAAACCTTTTTTTGCCGATTCTATTACTATGGATAACGCGGAAGGAAAACATTTTCATTTTTCATCAGACAGTATGATCAGCATGTTGAAAAATCAAATATCAGGTTTGGATTCTTTGCGGTTTGATATTGATGTTTGGGAAAATGCCCATGTGCAGGATAAAAACGAGGATTGGGTAAATCTTTGGGTTGAAGCAAGAGCTTATCCCAAAAAAGGGAAACCGGATACAACTTTGTTTAATGAAAACTGGCAGGTTAAAAACGGTAAGTTTTTTTATATCAACCAGTATAAAGCAAAGCCGGCGAGATGAGTTTTTTGTTAAAAAAATGTTTCCGCTTCATATCTTAAAGAATGCTTTAATGCTTAATTGACAGTAACGCCCGATTGGCATAAAAACTTCGCGTCAAACTGGCCCAATTCATTTTATGGAATGCTTTTAGACATACTATGCATTCAAAATTGCTTTAAATGAATTCAATCTTTTTAGTATCGCTGATTTTCGTTGGTATCAGTATGCTGGTGTCTGGCAGATTAAAATCAAAATTCAACGAGTATAGTAAAATACCGCTTTCCGGCGGATTATCCGGTAAGGAAGTAGCGGAGAAAATGTTGCACGAAAATGGCATTTATGATGTAAAAGTTGTTTCAGTAAATGGCTTTTTAGCCGATCATTATAATCCTGCAAATAAAACGGTGAACCTAAGCCCGGATGTATATTCCGGAAGAAGCATTGCTTCAGCCGCAGTAGCCGCTCATGAATGTGGCCATGCTGTTCAGGATGCTACTGCTTATAGTTGGCTGACTATGCGCAGCCGTTTGGTTCCAATAGTACAGTTAAGCAGCGGAATGGTACAATGGGTGCTTTTAGCAGGAATTATTTTTATCCAGGCATTTCCAAACCTGTTACTGATTGGTATTGCCTTATTTGCCTTAACCACTTTATTTGCCTTCATTACACTTCCTGTGGAATATGATGCAAGTAACCGCGCACTTGCCTGGCTCAATACAGCAAATGTAACCAGCGGCCAGGAACATGAAAAAGCAAAAGATGCATTAAAATGGGCAGCCAGAACTTATGTAGTTGCAGCCATCGCTTCTCTTGTAACTTTGGCGCAATATATTTTTATTTTCTTAGGAAACCGGAACAGGGATTAAGTTGGTTGGTAGTTGGTGGTTGATGGTGGAAATCATTAATCCTAAATCAAAATCATAAATCCTAAATCTGGTGGTTGGTGGTGGAAATCATAATTCCTAAATCACAAATCCTAAATCCGAAACAGTTATTTTTGTCCAAAAAACAGTGCAATGAATAAAGGACCTGTATCTCAATTTATACAGCATCATTACCGGCATTTTAATGCCGCTTCGCTTGTAGATGCCGCGAAAGGTTATGAAAAACATTTATTAGAAGGTGGAAAAATGATGATTACCCTGGCGGGCGCCATGAGTACTGCAGAACTCGGAATATCACTCGCCGAAATGATCCGGCAGGATAAAGTGGCCATCATTAGTTGTACAGGTGCAAACCTGGAAGAAGATATCATGAACCTGGTAGCGCATACACATTATAAAAGGGTTCCACATTACCGCGATCTGAGTCCGCAGGATGAATGGGATCTGTTGGAAAAAGGCTATAACCGTGTTACCGATACCTGTATTCCGGAAGAAGAAGCTTTCCGCCGGATTCAAAAGCATATTTTTAAATTATGGAAAGATGCGGATGACAATGGAGAACGCTATTTGCCGCATGAATATATGTACAAACTGCTATTGAGCGGCGTAATGAAGGAGCATTATGAAATTCCTGTTGAACATAGCTGGATGATAGCGGCGGCCGAAAAGAATATTCCCATTATTGTTCCCGGATGGGAAGACAGCACTATGGGTAATATCTTCGCGAGCTATTGCATAAAAGGTGAATTGAAAGCATCTACCATGAAAAGTGGTATCGAATACATGGTTTATTTGAGTGAGTGGTACAAGGAAAACAGCGGCGGTAAAGGAGTAGGATTTTTCCAGATAGGCGGTGGCATTGCCGGTGATTTCCCTATCTGCGTGGTTCCTATGATGTACCAGGATCTGGAAATGCATGATGTTCCGTTCTGGAGTTATTTCTGCCAGATCAGCGATAGCACGACATCCTTTGGTTCGTATTCAGGAGCAGTGCCGAATGAAAAAATAACCTGGGGTAAACTGGATATTCATACGCCGAAATATATTATTGAAAGTGATGCTACCATTGTAGCACCATTGGTATTTGCATATATATTGGGTTGGTAGGGGAAGGGCGGCCAGCCCCCCGCCCCTGAAGGGGAGCTTATATACACGCTGCAGATTTTACGGGAATGCTTTATTTTATAGAAGAAATAAAGCATTCCCGTATTTCTTAGTGAAAATTTCTTTGCCGAACAGTAATTATACCGATCCTACGGATTATTATTTTTTAAAGCACCAGCGGTGCGCAATGTTTATAACAGAGCAGGTTATCATGGAAACAGCTCCGTAGGAGCGGCATTATATTTCATCAAAAGTTTATCCAGGTTTAAATTTATGCGTTAGCCATAATTATACTGTTCCGAGCTTTTTTTGGTTTTTATTATTTTCTCTATTCACCTACCGCTGCAGCTTCGACCTTTATTTATACAGCAAATATTTTTTCCGCATCTTTTTATACGTATCCAAATCATTCTTCCAGGTTTCGCGGATGGCAGCTTCATTCATCCCGGATTTTATCTGTTCAATCAGTTCGCCGTTGCCTGCCAGCTTATTGAAAAAATCAGGTCTTGAGAAAAATTTATCCTTAAAATTGGATTTCTGGTAAAAATCTATCAGGTATTTCAGTGTGAAGTGAATGCTGTCAGGGTTTAAGTCGCGAAGGTCAATACCGTAACATTTTACATCCTGTTGTTCTACATGTGCAGCCATGCCTGGTTTTGTACCTGGTGTAAATGTATAATTGCCAAAAACAGGATCCGGGTAACCAATTACCTGGAAAGGAAAATCGGTACCTCTTCCAATACTAAAATCCGTTGCTTCAAACAAACAAAGAGATGGATAAAGCCGAACGGATAAATAATTGGGCAAGCTTGGCGAAGGGATTACGGGTAAATGATAAACGGTATTATGGGTATAATTTTTTACTTTAATTACTTCGAGATCACATTTCATTCCTTTATCCAGCCAGCCTTCCCCGTTGATCATCCTGGCCAGTTCACCCACGGTTAATCCATGTACCAATGCTATTTTATCGTAGCCTAAATTGGATTTATATTTATCCGACTTTCTTACGGGACCATCTACCTGGTCTCCGTTCGGGTTGGGACGATCCAGTACAATAAGTTTTTTTCCATTATTTGAGCATAGTTGCATCAACTGATGCAGTGAAGTGATATAAGTATAAAAGCGGGCGCCTACATCCTGTAAATCAAATATCATTACATCCACCGAACCAACGATAGAATCGGCCTTTTCATTTTTACCATATAAAGAATGCAAAGGCAAACCGGTTTTTTGATCCACTTCATTGCTTACTTTTTCACCGCGTTCAATATTTCCACGGAATCCATGTTCCGGTGCAAAGGCAAAACGGAGATCGACTTTTTTCTCCAACAGAAAATCAACCAAATGCTGATTGGCGGTTATGGATGTCTGGTTGCCCATTAATCCTACTTTCTTTTCTTTTAATAATGGAAGGTATATTTCCGGCTGGTCTGCACCAGTAAGCACCGGAATGCCATGCTGTGCTTTTGCGCAGAAACAAAAGAGTATATTGATAAAACCTAATAGCAATATTTTATTCATAACTACTAAATTATATTTTGCAATGGATAAATCAATTTCTTTTTTAGAGTTTTGGTATACTGCCCAATAAAGATAAAACGCAGAAGTGTGCGACGCAAGAAAGTCTCATAGTAGCAATACTGTTTGGCTCAAAAAAATCTGCTCTTTTCTCAACATTTCAAAAAAGCTGAGGGCAGGTTTAAAAAAAAGTAGCTCCCGCAATAAATGGGAGCTACAAATAAAAGTATTTATTTTTTTTGAACTTTCTAGTTTACCATAGGTATATCCCGCGGCATCATATCGTCCTCGTTGGCCATAGCCCATGCGGTATAGAAAACAAGTTTTACCCGCTTTTCCATTAGATCAAAATTGATTTTATCCACCGTATCCGTTGGACGATGGTAGTCTGCGTGTACACCATTAAAATAAAAAATTACCGGAATGCCCTTTTTGGCAAAATTGTAATGATCGGAACGGTAATAAAAACGGTTAGGATCTTTTGGATCATTAAAACGACGATCCAGCTCAAGACGCATGTATTTTTGATTGATGCTATCGCTTATTTTCAACAACCTGCTGCTGAGTTTATCTTCTCCAATCACATACACATAATTGGTGGAGTCGCCTTTATAATCCGGATCTATTCTTCCTACCATATCAATATTCAGATTGACAGAAGTTTTGGCAAGCGGGAAAACCGGGTGATCGGCATAATATTCCGATCCCCAAAGCCCTTTTTCTTCGCCGGAAACGGTCATAAATACAATGGTTCTGCGGGGCGCTTTCCCTTTTGCTTTGGCTTTGGCAAATGCTTCAGCTATCTGCATTACAGAAGCTGTTCCCGACCCATCATCATCGGCGCCATAATAAATAACCGAATCTTTTTTCCCTAAATGGTCGTAATGACTGGTGATAAAAACATATTCATCCTTTTTGTCTGTTCCGGGTATGACGGCCAATACATTGCTGCTTTCCAGGTTAAGGGTTTTAACAATGGTGGTCAATTCAAGTTTGGTATCATATATGCCTCTTGTAAAATCCTTTAATGATTTAAAGGAAGCAACCGGCTTTTGAAGAATTGTGGCTGCGGTTTGTGCGGGAACCGTAATTACCGGAAGCAAAGTAGAGCGCGAAGGCTGATTGTACATATTTCCCTTGCGTTCAAAATTGGCAGCGGGAATAAAATTATCAGTAACAACGATCATTCCAACGGCGCCTTTAGATCTTGCCCGGGCCATTTTCATGGCGGTCATACGGGCTGGGGACATTCTGGCCGGGGTTTGCATATTTTCCGGCATTCCTTCCAATACCAATACCCACTTATCTTTTACATCGAGGCCATCATAATTGTGATGCAATGAATCATCAAGGCCATAAGATGCAAAAATAACCTCACCTGCTTTCCATGTATTTGAGCTGAGGTTGGCTCCATTTAATAAAAAATCATTGCCGGCCGAGAGCTGCCTGCCATTAATAGAAAGACGGGCCGTTTCCAATGAATCCTGGTATACGGGAAAATTGATCTGATATTCATTGGGTATAGCTGGTTTTAAACCGGCTTTTTTAAAGAAACCTTCAATGTAAGCAGCGGCTCTTTTTTGGCCTTCAGTAGCCGTTTCGCGGCCTTCCATTTCCGCGCTGGCGATAACGGATAATTTCTTCTTTAATTCTTTAGCCGTGATGGTTTTACCAAATTGTGCCGCCACTTCTTTTTGCTGCGCCGAAACGGTGATACAGACAAACAAACTTAATGAAACAAGGATTTTCTTCATGTGCAAAATTTAAGAACAAGCGATTTTATTTACTCTTTTTTCATGACGACCACCTTCAAAAGCGGTATTCATAAATATTTCTATCATTTCCAATGCAAGGGGTAATGTTACAAAACGTGCCGGGATGCAAATGATATTGGCATCATTGTGCAATCTGATTAATTGAGCTATTTCTGCTTCCCAGCAAATGCCAGCCCGTACCTGCTGATGTTTATTGGCCGTGATGGCTACACCGTTTGCAGAACCGCAGATTAAAATACCGAATGCAGATTCTTCATTTTCCACACTGGAAGCTACAGGATGGGCGTAATCCGGATAATCCACAGAATCCAGGGAGGGTGCGCCAAAATCATTTATTTGAAAACCTTTATCAATCAAAAAATCTTTTATTGATTGCTTGTATTCAAATCCTGCATGATCACTGCCAATAGCAATTGGTTTCGAAAGATTAAATATCATGTATTAATTTTTATTTTTTATTGATTCCCGATTGATACCGGGAGAAATTCACATAAGAATTAATCATTGTCTTTTGTATAAAGGATCCATAATTTTTATGTCTCTCAAATAAATAACGCTTCGCTAAATGATTTAAATAAAACATTCCCGGTTATAGAACTGATCATAAGTTCTTACCGGGAATGCTAAAATATGTTTATTTAAATGATTTCATTTGTCTTAATCCCAATCCAAAGGTTGATTTTCCTTTTCCTGTTCCTTCTTATATACACGCGCCGATACTACTACACTTAACTGGTATAACAAAAATAAAGGAGTAAAAACAATCATCTGGCTGATCCAGTCGGGACTAGGCGTAATAAACGCTGCTACAACCAAAATAACCACGATGGCATATTTTCTTGATGAACGCAGAAACTGAGGAGTAATTAATCCGATCTTAGTTAAAGCAAAAGCCACTACGGGCAATTCAAATGCAATGCCGCAGCCCAGGATGATATTGGTAAGATTATCGAGATAATCATTGAGTGTAGGTCTGGTGGTGAGTAATTCTTTGGTTCCTAATGTAAAGCCGCCTAAAAAGTTGAATGTAAAAGGTCCCAAAATAAAATAACCGAATGCGGCGCCTAAGAAAAAGAATAATGAAACCCAGAAAATAATAAAACGGGTATTACTTGATTCTTCAGGTTTTAAAGCGGGTTTTACAAAAATCCAGATTTCCCAGAAAATATAGGGAAAAGCTACAATAAATCCTCCAAAAAGTGCAATGGTAATACTACTTAAAAACTGTCCGCCATAGGTAGTTGTTTGCATTTGTATATTGATGGACTTTAAGCAAAGTGCATCGCCGATATGCAGAAAGTGACTAAAATTGCACAGTGCGGAATAGCTGATAAAATCCGGATTGATGGGACCTGCAATGATGTTGTCAAAAATCCAGTCGCGGTAAACGAAAATAAAAGCAGCTAATACAAGAATCGCGATAACGGAACGTATGATATGCCAGCGAAGCGCTTCCAGGTGGTCTATAAAAGACATTTCAGAATTAGCTCCATTTCGATTTAAAAAAGATTTTGCCATTTTAATTTTGAACGGTTCGTAAAGGCTGCAAAGTTATGGGTTGAAAGTTATTACAAGTGATGATTGATTAAAAAGAAAATGATTTTTGAAATTATTTGTTTAAACGGGGAAATCTTTCAAATGTTTTATTGTTGAAATGTTAAATGGCTGATAGCTCGGGCTCATAGCTGATAGCTGACAGCTCATAGCTTATTTCAACGCAACAGTTTTATTTTTACCATTTCAATTCTCGTGTCGCTTACTTCCAGTATATCAAATTCATAACTGTCTATAATGATACGTTCTTTTAATTTTGGAATGGTTTCGTGCGCGTTGATAATATAGCCGGAGAGTGTTTCGGATTCGTTTTCGGGGAATTCAAATTTATATTTTTCATTTAAATAATCCAATTCCATCCGTCCGGAAAAAATGAATTCATTTTCACTTAGCTGGTTTTCTACCAATACCATTTTATCGTGTTCATCATGTATTTCTCCAAAAATTTCTTCCAGTACATCTTCCATTGTTACAATTCCTGCTGTACCGCCAAATTCGTCCACTACCCATGCTATGCTTTTTCTTTCTTTGGAAAATTTAGAAATTAAGAAAGTGGCGCTCATGCTTTCCGGAACGGCGGGAATAGGTAAGAGAATGGAAGAGATATCCTCGGTTTTTTTAAACAGATCCAATTGGTGTATATAGCCCAAAATATTATCTATATTTTCATCATACACAATAATTTTACTCAATTGAGTTTGAATGAATTTTTGTTTCACCATATCCATTGAGCTACGGATGTCAACCGCTTCAATTTCCGTTCTCGGTACCAGGCAGCGGCGTATTTTTACCATTGGCAATGAAAGCGCGTTTTCAAATAATTCTGAATTGAGTTCCTGGTTGTCTTCATTGAGATCTCTGTTTTGCTGTAAAAAATGATCCAGGTCAATCTTTGCAAAAGGTTCGTCTTTATCTTTTATTTTCACATTAAAGAGGTATAGCAGTATGCCTTTTGCCATAGTTACAAAAACGGATGCAACCGGGTAAAACAGTTTGTAAAAAAAATCGATTGTGGAAGAGAAAAAGCTTAATAGGGTCAGATTTTTAGCCCGGAAAATAGCTTTAGGAATAAAGCTTCCCAATATAACAATTATGAATCCGGAAAATAAAGTGTTGAATGCAAGCTGTAAATAATCATTTTGCAGACGCAATGGATTCCATAATGTTAATTTCATCAGTTCACTGAATACCAAACCATACACTACAAGGAATACATTGGCTGCTACCAGGCAGGCGCCCAGAAAACGCACTGGTTCTTCCGTAAAGCGGGAAAGAATGGCGCCACTTGGCTTTCCCTGTTTCTTTTTTAATTCAATGCTAAGTTTGTTTACACTGATAAAGGCCGTTTCTATGCCCGCAAAAAAAGCGACAAATAAAAACGAAACAATAATCCAGATCAACATGTATAATTCCACTGTCATAATTCGAATTTAATACAAAAGAATCATTGTGTCAAAAAGAGAAGCAAGGTCATGTATGTTCAGGCTGTTTGTTACTCAATTCTATCCAAAAAGAGAAAATAATAGTTTTAATCAGCCGGTAAGCTGCTGTCTGCGATTGTCATTGGGCCTGTGGCATTTTTAAGTGTGTACCAGGTAAATGCCTGGTCTGCAGTAAAGCCGGTGCCAGTTAGTTTTTCTGTAGGAGTATGTATCTGAACGCTTTTATCGGTATAAAATATTTGCTTATTCTGATCCCAATACAATTCATCGCTTCTTAAAGTGTCGCCTTTGATATTAAAAACGATCACGCTGTCTTTTAAGAAGACTTTGTTTTGATTTTCCAGGTACCGGCCATATTTGGCAAACAACTCGCTTTCAATTTTGGTACTGTCGTTATAAAAATCAACATGCAATGTATTAGGGAATTCGGTTTTTTGGGTATCCTGTTGTGTGCGCAACAAAAGCGGAGCGGTAAGTTTTGCTTTTAAAACGCCCCCTTCACTAAAATAACTTACAATATCAGTTCCTTCCTCCACCGCTATTCTTTTTCTGCCCAGATCGCGTACTTCTTTCACATCATTTTCACAAGCCGATATAAAAAAGCAGCCCAATAAAAAGACTGCCATTTTAATAAAAATATGTTTGGAGTTCTTAATCATATTTCTTCTTAATAAACCAAATATCACTCAAAGATAAACCAACTGAAAATTTAAAAAAGTTTTCTGTTACGGCATTCACACTGCTACCACGCTTTCCTACTTCTATAGCGGTATTGATCAATGTGAACTGGTTATCATAAGATCTGAATTTTCTTACATGAAATCCTGCTCCCACGGTAAAAGCGGTCACTTTCAATTCATTGCCATCTGCATTTACAAAATCTTTTCCGGTATAAAATCCGGCGCGGTAAATGGCGCGTTCCCAGGTATTTTTGGGAGTTAAGGGATTGGGAGTAAACTGTCCGCCCACTCTTATCATATGACTATTGATCACTTTATCCGGCTGGCCGTAAAATCTGTAGTCATTCGCCCAATTAGAAGCGGAATATTCGGCTCCGATTGTCCATTGAAAATCAGAAACAAGAGAAGAAGCTACCGACTTGGAAAACATAACGCCGACATTATAGGATGCAGGCAACTCAATGGTACCGGTTTGATTTTTAGTATTTAAAACAGTGTCTACTGCGGCCATGCTCCCATCACTTGCATAAACAAATGTCTGGTTGAGGTTATCCGTACTTGCATTTAATTTTTGTCGCAAATTACCCGCTGCTCCAATGCGCAATGCATAAATATCCCTTGTTTTGTCCTGATTGATGCGTTCACTGAGTTTAATGTTGTATTGTAATCCGGCGTTTATAAAAAAACCATTGAAATAAGTGATCGAACCAGAGCTTGAACTTTTAAAATGCACACTGTCATTCAAAAAATTAACCTTCGTGCTGATGTCTTTTTTCCCAAAATGATAGCCGCCATTGAAACCGACGCTAAAATTTTTCCATTTTTTGCCCAATCCGGCAAATACTTCATTTAGTCCTCCGGAACCCTGGTAAACAGTTTGCAAACTGTCAATACCATTTTTTGTAAATTGTTCAACGCTATAGCTAATCCTGCTAACGGGCTTTAGTCCAAATACAAAACCCAGGTTTTTCTTACTCAAAGGCACTCCCAATTGTATATAGGAAGGAGTAAAATTGGCGGAATTATAATTATTCGTGCTGTTTGCCCCATGTAAAGTGCGGGAATCAATACTAATTCCGAGGTCATAAGTTACCAGGCCGCCATTACCATAGTATTTTAATTCACTGTAAGTGGCTGGATTATCACTATTAAGCGATTGACCGCTTACAAATGCAGCAGTCATCCCTCCAAGGCCCCGGGAAGATATGGATTGACCCGGATAGGTGTCACCCAGACCATACCTGGAAAAAGGAGAATTCTCCTGGGCGGAAAGTGAAAAAACGAAAAAAGATCCGAAGGCAACTAAGCCACTGCGTTTAATTATTGAAATCACTGATAGCATACAAGCCTTTATAGATTAAATGAGGGTCTGCAAATATCTTGTTTTTGAGATGCGGGACAAAAAAGGGCATATCGCCCCCGGTTAAAAGCACGTTAAAGTTGTTATATTTATCACTATATGCATCAATGATTCCATCAATTTCTTTACTCATGCCCAAAATAACGCCGCATAAAAGGTTGGTACGGGTATCATACCCCACCAGCGGAAAATTCCAATTCGGCTGCACAAGTGGTAAATTGGCGGTAAATTGATGCATGGCTTTTAAACGCATTTCTAATCCCGGTGAAATACTGCCGCCAAGGAATTCCTTCTGTTTGTTTACATAATTATATGTAATACAGGATCCCAAACCAATTACCAGGGTATGCTTGCCGGGGTGAAGCATAACAGCCGCAGAAACAAGTGCAAGCCGGTCGGCCCCAATAGTTTCGGGTTTATTTACAGGCGTGGATACAGGCAGTTTACTTGAATGATCCAATTTAAGAAAATGAGTATGCTTTGCAAGTATAACTTCAATCTCCTGCGGATGATGGATCACGGATGATAAAATGGACCTATCCGCTTTCTGTTGCTGAACAATATTTAAGATCGTTTCCGGCGAATCATCGGGTAATACCAATACCTCTTTCAGATCCGCATTTTCGAAAACGGCACATTTTAAGCGGGTATTTCCAAAATCAAAACACAGCGTTATTTGCATAATGAAACAATTGCGGCTAAATTAGTTCCTCACATCGGTTTTTATTAATTTAGTAGGGAAAACTTTTTTGATATCTGATTTGCTGACGTGTATGATTGATGATATCTGATTACAACAATATAACAATGTAATAATAGTAACAATGCAACAGTAAAACAATTCAACAATTTAGTATGAACGACCTGATGAATGAATTGGTAAAAAGCCCGGGTTTAAAAATAATGGTAAACCAATTGCAACTGATGCTAAAAGAAGAAAATAAAAAGCGCCAGGAGTTTTATGATAGCATCAGTGAAAATGATAAAGCAGAGTTTATTAATGGTGAAGCGGTAATGCATTCTCCTGCAAAACGGCAACATGGCATGGCTATGACCTATTTGCTTACGCTCATTAGAGTATATGCCGATACCCATGATCTGGGTGAAACGGATGCGGAAAAGCGAATGATAGAGCTTTCGCGAAATAGTTATGAACCTGATATTGTTTTTTTTAGAAAGGAGAAAGCGCATCATTTCCGGAATCATCAGATGCTGTTTCCGGCGCCTGATTTTATTGTTGAAATTATTTCTCCTTCCACAGAACAAAACGACCGCGGCATTAAAATGGAAGATTATGCTTTTCATGGGGTGGAAGAATACTGGATCATTGATCCGGAACATCAGGCCGTAGAACAATACCTGTTGAAAAATGAAAGGTATGAATTAGAATTTAAAGGAAAGAACGGATTCATTACCAGTAAGGTAATAGAAGGATTTACGATTAACACGCAAGCCATTTTTCATAAAAAAGAAAACCTGCAGACATTGCAGGACTTAATGAAATAATAGAATTAAATTTCATTCATTATTGTTTTCATTATGGACAAACTCATAAATGAATTGGTTAAAAGCCCGCGCTTGAAAGTGGTGACAGATAAGTTGCTAATGGTATTAAAAGAAGAATCTAAAAAGCGGCAGGAATTTTATGATAGCATAACGGAAGATGATAAAGCTGAATTTATTAATGGTGAAGTGCTGATGCATTCTCCCGTAAAAAAGATACACAGTGATGTGCTTTCGAAGCTTAACAATCTGTTGTACAATTTTGTGCATTTAAAAAACCAGGGCGAAGTATATGTTGAAAAAATAATGATTGAGCTCACGCGTAATAGTTATGAACCCGATATTGTTTTTTTCAAAAATGAAAAAGCACTTCATTTTCACAATAACCAGATGTTGTTTCCGGCGCCTGATTTTATTGTTGAAATTATTTCTCCTTCCACAGAACAAAACGATCGCGGCATTAAAATGGAAGATTATGCTTTTCATGGGGTGGAAGAATACTGGATCATTGATCCGGAACATCAGGTGGTAGAACAATACCTGTTGAAAAATGAAAGGTATGAATTAGAATTCAAAGGAAAAAACGGATTCATTACCAGTAAGGTAATAGAAGGATTTACAATTAACACGCAGGCCATTTTTCATAAAAAAGAAAACCTGCAGGCATTGCAGAAATTGATGGAGGGAGATTAATATTTGGTCATTGGAGTCATTGGTCATTAAAGTCATTGTTCATTTAATTAATGGCTGACGCTGATTTGATGATGTCTGATGGCTTTGCCATTTAACAATATAACCATTCAACCATTTAACCACTTAACCATTCACCAATCAAATCCTTTCAATTCTTTGAAATGACCATTTAGCCGGATCTTTGCTTTTAATTTTTCAATACCGGTTACTACGGGCAACACTTTATTCAGATGGCGTTTCAAATATTCCTGCCGCTGACTTTCCTGCATTAAATTCAAGAGCTCATATTCCTCCTCAATAGTTAATCCCATATGATGCGCAACATCATAACTAACCAGTTCTTCATCCGGCTTTTTAAAATCCTTATCTACTTTTAATAACCTGTGCAGTTTGCGCAACGCATGAATAATACGCCGCATTTTTTCTTTATTCGAATGGTCCAGGTTATCCGGATAATGCACAATAGCGCCACAGTATAATTTATCAGGTAAAGTTTTGATCACTTCCAGGATTCTGAAAACGCTTTCTCCTCTTGTACGGATATCCATACTGCCATTGGAATGTACCGCAACTACTTCCGTTATCTGCATGAGTGTACCCATCTCAGAGAGATTGTTTTTTAATACCGCAGGAATTCCAAACGGTTTGCCTTCTGCAAAGCAATCTGTTATCATTTGAATATAGCGGTCTTCAAAAATATGGAGGTTGAGATCTTCACCGGGATAAACAACAATATTTAATGGAAATATGGGAATAAAATTTGTCATAATAACCATTTAATCTATCTGCAATTTAAGATTTGCAGCCCATTTTATACCTGCTTCACTAATTTTAATCAATAAACTAATTAATTTTTTCAGTTCTTTGTAATTATGAAGATCTCAGGTTTCACGATTATTAAAAATGCCATTGTCAATGATTATCCTATCGTGGAAGCTATACGTTCCATACTGCCTGTTGTAGATGAAATGATCGTTTTAGCAGGTGATTCCACAGATGAAACCAAAGCGCTAATACAAGCGATTAATGATGATAAAATAAAAATTTTTGATTCCACATGGGATACGACGCTTCGCAAAGGCGGAACAGTGCTGGCTGTAGAAACCAATAAAGCTTTTCAGTATGTTAATCCCGAAGCTGATTGGGCTTTTTATATCCAGGGCGATGAAGTAATTCATGAAAAATATCATACAGCCATACTTGAAGGATGCAGAAAATATAAGGATGATGTTAAAGTGCAGGGATTGTTATTCAAATACCTTCATTTTTATGGCACTTATGATTATGTGGGTGATAGCAGAAGATGGTATGATCATGAAGTAAGGATTATTCGCAACGATAAGAGCATAACCGCATACCGCGATGCACAGGGTTTCAGGATTGGGAAAAATAAATTGCAGGTTAAACCTTTAGATGCATATGTTTATCATTATGGATGGGTAAAAAGCCCGGAACAAATGAAACGTAAACAAAAAAACGTAAGTCAATATTGGAATGATGATGATAAAATTCAACCTATTCTTTCATCCCCTGATTTCTTCGATTTCAATGAATTTGATTCGCTGAAAAAGTTCACTGGCTCGCATCCTGCGGTAATGCAGCAACGCATCAATGATAAAAACTGGAATGTGGAATTAGATCTTTCGCAGAAAAAATTTTCATTAAAGGATCATTTGTTATATTGGATTGAAAAAACAACTGGAAGACGCTTGTTCGATTTTAGAAATTACAGGATAATATAACATCATGGTATATATTTATTTTTCCAATTCTTTTAATTCATGACTAATAAAATAAAAAAATACACAAACCTTTTCCGGAATATTAAGAATTGGGAGGAATATATTTTTCATAAAAGCCGGTACGAAACCCGCAATCTGCATTTCACTACCAGGCCTAATGAATTGAATTTTGAGGTGCCCGGAACGCTTTATGTGATTTATAAAGAAATTTTCATGGAGGATTTTTACGAAATCAGAACATTACTGAATAAGCTGCCTCATAATCCTGTAATCATTGATATCGGCGCAAATGCGGGTTATTTTTCACTGATTGTTTTATCTAAAATCAAGGACGCGGTCATTTATGCCTATGAGCCTTTTCCATCCAATATCAAGCGATTTAAAAATATGATCAATGCCAACCCGTTGATGCAAAAGAACATCCATCTTTTTCCAAAAGCGGTTGGTGGAAAAGCAAATGAAGTACTGCAATTATATGTTGAAAATAATGAACGCGAAACTTCCATAGCATCCATTTATTCCTCCTTCGATTCCCGTTATTCGGACAGTCTCGAAGTGGAATCCACGGATCTTGCATCCATTTTAAGCGACAATGCTATTGAAACGGTGGATCTTGTAAAAATGGATTGTGAAGGAAGTGAATACAATATCATTTATAATACACCCGACAGCGTGCTGCAACGAATAACAGGATTTGCTATTGAAACGCATGAACTACAGGAAGAAGATCATAATCACAATGCATTAAACCTTTTTCTTCAATCCAAAGGCTATGCTACAACTTTGAAACTGGCGCCCAATAAATGTTTTTACCTGGAGGCTTTTCGTATGCATTGATCAGTTTATTCCACCGGTTTTTTAGAAGGAACAATGAATGATATTAAAACCATAGCAAGAAATATTTCATTAATCGAAAACCGGATTCCGGGCTATGAAACATTGTTGTACAATCTGCAGCAATCAAAACAATCTACAGGAGTAATTGGTATTACCGGCGCTCCCGGCGCGGGAAAGAGTACGCTTATAGATAAATTGATTGAACACATTGTTAAACAAAATAAAACCGTTGCTGTTTTATGCGTGGATCCATCTTCACCCTTTAATATGGGCGCCATTTTAGGCGATCGTGTTCGCATGCAGCAATGGTACACCAATGACCAGGTATTTATCCGCTCATTGGCTTCGAGAAAAGCTTTGGGTGGGCTTAGCCCGATGATTATAGAAATCACCGATTATATGCGATCTGCTAACTTTGATTTTATCATCATTGAAACGGTAGGCGTAGGACAATCTGAAGTGGAGATAGCAGGCCTGGCAGACATAACTGTTGTTACCGTGGTTCCGGAAGGCGGCGATGAAATTCAAACCATGAAATCCGGCGTAATGGAGATTGCTGATATTTTTGTTTTGAATAAATATGACCGCCCGGATGCGGATCGTTATTATAAATATTTAAGCAATATGCTGGCGCCGGTTTACTTAAATCACCGGGAAAGAATACCGGTTATTAAAACGGTCGCTGAAACTGGCATGGGAGTGGATAAATTGTATTTTACGATTGAAAAAAAGCTGGATCTACGGGAAACTCCGGAAAATAAATATTTGTTGTTTGCCGAAAGGGCATACCAGTTGATCCAGGCTGGAAAAATGAAAGACATTAAAAAAGAAGATCTGTACAAAAGCATCCGGGAATCAATGAAATTGACAAATTCATTCAATCTTTACCGGTTTATAGAAAACTATAAATAACAGGATACCAGTCAACATTCTCAATTGCTACTAAAAAATCATTAAAACTAAAAACAAAGGTTGAAACAACAGATTCCTCATAATATTATTATCAGTCGTACCGATAGCATTGGCGATGTAGTGTTAACACTTCCCGTTGCTGCTGTTTTGAAGAAACATTTTCCTCATATCCATATCGGCTTTATGGGCTCTGCTTACACCAGGCCGGTAATTGAGGCTTGTGAAAATGTGGATCAGTTTATTGATGTAAAGGATTTCATGAATAAGCCGGTATTGATTAACGGCGAAAAGCCACAATCCATCTTACATGTTTTCCCCGTTTTGGCACTGGCTAACCGGGCGAAAAAATTAAATATTCCCTTGCGCATTGGTACAACCAACCGCATTTATCATTGGATGACCTGTAATAGCCTGGTACGTTTAAGCCGCAAAAATTCAACCCTGCATGAAGCGCAATTAAATATTAAACTGTTGGAGCCATTTGGTATTGAAGGAAATTATTCCAAAGAAGCCATCAGCGGCTTATTTGCATTAAATCATTTGCAGGCTTTACCTTCATCGTTTGCATCGTTGATTAATGAAAATAAATACAATCTTATTCTTCATCCCAAGTCACAGGGCAGTGCGCGCGAATGGGGATTAGACAATTTTTTAGCGCTTATAAAATCATTGGATCCCGAACGTTACCAGATATTTATTTCAGGTACAGAAAAAGAGCAATCCATACTTAAACCATTTTTTGAAAATTCCGGAAAACATGTGAAAGATATTTCCGGTCAAATGAATTTAGGCCAGTTTATGGCTTTTGTTGCTGCCTGCGATGGTCTTGTGGCCAACAGTACCGGACCATTGCATATCGCAGGCGCTTTAGGCAAAGACGCGTTCGGTATTTATCCGCCTATGCATCCCATTCATCCTGAGCGCTGGGCGCCGCTCGGCCCTCGGGCCAAAGTATTTGTATTAGACCGTTCGTGTACAGATTGCAAATCAGGAAAAAACGCTTGTCATTGTATTATGGATGTGCAGCCGCAATGGATTAAAACCGCATTGGATAGCTTAAGCATGTATAACCTAAAAGGGATTTAGGATTTAACTGATAAATTAAATCTTATCACAAAGTATTTTATCCGCAATGGAATAGCAGACTTTATCCAAAAGCAACTGAATTGAATTAAATGAAAAAGAAAATTTTCACATAATGATGGTGCAGCAAATGAACGGAGCGATTTTACCACAACATAATATAGTTTTTGATTGCGAACGCATGAAATATCCCTATACCGGCATTTATTATTTTTGCCTGCATTTGGGAAAAGCGTTGCTTCGTCAAAAAGATACTGACGAAAACCTTTGTTTTTATACACCTGCTGTTGCCGGAAAAGTTTTTGGAGATCATGCAACTTATTTGAACCCAACATAGCCTGGATAAATTTTTCTTTCCTTCATTAAAATCCTACAAAATATGGCACAGCACTTTTCAGGGAACAAATTATTTTCCTTCGGACCGGAAAATAAAAATAGTGTTCACTGTGCACGATTTAAACTTCATGCATGATGAGCAGATGAATAGCGCAAAGAAGCATAAATACCTGAATCAACTTGAAAAAAAAATAGCAACGTGCTGATCATATAACAGCTATTTCACAATTCGTTTTACACGACCTTCGCCGGTTTATTGATATTAAAAACAAACCTTGCTCTGTTATTTATAACGGCTGCAATGTGCAGGAAACCGAGACATTAAAAGCGCCTGAATTTGTACCTCAAGCACCATTCTTATTTACTATTGGTACCATTGCTGAAAAAAAGAATTTTCATGTAATTCCTGCTTTGCTTGCGGATAATCATCTTGCAACTGATTATTGCAGGTATCAATCAAAATGAATCTTACAGGCAACGGATATTGGAAGAAGCCGCTAAATGGAACGTTTCGGATCGCGTATTTTTTGCAGGCGCTGTAAGCGAAAACGACAAGCAATGGTATTTAAAAAATTGTAAAGCTTTTATCTTTCCCATCGTTAGCAGAAGGATTTGGTTTACCCGTTGTGGAAGCTATGTATTATGGTACACCAACTTTTCTTTCCACTTGTACTTCTTTACCGGAAGTGGGGGGTGATCTTGCATATTATTTTGAAAATTTTGATCCGGTTCATATGAGACAGGTTTTTGAACATGGAATGCATCATTATGAAACGACCAACGCTAAAGATGAAATAAGAAAATTTGTTGTTGACAAATATAATTGGGATAAGGCTGCATTGCAATATTTAAATGTGTACCGGAGTTTATATTAAACAAAAAGGGTTTGTTTTATAAAACGAATCATTATTAATAACGATAAATCATAAATGATATTTAGAAAATTGAATATTGCGCAGCAAGTATTGCTAAAAATGAAAGACCATGAAGCATATAAAAATTATAAATTTTTAAAAGCGCTTCAACAGGTAAATCCACCTTTATTTACTGTTCCTGATAAGGATGATCTGCATTTCAAACATAGCGGAAATGCAGGGGATATTATTTATTCGCTTCCTGTTGTATATGGTTTGGCAAATGGGAAAAAAATTCATTTTCATCTGCAGGTTGACAGGCATTGTGATTATGGAAATAATAAACATCCGCTCGGAAACCTAATGCTGAATGAGCAGATGGTGACTTTATTAAAACCTTTATTGATTTACCAGGAAAATATTGAATGCGTTGATGTTTATGATAACCAGCCAATAGATTTTGATCTTGATAAATTCAGGGAATACCCATTGAATTTAAAAGGCGGGAATATTGCCCAATGGTATTTTTTAACCTTTGGAATGAATGCCAATTTAAACAACAAATGGCTGAATGCGACACCGGAGCATTCTTATAATAATACCATCGTAATTGCCCGAAGCCACCGGTATCAATCACCAGGTATCAGTTATGATTTTTTAAATGAATATCCACGGAAAATATTTGTAGGTGTGGAAGAAGAATACCTGGAGATAAAAAAAATGATTCCTTCTATCGAATATAGACCCGTAAAAAATTTTTTAGAGCTGGCCAATATCATTGCCGGAAGTAAATTATTTATTGGCAATCAATCTTTCCCTTTTGCGCTTGCGGAGGGATTAAAAACGAAAAGAATTCTCGAATTATATCATCAATCGCCCAATGTAAATGTAGAAGGATCCAATGGTTATGTTTTTTGCTTTCAACAACAATTTGAAAAAATTGTAGCGGATTTAATGAATTAAAAATAAACCGGAGGATTATTGTTGTTCATCCTTTAATACCTGTTTTTCTCTTTTCCACCACCTGTATCCAACAAAACCGGCAATGAGTAATGGAGTAAAGGCAAGATATAATATTCCTTTGTTTAAACCTCTTGCTGGTTCTTCACCCATCTGAGCGGCAGTTTTTGCGCAGATAGAACATTGTGCCTGAACGATGCATGGACTTGCAAGTAATAATAAACAAACAATAGGAATTAGTATAAATACCTTTTTCATAGCTGGGCATTTTGTCAAAATTACAAAGCTTTCCTTATAATTAATGAATAGGCAGACATATCCAGGTATTTAACAATGTCTTTAGCTTTGAGCCAGGGGTAAGGTTACTGCTGAATTGAATTTATCTTTAAAACTCAAATCATAGATTGCTTCAAAAATGCCATGCACAAAACCCACGCTATTTTTTCGCAAAGACGTAGCGAAGGAACGTTATTGCGACGAAGGAAGCAATCTGTGCTGATGGATAACTAAACCTTTTTATCAATGTATTTCCTGATGGTCCTGCTGTTTACCCACCAGATTACGGCGAGAATAGCTACAGCTGCGGCAATAGTGTATAAAGAAATAAATCCGCTCATATAAATGCGCTGACTTACAAGATATTCTTTTAAAATCCATTGCAATAAGGCGATAACAAATAAAACGGTTATTGTAATAAAAATATTAACCGGGAAGAATTGTTTCAATAAAAACCGGTACAACTGCCGGGGCGCCGCACCCAAACTGATGAGTAAAGCAACTTCATCTTTGCAGCTTGCAATGGTTAATTGAATGAATAACGTAAAAATGAGTAAAGCAAATAACAACATAATTGCACCGGTGATCCAGGAAATACTGACTACCATATCTACAATTTGCCGGTATTTACTAAAGCGGGTTTTATCTGCATCGGTTGTTAATCCATGTTTTTGTAAATAATTTTTTATTTCCGGGTTTCCGGCGTCAATTGTTTTTACCACTACCCGCGATGGTTGCGCGGAAGCGCCACTGCCATATTTTTCATTTGCCCAATCCATAAATTGCTGTGGTACCAGTACGGATGAAATGCGGTCGCTGAAACCCACTACTTTGGCATAGTAAGAAGCATTGCCCAAAGCTGTTTCAATCTGAATGTTTATCGGAAGACTCATCACCAGTTGCTGCGATAATTGTGGTAAATTCTGCGATGTGGCAAAACCGAAATTATACATATCAAGAAACATATTGGGCACAATCATAGGAATGAACTTCGACTGATCATCCCATTTCCAGTCTTTAGATTTTACATCCAGGAAATCATCCGGGACGCTTTCAAAAAAAAGATCCGTATAAAAAGGAATTTGCGCATTTCCATGAGCGGATACTTTGAAGCGGCTTGGTGTTAAGATGCCTGTGGCTTCTGCAAAAGACTGCTTTTTGAGATCTGCAATTTCAGCATCACTCAAAACAGTGGATCCAACCGTTTTATCACTGATTTGCTTATTGATCACAAGGAAATTCGCAATGCTATCCTGGTTGGTTTTGCTATATAATAAATCATTGTAATTGCGTTGTAATTGCACAGAAGATAAAATAAGCAACAATGCTACAGACATCCCCATAACCGCCATGATAAACCTGGTTCTGCCGGAGCTTGTTTTAATGAGCTTCTTAAGTAATGCATCTAACATCAGCAATTGCTTTTTCAAAAGAAAATCTTATAAATTTAAAACCTGCGAATAGTTAAAATGATCATCCGCTTCCAGGTCGGTTAGCAGAAAGCCGGCATTTCGTTTTTTACATTCCCGGGCTATTAATGCGGCAGCTTTGCGCGTATTGTCATGGTCTAAATGACTGAACGGCTCATCCATTATTAACCAGCTAAAAGGTTGCATCAGCGCGCGGATGATGGCAATACGCTGTTGCTCGCCATAGCTGCAAATAGCGGCTTTCTGATGCAAAATATGGCCCACTCCTAATAAAGCTGCCATTTCATCTATGGCCGCGCTTTCGTAAAAAGGCGCCTGCAATACACGTTTTAATTCAATGTTTTCCCTTGCCGTTAAATGTGGGAACAAGCGCAGATCCTGGAAAATAATACTTACCTGTTGCTGCCTTATTTGCGCCAATGTATCGTCCTTTATTATGGAAAGATCTTTTTGCCCCCATACAATCGTTCCTTCATAATCATTGCGCAGCTTGTATAAAATATGAATCAATGTTGTTTTTCCTGTTCCGCTCGGTGCTTTTATTTTAATGCTTTCGCCGGGTTGAAAAAACAGGTCTTTATTCCAGACATCAGATCCCCGGTTACTGAATTTTTCTTTCAAAGGAACGGGAACAATTTTCCTGAGTTCAATTTGCATGGCATTAAAATAATCATTTTTCAACCGGGGGAGCGATAATATCTTTTTCAGGATTGGTGGAATCAAGGTCAATACGGTCCCGCTGAAGATCTACAGCCTGCAGTGAAGTGGCCATGGAAGAAAAGTATTTCACTATACTCACAAAACTGTTTTCCTTATCGTTCATCATTCTTAATTCTACGGAACCAGTGATTTTTTTACCATCAAAATTTTCGCCCGTTACTACAAGGTTTTTAAAGGTATGTCGCGCATTTTCAATCTGTATTGCATAGGGAGTGTTGATCGTGTCTTTTGGAAGCGCATTTAAAATGCTGATGATATTCACGTACAATGCAGAAGATTTTCCTTTGACCTTATCTTTTATATCGGCCGGAATATTAGCATCGCCTTTACCATTTTTATATAATCGCAATAAACTGCTATCGGATGCAACCACAACATTTTTATCATCCGTTTGCATGGCAAAACCATCGGGGTTATCAAGCATTAATTTAGGAAGATATTGATCACCCTGTTTCACCATAATTCCTTTTTCGGCTAAGGCGGAAACCACCTTTTCATAGGATGCTTTATCTCCTATCCTGGCATCGAACAACAATTTGGCTGAAGGAGATTTTACTTTTAAACGCGGATTGTATTCATTGGTAGATTCCGTAACTCCAAAATCGGAAAATGCAAACGCGAAATCACCCTTGAATGCTTTGAGGAGATCATCAATGGTAAAATTAAATTGTTGAAAAAACTGGTTAACAGTGGGCGTAAAGCCAATGTATTGTATGATTTCGGCAATGATTTTTGGATTAAAAGAAATCAGGGCGAATCCATTTACCGGATAAGGATATTTTTCCACCAGGTCCAAATCCAGTTTAGAACCAGAATATTTGTTTAAAATATCCTTTAAATCTTTTCCAACATAAGTATTGGTATTCATCACTGCTTTGCCTTCTTCAAAATTGATCAGGCCCGCAGTATAAGAATCTTTAAAAAGGTCTGCAGCTTTGGTCATGCCGATAAAAGGTACTGAAGCTAAGCTGCTGCTTGAATTTGTCCAAAATAAAACATCCGCTTTTTCAGTTGACAAGTTTCTGAATTCATCAATGGATGCCACTGATTCATCTTCTTTTTGCGCAAACAATGCGGTCAATTGTTTTTGTGTAGCGGCATCTTCATTGGAAGCCGCGGATTTAGTTGCCGAAACATTGGACAGGATTAAAATATCATCATTCCAGCCGGCTGTAAAGCCCTCTTTTAATACGGCATAGGAAAAGTTGGCGCCTTTTTTTATTTCTGTATTTGAGTCTTGTTTTTTTAAGAATGCTTCAAATGAACCGGCGTTTTTCAAAGCTGCTACCATGCCGGTATTGACGGACTGGCCAGTCATAACAGATCCCTGCTGATTCACGAATGCATAAATATTGCTGCTTAGATCAATTCCCGAGTTTTTGATATCCTCCCAACTGATATTTCCTGCAGAATCAGTGGCATTCTTATTTAAACTTTTTAAAAGCGAATCTATATTAAACTTGCTTTTATCCAGTTTTTGCTGTAGGTTTTTAGGACTGATACCCAATACAAGCGTAGCATCTTTTGGAATATATTGTGTTTGCTTTGGAAACGGTTTTTTACAGGACACTGCTATGGACATTACGATAATGAGCCATACTGAAAACCGGGAAAATGATTTCATATAGAATAATTGAGAATGATAGAAATGCGAAATTATTGTTTTCTTTACAAGTACCGCATTTAGTAATGGAAAAACTAATTCTGTGTTATTAAACAATAGTATTGATCAGGGATCTCAATACAAGGGCTTTTGGAGTTGGATTGAAAAATAAATATCTTTATACGTATGAGTGCGGTGAAACTTTTACCATATTATACTTACAAAGATTATTGCAACTGGGAAGGGCGATGGGAAATAATTGAAGGTATTCCCTTTGCAATGAGCCCGGCTCCCAACCTTAAACATCAATGGATATTGGTAAACATGGTGTCTGAATTAAGATATGCGCTAAAAAAGACAAAATGCAAACATTGTAAAGTGTATGATTTTATTGACTTAAAAATTGAAGAAGATACTGTTTTACAACCAGATTGTTCTGTTGTTTGTGGTGAGGCAAAAGAGAATTATCTTGATTTTCCACCCGTATTGGTTGTTGAAATTTTATCTGATTCAACTATTTTAAAAGACAGGGTTACCAAATTCTCTATTTATGAAAAATTTGGAATCCGGTACTATTTGATGGTTGATCCTGAAAAGGAATTTTTGGAAATATATTCTCTTGAAGATTCAAAATACATGCTTCAAAATTATTCAAACGACATCCCTTTTACCTTTTCCCTTTCTGATGATTGCAAAATAGAAGTGGATATGAAAAATATCTGGGAATAATTTTTTTTCCATAAAAAACCACAGTTATTGGTAATGGCATAACATTATTTATTCATTATCTGCTCCATAAATAACTTCCTGGATATTCGACCTTACATTTAAATTGCTCAATTCCAGATTTTCACCTCCATCCGGGCAAACGCGATTGGATAGAAAAATATAAACCAGGTTATATTTGGGATCCACCCATACACAGGTACCGGTATAACCGGTGTGGCCATAAGTTTGCTGGGTTGCGCTACGCGAAGGATAGGGATCTTTACTGGTGGCATTATCTTTTTCAGGTTTGTCAAAACCCAAGCCACGGCGGCTTATCTTGCTATGATTGGCGGTAAAATAATTAATCGTTTCTCTTTTCAAAAACTGCACGCCATTCCACGCGCCGCCATTTGACAGCATTAAATACAACTGCGCCAGATCATAGCCATTGCTGAATAAACCCGCATGTCCGGCCACACCGCCAAACATTGCCGCACCCGGATCATGCACATCGCCTCTTAATAACTGCAGACGGAAATATTTTTCTTTTTCCGTAGGAGCGATCTCATCTATAGATGCATGACCGAGGGGTTTAAAGCCGGTACTTACCATCTGCAACGGACGGTAAAAAGTCTCCGACGCATATTCATCCAGCGTTTTGCCCGTAATGGATTCTACTATTTTTCCTAAAAAAATAAAATCATTGTCGCTGTAAACATATTTATTCAGGGGCCACAGTTTGCTTTGTAAAATGCGCTGGTACAAGGTATCGGTATAATTCTTTCGCATATACATATTCGCAGCCACACGAACATTATACAAACTATCCGGAATGGTTTTATAATAACCGGGTTTGGGCAGTCCGGCATTATCTATTGTTTCTTTATAAAATGGAATATACGCTACCAGTCCCGCCTGATGCAGGAATATATCTTTTAACGGAAGTCTTGCTTTATCCGATCCCTTCACCCAGGGTAAATAATCACCCAACGTTTTGTCGAGATCAAGCTTTGCCTTCTTCATATAATTTCATTACAGAAACGGTAGTGGCGGATATTTTGGTAACCGAAGCAAGATCATATATTGTGCTTGTTTTTACCGGTTCAATGCTATCATAATTCAGGTAACCGTAGGCGCGGTAAAAGACCGGTTTTCCGTCTTTAGCCACCAATACCACGCAACCCGGCGTGGCATGTTTGGCGATGGCGTCATTGGCAATGGAATCAATTTTATTTAATTTTATTCCATCCATACCCACAGTTTCCGGTCGAACAGTTGGAAAAGGATCTTTCAAAACAATCCCGGAATTAAATGGAAATGCATCACAAACTGTTACGGGCAATTTCCCTTTGGCAAAAATTGCTGCCCTCCAGCAGGTTGAACGCGGCATTTTGAAAAATAGAATCATCTTCATAGCATGCCACCAGGTTTGGCGCATCACAGATATTTTTGATGGCATAAGGATTGCCAAAAATAAAGCTGATACTGTTATTGTTTTTTTGAAGCTGCTGCATCAGGTCAATTGCCGCGTCACTGATACCAAAATTTTTTCCGGGGTATTTACTGTATTGATGCAGGCCAATAATTACCACATCATATTTATCATCCAGTTTTTGTAAAACCGATGCTGCTTTTTGCGCATCATCATTATAGCTAAAATAATAGGAAGTGGCGCCATATTTATTTTCCAGTAAAGATGAAAAACTGTTTTCATGGTTAAGGCCAATACCTACATAAGCAATTTTTTTTCCCTTTTGTAAGGGCAATAAGGAATTGTTTTTCAATTGCAAAAGCGTTAGTGCTTCTGCCGCTACCTTAGCGCGCATGGGCATTATATTTTCATTGAGATCCGCGGTGAGATGGTCTGTGGAAACAGGATGCATATCCGCAAGACCAAGATTATATTTTGCCAGCAATACCTTCTTTACTTTTTTATCTATATCCGCCCAGCTTAATTTTCCATGACGGATCGCTTTTTTGATCTGTTCTATACTTTCTTTTACATTCCCCGGCAGGCATAGCATATCATTTCCCGCTATTAACGACTGCTCTTCTGCAGCGCTGCTGGGATAATATTTTCTTACGCCTTTCATTTCCAGGCCATCTGTAAACGAAATGCCTTCAAATCCCATTTCTTGGCGCAATAATCCGGTTACAGTTTTTTTGGATAAAGAAGTAGGCTGATATCTTGCCGTATCAATAGCAGGAATGGATAAATGCGCAATCATTACACTGCCCACGCCTGCTTTAAACAGTTCGCGAAAGGGATATAATTCAAGTGAATCCAACCCGGCCTTTGTTTTATTGATCACCGGCAGATCCAAATGAGAATCCACCGATACATCGCCATGACCGGGAAAATGTTTGGCGCAGGCCATCACTCCTGCTGCCTGCATTCCCTTCATCATTTGAACGCCATAAGCGGCAACTTTATACTTATCTTCTCCAAAAGAACGGACGCCTATTACCGGGTTATCCGGGTTATTATTAATGTCCACCACCGGCGCATAATTTACCTGTATGCCGGCACGTTTGCATTGCTCGCCAATAGCTTTCCCTATTTCATACACAAGCGCCGGATCCTGCACCGCGCCTATGGTTAGCTGGTCAGGAAACTTTTTTACGCTGTCATACATTCGCATGCCTACTCCTGTTTCGCCATCAATACAGATCATCAAAGGCGTTTTGGCGGCCTTCTGAAATTGATTGATAAAATTAGCCTGCTCCACCGGGTTTCCCTGGAACAGGCAAATGGAGCCGATATTGTATTTTTTTATTTCCGCTTCTACTTTCTGATCATAAAAAACTACTCCATCGGGCGTAATGGAAGATAACCGCACTACCATCAGTTGCGCAATTTTTTCATCTTTGGAAAGCCGTTTAAAATTTTTTTCCACCCATTGTTTTGCAGCGGGCGATGCCTGGTAAAAATTTTGCGCCTTAGCGCCACGGATAGTGCATACAATAAGATAAAGCTGTATAACCCTTTCATTACGATCATTTTTGGAGTAGCACAATTTATAAATAAAAGTTTGAATGAATTTTTTTTGAGCCCGGCAACTAATCTTTGGGCATCGCCTGTTGCGTCGCACACTTGCACTTTTAGTCCATTATGCAGCAGGTTGCAAACCTGCTGCCGGAGTAGGCAATTTTATGAAAGTTGTCAAATCTATACAGCCAAATCAGTAGTTGTCAAATCTAAATTCTACTTTTACACGGTTTAAAACATGGGAGATTTTGTAGTGGACATCATTCAATTATTACCGGATAATATAGCCAACCAGATAGCAGCGGGGGAAGTGATTCAGCGGCCTGCCAGCGCCATAAAGGAATTAATGGAAAATGCGGTGGATGCCGGAGCAACAGAAATTAAACTGATAGTAAATGATGCGGGCAAAAGCCTGATACAGGTGATAGATAATGGCCGGGGAATGAGCGAAACAGATGCCCGCATGTGCTTTGAGCGCCATGCTACCAGTAAGATACAGCAGATTGATGATTTGTTCAGGATAAAAACCATGGGATTCCGTGGAGAAGCGCTGGCTTCCATAGCCGCAGTATCACAGGTGGAATTGAAAACAAGAAAACAAGACGAGGAACTCGGCACTTATCTTGAAATAGAAAACAGCGTGGTAGTAAAACAGGAACCCTGCGCCTGTGCGGCTGGAACGTGTATCAGCATGAAAAATCTATTTTTCAGTGTGCCTGCAAGAAGAAATTTTTTAAAAAGCAATGCCGCCGAACTGCGTCATATCATTGATGAGTTTATTCGCGTGGCAATGGCTTTTCCACATCTGTTTTTTTCTTTAACCAGTAACGGGCAGCAGGTTTTTCATCTTGAAGCGGGCAATCATAAACAACGTATTTTACAGATACTTGGCAATCAATATGCTGCCAAACTGGTATATGTGAAAGAAGAAACCGATTACATGGATATTTTTGGTTTTGTTGGAAAGCCGGATGCCGCACGCAAAACAAGAGGCGATCAGTATTTCTTTGTCAATAACCGCTTTATTAAAAGTGCCTATCTTAATCATGCAGTGATGCGTGCTTTTGAAGAATTGTTGCCTAAAGACAGTTTTCCGCTATATGTATTATTTATTGATCTGGATCCTTCGCAGATAGACATCAATGTGCATCCCACCAAGCAGGAAATCAAGTTTGAGGATGAAAAGATCATTTATGCTTTTGTGCAGGCGGCGGTAAAACATTCCCTGGCACAATTCAGCATTGCGCCTTCGCTGGATTTTACCTTAAATCCCGGTATCCAGCAACTGGAAGCTGTTAGCCAGCCTTTTACTTCAGATAGACAACAGTCGGCTTCATCATCGGATCTGTATAAAACATTTACACAAAAACACCAGGCGCATTTAATTGATCCGAAAGATAAAGCGGAGCTGAAACACTGGAAAGATTTTTATGTGGATCCGGTGCCCAAAAATGATTTTGTAAGTCTTCGCGATGAAATTAATTTATTATCAGCAGAACCGCAAAGCGCAAATCACCAGGTAAAAACAGATTCAGCTTTTCTTCAATTGCACAAAACTTATGTTTTAGCGCCTACACAGGATGGGTTTTTACTCATGCATCAACAGCTGGCGCACGAACGGATTTTATATGAAAAATATAGCCTTGCGGCGCAGGGAAAACAGGTTGCTATACAGCAAAGCCTGTTCCCGGTGACTTTAAGTTTACCTGCCCCGGATGCGGCATTGCTGGAAGATCTTTTGCCGGAATTATTAATACTGGGTTACCAGGTAGAATCTTTTGGAAAAGATAGTTTCGTAATCCAGGGAACACCCGCGGATATTTTGCAGGGCAATGAAAAAAACAGTATTGAATTGCTGATTGAGCAGTTTAAACATTTCAGCAATGATCTCAAATGCAGCAAACGCGAAAAGCTGATCCGTTGTATGGCGAGGCAGCAAGCCATCAAAGCGGGCCAGTCGCTCAGCCAGCAAGAGATGGCTACATTGCTCGAAGATTTGTTTAATTGCGCAACGCCAAATGTTACGCCAACCAATAGCCCTACTTTTTTGGAATTTAAAGAAGATGATCTGGATCGCATGTTTGGAAGATAGTAAACCAGGAAGGTTTTAGAAAGCTTCCTGGTTTGGAGATGGTTTATCGCCTTATGAATAAATATCCGCCAAACCAATACTTGCATTTAAATATGGGAGCTGAATGATCTCATTTAATAAGGTAAATGTTTTGGCTTCCCATTCATCGGTCTCATTTTTTTCATAAAAAATAACAAGATGTTTTTCGGGCTCGATGGCAAGATAATAGCGTAGGGTGGAGCTTTTTTGATAAAGAATAAATTTATCAGTCAGATCATATTTACGGGTGGAATCGGATAATATTTCAGCGATTAATAAGGGATAATAAATGATGTAATCTTTATAAGGAACATCAGCGGATGGTTGCGCCTTCATTACCACAATATCAGGATACACATATTTGTTTTCGCCCTCAATATTCACCTTTACATCTTCAATGCAAATTGTGTAGCCAGACTTTTTTAGTATATTGTTTAATACAGTTGCTAATTCGAGACAAATGGTATTGTGTAAAATTGATTCTCCCGGCATAGCAATGAGTTTACCATCAAAGTATTCATGTCTGTCAGGTCCCCTTTTATCTATTTGAATATATTCATCAAGGGAATATTTTTTTGAGATATCAATTACCTGTTCCATACCTTCAAAGCTTTCCCCAAATTTACTTCATTTAAGCTAATAAGTAGCCCGGTAATTTCTTCCGAAGTATCCTTGTTTCTTTGTTCTTAATTTTTCATTCTTAATTCTTCATTTTTAATTTTTTAGCTCAAGGCTTATGTTCTTTCCACCGCTCTCAGCCATCTTTCCGGGATTTCATTATTGCAGGCGATCTGGTAATCGCGGTAACTGCATGCCAGGAACGGACCGTCGGGTAATTGCATCCACCAGCGCCCGGTTCGTTTACTTTGTAAAAAAATGGTTTCCAGTTCAGAGAAGGTTAAATGAAATTCATTATAATGATTGCGGTCATCAAATGCGGCTTCCTGTTTGGCTTTATAAACGCCATCCATCAGATACCACAGCATATGACTGATTTGTTTTGCAGTAAGATGATGCACATCCCGCCGCGGCAAATAGCCATAAATGCCTATACTACTCATCTGCGTGCTCATGCCCGCATATTGCATTAGGGTACAGGCTTCTTCGCCATTGAATCCATTGGGAGTAAGATGATTTGCCGGCGCATGACTGTTTTGTATGGCGGCAATATCAAAACTAAAAAGATCCGCATGCCGGATAGCGGGTTCCATCTCTTCAATGCGTTCTTTTACCTTACCTACGCGATAACAATCGAACCGCAGCTTATCAATCGTTTCAAGCATGGTAGGATGCACGAAATAACTTTGAAAACCGATATGATTGTAATGACGGATAAAATTGGGTGAAGCAGTCAGCATTTTCAGCAGAAAATTATCTTCCGGCAAACGGCTTTCCATGTTCAGGTCAATGCGCGCATCCACGCAGGTGGCTTCAATAATTTTTTCCATATCGGCATAAGCTTCATATTGCGCGAGCGTGATATCATGGGAGCCGCCCAGCACTACTACTTTTTTACCATGCCGGATCAGTTCGCTGATTACTGTTTTTACAGCCGCATAACTGTCAGAAAGTGAAGCGCCTGTTTTTATGTTTCCAAGATCAGCGAGTTTTACTTCTTTGTGCCAGTGATAGAGACCATAGAATTGTTTGCGGATCTCATTTGCACCTGCGTTTTTACTGTTTTCCAGGCCGGCGCCGCGGCTTTCATCGCAGCCGATAAGTACGAGGTCGGAATCTTCTATATCAGGAAATTCATTTTCATAAACAGAAATATGTTTGCCTAATTGTGTATTGTGATAGCCTTCATCATCCGACAGTTCATAGGTGTTTACAGGATCTAAAAAATCGGTCAGTGTATGAAGAAAAGGATTGGACATTTAATGGCTTATTTTGCGGCAAACTTAATATAAAACGCTTCATCATTGCGAAAAAATATGACGATCCCGATACGTCATTGCGAAAAATTGCTCGGGTTTTTGTGGATGGCATTTTGAAGCAATCTGTGTCTTTTATATGAGTCGTTTTATTTCATACTCACAGATTGCTTCCTTCGTCAACAATGACGTTCAGCGGCAACGTCATTGCGAAAATTCCGCGTTTTTTATACTCACAGACAGCTTCCTGGGTGGCAATTAGATTGCGGTTTCATTTATTTAACGGCATACCAGCGAATTAGTGTTTTTCATTCTTAATTATTTATGCTTAATTTTTCATTTTTAAATAGTTTTTTATGCCCTTATTAAAAAAATATATCCTGTTGATAGGCCTGGTATGCATGGTTGGCGGGGCCTGGGCGCAGGCTTCATTTTCAGTAAGTGTCTCAGATAAAAACATCGGGAAATCAGATATTCTGCAGGTTGCATATATTGTAACCGATGCGGAAGAGGCCAATCATTTTTCCCCGCCTTTTTTTAATGACTGGCACATTGTAATGGGCCCCGATTATAACCAGCAGGACCGGATCATCAATAACCATCGGGAAAGAAAACTTAGTTATATTTATAGTTTAGCTCCAAAAAGAGCGGGTGAACTTGAAGTGCCGGCAACTACAGTGATAGCGGACGGAAAAAAATTGTTTTGTAAAGCGCTAAAAATAAATGTAAGCAGTAAAAACAATATTGTTGCTACTCCTTCCCCGCCGCCGGTTAGTTTACCTTCTTTATTGGATGGATTTAAAAAAGACCAAGTAAAGCAAACCGGTACTCCGGAAGAAACCATCAATGAGAATATTTTTATAAAAGTATCCACCAGCAATACAAGTTGTTTTGTGGGTGAACCGGTGTTGGTTACTTACCAGTTGTTCTCGGCTTTAAGAAGCCAGTCGAAAGTAAGCAAACAACCGGCTTTCAGCGGATGCAGCGTAGTGGAAATGACCACTGATGAACCCTCCATTACCCAGGAGATAAACGGGAAAAAATACCGCGTTTTCCTTATCAGGAAAGTGCAGTTAATTCCTTTACAGCCGGGCCACCTGGTACTTGATACGGCAATAGTGGAAAGTGAAGTGAGTTTTTCCACTCCGGACAATCCATACCAGGTTCAAACTTATACCGGTATTGCCAGGAGCAAGCCGCAAACTATCGAGGTTAAATCATTGCCTGCCACAAATAAACCAGTTTCTTTTTCAGGTGCTATAGGTAAATTTCAGATTAACGCAAAAGTGGATAGCCTGCACATTCCGGCAGGTGAGAACAATAATTTGCGTATCACCATTGAAGGCGAGGGCAATATGGAAGGAATTGCCCCGCCGGGGGTTAATTGGCCCGCAGGTACTGAGCATTTTGAAGGAAAGGATAGCCAGTATATTGATAAAATGAGTTTCCCAGAAAAAGGATCCGTTTTATGGGATATTCCTTTCATCGCTACAAGAGAAGGCACAATTAATTTACCTGGTATTAATTTTTCTTATTTTGATCCCACAACCGGAACTTATCACACAATTACAACGGAAAATATCACTATTTCCGCCGGTGCTGCACTGGAAAAAACAGACCGGTACAAGCATATCGTTCATGAAGATATTACCAACAGGAAATATTTATGGATCATTCCCGGAATTGCACTTACGGTAATTTTTGTATGGATTATTACGGTTAAAAAAAAGAAGCCAAACACACGTAGGGAAACTGCTCAAAATCAATCAGAAGGAGATGTGGCACCGACAATGAAGATGCAGGCAAAACCGGTTGAAAAATTTATTCCGCAAACAGATTTCACCGAACAATTAAAATTGCTGCAAAACATAATAAATCCGCAGGAATTTTTTACCCATGTAAAAGCAATTCTTACAGCGGCATTACAGGAGAAATTACAAACCGGATCCGCATCGCAAGCTGAACTGCTTGCCATTTTGAAAGAACAGTCAAAGGATAATGCGTTGATTGGTACTGCTGCAAATATTTTTAAAATAAGTAATCTCTCATTGTATTCCCCGGTAGTGGAAGATGATCTTAAGGAATCTGTTTATGAGCAATTGAAGGAGTTGCTGGAAAGATTGGGATAAAAAATAACTTGTATGTTTCATGAAATGTTAGCATTCTCAAGGAATTTTTCAACTGCCATTTAACCATTAAATTTATCCATGCAAAAAATCATCCTTGCCTGTATAGTTCTGTTGCTGTCTTTTGAAGTTGCGGCGCAGCAGAAAACCTATTGCAACCCTATCAACATTGATTATGGTTATACGCCCATTCCCAATTTTTCGGAACAGGGAAGGCATCGCGCTACGGCCGATCCGGTTATTACATTATTTAAAGGAACTTATTATTTATTTTCCACCAATCAATGGGGTTACTGGTGGAGCGATGATATGTTGCACTGGAAATTTGTATCGCGTAAATTTTTAAAACCTTATCATCATGTGTATGATGAGTTGTGCGCGCCTGCCGTATGGGCGATGGGTGATACTTTATTTGTGATCGGCTCTACTTATACAAGCGATTTCCCCATCTGGATGAGCACAAATCCCAAGATGGATGACTGGAAGGAAGCGCTTGATTCATCCCGGTCTGCCGCCTGGGATCCTGCTTATTTTCTGGATGACGACGGCCGGCTTTATTTATATCATGGATCCAGTAATGTATATCCCATTTACGGATGGGAAATTGATCGCAAAACACTGCAGCCGGTTGGTGAACACAAGGCGCTGATCAACCTGAATGATTCCATTCATGGCTGGGAACGCTTTGGCGAATACAATGACAATACTTTTCTGCGCCCATTTATAGAAGGCGCCTGGATGAATAAGCACAATGGAAAATATTACCTGCAATATGGCGCACCCGGAACGGAATTTAGTGGTTATGGCGATGGCGTATATGTAAGTGACCAGCCTTTGGGAGATTTTATTTATCAAAAACACAATCCTTTTGCATATAAACCCGGCGGATTTGCAAGAGGCGCTGGCCATGGCGCTACATACCAGGATAAGTTCAGCAACTGGTGGCATGTTTCCACCATCGTCATCAATGTAAAAAACAGTTTTGAAAGAAGATTGGGCATCTGGCCCGCGGGTTTCGACAAAGATGATCTGCTTTATTGCAATACCGCTTATGGTGATTATCCCACTTATCTGCCTTCGCATACAAACGAAGACCATTTGAAAGGAAACTTTACCGGCTGGATGTTGCTCAATTATGAAAAACCTGTAACGGTTTCTTCTACATTAGGCGGTTACAAACCCAATTTCGCGGTGGATGAAAATATCAAAACTTACTGGAGCGCCGCAACAGGTAATAAAGGAGAATGGTTTCAAACCGACTTGGGAGAAATCAGTACCATTAATGCCATTCAGATAAATTATGCCGACCAGGATGTGGATTCTTCTTTTCTTGGAAAAGTAAACGGCATTTATCACCAGTATAAAATATATGCATCCGATGACGCAAAAAACTGGAAACTGCTGGTAGATAAAAGCCAAAATAAAACGGATGTTCCGCACGATTATATTGAATTTGCCACTCCTGCAAAAGCGCGGTACCTGAAAATGGAAAACCTGCACATGCCAACCGGAAAATTTGCATTAAGTGGTTTTCGCGTATTTGGCAAGGGCACGGGTAATGTTCCGGATACGGTAAAAAATTTCGTTGCGCTCCGCGGTGATTCGGAACGTAGAAATTCCTGGCTTAAATGGCAGATGGTGAATAATGCAACGGGTTATACCATTTATACCGGCATTTCACCTGATAAATTGTACACCAGCATCATGGTGTATGGCGCCAATGAATATTATTTTAAGGGCATGGAAAAAGATGAACCTTATTATTTCCAGATAGAAGCTTTTAATGAAAATGGCATTGGTAAAAGAACAGCGATGATAAAAGTGGAGTGAGTGTAAAAAATGAAGAATGAAAAATGAAGAATGAAAAATGAGGAATGAAAAGTGGAAAGCAATTGTAGGTATCAATAGAATGTACTTTTTCAAATCCCAAATCCTAAATCTTGTTGTAATGTGTTAAATTTATGTACGAAATTAATTCTGAGTTAAATACCGTTTTTTAAGCTAAAAAATCATTTTCCATCCTTATTAAATTCCAGAAAGTATGAAGACCAGGAAAATTAATACCGAAAATAACCAGGTTATTATCCGGGAGCTTATTGCTTTATTAGACAAAGGGAATGCGCATATAAATTTTGAAGAAGCAGTGGACAATCTACCGGAAGCATACAGGGGCGAAAAACCGGGCAATCTTCCTTACAGTATCTGGCAATTGGTGGAGCATCTCCGGATTACGCAATGGGATATTTTGGAATTTTCAAGAGATCCAAACTATCAGTCCCCAAAATGGCCGGAAGGATATTGGGTAAGTGAAGCAGCGCCTGCCGATGAAAACGCCTGGAAAAATTCGTTGAAGCAAATGAAAAAAGACCGCGAAGATTTTATTGCTTTGCTGGAATCTCCCGGCTCAGATCTGTATGAGCCTTTCCCACATGGCAGCGGTCAGAACCTGTTGCGGGAAGCGCTTTTAATTGCCGATCATAACAGCTATCATACCGGGGAAATTATTGTGGTTCGCCGGCTTTTGGGGGATTGGGGAAAATGAGTTGAATCAGGTTCTATTTATCACGCAAAGGCGCGAAGTACGCAAATTTGCGTTTGGAATCTTATTCTTTATAGACGTAGTGTAAAATGCGGCTAAAGCCAGTTATAGATGCTTAATCAAAGGATAACGAGAAATTCGCTTTCCCGGCTTTAGCAACATACAAATATTATAAGAATCTTTCCAAATAAATGATGCGCTTATATATTGCTCAATAAAGATAGAAGCGTTGATCCCGCAAAAACGGGACGACCCAAGAAAAGTCTCATTGTTACAATATCTTTTGGGTGAAAAAAATACTCTTATTTTACGTATTAAATGACTTCGATTAAATTTCCCTCGCCATTTCCAGCAATTTATTTACCGTCTTCCAGTTTCTTGTGGTCGCAGTAACCTGGAGTTTATTTTCAAAAAATTTATTCGACAATTTTGTTTCCCCATAACTTTCGGGACAATATAAATACACCTCCTTACCGGAAATATAAAATCTGTCGGGCGGATAATCGTAGGTTTTTATTTTTTCCAAAGTTGCCGGACCAGGCATAGCAGATAGAAAACTAACATGCAATTTGTCTGTATTGATTTCTTTTTCTTTTAAAAATGGATTTGTTGTAATGATATGTTTGATCTCTTCAGCCGTTCTTATAATCACGGGGACATGAAAATTATATTTTTCAAAAATTGCCTGTTCGATTTTTTGAGCAAACTGTTCATCAGATAACTTAAGATCGGTTTTAAAAACTACATTCCCGCTTTGAATATATGTCGTTACATTTTTTAAGGCGAGACTTTCATACAGGGCCGTTAATTCTGACATAATAATTTTCTTTTGACCGCTTACATTTATGCCTCTTAAAATTGAAATACAAGTTTTCACGAGTTCTTTTTTATTATTTTTCATCGGAAGAATTCTGCATAAAAAAATGATCATCTCCGGTTGATTTAATTAATTTTTTATGCTTTATTTCATGGTTTTAGTTCCGGTTAATAACATAAATATCAGTTATATTGTTAATGTAGTTTGTTGTTTAACTAGCTTTTTTTCTAACCATTGAATAAAATAGCCTGTTCTAAAACGCCTTGCTATAACTTATCTTTACAAAATATAAAATCACTAAATAAGAATAATTTATTTTGAATTTCACTGAATTCGGTTTCGACGAAAGATTGGTAGAAGGCATTGATGCCATGGGATATGAAACAGCCACACCTGTACAGGAACAGGTAATTCCCGCGATTTTAGCCGGCAAAGATCTGATCGCTTCGGCCCAAACGGGTACGGGCAAAACGGCGGCTTTCCTGCTTCCTTTGATCAATAAGTTAATTACTTCTCATCATGAAGCGGCTCATATTAATGCCATGATCATTGTTCCCACGCGTGAGCTGGCAGTACAGATTTCCCAAACAATGGAAGGGCTTTCTTATTTCACTTCCGTTAGTTCCATTGCGGTGTATGGCGGTGGCGATGGCGCTTTGTTTACGGCTGAGAAAAAAGCATTGTCAAAAGGTGTGGATGTGGTAATTTGTACGCCAGGCCGTATGATTGCCCATCTGAAAATGGGTTATGTAAAAATAAATGAACTTAAATACCTGGTACTGGATGAAGCGGACCGAATGCTGGATATGGGATTTAATGATGACATTATGAGCATCATTGCACATTTGCCCAAACAAAGGCAAAACCTGCTTTTTTCCGCTACCATGCCTGTAAAAATCCGCGATCTTGCCAGAAGGATTTTACATCAGCCGGAGGAAATAAATATTTCTATTTCCAAACCGCCGGAAAAAATCGTTCAGGAAGCATTTATTGTGTATGAACCTCAAAAAATTCCGCTCGTAAAATATATTCTTAAACTGAAAGATTTTGACAGCGTACTGATATTTTGCTCGCGAAAACAAAATGTAAAACAGTTAAGCAATGAATTAAAGCGATCCAGGTTTTCAATTGAAGAAATTCATTCCGACCTGGAGCAGGATAAAAGAGAACAGGTATTGTTGGATTTTAAAAATAAGAAACTTAAAATTCTGGTTGCTACCGATATTTTATCCCGCGGTATTGATATTGAAGATATCAACCTGGTAATAAATTATGACGTACCCAATGACGGCGAGGATTATGTTCATCGCATCGGTCGTACTGCGCGGGCGGCAAGCGAAGGAACCGCTTATACATTTGTAACCGAAAAGGAACAAAATAAATTTTCTAAAATTGAACAATTGCTCGGCAAACCAGTTCCCCAAGCTACCGTGCCGGAACAATTTGGCCCCACTCCGGCTTATCAGCCCCGTACAGCAAAAAGAGGCGGAAGAAAATTTGTCCGCAGGGAAAAAAGAAAATAAACGTATTCATCCATCAACTTTTCCAACTTTCAAAAATTTGGAAAAGTTCAGATCGTCATTCCGCATTTTGTTTTTCTTAACACCACTTATATTTTTTTATTACCGCTAATGGATTGCTGTTTCCCAAGCCATTTTTTTAGCGGAATCTTGCACAAAATTTCACCTTAATTGATTTTTTTATGAAATGAATCATAAGATTTTACGGGCTGTAATACCAACCCCTACTAAAAAATTATGACTACTTCCATATAAAAAATTTAAAACAAAATACACACATGAAAAGAATTTTTTACCTGTTAACAGCATTTTTGGTCGTTGCTTTTACCAGTCGTGCTCAAAATATTACCGGATCTTTAAAGGATGCAGAAGGTAAAGCGCTTACCAACGCTACGGTGTCCTTACTGCATGCAAAAGATTCTTCCGTTGAAAAATTAACTGTTACCAATGCAGAGGGCGTTTATAATTTTCAATCGGTGAATAAAGGAAAATACCTGGTTAGCGGCTCTTATGTAGGGCTTACAAATGCTTATACCGCAGTATTCGAAGTGTCGGGCAACGGTACACAAAAATTACCTTCCTTAAACCTTGGTAAACCCGCCGCTGATTTGCAGGGCGTGGTGGTAACGGCTAAAAAACCGATGATTGAGGTTCGGGCCGATAAAACCATCTTCAATGTGGAAAACAGTATCAATTCGGTAGGTAATGACGCATTGGATCTGTTGAGAAAATCGCCTGGCGTAATCGTGGATAAGGATGATAACCTTAGCTTAAGCGGCAAAAACGGCGTTCAGGTATTTATAGATGGAAAACCCTCGCCATTAAGCGGAAGTGATTTAAGTAATTTTTTAAAATCCCTGCAATCTTCGCAGATTGAAGCCATTGAGCTCATTACAAATCCTTCCGCCAAATATGAAGCGGCGGGTAATGCGGGTATCATCAATATCCGTTTGAAAAAGAACAAAACATTTGGCGCCAATGGTTCGGTAAATGCCGGGTACAATATCGGCACTTATGCAAAATACAATGGCGGCGCGGCTTTGAATTATCGCAATGCTAAAGTGAATCTTTTTGGCAATTACAATTATAGCCAGGGTTTGAATGAAGGCAACATGAATCTTTACCGCATAGTAAAGGATACACTATTCGATCAGCGTTCAACAAATAATTTCAATAATAAATACAGTCATGGATTTAAAGCCGGAATGGATTATTTCATTGATAAAAAAAATACGGTTGGTGTGATGGTAAATGGCAATCTTTCTGATTTTGATATTAATACCCATAGCCGTACGCCAATTATTTATTTGCCAAAAAATGATACGGTGAAAGTATTGGTGGCAAACAATCAATCTACATCCAAACGCGATAATGTGAACTTCAACCTCAATTACCGCTTTGCCGATACCAGTGGCCGCGAACTGAATGTGGATGGCGATTATGGGTTTTACAATATTAAAAGCAATCAATTTCAGCCCAATTATTATTATAAAGCCGGCGGCGGATCCATCCTTGATCAATATATCTACAATATGATTGCTCCTACACAAATAGATATTTATTCCGGCAAAGCTGATTATGAACAAAATTTCAAAAAGGGCCGCCTGGGACTGGGAGCCAAAGTTGCTTATGTAAAAACGTCCAACGATTTCAACCGGTACAATGTGTACAATACCGGTAAAATAATGGACACACTTCGAAGCAATGATTTTAAGTATACCGAAAATATCAATGCGCTGTATGTGAATTACAACAGGCAGTATAAAGGCATCATGATACAGGCGGGATTGCGGATGGAGAATACAACGGCGGAAGGAAAATCCAATGGCTATAGAAAAAATGGCAATGGTTATGCGGGATATGATTCCACATTTAAAAGAAATTATACCGACCTTTTTCCAAGCGCGGCGATTACATTCAATAAAAATCCAATGAATCAATGGAGCCTGAGCTATAGCCGCAGAATTGACCGTCCGGCTTACCAGGATCTGAATCCATTTGAATTTAAGCTGGATGAATATACTTTTCAAAAAGGTAATACGCAATTGAGACCGCAATACACCAACAGTATCGCAGTTACCAATACGTTTAAATATTTTTTGACCACTACTTTAAATTACAGTCATGTGAGTGATGTGTTTTCGCAAATAGTGGATACGGCTGATATTTCCAAAGCTTTTATTTCTAAAAAGAACCTGGCCGACCAGGATATTGTAAGCCTCAATATCAGTATGCCTTTTCAATACAAGTGGTATAGCATTTTTACCAATATCAATACTTTTTACAGTCATTACAAAGCCAATCTCGGAACGGGGCGCAACATTGACCTGGAAGTCTATTCTTTAAATCTGTATGCACAGCAAACTTTTAAACTTACCAAAACAACAACTGCCGAGCTGAGTGGTTTTTATGCCTCACCAAGCATTTGGCAGGGAACTTTTAAAAGTAAGGAGATGTGGGGCCTGGATGCCGGATTGCAACAAACCTTATTTAAAGGAAAAGCTACTGTAAAAGCAACCGTTACGGATTTCCTGAAAACCATGAAATGGAGTGGTACAAGCGATTTTGCCGGACAATATGTAAAGACAAGCGGAAACTGGGAAAGCCGTCAATTCCGCCTCAATTTCTCCTATCGTTTTGGAAATACACAGGTGAAAGCCGCACGCCAGAGAAAAACAGCTGCTGACGATGAAAGCAAACGTGTAGGCAGCCAGGGCGGTGGCGGCATCGGTGGAAATTAATACTAATGGTGGATTTGGATTATAAACAATGATAGGCCCGGAAATTTTCCGGGTTTATTGTTTTTATAAATCCAGTGAATAAAAGAAACCAAGAAGGTTTTTGAAAACCTTCTTGGTTTTGAATGAGGTCTCAAAAACCTTCTTGTTTTTTTGAACATTGATATAAAACCAGTGAATAATTTAACTGAGGAAATTTTTTTGAACCGGGCGGCATTGCTACTATGAAACTTTTCTTGCGTCGCACTCTTGTACTGTTGGTTCTTTTTTCAGCACTATTTAAATCAAACCAAGAAGGTTTCAAAAACCTTCCTGGTTTTGACTTAATTTAAACGACTTAACCTTCAAGCCCGAAGGGCTTAAATTTAAGTAGCCCCGGATGAAATCCCGGGACAAAACAATCAAAGAAAACCAACCCTGAAAGGGTTGAATTGACCTGTATGGTTGTTTGTTCATGCTGAATAGAATTTCCGCCGCCGAAGAGTGCGACGCAACTACAGATCCACAAAGACTTACAGCCGGGTTCAAAAAAAATATTATTAAAAATTTTTTGGCGCAGGAAAGCTATACGATTCAATAAAATATCCACACTCTATTCAGTTTAAATCAAACCAGGAAGGTTTCAAAAACCTTCTTGGTTTGGCTCAGGAAAGCTTTAGGATTCAATAAAATTATTCACATTCTATTCAGTTGGTAAGATTTATTAAACAAATAACCCCAGGTGTAATCCCGGGGTTATTATCATCAGCTTTGTATTTTGAGCAACTTTTATTTAATACCGCTTCTTTTATGAATTGCTGGCTTTTCTTGCAATCGCTTTTTCTGCCGCAGCTACAATATCTGGCGTATCCAAACCATATTTTTTCAATAAATCCTCCGGTTTTCCACTTTCGCCAAAAGTATCTTTTGTTCCAATATACTCGATAGGAACCGGGAAGTTGGCTGATGCCACATGTGCAATACTGTCGCCCAGGCCACCTAAAATATTATGCTCTTCACAGGTAACTGCACATTTTGTCTTCCTGATAGATTTCAAAATAGCTTCTGAATCCAGTGGTTTAATGGTATGAATATTTATCAGTTCCACGCTGTAACCTTTTTCTTCCAGTATTTTTCCGGCTTCAATTGCTTTCCAAACCATATGTCCACAGGCGAATAAGGTAATATCGGTTCCTTCATTGAGCACCTGCGCCTTTACCGATAACAAAATCCGAACCGTCTTCGCTGGTGAAATTGGGCCATTTCGGACGACCGAAACGCAGATAAACCGGACCATGATAGATCTGCAATGGCCATGGTAGCGGCCTTGGTTTGATTAAAATCGCAGGGAACGATCACGGTCATCCCGGGCAGCATTTTCATCATGCCAATATCTTCAAGTATCTGGTGTGTAGCGCCATCTTCACCAAGGGTAAGACCGGCGTGGCTTGCACAGATTTTTACATTTTTATCACTGTATGCAATACTTTGACGGATTTGATCGTACACGCGTCCGGTACTGAAATTGGCAAAAGTGGTGGTATAAGGGATATGACCACCAATGGTAAGGCCGGCGGCTATACCCATCATATTGGCTTCAGCAATACCCACCTGGATAAAGCGTGAAGGAAATTCCTTGATATAAGGGCCCGAATTTAAATGAACCGGCAAGATCTGCCGTCAGCACGATTACTTTTGGATTCTTTTTTCCCAATTCATAAATACCTTCTCCAAAACCTGCTCTTGTTTCTTTCTCGTTTAAAACTTGTATATCTTTTACCATGAATCTGAATGAAATTTTATAAAAAGAATGAAAATCAGGCGCAATATAAAACAAAAAGCATCTTTGATGCAATTGGATTTTGCTGATTTTCTAATTAAGGAATGGGTTTTGATTTTGAACCAGGTCTTCATCCGCTTTTATTTTCAGCTCCCATTTCCAGGCTGTACGCATCATTTCATTCAAATCGTATTGAATTTTCCAGTGAAGCCGGTTGATGGCAAGCTGGTTATTTGCATAAATGGCAATCACATCGCCCGGGCGGCGGGGCCCGATCTTATAATTTAATTTTACACCACTTACCGCTTCAAATGCATGTATGGCTTCCAGCACGGTAACGCCGTTTCCGGTTCCCAGGTTAAACACATCACAATCGGTTTGATTGTTGTTTTGAATCAGATATTCGATGGCAAGCGTATGCGCATGGGCGATATCGCTTACATGAATAAAATCGCGGATGCAACTACCATCTCTTGTATCATAGTCATCCCCATAAACCTGCATCTGGGGCAGTTTTCCAATAGCGGTTTGGGTAATGGCCGGCACTAAATTTTGTGGTTTGCCCAGCGGAAGTTCACCGATCAATATAGAAGGATGCGCACCAACAGGATTAAAATATCTTAATAAAATAGCTTTGCCGTTTCCGGTTTTGGTAAAATCACGGATAATTTCTTCGCCCATCTGCTTGGTAGCGCCATAGGGAGATTCCGCTTGTTTGATCGGAGATGTTTCAGTTACAGGGATATGATCCGGATTGCCATATACCGTACAGGAAGAGGAAAAAACAAAATGGGGAATATGAAATTCCTGTACGCATTTCAGCAGGTTGATCAATGACCCGAGATTGTTTTCATAATAGTCAAGCGGTTTTTCTACCGATTCTCCAACAGCCTTATATGCGGCAAAATGAATGATGCCAATAATATCTGTGTTTTCCTGAAAAACAGCCAGTGTTTCATCAAAATTTTTCAGGTCAACCTGGTAATTCTTGATTTTTTTACCAGTAATTTTCTCTATTCCATCCAATAAATAAGTGGTGGATCTGCTATTATCATCAATGGAAACGACTTCATAGCCATTTTCCAGTAAATCAACGATTGTATGCGAACCAATATATCCGCATCCGCCGGTAACAAGTATTTTATTCATTGCAAAAAGATGAATGCGCAATTTAATGGTTAAATTCTTTAATGGCTGAATTGTTGAGGAGTTAATTGATGAATGGACAAATTTTTCTTCATAATCATAAATCCGGGTTTAATATGGCTTTAAACAAACAAATATTCGGGTTAAAACTAAAAATTTTCATTGATGAATTTTCCGGGAGGCTAAAAAAGAACGGGCCGAAAAAATAAATTTTGCATATCCCTTTTTTTAGTATGTTTGCCTTACATGCAGTGTACTTATCCCATACCAGTTCTCCAGAAAATGCGGTTTTTTATCGCAAAGGGAGATAGTATGCATGATTGTTTTCCAAAAGACCAGAATGCTTCTTTCCTGGTTTTTACAACGCTGAAAGTTTTCCATTCATAAGGCCGGAAGATGTTTTTAAATTAAACACATTTTCCGGTGTGTAAATATTATTTAATATTATCCCAACTTATGATCCACTTCACAGCCAACATATTTTTCACAAACAGTTTTCACAGGTTTCTCTTTTTCAAAAAGGGCATTAACTCATTATTGCTTTCCGGTAATATTGAAACTGAAATAGCTGAGTGCATTCCCCGGAAATTCTTTGACAGCTCATTTCCGATCCTGCAAAATTATTTACCCATTCTCCGAAAACGGACTTCCCAATTGTATTTCTTACAATAAGATACCTACAAAATTTTCAAGTATAAATTTTTTATTGTTCAACTTTAAATGTCAATTCATATGAAACAAATAATTATTAGTGTAAAAGATTATGACCGGCTTTTGCCTTTATTGCAACATCACGCCTCTTATTCCGACAATGGCGGCAATATTGGAAATTTACTCCACGAATTAAAAGATGCCGAGAAGCTGCCACCGGATGAAATACCCGCGGGTGTTGTAACCATGAATTCCAGCATCAGGATCCGCAATTTATCCAACAATAAAATCATGGACATTAAACTCGTGTACCCAAAAGATGCGGATATTAAAAAAGGACAGGTTTCCATACTGGCTCCTGTAGGCGCGGCGGTACTCGGTTATTCGGTAGGTGATGTGATCAGCTGGGACCTTCCTAAAGGTAAAACTGATTTTGCAATTGAAGAAGTGTACTATCAACCGGAAGCATCAGGGGATTTTGAATTATAAAACTGTTCTCAATAAATGATAATTGCCGTACCTGTACGGCAATTATCATTTATTGATGTTTGTTTAATTAATTGTACAGCACCTGGCATTTATTACAAAAAAAAGTCCTGCGATTTGTTTTGCCCAGGTGTTTCTTAATAAAAGGAACCTGGTCACGGGGACAAATTTTTTTAGCGTGCGCAAGCCAGTGCGCGCGGAGTGTATATTCCTTTTTCCATTCCAGGAAATCAAAACTGTATTTTACCGCTTCTTCCAATAGCGCTTTTAGCTGCCTGGCAGGCAGTTTGCCAATTGTACTTTCAGGATGCACTTTTATTCTGAATAATACTTCATTTTTAATGATATTACCTACTCCGGCGAAAATATGTTGATCCAAGAGCGCATCGCAAACAAGCATTTCGGGCCGCGCTTTTAATTTTTGTTTGGCTTTTTTTGCATCCCAGTTAAGATTCATTACATCAGCGGACCAATCATAGATTTCATTCAGATCTGTTTCAATGAATTGTACCGAACAAGTGTAAAAATTCAATTCCCCTTCTTCAAACTGCAGGCTCAGTCTTGGAGGGGAATCTTTTTTTTCATTGATGCGGTAGGAGCCAAACAACATAAAATGGATGCGCACGGTAAAATCGTTTAAGCAAATCAAAAAGTGTTTTCCCCAGCTTTTAAAATCGGTAATGGTTTGTCCTTCCAGACTTTGAATGTCCAGCTTGCTGTTTCCGCTTACCTTTAATATGGTTTTACCTTTAAATGATTGTACCAATTCTTTTAAAATGACAATAGAAGGACCTTCTGGCATACCCGGAAATTATATTGGTTTACACTTAAAATTTGTTACAGGATCATAAAATGACATTACTAAAGATACGAATAGAACTATCAGGCATATGGTTTTGTTGTCTTCAGTTTTCGCGGTTTTTCATCACTTTGTTTCTTTTTGCATTTTCATGTAAATTCGTAGGATGATCCCAAAAACACTTACCATAGCGATCTTATTATTTTGCTGCGCTTGTAATCAAACACCTCCAAAACATCAGGCAGACCAAAATGAGAACCAGGAGCCAAAGCCAGAGGTTTCACTGCATTCCGCCGCAACTTTAAATGGCTGTTATTTAATGACGGTCCAAAAAGATTCTGCCTTGCTTCATTTAAAAAGTACATCTGCCATACAGGGAAGCTTGTACTACCATCATCATGAAAAAGACAGCAATGAAGGAACAATTGAAGGCATGGTTAATGGAGATTTGATATCAGCTTTTTACCGCTTTCAGTCTGAAGGAAGAACTTCGGTAAGGGAGATTTTATTTAAAATAAAAAAGGATTCTTTACTGGAAGGCACAGGTGTGATGACTTTGAAGATGGATACGCTTTTTTATACCAATAAATCGGAGGTTGTTTTTGATGAAAAACATCCGTTTTTAAAAGTGGATTGTAAATAATGTTTTTTTGTTGACCGGAATTATGCGAATGGAAAAAATCAAAAGAAAAAGCGTAGCTAAAGGGATCATAATTGTGACGCTTCTGGCATTGGGTATTAGCTGCAACCGCAATCCCTATGCTGGTTCAAATAAATTATACAGGCAGCAAGCAAATGTTTATGCCAGGGAAATAAAAATAAAACCAACCAATGCCGGAATTGATTCTGTAATACCGGCTTTAAATTTTATTGGAACTACTAATTTCAATTTGCGTAAACCAAACTTTGTAATCATTCATCATACGGCTCAAAATGCATGTGTGGAAACCCTAAGAGCTTTTACGCTCGTTAAATCGCAGGTGAGCGCGCATTATGTGATTTGCAAGGATGGAACGGTACACCATATGCTTAATGATTATTTGCGCGCATGGCATGCCGGTGTTTCAAAATGGGGAAACCTTACTGACATCAATTCCGCTTCCATAGGCATTGAACTGGACAACAATGGTTTTGACCCATTTCCTGATGCGCAGATACAAAGCCTGTTGCAGGTATTGAAAACTTTGAAAAGAAATTATAGTATTCCGGTTGCTAATTTTATTGGTCATGGAGATATTGCTCCGGTTCGAAAAAACGATCCTAATATTTTTTTTCCCTGGAAACAGCTTGCTGAAAGAGGTTATGGGCAATGGTATGGCGATACCAGTTGTATAACCTTGCCTCCATCATTTAATTCTATACAGGCGCTCCGCATCATTGGTTATGATGTACGCGATAGTATCGCTGCCATTTCAGCTTTTAAACGGCATTTTATTCAGGATACCAGCAGGGTTTTGAATGATGCGGACCGAAAGGTATTGTATATGATGAGTGAGGGGAGGTGAAAGGTGAAAAGGTGAAATGTGAAAGATGAAATGTGAAAAGAGGGGTAAGTGAAAGGGGAATACAGACCATCGAACCATTCAGCAATTCAACCATTTAGCAATGCAACCATTCAACAATGAATTAATCCAACGATTCAACAATTTAACCATTAACAATTTACCCATCAAACAACTTTTTCATTAATTTCAATCATTGTTTCTCATTGAAAAAAAATATTAATGACAAATCGCAGGACATTTTTAAAGCAAACCGGCATTGTTTCAGCCGCATTTTTTATAAGCCGTGATGGCTTTTTTAAACCAAAGCAATTAATCGGCCTTCAATTGTACACTTTGCGTAATGAAATAGGCAAAGACGTAAACGGAACCCTGGCAAAAGTGGCGCAGATCGGATATAACTCCGTTGAAGTGTTTGGATACAATAATGGCCAGTTCTTTGGACTTTCGCCGGCAGATTTCGCGGCTTTAATTAAACAGAATAATCTTGTATCGCCCAGCGGGCATTATATGCCAATGAACTTTTTAACAAAAGGTGATGACACTGAATTGAAAAATATGGTGGAAGCAGCAACAAAACTCGGCCATAAATTTTTTACCATTCCTTATCTGACCGATAATTTAAGAACAAGCCTGGATGATTATAAGAAACTTGCCGAAAATTTAAATAAAGCAGGAAAACTGGTAAAAGATGCAGGCATGAAACTGGCTTATCACAATCATGATTTCGAATTCAAAGATTGGGGTGGCGGAAAAACAGGTTTTGATGTGTTGCTTAATGACACCGACCGTACACTGGTAAATTTTGAAATGGATATTTATTGGGTATCCCGTGCCGGTGTAGATCCGATAAAATTAATGAAAGAAAATGCGGGTCGTTTTAAAATGTGGCATGTGAAAGATATGGATAATACGGCTGCTAAAGAATTTACGGAAGTAGGTAGCGGTGTGATCAATTATAAAGAAATTTTTAAAATGAAGAAAGTATCTGGTATGGAATACTTCTTTGTGGAGCAGGACCAGGTGAAAATTCCTGTATACGAAAGCATTACCAAAAGTTTTGATTACCTGAAAAAGAACATTCTGGGATAGCAATTCGTGCAAACATGTTTTATATTGATTTTATGTAATACTCCATTCAATTCTTATTAATGTCTATATTACATTTTCAACAATTAAATAATTTTAACCAATGACTAACCGCCGTTCCTTTTTACAGCAATCTTCTGCAATAGTAGGAGGGAGCTTATTATTTTCTGCGCTGGACAACCAGGCTTTCGCGATTTTTAAAAATAAGATTGCCCCCAGTGATCAATTGAATATTGGCGCAATCGGCATTAATGGAATGGGCTGGGCCAATGTAAGAGCTGCCCTGAAAGTGCCGGGGGTAAACCTGGTGGCATTGTGCGATGTGGATAAAAACGTTTTGGATACCAGGATGGCTGACCTGGCTAAAATGAATGTGGAAACATCAAAAATTAAACTGTATAATGATTACAAAGCTTTATTGAATAATAAAGATATTGATGCTGTGATCATTGGTACGCCCGATCACTGGCATGCATTAATCATGACAGATGCCTGTGAAGCCGGAAAAGATGTGTATGTAGAGAAGCCGGTTGGCAATTCAATAATGGAGTGCCGCGCCATGGTTGCCGCGCAGCAGAAATATAAAAAAGTGGTTCAGGCTGGTCAGTGGCAACGCAGTCAGCAACATTTTAAAGATGCGGTTGATTTTGTACAAAGCGGACAGTTAGGAAATATCCGTACGGTAAAAGTCTGGTGTTACCAGGGTTGGATGAAACCCGGCCCGGTGGTTCCTGATAGCGCTCCGCCTGCCGGAGTGGATTATGCAAAATGGTTAGGCCCTGCTAATACAAAGCCATTCAACTCCAGTCGCTTTCATTTTAATTTCCGCTGGTTTTGGGATTATGCGGGCGGATTAATGACCGACTGGGGGGTTCACTTAATTGATTATGGATTATTGGGAATGAAAGCTCCTATACCTAAAACCATAGCAGCATTGGGCGGAAGGTTTGCCTATCCTGAGCTGGCGGAAGAAACGCCCGACACGCTTACCACATTGTATGAATTTGACGGCTTTAATATGGTTTGGGATTCTGCCATGGGTATAGATAACGGTTCTTATAATCGGGATCACGGCATCGCTTATATCGGTAATAACGGAACGCTTATCTTAAACCGCAGCGGATGGGAAGTGATTGAAGAAAAACAAAGTAAACAAAAGGTGGTAAAGCCATTTGCTGCCTCATCGGACAATGGATTGGACAAGCATTGGGTGAACTTTGTAAGTGTAGTAAAGTCACGCAAAACGGAAGAGTTGAATTGTTCTATCCAGGCAGGCGCGCATGTAGCTACTGTAGCCCAAATGGGAAATATTGCTTATCTCAGTGGACAGAAACTTACATGGGATGGAACTAAAAACCGTTTTACAGATGAAGCGATCAATAAAAAATATTTGGCCAAAGAATACCATAACGGTTATAAATTTCCAAAGATTTCCTGATTGGTATGATTTTTATTAAATGGTGATGGAATCCTTTACAGGCCTCCAACAAAGAATTGAATAAAGGTCATTTGAAATGAATACTAAAGTTGCCCAAATCCGATGCAGATGAAGTGCTTACTTCGGTCATTATTATTTTTAAGGTCTCAGTGAATGCTTTGCATTTGCGATGCAACGAAGATGCCATAAAAAACAAATGCCGGTATCTAAAAATTTTTAAATCAATTAAATAAAAATTACTCATTAAAAAACAAAAAAATATATGATCAAAAAAAACATTTTGATAATGACAGCTTCTGTTCTATTCTCCACCTTGTTATTTGCGCAGGCCAAGCCAGAAGATACGGAAATCTGGCAGCCGGTTCCAAAATTGGTAACTCCCGGAACGCCAACAACTCAGCCGCCTTCGGACGCAATTATTTTATTTGATGGAAAAAATCTTGATAAATGGGTTTCTACCAAAGATCCTTCCAAAACCGCTGAATGGACAGTGTCTGATAATGTTATGACCGTGGACAAAAGCAAAGGAAATATTCAAACCAAAGAATCTTTTAATAACTATCAATTGCATCTGGAATGGCGCGTGCCGGCCAACATTACCGGTACCGGACAGGGACGCGGTAATAGCGGGCTTTTTCTTTCTTCACCGGGGTCCGGCGATGCAGGTTATGAATTGCAAATCCTGGATTCCTATAACAATGCGACTTATGTAAACGGGCAGGCGGGAAGTATTTATAAACAAAACCCACCTCTGGTAAATGCATGTAAAAAACCTGGCGAATGGCAAACTTATGATGTTATCTGGACCGCGCCCACATTTAAAAATGATGGTTCCCTGGAATCACCGGCGCGTGTTACCGTGTTTCATAACGGAGTGCTGATACAAAATAATTATGAATTGCAGGGCCAGACGCTTTATATAGGAAAGCCTTCCTACACAAAGCATGGAGCAACTCCCATTAAACTACAGGCGCATGGCGATAAAAGTGAGCCCGTTAGTTTCCGCAATATCTGGATCCGTCCATTATAAGCTGTGAGCTATGGAGCTTTGAGCTATCAGCTTTTGATAGCTCAAAGCTCCATAGCTAATTCAACTGCGGGTCAATGGGGTAATTGATGAGTTGTTCATACTCTCCACCCAATTGTTTCAGTGCGTCCTGCCATATTAAATTGGCATTACGATGAAAGACAAGTTTTTGATTGCCATCGGTGGTAAGCCAGCTTTTTTCTTCCAGTTCGGTTTCCAGTTGTTTTTCACTCCATCCGCTATATCCAATAAAGAAACGGATCATATTTTGCTTAAGCTGTTTATTATGAATTAAACCTACAACCTGTTCAAAATCGCCGCCCCAGTATATTCCATTTGTTATTTCAATGCCGCCGGTAATTAATTGAGGACAATGATGTAGAAAATGAACAGTATCCAGTTGTACCGGACCGCCAAAATAAACCGGGAATTCACAGCCGGAAAGCGAATTGATCAGTTCCCCGATATTATAGTCGTATTTTTTATTTAATACAAAACCAAAACTTCCCGTAGGCTGATGATCGCATAAAAAAATGACGGAACGCAGGAAATTGGGATCTTTTAAAAAGGGATCCGCAATCAAAATCTTTCCATTCGTTATATCAGTCATACCTTTATTTTATTACTTTCAATAGATAAGTAAAATTAAACAGGAACTCTGATACAGTCGTTAAATTGAAGATAAACTGTTTTTAAACTTATCTTTCGCCTGAGCTTAAATATATTTTTGTTGAAATGAAGAAAATTTTTCCGGTAATTGTTGTATTAATTGCATTGTCCCTGCTTGGGATTATTGTAATGCAAATCTCCTGGTTGTCAAACTTATTGGTTGTGCAACAGGAAAAATTTTTATTCCGGGTAGATAAAGCCGCTTATTCCGTTACCCAGGAATTGGGAAAGCAGGCATCATCAGGGCCGCTGATGCGTTTGCAGAGAAGACCCGGGCTTCGGCTAATGCCCGAGGATTTTTCTTATAATTTAATCAAACCGCCTACCATTTCCCAACGTTATACCGATTATGAAATCGCTGAAAAGCTCCGAAATGCCTTTGAGAATGAAGGCTTGCATCATCTCCGGTTTGAGTTTGCCATCACGTCAAATGGCGATGAATGGCAAGTGGAAATGCAGTCCAAAAACTTTTTAAGCGCTGACTCCAATCATTATCGCCGGCGGGTGATTCCTATTACGCCGGAAGGTGGGCAGGAAATGGGGGGCATTCCTGCTTATGAACATCTTTTTATTGTAATCCCTGATTTTAAAACCCAGGTTTGGCAATCTTTAACCTGGATGTTGCTGGGGTCGGCTTTGTTTACCATCGTTGTTATTGCCGCCTTTTACCTTACTGTAAAAACAATGCTGAACCAGCGTAAGCTCAATAAAATAAAAACTGATTTTATTAATAATATGACGCATGAACTAAAAACGCCGCTGGCAACCATTTCGCTGGCCGTGGACGCCCTGCGCAATAATAAAGTGCAGGAAGACCAGGAAAAACGGCAATATTTCAGCGGCATCATTAAGGAAGAAAATAAAAGAATGAATAAGCATGTGGAAACCATTCTGCAGGCGGCACTCATGGAAAAGCAGGAATTGAAGCTTAATTTCAAACCGCTTCATATTCACGAAATTATTAATAAGGTACTTGATAATTTTTCACTGCAATTTACCGACAGGGATGCGTCTTTTTCACTTTTATTAAATGCAAGAAACGACCTGGTTCTTGCTGATGAAGTACATTTTACCAATCTTATCAATAACCTGGTTGACAATGCAGTAAAATATTCAAAAGAAAAATTACATATTACCGTTACAACCCATTCTACACAAAAACATTTAGTGATTCAAATACAGGACAATGGCATTGGGATGAGCAAAGAAACGGTGAAACGGATCTTTGAAAAATTTTATCGCGCCCATACCGGGAACCTGCATAATGTCAAGGGTTTTGGTTTGGGAATGAGTTATGTAAAAAGTGTGATAGAGGAACATAAAGGAAAAATAAAAGTGGATAGCATATTGGGAAAAGGTAGCACTTTTACCATTGAAGTGCCACTTGCCGAAAGAAAAGGATAAATATGTGGTTATGGTTGGTGGTTGGTGGGTTTGATTGGGCGGCGGCCCGTCATTGCGAAAAAATACTCTTGGCTTTTTGCGTAGCATTTTTGAAGCAATCTATTATGGAAATAAGGCATTTTAGTACATTGTCACAGATTGCTTCGTGCCTCGCAATGACGTTGAGTTGCTGCAAGTTTGCTGAAAGTGCGGCGGCCCGTCATTGCGAAAAAATACTCTTGGTTTTTGTGCATAGCATTTTTGAAGCAATATGTGCTATATAAATGAAGCGTTTTTGTTTCAATAAGTCGCTTAAATTCATCATCACAGATTGCTTCGTGCCTCGCAATGACGTTGAGTTGCTGCAAGTCTGCTGAAAGTGCGGCGGCCGTCATTGCGAAAAAATACTCTTGGTTTTTGTGCATAGCATTTTTGAAGCAATCTGTGATATATAAATGAAGCGTTTTTGTTTTAATAAGTCGTTTAATACATTTCCACAGATTGTTTCCTCACGTTCGCAATGACGGTAAAAAAAATCGTCGTAATAACGGAAAAGAATTTCATGCAAAAAGCAAACATCCATCTCCATAGCTTAAAAACCGGAAATCATGATCAAGTGCATATTGATAAATTTTCTTCCAATTGTCACCTGTTATCGCTGCGATTAACAACAGTAAAGTTGATTGTGGCTGATGAAAATTTGTAATCAATGCCTTCGCAACTTTCAATGTGTAGCCCGGCGCTATAATGATCTGAGTGCGTGTGATCAGCCTTTGCAATTGATGTTGCCGCATCCATTGTAATAAACAATTTAATGCATCATTGGTTTCTACTTCCTGCAGCTTCAGGTCATAGGGATCCCATTGAGCTAATTCCAATTGATCAGGTGAAATATCCGGTTGCATTTTTATTTTTACTCCCAGCCAATATAGACTCTCAATTGTGCGCAATGAAGTGGTGCCAACTGCAATGATCGTTGCCGGCAACTGATCTATTAATTTTTTTATCAGTTCCTGCGAAACATCCATCCATTCCGCATGCATTTCATGATTCTGCATGGTTGCAGCTTTCACAGGTTTAAAAGTGCCGGCGCCTACATGAAGTGTAACAAAATCATGTTCTATATTTTTTGAATGCAGTTTGTCAAACAAGGATGGTGTAAAATGCAGGCCCGCGGTAGGCGCTGCTACTGAGCCATCCTGCTGCGCATAAATTGTTTGGTATCTTTCTTTATCCATCTCTTCCGCCTTTCGGTTCAAATAAGGCGGAAGGGGAATGTATCCCGCAAGATGCAGTAATTCAGCAAATGAAAGAGCGGCATCATTCCAGCTTAATTCAATTAAAAAACAATCCTTTTTTTTCGCAATTTTTTTTGCTTGTAAAATGATTGTTTGTCCATTTTGATTTATTTGCTGCACCAAAATTTCATCTTTCCATTTTTTTGCGCCGCCTACCAAACAATTCCATTGCACTTTTTCTTTTTGCAACATGGCTGTTGTTATATCCGGATAAATTTCATCCGGATCAAGGCAAAATAGTTCAATGGTGCTTCCCGTGCTCTTTTGAAACAATAATCTTGCTTCAACTACTTTGGTATTGTTGAAAACAAGCAGTGAATGAGGCGGAACATAATCAGCAAGATTTTTATAAATATCCCTTACTATTTTTTCATTTTTATAAATCAAAAGCGAAGATTCATCCCTATGAGGCAAAGGGTATTTTGCAATGCGTTCTTCCGGTAAATTGTAAGTAAATTCTGAAATTGATAAATCCTTCGGGTGCATGCGACAAAATTAAGGATGATTGTGTGGATGAGTTGGATTTTGGGATTATTTGAAGAAATTCCTGGTTTTGAAACATGGAAATTTCTGTATTTTATCTCATGCGGATCAACGCTGCACTTTTATTTTCAAATAATTTTCCATTTGCTATTGATTAATAGCATTATATATTTTTTATTTTTACATCATTTATCCAATTCACATCTTATCCACATGCTATTCACATCTTGTTCGGTAAATTTCATTTTAAAACCCGGTCTGCATTGATTTTCAGCTGATTTAATTATGTGGAAAAAATTGATTTTCTAATATTTGTTATTAAAGTGGGAAAAAGTGTTATTTTGTGGTAGGGAATGGGATTAATATTCCAATATTTGCAAAATGAACGGATTTCTCGGTGAATATGAAGTAACACTGGATGCGAAAGGTCGCTTCCTGCTGCCGGCCGGCTTTAAAAAGCAGCTGGCAGGAGAGGAGAACCGTTTTGTCATCAACCGGGGATTTGAGAAATGCCTGAGTTTGTACACCATTAAATCCTGGGAGCCCATTTATACACGTATTAGTTTATTGAATGATTTTGATCCCAAAGTAAGGCAATTCCGGCGTCAGTTTCTGGGTGGCGCCACCGAGGTGGAGTTGGATTCGGCAGGACGGTTATTATTGCCGCCTACGCTGAAGGATTTTGCCGGATTATCCAAAGAGATTATCCTGGTTGCGGCAGTGGATAAAATAGAAATATGGGATGCTATAAAATATAAACAGCTCTTTGAAGATTTTTCACCCGATGCTTTTAGTAGCCTGGCAGAAGAAGTGATGGCAAAAAAATTGGAGGATTAAAGGGACTAAGTAAAAATTAAAGGGATGGACAACAAAAAATCAATACCTGAAAATTCTCCAAGCAATTCCGGTTATCATATACCGGTATTGTACCAGGAGGTTTTGGAAGGATTACATATTCAGCCCGAAGGAATTTATGTGGATTGCACTTTTGGCGGAGGCGGGCATAGCAAGGGTATTTTGGAAAAATTAAATGAAAAGGGAAGGCTGATCGCATTTGACCAGGATGCTGATGCGGCGCGTAATGTGCCGGCAGATAGCCGCATAACTTTTGTGCCGCATAATTTTCGCCATCTGCAACGTTTTTTAAAGTTGCACAAGATTGCCAAAGTGCAGGGCATACTTGCGGATCTGGGGGTAAGCAGTCACCAGTTTAATGAGGGGGAACGGGGATTTTCCACACGATACAACGGGCCGCTCGATATGCGTATGGATCAGCGCCAGGCACAGACAGCCGCAGATATTTTGCTGCATTATTCGGAGCAGCAACTTCACAAACTATTTGAACAGTATGGTGAGGTTTCCAATTCTAAAACGCTGGCCAAACATATTATTCAGGTTCGCTCCCAGGCAGCATTTTCAACCATTGAAGCATTTAAAGCTTTGATTGCGCCGGTGATTAAAGGAAATCCGAATAAATACCTGGCGCAGGTTTTCCAGGCGGTACGGATGGAAGTAAATGATGAAATGGGTGCATTAAAAGAAATGTTGCAACAGGCGCCCGCATTATTGGAAACCGGCGGAAGGATAGCCATTATTAGTTTTCATTCCATTGAAGACCGGATGGTTAAAAATTTTTTCCGGCAGGGTGATTTTGAAGTGGAGGATGAGCATCCGTTTTTATCGGTTAAAAAAGATCCGGTGTTTCATTTGATCACAAAAAAACCTGTAAAACCAACGCCGGAGGAAATAAAACGGAATCCAAGATCGGGAAGCGCAAAATTGAGGGTAGCCGAAAAAATTTAGGAATCAATTCATTTAATTCAAAAAAACTAAGTGAATGGAAGAAAATAAAAATGAAGTGAAAAAAGAACCGGCGGTTGCAAATACAACGGTTAATAAAAAGGGATTGTTCGGTATTAATTATCAATGGATCACAGGCAACATGCTGTTTTTCTTATTCCTCGCACTACTGGCGGTAGTGTATATCGCAAACGGGCATATGGCAGATAAAACGATCCGGGAAATGAATACAACGGCAAGGGAATTGAAGGAATTGCAATATGAATATAAAACGCTTAAAAGTGAAATGATGTTTAAAAGCCGGGAAACGGAAATGCAAAAAGCCGCAGAGCCGTTGGGTTTAAAAATCAGTACCACTCCGCCCGTAAGGATTAAAGCGGAAAGCAGCGTGGAAAAGAAAAAATAACAGGTTAAAAACAATAAATTTTTTTAAGAAAATGTCTTTGAAAAACACAAATACGGTACAGGTAAAACGGGATATCCTTTGGAGGGTATATCTCTGTTTTATCGTGGTTGTAATTGTGTGTGGATTAATTCTTGGCAAAGCATTTTATATCCAGCAGGTTCAGGGGAATTATTGGAGAAGCATGAGCGACAGCTTGCATCAGAAAATAGAAGAAACGGAAGCCGATCGGGGTACGATATACAGTGAAGACGGGCAGATGCTTAGCACCAGTATTCCGCAATTTGATATTTATGTGGATTTTGCCGCGGATGGACTGAGGAATAAAGGCGGAAAAATATTTAAGGAAAATCTTGATTCATTAAGCTTTAGCCTAGCGCAACTGTTTAAAGACCGCACGGAATCTGAATATCGTAACCTTTTATTAAAAGGGTATAAAAATAAGGCGCGTTATTTTTCTTTAAAAAAGAAACTCAATTTCCGTCAATACCAGGAATTGAGAAGGATGCCGCTTGTGCGATTGGGCAGAAATAAAAGTGGTTTCATTGCCGAGGTAAGAAATATCCGGTTAAATCCTTACCAGATGCTCGCTTACCGCACAATTGGCCTTGACCGTGAAAATTCACAGAAAGTAGGTCTCGAAGAAACCTATGACAGTGTTTTAAAAGGTACTACGGGAAAGCGGCTGGTAAGAAATATGGGCGGAGGAATAGTAGTGCCGGTAGAAGATGATATGGAAATTGATCCTGAAAATGGAAAAGACATTCTTACAACACTGGATATTCATATACAGGAAATAACGGAAAACGCATTGAACAGAATGATGGTTTCCAACGAAGCGGTGCACGGTTGTGCCATTGTAATGGAAGTAAAAACAGGAAAAATAAAAGCATTGGCCAACCTGGGAATAAGACCCGATGGCAGTTATTGGGAAGACTTTAATTATGCTTTGGCACCTGGGGAGCCTGGCTCTACGTTTAAGTTGGCAACCTTGCTTTCTGTATTGGAAGATAAAAAAACTTCCTTAAACCAGTTAGTGAATCTCGAGGGTGGAACCTGGCAGACAGGAGGCAGAACGGTGTATGACAGTGAAAAACATGGATTGAACGAGGTGAGCGTAAAACGGGCTTTTGAATTGAGCTCAAATGTGGGTATGGCAAAATTGGTTCAAAATAGTTATGGCAGTGCTCCCTCAGCTTTTATCAGTCATTTAAGGAAGCTGGGAATGGATACTTTAACCGGAATAGATCTTGCCGGTGAAAGATCACCCGTTATTCATAAACCCAAAAGTAAATTCTGGAGTGCAACCACACTTCCCTGGATGGCTTTTGGTTATAGTCTCGCGGTTACGCCGATGCATACCGCAATGTTGTATAATGCAATAGCCAACGAAGGAAAGATGGTGCGCCCTTACCTGGTAACCGCTATAAAAGAAGATGGACAGATCATTAAACAATTTGAGCCTTTTGTTGTGCATGATTCTATCTGCAGCCGTCAAACCCTTAGCCAGTTAACTGAATGCTTAAAAGGAGTTTGTTCGGAACCCGGCGCAACAGGTTATAAATTATTCAAAGATTCGCCCTATAAGGTTGCCGGAAAAACAGGAACCGCTTTAATAGCGGATGGCGCAAAAGGATACAGCGAACGCATTTACCAGGCATCTTTTGCAGGTTATTTTCCTGCAGAAAATCCGCAATATACCTGCGTGGTTGTGATCAGGAATAAACCCCGTGCGGCAAAAATCTATGGAGGCGCGGTGGCCGGCCCTGTATTTAAAGAAATAGCAGACAGGCTGTATAGTCTTTATGTACAGGACAACAATCCACAACAATTTGCCAGCATTGTAAAAACCGATAGTACCTGGTTCAATTATGAAGGAATGACTTCGGATGTAAAGAAAGTATTGAGTAAACTCCAGGTAAATTATACCGACTCCGGGAAACATAACAGGGAATGGACAAAAATATACAAGCATGCAGGCGCTACTATGGTATCCAGCTATGCAATTGAGCAGAAAAAAATGCCGCATTTGCAGGGAATGGGTTTAAAAGATGCCATTTATCTATGTGAAAATCTGGGTTTAAAAGTAAATGTAAAAGGAAAGGGTAAGGTAACGGCGCAATCGGTATTGCCCGGCGAACCGGTAGCCAAAGGACAGGTGATTAAAATTGAATTGAATAGCCCTGGAATTTAAGTAAACGAATCTATTGTGGCGATTCTTTGAACAATATTGGTTTAGATAAATAAAAATTGAAACAGCTTTTTAAGTCATAAAAAATTAAGGATAAAAAGGATGGCGAAACTTCAGGATATATTATATAAAGTGCGTTTGCAGTCTGTATCCGGATCTACCGGTTTGCAGGTGGATGGCCTTTCTATAGATTCCAGGAAGGTACAACCGGGTTTTGTATTCATTGCCATTCGCGGAGTACAATCAGACGGTCATTTATTTATAGACAAAGCTATTGAAAATGGCGCCGTTGCCATTGTGTGTGAAGCGATGCCGGCTTCAAAAAACGAAGCGATTACTTATATCGAGGTAAAAAATTCGCATGAAGCGGTTGCTTATATGGCGCATAATTTTTATGATCGGCCTTCTGAAAAGATTAAATTAACTGGCGTTACCGGCACCAACGGTAAAACAACCATTGCAACTACGCTATTTCAGCTTTTTTCTCAATTGGGTTATAAATGTGGTCTCATCAGTACGGTTCAAAATCAGGTTGGGAATACGGTAATTGCTGCAACACATACCACTCCGGATGCCATTAGTTTGAATGCCTTACTTGCTGATATGGCGGCATCTGGTTGCAGTCATGTATTTATGGAATGCAGCAGTCATGCGATAGATCAGCACCGTATTACCGGGTTGCATTTTACCGGCGGCGTATTCAGCAATATTACCCATGATCATCTGGATTACCATAAAACATTCGATGAATACATACGCACGAAAAAAAATTTTTTTGATTCATTGCCTGAAGATGCATTTGCCTTGTCGAACCTGGATGATAAAAGAGGCGCGGTAATGCTTCAGAATACGGTAGCAAAAAAGTATTATTACAGCCTGAAGAGCATGGCTGAATTTAAAGGTAAAATACTAGAAAATTCCCTCACAGGATTGGTGATGATGGTAAATGACCAGGATGTTCATTTCCGGCTGATCGGTGAATTTAATGCCTATAATCTTCTGGCCATTTATGGCGCAGCCGTTTGTTTGGGTGAAAACAGTAATGAAGTACTGCGCATTCTGAGCATGCTTTCCGGGGCTGAAGGCAGGTTTGAATGCATTAATGAGTACAAGTGGAGTGCTGGGTATTGTTGATTATGCACATACGCCGGATGCATTGGAAAATGTATTGGCTACCATAAAAAAATTACGGAAAGGTTATGAACAGGTGATTACTGTTGTAGGCTGTGGCGGAGACAGGGATAAAACAAAAAGGCCTTTCATGGGAGAAATAGCCTGTAAGCTGAGTAACCTGGTGATTTTTACCAGCGATAATCCAAGAAGTGAAGATCCGGAGCAGATTATCCAGGAAATGACAGCAGGCTGAAAAGCGTCGGATAAAAGAAAATCCCTTTCCATTACCGACAGGAAAGAAGCCATTAAAACAGCAGTGAATTTCGCAAAGCCGGAAGACATTATTTTGATTGCCGGAAAAGGACATGAGAAATACCAGGAAATAAAAGGAGTAAAGTATCCATTTGATGATAAAAAAGTTTTAATGGAAATGTTTGAATTATTAGAAAAATAAGTTGCGCGTGAAGCGTTGTGTGTATTGAAAGAATATTGAAAAAAGTTAAAAGAAACAGATGCTATATCATTTATTCACTTGGCTAAAGCAGGAATTTAATATGAGTGGGGCAGGTTTGTTCCAGTTCATCACTTTCCGTGCGGCTATGGCGGTTATTTTATCATTACTTATAGCAACGGTGTATGGGAAAAGGATTATTAATATTTTAAAAAGAAAACAAATCGGGGAATCCATCCGCGATCTTGGGCTTGCGGGTGAACAGCAAAAAAAGGGAACGCCAACAATGGGCGGTCTCATCATTTTGCTGGCAATATTAATTCCCACCCTTCTTTTTGCTGATCTCGATAAAGTGTATATCCGGTTAATGGTTTTATGTACGGTATGGCTGGGTGTCATTGGTTTTCTGGATGATTATTTAAAAATAAAAGCCAAAAGAAATGCGCAGAAAAAAGGCGAGAAATATTTAAAATCAGATAGTGATGGTTTGGCCGGAGTTTCGAAAATCATCGGGCAGGTAGGTCTCGGTATTATCATTGGTGCAACCTTGTATTTTAATAGTAATGTAGTTGTGGAAAGAGAACTGATTCCCGGTACAGCTTCCACTATTAAAGCGGCTGATACCGCCTCTAATATAATTACAAGGGTGATGGATGGAAAGGAAAGAAAGTTTGCGCGTGTAAAAACGCCCATCACTACAATACCTTTTGTAAAAACGCATGAATTCAATTATAGTAAACTCATAAGCTGGATTGGTGATGGCGCTGAAAAATATACCTGGATCATTTATATCTTCATTGTCACTTTTATTATCACGGCCGTATCCAATGGCGCCAATATTACGGATGGGCTCGATGGTCTTGCTGCAGGAGTAAGCGCCATCATTGGAGCCGGTATCGGCATTTTTGTTTATGCCAGCGGCAACTATCGTTTTGCGGATTATCTCAATATCATGTATATCCCCAATCTGGGTGAGCTTTCCATTTTCGTGGGCGCTTTTGTGGGCGCCTGTATTGGTTTTCTATGGTACAATGCTTACCCGGCGCAGGTTTTTATGGGCGATACGGGAAGTCTTGCATTGGGAGGAATTATTGCATCCCTGGCCATCATTGTGCGGAAGGAATTATTGATACCAATTTTCTGCGGCGTGTTTTTGGTGGAAAATCTTAGCGTAATCCTGCAGGTAAGTTATTTTAAATACACCAAGAAGAAAGTATGGCGAAGGCAGACGGATATTTTTAATGAGCCCGCTTCATCATCATTATCAGAAAAAAGGTTTTCATGAAAGTAAAATAGCAATCCGGTTTTGGATCGTAACGCTTATTTGTGTGGTATTGTCAATTGTAACATTGAAGATAAGATAGGCGAAGCCCCCCCGCCCCTAAAGGGGAGCTTTGAAAATTGCTGATGGGGTGGATCCCTTTTAGTATAAAAAAAAGGGGAACATAAAAATTTATAAATGAATGCACTCAATGAAATACAGCCTGTTAATAGCTCCCCTTTAGGGGCGGGGGGGCCTGGCCTTTCCCTTCGCCTTGCAGTTTTGGGCGCAGGCGAAAGCGGTGTTGGTGCGGCATTACTGGCAAAGCAACAAGGGTATGATGTGTTTGTAAGTGATGCGGGTGTGATCAATGAGAATAATAAAGCGGAGCTAAATGCAAATCAAATTGCATTTGAAGAAGGTGGTCATACGGATGAAAAAATATTGAATGCGGATGAAGTGATGAAAAGCCCGGGTATTCCTGAAAAAAATGAACTGGTAAAAAAGATAAGGGAAAAAGGAATTCCGGTGATCAGTGAAATAGAACTGGCTTACCGCTATAAAGGATCTGCAAAAATTGTAGGCGATCACCGGCAGTAATGGTAAGAGTACCACTACTTCATTGATTTATCATATCTGTAAAAAAGCCGGGTTGAATTGTGCGATGGTAGGAAATATCGGTTACTCATTTGCAAGACAGATAGCCGAAGATCCAAAGCCATTGTATATAGTAGAAATCAGTTCTTTTCAATTGGATGATATTATCAGATTTCCGGCCAGATATTGCCATTTTACTAAATATCACTGAAGATCATTTAGACCGTTATGATTACAGTTTTAAAAATTATATCAACAGCAAATTCAGAATTATACAGAATCAGACACCAGGGGATTACTTTATTTATAATGATGATGATGAAGTGATCACAAACCACTTAAAACAAATTTCACTTAGTACTAACCCACTGCCATTTTCAATGAAACATGAAGTAAAAAAAGGCGCTTTATAAAAGGCGACCAGATGATCGTAAGAATACACGAAGAAGAAGAAGAACTCCGCATGAGCATTTATGATTTTGCCATAAGAGGAAAACACAATCAATACAATACTATGGCAGCAGGCATTTCAGGCTCTGTTTTAGACATCCGTAAAGAAAAGATCCGGGATGCAATGGGCGATTTTGAAAGCCTCGAACACCGTATGGAATATGTGGCAACGGTAAGAGGCGTTGAATTTATTAATGATAGTAAAGCAACCAATGTAAACAGTACCTGGTATGCTTTGGAAAGTATGCAAAAACCCACCGTGCTGATCTTAGGTGGAATAGATAAGGGAAATGATTATAGCCATATTGGAAGATCTGGTAAAAGAAAAGGTAAAGGCGATCGTTTGTATGGGATTGGATAATAACAAAATTCATGAAGCATTTTCCAGTATTGTACCTGTGATTGTTGATACGAAAACTGCGAAAAATGCCGTGGAAGAAGCATTTCACCTTGCGGACAAAGGTGATGTGGTTTTGTTAAGCCCGGCCTGTGCAAGTTTTGATCTTTTTAAAAATTATGAAGACAGTGGAAAACAATTTAAGGAAGCTGTAAGAAACCTGTAATTGGAAAAATAACATCAATAAAATTGAATTGAGCGAATGAGTGAAATGTTCAACATACAAACTCCTTTCAGGAAGCTGGGGCAAAAAACAAAGGGCGATAAATTTATCTGGGGTATTGTAGTACTGCTGGCTATCGCGTCTTTATTGGTAGTGTACAGCGCTACCGGCTCACTGGCTTATAAAATGTATAAAGGGAATACGGAAGTTTATCTTTTCAAACAACTTTCTTTTATCATAATGGGTATTGTGTTGATTTATTTTCTGCACCTGATTAATTATACGATTTATTCGCGCAGTTTCATTGATCCTGTTTTTGCTTTCAATACCGTTATTGATCTATACTTTATTTTTTGGCGCGGAGATTAATGAAGGAAGCCGTTGGATAAAACTTCCTGTTATTAATCTTACGATCCAGACAAGTGATCTGGCAAGACTTGCGTTGTTTATGTATTTATCCAGGCAGCTAAGCAGAAAACAAGAAGTGATCAAAGATTTTAAAAAGGGATTTTTACCTGTAATTATTCCTGTTGGCATTACCTGTGCGCTTATTATGCCGGCTAATCTTTCAAACGCATTATTAACCGGAGCCACCTCTTTAATGTTGATGTTTATCGGAAGGGTAAGTATAAAACATATTTTATTGATTATGGAGTGGCGCTCATTCCAATTCTCATTATTGTAAGTGTTGCTGTTACTACCTATAATGGAAAGACAAAAGAGGTCCAGGGCAAAGCCGGTATTGCTGAAACCATGAACTCCTACGGCCGTTTTGGAACCTGGGTAAAACGTGTACAGGATTTTATGTATGCCAAAAACGAAGAAGTTCCCTACCAGGTGCAACAAGCCAAAATTGCTATTGCCAATGGCGGAATGGTATTTGGTCTTGGCCCAGGAAACAGTCAGCAGCGCAATTTTTTGCCGCAGGCTTACAACGATTTTATTTATTCAATCATCATAGAAGAATATGGTTTGATCGGAGGCGCTTTTATCATTTTTATTTACCTGGTATTTCTTTTCAGATGTATCAGGATTTTCCGGCAATGCCCATATGCATTCGGTGCTTTTCTTGCATTGGGGCTCAGTTTTACATTAATCATCCAGGCACTGGCAAATATGGCTGTGAATGTAAATCTTGTTCCGGTAACAGGTGTTACGCTTCCGCTGGTAAGTATGGGCGGCAGTTCCTTTTTGTTTACCTGCGCATCTATCGGAATTATTTTAAGTGTGGCAAGAAATGTTGAACAAATGGAAGGCTTTAATATCGTGCCTGCAACAGTACCGGATAATACAATTAAAAAAACAGAAAATACAGAAGAAACGGATCAGCAAAGGGATAATTAAGCGGAATCATTTAATAATATAAACTGAAGCAATGAGCAATGTTAAACATACAGGTTTCATCAAAAGTTCCCAAACGGGAAAGAAGCCTGTGCTGCGCTTTATCATAGCTGGTGGAGGTACCGGAGGGCATATTTTTCCTGCTATTGCCATTGCCAATGCAATCCGGAGATTGCAACCTGATTCCGAAATATTATTTGTAGGGGCGAAAGGAAAAATGGAAATGGAAAAAGTGCCGCAGGCTGGTTATCCGGTAATTGGATTGAACATCGCCGGATTCGACAGAAGCTCCTTATTCAGCAATATATTATTGCCATTCAAGCTCATGGAAAGTTTTATCCAGGTTAGAAATATTATTCAAAAGTTTAAGCCGCATGCAGTAATTGGAGTGGGCGGCTATTCCAGTTACCCGGTATTGCGTTATGCACAGCAAAAGGGGATACCCAATTTTATTCATGAAGCCAATTCATTTGCAGGAAGGAGTAATATTTTATTGTCAAAAAAAGCCAACTCCGTATTTGTAGCTACAGAGGGAATGGATAAATTTTTTCCCGCAGATAAAATAATTATTTCGGGTAACCCGGTACGGCAATCCATTGTGGCATCTGTGATAAGCCGTAGTAAGGCATTGGAGTTTTTTGGTTTGGATGAAAATAAAAAAACCATACTCGCCGTAGGAGGCAGCCTGGGCGCGAAAAGTATTAATGAAGCGATGGCAACGCATTTAAGGCAATTTGAAGAGTTGAATATCCAGCTTATCTGGCAAACGGGTAAAAGAACCGCTTCTTTTTATATTGAAAAGGGAAGAGGGAAGCCGCATGTTTGGGTGAATGATTTTATCCAGGATATGGATAAAGCATATGCGGCAGCGGATGTGGTGATTTCAAGGGCCGGAGCTATGGCTGTTTCGGAATTGTGCGTAGCAAAAAAAGCCGTGGTGTTTGTTCCATATCCTTTGGCCGCGGAAGATCATCAGACAGTGAATGCAAAGTACCTGGTTGATAGAAATGCAGCATTGATGGTGCCTGACAGAGATGTGTATGCAAAGCTTTTTGCCACTGCTACCAATTTGATTTTTGATGAACCATTACAATTGAAATTAATTGAAAACATTGGTGCAATGGCCAAAGCGGATGCGGATGAAATAATAGCAAAAGAAATTCTTAAACACTTAAATCAACCGGTTTAATTAAGGCTGTAATAAAGATGGACGGACAAAAAAACATACAGGCATTCAAAAAACTTTTTTCCGGTGCCGGTTCAGTTTATTTTATCGGTATCGGTGGAATAGGTATGAGTGCAATTGCGCGTTTTTTTCATAGCCGCGGCGCCGCTGTAAGCGGCTACGACCGGGTATCTACCCCATTGACAAAACAAATGGAACAGGAAGGTATTGCCATACATTATGAAGAGCGTACAGACCTTATCCCGGACAATCCGGAACTGGTAGTTTATACGCCTGCCATTCCGAAATCAAATGCAGAATATATATATGTTGCTGATCAAAATTATACAGTTGTTAAACGCAGTGATGTATTGCAATTGATCACGGAACATTCCTTTAATATATGTGTGGCAGGTTCGCATGGAAAGACCACCATTACAACAATGATCGCCCATATACTGCGCCATTCAGGATATGGATGCAATGCTTTTTTAGGCGGTATTTCCGCCAATTATGATACCAATTTTTGGAGCAGTGAAAACAATGTTTCAGTAGTGGAGGCGGATGAATACGACCGTTCATTTTTAAAACTCGTTCCGGATGTGGCTGTTATCACTTCCATAGATCCCGATCATCTTGATATTTATGGTTCAGCGCACGAAGTGGAAAATGCGTTTATTCAATTTTCTCAAAAAATAAAACCGGATGGATACTTAATTACGAAGTACGGTTTGAATAGAAGCGCCGAATTCATTGCTTCAAACCAGGATACCTATAGTTTGAAAAATGAACATGCTACTGTATTTGCAAAAAATATTAAAGTAGAAAATGGATCATACCATTTTGATGTATGTCATAAGCAATGGGAGTTGAATCAGGTGGTATTGCATATGGGCGGATTGCACAATATTGAAAACAGTATTGCGGCAATTATGGTTGCAAAATATTTGAATATTTCAGATGAAAAAATAAAAGCAGCGGTAGATGCTTTTAAGGGTGTAAAAAGAAGATTTGAATACATCCTTAATCAGCCAGCGCAGGTATTGATTGATGATTATGCGCATCATCCGGAAGAATTGAAGGCATTGATCAGCGGCGTGAGGAGCTTGTATGGGAATCAAAAATTTACCATCATTTTTCAACCGCATCTTTTTAGCCGCACAAGAGATTTGGCAAAGGAGTTTGCAGAAAGCCTGGACCTTGCTGATGAAGTAATACTGCTCCCTGTTTATCCGGCGCGTGAACTGGAAATACCCGGAGTTAGTAGTAAGCTGATAGCGGATCAAATGGTATTGAAGAATAAAAAATTATTGTCGAAAGCAGAGATGCTGGAATGGGTGAAAAAAGAAAAACCCGCATTGGTTGCTATGGCCGGAGCGGGTGATATTGAAGCTTTGATTCAGCCGGTGAAAGAGGTCTTGGTGAAAGGTGAAAAGTGAAAGGTGAGAAAGAAAGATGAGAAGTGAAAGGGAAACGAATAATTTAAAAGTTGCAAAAAATGTTGGTGGCGGGAAAATGAAAGCGTAAAAATTATGAAATGCGGGCATGATGAAAGCAATAGTCAAGACATGAACCGCGGACTGGAGCTGAAATATGCATTGTTGTTGAAGTGAGTGACACAAGGGACGATGAGAAAAGATTCAAATGCCGGTTCCAAAAAAATATAAAAATGGATTTTAAAAAACTGATAAAAATAGGTTCACACAGGTTTCGGATTCTTTTGAAATACGAGCCGGCTTGAGGTAATTATGTGGAAAAAACGATTCATATTATTCGCATGGACTTTATTGGGCATTGCCACTGTGGCTTTGCTGATTGCGGCTATGGGCGTTAAGAATCATAAAACCTGTAGCGGTATCAATCTAATACTAGAAGGTGGAAAAGAGGAAGTGTTTTTAAATGAAAAAACTTTATTGAAAATTATCAACCGCAATGGAGCAATAAAAGGCCGCGATATCGCTTCCATAGATGTAAATAATATAGAAGCGCTATTGGAGCAAAATGCCTGGGTTAAAAATGCGGAATTGTTCTTTGATAATAACCAGGTTTTGCAAATTAGAATCACGGAACGGGAACCTTTGGCACGGATTTTTACTATGCAGGGAAACTCGTTCTATATTGATAGCAGTGCAACAATTTTACCCTTAAGCGATGATTTGTCTGCACGTGTTCCGGTATTCACATCCTTTCCATCAGACAAACATAAATTGTCTATACCCGATAGCTTATTGATGGATGAGGTAAAAAAAATAGCGTTGTTTATTCAGCCGGATTCATTTTGGATGTCGCTGGTATCGCAGATAGATATTTCACCGCAGGGAACTTTTCAATTGATCCCTTTGTTGGGAAACCAGGTAATTGAACTGGGGGATGCGGATAGTTTGCAACCGAAGTTTGACCGGTTATTTAGTTTTTATAAACAGGTTTGGGCAAAAGCCGGTTTTGAAAAGTATGAAAAAATTGATGTGCAGTTTAGCGGTCAGGTGGTGGCTACAAAAAGAGGTGCGCAACGTGCCTTCACCGATTCGGTAAAAGCAATGCAGCAATTGAGGAATTCGCTTGAAAATATGAACGCGGGAATGGTTGAAAATGCAGTGCCGGAAATAAAAGAAAATATTGTTAAGAAGACGGAAAAGACAATGCCTCAGAATGCGAAACAGGTAAAAAAAAATATACCCTTGAAGAAACATAAACCGAAAGCAGTGATGAAGAAGAAAGGAGCAAATTAAAACGGAATTTGATTTTTATTGAAACAACAACTAAAACACATAATATGAATTTGAATGAAGCACCCATCATCGTTGGTCTCGATATTGGTACTACCAAAATAGCTGCCATTGCGGGCCGGAAAAATGAATACGGTAAGCTGGAGATTTTAGGCTTTGGTCGTGCCAATAGTAATGGCGTGCAGCATGGCCAGGTACTCAATATTGACCAGACAATTAAAGCCATTCACCAGGCATTGAACAATTGTTATGAAAGCAATCCTGAGCTGGAAATTAATGAAGTGTATGTGGGCGTTGCCGGTCATCATATAAAAAGTCTGCAAACCCGTGGTGATATGGTAAGGCAGGATTCAGAAATTGAAATTAAACGTTGGGAAATTGAGCAATTGATCGAAAATCAGCGGAAGACATTTATTCCGGCCGGCGATCAGATCATTGATGTGATACCGCAGGATTTTCATGTAGACAATTTTCAGAATATTAAAGATCCGATCGGATTTAATGGCGTAAAAGTAGGCGCCAATTTTCACATCATTACAGGTGATAGAAATGCAATCCGCAATATCAACCGTGCTGTGGAAAGAAGCAATCTGAAAACAAAAGACCTGGTATTGCAACCACTTGCTTCTGCATCGGCTGTAATGAGTGAGATGGATATGGAAGCCGGTGTGGCCATTTTGGATATTGGCGGCGGTACTACCGACCTTGCGGTTTTTTATGATGGTATTTTAAAACATACTGCTGTTATTCCTTTTGGCGGAGAAAACATTACAAGCGATATCCGTTTGGGATTGGGTGTATTAAAAGGACAGGCTGAGGCTATGAAAGTGCAGTTTGGAAGTGCCTTATCTGATGAGGCAAAAGCGAATGCCTTCATTACCATTCCCGGATTAAAAGGAATGCCGGCAAAAGAAATATCCGTAAAAAATCTGGCCAGTATCATACAGGCGCGAATGAGTGAAATACTGGATTTTGTTACGTTTCATTTAAAACAGGTAGGGTTGGATAGCCGTGCATTGAATGGCGGAATTATTTTAACTGGTGGCGGATCTCAATTAAAACATCTGATTCAGTTAACGGAATATGTAACCGGCTTAAATGCACGAATCGGTTTCCCGAATGAACATCTGGCTGCCAATCATATTGATGAATTGAAGAAGCCAATGTATTCCACCTGTATCGGGTTGATATTAAAAGGATATAATGATTATGAGCACAATAAAAAAGAGTTTTTAAGTAAGTCAAAACCAGTATCGGTACCGGAAACGCTTATCAGTGAAAATCCGGCTCCCCTCATTGAGAAGCCAAAAAAATCCGGTCCAAAACAGCCAATAGGGATTAACCGGTTTTGGGATAAGTTTAAAGATGGCATTATTGAATTGTTTAAAGAAGATGAAGATCAGGAAATAAGGTAGAAGCACCAAAACAGGTAGAGGCCTGGATCTTAACACAACAATTACTAACCAATATTAAATTGAACAACTATGATACATTTTGATTTGCCTAAACAAAAATCTTCCATCATCAAGGTACTTGGTGTGGGAGGCGGTGGAAGCAATGCAGTAAACTATATGTTTGCACAGGACATTGAAGGAGTGGATTTTATAATTTGCAATACGGATGCCAAAGCATTGGAACAAAGTCATGTTCATAATAAAATACAATTAGGGCCTCATCTTACACAAGGACTTGGAGCCGGCGCCAATCCAATGGTAGGTAAGCAAGCAACTGAAGAATCTTTGGAAGAAATAAAACGCATTATGGAAGTGAATACCAAAATGGCTTTCATTTGTGTAGGCATGGGGGGCGGCACCGGTACAGGAGGTGCGCCGATTATTGCAAAGATCTGTCGTGAGTTGGGCATTCTTACAGTTGCTATTGTAACCACGCCATTTGGTTTTGAAGGGCCGCGCCGGTTGCAGCAGGCGGAGCATGGGATAAAAGAACTGGAACCTTATGTGGATACACTGCTTGTTATAAGCAATGATAAACTGAGGATGCAGTATGGTAATTTAAAAATGAAGGAGGCATTCGGGAAAGCGGATAATGTACTTGCAACTGCTGCCAAATGTATTACCGATATCATCAACAGCCGTGGACATATTATTGTTGACTTTGCGGATGTATGTACCGTGATGAAAAATGGTGGTGTGGCCATATTGGGTAAGTCTGAAGTGGAAGGTGAAGACCGGGCTCAGCGCGCTATTGAAGAGGCACTGAATTCGCCTTTGTTGAATGACAATGATATTCGTGGCGCTAAATGGATTCTGATCAATATCAATAGTGCTGAAGGTGAACATGAATGTACTATGGATGAGCTGGAGATCATCAACAATCATTTGCGTTCACAGGCCGGAGAAATAACAGATGTAATCGTAGGTATGGGATACGATAATACCCTTGACAAAAAGATCGGCATTACACTTGTGGCTACAGGCTTTGAACATAAAGATCCATTTACAAAACCTGTAGCTGCACCGGTAAAAAAAGCGGAAGTAAAAGAAGAAAAGATCACGATGGTTTTAGGTGTGGAAGGCGAAGAAAAAAAATTGTTTCCTTCTGCTACCCAGTCTGCGAAAGAAAAAGAAAAAGATCCTTTTTTACCAACGCTTACAGAGCGCTCAACGGCCCAAAGCGTATTTACCAGTATGCCATATTCAGAACCTATCGGGCAATCGGCTCCGATGCCTGAAATAGAAGACAATACTGTATTGCGGTTCGAATTATTCCCCGAAGTGGAATTGCCCAAACAATCCAATCGGTTTAGCCAGGAAGAGCAAACTTCGCCTCATCATGAGAATCCCCGGTTTTCATCAAACGGCGGTTTTTTGCATAAGCCTTCCAATATTTACAATGAAAATGCTCCAAAACCAGCGGGTTCATCTTCAGCATCCATGCCTGCGGAGCCGGCAAAACCAATAGTAAAACCACAGCCGGTTGAAGAACAAATGGAATTCAAACTGGTGATTAAAGACACGCCTGCTTCTGTTCCGCCACCGAATGCTGAAATGGAAAATCATGTAAATGTGAATCCGTTTGATGAAGAATTTGAGCATAAAAAAAGAGCTGCAGAACGCATTCAGAAGCTGAGAAATCTTTCTTTTAATATGAATACTGCAGACGCAGCTAATGAGTTTGATACGGTACCAGCTTATGTGCGCAGAAACATGGATCTGTTTGGAAATACGCTGTCTTCTGTAGAAAGTTATTATAGCAAGCATACCGTGAAAAAAGATGATAATAATGAAACGCATATTTCTTCGATCAATAGTTTTTTAGATGGTAAAAAACCTGATTAGAAAATAAAATGAATTTAAGAATTGGTCAAATAAGGTGGTTTTAGTTGTTGAATCCCTCAATGTAAAAGTTGGGGGATTTTTTTTAGTAATGCACTGATAGTTGCTGTTTTCAATACAATTCTTATTTATTTGAAATAATCTAATAAAATTCAGGATATTGTGTTAGGTTCATTTTAGGGATTCAATCAAATTAAAATCTTACGCAAAAATTTCTGCTATGAATTCAAGGCGCGACTTTTTACAAAAAATCACTCTTTCGGCTTTCAGTTTGCCATTTTTATCGTTGAATGAAAAAGCCCATCTCAATGGCCTGGACAACCTCGCCTATGATGGACCTGTACTGCGTGTGGCGATTATGGGATTGGGTAGCTATGGAACGCGGGTGGCTGAGGCGATGCAGTCTTGTAAAAAGGCTAAATTAGTTGGTGTTATCAGTGGCACGCCTTCTAAAATTAAAATGTGGCAGGGGAGGTACAATATTCCGGAAAAGAACTGCTACAACTATGAGAATTTTGACAATATTAAAAACAATCCGGATATAGATGCCGTTTATGTTATTACACCTAATGCGCTGCATCACGATCAGGTTATAAGAGTTGCCAGGGCCGGTAAGCATGTCATTTGTGAAAAACCAATGGCCATAAATGCTAAAGAAGGTGAGGAAATGATCGAAGCCTGTAAAAAGGCTGGTGTTAAATTGCTGGTGGGATACCGGATGCACTTTGAACCGAAAACTTTGGAAATAGTACGCATGCGAAAAGATGGTGATTTGGGAAAAATTATGTTTTTCCAGGGACTATGCGGCTTTAAAATTGGCGATCCCAATCAATGGCGGCTGAATAAACAACTGGCCGGTGGCGGCGCAATGATGGATATTGGCATTTATGCCATCAATGGTGCGCGCTATATGGTAGGAGAAGAGCCTGTTTGGGTAACGGCAGAAGAAACCAAAACGGACCAGGTTAAGTTTAAAGAGGGCGTGGATGAAACCATTCAATTTCAATTTGGCTTCCCCAGCGGTGCTGTGGCTTCCTGTTTATCTACTTACAATATGAATTACCTGGATCGTTTTTTTCTGAATGGCCAGAGCGGTTTTGCTGAATTGCAACCCGCTACCGGTTATGGGCCCATACAAGGCCGGACAAACAAAGGCGAATTAAATCAACCGCATATCACACATCAAACGGTACAAATGGAGGAAATGTCAGACATTATTCTTCAGGGCAAACAACCCATTATACCCGTGAATGGTGAAGAAGCGCTAAAAGATCTGAAAATTATTGATGCCATTTATCTGGCAGTGAAGTCGGGTAAAAAAGAAGATTTAAAATTGTAAGAGACTTATATGTTCCAACAAAAAATGTTATTGGAAAACTATTCATAGCCTGGCTGGTTTTGTGAAATAAAAGTGCTTAATCCTTTCCGGGCTAAAGCCAGGGATTTCATTGTTTCAACTGCCTTTCTGCCTGCGCTATGATAGGTATACCTGTATTTTTTAGAATAGTTGAATTGAACAATTATAAAATCATTGCCAATTTCATAAGCGGTAACTCCGGATTTTTTACCGCTTCTGTTTTTATAAGTTTTCATATAGGTTGCTTTTGAAAAATGAAACTGATTTTTCAAAAATCCTGTTAGTAAGGATGGATGCTCACTTACAAAATTAAGTCAGTTGCGATAATGCCAAAATCCGGGATTATGTCGAGTCGTTGTTTATTTTTCAATTTTCTCACCGGTCAAAGGTTCTGTCAAAATAGGTGTCTTGCCAGACATTCTTTTATAAAATCCGTCAGCAACAACTCCATGTCCAAAACCACAGCCTGAATTGTAATCTGAAGTTTCTTCCTTCACCGATACTCCATTTTTGTCAAAGTCAAAAGTGATTTTGCAGGTTGTGTCAAACTCGGAGGCTGTGTAAATTGCTTTGTTGTTCTTATAAATTAAAGTGTCTACGAATGAACCAGAGTTATAACTTGGTGCTCCTTTGTTTACTTCAAATGTCATTACTATTTTGTCTGAACTTATTTTTTTAACCTGAACTTGTCCGAAGTAACCATAAATCTCTCCTTTTATCTTTTTTGTCTTGCTGTCGAGTTGGTATGTGCCTGTTGGGTCAATATAAATTATCTGAACAGTGAAACTCTGTCAATAAGATTATTGAAGTTAATATGAGGAATACCTGTTTCATTCGTGTCGTTTTACAATGGCCGTTAACTTAAATATATGTAAAAGTGTAGTTCACTTGTATTTTTACAAATAAAAATAAACCAAGAAGGTTTACAAAACCTTCTTGGTTATACATATCAAAAAGGGATTTAACTCCGATGCGGTGAAGGCTGAAACGGATATTTTTTTGCGATGGTATGCATATGATAACAGCGTACAGCCCTGACTGTAGCTCAAAAAAGAAATAAAGATAAAAGCCACAAATAACTCCTGCTCATCCCTACCTGAGATGTTTTACTTTATTCAGAATCTTATTTTTCAAGAGTTCTTTAAAAAATGAGGTGCTTATAATTTTACGACCATTCCGGCTTAATTACAAATGGCATAAAGTACAAACTGCAAGCACCTTCTTGGCTTTTCTATTAGAAATTTACTCATCGTCTTTCGACCTCAATCCCAGACTAATAAGAATATTTGAAGCTACTTTTCTTCCTTGTGCCATACCGGCATCAATAGACGGTTGATAATGGATGCCCGCATACAACCTTGAATTGCCCGCATCTATACCAATTGCTCGGAATGAACTGAAAGACCGTGGTGCGAAGCCTAAATAATCATAGGTATGGTCTGTGAAACTTCCAATTTTGCCAAATATAGCGGTAAAGGCTTCTGCCGCAGAAGCCGATATTGTGGCATGTGCCGACGAATATTCAGGGTGAGCGGGAGTTGTTAACAGCGAATTCCAGGTGGTAAATCCTATTACATTGCGGATATAAGTAATCGGGCGTACAAGGTTATAATGGTATTTAGTTTGCCAGCAACTGATAGCCGCATCATTTAAACACGCTCCGGTAATGGCATATGCAAAGGCTGCTTTGTCAAGGTGAGTATTGGTTTGTTTCAACACTTGTTGTAAAATGCTTAGCCAATGGCCGGGGGAGCTTACTCCGGGAATATCTCTCCAGAATAGGGCCATGTTTGTTTGTTCCAGGGTCAGGTTTTGTGAAGCAGTGTACACCTGCATTGCCATTTGATAAAAAAAAGATTTTGGGGATTCGGAATAGGGGATAGGGGCGCCGGGCTGTGAGTTAAGAATGCTTCCCGCGATAGTGGGCCTGTTATCGCCCCAGTAAGGTGTGCTGGCAGGCGCGAAGGCGGGTGGGGTAGGAACCCATAAGCCAGGACCTGCAGGTGGTGTATACGGATTTCCTGCATCTTTGTACCTGTCTGTTTCTGACCAGTTGAATACTGCATCGGCGATGGCCTTTCCAAAAGCATTGGATCTGGTGATAACTTCATGGTTTTCAGTAGAAAGATAGGCGTTGTTCAACGCGTTTTCCAAAGAATCAATGGCGGCCTTGTCCGCGGCGATTGCATTTGGGAAGAGGTTTCTATTCATTGAAGCTAATGACGCGTTTACACTGGCAGGGCTGTAATATCTTTTCAGTCTGTCCATCTGTGGCAGATTGCCAAGGCCATTAAATTCTACGGGCTCGAATTTTACTAAGCCCATACCCGGTGCAAGAGATTCATAGGCAGCTATGCCGGAATAAACATACGGGCGGGCAAAAGCGACATTTGGGATGCCAGTGGCATCGCGCATTAACCTCAACTGCATTGTGATCCATTTATCTATCACATCTGAAGGGTAATGGGAATCCTGGTTAAATCCCGGGAAGGGGAAATTATCTGTTTTCCTGCAAGCAATAAAACCGCTAAATAATAACAAAAAGAAAAAGATGCAGGGGATTGCACGTTTGCTTAACGCGATTAATAACTGTTTCATACTTTTTATTTTAAATGGTTAAGAAATCAGTTGTAAAAGATTAAAGATTGGTAAATCCTTCAGGCGCAATGAGACGGTTTTTAATATAGCTAAGGCTGGTTTTGTTCTGCTCGATCTGAAAACCTGAGAACGGTATTTGTCCGGGGCAATAAATTTGTCCTACTACAATAAACAGAAAATCAGCCTTTGAGTTTAAATTTTTAAAATTTTAATGAGTGGGGTTAAAAAGGAGTAATTATCCCGGTTGTTGTTGGGGCATTGTTCAATTAATGTAATGCGGAATTACCAAAATAAAATCCGGTTCTGAGTAATAAAAAAGCCTGCTAAATTGTTTGATATAAACCTGTCAATTTTCCGGCTTCGATTAGGGAGTAGAATAAAGCCTTGGTCAGTCGTTTCAAGCCACGGCTTTATTAGAGGTTTTTTGAAGCGGCGAGGTATAAATAACAACTATAAAGTCAACAGGAAAATTGTAATCGGGCACCTATTAAAGGATTGAAAGGAAATTTAAAAGCAGCATTAATAAACCTGTGAAAATTCGTTGTTGAATATTTATCCGTTTCACAAATTGGTTGCTGTTTGATGGTTCAGCATCCAATTAATTCCATACTTGTCTTTAAATGCCCCGAAATGGGCACCCCAAAACATGCCTTGTAAGGGCATGGTTATTTCGCCGACTCCAGAGAGATTCCAAAATAATCTTTCGGTTTCCTCTCTGGTTTCCGGTTCGCAAAAGGAATCGATTGCGGTAAAATTTTTTAAATGATTCAATTGATATAAAATCTGCTCTTGCCCATTGCCGGTTTAATGAGCTCTTAATTTATTAATTTTTGGTAACAGTAATAGGTAAACCTTCTGCTCCTGCATAAAAAACAATAATTTCAGCTGGTGTGTTTCCCTTATTCTCTCCGTAATGATAAGTGTTTACCAGTTCAACCAAAGCATCGCCAGCCTTTAGATTTAAAGTGTTATTTTGTTCATCCACTACAGTTAATTCCCCTTTCGTTAATACGCCTGCATTAATAACAAGGTGTTTGTGAATATTTAATTTAGAGTGCGGAGGTATTGTAATTTTCAAAACAGTAATTTTTGGTTTCCCTTCAGGATATTTGGGCAAATCGTCGCCATTCCAGCTTTTACTTGTTTCTACTAAGGTAACTGACTTTATCTTAGCTGTTTCATTTTTCTTGCAAGCAAGAAGAAAGAAGAGGGGTATAAAGAATATTGCAATATTTCGTTTCATAAAAAGTTTTTTAAGTGGTTATATGAAAAAGGGGGTTTATTTAGCTTTTTCATTGAAGCTGCAGTTAGTGTAAAAACAAGATGGAAGGATACAAAACAAGGTAAAAAAACAATCAATGCTTTAACCACGCTATGATTCTCAATGGGGCGCCACTTCCCCCTTTTATTTTCATAGGCAGGGCAACAACATACGCTCCTTTCGCCGGCAGTTTATCCATATTGGCTATATTCTCAAAACCGGGAATGTTGGCACTGTAAAAAACCTGGTGTGTCTTAAAATCTTTCGACTGGCCATAGTCAATGCTGGCCACATCAATGCCTGCAGCTTTTATTTTACGATTCTGAATAAGCCATTCTGCCGCAGCAGGATGAATGCCCGGAAAATGAAGTTTGGCTACGGCTTCTGCTCCTCTTTCATCCGTGCCCAAGTATTTTTTTGCATCCGGATAAAAAGCACCATAACCTGTCCGGAACAATACGATCGAATTTTCTGTAACAGTACCATTGGTTTTTTCCCATGTCTGTATATCATTGGCAGTTATCAGGTAATCCGGATCTGCCATTGCCTTGTCTGAAACATCAATCACTACGGCATCACCGGTCAGGTTTTCCAGTGGTATCTGATCTGTACTCCATTTACCCTCTGCAAAATGTACCGGGGCATCCAGGTGGGTGCCGCCGTGTTCGGCAGCAGTGAAATTAAAGGCAGAATAATAATACCCGCCGGGGGTAATACCTTCAAATGCTGTATCAATACGGAATGTTTCAGCGGTCGGCCAGTAAATCGTCTCTTTTGAAAAATCATAACTAAGGTCTATCCATTTCCCGGAAGAGAATGGAGTTACTGCATGATCAACAGGCCGCTGGTTGCAGGCGGTCAATACAAGAGACAATGCGCAAATTGTTTTAAACATAAGTTTTTATGATTTATAATTCCGAATCATATTTAAACTTAGTCTTTCCTCGAGAAAAGAACAAATGTTATTAACAGAGTTTATTGTATAATTTGTTTTTTCAGCTTTATACATTTAAATGGCTCAATAAAATGGTAGCATTGAATGACTATAACATTTGCGAAATTCATATTGTTAAATATCTCTTTCGTAAAACCGCCCTGCTATTTTTTAAATATTCCCTGAACATCTTCTAGTTGGATTAAAATATTTATGAGATCTTGATTTAATATTATTGAATGTCTTCAATCACATCTTCTTCAAATAATTTATGATGGCAATTCTCAGATCTGATAATGGATTGCCGGCGGAAGTTTCCGCGTCATACAGAGTTTTACAATATCAGGGTTGCCGGGATTGAGAAAATCAAGATTTGCTTCGCCGCCGGTTAATAAAAACTCTGTTAGTGCAACACGATAAATTTTCCCGGTATCGAGGTGGCTTTTATTTAATACCCATGTGTTAGAAGCGTCATCAAAACCCAGCGTTTCATTATAAAGCAGGAACCCTCCATTGCCCTTATTGTTTTTTCCCTGGTTCAAAACTTTTATCAGCAGTCTTCCTTTCATATCCACTTCACGGATTCCCCCACCAAATGGAAGGCTTCGGATGATGTCGTATTGCGTAACGGGTAATTGTAAAATATCATCGAGCCTTATGGAACCCGCATTCATTAACACAAGGTCTGCTTTTGGTGCAGCTGCTTCAATAGCTTTTATAGCCAGTTTTGTAAAATCAGTAGGATGATCGCGGATCTCCGTTTCACGCGCATCCAAAGGTTCCCCGGTTTTTAAGATGACTTCACTTGCATTAAAACCCAGCGCAGCATAACTGTTACCGGCTATGGTTTGCCATTTTTGTACTACCGCGTTTGTTGCACTGTCCAGCGGGATCGTTTCATTAACTGCTACCAGCTTCGGATTTACTTTTAGCTGGTGGCGTTTTTTATTGATGGTAAGATTTATAACGTATGCTGATTTTGCATTGGCCAGCGCTTTTGTAATATAAATGTTGCCGATTTTTTCAAAATGCCCGTCATGTTCATGTCCACCAATGATCATCGCGAGTCCCGGAATTTCTTTGGCTAAAATTTCATCATCCGCAATAACCTGGTGTGTGATGGCTACTACTGCATCCACAGAATCTTTTAGCTGGTTGTATAATTTTTTTGCCGTGGATAAAGGATCGGTATAACTTACAAAACCAGCTTTATTAAAGGGGATCGTTAACGCGATAAAACCAATTTTTGCCGTAGTGCCATCCGCATCTTTTACGGTTTTAATAAAGGTTGCAGGAAAGCCGGAATGAACTCCATCGCGGGTTTTAGTAAAGGGAATGATGGAATCATTTTGTTTGTGAAACGTGTTGGAACTTATCCATTGAAAATTGGATTCATTGATGCGTTCCAATAATTCTGATTCTTTGATATCAAATTCATGATTGCCAAAAATAGCAAGATCCATTCCGGCAGCATTCAGCGCTTGCACCATTTGTTGGCCCCGGATTGCTTTGCCATCATCCTTCAAACTATTATATACCGAAGGACTTAAAAAATCTCCGGCTATCACTAAAAAAGTATTCGGATTTTGACGCTGGTAATTTTTTTTAATGGTTGCTACTCTTGCTATGCCGCCTTCTTTGCCACCCGATAATGGCGCAATTTCATATACATCATTTATCTGTACAAAAGTTACCGTAATACGCCCATCATCCCTGGAAATATTATGACGCGTTGTATTGCAGGATGCAGTTACGAGCAGTATGATTATACTCCAACTGAAAAGCTTTTTCATAACAAAAATGTTGGTTGAAAGAAAACTTAACTGAATATAATTTAATTAAATGGCTCTTTATCAAAAACAAACAGGAATAATTTGGGGCTTCATTGGCCGGTTCAATAATCAAATTGATCTTCGGAAACTTCATTTGGCTTAATGTTGTTGTTGGTCAGGCGACCCACAACGGCCTGAGGCGACTAACAACGGCCTGAGGCGACTAACAACGGCCTGAGGCGACCAACAATGGCCTGAGGCGACCAATAACGGCTAGCCTAACACAACTTCAGTAAGCAATTAGGTACTGTTGAATAATTTACGATGCTGCCATGAAAAACCCTAAGTACAAGTGAGTGACACAACAGGCGATGCCATGAAAAACCAATGCCGGTATCAAAAAAAAATTATAAATAAAAATTCCATTCACCATTCACCATTCCCTTCTCACCATTCCCTTCTCACAACGCAAGGATCAACACCCGCAGGCTCCATATAATAACCATAGTGCCTACGGCAATGAACATGGTTTTTAAGGGCAGTTTTCCTGCTAGTTTAGCAGCTATGGGTGCGCCTATCATTCCGCCGACAATTAATCCTAAGATCACCTGCCAGTGGCTGATACCCAGCATGGAAAAGAAAGTGAGCGCGCTGGCAAGGGTTACAAAAAATTCAGTAATACTTACCGACCCAATCACAAACCTGGGCGTCCGGCCCTTTGAAATAAGGGTGCTGGTAACCAGCGGCCCCCAGCCGCCGCCGCCAAAGGAATCGAGAAAGCCACCGGCGCCAGCCAGCCAGCCCACTCTTTTTACCTTGCTGGCTTTCCTGTTTTTCTTAAAAGCCGTCATCAGGATTCTTGTGCCCAAAAACAAGGTATAAGCAGCAAGAAAAGGCCGGATATACCGCGCATAGTCATCGCCGAATCTGCTCAACAGGTAAGCGCCGGCAACCGCACCAATGATGCCAGGGATGAGCATGGTTTTGAATAGCTTTTTATTTACGTTGCCAAATTTATAATGACTGTATCCGGAAACGCCGCTGGAAAACATTTCGGCTGTATGAATGCTTCCGCTGATGGCCGGCAGGTTGATGCCAAGGGATAATAATATGGTTGCGCAAACAACGCCATAACCCATACCCAATGCACCATCTACCATTTGGGCAAGAAAGCCGGCAAGGATCATCCAGAAAAATAAATGATTGAGCTGGGATGCAATACCCGTTACGCCGCCCCATATTTCGCTTAAAGGCAGGTAAGATAAAATAAGATGCCCCACAAACATGAAGAAAAAAGCGAACAAAAGGGCTGTGGCAATCCGCCGCCATTTCTTTTCACCTGTTCGGTAATCACCCTCTTTATCTAATGCCTGGATTGCGCCGTTCAGCTTTTGCTGACCGCTGAAAAAATTCCCTCTAAGCTTCTCCCTGATTTCCGGCATATTTTCCCGGATCGCTTCCAGCGTATCGGGCAGCGCATCCGTAAGGGTTTCCTTTAAATATTGCGCAATCTCGGGCGATTTACCATTGGTAGAGATGGCAATCTTAAGATTGCCCTTATTTACCACCGGGCTAAAATGAAAATCGCACATTTCGGGCTGTCCGGTTACATGGACCAGTTTGCCGTTTCCTTTGGCTGCAGCATGTATTGCTTCAGATTTTTCTTTTACTGCAATCACTACAAGATCCATATCTGTAAGATCCTCTGCCTCAAAAGCACGCCCGATTAATTCAATGTTGGTATTGGATTCAGCCTGCAGCTTTATTTCATCATGAATATTATCCGCTACGAGCCTGATATTGGTTTGCGGAGAATTGTTAAGTATGGCATTCAGTTTTTCCAATCCTGCGCTTTCGCCGCCTACTATTAAAACTGAAAAATTTTCCAGGTTTAAAAAAGTAGGGAACAGATCATTTGTGTGGGATGCATGTCTGCTTATATGTTCCGTTGCGGTTGTACTCTCAGATTTCAAAATATATTAATGATGTGGTTTATAATAAATTGCACAGTTTTTCCGTGATGAAAGCGCAAATATATTATAATCCTACTAAAACGATAGACTTTTGATAAATTAAATATAATCAGGAAAGAAGGTATGTACTGCGGAATACATAAATTTTAATGTTGGAATTTTTTTTGGGCAGGCAATCGTATTTCATGGCATCGCCTGTTGTGTCACTCACTTGTACTGATGGTTTTTTATGGCATCAATGTGCCGCCGACAGGTATCGATCGTAAGCAATTGTTAATCGTTACAGCTTTGTTCCTTTAATAAGCCACGTAGTTTTTATAGATTGTTCTTTTAAATGTAAAAATCTTATCCGTGCTTCGTCGTGAATAAAATTGTCAAAGTCATTTTCGGTTTCAAACTGTACCAAATGAATTTCATAAGGCTGCTCCATATTAGTTTCTACAAATGAATTTTCGTTTGGTCTTACCCGTAGCAAAAGCCGTCCGTTATATTTTGAAATTATTGGAATGGCAATGTCCTCAAACTGATTAAAAATAATTTCTTGCCCTTCCTTTATGTATATAAGCTGCGTTATGTAAAGCATTTGTTTATGCGTTTTCCAGGGTTGCTATATCAATTTTCTTCATTTGCATAAGTGCCTGCATGGCGTTTGGTTTGGATACTAATGAACCAATATTTGCGGGTACGATTTGCCAGGAAACGCCAAATTTGTCTTTCAGCCAACCGCACATACTTTCTTGTCCGCCGTCTGCGGTAAGTTTGTTCCAATAGTTGTCAATTTCTTCCTGCGTTTCGCAGTCCACCACAAATGAAACACCTTCTGTTATTTGATACATTGGTCCACCATTCAAACCCATAAATTTCGTATTGTTGATTTCAAACAATACTACTATTTGGTTTTCGGAGATTATTTTTCCGTCTTTGAAAACAGAACAATAAAATTCGGCAGCGGCTTTGGCTTGACCGTCAAACCATAAGCAGGAATAAATTTGTCTGGTCATTTTATTATATTTTTTAAACAAGTAACTTATGGCTTTTTAATGTCATAGGAATGAAAAATATAGGTTGATACTGCCGGTCGTTAGGCAAATACCACTAATACTAAAAATATTCAGGATTCTCCAATTTGCCAAATTTTGATGAGTGCATTTCAAATTGATCGATAGGTCCGGTTATACATAAACTTTTTTAAACTTAATATCAGTATGCAACAAATAAGACTCCATTATCTTCAATATTAACGGCTTCTGCTGCTTTGTGGCGCCACATAAGCGAAATAAATTTGAAATGCACCCAAATTATTCAACCCTTTCAGGGTTGGAAGCCATTGAATTCATTTGCCACAGGTTTCACCTGCGGCTACCAACCATTGAAGCCCGAAGGGCTTCTTCAATCATTAAATACGTAATCCGGATAATGCAAATGGATCGCAGGAAGCAGGAATTGAGCAAAACTCCTTTTTTATTTTTCCTCAGAAATAATTTGGGAATCTATAAATTCCAGGATCTCGTCCCGGCCCTGTTTTTTCAATGAGCTGGAAATAAAGCTTTGTGGAAGAAATTGCCAGGTTTCGCGCATGGCGTCGAGGAAGGCTTTTATATTGGATTCCACTTTTTTTGGTTTTTCTTTATCCGTTTTTGTAAATACAATTGTAAAAGGAACTTCCCATTTACCCAGCTGGTCTGCAAATTCAAGATCTATTTTCTGCGGTCCATGCCGGCTGTCTATCAGTACAAACACATTGGCAATATTGGCTCTTTTTCTTAAATAATTTTCGATCATTTGCTGCCATCTGCGGCGGTCGGACTGGGAGACTTTGGCAAAACCATAGCCGGGTAAATCTACAAGATACCATTTATGTGAAGCGCCTTTTTCTTTGATGGAACTTTCAATTTCAAAATGATTGATCAATTGTGTTTTCCCGGGTGCGGAAGATGTTTTAGCCAGTTTCTGATTGTTGCAGATCATATTGATCAGGGAAGATTTGCCCACATTGCTTCTTCCAATAAACGCAAATTCCGGCCGGTCGGGTTTCGGACATTGATCTACATTCGCACTTGATACCAGGTAATTTGCTTTTTTTATGACCATATTTCAATAAGAATCAAAAGAGCGTATGCGAATACGCTCTTTATTTTAATTTATAATGTTTTTTTGCGCACCAGGCTATCGGCGGGATAATTGGCTTTAATACTGTCCCTTAAAGCCTGGCACCAAATGTTTATTTTTTCTTTTTCCTGCGCTGTCAGCCTGGCTTCCGGATGCATCCACAAATAAGAAGGCATCGGCATATAACCATCTTTCACCTCTTTGATCGTTTCTTCCAGCTTCTTGTATTTCCGGGCGATGGTATAGGTTCCGAATTCATGGAAATTCAATTCCGCTTTACCTTCCTTTATATGATTTTGCAACCACCAGCCTACAGGCTGAACCCTGGAATACCAGGGATATTTTGTTTGATTGCTGTGGCAATCGTAACAAGCTTTTTGAAACATATCTTTCAACTCCGGATCCATTGGGTAAACAGTCGCAATATCATTGGATGTTGCGTCACTGCCTGCATTTTTATCCGTTGGGATAAATTGAATCAGGATAAAAAGGACTATCACAGCGATCAGGATTTTTTTCCAGAGTTGCATTGTATGTTTTTTTAATTTTTAAGCAGGATGTTTCCGTTCATTTCTTTTGGTATGGGCAATCCCATCACTGTTAGGATGGTTGGTGCAATATCCGCTAATTTGCCTGGCAGCAATTCTCCTTTAAAATCATTGCTGATATAAAACAGCGGTACCAGGTTTAATGAATGTTGTGTATTGGGGCTGCCATCATCGTTTTTCATATTATCGGCATTGCCATGATCTGCGGTTAAGAAAATGGAATACCCGTTTTGCAATCCGGCAGTTACGATCCTTGCCACACATTCATCTACGGTTTCCACCGCTTTTATTACCGCTTCCCATACGCCTGTATGGCCCACCATATCCGCATTTGCATAGTTGAGGCAAATAAAGTCGGCAGATTTTGATTCAATTTCCGGTAACAGCTGTTCTGTTATCTCCACGGCACTCATTTCGGGTTTTAAATCGTAGGTAGCCACTTTTGGTGAAGGCACAAGAATATGTTTTTCTCCTTCAAAAGGAGCTTCCCGGCCGCCGCTGAAAAAGAAAGTTACATGAGGATACTTTTCAGTTTCCGCAACACGGAGCTGCTTTTTCTGCTGCCTTGCGAGTACTTCACCCAGTGTATTTTCGAGGTTGTCCGTTTCAAAAATTACATGAACGTTTTTGTAAGTTTTGTCATATTCGGTCATGGTGGTATAATCCAGATCAAGTTTTTTCATATCAAAATCAGGAAAATCCCTTTGGGTGAGCGCTTCGGTTATTTCGCGGCAACGGTCGGTGCGGAAGTTGAAACAAATCGCCACATCTCCATCCTGTATGGTGGTTATAGGTTTTTGTTCCGCATCAGTAATTACTGTTGGAATAATAAATTCATCCGTGACCCCGGAATTGTACGATTGCTTAATGGCTTCCAATGCATCAGTTGTTTTGTTGCCGGTACCTTTTACCATTGCATCGTAGGCAAGTTTTATGCGTTCCCAGCGTTTATCGCGGTCCATTGCATAATATCTTCCGCTTACCGTAGCAATTTTACCAACGGTTTCATTGAGATGTAACTGCAGATCCTGGATAAATCCAAACCCGCTTTTCGGATCCGTATCCCGGCCATCTGTAAATGCATGGATGAACACTTCCTTCAGACCTTCCTTAGCACATAAATTTGTTATTGCTTTGATATGACTGATATGAGAATGCACCCCTCCATCACTCACAAGGCCGAGCAGATGCAAGGGTTTATTTCTTTCTTTAGCCAGGCGTATGGATGATAATAACGTTTTGTTATCATAAAGTTCACCCGTTTTTATGGCTACATTAATGCGTTGTAATTCCTGGTAAACGATTCTTCCGGCGCCAAGATTCAGGTGCCCAACTTCACTGTTCCCCATCTGACCTTCAGGTAAACCAACAGCTTCTCCACAGGTTACAAGTGTGCTATGCGGATATTTTTCATATAATGAATGAAAAAAAGGAGTGTTCGAGTTTTGGATAGCGTCGGAGGATTTTTTTTGTCCTAATCCCCATCCATCCATGATAATTAATATTACACGGTTTGTTTTCATGCGTTAAAACTACATCAATTTGATAATTTACAAATAGGAACTACCTTTATAGATCATAAAATATCTTTATATTGGCATGTTTTTGGCTTTTATCTTGCCATCAAACTAAAAATCTATGAAAAAATTTTTATTGTTGATATTGATTGGTTTCGTTTCGATGTCTTTTGTTTTTCAAAATGGATCGGGCGAAATTGTCAGTGCTTTGAACCAGGGGAATGCAGAACAGTTTAGCAGGTATTTTGATAATTTACTGGATATTAAACTACCGGAAAAAGATGAAATAAAAAATGTGGGAAAAAACCAGGCTGCGGTTACGGTTAAGAATTTTTTTAATGACAATAAAATCAGAGGATTTGAAGTGAGCTCCCAACGCGAGCTGAGCGGTACCATGTATATGACCGGGAAGCTCCAGGGCGGTTCTAAAAATTTTAATCTCACACTGATGATGAAAAACAGGGGGGACAAACTTTCTGTCATTACCATCAGGATCAATTAATTAAGTATTATTATTCAATTGTGATAATAATTTGAACGCCAGACTGCTGCCGATAAAAATTCCTGAAGTACAAGAGTGCGACGCAACGAAGCTGCACAAAGAACTCCAGCCGGGAGCATAACATTCGTATTAATTTTCGGTCTCAAAAATTTTTAGGTTTCACTTTTTGTAACTTGTGCGCAAAAAAATTAGTAGTGACTATTTCCCAGTTGTACACGATTTATCAGCAGCATCCCGCCATACAAACGGATACCCGGAAACTGAAGCAAGGCGATATTTTTTTCGCTTTAAAAGGTCCTTCTTACAACGGAAATGACTTTGCCATTGGCGCATTGGAATCCGGTGCCGCTTATGCAGTGGTGGATGAGCCGGTTGACCTGGACGATGACCGGATACTGCTGGTGGAAGATGTACTGACCGCTTTGCAAAACCTGGCATTGTATCACAGGCTGCAATTGAATATTCCATTTATCGCCATCACCGGAAGCAATGGTAAAACAACAACCAAAGAATTGATTCATGCCGTTCTTTCTTCACAGTATAAAACCTATACTACGGAAGGAAATCTGAACAATCATATTGGCGTGCCGCTGACTATTTTGAAAATTAAGCCGGATGCGCAAATGGCCGTAATAGAAATGGGGGCAAACCATCTGGGAGAAATTGCGGAGTATTGTTTGATAGCACAACCTACACATGGCATTATTACCAATTGCGGCAAAGCGCACCTGGAAGGTTTTGGCGGTATGGAAGGCGTAAGAAAGGGGAAAGGTGAACTTTTTGATTTTATTAAAAAGCACAATTGTTCGGCATTCGCATTTGATGATTACGAATACCTGCATGAAATGAGCCTGGGCATTAATGACATAACCTGGTATGGTACAAAACAAGGATTGGTGACCGGAACCGTGGCAGAATCGGATCCATTTTTATCGGTTCATTTTTCAAAAGGCGTTGCTTTTGAAAAATTGCAGACGCAACTGGTAGGAGATTATAATTTGCCCAATATTTTATGCGCCGTATGTGTGGGCAAAAAGTTTAAAGTTCCGGATGAAAAAATCAAGGCGGCGATTGAAGATTATACGCCATCGAATAGCCGATCGCAGCTTATTGAAAAAGGTAGGAATACGATAATTCTGGATGCTTATAATGCAAATCCTACCAGTATGAAAGCGGCCATTGAAAATTTTGCTCATACCAATCCCAAGGATAAAATTTTATTGCTCGGCGCTATGATGGAATTGGGAAAGGAGAGTATAAAAGAACACCAGGAGTTAATTGAGCTCATAGACCGGTATCCCTGGAAAGCGGTTGTTTTGGTAGGAGCGGATTTTAATAAGGTTGATCATGCCTATCATTATTTCAATACGGTGGCCGAAGCAAAGAAATGGCTTGAGAATCAGCATTTTGAAAATGTGCAAATATTGATAAAAGGTTCAAGAAGTATGCAAATGGAAAAAATGGTTGGTTGATGGTAGGTTGGTGGTTGGTGGAGGATAGTTGGTAGTTGGTGGGTTTTCGGATAAGTTTAGGATTTTAACTGCTATTCTTTTGAAGAATGGTTTAATGCTCATTTAGTAACTTTGCAAACTTATAAAGAACGCAGTTCAACATGGAAATTCAGGAAAAAACACCCAATTATCTCTGGAGTGTAATAAATAATAAGTGTCCAAGGTGCAGAAAGGGAGATATATATGTAACCAAAAATCCTTATGCTTTAAAAAACAATAAGTATATATTAATGCATGACCGCTGTGAGGTCTGTGGGCAGCCAACGGATATTGAGGTCGGATTTTATTACGGTACCAGTTTTGTCAGCTATGGAATAACGGTAGCGCTTTCGGGGGTGAGCTTTATTCTTTGGTGGATCTTTTTCGGATTTTCACTGCATGATAACCGCTTATTTTGGTGGCTGGGGGTAAATTCTGTTTTACTATTAGCTTTGCAACCGGTATTTATGCGACTTTCCAGGAGCTTATGGTTAAGCTGGTTTGTAAAGTATGACAAGAATTGGAAAACCAATAAGCTTGTGGAACCGGAAAGAATTGTGAAATCACAAATGAAAAACTGGTAATCTGTTTCAGCCGCCCGCCAGCACTGCTGCCGGGCGGCAGAAATGTTTTTAATTTACTTCCTTAGATTCCTCGTAGCTTCTGATTTTATTATAAAGCGTTTTCCGATCTATTTTCAATATTTCAGCAGCTTTGGATTTATTGTTGTTCACTTCTTTTAACAGGTTCATAATGGTATCATATTCCGCTTTTGCCGCGGCATCCTTTAAGTGAATTTCCTTTAAAGGAGCAGAGGTGTTGGCAAAGCTGAAGTTTTCAGATTCTTTTGAAAATACATTTGAGTTGGTAATTTCCCAGGGCAATGATCCTGCTTCTATTTTATCTCCCATTGTAAGTAATGCGGCTCTGCGGACCACATTTCTGAATTCCCTCAAATTGCCGGGCCAGGAATAATTGAGAAACATATTCATCACTTCATCATCAAAACCCTGGATGTCTTTTTCCAGTTCCTCATTGGTTTTTTCAAGAAAGAAAGCCGCAAACAGGGGAATATCTTTTTTACGGTTTCTTAATGGAGGAAGATTGATGGAAAATTCATTAAACCTGTGATACAGGTCTTCGCGGAATTTTCCTTTGCGGTAGGCTTCCTGCAGATTTTCGTTGGAGGCAACTATGATGCGGATATCTACATCCATTTCTTTTGTACCGCCAACTCTTTTAAACTTTCTTTCCTGGATAACCCTTAATAAAGTAGCCTGAATATCAAGGGAAAGATTCGCGACTTCATCTAAAAATAAAGTGCCGCCATTGGCCAATTCAAAATGTCCTTCTTTATCTGTAATGGCTCCCGTAAAGGAACCTTTTACATGACCGAATAATTCACTTCCTGCAAGTTCTTTGGATAATGTGCCGCAATCCATGGCAATGAAAGGCTTCCCTCTTCGGCTACTCGATTCATGTATTGTTTTGGCAATCACTTCTTTACCCGTACCACTTTCTCCATACAAAATAATACTGTAATTGGTAGGTGATATGATTTCAATTTGTTTATACAGTTCCCTGGTTGATTCCGCTTTGCCTACCAGAAAATCATCATTAAACTGAAGAATTGTTTTTTTGCCGGCAGCGACAGGGGAAGTAGACGCATTATTTACAGAAACCGAAGCAGGCCGGTTGATTGCCGACTTAATAACATTCAATACTTCGGCGGGTATTAAGGGTTTTGAGATATAATCAAAAGCGCCCATTTTAATTACTTGCACTGCAGTTTTTATATCCGAATAGCCAGTGATTATTAAAAAGATTACCTGAGGATTTAATTGTTTTATTTCCATTAATACCTCCCTGCCTTCCTTGTCTCCCAGGCGATAATCACATAAAACAATATCGAAATTAACGTCCTTAAATTTAGCAATCCCCTTGTTTCCTGAATGTGCTACCTCTGTTTCATATCCTTCCCTGGTAAGTAATCGGCTTAGTAAAGCGCAGATATCAATATCATCATCAATGATTAATACTTTTTTCTTCATGGCCTTCCGTTTGTTTATGCAGTTATATTAATCGTAATAAAATTAATTGAAATAGCGTTATTTTAATCAATGAATTCTTTAAAAATTTTGCATGGGATTAAAGTTAACGCTTAATGCTCAATCGTAGAAAAATTTGTACAATTTATATAGGTTTTTAATAAAAAGATCAGGGAATTGAATAATTATTGATTGTAATGGTAAGTTTGCTAAAATGGCAATGTATTTGAGCATAAAAAACAAATTATTAAGTTAGTGAATCAGCCAGAATTGAAAAAAGTGTTGATAATAGATGATGAAATTGACATTTGTTATTTATTAAGCAGTATAATAAAAGGGAAAAATTATCACCCCGTTTATGCCGGTTCGATTTCGGAAGCAGAAAATTTGTTGAAAAAGGAATTGCCGGATCTTGTGTTTTTAGATAACCATCTACCCGATGGTGTAGGTGTTGAATTCATCGGAGCGATAAAAAAGTATGATCCTTTAATCAAAGTTGTCATGATTACTGCTTACGATACTTTTAACGACCGTCAAAAAGCCGCGAATAATGGTGCAGATTTTTTTATTAGCAAACCCTTTACAAAACGAATTATTGATCAAACAATTGATAGTTTGAATAATTGATCAAGATCTTTCCAGTAAATAGTGTTAGCTTGAAAAATTAAGTGTAATAATAAAACGGGTACCTTTTCCTGATTCACTTTCCACATGTATTTGCCCGTTATGATTGAGAATAATATTCTGGGTATTGGTCAATCCGAGTCCGCCTCCCTTTGTTTTGCTGCTGAAATATGGTTCAAACACACGGGTCTGTAAATCTTTTTCAATCCCCTTCCCATTGTCGCTTATAGTGATGACACATTTTTCTTTCTTAGTTTCTGTTTTTAGTTTTAAAATGCCTTTACATGGTTCCATCGCTTCTACCGCATTGACGATAACATTCAAAAAAGCGATTTTTATTTTTTCACTGTCAACACTTACATCACAGATGTTTGGCGAGTATTCTTTTTCAATATGAATTGAATTTAATTCAATCCGGTCTTTGGCAAATTCAAGTGTTTCATCCAAAATCTGATTAATGGATGCTTTACGGAAGTCCAACTGGGTAAATTTTGTGGATTGAAGTAAATCTGAGATCAGATGACTGATGCGCGTTACATTCCGGTTGATCATATCAATCAAAAGATCCGTTTCCTCGTTTGAAGCAATTTCTTCATGTAATTGTTCTGTGGCCAGGCTGATATTGGTAAGCGGATTTCTCACTTCATGCGCTATGGTGCGGGCTATCCTGCCGGTGGATGCGAACTTTTCGATACTTCGCAAATTTACAAGCTCCACATTACTCGCATGCAATTGATCCACCCTTTCCTCCAGCTGTTGCTGGTAAAGCAGCACCTTTTTGTGGGCTTCATTTTTCGCTTTATTTTCTTTATTAAAATTATTAAGTGAGTAGACGGCGAGTATGATGGCGATTACAAGTGAAGTAATATTTATTATTTTAATGGCAACGGAAGATCCCTGGAACTCTTCCTGTTTTTGCTTGTATTTTGCCATTTCAAATACCTGAATTTGTTTTACTGATTTTCTAATGGAATCCATTAGCAGTTTATGAATAGTACTTTCTTGTTTTATGGAATCGGGCAATACAAAATTGTTGTTTACAAATGACTGTATGCTTCCGGAGAGTAGCCGGAATTTTGTACTGATCAAAATTTCCAGGGCATCCACTTCCTTTTGTTCTCTACTGTCTTCATTAATAATTGTTTTCAATTCCTCTTTAATTGAATCCACATTTTTATAACCGGAATTATATGTTTCCAAATAGGAGGAATCCTTCATTAATAAAAATCCCGCCGCGCCAAGTTCCGCGTCTTTTACATCAGAAAGCAGTACTTCCAGGTTATTGATAACATCATTGGTAATATCTACCTGCTGCACTTGTTTTAAAAGCTGGCGGGTTGTATAAAAAGTAAGAGAGTAGGAGAGGAATAATAAAATAAATGCAGTCATATATCCCGCCCGGATCTTTTTATCAATATTTAATTTCATTTGCTCCCGTTAAGATTATTTCAGAAAAGGAAAAAATAATTTTAAACCTCATTTTGAGGGAAGAACATCTAATCTGTAATCAAAATTATTTAAGTTTTAATTTTTCTACAAGATATACCTAAATGGTTGTTTTTGTTTATACCATTTATAAAATGAAAAAAACGGAACAGTATCATTCCGCTTTTTGATGTAGAGTTATTTATTCTCTGATACCTCCACCAGAAGAGCATGCTAATTGAAAATGGTTTATTTTCTTGATGATGCACGACTTATAAGCCATATAATCGCAATAATAATTATGGCAACTATAAGAAAGCCGGTCCACATGCCTGCTTTAAATATTCCGGCAATAGCCTGGCAACTGCTAAAAGATATGGCAACTGCAATCATCAATGTTAAGAGGTTGATTTTTTTCATATTACTGCATTTTAACGGGTAAGTGAATGAAAAGATTAATTTATAGTTACATACTTTGTTTACTGAATTTTTTAAAAAAATCCCCAAAATCATAAATCTCTAAACAATATACTCACAATAAGGATCTCCGTATAAAGCTTTAAAAGCCTGAGGCAACCAATACGGAGGTAATTCCAATTGCTTTATACGCAGAACTTCAGATTTTAGGGAATTCCATAAATTTCCATCGGGGAATTAGGATAGTGCCGTTCAGCATAACTGCTTTAATTTTTTATAAGATTCTTTACCAACCCGGTACCACTTATTCGGTTTAGGGATGAAAAAAAAGTCAGACCATCACCCCTAATGGTCTGACTAACATTAGCACACTTTTTCAACTTTTATTTTCCAGTGTGAAACAGATAAAAAATTATGCCATTTCATTTACGTACAAAAAGATCGAAAACCGGGAGGGTTTTGGTAAATATTTTTCAATAAAAAATTTAAATGAGGAAAAACTTCCTCATTTCCTCCATTTCAAGAGATGTCTGGTTTAGGGATTTTAACGCTTTATATCCTTAATTTAAATGGTAATAATCAATAATAATGCTCAGGCAAATGAATGGTTTTTGTAGATTTTTTTAGAAAATCATTAATGCATCTTGTGAATAAAGTTTCTTTCGAAAATCGTAAATTTAGATACCGGATGACTATCAATTCCATATGGTAAATGAAGAATAAAATGAACCCATGAAAAACTGGTATAAGGTTTGGATTTAAATATATATATAAATTTCATGATATGGAAACAAAAGATGAAGATTTGGAATTTCTCAAAAGCAAGATTGAGTCTATTAAAATTGCCAGATTTACTGCAGAGATGGATAGTATTATTAAGTTGCCCAATAATATTATTTACACTTTGAAGGTGGATGCAGAAGGCAATATTTGGTTTTATACTTCATGTACAGGCGATTATGCGTTACAGGTTGAAAAATCATTTTTTGTAACACTTGATTATTATCAGAAAGGCGCCGGCAATCATTTACATATAAGCGGAATGGCAACAGTGGTGGAAGCTGATGAAGCAAACTATAATAACAGGCTGCCTTACAGCAATCTTTTATTATTGCGATTGAAAATTGCACATGCCGAATATTTGGAAAATGAGCCCGTTCCCCAGCCCAATTGGGTAAAAAAAATCCGCTCCGTCTTCAATGATATTCTTTATGATACACATCAGAGATGGTTTGATTTTTCATGAAATTATGCTGTGCAAAAAATATTTCTTCGAATGAAATGATCTGGTTTTAAATTACTTAAAACTTTAAATAATAAATAAAGCGTTTAAAAATTGCTTTCTGCCAATTCTGCCAAAACTTTTAATTCAAATTTTAAATTCACCTTATTGACGACTACATATCCAAACCTTGATTTCAGGAAAAATGGATAAAATGATAAAAGAATATAAATAAATAATATATTCATGCTCATTATGAGAAAAATCATTATTCTGTTTTTTATTATAGGTAATTTATTCTTTACAACTTCTACGGAAGCGCAAACCAAAAGCCTTTTCAATGGAAGGGATCTGCAGGGCTGGCATGTAGATGTTCCCGAAATGGACACGAATGCCCAGGCAAGAAATCCATTTATTGTAAGGAATGGTATGCTTGTAAGCCTTGGTACACCGGGCGGGCATCTTATCACAGATTCTAAATATGAAAATTTCCGGCTGGAAGTTCAATATCGCTTTGCCGGAGAGCCAGGAAACTGCGGTGTACTTGTTTTTGCGTCCACACCACGTGTTTTGTATAGCATGTTTCCAAAATCCATTGAAGTGCAAATGATGCATAAAGAAGCCGGCGATTTTTGGTGTATTGGTGAAGATATAACCGTGCCCGATATGGAAAAACGTCGTGGACCTAAAAGCGAATGGGGTACAACAGAAGGTAAAAAACGCAGGATACTCAATCTGACCGATGGGTCGGAAAAGCCTGTTGGTGACTGGAATAAAATGGTTATTGAATGCCGCAAAAATACCATCAAAGTGTGGGTAAATGATGATATGGTCAATTATGGTTATAATTGTACTGCACAAAAAGGCCAGATTGCTCTACAGGCTGAGGGCTCGGAAGTGGAATTCCGGAAAATTGTATTAACTAAATTGTGATCCAGACAAAAGATTTGGCAAAAATAATTTTAAATACATTCAAACTCTTTCCACACTTCAATATTGGTCATTTTGGCCATCAAATATCTTTGTTTTAGTAAGCCGTATGAGGCGATAAAAATTATTTTTCCCGATTTTGAAAATGAGATTTCCCGATTGCGGGGCATTTCCGGCTGAGGCTTTACTTCTTTTGCAAAAAAGAAATAAATGGCGAAAAAAATATACTCACTCATTTTTGGAATAATATGTTCGGTTTTAACTTTCGCTCAGTCAGGCAGTATCAGTGGAAAGATTACTACATTAGATGGTAAACCCGCTGCTGATGTAAATGTTTTTCTTAAACCATATCATAACGGAACGGTTAGCGCAGAAGACGGATCTTTTATCATAACCCATATTAAGCATGGTGATTACCTGCTCGTAATATCTTATACCGGATTGCAGACTATTGAAAAACAAGTGCGGATCAGCGATAGCAAAACCGCGGAAATAAATATTGTGTTGCATGAAAACGCCAGCCAGTTGGATGAGGTGATTGTTGAAAGCAGAAGGACCTTAAATAAAAGACCACTTGCCATTGGTAAAGCCTCCATTGCGCCAATGGATCTGCCGCAAAGCGTAGCGGTAATTGGCCAGGAACTGATTCGCGACCAACAGGGCCAACGCTTAAGTGATGTTATTAAAAATGTAAATGGCGTTTATCTTGCAAGTACAAGAGGCAGTACCCAGGAAAATTTTTCCGCCCGCGGATATGGATTTTCCAGCAGCAATATGTTTAAAGACGGATCGCGCATAAATACAGGTGCGATGCCGGAATTGAGTTCGCTGGAAAGAGTTGAAATATTAAAGGGAAGCGCTGCCATACTTTATGGAAATGTTGCGCCTGGCGGAATTATTAATATGGTAACCAAGCAACCAAAATTTGAGAAAGCTGGTGAAATATCCATGCGTGCAGGCAGTTATGATTTGTATAAGCCTGCTATAGATTTTTACGGACCCGTTTCAAAAAAAATAGCTTATCGTATCAATGGCACTTATGAAACTGCCAATAGCTATCGGGATCTGGTAGGATCTAAGCGTTATTATGTAAATCCTTCCCTGCTTTTTAAACTCAACGATCGTACTGAACTGCTCTTACAGGCGGACTATCTAAAGCATGATTTTACCCCTGATTTTGGCATCGGCACTTATGACAATACCAAAATTCCGGATGTTCCAAGGAACGCTTTTTACGGGGCTTCCTGGCAATATGCCAAAACGCAGCAAACCTCTGCTACCGTTTCCCTGAAGCACCAGATTAATGAAACATGGCAGCTAAATGGTTCAGCCGCTTTTCAACAATATGACCGTGATTACTATTCAACAGAACGTCTGCAGGCGGCGGCAAATGGAGATTGGGCGCGCCCATTGAATAAAGTAAAGGCCCACGAGCAATATTTTATTGGTCAGATTAATCTTAATGGAAAATTCAAGACAGGTAATATCGCTCATACATTATTGGCAGGATTGGATGCAGACCGGTATTTTACACAGAATCATAATTATGATCAGCCTAAGATCTATGATACCATTAACATTTTTAATCCCAATAAGTTTACTCAGCGTACAAGCATTCCTGCGGCAAAAGAAACCTTCCTTACCAGTACGCCTACAGACAGGATGGGCGCTTATATCCAGGACCTGGTCTCTTTGACAGATAGAATTAAACTGTTGGCAGGAATCAGATGGTCTTACCAGGATGCGCGCCCTGTTGATACATTGACCAATGCTACCGGTATGCACACTAAAGGAATCAATAATAAAGTAGATAAAGCATTTTCTCCGCGCATAGGAATCGTTTACAAGCCACTGGTCACAACTGCTATGTTTGTCAGCTATGCCAATTCCTTTTCTGTAAATTCCGGTACGGATGTTTACGGTAATGCGCTTCCACCCTCTCTTATTGATCAATATGAAGCCGGTATTAAAAATGATTTCTTTAAAGGCGCATTATCTGCAAATCTTACTTTTTACCGTATTATCAATAATAATTTGGCGCAAACTGCATTGTTTGCGGCGGATGGAGTTACACCGAACAGTAATACCAGTCTGAAAGAATTAACCGGTCAGACAACCAGCGATGGCGTTGAACTGGATTTAAGTTTGCATGCTTTTAAGGGAATGGATATTCTTGCCGGGTATAGCTATAATTATATCCGCTACACTAAAACTCCGGATGCAAAAGGAAACTATCAGGAAGGCGAAAGGCTCATTAATAATCCTGCAAGCACCGGAAATGCAAGCGTATTCTATACTTTCCATGGAAACAGGATGAAAGGTCTTAAATTGGGAGCATCCATCTTTTATACCGGAACACGTTTTGCAGGCTTTAATAATACCAAAGGACAAACGCAGACCTACCTGAGAAATTTTGAAGTAAAAGGTTATGCCACAGTAGACTTGAATGCAGGATACACTTATAAAAAAATCTCTGTTCTTGCTAAACTTTCCAACCTGACCAATACTCTAAATTATTATATCCATGAAAATTATAGCGTAAATCCTATACCGCCAAGACAGTTTATTGCAACAATATCTTATAGTTTGTAAATAAAAATTTGGAAAAGATTTAATAAGAGGTTTTGGCATGGGAACAAAACCGGTTTATAAAAAAGGGAAAATCGAAAGATTTTCCCTTTTTGTTTCACTTAAAATCTGAACTGTTTTATCTGAACTTTTGTATTCTATATTGTCTCTTTAAGCAGGAGAAGCATATAAAACGCCTTATGGGCAAAAACGAGAAAAAAGTTTTTATGAGTGATCCCCTTGGTATACGATCTATACCGCGACTTTTGCAATATCTGCATGTAATGCTGCTGCTGCTGATTTTAGTATCCTTTTTTTCATCTTCAAGTCTCAAATAAATCATGTAAAATAAATTTTAAATTGTAACCGATTTGCCTATTGCCGGCATAAGAAATAATGTAGGCAAAAATCAAAATAGCGAAGTTGACAATACTGACATTTTATGACACAATACTGCCAGGCCGCACCCTTTCATTTTATATGATTAATTATTTGTAGCACATTTTTTACCTCGCTCCGGATAAGATAAGATTAAGATAACAATGTAATTTTATAACCAGATCTCTGAGAGAAATTTTAGGTGAATGATTCTCCTACTTAACTTTTTAATTAAGTTTACCCCGGGAAATTTTATTGAAGAAATGAATGGAGTAAATAAGCAGAATAGAAATACAGTTTTCGATTTAGAATATTTTTTTGAACTATCACCAGATCTGTTGTGCGTGTCAGGGTATGATGGCTATTTTAAAAAAATAAATCCGGCCGTTTCACAAACATTAGGATATACCAGAGATGAATTATTGTCAAATCCAATTGACTCATTCATCCATGTTGAAGACAGGGATATTACCAAAAGGAAGCGAGAGCTTATAAAAAGTGATATCCCGCTATTAAATTTTGAAAACAGGTATATCACTAAATCAGGTAATGTTGTATGGTTGTCATGGACTTCAATGCCTATAAAAACAGAAAAATTAGTATTTGCAATTGCTAAAAATATAAGCTATAAGAAGAAGTTTGAAGAATACAGGCGCATATCAAGTATAATTACCAATACACTTGAACGAAAAAACATCGCTGCACGAAATGGTAGTATGAATATTGAAGATGTAAATTCATTTTTTGATACAAATCCCAAAGGAAATGAACTTTCACCTGCCGATAAAACCTGGCTTTCTGAGTTCGAAATACTGGTAAGAAATTATATAGGAAAAACGGATTTCAAAATTAGTATGCTGAGCAATGAAATGGCCATGAGTGAAAGACAACTATACCGGCGTATTAAAGCCATCATGGGCATTACTCCAAATGTACTCATCCGTATCATACGTTTAGAGCTGGCCAGGGAAGCAATCGAAACCGGTAAATATCGAACGATCTCTGAAATAGCTTATGCCGCCGGATTTGAAACACCGGCTTATTTCAGCAAATTATTTAAAGAAATCTATTCCATAGATGTTGGTGAATTGCTTTGACATACTCATTCCGTCAAAATGTTTAGACATTCTTTTATCTAAATCATCACATTCTCCAATATAAAAAGAATTGTCTTTTAAACTTTGAAGAATATAAACAAAGAACGAATTCATGCGGAGAGTGAGGGATTCGAACCCTCGATACCCTTTCGAGTATACACACTTTCCAGGCGTGCTCCTTCAACCACTCGGACAACTCTCCAATTTTTATAACCCTTCCTTTTACTGTCTACTCACTTTCTCCCGCAAAACGAACCACTCGGACAACGCTCCTTTTTTAAAAGGCCTGCAAAAATAATGGCTTATCACTCATCATCCCAATAAATTTTTTACATTAGTTGTTGTCGCTTCCGCAACTTCCTCAATAGTGACATTTTTTATCTCTGCCAGTTTGGATGCAATATAAGTGAGATAGCTGCTCTCATTGCGTTTGCCGCGGTGGGGAACGGGCGTTAAATAAGGCGAATCGGTTTCCAAAACGATGAAACTTAGATCTATATCGCAAAGCGTTTCTGCTAAATTCGCATTTTTATATGTAATGACTCCGCCAATACCAAGTAAGAAATTCATGTCCACAATTTCTATGGCTTCTTCCTTCGTTCCTCCAAAACAATGAAAAATACCTTTTAATCCCTTTTCTGAAAATGGCTTTACCGCATCAATAGTTTCCTTCATCGCATTGCGCGTATGAATAACAACCGGCAGGTTTTTCTCCAGCGCCCATTGAAGCTGCGTTTCAAACGCATCATATTGTTGTTGAGTAAAAGATTTATCCCAATAAAAATCCAGGCCAATTTCTCCAACAGCTGCAAAGGTTCTTTTCTGTAACCATTGATACACCTGGTCCAACTCATTTTTGTAGTTTTCCTTTACTGAGCAAGGATGCAAGCCCATCATTGCAATGCATTCACCGGGAAATCTTTTTTCAAGATCAAACATTGCTTCCGTTACTTCACTATCAATTGCCGGTAAATAAAATTTAGTTACTCCATTTTCTCTGGCTCTTAATATTACTGATTCAATATCCTCCTTGAAATCGGGTAGGTATAAATGACAATGACTATCAATAAGGTGCATGTTCTATTAGTTTTTCATTGTTTAAAATAAACCGTATCAAAGGTTTTGTAGATGAAAAAAAAATTATGGCAACAAATAAATGAAATAAACCATATTAATTCTGAAAGAATTATTGGTTTAATATGGTTGACTACAAATATTTTATGCAGAAAAAATTATACCTGAAAACCCGGAAATAAACAATAGTTATTTTGCCGATATTGGAATAACTATTATTTTTAACAAGTTTTCATAGGGTACGGATTAAAAATGGGCTGAGGTTTCAACCTCGGCCTTCCCTTTTTTTAAACCTGGTTTTCCTCAAGTGGTTTAAATCTGAATCCTTTTTCTGAAAAATATTCCAACATTCTGGGTAAAGCAAAACTCATCCTGCTCCACGCTTTGGTACTGTCATGAAAAACGATTATTGATCCGGCTTCTGCACGTAAAGTATTTTTAAGGCATTGCTCAGGAGTTATTTTTGTATCAAAATCACCGGTCAAAACATCCCACATGATTACGCTAAAGCGGCGGTGGAATGTTTGTTCCTTTTGATTAATCTCTTTCTGTTGAAATGCCTTATCCGGTTTGCCTAGCATCCGGGCCTGGAAGCGGGTAATTTTTCCATAAGGTGGACGAAATAAATTACTGTCAATAAATTTAGCTGCCTCAAAAATATCTTTTATATAAGTCGAATTATCTGTTTTCCAGCCATTCAAATGGTTTTGCGTATGGTTGCATACTTTATGTCCTTCATCAATGATCCTTCGGTAAATGTCCGGATATTGCAATACATTTTTACCAATACAAAAGAAACTTGCCTTTGCATTGTATTTTTTTAATTGATCCAATACAAAAGGAGTGGCTGTTTCATGCGGGCCATCATCGAAACTCAGGTACAAATTTTTTTCTTCCGTGGCTATACTCCAGGTAAGCGAAGGATAAAATTTCTTTAACCAAAAAGGCGTTTTAATAAAATACATATAGTTAAGCTCAACCCTTACAATGGAAGAGTAATTATACAATTAAACAATCTAACAATTCGTTTGATAAAGATAAATTGCTTTCGTGTATTATTCATCATAAGCAACGAGGTGAATGATCTTGTTTTGATATTTGTAAATCTTCCCTTGCTGGTTCAGGTAATTTTGTTGTTGCTGATTGTTTTTTAAAAATTTATCCAGGAACAATTGAATCTCGTCATCCGTAATTTTTGAAGCGTCCGCTTCTTTTGAAATGCTTGTCAAATAACTTTCAATCATGGGTAAATAGGATAAGAGGCAGATTCCCTCCGATCCGAACAATTCGCAGTTGATAATGCTGTTTCCGGATGATGCAATAAATCCTGCAAATGCACTATCGGAAGCTTCCATTTTTCTTCTGAAAAAATTGATGGCCGCTGTATCGTTTGAAGAAAAATTTTTGCGTAACTGAAGATAAGGCCAAGTTTCTGAATCTATTTTTTTTGTGCCAAATTGCCGGTCAATTTCTTTCCAGATTTCATGTTGTTTTGGATTTTTATCTATCTTCCGACGAAGAGAAATATCTGCTGTGCCTGCATATTGAAATGGTTTTGTTTTATCATCCCATCTTCCTTTTTCTATGCAAAAAACAGGGATATAGTTTTCTTCACCACCGGGTGGAATTATAGTTGTTGCAGCTATTGCACGATCCTGTTTCCCACCTTTCAGCATTTCACCGCTGTGTATGAGAATATTTTTTTTGGAATGATTTTTTATCATAAGCACGTTCACATCTGAGCCTGCTTCCGACTGCATTTCTTTTATACTAACCAGCCGTTGCCGAATGGCTTCTTGCAGGCTGATTATAGCCGTAGAAGGTTGAATTTTATTTTGCTTTTCTTTAAATTTTATTGGAATCAGTTGCAGGTTTTTATAGACCCAGGGCGAATCGTACTGTACTTCCAGTTCATCATAAGTAAGCTGCGCTTTACTATTTGAAGCGTATAAAAAACTCCCACAAACGGCCAGCCAGATGCAGATTAGTTTCATCCGTATATTTTTTGTTTTTTTAGTTGGTCGGATGGTACTTACCATGATAAAATTTTCATTTCACTTGTGATAAAAATGAAAATTTTATCATGGACGTTTCATAAGTTGAAAGTACATTTTAATTCATTCATTTTATAATGGGATGCTCAAAGTTTTATCTTTGCGGCATTATGCAAAACAAAGTAAGAGTTCGATTTGCACCATCGCCAACCGGCGGCTTGCATTTGGGAGGTGTAAGAACCGCATTATTCAATTACCTGTTTGCCCGTCAGCAGGGTGGAAGTTTCATATTGCGTATTGAAGATACCGATCAGACCCGTTTTGTAGAGGGCGCCGAGGAATATATTGAGGAATGTCTTGCGTGGTGTGGATTACAGCCTGATGAAAGCCCCAAAAAAGGTGGCGCGTTCGGTCCCTACAGGCAAAGTGAACGTAAAGAAATATATAAACAGTATGCAGAACAACTGGTTCGGCAGGGAAATGCTTATTATGCTTTTGATACTCCTTCCGAACTGGAAGCAATGCGCGCTAATTTTAAAACCCAGGAAAATCCTTCTCCTCAATACAACCAGTTTCTGAGAGAAAAGATGAGAAATTCTCTTACGCTGGGTAAAGAGGAAGTGACAAGTTTACTTAATGAAGGAGTTCCTTATGTTATCCGTATAAAAATGCCGGAAAATGAAGAACTGAGCTTTACGGATATGATTAGAGGTAATGTAAATTTTGATACTTCAAAAACAGATGACAAGGTTCTTTTGAAAGCAGATGGAATGCCTACCTATCATCTGGCTGTGGTTGTGGATGATTATCTTATGCAGATAACGCATGCATTTCGCGGTGAAGAATGGTTGCCTTCTGCGCCGGTGCATGTATTGTTATGGCGTTATCTGGGTTGGGAACAAACTATGCCGCAATGGGCGCATTTGCCTTTGATTTTAAAACCCGAAGGGAATGGAAAATTAAGTAAGAGAGATGGCGACAGATTGGGATTTCCTGTTTTTGCAATGGATTGGACCGATCCGCGGACCGGTGAAAAAGCAACCGGGTTTAAGGAGCGCGGTTTTTTGCCGGAAGCATTTATAAATATGCTTGCATTATTGGGTTGGAATGATGGATCGGAGCAGGAAATTTTTTCTTTGGAAGAATTGATACAAAAATTTTCTCTTGACCGCGTACATAAAGGCGGCGCTAAGTTTGATTATGAAAAAGCCAAATGGGTAAACCAGGAGTGGATAAAGAAGTTGCCGGTTTCATGTTACCAGGCACAGGTGAAAGGTCTTTTTGCGGATCAGGGCATTGTGGTTAATGATGATGAAAAGCTGGATCGTGTACTCACATTGGTGAAAGAACGGTGTACATTGTTGCCGGATTTTATTCAACAGGCTTCCTTCTTTTTTCAAATGCCTCAAAGCATTGATATTGCAGCCATACAGCCCAAATGGGATGATAAAAAGCAACTGTTTTTTAATGAACTAATAGAGAAATATCAGGCATCGGAAAACTGGCATGCAGCTGATCTGGAAAATGAATTTAAACAATTGGCTGCCGCCCATCAACTAAAACCTGGAGAGTTGATGCTACCTTTCCGCATCATGCTTGTAGGCGGAAAATTTGGTCCGGGCGTATTTGAAATTGCGGAGGTTTTAGGTAAAGCAGAAACAATCAACCGCATAAAGAATGTGATGAATTTACTTGCCAGTAAATAGCTGATAGCTCATAGCTGATGGCTTAAAGCTCATAGCTTTTAATAAACCAAACTATTATGCAGAATAACCGGTTGTTGTATTTTTTGGCTTTTATTAAACTGTCAATTCCATTTATTCTGCAAAGTTCTTACTATGAAGCTCACCGGGATGAATTGTTGTATTTGGCGGAAGGCAATCACATGGCCTGGGGCTACATGGAAGTGCCGCCATTATTATCCGTTTTTTCCTGGTTGACAAATTTGTTGGGCGGCGGTTTGTTTTGGGTTAAGTTGTGGCCTTCTTTATTCGGCGCATGCACCTTTTTACTTACAGGTAAGATTATCTTGTCTTTGGGCGGAAGGTTCTTTGCACTGCTACTAGGATTTTTTCCTTTTGTATTTGGTGCATATCTGCGGGTGCATTTTTTATTTCAGCCGAATTTTCTTGAAATATTTTTCTGGACGCTGATCGCTTACAGCATCATCCGGTATTTGCAGACAGCCGAAAATAAATGGTTGTATCTTTTTGGGATAAGTTCGGGTTTAGGCATGTTGAGTAAATACTCGGTTGCATTTTTTATTATAAGCGTTTTAGCGGGATTGCTATTAACCAGGCAGAGAAAAATATTTTTAAACAAGCATTTTTATTTTTCCGCCGGATTAGCAATCTTGATTTTTCTGCCAAATGCAATATGGCAATACGCCAATCATTTTCCTGTTGTGCATCATATGAAATTACTGGAACAAACCCAGCTCCAATATATTTCTCCTGGCGGATTTATTATAGACCAGTTCATTATGAATCTGCCTTGTGTATTTATCTGGCTTGCGGGCCTTTGGTTCGTATTTGCAACCGGAAAGGGAAAAATCTTCCGATTTATGGGATTGGCATTTTTGTCTGTAATCATATTATTGATAGTGTTGCATGGAAAAAATTATTATGCTTTAGGAGCTTATCCCGTATTGTTTGCTTTTGGCGCTTACCAGTTGGAATCCTTCACATTGAAGCATTACAGGGTTTTGCGATGGATATTTGTAACTGTTCCCATAATAATAGGATTCCTGTTTATGCCAATTGCGCTTCCCATTGCCATTCCTCAAAAACTGGATCAGTTTTATAAGACTACCGGTATGCATAAAACAGGTTTACTAAAGTGGGAAGACCTGAAAGATCATCCCTTACCGCAGGATTTTGCAGACATGCTGGGCTGGAAAGAAATGGCTGAAAAAGTCGCATTCGCGTATCACACATTGGATAGCAATGAACAAAAGAAAACCGTTATTTTTTGTGACAATTATGGACAGGCTGCAGCAGTGGATTATTATGGAAAAAAATACCATCTTCCCCAGGCTTATAGCGCTAATGCAAGCTTTATTTATTGGATGCCCCGCCCGCTTCCTATTGAAAATCTGTTGCTTGTATCGGATGATCCGCAGGAAATGCAGCATGATTTTATAAAAGATTTTACTTCGGCTAAATTAATGGATAGCATTGCCAATCCTTATGCAAGAGAAAGAGGAAGCCTGATTATTTTATTAAAAGGCGCCAATGAAAGTTTCAACCGGTTTTTTACAAAAATGATAGATAAAAAATATGAAGAAATAAATGGCAGCCGATAGCAAAAAAAGCTGTTATTCCATAAGATATAAAGAATGAAAGTATATTTTTTTGGGGCCAGGCCGTAATACTACTATGAGGCTTTTTTGAGAGCCTGTCCCGATTTAGTATCCGGATCGCACACTTCAGCGGTTATATCTTTATTGAGCAAAATGCGATGAGCTTTAATTAATATATCCCTTGGAAAAACAATAAACAAATTCTTTCTTTTTCCTAACTTGACTTCTGAAAATTTATTATGGATACAAATTTAAACCGGACCATTAGGGTCTTAGTAGCAAAAGTGGGGTTGGATGGCCATGATCGCGGGGCAAAAGTAATTGCTACATCTTTGCGTAATGTGGGTATGGAAGTGATCTATACCGGACTGCGCCAAACTCCTGAAATGGTTGTGAATGCTGCCTTGCAGGAAGATGTGGATGCTATTGGCATCAGCATTCTAAGCGGTGCGCATATGACGATCTTCCCAAAAATAATAGCATTGATGAAGGAAAAAGGAATGAACGATGTATTATTAACCGGCGGTGGTATTATCCCGGAAGAAGATATGGAACAATTGCAGGCGATGGGAGTGGGGAAGCTGTTTGCCCCAGGCGCCCCCACCCTGGAAATTGCTGAATATATTAAGGAATGGGTACTGCAAAACAGACCATTTTAATTGTTGGTTGCCAGTTACCGGAAACAGGTAACCGGCAACAATTTTTTACTCAAGTAATTTTTTCGCTTTAGCCACCACATTTTCAACTGAAAATCCATATTCTTTCATTACTTCTTCTCCAGGTGCGGATTCTCCAAAACGGTCAATGCCAATAATATCGCCATCTTCGGTAACATATTTTCTCCATCCGATAGAAGATCCTGCTTCCACAGAAAGCCGTTTTCTTAATTCTTTAGGAAAAACTTTCAGACGATAATTTTCATCCTGCTGATCAAATAATTCCCAGCTTGGCATACTTACCACTCTTGCGGCAATGGATTCCGATTTTAATTTTTCCTGCGCTTCCAATAAAAGATACACTTCACTACCGGTACCTATAAGAATGATTTGCGGAGTAGTATGCGCTTCTGATAATATATAAGCGCCCTTTTCAAGTTCTGTAGCAGGGGTAAATTTTTGTTGGTCGAAAATAGGGATTCCCTGCCGGGTAAGAACAATTGCCACAGGACCACCTTTATGCTCCAGAGCCACACGCCATGCCTGTACGGTTTCATTGGCATCTGCAGGGCGAATGACCGTTAAATTTGGAACTGCTCTTAAAGAAATCAATTGTTCCACCGGCTGATGCGTAGTACCATCTTCACCAAGTCCGATGCTGTCGTGGGTATAAACAAAAATTGGTTTTATTTTCATAATAGCGGCAAGCCGCACCGGGGGACGCATATAGTCGGAAAATATTAAAAATGTGGCGCCATAAGGTATGAAGCCGGGTGTAACAGCGATACCATTTAATATGGCTCCCATGGAGTGTTCGCGGATACCAAAATGAAAATTCCGGCCATCCCTTGCGGTAGCTGAAAATGATTGATATTTTTCCAGATTTGTATCGGTAGATGGAGCAAGATCCGCGGAGCCACCAATTAAAAATGGCAAACTGTCTGCTATTGCATTCAACGCTTTCCCGGATGATTTTCGGGTAGCCATTTTTCCTTCAGATGCTTTAAAAACAGGAAGTTTATCTTTCCATCCTGCGGGCAAGTGACCATTTGTAAATAATTCATATTCCTGAGCGAGGTCAGGATATTTTTCTTTCCAGTTTTTGTACAACTCATTCCATTGCTGTTCTTTTTCAATTCCCTTTTTACCGGCATCATTGTAAAATTTCAATACTTCCGGTGATACTGCAAAGTATTCGTTAGGATTGAATCCGAAATGTTTTTTCACCAGTTTCACTTCCTCCTCACCAAGCGGTGATCCATGTGCTGCGGCAGTGTCCACTTTGTTTGGACTTCCATAAGCTATATGTGTACGCAGTTTTATTAAAGTCGGACGTTTTTTTTCATCCTTTGCTTTTTGCAGCGCCTGCCACATGGCTTTTGTATCATTACCATCATCCAATTGTAAAACATTCCAGCCATAAGCTTCAAAGCGTTTTCCCACATCCTCACTGAAAGTAAGCTCGGTTTTTCCTTCTATTGAAATATGATTGTCATCATAGATATAGATCAGGTTGCTCAATTGAAGATGGCCGGCAATGGAAGCCGCTTCGGAGCTTATTCCTTCCATCATGTCCCCATCGCTGCAAATGCAATAAATATTATAGTTGAACAATTCAAAACCGGGCTTATTATATCTTGAGGCGAGGTATTGCTGAGCAATGGCAAAACCAACGCCATTTGCAAAACCCTGACCTAAGGGTCCGGTGGTTATTTCAATACCATCGAGCAATCCGTATTCCGGGTGACCAGCGGTTTTGCTGTGTAACTGGCGAAAATTTTTTATGTCATCCATGCTGATATTGTAGCCCGTTAAATACAGATAAGCATATTGCAGCATACAGGCATGCCCCGCTGATAAAATAAACCGGTCTCGGTTGGCCCAATGTGGATTTTTAGGATTATAATTCATGCATTGAGTCCATAAAACATTCCCTAATGGGGCCAGCGCCATTGGAGTGCCGGGGTGTCCTGAATTTGCTTTTTGAACTGCATCAGCGGCCAGAATTCGTACTGTGTTTATTGCTGTTTCTTCGAGATTGTTAATAGAAGTGTTCATGCGGTAAAATTTATGTAAAGCTTATTCCACTATTCGCGGCGGATTAAGATACATCATAAATTGAACCAAAACAACAGATGCCTTGTGATGATTCCTGGTATTTTCTACAAAACAATTAATTGGTTAAAGCGGATCTTCATCAATGCCGGTGGCAATGGAAACTGAAACCTGAAGCGCAATAGGATTACTTCAGTTGAAAAGTGCGACGCAACGAAGATGCCATGAAATGCCGTTGCCGGGAACATAAAAATTTAGCGACATTCATTGACCTATGAAGAATTTAATTAGGTAGAGAATCGTTCATTACTTCCTAGTTCTTACTTCTTTCTTACTTCTTCATTCTTCATTTTCCATTCTTCATTTTTAATTTCTATAAAGTTGTCTTCCCCTAGAAAATTCAACTGCGGGTTGCCAAATGTTTTTTTGCGGCCTGTGCCATAGTTACAACCGATGCGCCCATCATGATCACATCTTTAATGACCAAACGCCCGGCTGCGCTTAAATAAGGAAATCCATATTCGGTATCACCCAAAGCAGGAACCCAGGTTTCAGGCGTTGTAATTAAGAATGACAACGTAACCAGCGACATGATAAAAGCAAGGAAACTGCCCACTGCCGACAAAGCGGGGGATATAGGATACAATGCAATTAAAAAACCGATCAATACAATAACAGCGCCAAGGCCATAAGAAAAAGTGTAGGTATGGTTTGCTTTATGCCATTCAATATTTTCAGGTTTGTATTCCCCTTCTTTGTTCATGTGCTTTTTATATTCCGGGGCATCATAGTGATAAAAGAAGTTCATCACAGGGCTATTGGCCACAAAAGGAACAATGCCGGCGGCTTCATACCGGAAGGCTTTTAAACCCCCAATCCACAATAACACGATGACCAATGCCCATCTGGAAATATGAATCCCGGTATTTTGTAACCCTGCTGCATATTGAAAAAACTTATTCCACATCATCATTTGTTTAGTTGCAAAGTTGAACATATTTTATTTGAAAGAAAACACAATAAAGTCTGGATGTTGTTGATTGGTGGTTGATTTTGGATGTCTGTTGCCGTCTGCTTTAGCGGACGAGAAAATGATTGTCTTTCCGGCTTTAGCTACATAAAAAAACTGTTATGGATAGACTATGATTAGAACTCATAAGAAGGTGTCAATTATTTCCAACTCAACAATCAACCACCAACCAATATATCCTTCATCCGCTGAAATCCGCCTTTTATCAGGTGAACCATTCAACTCATCCAGTATCATTATAAAAAAGACTTTCTGAAAAACAATTTTGCATTTCAAACATCCATAAAGCAAGCAACTTTAAAATCTATTGCATGAAAAAAAATCTATTACTTTTTCTGGCCTTTTGTATAACGATAAATCCGGGGCTGGTAAAAGCGCAGTCCGGTTTTACCCAAACCATTAAAGGTGTGGTAACAGATGCGGATTCCAAAAAACCATTATCATTGGCCACGGTTAATTTACTCAATTCAAAGATCCATGTACTGACAGACAGCCTCGGACAGTTCAGGATTAACGGTGTTGCGGTGGGAAGACATTCTGTAACCGTTTCCAACCTGGGGTATGACAGCAAGACCATAGCTGAAATCATGGTTTCATCCGGCAAGGAAGTGTTTGTGAATATTGCACTTACAGAAACAGTACAGACACTGAAGGAAGTAAGTGTATCAAGCCGTAAAAACCGTACAAAATCACTCAATGAATTTGCAACCGCGAGTGCGCGACAATTTTCAGTGGAAGATACCAAACGCTATCCCGCTGCGGCAAACGATCCTGCACGTATGGCGCAAAATTTTGCAGGAGTAAGCAATAATGGCGATGGCAGTAATGAAATCGTGGTACGCGGTAATTCGCCCAAAGGCATTTTATGGCGCCTTGAAGGTATTGAAATACCTAATCCGAATCATTTCAGCGCCTTGGGATCAAGTGGCGGGTCCATCAGTATGCTGAGCAGCAGTACACTCGGAAATTCTGATTTTTATACCGGCGCTTTTCCTGCAGAATTTGGAAATGCTACCTCGGGAGCTTTTGACCTGAACTTCAGGAATGGCAATAAGGACAAAAATGAATATGCTTTAATGATAGGCGGTTTAGGTGTGGAAGCCGCGGCCGAAGGCCCTTTCAGAAAGGGCGGCCAATCTTCTTATCTTATTAATTACCGTTATTCCACTTTAAGTTTATTAAAAAGTTTTCTCAGCAGCCTTAATGGTGTGATGCCCGATTATCAGGATATTTCCTTTAAATTAAATTTCCCGACAAAAAGCGCAGGTACTTTTAGTGTTTTTGGTTTGGGTGGAATAAATAAAGCCATTAAAGATCCGGCAAAAGACAGTACCAAATGGAATGATGATGACCCAAATTTTGTGTTGGATTCAAAAGGAAAAACGGGTGTGATAGGTATGTCGCATCAGTATTTTTTCAACCGGCATGCTTATCTCAAAACCATTATATCCGCGTCGGCTACTGGCTTCAATGAAGTGGTAGATTCGCTTAACCCGGTTAAAAATTACGGTATTGAGCAAATCGGTCGTACGCATAATTCGGATGGCGCTTACCGTATTTCCGTTATGTACAACAACAAACTGAATGCACATCATACTTTTCGCAGCGGCATTGTTGCAAGTCATTTAACCTACGATTTCAACAGCAGGTATTATGATGATGTGGACAAACTATGGAAAGTGGTATTGAACGGAAAAGGTAATACCCAATATTACCAGGCATATGCACAATGGAAATACCGGATCAACAATAAATTTACGCTCAATACAGGATTCCATACATCCATGCTTGAGCTGAATAAAACGTATAGCGTAGAACCGCGAACCGCAATTACTTACCAGGCTTCACATAATCAAACGATCACAGTTGCCGCAGGCATTCATGCAAAGCCCGAACATTTATCTACCTATACTTTTATACCCGGCAATGCAAGTGATTTGCCAAATAAAAATCTTGAAATGCCCAAAGCCGCACATTTTGTGTTGGGCTATGAAAAAGGATTTATTAGCGGATGGAGATTAAAAGGGGAAGCATATTACCAACACTTATATGATGTTCCGGTTGAGGAAAAAGCAGGCAGTTATTTCTCCATATTAAATGCTTCCAAGGTATATGATCTTTCTGATATCGGCAAACTGGTAAGTGATGGAAAAGGAAAAAATTACGGTGTTGATATCACGGTGGAAAAACCATTTAATAAAAGCTATTATGTAATGTTTACCGGTTCTTTGATGCAGTCTTTATATACCAACTATTCCGGTAAAGAATACAACACAAGATACAACCGTGGATACCAGGGAAACCTGGTTGCGGGTAAAGAATGGAAAACAGGAGCAGATGGGAAGAACATTTTTGGATTAAACGCTAAAATGCTTGGTAGTGGCGGATTACGCCAGTCACCCATTGACCTGGAAGCTTCGCGTAAAAGGGGAAAAGTGGAATATGTGCAAGACCGTTTTTACAGCGAAAAGGGACCCGCTTATTACCGTTTTGATATTGGTATAAGTTATAAGGTAAATAAAAAATATGCTACCCATACATTCATGTTTGATATCCAGAATGTAACCGATCATCAAAACCTGTATTATGAATATTATGACAAGAATAAAGGTGTAATAAAACAACAATTTCAAATGGGATTTTTTCCTGTGATCAATTACCGGATTGAATTTTAAGACAACCCCTTCCCCTGAATCCCCGTCTTCTACAACAGAGGCGGGGATTTTTTTATGTACTCACTTAACTTTGATCTATGATCAGTTATGATAAACTCAAAGATTTTTTAGATAGTAAAACGGAACAATATAATAAACCTTCCTTTATTGGTGATGATCCGGTATGCATTCCACATCTTTTTACCAAAAAGCAGGACATAGAAATAGCAGGCTTTTTTGCAGCGGTTTTCGCATGGGGTATCCGTACAACAATCATTAATAAATCAAGGGAATTAATGGCCCTGATGGACCAGTCTCCATACGATTTTATACGGAATCATTCGGACCACGAATTAAAGCAATTGCTTCATTTTAAACACCGTACCTTTAATACCACTGATCTGCTTTACTTCATTGAATTTTTAAAATTTCATTACAAAAACCATGATTCATTGGAGGACGCATTTACCAAAGATCATTCAGATATGAATGACCGGAATTCTTTTATGGAAAATGCGCTGATCCGTTTTCATCATTATTTTTTTTCTTTGGAAGATCATCCTTTAAGAACCAAAAAACATGTGGCTACACCGGAAAAAAATTCTACCTGCAAACGGCTGAATATGTATTTGCGCTGGATGGTACGTTCCGATAAAAACGGGGTTGATTTTGGGATTTGGAAAAATATATCGCCTTCCGAACTCATTTGCCCGATTGACATTCATGTGGCGCGTGTAGCAACAAAACTCGAATTATTGCACCGCAAACAAATTGACTGGCAGGCAGCAGTGGAGTTAACCGGATTTTTACGAACTTTAGATCCGGATGATCCGGTAAAATATGATTTCGCTTTATTCGGTCTTGGGGTTATGGAAAAATATTATTGAGCTGTATTTAATGATAATCATTTAGCAAATTCTCCGGTGATATCGGGAATCAATAAAACAATAAAAAGGAACACATGAATATTATTGATTGCATAGCAAAACAGGTAATTGAAGTTTATGAAGGAAACAACTGGACCGACGTAAGTATAATGGAAACATTGCAGGATATAAATTTTGAAGAAGCAACCACCATAACCTCTGCATCGGTCAATTCTATAGCCATGCTTTTACATCATTGTAATTATTACAATGAAATGGTTTGCCAGCGGCTGATGGGTAATACTCCCCAAGCCAATGAGTCAAATGGCTTTGATCTGCCGGAAATTTTAAGCGAAAACGATTGGAATGCATTAAAAGAGCAAAGCCGGTTATCAGCGCAGCAACTTGCTGATGCAATCCGGGAATTTCCGGAAAATAAATTGACAGAAATAAACCCGGCTTCGGGCGATAGTTTTTATAAAACAATAGCTGGCGTTACAGAACATACGCATTATCATTTGGGACAAATGGTAATATTGAAAAACTATATCCGGTTTATTAAAAATGATAGTTTGTGAATGATAACAGCACGCAATTGCAGGAAGAGATTATTCAATCAATTGGCCATTCATTATTGGTAACGCAGACCGATTTGAATGCTTTCAGAAACAATCTTTCCAATTACATCCATACGCTAATTAATGAAGATTTTGAAAAGCTGGTTTACATTCTTTACCGGCTCGATATCAGTGAACGGAAAATCAAGGAATTGCTTTCGGATTCCCATAACAATGCAGGATTGATCATTGCAGATCTTATTATTGAACGCCAGCTTCAAAAGTTGGAATCACGCATACGATTCAGGCAGCAAAACCGGGATATTCCGGATGATGAAAAATGGTAGAAACCATCTTGATGTATGATGTATGATTTATGATGTGTGATTTGTGATTTTTGATGTATGATTTCTTGATTAACTTATTTATGTTTTTGGCATGTATTAATATCCAATTTGATCCTGTTATTTTAATTTTAGTTTCCCTGCTTCTCCTTCTTTGGCAGCGAGTAAGTAGATTAATGATGCCGTTCCATCCATCGTAGGTTCATTGGTGCTGTAATCACCAACATCGTCATGATACACTGCCAGGTCGCTTTGAAAAGCTTCGTATTCATCCGCATTAAAAAGCGTAATGCCTATTAGGTTTTTATAAATGCTTGTATATACCGGTCCATCTACCAATCCGCCATCAATGGGATAATTTTTCAGGTGTGTAAAGGATGAATGCGGATCTGTTGGCGTATCGCCCCATGCAGGCAATCCATATACCATGCTTGTACCCCAGGGATTGGCGCCAAACAGCCAGTCGAAACAAGCTTGTTCCAGTGGCTGATAAGTTGCATCGCCAGACAGTTGGCGGTACCAATAACACTGAATGGCGAAGGCTGTCGTTAAATTATTGCTGCACCAAATAAAAGGAACGCCGCGATAAAAAGCATTAGTTTTTGCTTTGTTCCAAACAAGTTCTATGCCTTGTTTATAAAAATGAATGATGGAATCTTTTCTTTTATCTTTCAGTTGTTTCGCCAGTTCATAATGGCCAAGGTTGATAAAAGGATACCATTGATAATGACGCGCGGTATCTTTTCCGAGCCAGGGTGTAACGGGTTCTTTGAGCGCCATAGAAAAGCCATAATCAAGCAGTGGTTTTTTTGAACCATCGGTCATATTAAGTGATAAAGATTGCCCGCTTTTTTTTGAGATCAAACATTGTAACGTGCAGCAGCCGCCAGTTCCATATCATCAGTCCAGTTGTCTTCTTCATAAAAATAAGGTGAACTTCCGGGTGCCGTTTGTGCAACGCCCGGCTTTGCCAATCCCAATTGCATTGCTGTACCGGATTTAGATAATAAACTTCGTGAGTAACCGGTATCAATTTTATCAAACAATTGTGATCCTAATGCAAAAGCGCTGGCAAATTTCCCCGCAATAGAGGCAACCCCGGTGGCGCGGTTTTTATATTTCAGTAATCCCTGTGGCTCTCCTGTGCAGAAATAAACCGGCCGTTCAAATCCTCGTCCATAAAAATTGTCTTCTCCCGGAAGGCGCATGCCATGATGATCGCGGTCATCCGCTATCTGGTTAAAGATCCAGTCTTCTTTGGGATGCATTTTTTGCAGCCAGTCGAGTCCCCATTTTGCTTCATCCAGCACATCAGCCATGCCATTTTTTCCATCGAGTCCATTATCCATTTTTTCATCACCAAAAACTTCGGGAAAATCGCGGTAAGCAGCCAGTAAATGATAAGTGGCGTTTGCAGACGTAGTGGAATATTGTAAGTAATCACTCGCGTCATGCCAGCCGCCAACAGCATTTATATAAGTGCCATCGGGTACAGGTGCATACACCGTAAAGCCATCATGGGTATGACAGGAATCTTTTAAAAAAGGATTGAAACCACAGCGTTGCTGGCGCATATAGCGCAAACAAAAATCGGCCGCGCCATTATACACATTGTCATCAATGGCAAATACCGGCGAGCGGATGCCTTCCACCTGAAGGTAATACCTGCCATTTTTTTTCCATCCTGAAAAATCGAGCCGGTAGGTTTCAGCAAAAGGTCCGTATTTGCCAAAAGAATTGCCGGATTTGTTTTTAAAAACCACTGCATTGGTATTGGCGTCCACCAGTTCAAATTCATTAAAACTAACAGCTGATTTGGAGCCCAATACCGCCGTTTTTATACCCAAAGGCGTATAGCCCAGTTGATTGATGCGGATCCATGTATTGGAAGAATCAGGCGCGGCCTTAGTAATGTTGATCAGCAGGCAACAACTAAGAAACAACAACATTTTTACGCTCATAGAACAGATTGAATCAGTAAGTAAATCGGTCTCACAAATTAAGTATAATTTGTTTGGCAATAATATTTTATAGGCCTTGAATTTAATATTGAAATGATCCTATCTTTAACCGCGTTTATTGCTATTAAACTGATGAAAATATGAAACTTGTTTCCTATCTCAAGGATGAGCACGATCAATTGGCTATGCTGGTAGATGGTTATTTATATGATATGGATCTTATTCATCCGGAATTGCCTTCAGGAATGAATATGTTTTTACAATATTGGGATGACAACTTTCCTTTGGCGCAGGCTTGCGAAAAAGCCATTAAAGATGGAAGAATTGGAAAAGAAAAAGGCATCTCCAATTGATAACATTCATTTTCTTTCACCCATACCTTTTCCTACCAGTGCAGGGATGGATATGCATTTCGTCAGCATGTGGCTGCGGCGCGTAGAAACCGTGGCCTGCCAATGATCGCGGAATTTGATCAGTATCCGGTTTTTTATTTTACCAACCACCACAGCATCCAGGGGCCGGGTGAAGTTTCCTGCATGCCCGATCATTTTGAAAAACTGGATTTTGAATTAGAGGCTGCAATAGTTATTTGCAAACATGGAAGAAATATTGTGGCTGAAAATGCGGATCAATATATTGGCGGATTAATGATTATGAATGATTTTAGCGCCCGCGGTTTACAAATGGAAGAAATGCAGCTCAATCTTGGCCCTGCAAAAGGTAAGGATTTTGCAACCGCATTAGGTCCCTGGCTGGTAACATTGGATGAGTTGGAATCTCTTGAAATTCCCTGCAAAGAAGGTCATGTGGGTAAAACCTGGAATATGCCTATGAAATGTTCGGTAAACGGCAAAACAGTAAGCGAAGGAAACCTGGGTGATATGGATTGGACATTTGCCGAAATCATTGAGCGCTGTTCTTATGGAGTGAGTTTGTATCCCGGCGATGTTATTGGCAGCGGAACCGTAGGAACCGGTTGCTTTCTGGAATTGAATGGAACCGCTAAATTAAATGATCCCAATTACCCGGAGCAATGGCTTCAGCCGGATGATACAGTGGAGATGGAAATAGAAGGATTGGGAAAACTGGTTAATACAATTGTAAAGGAGGAAACAGAGTATTCAATATTGAAAAAGAAGCGGATGGTTGAAGGTGCGCAAAAATTTTAAATCATTACAATTGTTGCGATATTTCTGAAAAGTAAAGTATTGCCTTATAATGGCAATACTTTTTTTATGTACTTTTTATTTCTATAGGCCTAAAGCCACTGAAGGAACGTAATTGGTATAATTTTCATCAAGTATTCTTGTACAATAATTAAAGCTGACCGGATGTTGCTGAATAATGATATAAAGTTGAAGAGTGCGACGCAACGAAAACTTAATAGTAGCAATCTAGCCGGCTACAAAAAATACATTGTTAGATGGCCACATGTTCAATTAATCATTTAGTTATATCATTGTTCTAAACAAATCAACCATAAAACGGATCTGTCATACTTATGGTTGATTTATCAATCCCAAAATCTACAAATCTAAAAATCAGCAATAATCTTAAACAATCTCCGCCGCTCCAAAATACCGGTGCAATACTTCCGGCAGCCTTATTCCTTCATCGGACTGATTGTTTTCCAATAAACATGCAACAATGCGGGGCAATGCGAGTGAACTTCCATTCAACGTATGCACCAATTGTGTTTTACCCTGCTCATCTTTAAAACGGCATTTCAAACGGTTGGATTGAAAACTTTCAAAATTGGAAACACTGCTTACTTCCAGCCAGCGCTTCTGCGCCGCGCTATACACTTCAAAATCATAAGTTATCGCACTGGCAAATCCCATATCGCCGCCGCATAAACGCAATATGCGGTAAGGAAGTTCGAGAAACTGAAGCAGTTGCTCCACATGACTGACCATTTCTTCCAATACTTCATGGCTTTTCTCCGGATGCACAATCTGGATGATCTCCACCTTTTCGAACTGGTGTACCCGGTTGAGTCCGCGAACATCCTTTCCAAAACTTCCGGCTTCCCGGCGGAAACAAGGAGAAAATGCCGTCATTTTTATCGGCAGATCGGTTTCTTTTAATATTCTGTCGCGGTAAATATTGGTTACCGGCACTTCGGAAGTTGGTATTAAATAAAAGCCATCTTCTGTAATATGATACATTTGTCCTTCTTTATCGGGCAATTGACCTGTGCCAAATGCGGAAGCGGCATTCACCATAAAAGGAGGGTTGTATTCGGTGTATCCTGCTACGGTATTGTAATCGAGAAAATATTGAACCAATGCACGTTGCAATTTTGCGCCTTTGCCTTTAAATAGAGGGAATCCGCTGCCGGTAATTTTTGCGCCGGTTTCAAAATCAACCAGGTCATATTTTCTAATCAGATCCCAGTGGGGAACTGCATTTTCCGAAAGTTCAGGCATACGGCCACCTAATCTCACTACTTCATTTTCTTCAGGTGATTTTCCCGGGGGAACTGCTTCTGCGGGAAGATTGGGGAGTAAGACCAATAAATTTTGCACCTGTTCTTCCGCTTCGGCCATTTTTTGTTTCAATGGTTCCAGTGTTGTTTTCAGCAATGCCACCTCAGCTTTGAGTTTCTCTGCTTCTTCTTTTTTCCCCTGGCTTAATGCACTCCCAATTTGTTTTGAACTGCTGTTCACTTTCGCCTGGCATTCATCAAATTCAGCCTGTAGTTTTTTTCTTTTATCGTCTGTTTCTATTATATCATCCACGAGTGTGAGCTGACTGAAATTTTTTACTGCCAGTCTTTCTTTCACCCACTCCGGCTTTTGTCTCAACACATTCACCTGTAACATAAAAATCAATTTTGGATGCAAAGATAACCTTTGACATTACAATCTTAACTTTGCAAAACTATGTTTGTAAATGATGACCTGCAACAGCGTTGGTGGAACCTGGAAGCAAAGCTCGTGGAGCGCTTTGGCAAAAAACCCGATGTGGAAACAATCTTATTCCTGATCGGCTTACAGGAAACCGGGCTGGCAAAAGAGAAAATTACCAAAGAAGAAAAGCAAGACCTTATGCATGTAGCAGTATGCACTGTACTCATGCAAAGCGGCTATTATGAAATAGAGAAAATGGATAAAGACGGCTGGCCGCATTTTGTTCAGTTGAAAGAGCTACCCGTATTACCGCTTAATGATCAGGAAAACTTTTTAAAAGACCATATATTGCTTTATTTTGATCAGCAGGAGATCTAATTCAAAATTTGAATTTTAAATGAAAAAAATAATTCTTGTTGCAGGGCTGCTATACTTTTTTATACCAGCGCTTGCACAAACAAAAAATGTTTCAAAACCCCCGGTAAAAAAAATAGTAACGGCTACGGCTCAAAAAAATGCTCCAATGACCAATAATCGCCTGGTAGAAATTAGTACCAATTTTGGAAATATGATTGTCCAGTTATATGATTCCACTCCGTTGCATCGCGATAATTTTATAAAATTAGTAAATGAAGGTTTTTATGACAGCCTGCTCTTTCATCGTGTAATAAATGAATTTATGATACAGGGCGGTGATCCTACAAGTAAAAATGCGGATAGCGCTTCATTTTTGGGTAGTGGCGCTGTGCCGGGTGTGGACAGAATTCCGGCGGAATTCAATCCTCAATATTTTCATAAAAAAGGCGCATTGGCAGCGGCAAGGGACAACAATCCTGCAAAAGCGAGCAGTAACTGCCAGTTTTATATTGTGCAGGGAAAACCACTATCAGATATTGAATTGAATACGATAGAATGCCGGATCCGGAATACCGATCCAGCTTTCTCATTTACAGCTGAACAAAGAAATGAGTATAAAACAAACGGAGGGACTCCATTTCTCGATCAGAACTATACCGTTTTTGGTGAGTTGATAAAAGGCTGGGATGTTTTGGACAATATCGCAAAAGAGCCTTGTGATTCTAATAACCGGCCGCTGCAAAACGTGGTTATGAAGATGAAGTTGCTGAACTGAAAAAGTTCCAGTGTTTATTTGCTATAATTATTCAATATTTGTATAACATAAATTTATTAGTATGAATTACCCCGATGTTAAATATTCCAAAGACCATGAATGGATAAAATTAGTGGATGGCAATACCGCTTTAGTTGGCATTACAGATTTTGCGCAAAGAGAATTGGGCGATATAGTATATGTTGATATTACTACTGTGGGTAAATCCCTTGGTGCGGATGAATTATTTGGAACGGTAGAAGCTGTAAAAACTGTAAGTGATTTGTTTTTACCTGTAGCAGGAACGGTACTTGAAGTGAATGAAGCATTAGAAAAAGAACCCGAACTGGTTAATACCGATCCATTTGGTGAAGGATGGATGATAAAAATGTCGGTAACGGATCCTTCAGAAGTGGAAACGTTGATGAGTGCAGATGCTTACAAGGCTATGGTTGAATAAGTCCCTTTGGGTAATAAATATTATGCAAATCCTTAACTATTGAAACTGGTTAAGGATTTGTGTATTTATGATGTAAGTAATTTGATCTTACACACTCTTTTAAAACTTTTACACTCAACTTATTTACATGTTTTCTCCTGATGATGAACGGTTTATGCGACAGGCGCTGATGCAGGCAGAAGAAGCCTATGATCAGGATGAAGTGCCTATTGGCGCTGTGGTTGTTATTCAAAATAAAATCATTGCCCGGGCGCACAACCAGGTTGAAACATTGAATGATCCTACTGCACATGCAGAAGTGCTTGCCATTACTTCAGCATGCAATTTTTTAGGCGCTAAATATTTAATGCAGGCAAGTTTGTATGTAACAATAGAACCTTGTCTTATGTGTTGTGGCGCATTGTACTGGAGTAAGATCGGACGCGTGATATTTGGCGCGGCAGATGAAAAAAACGGCTACCGGAAATACATTCCGCCATCCGCAAATGAAAGGGGATTTCATCCCAAAACCGAAATATTGTCCGGGCTATTGCAGGATGAATGTGCCCAACTGATCAAACAGTTTTTTTTATCTAAAAGATAATTAAAATGGATGTTCATGAGCGGGAATACCGCCATTCATCCTATATACCGCATCGGGTGGAGAAAACCGCGGATCTTTTAAAAAACTGCTATCGGTAAGTGTATATAAAAATGCTGTCAGCTGGCCGATTTCAAAATTGGAAAGCGGTATTTTTTTCTTCACCAATGAATCAGTGGTAGGGCCGTTAACAATGCTGTTTCTATAGTGATTCAACACTTCTAAGATACTGTAAAATCTTCCATCATGTCCATAAGGGAAACTCAACATTACATTTCTTAAAGAAGGCACTTTAAACTTCAAAGAATCCGATGCTTTGCCCGTTATCCGCATGCGTCCGGAATCTTTTAATACCTCGTCAACAGCCAAGCCCACATTCCGGTAGCTAAAGTCTGTAAACAAAGGCTCCTGATGACAAGTTGCGCATTTTTGCTTAAAAATATCATAGCCCAATTGTTGTGGCAAAGAGAAAACCGCTTCTCCGCGTTGCACTTTATCATACTTGCTGTCGGCGCTTACCATCATTAAAAGAAACTGGCTTAAAGCCTTTGTCATTCTTTGCGTATTGATCATTTCATCGCCAAATGCGGCTTTAAATAATTTGCGGTATTCTTCATCTTTTCTCAGCTTTTGCAAAACATTTTCTATGGTTTCATTCATTTCATTTTCAGCTGTAATAGGAGCAAGTGGTTGCAGATCCAAATGATTGATGCCGCCATCATACATAAACTCCTTTTGCCAGGCCAGGTTATATAATCCCGGCGCATTACGTGTGGTTAATGCATTATTATAACCATGACTTAAATTGTGATCGTAAGTGGAAAAAGCCGCAAATTGCTGATGACAACTGGCACAGGGAAAATTGCCATCTTTACTTAACCTGCCATCATAAAATAATTTTCTTCCCAACAAAAAACCTTCTTCAGTCAATGGATTTTCTTTAAAATCATATACAGGTTCTGGCCATCCGGCAGGAACTTTAAACAAAATAGCCGTAGCCTTAGGTTGACTTACCTGTATAAAACTTATACCTGTAATAACCCCAATCAGAAGAAATAATATAACCAGGAAACGTTTCATTTTTTTGGTGCTGAAATGCTAAACATCATTGAATAATTATCTGCTATTTTCATTGCAAGTTCGCCGGGCGAATGGCAAACAGGTGAATCGCTGATCTTAATTTGAGACTGTCCATTAAACCATTTTTGAACATCGGCAATAATATGAATATTGATAGATGAATTTTTGTCAAGATCAAGTTCAATTATCCTTACGGCACTTTCGCCATCTTTATATCCCCCTATATGATAGGTGAAATAATGTCCGGGAGCTTTTGATGTTGTAGAACGGCCTTCCAGTTTGGCAAAAATATACCCTGAATTCCAGGTCCAGAACATACCGAGTGCAGGATCGAGACTTCCGGTTTGCACACCGCTCGTATTCACAATGCTATCAACTCCGCATAAAAATTTTATTTTTTTGTAACTGTTTTTTGGCATTGATAATACAAGATGTTTAGAACCACTATCCGCTTCATCAATCAAAAAACTGCCGGAAGCTGCTTTTGTATAATTTCCGTTTTCATCCAGGAGCTGAATATTTGAAACATAGTATTTAAAGTTGCGTGCAACAAAGTTTTCACCAAATGCATTTTCATAATTTTCCCCTAAATGAAAATCTTTTTCGCCGGCTTTATGATGAAAAAAAATGTTTACCTGTACATCATTATTTCCAGGCAATTTCCTTTCAATAAACCCTGCTAAAAAAAGGGATGAAATTATTACTCCAATGCTTAAAAAAAATTTCATTAATAATCTCTCCCTTTATATTTTTTCCGGTGTTCTTTAATAAATGATTTTTTCTTTTTCTCTTCTATTCTTTTTTCTTTTGAAGCTTTGGAAGGGTTTGTGGCAATGCGCATTTTTTTCTTTGTCAAAGCTTTTTCAATCAACTCCAGCATTTTTTTTATCACTAGTTGTTTATTTGCCAGTTGTGTTCTTTCTGACTGCGATTTAACCAGTAAATGTCCCTCAGCGGTAATTTTATTTGCCAGTTTATGAAGGATCATTTTTTTCTGATCCTCATTCAATAATTGTGATTGCGCTATCATCCAGCGGCCTTCCACCATGGTCTCCACTTTATTTACATTCTGGCCGCCTTTTCCGCCGCTGCGTGCAGTTTGAAAAATTATTTCGGGTGTAATATTTATCTTCATTGCTATAAAATTACAAGTAAAATCTGTTGTAAGCATGCGCGTAGTAATTCAAAGGGTTTCAGAAGCATCCGTAACAGTAGATAAAAAGGTTACAGGATGTATTCAAAAAGGGCTTCTAATATTGGTGGGTATCGAAGATGAGGACAATATGGATGACATTCAATGGTTAAGCGGCAAAATCGTAAACCTCCGCATTTTCGATGACGAAAACAAAGTAATGAATTTATCTGTAAAGGATATTGTTGGGGATATTCTGCTTATCAGCCAGTTTACACTTCATGCCAGTACAAAAAAAGGAAACCGTCCTTCATATATTAAAGCATCGAAACCAGGAACCGCAATTCCTTTGTATGAAAAAATGATTGAACAATTAAGTTCTGATCTTGGAAAGCCTTTGCAGACCGGCATTTTCGGCGCAGATATGCAAGTAAAACTTGTAAATGACGGGCCGGTAACAATTGTTATAGATTCCAAAAACAAAGAATGAATGTCCAAATTAAAATAGTTTAAAACTCCCATAAAATGACCATACAACAAGCACAGGAAGATATAGATCAATGGATTCGCACAACCGGCGTAAGATATTTCGGTGAGTTAACCAATCTTGGCATATTAATGGAAGAAGTAGGAGAACTTTCCCGTTTGATGGTTCGTATCTATGGCGAACAATCATTTAAAGAAACCGATGCGGGTAATCCAAAATTTAATTCACCGGAAAAACAAAAAGAAATTCTGGCCGATGAGATGGCCGATGTTTTGTGGGTTTTAATTTGTTTAGCCAATCAAACCGGAATTAATTTGACGGACGCGCTTAAAAAAAATTTAGAAAAAAAGAATCAACGGGATGCGCTAAGGCATCAGGAAAATGAAAAGCTGGAATAAATAGTTTAAAATTTTATTTATGGAAAGGCTTAATAATTCTTTTAAGGCTATATGGAAATCCATAAAACCAACTATCACAATATTCAGTGATTTGCGCATTACCAGGATGAGCGCGGCGCTTGCTTATTACACGGTTTTTTCAATAGCGCCGATGCTGATTGTTATTATTAAGGTTTTGAATTTTTTTTATGGACAAAGTGCAGCGGAAGGAACTATTTACCGGCAATTGAGATCGTATATTGGGGAAACTGCAGCACTTCAGATTCAGCAGGTTATCAGCAATGCACATCTATCCGGTGGCGTTAGCTGGGCATCAGCCATTGGAGTGATCGCGCTTATTTTTTCCGCCACTGTTGTATTCGCAGAAATTCAGGATGCCATTAATGGAATATGGCGTTTAAAAGCAAAACCAAAAACCGGAATCATAAAAATTGTAATCAATCGCTTGCTTAGTTTTTCAATGGTGGTAGGACTGGGGTTTATAGCCCTGGTATCTTTGGTATTAAATGCTGTTTTAGATGCTATAACAGATAAAATAACCAACCTGTTTCCGCAAATTACTTTTATACTTGCCTATACGGTCAATTTTCTGCTAACATTCGCCGCCATCAGTTTGTTATTCGCCATCATTTTCAAAGTGTTGCCCGATGCAAAAGTTTTGTGGAAAGATGTAATGGTAGGAGCCGTTACAACAGCAGTACTTTTTATGATCGGTAAGTTTGCCATCGGATTTTATTTAAGCAAAAACACGGTGAGCAATAGTTATGGCGCGGCAGGATCCGTCATCATTATTTTATTATGGGTATATTATTCCTCTATAATACTGTATTTTGGCGCTGCCTTTACAAGGGTATATGTTCAAAATATCGGAAGGCATATTTATCCCAATGAATATGCTGTTTTTATTGAGCAGGTTGTTGTGGAAAATACCCAGTCATTACAAGCGCAAACAACAGCACCTATTGTAAAAGAAAAAGAATGACTTTTAAAAAATCGAACGCCTTCTTTTAATCACATATATTGTAGAAGGGAACTAATTGGATAGATTTTTTTGTGCCAAACGGGACTGCTACTATGAGGCTTTTGTTGGAGCCTGTCCTGGAATTAGTATCAGGATCACACACTTTAGCGTTTTTCTCTTTATTGTGCAAAATACAAAGTCTAAAAAACCAATTGAATTATCTGTTGTACATTTCCCTGAGGAGCAAAAAACAACAGCATTAAGGGATTATAATTTCGCAAAGAAAGGAATTTGCAGGCTTTTCAATAAGACAGATTTTCGTTTTTCATTTAGTTGGGTGCATTTAGTTTCTTCAATATTGAAACAATGTGAAAATTGTATCTTCGCCCCCTATGGCAAAGTTTGCACATGACAACGTGGTTCCAGATGAGAAAAGCGCATTGGATAAAAAACAGCAGGTTGCTGAAATGTTTGACAATATTGCTTTCAGATACGATTTTCTCAACCGTTTCCTGAGTGTGGGAATCGACCGCAGCTGGCGCAAAAAAGCCATTCAGCTGCTTAAAGATTCCAGGCCACAATACCTGTTGGATGTTGCAACAGGCACGGCTGATATGGCTTTGCTTGCACATAAAATGTTAAATCCCAAACAAATTGCAGGCATTGATATTTCGCAGGGAATGCTTCAACTTGGGCGTAAAAAAATAGATAAAGCCGGTTTAAGCAGCCAGATCAAATTGTATGAAGGCGATAGTGAAACAATAAACTTTCCGGATGAGACGTTTGATGCCATAACAGTTGCATTTGGTGTGCGCAATTTTGCCCACCTGGAAAAGGGACTGACAGAAATGCGTAGAGTATTAAAGCAGGATGGTAAACTGGTGATTCTGGAATTTTCAAGGCCCAGTCAGAAAATTTTTAAATTTCTGTACAATTTTTATATGAATAAAATTGCGCCGGGAATTGGAAATTTTTTTTCAAAAAATAAAACAGCTTACGCGTATCTCAATCATTCTGTACAAGCTTTTCCTGAGCGCGAACAGTTTATTAAAATTATGCAACAGGCAGGTTATCAGGATACACACTTTAAAACGCTCAGCTTAGGAATATGTTCTATTTATTGCGGCCGCAAATAATTTGTACCTTATTTTTTCTTCTGATCGGTTTTTGTGCACAGTCGCAGCGCGAATGGAACAGACCCAATCATGATGAATGGCCTTATTATTTTGGTATGACACTGGCTTATAATCATTCTTATCTGCATCCTTCAAAAGATCCGCTGTTTCTTCAAAATGACAGTGTGCTTTCCGTAGAGCCGGGATCCAGCGGAGGTATTGCACTTGGGTTGCTTGGCACCTTGAGACTAAACAAAAGATTTGAATTGCGCGCCAATCCACAACTGATTGTTGGCGGTTCAAAGTTCTTTACTTATCAATTAAAATATCCGCTTCCCGGTGAGCAAACGGTGGAAAAGAAAACACTGCCTTCTACCATTGTGAGTTTTCCATTTCAGTTAAAATTCAACTCCGACCGTATCGATAATTTTCGTGTTTATATGATGGCAGGATTGAAATATGATATTGATCTGGCCAGTAATTCAGCCGCGCGAAATGCTGAAGACCTGGTGAAACTGAAAAAGTTTGACTATGGCTATGAGGCAGGGATCGGATTCAATTTTTATCTTCCTTTTGTAACATTCTCCCCCGAAATAAAAGTCAGCAACGGATTAGCAAATATTCATAGCCGGGATCCGCATTTAAAATTTTCCAATGTACTGGATAAATTACAATCGCGCATGATTGTGTTTTCCATTCATCTCGAAGATTAAGCTTCCTCCTCTTTTGTTGCGAGTGTAAATCCTATTGTGGTACCCACATCTAGCTTACTGCGTGCATGGATCAGTTGATTGTGCGCTTCTATAATATGTTTGCAGATTGCAAGACCAAGTCCGGTACCTGTACCAGCGCCTGCACTGTCGCGGCTGCGGCCCCATTCGGTTCTGTAAAAGCGTTCAAAAATACGCGGCAGACTTTCTTCTGAAATGCCCATGCCATCATCGCTTATCTCAATTAACAGATGTTTTTCATCCGTTTTATAAATGCTGGCCACAATATGCCCGTCCTGTTTTCCATATTTGCTCGAATTCATTACAAGATTGATCAGCACTTGCCGTATTTTTTCTTTATCCGCATATACGTACATGGGCATTTCACATCCTTTTTTAATACTGCATTTTATATTCAGTTGTGCGGTATTAATAGATAAAGTTTCATACACTTCTCTTATCAGATCCTGGATGATAAAATTCTCCTTACTCAAAGGCTGTTCACCACTTTCCAGTTTTGCAATCTCATCCAGGTCGCTTACCAGGTTCACCATTCTATCTATGTTGCGAGCGGCATTGGTAAGAAATTTTTTATTCACGGCAGGATTTTCCAGCGCACCATCCAGCAAAGTGTCCACATAACCCTGAATGGCGAAAATGGGTGTTTTAAATTCATGTGCGAGATTCTGCAAAAACTCTTTGCGAAAAGCTTCAGTGTTTTTTAAAGTTTCAATTTCAGCTTTACGCTGAATGGCCCATTTTTCCACATCAGCCCTTACATCATCTATACTTTTTTGTGGAAGAATATATTTATAATACATCTCTTCCTTCTTACTCGCTTTTGTTTGAAAAATAAATTTATAAATGAGTTTTATTTTTTCATAAATGAACAACTGCAATACAGAACGGATCAATAAATAACTTCCGGAAAAGCATATGATCACCGACACAATTCCTATCCATACATTCTTACTTACAAAATAAAAAGCAAGGCCGATTGGAATGGATAATATCAACGCGGTAAATGCAGAAAGTTGATTAGGGGAGAGATTTTTTGTTTTAAACATAGTATGGGGTCCGGAAGGAATTTTTTAAGGTAATAGGAATATTCTAAGTTAAGCAAAAATTACAAACTTCCATGCGCTGAATTGCGCTTTTGTTAACCCTTCAAAAAAAAGAGCAAAATTCCAATCCGGATATTAAATTTCCAACCACAAAATTCCCGCATCTCAAAATCAGCGATGCAATTTATAGCTCAAATTTATAGCCCACTCCTTTTACGGTCGTTACACAATCAATACCCAATTTGGATCTTATTTTGCGGATATGGACATCAATCGTCCGGTCTCCAACTATTACTTCGGAGCCCCAAACCTGGTTTAAAATCTCATTACGCAAAAAAACCCGGCCCGGTTTTGAGGCCAGCAGGTACAATAATTCAAATTCTTTTTTTGCAAGCAAAATTTCATTGCCGTCTATGGAAACAATAAATTTTACCGGGTCAATAGTCACGCTTCCAACCTGCAATATTTTTTCCTCTTCCTTATTGATGCGGCGAAAAAGTGCATTCACACGGCTAATCAATATTTTTGGGCTAATGGGTTTACTTACATAATCATCTGCCCCGGTTTCCAAACCTTTTATATGTGTAGCTTCATCACTGAGGGCGGTTAAAAATACGATTAAAGTATCCTGGAAGTCCGGTTCAGACCTTAAAATCGTGCATACTTCAATACCTGTTTTGTAAGGCATCATTACATCAAGTATGATAAGGTCCGGATGAATTTGTTTGGCTTTTTCAATCGCTTCCCTTCCATCTTTTGCTGTATAAACTTCGTAACCTTCGGCTGTAAGATTGTATTGGATAATTTCTAAAATATCCGGTTCATCGTCGGCTATTAAAACCTTTCTTGCTTTCAGTTCCATTAACATTATGTTTACACAAAAATAATTTTACCTTTAGCATAACAATCTTTTATTGCATTATATTATTGTTAACTGTCCTTCAGCGTAGCTTTGGTCATGTTTTTGCTAGGAGATTTTAACCTTAACGAAAGAGATGATGAAATTGTATAGTTTTCTATTATTATTTATTATTGCGGCGCCCGTTTTAGCACAGAATTCAAACCCATCAGAAATACCCTTGATGCGGAAAATTTTTCATGAAAATATAGACATATCCCAGAAAAAGATCTTATCGCTCGATGGAAAATCTGATAATGAATTCGCTCCTTCAAAAGATGAAGATTTAAATACCCGGTTAACCAAAGCAGCGACGAATGATATTGATGATCTGCAAAAATTTATCGAAGCTGATGCTGCCCTGGATAATAATAATAAAATAAAATTTCTTCGTGGATTGAATGAAGTTTTGCAAGGCTTCATTACTGATTACTCCCGAAAATATATAAAAGGCGCTTTACTGCCCGATCTTATCAAAGCGTACAAGGAAGGAATTTCAATGGAATTGAAAAATCAGTCCATAGAGCCCATCATTTACAGAAATCCAATGGAGATTGGGGAAATATTAGTTAGAAGTTTTGCCTATCGCAATAATGTAGGTACGGAAAAAGCCGAGAACATTTTATTTCTTAAAAAATGCGCGCGTTATCCTGAGCAGGTGCTTGCTTTTTTGGAGAAAAAACCCAATGTGCCTTTTGCCGACAGCCTGATAGCTGCTTCAGCGCGGCGCGACCAGGAAGATCTTTATAATTATGCGGCTTCTTATAGTGTACTGGCAAAAAAAATCCAGGAAAATAAAGATCCGCTGGTAAAAGTTATATCAGAAATGGCCCGTTCAAAAAATGGCCGTCAGTATTTTCCATTCATAGATAATCTCTATAAAGGAAAGATTACTTATAAACAAATTGATTCAGTAAGCAATGATCATGTGTTGTATTACCGCCTGTTGGTAAATACGGAAATTGATTATGCCGACCGGATCCGTCGCCGCGATACTCCCATGGCAATGAGCACCATAGGATATAAATTGAAAAAAGAAGGCGAATATTTTATCAATGAAATAAACGGGCTGCACGATTCACCGGATCCGGTGAGATTCAAAATTTTACAACCACTTACAGCACAGGAATTGTATTACCTAACCGTATTGCAGGAAGAAGAAATTTATACATCCAGTTATACCCGCGGCGTGTACCCGATGATATTTAAAAAAATAAAAGATGGGAGAGGAGATTCTCTGCTTATGAGCGTGAAGTTCGATCATTTTAAAAAATGGATTAAAATGGCCGCGAACTATAACACGCTGAATGATTTTTTAAAAAGGATGGACAAAGACAATGCGCAATTTTTAATGAAAGCATTTGTAAACGGCCTGGATAAAATTAAAGGTAAAGACAGCCTCGAAGATGCAGTGGATGTGGCAGCTTCATTTTCAAGTATCTCGGATAAGGAAATTCAAAAATTAATTCAAAACCAGATTGATTATAATTTGTACCAGGCACAACAAACCAGCAATGCAAGGGCTACAAATATTTACGGAATCCTTCAAACGCTTTTCCTTTCAATGGATTCGGCCAATAAAATTGATGTGTCAAAAATCCTGGGGATACAACCCGTTTATTTTATGCGGCAGCGCGATCTTAAAGATCCGGCGGGAAAAATAATTATACAACAGTTTTTTTATGGCGATAAAGACGGACAAAATGTGTACAATGCATTCATCAACAGTTATAGCAACAGCAACTGGAAAATTTCGCATACAAATGAATGGACCGTTGTTACTTCTACGCATGGAGCGCCGGTAGCTATTTATTCCAACAAACCTTTGGATGAAAACAAAAACCTGGATGCGCAGGCACAGGCACATCTTTCACAATATATGGAAGCGAATAATTTGCAACCAACAGTTGTCATTCACCGCGGACACAGTTATTATGTATCCTCAACTATTGAGCAATTATCTCCTTCCGCGCGTGTAATCTTACTCGGTAGCTGCGGCGGTTATCAAAGCCTGAACACCATCTTGAAAATTTGTCCTGAAGCACAAATTATTTCATCAAAACAGGTGGGCAGCGGTTCCATCAATCTGCCGCTGATAAATGGAATGGTGGGAAATCTTCGTCAGGGCAAAGATCTTGACTGGCCATTGCTATGGAAAGGATTTTCCAAAATGTTTCAGCACAATGATATGTTTGATGATTATGTGCCACCTTATAAAAATTTAGGCGCCGTATTTATTACCGCATACAAAAAAGCGCAGGACAGGGATGAAGCGGAATAAAAAACTATAACTCATTAAAATAGCGGTTCATTTTTGGATCGCTATTTTTATTTTGGTGTAAATATTATTATGTTACCTGCAGCGGTATTTCATGGCAACTTCGTTGCGTCGCATTACGTTCATCTATATATCATTGGGCAACTTTAGTATCCATTTCAAATAAACACTATAAAAAATTAAACAGCTTCTTATATTTTACCACTTGGTTCTAACTATTATCTTTGCTCCGCTATGAACGTACAACAGGACAATAATTTTCAGGCTATTATTTCGCATGCCAAAGAATATGGATTTGTTTTTCCAAGCAGTGAAATTTATGATGGATTAAGCGCGGTATATGATTATGGCCCTTATGGCAGTGAGCTAAAAAAGAATATCCGTGATTACTGGTGGAAAAGCATGACGCAACTGCAGGAAAATATTGTTGGTATTGATGCCGCTATTTTTATGCATCCCACCACCTGGAAGGCCAGCGGTCATGTGGATAATTTCAGCGATCCGATGATTGATAATAAAGACAGCAACAAACGCTACCGTGTGGATCATCTTATTGAAGCACATGCGGAGAAACTGGCGATGGAAGGAAAAAAGGAAGAAGAGTTCGCGTTGTTAAAAACAATGGATGAATTGCTGGCAAAGGAAGATTTTTCCGCATTGAAACAATTGATTGAAGATAATAATATTACTTGTCCTGTAAGTGAAACCTGCAACTGGACTGATATCCGGCAATTTCAACCTGATGTTTTCCACTCAATTGGGATCTGTTACCGATGAAGCCGATACCATTTACCTACGGCCGGAAACCGCACAAGGTATTTTTGTAAACTTTTTGAATGTTCAGAAAACGGCCAGAATGAAAATTCCTTTTGGAATTGCCCAAACCGGTAAAGCATTCCGGAATGAAATTGTTGCAAGGCAGTTTATTTTCCGCATGCGCGAATTTGAACAAATGGAAATGCAGTTTTTTGTACGCCCCGGCACACAAATGGAATGGTATGAACACTGGAAAGAAGCAAGGATGAAATGGTTCCTCGACTTAGGTATTCCTGCTGAAAAATACCGTTTTCACGATCATGTGAAACTTGCACATTATGCGGATGCCGCTTTGGATATTGAGTATGAATTTCCATTTGGATTTAAAGAAGTGGAAGGCATTCATTCAAGAACAGATTTTGACTTAAGCAGGCATCAGAAGTTCAGTGGAAAAAGATGACCTATTTTGATACCGAGATCAATAAGCATTATATTCCTTATGTGGTAGAAACATCAATAGGGTTAGACCGGATGTTCTTACTGATTTTATCTCACGCTTACGAAGAAGAAACGATTACAAAAGAAGATGGAAGTAAAGATTCACGTGTAGTATTGCATTTTCCGGCAAAACTTGCTCCTGTAAAACTGGCTGTATTGCCATTGGTGAAAAAAGATGGCTTACCGGAGATTGCAAGGGAAATCATGAATGAATGTAAGCCGTATTTCCGTTGTTTTTATGAAGAAAAAGATGCTATTGGCAAACGCTACAGAAGACAGGATGCAATTGGAACGCCGTTTTGTGTTACGGTAGATCATCAGACAAAAGAAGATCAGACTGTTACCATCCGTTACCGCGATAGTATGCTTCAGGAACGAATACCAATAAGTGAAGTAAAAAATAGAATTTTGAATATTATGTAATTGTTGTTTTTTTTGTAAAATTATTTAAAACCCTCAATAGAATGCAGGAGCTTGATTCCTGCATTTTATTATGTGTTTGATTACACAGAATAATTGAGGTTAAAATTTAATGATCTTGCCTACACTATCCAATTTTCCTTTGCTTTTAGTTGCAGTTATTGCAGTTGTTTCATTTTTACTTGGAATGATTTTTAAATGGGGCTTATTGAAGAAATATCAAAAAAGAATTTTTCAATTAGAAAATGAAATGCTCTCCAACCATTCCCGTATTTTATCTTTGGAAAAGAAAAATGCCGATCTCCTGCCCAGTGATAAGCAGCATAATGAAGGACGTGAGAAACCTATATCTCCGGTTGTCTTAGAGGGATTAAAATTAAAAATGAAGAATTAAAAATGAAGAACTAAAAAGTTAAAGTAAGCGGCCAACTATCAACCATCAACTATCAACCATACAACTCCAGCCGGATATCTTTTTTATCATATCCATAGGATAAAATATTTTGTTTTGCTTCATCAATCATATCCTTCCAGCCGCATAAATAAAACCAGGCCGGGTTGGGATTTTGCTCTAATGAGTTCTTCATACAACCGGTGTACATATCCGTGATGGATAGCTGTATTCATCTTGTCTTCTCTTGAAAAAGTGGGGATATAATGAAATTGCGGTAATTGATCTGTAAGTGATTTTAATTCTTCGGAATAAAGGCAATCCCCCAGTTTTCTGCATCCGAATAATAAGTAAATATTTTTATGTTCGATATTGTGCTCCTGTATATATTTGGCCATAGAACGAAAAGGCGCTACGCCGGTACCGGTGCAGATTAAAAATAAATCCCGGTCTATTTTTTCGGGTAGCACAAAAACACCCTGCGGCCCACGCAGTACCAGTTCTGAATTTACTTTTACCTGATTGAATAAATAATTTGTACCCAATCCGCCTTCCAGCCATACAATCACCAGTTCTATTATATTGGTGCCATTAGGATGCGATGCAATGGAATAACTGCGCCATCTTTTGTTTTTCTTTTCATGAATGGGCAGATCGAGTGTAACGAACTGGCCCGGTTTAAAATCAAATACATCCACATCCGGAATTTGAATCCAGAATCGTTTGGTATTTGGAGTAGCGTCTTCAATTTTAATTACGGTACCGGTGCGCCATGGATCGGGCATAATGTAAAGTTTCACGTAATTTACAATAAATTGACAATTGAAAACCTCATTTCAAATTTGTCGTCGGCTGGGTAGGCCATCAACTAAGCTGATAGCTGATAGCTCAAAGCTCATAGCTCATTTCATTTTATCAAAATAAAAACAATCTATATGTTATCTTTGCAGACGCAGATATGAATTTGAGTGTTTTGTTGGAACAGTATCAAAAAAATCCCCGCCTTTTTCAATTGGCGGACAGGTTGTCTTTTGCCCAAACACAAAAAATTTATCTTCAAAACCTGCAGGGAAGCAGCGCTGAATTTATGGTTACCGCTGTTTTTACCCATCCCAAAAGCCAGCAACTCAATCATCTTGTTGTATTAAATGATGCCGAAGAAGCCGCTTATTTTCACAATACGCTTGAAAATCTTACAGGGGCTTTGGATCTTTTTTATTTTCCTTCCTCATTTAAAAACCGGAAAAATTTTAAGCTGCTCAACACTTCCATGTTATGTTGCGCACCGAAGCGCTGACAAGGCTTGCAGCCGGTGGAAATAAAAAAATCGTTGTTACTTACCCGGAAGCATTGTTTGAAAAAGTGGTTTTGCCAAAAACACTTTCGGAAAACATGATCTCCATTAAAACAAATGATACCATTAACCTGGATAGTCTGTTGGAATTGTTTGTGATGTATGGATTTGAGCGCACCGATTTTGTGTATGAACCCGGCCAGTTTGCTTTGCGTGGCGGTATTCTGGATATTTATTCTTTTGGTAATGAAAAGCCATACCGCGTTGAATTGTTTGGCAATGATGTGGACAGCATCCGCATTTTCGATCCCGAAACTCAATTGAGTGAAAGAAAGCTGTTGCAGGTGCAGATCATTCCCAATGTGGAAACCCAGTTTGAAAATGGCGATAAAGTTTCTTTACTGGAATTTTTAGCGGAAAATACCATTGTATGGATCAAAGACTGGGATGTAATAAAAGAAAAAATAAATGTGCAGCATGAAGATCTGAAAGCGTTTTTGGCGGTTGAAAAATCAGGCAGTGAACCTGTAGTTTTTGAAGATGATGAGGAAACAAAGATTTTAAAAGATATTTCCCCTGACAGATTTTGTTTCCGGGAACAATTTTGAAGCGCAACTTATTGAAAGGCATATTGTTGAATTTGGTTACAAACCACATTTTTGTGCAGAGGATTCATCAGGAATATTGATTTCAATACCAAACCGCAGCCGGCATTTAACCGGCAGTTCGATTTTCTGATCAACGATTTAAAATCGCATGAAACTGCGGGGTATCAAATATATATTTTTGCCGAACAGGCCAAACAACTGGAAAGGCTGAATGCAATTTTCACCGATCTTAATACTGAAATTCAATTTACGCCCATTGCTACCGGCATTCATGAAGGTTTTATTGATGAGGATCTAAAAGTTGTTTGCTATACCGATCACCAGATATTTCAGCGTTATCATAAATACAGGGTAAAGCAGGCTTATAATAAAAATAAAGCGCTTACGCTTAAAACGCTGCGCGAACTGCAGCCCGGAGATTATGTAACGCATATAGATCATGGTGTTGGTACTTATAGCGGATTGCAGAAAATGGAAGTAAATGGAAGATTGCAGGAAGCGGTGCGTATCATTTACAAAGACAACGATATGTTATATGTCAATATCAATTCGCTGCATAAAATCTCAAAATATACCGGCAAAGAAGGTACTGTTCCGAAAATAAATAAGTTAGGCAGTGATGTATGGAATAAGTTAAAAGAAAAAACCAAGACAAAGGTTAAAGAGATCGCTTTTGATTTAATCAAATTATATGCCCAGCGAAAAGCGCAGCATGGATTTGCATTTTCGCCGGATAATTATATGCAAACCGAACTGGAAGCTTCCTTTATTTATGAAGATACGCCGGATCAAAGCAAGGCTACGGCGGATGTAAAAAAAGATATGGAAAGCCAGTCGCCAATGGACAGGCTGGTTTGTGGCGATGTAGGATTTGGTAAAACAGAAATTGCTATTCGTGCTGCATTTAAAGCAGTAGTGGATGGCAAGCAGGCTGCCATTTTGGTACCAACAACTATTCTTGCTTTTCAGCATTATAAAACATTTGAAGAAAGGTTAAAAGATTTTCCCGTTACGGTGGATTATATCAACCGCTTTAAATCAGCCAAAGAAAAAAAGGAAACCTATAAAAAAGTTAGAAGAAGGTAAAGTTGATATCATCATTGGTACGCATGCGCTGTTGAATAAGGATGTAAAGTTTAAAGACCTGGGTTTGATGATTATTGATGAAGAACAAAAATTTGGCGTAGGTCATAAAGAGAAATTAAAAACTTTAAAGACCAATGTAGATTGTTTAACGCTAACGGCAACACCTATTCCGCGTACGCTTCAATTTAGTTTGATGGGCGCCAGAGATCTGAGTATTATCAATACACCGCCGCCAAACCGCCAGCCAATACAAACGGAAGTACACGTGTTTAATGAAGATTTTATTCGCGATGCTATTTATTATGAAACAGAACGTGGCGGCCAGGTTTTCTTTATTCATAACCGGGTACAGGGCTTGGCTGAAATGGCATCTATTATCCAGGGATTGTGCCCTGATCTAAGTATTTCTTTTGCGCATGGTCAAATGGAAGGAAATGAACTGGAAGAAAGGATCCTGGATTTTATTGACCGGAAATATGATGTGCTTGTTTGTACCAATATCGTTGAAAGCGGTGTTGATATTCCGAATGTAAATACCATCATTGTGAACAATGCGCATCATTTTGGATTAAGCGATCTGCACCAGTTGCGTGGCAGGGTAGGACGGAGTAATAAAAAAGCGTTTTGTTATTTATTGGCGCCCCCCATGAGCACTTTGCCCACTGATTCAAGAAAACGTTTACAAACACTGGAGCAATTCAGCGAACTGGGAAGTGGTTTTCAAATTGCCATGCGCGATCTGGATATTCGTGGTGCGGGAAATATGCTCGGTGGCGAACAAACCGGTTTTATGGCTGAAATAGGTTTTGAAATGTATCAGAAAATCCTGGAAGAAGCCATCCGGGAATTAAAGCGCAGTTCATTTAAAGATCTGTTTAAAGAAGAGATCAGCAAGCAGGATGATTTTGTAACCGATTGTACCATTGATACCGACCTGGAGATCTTAATTCCGGATGATTATGTTGAAAGCATTACTGAACGGCTTTCCTTATATACCCGGTTGGACAATTGTGAAAATGAAGAACAGCTCAGTGATTTTCATAAAGAACTGATTGACCGTTTTGGAAATATTCCGCCACAGGTAGAGGATTTATTTGTAACGCTGCGTTGCCGCTGGTTAGGTGTGCAATTGGGTTTTGAAAAAATGACGCTGAAGCAGGAAGTATTGCGTTGTTATTTTATCAACCGTCCGGATTCCAGTTATTTTGAATCAGACCTGTTTAAAAATATTTTAGATTATTTACAAACCGCAACAAACAAGGCACATTTAAAACAAGCCGGGAAAAACTTCATTTTAGTTGTGGAAGATACCAAAGATATGAAGGCAATGTACCAGTTTTTACATAGGATGCATCGCCAGGTAATTCCGTCAGCTGTTCCCAATCTTTCTTAATAAGATGAATCACAATCAGCATTTTTGGAAACACAAACGGGCCATCCTGATATTATTTTCTTTAGAAAAAAGATTCTGAAATATTCTTCCTGACTTGTCTGATTTAGTGCGGTATGGGATTTTGAGTTGCAAAGAATTAGGGCTAAAGCCCCACCTGTAGTGCTATGTCATTAACCCCATGCTTAAGCATGGGGTTAATGCAGCATATTCATTAGCAAAGGGCTTTAGCCCTGAATAAAAAACAACATGGCCAAAAGCGGGGCAAAAGCAGCAAGAAATCCGTCCTCCAACTATTATTTTCTTTAGAAAAAGATTCTTAAATCTCCCTTAATTCCCCTATTTTACAGTACTAAATTTTAAAGTTTATGAGCCAGGAAAGCACATTTTTGGGAACTGATTCCATCCCGGCAATTCCACCTACGAGTGATGAAAAAACATTGGGATTGCTTGCGCATATTTTGACTTTTGTGGCGCCATTTCTTGCTCCGCTAATTATTTATCTTATTAAAAAAGATGAATCTTCCTTTGTTGCCTGGCATGCGAAAGAATCATTGAATTTCCAGATCACCATTCTTAATTGTTGTCATTATTTGTTTCATCAGTTTAATCGGCGTTTTATTGTTATGGCCGCTGGGAATTTACTGGCTTATCCTGATCATTATTGCAACCATCCGTGCAAGTGAAGGAAAACTTTACAGGTATCCGTTTTGTATCAGGCTAATTAAATAGGTATGCCTATCAAAAGAAAATCCCGCAAAATTGCGGGATTCATATTTCATCCAAGAAGATTAATATCCTTTTTTAGCCACTCCGTCTGCGATGGCTTGTGTTGCTTTAGCTTCGCTGAGTATGGCGGCCATTTTATTCCCTTTGCCGTCATTGCCATTGGCAATATATCCGCCTTTTGCAGTTTTAGTAATTACCGCGTCATGCATCGGTACATTTTTTTCTTTGGTTTTAAGGCAATAAGCCTTCAGCATTTTTTCTGTGTCCATATTAAATAAAATTTAGTAGTTGCCAAAAAGCAAACTGAGTTAGTGATTTTTTAATAAACTTATCACAAGCTACAAGAATTTTTGGAAAATAAAACAGTTAATTCAGCTTAAGTGGTACAATCATTTCAAAAGAAGGAATTTTTACATAAAATGTATTTTTTGTATTGAGATTTTCCATTAGGTAAAATCCCTGCATTTTGCCCATTTCCGTACGCAGGTTACAGCCGCTTACGTACTGAAACTGTTTACCCGTTTCAATTACAGGTTGTTCGCCAACTACGCCTTCACCTTCCACTTCCCGGTTTTGCCCGTCACTGTCAAAAATATACCATTGCCGGCGCAAAAGCTTCACGGTAAACTTATTATGATTTTCTATGGAAATCCGGTAAGCAAACATAAACTCATGATTCGCCGGATTGCTGTAATCGGCCTGGTAAAATGTTTCTACACTTATTTGTACGCCTTCGGAAATTTTAGAGACCATTTTGTTTTTTTGCTTGCATGGTAAAGATAAAAAGTAAAACTGAAACGGAAAAAGTAAAAGGTTTTGTATTTTCCTGATAGCAAAAAGGATGTTTTTTTAATCTGTTTAAGTTCCGGCAATTTTCAACTGCTTCCTGATCCATTATTTATTGAATGTAATTTTAAGAATCTGCCATGTAATATTATTGCTTAAACCTTTCAATTGATAACCTATTTATTAACACCAACTTGCTTTTTCACTTAGTACCTTTGCTGCAATTATTTTTTAACGAGAATTAAAATTTTATGTTGAAAATCGCTGTTGCTAAAGGAGATGGTATTGGTCCGGAAATCATGGATGCGGTATTGCATATTTTTGAAGCTGCAAAAACGCCTTTGCTTTATCAGTTTGTGGATATGGGTAAAGCCGTGTTTGACAGAGGATACAGTAATGGTATGACGCCCGAAGCGCAGCAGGCGATTGAAGAATTGGGATTTTTGTTTAAAGGTCCGCTTGAAACGCCAAAAGGCGGCGGTGTAAAAAGTGTAAATGTAACAGCGCGTAAAACCTGGAACACCTATGCCAATAAAAGAGTGTTTCAAACCCTGGCTGGTGTAGATACCGTATTTAGCAAAGCGGGCATTCCTATTGATATAACTATTGTACGTGAAAATATTGAAGATACTTATGGCGGAATAGAACATATGCTCACACATGATGTGGCTTTGAGCCGCCGTTTTATTACAAGGCCCGGAAGCCTGCAGGTAATAAAATATGCTTTTGAAATGGCGCGCAGAAAGGCTGCAAAGCGTATTACCTGCAGTCATAAAGCTAACATCATGAAACTGACAGATGGGTTGTTTCTCAATGTGTTTTATGAAGTGGCAAAAGAATATCCCGAAATAAAAGCGGATGATGTGATTGTAGATGATCTCTGTACCAAACTTGTTACCCGTCCGGATCTGTTTGATGTGATTGTACTGACAAATCTGCAAGGCGATATTGTGAGCGATTTATGTGCAGGATTGGTTGGTGGCCTGGGGTTTGCACCCAGCGCCAATATCGGCGATCATATCTGCATCTTTGAAGCGGTACATGGTACTGCTCCGGATATTGCGGGGAAAAATATTGCCAATCCAACCGCATTATTGCTGAGTGGTATTTCCATGCTTCGCCATTTGGGATTAATGGAAACCGCCGCAATGATTGAAAACGCATTGTTATATACTTTGGAACAGGGAATACATACCGGCGATTTCGGTACAGCTTCTACACCGTCTTTGAATACAAAAGAATATGCCCAGGCAATAATTGAAAATTTTGGTAAAAAACCAGCAAAGGGAGCCAAGCCTTCTTTGCCGGATCAGCCCATTACGGAAACCGTATTTAAGCTGGAAAAAAATCCAATGCTGGAAAGCGAAGAGGAATTTGCAGCAAAAATTGTAGGCGTGGATATGTTTATTGAAAGCAATGAACAACCCAAAGTGGTTGCCGAGAAATGCCTGCACCATACAAATGATCTTTTCAAATTGGTTACCGTTAGCAATCGCGGCACCCAGGTATGGCCCAAAGGATCCAATTTTACCAATCTTGTAAATCAATATTCCTGCCGTTTTGAAAGCATCGGGGAAATGCCTTTGACACAGGTTGATATATTGGAATTATACAAAAGGCTGGCAAAGGATTTTAAAATTTGCAGCACAGAATTATTGAACATGTGGAATGGGAAAAAAGAATATAGCCTGGCCCAGGGACAGTAGAGTAAGAATTAAAAATGAAGAATGAAAAAATGAAGAATGAAGGGGAGAATGAAATGAAGTGAAGAATGAAAAGAAAGCTGGTTTCAGCGCCGAGTTAAAAGTTGCTGGCTTCTTACTGGTCGCCTGGTTGTTATGAAAGCTAGCCGGGTTATTCTGTTAAAACAGAAAATTTGATTTATATTTATGTAATTAATTTCAGGTATGCGTTTAATAATAGCTTTGGTTTTTTTGTTAATGCTGAAGGATAGTGATGCGCAAACTAATATGGCGCCGGTATTTGTCCCTGGAAATATTTCCGGGGTTTCAAATAATTATTTCAATCCCGGTCGTTTAAAACTAAATGACAGTATTCCTTTAAAAAAATGGTCATTTAATACTTTTTCAGGTTTGTCAACAGGTTTTAGTTTCTGGAAAGGTGGCTCTGCAAGTTCAGTTTCTGTTCCTTTTGGATTGCAACTTACACGCACATTAAATAACAACCTGTTTGCTTTTGGCGCTGTATCTGTTGCGCCTTCTTATATCAACTTCAACCAATCTTTTATTAATTCTGATTTTAATAAAATCCCAGGCAACGCTTCATCATTTATGCGTAACAATAATTTGGGATTGTATTCAAGGGCTGAGCTTGGTTTGGGCTATATTAATGATGAACGTACGTTCCAGATTTCAGCCAGTTTTGGAATTGAAAAAAATAATTATCCCTTTTATATGGGACAGCAAATGAATACTAACCGGAATCCGGTTTTTATTCCTTCCCGGAAATAAAAACTGGCTCTTTACTGATTAAATTTTTTTCGAATTGTTGTATCCATTTTTAATCAGCCATTGCAAAATCTTTTCCCTTTGATCACCCTGGATAACAATTTCATTGTCTTTGGCGGTTCCGCCTGTGCCACAATGATTTTTAAGTTTTTTTCCTAATTCATTCAAATCCTCTTCTATTCCAATAAAGCCTGTTATCAGCGTAACAGCTTTTCCGGCACGGTGTTTTGTTTCTAACCTGATCCGCAGTTTTTGTTGCGCTGCAGGCAGGGTTGATTGCGGTTCTTCTTCCGCTTCCTGAAATTTAAAGTTGGGATCGGTACTGAATACAAATCCTCTTGTATCGGGTTTATTTTTCTTAGACATAATTTTTAAAACTTAATACCTGTTTCAGATTCAACCTGTAGTTTTCAGTCTTTAAACCACCAACCACAAACCACCAACCACCAACCATCAACCAACCTCCGCTTTTAAACTAAGATCTAAACTTCTTGCCTGGTGTATCAGCCCGCCCACACTTACATAATCTACGCCGGTTTTAGCAAACGATTCCACTGTTTCCAGGTTGATTCCTCCGCTTGCTTCCGTTTCAAATTTACCATTAATTATTTTTACGGCTTCACTTACCTGATCAGGAGAAAAGTTATCAAGCATAATACGAAAAACTTTAGCTTCTCCCATTTCGCAAACAATTTTTACATCTTCCAGGCTTCTCGTTTCCACTTCTATTTTTAAATATGGCTTTTGAGTTTGCACGTATTCAAATGCTTTATTAATGGCTTTCTCCAATCCTCCGCAAAAATCAATATGATTGTCTTTCAGCATGATCATATCATATAACCCAAAGCGATGATTCACACCGCCACCAATGCGTACTGCTTCTTTTTCGGGTAAACGGAAATTAGGAGTTGTTTTCCTTGTATCCAGTACTTTAGTATGATAACCATTTAATTTATCAACATATTTTCTTGTAAGCGTTGCAATTCCGCTCATTCTTTGCATACAATTTAAAACAAGGCGTTCAGCTTTTAAAATGGTATGAATGGCTGCTTCCACTTCAAAAGCGGTTTCACCCGCTTTCATTTGTTCTCCATCCTGTTTATAAACAATTACATTAGAGGAAGGATCAATAGTATGAAATATTTTTTTACCAATTTCTATTCCGGCTAAGATGCCATCTTCTTTTATTTTTAAAACCGCTTTTCCTTTTTTATTTGGCGGAATACAGGACAAAGTGGAATGATCCCCATCACCCAAATCTTCACGGATAGCTTCTTTAATTAAATGTTGAACTTGCTGGTCAAATGTTTTCATGCGGCAAAACTAAGCAACCGGGGAATAAAATTATTCAAATAAAAAAGCCACCACATAAAATGTATGGATGGCCTTTTTGTTTGTATTTACCTTTTCCTTATCTTTTTTGACGACGTTTTGGAAAGAAGTTTCCATCTTTCATTTTAGAGCCGGCTTCCGGTGCTCCATAATGCGTCATTGCACAGCGGAAACCAATGGAATTGCTGCTTTGATCTTCTTCCATAAAACGCCGGGTTCCCGGGCTTAGCCAATAAGGCATGTCATTCCAGCTACCACCTTTAATTACCCTGGATTTATCACTGATTAAAGTGGTTATTCCATAGCCATAAGTTGCACCGCTTAAAGAATCACCGTCAAGATAATTGATGGCATATGATCTTTGATAGTTGCGCCGGTTATGCAATGCGGAATCTGATTCCGGGATATATTTGATTCTGCCAAGGCTATCGCGTAAATTTCCTTCGCCGCCGCTCATATCAATTTTTTTGAATACGTTTCCACGGTATGGGTTCATGTCTGCTTCTTCCAGATTGGTTAATGGACGGTACACATCCGCCACCCATTCGCTAACGTTTCCGCTCATGTTATAGATTCCAAATCCATTGGGGAAAAATGAAGTGACTTCTGCAGGTATGGCTGAGCGGTCGTTCAATCCTCCGGCGGTTCCCATGTAATCACCATTTCCACGTTTGAAATTGGCGAGAAAAGCACCTTGCCATGCACCATGGCGGGTAGCGCGCAGATTATCGAATCCATCATTCTTCCATGCATAAATCTGTTTGTTGGCAATTAATTCCTCCCCGCGTTTTCTTTCATTTTTACGTGGCTGAGGATTTTCTGTAACCAGGCCAAGAGCTGCATATTCCCATTCCGCCTCTGTTGGAAGGCGATAATCGGGCAATAATATTCCATCTTCAAATTTCACGGTATTTCTGGGTCTGCCCTGAGCATCTTTTAATGGATTTTTCTTTGGTTTACCGGGCACGCCTTCATATTCCCCCATTAAATAAGATTTGGTATTAAAATTATCCTGCCCGCCACCATTCATTTCTTGTTTGATGACGTTTTTATTTTGATACCCTTTATTTATCAATTGTATTTCATTTACCCTATCGGTACGCCAGATACAAAAATCATGTGCCTGCTTCCAGGTAACGCCTACAACGGGATAATAATTATAAGAAGGATGACGGAAATAATATTCCACATAAGGTTCATTATAAGCAAGTTCACTACGCCATACAAGCGTATCTGGTTTAGCTCCTTCTATTACAGCGGAGTATTCAGGATCAGAAAATACATTTTCCAGCCAATAAATATATTCGCGGTAGTGCACATTCGCCACCTCGGTTTTATCAATAAAAAATGAATTTACTGTTACGCGGCGGGGAATATTGTTCCAGTCACCCATCACATCTTCCTGGGTAGAGCCCATTGTAAAGGTACCACCTTGTACAAAAACCAATCCCGGGCCGGTTTTTATGTCCTTAGCTTTCGCCACATAATATCCCCCCTGGTTTTTATCATTATAATTCCATCCCGTAGCGGTGGATTTTTCCGGTTTCTTTTTGAAAATGCTGCCATTTTTGCATGATCCCAATGCAGCGGCAGCAAGGATTAGTAAAGTCAGATTTCGAACGCGTCTTAACATGTGCAGACCAATTTTGAATAACTTCTATAAACGGATTGTTATTTGAAATATTGTATATAATTTTCCGAATGGGCGAATTTAAATCATTTACATTGTTTTAAAGCGGGATTTTTTGCCTATGCAACCAAAAATCCGGTTATTAACACAATAAATAAACACAAAATAAGTTTAATTGGCAATCGCAATTTAAATATCAACCCTTAAAATTATTTAAAAACCTTTAATTTTTATGAATTCAATATCCTGTTATACCGCGGAGCAGTTCTTTTTCCTACCTATTTAAACCAATTAATGACAAATTAAAATTTTATTTTTGTGAGATGCAATTTAAAAATAACCGAATGAAGCTACGATTATTGAAAACAACTGCTTTAATTTTTATAACCTTTTTTACCGGTAATATTGTGCGGGCACAGTCAACGGACCCTATTAATATCGTTACTACGGCCGTACCTTTTTTGAGAATCTCCCCTGATGCGCGCGCTGGTGGAATGGGGGATGTGGGAATTGCCACATCGCCGGATGCTAATGCCTCATTTTGGAATCTGGCCAAAACGCCTTTTGCAAAAGAAAAAACGGCTATGGGAATTACGTATACTCCCTGGCTGAAAGATATTGCGCCGGATGTGTTTCTGGCTACATTGGCCGGTTATCATCAATTGAATGAAGAACAAGCCATTTCCGCTTCTATCCGGTATTTCAACCTGGGGCAGATACAGTTTACTGATTTTGATGGAAATGCCTTGCAAACTTACCGTCCGCGTGAATTTTCCTTCGATGTTGGATATTCCCGCAAATTGTCTGATCAACTGGGAGTTGGAGTGTCTTTACGTTTCATCAATTCCAGCCTTGCAAGCGGTGATGTAGGCGGTACTGTATATAAACCGGGGATTGCTGTAGCCGGTGATCTGTCTCTTTATCACAATGGTTTAAACCCGGAAGGACAGGGTTTTACCTGGGGAATAGCCTTGTCTAATCTCGGATCTAAAATAGGTTATACGGATAATGCGCTGGCCAAGGATTTTATTCCGGCCAATCTGGGCATAGGCGGCGCTTACACCTGGGCATTTGATGAATTAAATAAATTTACCTTGTCTGCAGATATTAACCATTTGCTGGTTCCCGCATTTCCAATCAGTACCGGTGACAATAGCCAGGATTCGGCTTCTTTGGCAAAATACCGTTCATACGGCGTTTTTGAAAGTTGGTTCAAATCATTTAATAATAAAGCCTACCAGTTTTCTGTAGGTGGCGAATACGTGTATAACGACCAGTTTTCAGCCCGGGCCGGATATTTCTTTGAACCAAGGGAAGCCGGAAACCGTAAATATTTTACCGTTGGCGTGGGATTAAAATACAATGTCTTTGGAATGAACTTTTCTTATCTCGCTCCTTCCGGCAATGGTATAACCCGCAATCCGTTATCAAATACTTTGCGCTTTGGCCTTACGATTAACCTCGAACCGCAGGAATGAGAAAAGTGAGAGGTGAGAAATGAGAGAATGAAAAATGAAAAATGAAAAATGAAAAGTGAGGAAGTGAAAGGTGGAAGCCCTGAAAGGGCGATCTATTCAAGCATCGGGCAACGCCCGATGAGGTAGTAGAAATATTTTTCCGCCAGCCCTGAAAGGGCGTAATAAAATTAGATATCAGGAGTGAAAGGTGAAAATAAATGACTTTGTAATTTCCTTTAAATACGGGTGGCAAAATTGTTTTTTAATAGATTGGACGGATAAAGGCGAAGGTATTTACCTTCGCCTTTATTTTTAAATATATTGTATGGATATAAGAATTGGTTTAGGAGTTGATTTTCATCAGTTAACCGAAGGACGTTTGCTCTGGATAGGGGGGATAAAGGTTCCGCATACGAAAGGCGCTTTGGGACATAGTGATGCTGATGTATTGCTTCATGCCATTTGCGACGCCATGCTGGGCGCTTTGTGCCTGGGAGATATTGGAACGCATTTTCCTGATACGGATGAAGCTTTTAAAGATATTGACAGTAAAATATTATTGCAAAAAGTAAAACAGCTTATCAGTGACGAGGGATACAAAGTTGGGAATATAGACTCCACCCTTTGTCTTGAGCTTCCTAAGTTAAAACCATATATCCCGGAAATGCGCGAAGTGATAGCTGAAATTTTAGAGATTACAAGCAGGGATGTTTCCATAAAAGCGACTACGGCTGAAAGAATGGGATTTATTGGGAGAGAAGAAGGACTAATGGCTTATGCTACTGTTTTATTGCAAAAACAATAGGTTTAAGCGCTCTACCGAAAGATACCATTCTTTTAGCCAATCCATTTAATAAGTTTCTCTCATTTCATTAGATTTGCTCCGGTGAAAAATATTAGCATTAAAATAATTAATCAATCAAATAATCCTTTGCCGCATTATGCCACCGGTGGCTCGGCTGGTATGGATATCCGGGCCAATCTACAGGAACCTGTATCCTTAAAACCTTTGCAAAGGGCATTGATACCAACAGGTCTTTTTATTGAATTGCCTGATGGTTTTGAAGCACAGATCAGGCCGCGCAGCGGATTGGCCATTAAACAGGGAATTACCTGCTTAAACAGCCCGGGCACAATTGATGCGGATTACAGAGGAGAAATAAAAGTGATTTTAATTAACCTCTCTGAAGAAATACAGGTAATTTGTTCCGGCGACCGGATAGCACAAATGGTCGTTCAGACAGTGGAAAAAATTGATTGGACGGAAGTACGGGAAATTACAGAAACGCAAAGAGGTGAAAATGGATTTGGCCATACCGGTAAGCAGTAGCATTATATTTGGTATTTAAGATTTAGGATTTAGGATTTGGTTAAAATGGATTTGGTCAGCCAATAAAACAGAATTGAAGTTATAAAAGTATAAGTGGAAAAATGCTGATAGCCGAAAGTTGGGATTCATGGCTGAAGCGCATAGCTCATATCCGTAATTATGAAAAGTATTTTATACCCCGTCCTTTTAATTTTATTGATTGCAAGTTGCCGCCCGGCTAAAAAAGTACAGCGGATTGAACATGCGATTTCAAAAAAAGACACTTCACATGCAGTACTGGTAAAACCGGAAGAACCTGTTGATTCCTTTTCACTTGTTAAAAATATTATCAGTGATATCAATGCAAACCGAATTAGCTTTAAAACATTTTCTGCCAAAGTAAAATTGGATTACCAGGGAAAAGATGAAAGCGACCAGGCAACCGCTTTTATAAGAATGCAAAAAGACAGCCTCATATGGATCTCTTTAACCGGAGCATTTGGAATAGAGGGATTTCGCGTATTGATCAATAAAGACAGTGTGTTGCTAATGAATAAACTTAATAAGTTTGTTCAGGTAAAAAGTATCAATTCATTGCAGGAAACGATTCATCTTCCCCTCGATTTCTACAGTTTACAGGATATCATCATTGGGAATCCCGTATTTATTGACAGCAATATTGTGTCTTATAAATCAAACGGAAATGAGCTCCTGGTTTTAATGATCGGCAACCTGTTTAAAAACCTTGTAACTGTTGATACCAAAGATTTTAAAGTAACACACTGTAAACTTGATGACATAAATCCGCTGCTCAACCGTACAGCTAATCTCGCTTACAGCAATTATGCAAGTGTAAATAATTTTTTGTTTTCTACCGTGCGTAAAATCTCTGTTTCTGAAAAATCAAAATTGGACATTGACCTGGTATTTAAACAATATTCATTCGATCAGCCGCAGACATTTCCCTTTAATATTCCTAAAAATTACAAGTGGAAATAATATTTATAATAAGACTACGTTACCTTTAAGCATATCTAAACCTAATTATTAACTCATGATCAAAAAGCTGTTTGTTTTATTTTTGACTACCGCTATTGCTATTGCAGGTTTTGCTCAACAAACCAAAGAAGATATTCAAAAAAAACAACAGGAGCTTGTAAAAGAACTCGCTGACCTCAACAATACTCTGGATGAAATCAAAAAAAATAAAAAACAATCCCTTGGTCAGCTTGCATTGGTGCAAAGAAAAATTAAAGCGCGTGAAGAGCTCATGCGCAATATAAATAAAGAATTAAAGCAGCTGGATGAAGAGATCTATCAAAATAACCTGACTATTTACCGCTACAGAAAAGAACTCGATACGCTTAAAGACAATTATGCCAAAAGCCTGGTGTTTGCTTATAAAAACAGAAGTAATTATGATTATCTCAACTTCATTTTTTCCGCTAATACCTTTAATGATGCCATAAAAAGAGTGGCTTATTTAAAAAGCTATCGTCAATACCGCGAAACGCAGGCAGATAATATCATCAAAACACAGGAATTGCTTGAAAAGAAACTTGGCGACCTGAGCAATAGCAAAAATGAGAAAAAGTCAACGCTTACCAAACAAGGCCAGCAGTTGCAGGAAATGGAAACCGACCGTAATGAAAAGGACCAGGTGGTCCGGCAATTGAAAAGCCAGGAAACAAGTCTCGGTACACAAATAAAAAATAAGGAAAAAACCCGTAAACAACTTCAGGCCAGCCTGCAGGCTATCATCCGTCGTGAAATTGAAGAAGCTAAAAGAAAAGAAAGAGAAAGGTTGGCCGCCATTGCAGAAGCTGAAAGGAAAAGGAAATTAGCCGAACAGCAAGCGCAACAAAAATTGGCGGAGCAGCGTGCGGCATCTGCTGCTGCTAAAACACCTAATACGGAAAAGCCGGTTGAAACGGAAAAGCCTGCTGACATTCCTTCACCTGCGCCGGTTGTAACCGCACCGGTAACTACCGGGGTAACCACTCCGGCTCGGGGCGACCGTTCCTATAGCCCTTTTGAATCAACTGAAGAAGGTTTAACGCAATCGCTGAATTTTGAAAGCAACCGTTCCCGTTTACCCTGGCCCGTAAATGCCGGATTTATCTCCATCCATTTTGGAGGATATGAAATTCCGGGTACCAAATTGAAGGGTACCAGTGACGGTATTGATATTTCATTGCCCGTAGGTTCTACAGTTAAATCAGTGGCAGATGGGGAGGTGGCGTCTGTATTTGATTTGGGAGGCGAGCAAACCGTCGTGATCAGGCATGGAAAATATTTTACCACGTACAGTCATCTATCCTCTGTGAATGTTGGTAAAAATGACAAAGTAAAAGCCGGTACCTTATTAGGGAAAGCCGCTTTGGGTGAGGATGGCGAAGGATTGGTTACTTTCATGGTATCCAATGAAAAAGGTAGTTTCCTCGATCCGGAAAAATGGCTGAAAGCGAGGTAGGCTGTTAGCTTTGATGGTTGCTGGTTACCAGTTACCAATAGCCAGCAACCATCAATCATCCTGCAACCAGCTCAGGAGAACATTCCATCCTGCAAAAACGGCTATACAATTTTTCATATATTGGTACAATATTATGAATATCATATTTGCATGCCTGTTCGTATGCCTGTTCTCTGAATAGTTCCAATTTATTTTCATCACTCAGCAGTTCTATCGCTTTTTGTCCAAGGGTAGCCACATCGCCAACTGGAGCAAGATAGCCCGTTACTCCTTCAATATTTATTTCAGGTAATCCGCCGGCATTGGAGCTGATTACCGGCACATGAGCCGCCATTGCTTCTAAAGCAGCCAGGCCAAAACTTTCATATTCCGAGGGTAAGATAAACAGATCCGATATGGCCAGTATTTCTTCTATTTGTTCCTGCTTACCCAAAAAGCGTACTTCATCATGCACTTTGAGTTCGCGGGATAAATTTTCAATGGCAGAGCGCTCGGGGCCATCACCTACCATCAGTAATTTCGCAGGTATTTCTTTCCGTATGGCGGCAAAAATTTTCATCACATCATCCACACGTTTTACCCTTCTGAAATTCGATGCATGCACAATGATCTTTTCATCATGCGGTGCAATTACTTTCTTAAAAGCATCTATGGGCTTTTTATCAAACCGCTTTACATCTACAAAATTATAGATGACCTCTATCTCTTTTTCAATCTTAAAGGATCGGAAGGTTTCTTCCCTCAGATTTTTCGATACCGCTGTAATGGCATCACTTTCATTTATGGAAAAAGTAACCACCGGTTCATAGGTTTTATCCTTTCCTACCAGTGTAATATCGGTACCATGCAGTGTAGTGATCACCGGAATTTTACGGCCGGTTTTCTTTAAAATTTGTTTGGCCATATAAGCCGCCGATGCATGCGGTATCGCATAATGCACATGCAGCAGATCCAGATCATGATTGGTAATCACATCCACCATTGTGCTTGCCAGCGCCACTTCATAAGGTGGATAATCAAACAGCGGATAAGTAGGTACCCGCACTTCATGATAAAAAATATTAGCGCTGAATACATTTAAACGCACAGGCTGCTGATATGTAATAAAATGTACCGAATGTCCTTTATCTGCCAAAGCTTTTCCAAGTTCCGTAGCCAATACCCCGCTTCCGCCAAATGTTGGATAACAAACAATCCCTATGCGCATCTTCTGATTTTTTTGCAAAGTAACAATCATTTTTTTGTTTCATAACACGCATTTATTCCAAAGCGCTAACATGCAACATTTACTTAACTTAGCTTTTTTTATTTTGTTAACCAGCTGATTAACTCCGGTTAAGCATCCTTGCGACGCTCCGTTCAGCTTCAGTTTTTCAATTGAGCTGCGGGTTGCATGGCGAAAATTTTAATAAACCAAGCAGTATTGAAGTCGGCCGGCAGGGCCGCCCTAAGCATTTAAATTTCATGTATGAAAAGAATTCTATTGTTGATTGTTTTTTTACCTTATTATGTTTTCTCTCAAGGGCTTTATTCTTCCTCAAACCCGGATTCCGTATTCATCCGGAAAATGGCAAATAATGTGCTGGAAGATCATTCTTCGTATGAAAACCTACGCCATCTAACCAAGAAAATTGGCGCGCGCCTTGCCGGATCGCCGCAAATGGTACAAGCGGAACAATGGGGCGCCGCAGCGCTTAAAACCGCGGGCGCTGACAAACTGATCCTTCAGGAATGCATGGTCCCCCATTGGATACGTGGCGGTGTAGATAAAGCAATCATTTCTTATTATAATAATGGTAAAAAACAAACAACTTCTATTGCTGTGCTTGCTTTGGGTAACTCCATCGGTACCGGCCCAAAAGGAATAAAAGCGCCTTTGATTATGGTGCATTCTTTCGATGAACTGGAGCAAAAGAAAGCAGATCTGAAAGGTAAAATTGTATTTTACAATGTACCCTTTGAACAAAGTTTTTTACAAACTTTTGAAGCATATGGCAAAAACGTGGTTTATCGTGGTACCAGTGCCAGCCGGGCTGCACAATATGGCGCAGTTGCGGTTTTGATACGCTCCATGTCTCATTCGATGGATAATTTTCCGCATACCGGAGCCATGCGTTACCAGGATAGTATTGCTCAGATTCCTGCCGCTGCGGTTGGTTTGCGCGATGTGGAATTGCTGGATACTTTATTCAAACAAAATAAAAGCATAGAAGCGCAACTGACTACCAATGGCAAAATGTTGCCGGATGTTGTTGGCCATAATGTAATAGGAGAATTGACCGGAACAGAGTTTCCCAATGAAATTATTACCGTAGGCGGTCATCTGGATAGCTGGGATGTAGGCGAAGGCGCGCATGATGATGGCGCCGGAATTGTACAAACCATTGAAATATTGAGGGTGTTTAAAGCAATGGGTTTCCAGCCAAAACATACCATTCGTTTTGTATTATTCGCCAATGAAGAAAATGGGACCCGTGGCGGTCTGAAGTATGCAGAAGAAGCAAAGAACAGCGGGGAAAAGCATTTGTTTGCGCTCGAATCGGATGCCGGCGGTTTTACGCCCAGAGGTTTTTCAATGACATCTTCCAAAGAAACACTGGAGAAAATGCGCTCCTGGATTCCTTTGTTTATTCCTTATGGCGTTACGGATATTCAGCCGGGCGGTGGTGGCACCGATATCACGCCTTTAAACCGCGAGCTTGGAATTCCAATTGCAGGATTAAGACCAGACAGCCAACGTTATTTTGACCTGCATCATGCAGCCAGCGATGTATTTGAAGCAGTAAATATCCGGGAATTAAAATTTGGTGCTATAAACATGGCAGCTTTACTTTATCTTGTTGATAAATATGGGTTATAAATAAAATGAAACAAAAATGAATATTTAATCACACTAATCAGGAGGATCATTTTTTTATGCGGGATTCTCTCGATAGTTATTGGGAGCAATCAGAAAAAATAAAAATGAACACATGAAATGAGTCCTGATAATTGCTTATCACCAACCGGAATGATCATTTGACGAATTACATGTGACCTATAAAAAATAAAAATGAACACATGAAATGAGTCTTGATAATTGCTTATCATCAACAAAATGATCATTTGGCGAATTACATGTGACCTATAAGAAATAAAAATGAACACATGAAATGAGTCTTAATAATTGCTTATCACCAACCGGAATGATCATTTGACGAATTACATGTGACCTATAAAAAATAAAAATGAACACATGAAAAAGGGCAGGATTATCACAAAGATTGTAATCGTTCTCCTGATCGGGTTGGGCATCTTCTTTTATTTCCGCTTCTATTGGGAATTTGGCAGCGGTACAAAAGCAGGTACACTTAATTCATTCATGAAGAAAGGATATATGTTCAAAACCTATGAAGGTAAGATCATTCAAAGCGGATTTAAAGTAAATGTGCAGAGCAATGAGTTTGAATTCAGCGTAACCAAGGAAAGTGTGGCTGAGGTTTTACTTAATAATGCAGGCCGCGAAGTGGAACTGCATTATAAGGAATATTTCGGAGCACTTCCCTGGCGTGGCATGCAACGCTATATTGTAGACAGTGTTTACCAGGTCAGAGGCGCATCCAATGATACAGGCATTAATCCGAAATAGGAGAGGGGTTGGTTGGTGGTTGCTGGTTACCGGTTGTTGGTTACTACCGCCACTTAGTTTCTGATTTCTGATTTTTAATTCTTCATTTTTAATTCTTCATTTCTTAAGACGAATTATATGGCTGATAGCTGATAGCTCAAAGCTCATCCCTGCGCATACATCAAAAATATCGCCGGCCGTTTATGTAGTTCAGGAAGATTTTTTTTCCATTCCGCAATAGTTTTTGTTTGAACCTGCTCAGAACTTGCAGTAAGGTCCACTGCTATGCAGAGCAAAGTTTCATTTTTGCAAGTACTCACCAGATCTTTAACCAGTTGATTGTTTCTATAAGGTGTTTCAATAAAGATCTGAGTGCATTTTCTTTTTGAAGAATCCGTTTCCAGCGCTTTGAGCGCTTTTTTACGTTCGGATGATTCAATGGGTAAATAACCGGTAAACTGAAAGTTTTGCCCGTTCATTCCACTGGCCATTAATGCCAGTAAAATAGAATTGGGACCAACCAAAGGTTTTATAACCGCGCCTTTATTTTGAGCGGTTTCTATCAGGATCTGGCCGGGATCGGCCACACCCGGGCAACCAGCTTCACTGATAATTCCGATATTTTTGCCATCAATTAAACATTGTACAAAAGCCGCTTTTACATTTTCTTCCGCTTTATGGATGGTGAACCATTTATAGTCATCTATCACCATTTCTTTCCACAATTTTTTTAAATACCTTCTTGCTGTTTTTTCATTTTCCACAAAAAAAACAGAACAATCCTTTACCGCAGCTAATATATAAGCAGGAATGGTTTCCAGGGCTTTGTCTTCTTCATGTAGTACTGTGGGAATTAAATATAGTTTTCCTGAATTTTTTTTCAACGGATCTTAAATTTTCTTATTAAATCTAAATTATTCAGCGAGAATCAAAGGATTTTCACTTTTACTGATTCCCTGCATGCTCAGTGTGGCAGCAATTACCGCATAAGCGGGAGCCAAAACCCAACCGATAAAAGGAAGCAGGTGCATGGAATAAAAAACAACGCCATTGCCAATAGCAAGACCTTTATGATTGCCAATAAAAACTGCGGATTGGCGCGCATTCATTTCATTTCGTTCACAATTATAATCAATCATTGAAAAGCCATAATAATAACATTCCACTAAAACAGCTATTACCGGAGCGATCCATCCCGCAACCGGTATTAAAGCAAGTATTAATAATGAAACCGCATAAACTGTTTGCCATAATGCATTTCTTACCGCAATACCAATTCCCCTGTAAATGTCTTTGATCAGTTGCCGGAATACGAACGGATATTCCCTTCCTTCGATGATGGCTTCTGTTTTTTCACTTAAATAGGCGAAAACCGGGGAACCGGCAATCAGGCAAACATATTTAAATAAGGAAAAATACAATAGCATCAGCACCAGCCACAATACCAGTCCGGTAAAAGCAGTGAGAAAACTAAGAAAGTTATTTCCTGTTTTTTGAAGCCAAATATTCAAATGTGTAATATCCCGGATCCAATTGATTACTCCATTGGCGCTTTTACCAAAAAAATACATACTGGTAATGAATAAAAGCGCATAAATGATCCCGGGTATCAATATCCATTTCCACAGTTTATTTTGCTTTATAAACTGGTGCGCCTGAAAATAGGATTGAATGGCAATTACAATCTCTTTGAGCACGGAAGATTAATTTTGCGGTTAAAAATAAACGAATTAGCATTGAAAAACTTCAATGATACAAAAGAATTGGCATTGCCGGAGCATTGGAAAATACTTGAAACGGCTTTTTATCAACGTAATGATGTGGTTAAAATTGCGCGTGAATTACTTGGGAAAATAATTCTTACCCGTTTTGATAACCAGTTTACTGCCGCAAGAATTGTAGAAACCGAAGCTTATAATGGTCATGTAGATAAAGCCTCACATGCTTTTGGCGGTCGGCGAACCCGGCGTACAGAAATTATGTATGCCGGCGGTGGAGTGGCTTATGTATATTTATGTTATGGTATTCATCATTTATTTAATGTGGTAACGAATGTTGAAAATATACCGCATGCGATACTTGTGAGAGCCGCCGAACCGGTTATGGGAATTGAATATATGCTGGAGCGTACCGGAAAATTAAAAGCGGATCATTCCATTACTAAAGGACCCGGAAATGTTTCCAAAGCATTGGGGCTAAATACTATACATACAGGAAATAATTTAATGGAAAATGAAGTACTTATTGTTGAGGATGATTATAAAATATTAGAAACGGATATTATTGTTACTCCCCGGATAGGAGTGGGCTACGCAGATGAGGATGCAAAGCTTATGTATAGGTTTTTAATAAAGGGAAACCCGTATGTGAGTAAAGGGAAGATGGTAAAGAATGAAGAAAAATGAAATGAAGAATGAGAAATTGAAAGGGCAAAAATAAAAATTAAGAAGAGCAAATAAAAAAGAGGATGGAAATTTAAAACAAAGTTCTTTTACTCTAAATCAAAGATCCAAATCATGTTTTTGATAATTCGGGAAAAGCCCAAAGGGCTTAAATGTTAATAGCCACAGGTGGAACCCTGTGGTAAATGAACGAAATGGTTTGCAACCCTAAAAGGGTTGAATAATTGTGAACGGTATTAAATTTGAAACTATGTAGTTATTGATGACATCCCCAGGGAAAGCTAATAAATCGTAAATAAAGGAAAGAAATGAATGAAAAATAAAAATGAATGTATTCAAACTTATAGTAGGCCTGCATCATCTCCGTTTAAGAGGGATAAAAAAATATTTTTTAAAAATAAGACAATAAATCTTGCGTCATATAATCTAACTCCTTACCTTTGCGCTCCCAAAAAGAAATTTTGGGTTTGATTATGTCTCAAAGAATCAGAATCAAATTACAATCATACGATCACAACCTGGTAGATAAATCAGCCGAGAAGATCGTTAAAACAGTACGCAGCACAGGCGCCGTAGTAACAGGTCCTATTCCTTTGCCTACACGCAAAAGAATATTTACTGTTCTTCGTTCACCACACGTAAATAAAAAGAGCCGTGAGCAGTTCCAGTTATGTACGCATAAGCGTTTGCTGGATATCTATACTTCTTCGTCAAGAACGGTGGATGCGCTAAGTAAGCTTAGATCTTCCTTCAGGTGTTGAAGTGGAAATAAAAGCATAAAAAGCCGCCGCTTGTAAAGAGAGCGGCATAAAAGTTCTTAAAATAAATCATCTCTCAACCATTCACTTTCAATGAAGTGGGAAAAGAGCTCTGAATAAAATAAAATTGCTTCCGGAGAATAAAGCCGGGACGCAACATATAAACAGGCCCTTCGAGGTTTGTTTGCTACCGGTACTTCTCATTCGTGAAACTCGAAAGTTCATTCCAGAAGGAAAACGATACAAGGAAAAGGTCGGCAGCAAAACAGGGATTGAATCCAGACTTCATCAGTATGATGTCCTCATAACCTTCCGCGGGGCACAAACCGCAACATGATGAAAGGAATTATTGGTAAAAAAATTGGGATGACCAGCATCTTCGCTCCCGATGGCAAGCAAACAGCTCTGTACCATTATTGAAGCTGGTCCTTGCGTGGTAACCCAGGTTAAAACAAAGGAAACTGATGGTTACACTGCACTTCAATTAGCATTCGGCGATAAAAAAGAAAAACACTCTACCAAAGCCGAAACAGAATCACTTCGCAAAAGCAAATACTTCTCCTAAAAAATTCGTAAAAGAATTCCGCAATTATTCTATTGAAAAAGCATTAGGTGAAACTATTACTATTGACATTTTCGCTGAAGGTGATAAAGTTGATGTAGTTGGTACAACCAAAGGTAAAGGTTTCCAGGGTGTTGTAAAACGTCATGGTTTTCCATGGTGTGGGTGAAGCATCGCATGGTCAGCATGACCGTCAGCGTGCTCCGGGTTCTATTGGTAACTCTTCTGATCCTTCACGTGTATTTAAAGGTATGCGAATGGCAGGCCGTATGGGTACGCGATCGTGTAAAACTGAAAGGTTTGAAAGTGGTTAAAATTTTCGCTGAAAAAAATTATATTACTGGTCAGCGGTTCAGTTCCCGGCCATAACGGTTCTATCGTTTTAATCCAGAAATAAACATTAATCTGAAGTAGAATGCAAGTAGAAGTTTTAGATATAAAAGGACAAAAAACAGGCAGAACGGTTGAATTGCCTGATGGATATATTCGGAATTGAACCAAATGATCATGTGATCTATCTCGCTGTAAAACAATACCTGGCTGCACAGCGCCAGGGTACGCATAAAGTGAAAACCCGTGCCGAAGTACAAGGTGCAAGCCGTAAGCTGCACAAACAAAAAGGTACCGGTGGTGCCCGTAAAGGTAATATCCGTAACCCTTTGTATAAAGGTGGTGGTACTATCTTCGGACCAAAACCACATGGCTACGATTTTAAGCTGAATAAAAAAGTGAAAGATCTTGCTAAAGTGAGCGCACTTATCTTACAAAGCAAAAGATAATGCTATTGTAGTGGTAGAAGATTTTAATTTTGAAGCACCAAAAACAAAACAGATTGTTGATGATTTGAAAAGCCTGCAGGTTGCAGATAAGAAAAGTGTTGGTTGTATTACCTGAATACAACGATACAGTTTACTTGAGTCTTGCGCAATATTCCTAATGTAGGAAGCACATTGCTTGACAGATATCAATACTTATGATATTATAAATGCAGATGTTTTGGTCTTACAGAAAATGCAGCAAAAATTTTCGTGAAGAAGAAGCGAAACAGCAAGTTGAGCTAGTAGAGAGCATAATTAGAATAACATTATCAATATCAAATTGAGATAAATGAAGTTATCAGAAGTTTTAGTAAAACCAATTCTTACCGAAAAGGCAAATACCCAGCAGGAAAAGCTGAGGCAGATATGCTTTTAAAGTTAACCGGAAAGCAAATAAGCTGGAAATTAAAAAAGCGGTTGAAGAATTTTACGGAGTAACTGTAGTCGATGTAAATACCGTCGTAGTTCCGGGAAAAAATAAAACCCGTTTTACAAAAGCCGGTTTTATAAAAGGTGTAAAACCTGCTTATAAAAAAGCATTGGTTACAGTTGCAGAAGGTGAAACAATTGATCTTGTATGCAAATATTTAATATAATAAAGTAAGGCAGCAAGCCGCAAAAGTTCGCATAAAAAGTAAGATAAAGATGGCATTAAAAAAGTACAAACCGATGACAGCAGGCACCCGTTGGAGAATTGGTAATGCCTATGCTGAAATTACAACCAATGAACCGGAAAAGAGTTTGTTGGAGCCACAGCACAATACTGGCTGGTCGTAACTGCACAGGGTCGTCGGTCAATGCGTTACATTGGTGGTGGTCATAAAAAGACAATACCGTATTATTGATTTCAAACGCAATAAGAAAAGATATTGAAGCAACAGTTCTTTCTATTGAATACGATCCAAACCGTACAGCATTTATTGCTTTGCTGCAATATGCTGATGGTGAAAAAAGATACATTATTGCTCCACAGGGTTTACAGGTTGGCAGCAACCGTTATCATCTGGTGATGCAGTAGCTCCTGAAATTGGTAATGCATTGCAGATGAAAAACATGCCTCTTGGTACAAATGTTCACAATATTGAAATGCAGCCAGGCCAGGGTGGAAAGCTGGCAAGAAGTGCAGGTATCTTCTGCACAGCTGACCAATAAAGAAGAAAAATATGCAGTATTAAAAATGCCTTCAGGCGAATTGCGTAAAGTATTGATCAATTGTTATGCAACCGTAGGTGTGGTTTCAATAGCGACCATAACCTGCAAAGCAGCGGGTAAAGCTGGTAGTAAACCGTTGGAAAGGTATTCGCCCACGTGTACGTGGTGTTGCTATGAACCCTGTAGATCACCCGATGGGTGGTGGTGAAGGTAAAGCTTCAGGTGGACATCCAAGAAGCAGAACCGGCAAATATGCTAAAGGTGAGAAAACCCGTAAGCGTAAAGGTTCTGATAAACTGATCATCCAGCGCAGAAACGGTAAAAAATTAGCGAAGTAATAATTCTGAAGCTAAAGCTCATCTGTGAAAAGAACGTACAGTGAGTGACACAACGAAGATGAGCAGAGTAAAAGCTGGTATCAAGAAATCAATTCTGAAATCACAAATTTAATCGACATATGGGTCGTTCGATTAAAAAAGGTCCTTACGTTGACGTAAATCTGGAAACAAAGGTGTTATCCATCAACGAAGGCAAAAACAAAAAATCAGTTATTAAAACCTGGAGCCGTCGTTCTACTATTACACCTGATTTTGTAGGACATACATTTGCTGTGCACAACGGCAATAAGTTCATCCCTGTTTATGTAACGGAATTTATGGTAGGTCACAAATTAGGTGAATTTGCCCCAACCCGGAATTTTAGAGGACATTCAGGAAGCAAATAAAAAATAAGTTTGGTTAAAGTTAATTCACAAACTTGAACACATAATTAAATAAAATGGAAGCAGTAGCTAAACTAAAAAATTATCCTACAGGGCCGCGCAAAATGCGTTTGCTGGCTGATGTGATTCGTGGCATGCAGGTGGAAAAAGCGCTTGGCTATTCTTGAGCATCATCCACAGCATAATGCAGTTCCTTTAGCCAAGTTGCTGAAGAGCGCTATCAATAACTGGGAGCAAAAAAATGAAGGTAAAAGTGCGGCTGATGCCGGACTTGATAGTAAAAACAGTATTTGTGGATGGAGCACGTATATTAAAACGTATGCGTCCGGCACCACAGGGACGTGGTTACAGGGTTCGCAAACGCAGCAACCATGTAACAATTATCGTTGATTCTGTGGAAAATGAAGTAACCGCTAACAAGATCTTTTAGATAATAAAATAACTAATTCAAAACTTTTTAAGTATCCTGGTAAAGGAAATTTAAAAAGGCTAAATCTAAAATATGGGTCAAAAAGCAAATCCAATAGGTAACAGGTTAGGTATCATCCGCGGATGGGAAAGCAACTGGTATGGTAGCAAAAAAGACTATGCCGGCAAGCTGATCGAGGATAATAAAATCCGTAATTATCTTAATGCACGTATCAACAAAGGTGGTATAGCCAAAATTGTTATCGAGCGTACATTGGGTAAACTGATCGTTACCATTCATACTTCAAAACCAGGTATCATTATCGGTAAAGGTGGTAATGAAGTTGACCGTATTAAGGAAGAATTGAAAAAGCTTACCGGAAAAGAAGATGTTCAGATCAACATCCTGGAGATCCGTCGTCCTGAGCTGGATGCGACTATCGTTGGTGATACCATTGCACGCCAGATTGAAAACCGTATCAATTACAAACGTGCCATTAAAATGGCGATTGCTTCTGCACTCCGCATGGGTGCCGAAGGAATCAAAGTAAAAGTAAGCGGACGTTTGGGTGGATCTGAAATTGCACGTAGTGAAGAAATCAAACAAGGTCGTGTTCCTTTGCATACTTTCCGTATGGATATTGATTATGCATCAATGTGTTTGCACAAACCGTATATGGAAAAATCGGTATCAAAGTATGGATCTGTAAAGGTGAAGTATTAGGTAAGCGTGAATTGAATCCAAACTTCGTAGGTGGCAAAAGCGATCTGAGCGATAGAAGAGACAGAAGGGATGATGACAGAAGAGGCGGTGGTGAAAGAAGAGATGATCGTCGCGGTGGTGGAGACAGAAGAGGTGGAGAAAGACACGGCGGTGGTGGCGGAAGAAGATAAAACGCGAATTATTTAATTTCCCGGTTTCGGGTTTTGAAAAATAGTTGAAAGGCCGGGTAACAGGCAACTGTAAGCCGGCAACTCAAAAACAAACAATAATGTTACAGCCAAAAAGATCAAAACATAGGAAGGCACAAAAAGGCCGTATTCAGGAAAGTGGCAAAAAGAGGCTCCGGCATTTCCTTTGGATCCTTTGCACTAAAAGCACTGGAACCTATCTGGTTAACAAACCGCCAGATTGAAGCTGCCCGGCAGGCAATGACCCGTGCAATGAAAAGAGAAGGTAATGTGTGGATCCGGATATTTCCTGATAAGCCAATTACCCGAAACCGGCTGAGGTGAGGATGGGTAAAGGTAAAGGTAATCCTGAATTTTGGGCAGCAGTAGTGGAACCAGGACGTATTTTGTTTGAATGCGATGGCGTAACCGAGGAAGTTGCCAAGGAAGCTATGGAATTGGCAGCGCAGAAATTACCGATAGCAACAAAATTTATTGTAAGAAGAGACTTACAAGCTTAATATAAAAAAGTATCAGTAATGGCTATTAGAAGCATTGATTTTAATAAAAGTCTTAAAGATATGAATGAATCAGATCTGAATGCCCGCATCAGTGATGACCTGGTTCGTTTAAAGAAACTGGAATTTGCGCATGCTATTTCTCCATTGGAAAATCCCATGACCATTCGTGCGCTCAGAAAGGATATTGCCCGTATGAGAACTGAATTAAGACAAAGAGCATTAAAAGCATAAAACTCAGAGGGATTCTGAAAAATAAACCGGAATATTTCTTTTTAAGAATTCTTTCCAGGAACAATTAAGAAGAATATAAAAATCAAAAAAATGGTTGAAAGAAATTTTCGTAAAACAAGAACCGGGGTGGTTAGCAGCAATAAGATGGACTAAAACCATCACTGTAGCAGTGGAAAGAAAGGTAAAACATCCGCTATTATGGAAAGTTCGTTAAAAAAACTTCCAGGTTTCATGCACATGATGAAAAAAATGAGTGCACCATCGGCGACATCGTGAAAATCATGGAAACACGCCCCCTCAGCAAAACAAAACGCTGGAGGCTGGTAGAAATAGTTGATCAAAGCAAAATAATCAACTTCTTCATTTTATTCAGCATGAAGCTGGAAAGGTGGTTGTTTAATATAAAATTGTGTTAATGCTGAATTCGCCAAATGCGGATGCAGCTCAAAGCTAAATAAAGATGATTCAGCAAGAAAGCAGGCTTAACGTAGCTGATAACAGCGGTGCTAAAGAAGTACTTTGCATAAGAGTGCTGGGCAACTCTGGTCAGGACTATGCAAAAGTCGGTGATAAGATTGTAGTTACGGTAAAAGATGCAATACCTGCAGCCGGCGTTAAAAAAGGTACGGTTTCCAAAGCGGTTATCGTACGTACTAAAAACAAATTGCGTAGAAAAGACGGTTCTTATATCCGTTTTGATGACAATGCAGTTGTATTATTAAACAACTCCGACGAGCCCAGGGGAACCCGTATTTTCGGACCAGTTGCCCGTGAATTGAGAGACAAAGGATACATGAAAATCATTTCTCTCGCACCGGAAGTTTTATAATAATGATTAATGGCAAAATTTATGTATTTTTGCCGCCCGAAAAAGAAAAAGTAGCGTGTAAATCAGAAAGTACAACTATTGACCGGCCAAATGGCTTTTAAAGTTGGAAAATAATTTAGCGTTGACTCCATAAATAAAATCAAATGAGCAACAGATTTAAGCCTAAATACAATATCAAAAAAGGTGATTCGATAGTAGTGATCACCGGTGATGATAAGGACCTGAAAAAACCACGCCAGGTATTGGAAGTGTTGTTGGAGAAAGGCCGTGTAGTGGTGGAAGGAGTGAATATTGTAACAAAACACACCAAACCTTCGGCCCAAAATACCAAAGGTGGTATTGTAAAAATGGAAGCTCCCATTCATATCAGCAATGTAATGTTATGGGATGCAAAAGCGGGTGCTCCTTCTAAAGTAAAGCGCACACGTGAAAATGGGAAATTAATTCGTATATCAAAAAAATCCGGGGAGGCCATTAAGAAATGAGTACTCAAAAATATACTCCGAGATTAGCAGACAAATACAGAAATGAGGTTGTACCTGCTTTAATGAAAAGATTCGGTTATAAAAGCATCATGCAGGCTCCTAAACTGGAGAAGATCTGTATCAACCGCGGTGTCAATGGCGCTGTAGCTGACAAGAAAATGGTGGATGTAGCCGTTGATGAACTTACCAACATTACAGGTCAGAAAGCTGTTCCTACAATGAGTAAGAAAGACGTATCCAACTTTAAGCTGCGTAAAGGAATGCCAATTGGCGCCCGTGTAACGCTTCGTGGAGTGAAAATGTACGAATTTTTGGACCGCCTGGTATCTGTTGCTCTTCCCCGTGTACGTGATTTCAAAGGTATCAGTGATAAAGCATTTGATGGCCGTGGAAACTACACATTAGGTGTGACCGAACAAATCATTTTTCCGGAAATTGATATTGATAAGGTAAACAAGATCACCGGTATGGATATCACTTTTGTAACTTCTGCTTCACAGCAATGAAGAAGCTTATGAGTTATTGAAAGAAATCGGGTATGCCCTTTAAAAACATAAAAAAAGAAAACACCTAATATTGGTTGAAAGTCTTTGTAATATTTCTTGCAAATGGCTGTAAATCAAAAATTGAAAATAATAAATCACTTATGGCAAAAAAATCAGTAACAGCCAGACAACATAAGCGCGAAAGAATGGTGGCCAGAGACGCAGAGAAACGTGCTGCCCTGAAAGCTGCGGGAGATTATGCAGCATTGGATCAATTGCCCCGCAATGGATCTCGTGTACGCCTGAAAAACCGTTGCCAGTTAACTGGAAGACCCAGAGGCTATATCCGCTACTTTGGTATTTCCCGTATCGTATTCCGCGACATGGCACTGGATGGAAAAATACCCGGAGTTAAAAAAGCAAGCTGGTAACCTTCTTGTTGGTGATAATAATATTAATAAACTGAAGTAATTCAACATAATTATGGTAACTGATCCTATAGCAGACTTCCTTACCCGCATTCGCAATGCTCAGCTGGCAGGACACAGACTGGTAGAAATACCTGCATCTAATCTAAAAAAACGTCTGACCGAGATCCTGTACGAACAAGGTTATATTTTAAAATATAAGTTTGAAGATGACAATAAGCAGGGTTTAATTAAGATCGCATTAAAATACGATCCTTCCACAAAATTACCTGCAATCCGTACATTGGAGAGAATCAGCCGTCCGGGATTGAGGCAGTATGCAAAACCTGCGGAATTTAAAAGAGTGATCAACGGTTTGGGGATTGCTATATTAAGTACTTCCAAAGGTGTAATGACAGATAAGGAAGCAAAAACACAAAATGTAGGTGGCGAAGTGCTTTGCTATATTTACTAATGAACTGGTTTTTCAGACATGGGTTGTATGACGATTTAAGCCCTCTATACGGGGCTGAACACTTATAACCTGATATTTATATAATAAATTTAATTTTTAATTATGTCACGTATAGGAAAAAAGCAGATTCCGGTTCCTGCAGGTGTTACTGTAACAGTAGGAAATAACAACGTAATTACCGTTAAAGGACCAAAAGGAGAATTGACTCAGGTTATTGACAGGGATATGAAAGTGGAAGTGAAAGATGGTCTTGTTCATGTAGTTAGACCTACTGAGCAAATCCGTCATCGTGCATTGCATGGTTTATCCCGTTCATTAATAGCTAACCAGGTAACAGGTGTTACTGAAGGTTACAAAAAAGAATCTTGAACTGGTAGGTGTAGGTTATAAAGCGGCCAACCAGGGAAATACATTGGATCTTTCTTTAGGTTTCTCTCATAATGTGATATTTGAAATTCCAAAAGAATTGAAAGTAACTACCATTACCGAAAAAGGACAGAATCCTAAAATTGTTTTAGAAGGAATTGATAAACAATTGTTAGGTCAGGTTGCGGCAAAAATCAGAAGCCTGCGTAAACCTGAACCATACAAAGGAAAAGGTGTTCGCTATACCGGAGAATTCATCCGTCGTAAAGCAGGTAAATCAGCGGGTAAATAACCTGTTGAAAATTAAACAGAAGCTGAACTTAATTATTAATAAATGCTTCAACTCCTTTATTGGAACTGAAGACAAAGTTTCCTGGCAGTATCAGGAAAATTCAAATAAAATACAATGGACGTTAAAGTTGTAAGAAGAAAAAATATCCACTACAGAATTCGTAAGAAAATAGTGGGAAGTGCACAGAAACCCAGGTTATCCGTGTTTCGCAGCAACAAAGATTTATATGTTCAGTTGATAGATGATGAGAATGGCAATACGCTGTTGCAGCATCTTCTACACGTGCGAAAGATATTGCAGCCCAGAAATTAAATAAAACTGAATTAGCCAAATTGGTTGGAACTGAAATTGGAAGAAAAGCTTCCGAACTTGGTGTTAAACAGGTAGTATTTGACCGCAGTGGTTATTTGTATCATGGCCGTGTAAAAGCCGTTGCAGACGGTGCACGTGAAGCCGGCTTGAATTTTAATTAAGCCGGTAACCTGAAAAAATTATGAATATCTAAAATCGCAATTCTTTAAAATGTCAAAAATAAACGTAAATAAAGTAAAGGCCGGTGGGGACGTTGATTTAAAAGAAAAAGTTGTATCCATCAATCGCGTAGTAAAAACTACAAAAGGTGGTCGTACATTCAGTTTTTCTGCCCTGGTGGTGGTTGGCAATGAAAATGGAGTTGTAGGACAGGGATTGGGTAAGGCAAAAGAAGTACAGGAGGCAATTGCCAAAGGTATTGATGATGCAAAGAAAAACCTGGTAAAAGTTCCTGTATTGCATGGTACCATTCCACATGACCAGATTGGTAAAGAAGGCGCAGCCATTGTTTTAATAAAGCCTGCGGCTCACGGTACTGGTGTACTGGCCGGAGGTAGCATGCGTGCTGTATTGGAAAGCGCCGGATTAACCGACGTACTCGCCAAAAGCCTGGGATCTGCAAACCCTCAGAACGTGGTGAAAGCAACTATTAAGGCGCTTACACTTTTACGTGAACCAGTGGAAATTGCAAAAATTCGCAATTTGAAATTAAAGAAAGTATTTAACGGATAAAATCCAGACGAAGTTGATGACGTTTATTCAACAGGATAATCCATTAACTAAAAATGTCTTTACCATGAAGAAAATTAGAATTACCCAGATAAGAAGTGCTATTGATACGCCAGAGCGTCAAAAACTCACTATTCAGGCTTTAGGAATAAAAAAATTGAATGCCTCTGTAGAAGTGGTAGCCACTCCGCAGATTTTAGGAATGGTGAATAAAGTGAGCCATTTGGTAAAAGTAGAAGAAGTGGAAACAGCAGAAGTAGAAACTGCTTAATCCGGAATAAAATAAGCCGGAGTTAAATTTTTAAATAACAAGCGAGGGGCGATTCCCCGTTGAGTAAAAAATCGATAATATGAAACTGCACAATTTAAAACCTGCTGAAGGTTCAGTACACAAACAGAAAAGATTAGGTCGTGGTGAAGCATCTGGTAAAGGTGGCACTTCTACAAAAGGTAATAAAGGTAGTCAGAGCCGCGCCGGTTATCAGAGAAAAAATGCGCATGAAGGTGGTCAGATGCCTATCCAGAGAAGTATTACCAAAACGTGGTTTTAAAAATATCAACCGCATTGATTATGTAGTTTTCAACCTGGGTCAGATTGAGCAGTTGAATGAAAAATATGCTTTCGAAGAATTTAGCGTTGAGCATTTATATATTCATGGTTTGATCAGCCGTACAGATAGAGTAAAGATTTTGGGAAATGGTGAATTAAAAACCACTACTTTAAACTTTAAAGTCAATGCGGCCAGTGAAAAAGCAAAAGCTGCTATTGAAGCGGCTGGCGGCAAAGTTGAAATTGTGAAGTAAATTTTAACGATATTTGCCAGACGCATCGAAGATGCGTCTTTTTGATTTTAAATGCTTTTACAGTTATAATCTCAGATTTGTGAAAAAATTCATCCAAACAGTTAAAAACATCTGGAACATTGAGGAGCTAAGAAATAAAATTCTTGTTACGCTCGCTTTGTTATTAACATACAGATTCGGTACCCATATTGTTTTACCTGGTATAGATCCCAATCTTATACAGGCGGCGGCTGCTAATACCAAAAGCAATGGTTTATTAGGCTTGTTCGATACGTTTGCAGGTGGCGCCTTTTCACAGGCATCTATTCTTGCGCTTGGTATCATGCCTTATATTTCCGCTTCTATCTTTATGCAGTTAATGACCATTTTGGTTCCTCAGTTGCAAAAGGTTCAGAAGGAAGGTGATAGCGGCCGGAAAAAAATCAATCAATGGACCCGTTATTTAACCGTATTGGTTACTTTATTCCAGGCAGGCGCTTATGTGGCTTATTTAAATAGCCCTGGCTATGCCGAAGCGCTTATTCCTGCATTTGCACCTTATTTCTTTGTTTCTACCATTATTCTTTTAACAGCTGGTACATTATTCGTAATGTGGCTGGGTGAAAAAATTCAGGATAAAGGTTTGGGTAATGGTACTTCCATCATCATTATGGTTGGTATTTTATCAAGATTGCCACAGGCATTGATACAGGAATTTAGTGCAAAACAAGCCAAAGGCGGCGGTGGTTTATTGATATTTTTAATTGAAATTGCCATTTTAATCGCAATCATTATGGGATTGATTGCACTGGTTCAAGGTGTAAGAAAAGTTCCGGTTAATTATGCAAAACAGATTATTGGCAACCGCCAGTTTGGTGGAGCACGTCAATTTCTTCCTTTAAAAGTAAACAGTTCAGGTGTAATGCCGATCATTTTTGCCCAGGCGATCATGTTTTTACCAACCCTGGTTTCTTTTACCAACCTGGAATCAAAATCAGGTATTGTTGGGATATTCAGCGATCACAGTAATCCCTGGTATATGGTGATCTATTTTGTAATGGTAGTGGCATTTACCTTTTTATACACCGCACTTATTTTCAATCCAAAACAAATGTCGGAGGATCTGAAGCGAAACAACGGGTTTATTCCAGGTGTTAAGCCTGGTCAGCCCACGGCGGATTATATAGGCGCTATCATGGACAGAATCACTTTGCCTGGCGCTATTCTTCTGGCTTTTGTAGGTATTTTTCCAGGATTTGCACAAAGAATGGGTGTAACCAGGTATTTTCAGTTCTTTCTACGGTGGTACTTCTTTATTGATTATGGTTGCTGTAATATTAGATACATTACAACAAATAGAAACGCATTTACTGATGCGACAATACGATGGTTTAATGAAAGGTGGACGTGTGCAGGGAAGACAAACCTCTTCAGTTGGTTTCTAATAACGGGAGAATTAATAAATATTAATATTAGAATTAAACCTGCCGCTCCTGGCAGGTTTTTTCATATTGAGAATTTTTAGTTTTTTTACAAACCTTGACCCATAACTTATCGGAGAACAGTATTTTAAAATAAAAAATTGAAGGATAAAGCAAAAGCCCGGCATATTGAAATAGTTTAAATAATTACAGTCATGCAGCGTCTTAGTATTTTCTTTAATCCTAATAAATGAGCAGGAGATTTCATATGATTAATTATAAAACAGATGCAGAGATTGCTTTAATGAAACAAAGCGCTTTGCTTGTAAGCAAAACACTTACCGAAGTGGCCAGATCACTCAAACCTGGAATGACTACATTGGATATTGATAAAATATGCTATCAATTTGTAAAAGACCATAATGCAGTTCCGTCTTTTTTTAATTATCATGGTTATCCTTACACTATTTGTGCTTCCGTAAATGATGTTGTTGTGCACGGTTTCCCAAATGATAATCCTATAAAAGATGGCGATATTGTTTCCATTGATATGGGTGTTATTCTCAACGGCTGGCATGGTGATCATGCTTATTCTTTTATTGTAGGAGAAGTGGGTGAGGAAATATTGAAGCTGGTGCGGATAACTAAGGAATCATTATACAAAGGCATTGAAAAAGCGGTTTCAGGAAACAGGATTGGAGATATCGGGTATGCTATACAGGAACATACGGAGATAAAGCATGGATATGGAGTGGTGAGAGAATTGGTTGGCCATGGAATTGGAAGAAGTCTTCATGAAGATCCCCAGGTTCCTAATTATGGTAAAAGGGGCAATGGACCGAAATTAAAGGAAAATGCCGTCCTTGCAATAGAACCTATGATCAATCTTGGATCGAGAACAGTTTTTACTGAAGATGATGGCTGGACTGTGCGGACAAGAGACGGAAAGCCTTCAGTGCACTTTGAACATGATGTTTGTATTAAACGTGGCAAAGCTTTAATCTTATCTGATTATACAGAAATTGAGCAGGCCGAGCAGGCAAATATTAATTTAAATACCAATTATTATTCCGGGGTTAAATTGGTCATTTAGTCATTTTAAAGTCAATAGTTACATGATCCATTAGTCATTTGGAGCAATAGTCATTTAGTCAATGACCAATAGCACTCAATGACTTTTAATAACCAATGACTTCAATAACTTCAAATAACCAATGACTCCCAATGACCAGTGAAATGACTTCTACAGCCAATAATTATTCACTTATTGTAATTGGAGGTGGTGCAGCGGGTTTTTTTTGTGCTATAAATGCGGCAAGGCTGAACCCGGAATTGAAGATTCTTATTGTTGAGAAAAGCAGTAAAATTTTATCAAAGGTAAAAATTAGCGGCGGTGGACGATGTAATGTTACACATGCCTGTTATGATCTTTCTGCACTTATTAAAAATTATCCCCGTGGTGGGAATTTTTTGAAAAAAACTTTCTATCAGTTTAATCCGCGCGATACTGTTGAGTGGTTTGAAAAACGTGGCGTAGCATTAAAAACTGAAGCCGACGGAAGAATGTTTCCTTCTACTGATAATTCACAAACGATTATAGATTGCCTGGTTCGTGAAATGAATCAGTATAATATTGAGTTAAGGCTCAATTTTGATGTGAAAAAACTGTCTAAAATTGATGAATGTTTTTTTATTTCAAATGGAAAAGATCAAAAATTGGTTGCAGAGAATGTTTGTATTTGCAGTGGCGGTTTTCCAAAATCAGCGCAATATGAATGGATAAAGCAGCTTGGCCATTCCATTGAAGAACCAGTACCTTCTTTATTTACATTTAATGTTCCGAACAATTCCATCACACAATTGATGGGGATCAGTGTAAGTAATGCGGTGGTTAAAATAACAGGCAGTAAGCTTAATGGTTCAGGCCCATTGTTAATCACGCATTGGGGCTTTAGCGGACCGGCTGTGTTGCGCTTATCGGCTTGGGGCGCAAGGGAATTTGCTGAAAATCAATACAACTTTAGAGCGCTTATAAATTGGCTTCCGGACTTTAATGAACAAAGCTTACAACAGGAGTGGCCACGTTTTAGAAATCAATATGCAACTCATTTGATAAAATCTAAAAACCCTTTTGGCCTTCCGCAGCGTTTATGGGTTTATTTATTGCAGGAGTCTGAAATAAATGAAGAATTGTATTGGTCGCAATTGCCGGCCAAACAACAAAATAAACTCATTCAAAACCTTACTGCACAGGTTTTTGAAGTAAAAGGTAAAACAACTTTTAAAGAAGAATTTGTTACTTGTGGGGGTATTAAACTAACAGAGGTTGATCCCAATACCATGCAAAGCAGACTGCTTCCGGGATTGTATTTTGCAGGGGAAATTTTGAATGTGGATGGCATTACCGGCGGCTTTAACTTTCAACATGCCTGGACCAGCGGATGGATTGCGGCGAATGCTGTCATTAAGAGGTGAAAGGTAAAAGGTGAAGTCAAAATTAGTCAAGGGTTTTTAACAATTAAACAATGCCAACAATGTAGCAATTGAATAATGTAACCCTTGACTAATGACCAAATTATTTACCCCATTTCAGGATAAAGCTCAAATTGCTGCATAAATGCATTCACTTCATTCTTAACGGTGGTTATCAATACGGTATCGGCAGAATTCATTAAAACATTGTCTATTGCATTTACAATGAACTGCATATGCTCTTCCTTCATACCACGTGTAGTAATGGCTGGAACGCCTACGCGGATGCCGGATGTAACAAATGCGCTTTTATCATCAAAAGGAACCATGTTTTTATTGGTAGTAATATCCGCTAATCCGAGTGCCTGTTCGGCTTTTTTACCGCTGATATTTTTATTTCGAAGATCGATCAGCATCAGATGGTTATCTGTACCACCGCTGACAATATTGTAATCTTTTTCCACAAATGCTTTTGCCATTGCCTGTGCATTTTTAACAACCTGCTTTGCATATTCAGTAAATTCATCAGATAATATTTCTCCAAATGCAACAGCTTTTGCCGCTATTACATGCTCCAGCGGACCACCCTGTATTCCCGGAAAAACAGCCATATCCAGCAGATTGCTCATCATGCGGATATTGCCTTTATTATCTTTCAGACCAAACGGATTTTCAAAATCTTTTCCCATCATTACAATGCCACCTCTTGGACCGCGTAAGGTTTTATGCGTGGTAGAAGTTACAAAATGGCAATGTTCAAAAGGAGAATTCAATAATCCTTTTGCAATCAATCCCGCCGGATGTGCAATATCAGCCATTACCAAAGCGCCCACTTCATCTGCTATCTGGCGGATGCGTTTATAATCCCAGTCGCGGCTGTAGGCGCTTGCTCCGCAATAGATCAATTTGGGTTTTACTTCACGCGCTTTTACTTCCATCATATCATAATCCACCAGTCCGTCTTCTTTTTTTACGCCGTAAAAATGCGGCTGATACAATTTTCCGCTATAATTTACTGCCGAACCATGCGTTAGGTGTCCGCCCATACTCAGGTCGAGGCCAAGTGTGCTATCGCCCGGTTGCAAAACGGCCAATGCTACGGCTGCATTTGCCTGTGCACCGCTATGAGGCTGCACATTTGCATATTCTATCTTAAAGATTTGTTTTAGGCGGTCAATTGCCAATTGTTCTGTCTGATCTACTATTTCACATCCACCATAATAACGGCGGCCAGGATATCCTTCCGCATATTTATTTGTCATCACATTTCCCATGGCCTGCATTACCTGCAGGCTGGTAAAATTTTCAGAAGCGATCAATTCAATACCATGACGCTGACGTTCCAGTTCTTTACGAATAAGATCAAATACCAAAGTATCCCTTTGCATGAGCTATTAATTTTCGGCAAAAATACTGGTTCAATTGCTGTAGCCAATGGATTAATGCAGAGTTTTAATTTTTTAGTGTGAACTTTATCATATTCAAAGAGATTTGCGCTGTAAATACTTTTTGATAATGGTCATTGATGTGGAGAGCCCGGATTTTACTATTTTCACCGCCCGGATTGCCCTTTTGTTTTTTAATGGGTAACTGAGAGAAGGTAATTGAAAAAGATCAATCGTAAAATGAAAGCTATTATTCCTGTTGCTGGCGCTGGCACCAAATTGAGGCCACATACTTATACCCAGCCAAAAGCCTTATTGCCGATTGCCGGTAAAACCATACTGAGTTTTATTGTGGATCAATTGCGCGATGCAGGCATCCAGGAGTTTATTTTTATTGTTGGATACCTGGGCGAAAAAATTCAGGATTATGTAAAACAAACCTATCCCGGACCTGGAGTGTCATTTTATTTATCAGAACGAGCGCAAAGGAACGGCTCATGCAATTGAGCTAACGCGCTCTATTGTGGGAAGAGATGAAGTATTTATAGCGCTGGGAGATACAATTTGCGAATACGATGTAAAGGAAGTACTTGATAGTCCATACAATATGCTGGGGGTAAAAAAAGTGGATGATCCGCGTGGATTTGGCGTGGCAGAGATAGATGCGAACAGTGGAGATATAGAACATGTAGTAGAAAAGCCGGCTATTCCAAAAAGTAATATGGCCCTGGTAGGATTGTATAAAATAAAAGAATCCGCTGTTTTATTTGAATGTCTTTATTATCTTCTCGAAGAGGATATTCGCAGCTATGGTGAGTACAATCTTACAGATGCATTGGATTGTATGATCCGACGGGGGACAAAGTTTAAATCGTTTAAAGTTAAAAGCTGGTTCGATTGCGGTAAAAAAGAAACTTTGCTTGAAAGTAATGCCACGCTTTTGAAAAAATCCGGTGGTAAAATTCATGAAAATCTTTTATCAGAAAATTCCATAATCATCCCTCCTGTAAGTATCGGACCGGGATGCGTGCTTAAGAATGCGATTGTTGGTCCGCATGTTTCCATAGGCGCTGATTCCATGATTAAAAATTCAACTGTCCGGGATAGCATTATTGGTTCGTTCACGCATCTTTCCGAACTGGTAATAGATAATTCCCTTATTGGAAGCGATGTAAGTATTAAAGGTTCCAGCCGGAGTTTAAGTATTGGAGATAATACGGAAATTGATGTGGGATAAGTATTGGAGAAAATTATCCGGCGGTTGAATATCGTTGTTATTGTTTTAGCTAACGGAATAAAAAAAGCTGCTATTGCACTTTTATTGATAGTACAATAGCAGCCGATAAAGATTTAATTTATTATTATTAACAGAATCAATTAATAATCTCCAAATTCAGTTTCCGGAAGTTGCGCCAGGGCTTTAGCAAGTTGTTCATCATTTGGAGCGATACCATGCCACTGATGACTTCCTTCCATAAAATCAACTCCTTTTCCCATTTCAGTTTTCATGAGGATGCATACAGGCGTTCCTTTTCCGGTTAAGGTTCTTGCATGTTTTAAAGTAGCAATTACTTCATCCATATCGTTGCCATCCATTTCCAGTACTTTCCAGAAAAAGGCTTCAAATTTCACTTTCAGATCTCCCAATTTCATTACCTGGTCTGTAGAACCATCTATTTGCTGGCCATTCCAGTCAATCGTGGCAATGAGGTTATCCGCTTTTAAATGCGGTGCAGACATGATGGCTTCCCAGTTCTGACCTTCATCCAATTCGCCGTCTCCATGAAGAGAATATACGATCGTATTGTTATCTCCATTCAGCTTTTTACTTAAAGCAGCGCCAATAGCCACACTCATACCCTGGCCAAGAGAGCCACTGGCAATGCGAATGCCTGGTAAACCTTCATGCGTAGTAGGATGTCCCTGCAAACGGGAATTAATTTTCCGGAAACTAGCGAGCTCTGCAATATCAAAGTAACCTGAACGTGCCAATACCGAATAAAAAACCGGGGAAATATGTCCATTGGATAGAAAGAAAAGATCTTCTCCAATACCGTCCATCTTAAAGTCCGGATTATGATCAAGCACATTAAAATATAAAGCGGTCATGAAATCGGTGCAACCTAAGGAACCTCCCGGATGTCCACTCTGAACGGCATGAACCATTCTTAAAATATCTCTTCTTACCTGTGTTGCCATTTTGGTCAGCGCTAAAGTATCGGCCATAGTTTAATTGTTGTTTAGAATTGTAAAAATCAAGTATAAATATTTAAGTTCAAAAATTATTTAAATGCGGGCAGCGAATTTATCTTTTTATAGCTCTTATAAAAGTCAATAGGATGATCTTAAATATGTTAATTTTTTAAACTATTAGCGGTGGCGAAATATAATGGATAAAAAGCATTTTATTTGTTAAAACCTATATGATTTTTAAAATTCATTCCATGAAATAATAAAGATTCCTATAGCTTTACTAAATTGTTAACTTTATGATATTATATTTTTTTGCAAAAAAATATTGAAAATTCACTGAAGCAAGCAGCCACTTGCTAAATGAAAACAAAGTTATTTGTATGCAGCAAATCATAATAAGTACATTAATATCGTTTTTTATAAGTTTTTATGCCATTCCGGTTATTATTTTTATTGCAAAAGCAAAAAAATTATATGATGTTCCTGATGCAAGAAAAATCCATCAGGATCCTGTACCGCTTTTAGGAGGAATGGGCATTTTTATAGGTTTTATTTTAAGCCTTTTACTCAATTTTACGTCCGATGATGCATTTATACAGTTTCAATATTTTATTGCGTCTTTTTTTATCATCTTCTTTTTAGGAATAGGGGATGACATTATGGTACTTTCCCCACTTAAAAAATTTATTGGTCAGTTGGTAGTTGCCTTCATTCTTATTTTTAAAAGCAACCTGATAATCACCAATCTGCATGGGTTTTTAGGTATTGGACAATTAGATACAACGTCAAGTTATTTATTTACCTATTTTACTATCATTGTTATTATTAATGCCTTTAACCTGATAGATGGTGTAGATGGTCTGGCGGGTAGTATTGGATTGATTGCTTCGCTTATATTTGGTAGCTGGTTCTTTATAAATGGAGATCATTCATTTACCATTCTTTCTTTTGCACTTGCCGGAAGTATAGGAGCTTTTCTTTTTTATAATTTTAATCCGGCTAAAATTTTCATGGGTGATGCCGGATCTATGTTATTGGGACTTGTAAATGCCATCCTCGTGATTCATTTTATTGAAGAAGCTCCCTTTGCCAAAGTAATTCCCGTATCGGCTTCACCTGCCGTAGGGTTTGGTATCCTAATGATCCCGTTATTGGATACCTTGAGAGTATTTTGTATCCGCCTTTCACGCGGCTGTTCTCCATTTTTTCCGGATAGAAATCATGTCCACCATCTCTTTTTAGACCGTGGCTTTTCTCATAAAACCACTACGCTTACCATCGCTTTTTGTAGTCTTGTATTTGGTCTGCTTTCTTTTTTTCTTGAGAGCCTGGGTAATACCTGGGTGATCCTCATACAATGTAGTTTGTTTTTTACAGGTGTTTTTATTTTAAACCTCCTTAAATCAACCTCTCAACTACATGTAAGAAAACAAAAAGCAGAAAATATTCTTATTGAGGTCAATAGAATGCCTGCTTCGGTTTCCGTTTTTAATCATAAACAACAACAGCAGCCTGCAAAAATGGAACAAGATTGAATATTCTTTTTCAGTACTCCTGTTTTAATAAAGCGGATAATTATTTGTTTATTAGATTTGCCGCGATATAAAACATAATGATATGTCTGAAGAATTGGATTTAATATTGGAGGATACTGAAGCATCAATGCAAAAAGCAATTGATCATTTAGAAGCAGAACTCACAAAAATAAGAGCCGGAAAAGCCTCTCCAGTAATGCTTGAGGGTATTTATGTTGATTATTATGGCGCCCCAACACCCATAAGCCAGGTGGCAAATATCACGGTTCTGGATGCACGCACCTTAAGCATCCAACCCTGGGAAAAAAAGATGCTTGCAGCCATTGAAAGAGCCATCATGGCAGCCAATATTGGCATTACTCCACAAAATGACGGTAACCAGATTAGAATGTTTCTCCCTCCGTTAACAGAGGAGCGCAGAAGAGAATTATTTAAGAAAGCGGGTAATGAAGGCGAGCAATCGAAAGTGGCTATTCGCAATATCCGTCGCGAAGCCATAGAAGAAATTAAAAAAATGCAGAAAGATGGCCTGAGTGAAGATGTTGCCAAAGACGCGGAAAAAATCGCCCAGGAAATAACAGATCGATATATACTCAAAGTGGATAAACATCTGGCTGCAAAAGAAAAAGAAATGATGGCGGTGTAATGATGTTGTTCTCAGCTTATAATTTCCACGAGATACGGTTTTTAAAAAAGTATAAGTCAAAATACATTTTTGAAGCTTGTTTCTTTTTGTACCCTTAAAAATCAGTGAGAAGTATTTGAACAGATCTTATTCGACAAATTCTTCAGATTAAACCTGTAGGTATGAAAGACATTCAATTGGATAAAATTTCCACGCGGGCGCCAAAAGACTCCGATAAGGAAGATATTAAGCAAAAAACCGCAGAATTGGTTCAGGAATTGGATGAATTGCAGAATCTTCTGTATGCCGAGTCTAAAAAAGCGGTGCTCATCATACTGCAGGGAATGGATGCGAGCGGCAAGGATGGTGCCATCAGGCGTGTTTTCAATACGCTCAATCCGCAGGGCATACAGGTACAGTCTTTTAAAGTTCCTACTGCCGAAGAATTGTCTCATGATTTTTTATGGCGGATTCATAAACATACTCCGGCCAGGGGAATGATCCAGGTCTTTAACCGGTCCCAATATGAAGATGTACTCGTAACGCGTGTTCATAATATGATAACGGATGAAACAGCCATGATGCGGATGAAAGCAATTAATGATTTTGAATCTTTGTTAGTAAACCATAATGAAACTCATATTCTTAAATTTTATCTTCATATTTCGCAGGAAGAACAGTTGAAACGACTGAGTGAACGACTAGATGATAAGACCAAGCAATGGAAATACAATGAGAACGACATTGAAGAATCCAAACTTTGGAAGAAATATATGAAGTCATATGAAGATTGTATTACTCATTGCAACAAAGTTCCCTGGACTATTGTTCCCTCCGATCAAAATTGGTATAAAGAGTACATTATTGCAAATTCCTTGCATTCCTGTTTGAAAGAAATGAAAATGCGGTATCCAGGTTTGAAGAAATAAATTAATTATTTGTTATTTTTTTATATCTTACCTGAAATAAAATATACAACTATGGGATTCATAAAAGAATTTAAAGAGTTTGCTATCAAGGGTAATGCCATGGATCTTGCAATAGGCGTTATTATTGGGGCTGCTTTTTCAAAAATTGTTGATTCAATTGTCAATGATCTTGTAATGCCCCTGGTAGGAATTTTTTTCAAGGCCGATTTCAGTAATCTCTATATTCCCCTTTCTGATAAGGTACCCTATCATCTGGCTTTGGCGGATGCAAAGAAATTAGGTCCTGTGTTTGCCTGGGGCAATTTTATTACCGTTGCACTCAATTTTCTTATTTTGGCGCTTATTATTTTCATATTTGTAAGGGGATTGAATAAGTTGAGAACTGGCCATACGGAAAAAATAGCCCAGGAAAAAGCGCCTTTACCTGAAGTAACCCCAACAGAAAAGTTGTTAATGGAAATACGCGATTCCCTCAGAAACAGGTGAAAATCGCTTACTTCAAATTAGAAATAATATCTTTGTTAATCCCGGTAATTCATATTGCGCCGGGATTTTTCTTTTATTAATAAAAAGTTTATCAGTGAGTGCTCCCGGTTATCAGATTAAACTTGATCAGTTTGAAGGTCCCTTTGATCTGTTGCTATTTTTTATTGAAAGGGATGAGCTTGATATTTATAATATTCCCATTACAAAGATCATCAATGATTTTTTCCATTTTATCAGCGAACAGGAAAAGCTCAATATTGAATTAAGCAGTGAATTCATCCTGTTTATTTCCACATTAATGCGCATAAAAGCAAAAATGTTATTACCAAGAAAAGAATTGGATGAACAAGGGAATGAATTGGATCCGAGACAGGAACTGATTGATAAAATTCTTGAATATAAAAAGTTTAAAGAAGCGGCAATACAACTGGCTGAAATGGAAGCTGAACGTATGCTAATGATGAAGCGGGGAAATTTGCAAACCGAATTATCGCATATTGGCGAAGAGGCGGCTGAAGGCACGGAGATTCAAACTGTAACGCTTTTCAAGATTATGAAAGCATTTGAAAGGCTTATGCAGCGTGTTCAGGAACGCAATAATAAGCCGGTGCATACGGTTGTGCAGTACAATTATACAATGGAAGAAAGCAGGCAGCACCTGCTGGATGTGGTAAAACAAAACAAAACCGTTTCATTTGAAAAAATATTTGAGATCTGCACGGATAAAATTCATGCGATATTTTTATTTCTTTCAATGCTCGAGTTGATACAATTGAAATATATGTCCATACTTATTGGTGAAGGAAAAAATAATTTTATTGTAGAATGGAATGAAGAAAGGCCCGAAGAAGATATAAATTAAAAATTAAGAATTAAAAAATTAAAAGCTATTAAATCGCTGAGTGAGCGTTGCTCATAGCTGAAAGCTCAAAGCTCAAAGCTCCGTCTCACACCCGATACCTGATACCTCAATGCAGTCATTTTTCTAACAGCCTCTGCTATCCCGGAAGCATCATATTCGCATTCCCTGTATAATTCTTTAGGTGATCCATGTTCCACAATTCTATCCGGAATACCCAGGATTTTTACATCGGCCTTGTAATGATTAGCAGCCATAAACTCTAAAACAGCGCTGCCAAATCCTCCTTTTACAGTACCGTCTTCCACAGTCAGTATTTTATTATATCTGGAAAATACTTCATGCAAAAGATCTTCATCCAATGGTTTTACAAAACGCATATCATAATGCGCAGGATCAATACCTTCTGTTCTCAATTCCCGGATGGCTGAAGCAGCAAAATTACCCGGATGGCCAACAGTAAGAATTGCAATTTCTTTACCATCTTTTAATCTACGTCCTTTCCCAATCTCAATTTCTTCGAAGGATTTTTTCCATTCCGGCATTACACCTTCTCCTCGTGGATATCGGATTACAAATGGGCTCTGTGTTGTTTCTAACTGGGCTGTGTACATCAGGTTGCGCAATTCCTGTTCATTCATGGGTGCGCTGATAACAAGATTTGGAATACACCTGAAATAAGCAATATCATAAGCTCCATGATGTGTAGGACCATCTTCACCAACGAGACCGGCACGGTCCAGGCAAAAAATGACCGGCAGGTTTTGTATAGCCACATCATGCACTACCTGGTCGTAGGCACGCTGCATGAAAGAAGAATAAATATTGCAAAATACCCGCATGCCCTGCGTGGCAAGACCGGCGCTGAGCGTAACGGCATGCTGCTCGCAAATACCCACATCAAAAGCGCGTTCCGGCATTTTTTCCATCATAAATTTTAGTGAAGAACCGCTTGGCATAGCGGGTGTAATACCAAGAATTTTATCATTCATTTCAGCCAGTTCCATTATGGTATGGCCAAATACATCCTGGTATTTTGGTGGCTGCGGAATATCGAATTTTTTCTTATAAATTTCACCGGTTACCTTATCAAATAAACCGGGTGCATGCCATTTGGTCTGATCTTTTTCAGCAAGAGAATATCCCTTACCTTTTACCGTAACGATATGCAACAATTTAGGACCGGGAATATTTTTCAGATCTTTTAAAGTATCTACCAGTTTGCTGATATTATGACCGTCTATCGGGCCAAAATACCTGAAATTCAACGATTCAAATAAATTGCTGCTTCTGCTTACCATTCCTTTTACACCAGCTTCCAGCTTGCTGGCCATATCCCGCGAAAGGCGTTTTCCTACAGGCAATTTGCCCAGCAAATTCCATACATCATCCCTAAGTTTATTATAGGTAGGGGAAGTGGTAATATCAGTCAGGTATTCTTTTAAAGCACCCACATTGGGATCAATGCTCATGCAGTTATCATTTAGTATAACCAGCATATCAGCATCTGCAACACCCGCATGATTCAATGCTTCAAAAGCCATTCCCGCCGTCATGGCGCCATCGCCTATTACTGCTACGGCTTTGCGGTTTTCGCCTTTATATTTTGCCGCCATTGCCATACCCAGTGCAGCGGAGATGGATGTAGAAGAATGTCCTACGCCAAAAGTATCATAATCACTTTCACTGCGTTTGGGAAATCCGCTTAGTCCGTTGTATTTACGGTTGGTGATAAAACTATCCCGGCGGCCGGTTAGAATTTTATGTCCATATGCCTGGTGACCAACATCCCATACCAGCTGATCGTAAGGAGTATTGTAAACATAATGCAAAGCGACGCTGAGTTCTACCACACCAAGGCTGGCTCCAAAATGGCCACCATGAACGCTTACTACATCTATGATATATTGACGCAATTCATCAGAAAGCTGGTATAACTGATCCCTGCTTAATTTTTTAAGATCATCAGGAGAATTAATTATGTTTAATAAAGACCCGGGAATTATCTCCATTTCAGCGAATTTAAGCGGTAAAATTAACGATTTTCAATAAGGATTTGCTCAAATAAAATGTTTCGACAGTAATCATCTACAAAAAACCTGCCGCGTGATTGCAGAATTCTAATCAGCCAAAATTATTTCTATCCTAAGATTCTTAAATTCATATGTTTTTTCCCTTTAAATAAAATAAATTTCAAAGAAAAACTCTCCCAAATTTTTATGCTTATTATACCAGATAAACCTAACTTTTGCCTTTGATCAAAATATTTCCGGATACATCAAAAACGGCCTTAATTTTGAGAATACAATGTTAAAAAAAATCTCTCCATATTGGCTCTGTCAGATTGGTGGCTGGACTGCATATTGTATTGTGTGGATCGTAATTTATTTGACTTTAAGAACGAAAGAGCAGCCTCATTTTTATGAAGTGTTATTTATAGACGCCCTTATCGGGCTTGTATTGACACATTTGATGCGTTTATTGATCAGATGGTTTGGAATTCTGAACCTCCCGCTCACCGCCCAGATTAAAAATCTTTTCATCATTACTTTCGTAACAGCTTTTATCTATTCTTTTCTTTCCGTGGAAACAGAATATTATCTTCAATTTGAAGGCGAAAGGATGAAATCCTACTCTTTATTTGATAAAGTGTTGTATGCGAGTTTTGGTACATTTTTATTTGTGTTTATTTGGAATTTACTTTATTTTACCTATCATTATATTGTTAAAAGCCGCAATGAGCAATTGGATAGAGTACGGCTCGAAAGCCTGGTAAAAGAACTGGAATTAAAAACCATCAAAGCGCATATCAATCCTCATTTTATTTTCAATGCATTAAACAGTATCAGGGCTTTGGTGGATGAAGATCCAAAAAGAGCGCGAACCGCAATTACGGAATTAAGCAATATTTTGCGCAGCAGTATGCAGGCTGAAAAATCGGAAACAACTTCACTCCAAAGGGAGTTGAATATTGTGAAAGATTACCTTGCCTTGGAACATATACGTTTTGAAGACCGGTTACAGGTGCAGTACGATATTGAAGAAGATACTCTGGAGCAGCCCGTTCCCCCGATGATGTTGCAAACACTGGTTGAGAATGCTATTAAACACGGAATCAGTAAACAGGTGGTGGGTGGAAAAATCAAAATCATTTCACGGATTAAAGACCAACGGTTGCAATTGGTAGTGCAAAACACGGGTAATTTAAATGGTAGCATCAATCCTGATGGATTTGGGATTATCAGTACACAGAACCGTTTGTATTTATTATATGGATCTAAAGCGGATTTTCTCATTAAAAACTGCGATGAAAACCTGGTAGAAGCGCAGGTATTGATGCCCATGCAATAATAGAAACCAATATTTTTACAAAAAAAAGTTATTCAAATGCCCATAAAAGCTATCATTATTGATGATGAACGTCTCGCCCGCAATGAGTTAAAAAAAATGTTACAGGACTTTTCTGATATTGAAATAATAGATGAAGCGGCTAATGCGGATGAAGGCATTGAAAAAATTGAAATGCAGAATCCTGATCTTATTTTTTTAGACATTCAGATGCCGGGTAAAACGGGTTTCGATATGCTTTCATACCTAGAAAAAGCTCCACGTGTAGTGTTTACAACTGCTTATGATGAATATGCTTTAAAAGCATTTGAAGTGAATGCGCTGGATTACCTGCTAAAACCTATTGAGCCGGGAAGGCTTACCGATGCCATTCATAAGGTACAGTTTGAACTAACAAAAGAAAGCAGTGCCATGAATGGTTTTTTAAACCGTGGACCACTTACAGATGCCGACCAGGTATTTGTAAAAGATGGTGAACGCTGCTGGTTTGTGAAACTCTCGGAAATCCGGTTATTTGAAAGCGTGGGAAATTATGCTAAAGTATTTTTTGGAACTAATAAACCGCTGATATTAAAATCCCTGAATGCTTTGGAAGAAAGATTGGATGATAAGATCTTCTTCAGAGCCAACCGGAAAAATATCATTAATCTACGTTGGATTGAAAAAATAGAACCTTATTTTAATGGTGGATTATTGGTTGATTTAAAAGGCGGGGAAAAAATAGAAGTGAGCCGTCGCCAGACGGTTAAGTTTAAAGAAATGATGAGCTTATAGCTATAAGCAGAAAGCTGATAACAAAAAACAAAAAAAGATTTTTTTGAGCCGGCAGCATTGCTGCCAGGATGCTTTTGTTGCGTCGTCCCGCTTTTGCGGCATCAGCGTTTTTCTCTTTATTGAGCAAAATACAAATTCTCTAAAAATTAACTGGTTTATTCCAATTACAAAGTATAACATATAACATGAGGAAATTATTACTTGTTTTTTTATTGCTCTACACCCAAATTTTATCCGCCCAGAATATCAATGCGATCATTAATAAAAATGAAGTTGAGCGTATTGAAACAATTCTTTCTTCCGATGAGATGCAGGGAAGGAAAACATTTACTCCAGGTATTGATAAAGCAGCAGCTTTCATTGCTTCTGAATTTTCAAAAGCCGGTATCAAACCATTAAATGGAGCAAAGGACTTTATGCAATCATTTAGCCTGGTATCGCCAAAACCCTTAAGCCTTGAATGTAGTATCAATGGCAAACCTGTTGATGAAAAGCATGTGATGATTGTAACTACAGTGCCAAAGCTTGACATTACTGAAAACTCAGGATTTGAAATGGTACAAATACCTGCCGGCGCTTCCTTATTTTCTATGGCATCACAATACATCCATTCAGGAAAAAATTACCTGGTATTGGTGGATCCTTCTTTTCAGAAAGATTTTAGCAGGTTGGCTTATTTCAGGCAACAACTTTTTCCATCCAATTCCAGCGTTGTATTTATAGTTGGCAAGGAACTTCCGGGTATGTATTCTTTAAAAGCAGAACATACAATTGTTGAACAAAAGCTGGCAAATGTGGCAGGGATGATTCCAGGAAAATCCAAAAAGAATGAATTTGTTATTTTTTCGGCCCATTACGATCATCTCGGTATCGGGAAACCAGTAAACGGCGATTCTATCTATAATGGGGCTAATGATGATGCCGCCGGCGTAACAGCCGTAATTCTTTTATCAAAATATTTTAAAGCTCTGGGGAATAATGAGCGCAGTTTAATATTTGTAACTTTTACAGCAGAAGAAATCGGCGGCTTTGGGTCGCAGTATTTTTCCCGTCAATTGAATCCTGATCAGGTGGCTGCCATGTTTAATATTGAAATGATAGGGACAGATAGTAAATGGGGAAAAAATTCTGCTTTTATTACCGGGTATGGTAAAACGGATATGGGTGAAATATTGGAAAAGAATTTAAAAGGTTCCGGTTTCAAATTTTATCCTGATCCATATACTGCCGAACAATTATTTTATCGTTCGGATAATGCTACGCTCGCTCGCTTAGGTGTTCCTGCGCATACCATTTCTACCTCTAAAATGGATAATGAACCCAATTATCATCAACCCAGTGATGAAGTACAAACATTGGATCTGGCAAATATGACGGAGATCATTAAAGCGATTGCAATAAGTTCTAAGGGTATTGTGGAAGGAAAAGATACGCCATCAAGGGTGGATACGAAGAGTTTGAGATGAGATGCGAGGTGTGATGTATGATTTGTGATTTATGATTTGTGATTTATGATTTGTGATATATGATTTGTGATATATGAGTCCTGCTATTAGCTATCAGCCTTTATTTCATTTTTTATTTTTCATTCAGAATTGCTCATTGTCTTTACTGAATGAAAAATTTAAGAAACATAAAAATGGCAATTAATTGAGTAGCCCAAAATACAAAAGCCCATAAAATAATCTGGAATTTTGCTTCGGAAATCTCACTTTTTACAAAGTCTTTTGTTGCAATTTCTGAATGCTGGCTCCTTACTTCCTCTTCTACTTTCGATTTTACATATCCGACAAGTTTTTCTGCCTGGGCTTCACCCAGTTTTTCCTTTAAGGCATTGAAAAGCTGAATTTCAGATATGTGAGCAGAAGAGTCCATTTCATAAATGTACTAAATAAAATGCAATCGCTCCCGGACTTGTCCGATTACAATCAAACCATAACTGATAAGGGTCAATTGGCTTTAACCATTACAGAATGAATGGCATCGCCCATTTCTTTTATCAGGGAAGGATCTTTTTCAATTGCATTTCCAACAACAATCAGGTCAGCGCCTGCTTTGCAATTGCGATAAGCTTTTTCAGGATCCGTAATACCACCGCCAACAATCAGCGGCACTTCAATATGTGCTGCTACTTTCTCTATCATGGTTTCTGTAATCGGTCTTTTGGCGCCACTGCCCGCATCCATGAAAATGAGCTTCATACCCAGCATTTCACCGGCCATTGCGGTACACATCGCAATTTCATTTTTATCCGCAGGTATGGGAGATGCATTAGAAATATAAGAAACGGTGGTAGGAGCGCCACCATCAATAACCATATAACCGGTGGGCATTATTTCAAGTCCGCTCTGTTTTACAAATGGAGCGCTGATCACATGCTGCCCGATCAACAACTCGGGATTACGGCCCGAAATCAGGGAAAGATATAATAGTGCATCAGCATACTTGCTTATTTGGGAAGGAGAACCGGGAAACAAAACGACCGGTATGTCACAGGAGGCTTTTATTTGTTGAATGCATTCATCCAGGGTATTGGCGATAACCAGGCTTCCACCGACAAATAAATAATCCACCCGGGCATCCGTTGCCAGCGTAATCAGTTGATCCATTCCGGGAGTATCAATTTTATCCGGATCAATCAGAACGGCAAACGATTTTCGCCCCAGTCCTTTTCTTTCTTTAAATTGATTGTATAGCTTATGATTCATGCAAATAAGTATAGATGCTCTTTGCAAAAATGCAAAAAGTTTTTTTGTTTAATCAGTTTATTTTTAAATACCATATATCAGGCAGTTTACTGATAGCAGAATCAATTTGCTTTTTGCGGTTTAATGCTGAAATTAAATTGTCGGTTAATTATAAATAAATGACTGTTAACTAGAACCATTACAAAAATTTAACCAATAAATTTTATAAACCATTAAAAATAAATATTTACTTATTTAAATCATAATCAAACCTGCTTCAGGTAAGCCGTTCATAAATCCTGACATATATTTTCCACAATTTGTTGATATTTCAATTGTGTTCATTTGATGATAGAAATATATTTTCGTTAACCGCTAATGTTTGGTTAAGCCCTTGGCGGATTACTATTAAATTTATAAATTTATCCAATATGGCTAAACAATCTTCTCAAAATCAAGGCCTTTCTTTTTCACGCCGTTTCACCCGCGATGGGCAAAGCGCCTTTGATTCCTTTGAATATGATTATCGTACCAGTATCATCCGCAATCCCAATGGAGAAGTGGTATTTGAAATGAAAAACGTTGAAGTTCCCAGACAATGGAGCCAGATTGCTACTGATATTCTGGCGCAAAAATATTTCCGCAAAGCCGGCGTGCCGCAGCCGGATGGTTCTCTGGGAAGAGAAACTTCTGTAAAGCAGGTAGCCCATCGTATGGCTAATTGTTGGAAAGTATGGGGTGAACGTTATGGTTATTTTGCTACAAAAAAAGATGCGGCAATTTTTTATGAGGAGTTGGTTTACAGCATTCTAAACCAGGCATGTGTCCCAAATAGTCCTCAATGGTTCAATACCGGATTACACGAAAGTTATGGCATTACTGGCAAACCGCAGGGGCATTATTATGTAGATCCTGTTGACGGGCAATTGAAAAAATCGAAAACGCGTATGAAAGACCTCAGCCGCATGCCTGTTTCATTTTAAGTGTTACGGACGATCTTGTAAATGAAGGCGGCATCATGGATCTGTGGATCCGTGAAGCACGCATTTTTAAATATGGTTCTGGTGTAGGTACTAATTTTTCACAGATTCGTGGTGAAGGTGAAAAATTAAGTGGCGGCGGTACTTCCTCCGGCCTTATGAGCTTTTTGAAAATAGGCGATCGTGCTGCAGGCGCCATTAAAACAGGAGGCACTACACGTCGTGCGGCTAAAATGGTTTGCCTGGATCTGGATCATCCTGAAATAATGGAATTCATCAACTGGAAAGTGGAAGAGGAAAAAAAGGTCGGCGCACTGATAGCCGCTGGTTATGACAGTAATTATGAAGGGGAGGCTTATTTAACTGTATCCGGCCAGAATTCAAATAACTCTGTTCGTATTCCAAATGAATTTTTCAGAATCTTGGAGCAGAATGGAGATTGGGAACTGAAAGCAAGAACCGATGGACATGTGATGAAGAAAATTCCTGCCCGTGAAGTATGGAACCAGATTTCTTATGCAGCATGGCGCTGCGCCGATCCCGGAACACAATACGATACCACCATCAATGAATGGCATACCTGCCCGAAAGGTGGCCGTATCAATGCATCCAATCCTTGCTCGGAATATATGTTCCTGGATAATACAGCCTGTAATTTGGCTTCCGTAAATCTGCGCAAATTCCACAATGAATCAAACAATCATTTTGATGTGGAAGGATTTGAATATACTACCCGTTTATGGACAACTGTATTGGAAATTTCTGTGCTGATGGCACAGTTCCCTTCCAAAGAAGTAGCGCAGTTATCTTATGATTACAGAACACTAGGTTTAGGTTTTGCCAACCTCGGTTCTATGCTAATGGTAAGCGGCATTCCTTACGACAGTGAACAGGCGCGCGGTATTGCCGGCGCTATTACCGCCATCATGACCGGGGTTGCTTATAAAACATCGGCAGAAATGGCTTCTTTTCTCGGCACATTCAGCAGGTATGAAGAAAATAAAGAAGATATGCTGCGTGTGATGCGCAATCACCGTGCAGCTGCTTATGATGCGGAAGATGCTTATGTGGGATTGGAAATAAAACCTCAGGGAATCAATGCAAAATATTGTCCGGATTATTTATTAAAAGCAGCTACCAAAGCATGGGATGATGCAGTACAATTGGGTGAAAAATATGGTTATCGCAATGCGCAAACAACTGTAATTGCTCCAACCGGAACAATTGGTTTGGTAATGGATTGTGATACAACCGGTGTTGAACCTGATTTTGCTTTGGTGAAATTTAAAAAACTCAGCGGCGGTGGTTATTTTAAAATCATCAATCAATCTGTACCACAGGCATTGAGAAATCTCGGCTATTCAGAAAAAGAAATGGAAGCAATTGAAAAATATGCAGTAGGCGCCGCAAGTTTTGAAGGTGCACCTTTTATCAATTCACAAACCTTAAGTGAAAAAGGATTTTTGGCGGAAGAAATTAAAAAACTAAATGATGCTGCAAAATCAGCTTTTGAAATTGGTTTTATTTTCAATAAATTTACTTTGGGTGAAGCCTGTCTGGAAAGATTAGGTTTTACAGCAGAACAATATAATGACTGGAATTTTAACCTGCTGGAAGCATTAGGTTTTACCGATGAGCAAATAGAAGCGGCCAATGATTATGTATGCGGAACAATGACCGTTGAAGGTGCGCCTATTCTGAAACCTGAACATTTACCTGTATTTGATTGCGCCAATAAATGTGGTAAAAAAGGAGAACGTTATATTCATGCACATGGGCATATCCGTATGATGGCAGCCACGCAGCCTTTTTTAAGCGGTGCGATTTCCAAAACCATCAACCTGCCGCACGAAGCTACCGTTGAAGAAATTGCAGACTGTTATATGTTAAGCTGGAAATTAGGATTGAAAGCAAATGCGTTATACCGCGATGGTTCCAAACTTTCACAGCCATTGAGCAATAAATCTGATAAAAAGAAAAAGACGGAAAACGCCAGTCTTGAACAGGAATCTTCCGTAAAACAGCCGGAAACGCATATTGTTGACCTGAGTAAATTAACAGTGGATGAGTTACTGGAAGAAGTTACACAAGCGCATGCAGGAAAGCAGTGATACCACATTAAAACGCCAGCTTTCACGTATTGTTGAACGAAAAACATTGCCCGCAAAACGAAGAGGTTTTACTCAAAAAGCAAAGATTGGTGGCCAGGTATTATTTTTACGTACCGGTGAATACAGTGATGGAACATTGGGTGAAATATTTATTGATCTTGCAAAAGAAGGTTCAACACTCCGTAGCTTGATGAACTGTTTTGCCATTGCTATTTCTGTTGGTTTGCAATATGGTGTTCCATTGGAAGAGTTTGTAGAAAAATTTGTGTTTACCAAGTTTGAACCGGCCGGTATGGTAGATCATCCGAATATCAAAACCACCACTTCATTGGTTGATTTTGTATTCCGTTGCCTGGCATATGAATATTTAGACCGGACTGATCTTGTTCATGTGATAGACAGACCTGAAATTGGAAACCTGGGGCATGAAGATGATGATGAGCTAACAGAAAAACCGGCATTAAGCAGTATGCGTGTAACAGCGCCTGCGGCAAATGCGGCGCAGCCTTCTGTACAACCGCAGAAATTGCAAAAAACGCCTGCTGCAAAAGCAGAATCTGGTTTGGATGCCCTGAATGCAGCTGCACAAAGCATGCAGAGCGATGCGCCAGCCTGTAATGTTTGCGGGCATATTACTTTGCGCAGCGGAACCTGTTATAAATGCTTAAACTGCGGTAACAGCATGGGTTGCAGCTAAATTGTGATTTCTGATTTATAGATTTCTGCATTTTTAGATAGTAAAGTGAAAGAGAATTATAAGTTTTGCTGAATATTATTTGTTTTAATTAACTGCTCAGGCCCGGTAAGGGTTTGAGCAGTTTTTTTTATAAAAACCTGTGAGGTCTTTACCGTGTTTAATTGCCTGTAGATAAATTATTCAATACTTCACAGGTTTGATGAGAATTAATTAATGTAAATTCATCTTCTTAATTTCTATATATGTCTACTATTAACTGGCCCGAAGCCATCCAGCCATTACTTGAGAAGTATAAAGGCAAAAAGCATCCTTTGGAATATAAGAATATTTACCAGTTGGTGGTAATGGTTATTTTATCCGCGCAGGATTCGGACCGGCATATAAATGAAATCGCCCCTAAATTATTTGAGGCTTTTCCCGATATGAGCGCCCTTTCCAATGCCACAGCGGAAGCGCTATATCCCTATATCGGCCAGGTGCGCAATTATGCCAATAAAGCCAAATGGCTTACCCAGTTGTCGCAAACCATTAAGGAGGATAGCAAAATTCCTAAAACATTGGAAGAGCTTACAAAATTGCCCGGCATAGGCCGGAAGTCTGCCAACGTTATTCAGCGCGAAGCCGGTTATCCTGCTGAAGGTGTAATTGTTGATTTGCATGTAGTGCGGGTAGCGCCAAGATTGGGTATGGCTACGGGTACAGATCCAAAGAAAATAGAACAGCAGATCATGAAACTCATTCCGCAAAAAGACTGGGAAATTGGTATGGCATTGTCCTTTCATGGCCGCGAGATCTGCCGGCCGCAGCCCAAATGCGAAATATGTATTGTGAATAATGTTTGTGCTTATTATAAACAAAACCGAATGGTATAATAATTAATATTTTAGAGGTTAGTTTCTTTATTCGTGTTTTTTACAAAGCGCCCTCCGGAATTTAGTGAATGATTGATGTGTTTGCATAATGACTCGATATTAGTTTTTAGGTTAACAAGTTGAACCTTATAACTTTAGTAACCGCATTCTTTCTCATTTCAAAAACCTTATTACTTTATTTTCCACTTAAGCGTTTTAGAAAATGTACATGTGCATTTTTGTATGATTGTTGTTAACAATTCTTAAATGTATTTTTCAATTCCCTGGCGGTTTACTTCCTGAATAAGAGGTAATCTGTTTTGAGTAATCAGAATAAATGTAAAGGTTGTTGTATTCAATTTTTATATTTAATTCTTAATAAAGTAATAAGGTGTTTTTGAGTTGAGGATTCGTTTGTTACTAAGGTCTAATAAGATGTTTTAATAGAAGGATTATTGCAGAGAAAATGAACGGAGTTTCTATAACCTCAATGAGCGACTCATTATGGTTGCATGGGCCTTTTAAATAATCATGATTTCTGCCAGCCCTTGGGGACCCATTCAAATATAAGAAGTCAATATTAATAAGGGGTTAAGCAGATGAAAAATGAGTGGCATACTGGATAACGACTCGTCTAATCCTATAAATTGAAATTCCCGATACTAAAGTCATAGCATCGGGAATTAACGTTCAATTTTCAATTCAGCCTACTCTTCCCAAGGCACTTGTTTAGACTGATAAAAATCCACATTAAGCGCTTTTAAACGCGGGGCCTGTTTACCCAACCGCACCTTATATTCCTCCCAGTTTCTGCCTGTGGCAGGAGACCATCCGATTTCGGCAAGCCCGATAATGCGTGGAAAAACCATATATTCTATCTCTTTCATGTTAGTAATGGTTTCCGTCCATAAAGGCGCTTCTATACCAATGATATTGTCCTTTGTTATGCCCGGCACCAACGTGGCCGGATCCCAGATATATGAGCTGTCCACTTCTATATAAGCAGCCCAATGCAGGCCCAGCTTTGTGGTGGAATCATATTGCATATCCAGGTACATTTTTTTTGCAGGGGACATTAGGATTTTTGCGCCCTGTTCAACCGCTTTTTTCGCATTGTCCGCTTCCGCCCAATATTGAGCGATGCTATTGGGTTGTAAGGTGGACAACGCTATTTCATCCCATCCTATTACCTGCTTTCCGTGTGCTTTTACAATCTGCTGTACCCGGTTTACAAATGGAATATAATCTTCCTTTTTTGTAGCATGACTTTCATCGCCGCCAATATGTATCCAGGGACCGGGAGTGATTTCAGAAAGTTCGCGAAAAACATCATCAACAAATTTGTAAGTGATTTCTTTTTTAGTGCATAAGGAGCTAAAACCAACCTCGGTGCCGGTATATAGCTGAGTTGCTGAATCATTACAGTTCAATTCAGGATATGATGCCAGGGCGGCGTTGGTATGACCAGGCATATCAATTTCGGGAATGATGGTGATATATTTGTTCGCGGCATATTTTACAATATCCTTGTATTGATCCTGTGTATAAAAACCGCCCTTTCCCCCACCTACTTCCGAACTGCCGCCATGAGCCGTCAGGTTGGGCCAGGATTTAATTTCAATGCGCCAGCCCTGGTCATCAGACAGATGCAGGTGCAGTGTATTCATTTTATAAATAGCGATCAGATCAATATAGCGCTTTACATCCTCTACGCTAAAAAAATGGCGCGCCACATCCAGCATGGCGCCACGGTAAGCGTAGGCCGGATAATCGCGAATGGTACCTGCCGCTAACTTCCAACTACCTTTCTGAGCAGTGGTGCTTTCAATTTTCCCTGGCAATAGTTGCCTGATGGTTTGTATTCCATAAAACCATCCTGCAGGTTTATTTGCAGTAAGCTTTACCAGGTCTTTACTAATAGTAAGTTCATACCCTTCTTCTCCCAGTTCAGAATCATTACCGGCAAGCGCTAAATAAATATTTCCTGGTTTTGGCGCTTCTTCAGTAGAGGATACTTTTAAATCAAATCCGGTAGCTGGTTTTAATTTATCAGCAAGAAACTGACCAATCTGCAGGTGTTCGGGTGCTGTACTTTGTACGTAAATGGCTGTTTGACCTGTTAATGAAAATTCCCCCTCCCCGGCTGTTGCGGATACCGGTTTTGGGATAAGATTGGTAATGGGAGTGATGTTTGATTCCTGTGGATTATCGCATGACGCCAATGCAATAAAAAAGACAAGGAACAGGGGTAGGAAACTTCTATATTTCATATATTTATAAAGTTATAAATCGAAGATATGTAATTACCCGAAATTTATAGTTAGCAGGATAGATTTGTTATCAGGTTAATTATCGAATTATCCTAGATATTAAATTAAATTGTTGATGGAAGAGAAGTATGTAATATATTATTAAAATCTTCAAAAATCCCGGAACTAAGCCTGTTGATGTATCATTTCAAAAAGATTTGCAAAAAATGACAAAGAAAACGCCTGGGAAAGTGTCAATATTAAGTTTCATTATAGTTTTTAAATAAATTCGTTTCTTACTTAACCCAAAATCCAACATTAAATGAGATCTCTTCTATTCTGCTTATGCTTTATTCTTCAAATAAATGTGTACAGCCAATCCAGTGATAATCCCTATGATTCCGAAGAAGGCACCAGTGAAGGTATGACGAAAGTGAAATACAAGGGGAAGTATGGTTTTTTAAATGAAAAGCGGCAGGAGGTAATAGCTGTGCAGTACTTATCGGCCGATGATTTTAAGAATGGGCTGGCTAAGGTTTCTCTTAATAAAAAAGAATATGGATACATAGATAAGCAAGGTAAAATTATTATTCCTCTAAAGTATGAAGCGTTTAAGTATGGATTTTTGAATGGATATACTCCAGCCCAATTGCAGGGAAAATGGGGGATGATTACTGATAAAGGAAAAATCATTATTCCGCATCAGTATGATTTCCTTGATCATTTTAAAGGGGGGCTTGCCGTAGCCGGTAAAGGCGGCGTTGACGCCATGTTGTTTGGTTATTTGGATGAAAGGGGAAATGAGGTAATCCCCTTTAAATTTACAAAAGCCAGCTTATTTTCCGGCGATTTGGCTTCTGTACAGTATGAGGGAAAATATGGATTTATTGATAAAAAGGGAAATGTAAAGATTCCTTTTCAATATGAGCAGACCGGCAGTTTTTCGGATGGGCTTGCAGCAGTTGCAGTAAATAAAAAATGGGGTTTTATTGACAATAGAAACAATATGATTTTAAAACCCGTCTATGAAAAAGCCTATTCGTATAATAATGGGGAGGCTGAGGTTAAGCTAAACGGCCAAAGTTTTTATATTAATAAAGCAGGTGAGCGTTTAAAAAAGGGGAAATGGTTAATGCTGTTTACAAAGGGATTGAAGCTGGGAGAACAATACTGGTTCCGGGGGGATAAATTAGATAGTGACGGTTTGTACAGTAAATACCAGCAGGGATTTCGTTATACCCACCAGGCGCTTAATCTTCATGAAAAAGAGATTTTCGTTATTATGTCAAAGGGGGTTTCCTATAGCCAGCGGGGGCTTTATAATTACAATGCGTATGATAAGATGTGGAAGGATATGGAGGAGTATGTTAGCAGTAGAAATAATGTAACCAGCGTGGCTTATGGTCATGGCAAATGGTCCTGGATAGGAAGTAATTTGGGTGCAGGAAAATCGGAGGTGGTATTTAGTAACCGGAATTTTCCCGAAGCAGATATAGAAAAACAATATAAAGAGAAAAAGTTTATTACTTCTATGGCTTATGGTGAGGACCGATGGGTAATCGGAATGCGAAAGGAAAATTATGACGACCAAAAAATAGTAAATTTTGATTTTGAGATGTGGGACAACGAAGAGGTGGAAAAGTATCTTAAGAATGGGTATGCCATTACCGATTTGGTCAAAAAGGAAGATGTCTATACCATTGTGTTTACAAAAGGCACCGGCATAAAAGAACAGTTACTGCTTTGGCAGGACGAAATTCCTGTACGGGAAATAAAATCTTATTGGGACAAAGGGTGGAAATCTTATAAAACTTTCTATGTAACCCGCGAGAGCCTTATTGATATATTTGACTTTTAGATTTTTTATCAACATCCTTTCGCAAATAACTGTCTTATGAGAAAAATTGCCCGCTGCTTTGCCCTATTTGTTTTATTCACACTTGAATATGGTACCATAAAAGCACAAGCTCCGGCATTTAGATCCGTTACACCGAATGGCAATGCTATTCAAAAAATGGAAAAATTTGAATTAAAAATTGATCTTACTGCAGGATATGCCAATGCATACGATTATGATGATATTGCCGTGCAATGCATTTTCACCACACCTTCCGGCAAAAAAGATACGGTGGATGGCTTTTACATGGAACACTACCATTTTACAACAGATAGCACGATCAACAGTATTGGCAATGGGAATTTTAGCGTTCGTTACACGCCGGTGGAATCCGGAAAATATGCTTACCAGCTAAGTTGTACCAATAAAGAAGGTAAAGTCATTTATCCTGAAAAATCGTTTACAAGTACGGATCAATCTGCCAATGGATTTGTAAGAAAAAATGCGACTAATTATTTAAGTTTTGATAATGGCACGCAATATATACCGGTAGGAGAAAATATGTGCTGGCAACAACGTAATGTGGTGAATGATTATACAAAATGGTTAACCAAACTTACTGACAACGGCGGCAATTTTATCCGACTGTGGATGCCCGATTGGAGCTTTGGTTTTGAGTGGAAAAATGGTAAAAACGGATTTGAAGGATTAAAACAATACAAACAATCTTCCGCGTTTTACCTGGATTGGTTATTGGAATATTGTAAAGAAAAAAGCGTGTACATGATGCTTTGTCTCAATCATCATGGCCAGGTATCCACCGGTGTAAATCCTGAATGGAAGGACAATCCTTATAATGCGGCTAATGGCGGCCCCTGCAATAATACCTGGGATTTTTTTACCAATGCAACTGCCAGGAGATCTGATCAAAAACCGAATCCGTTATATAGTGGCAAGATATGGGTATTCAAAGAATATCATGAGTTGGGAATTGTTCAATGAAGTGGAGTGGACCGATCAATACGAAGCGCATAAAAATGATGTAAAGAACTGGCATGGAGAAATGGCGGCTTTTTTAAAAAATATTGATGTAAACAAACATTTGGTAACAACCAGTTTTGCCCATGATCACAATGATGCCGGTACATGGAACCTTGAAGATATTGATTTTACCCAAACGCATTATTATGCGGGTGTCTCTAATCCCGGAAAAATTATTAAGTGCAGGCAGCAGGGATTATTTATTAAAATATGGTAAGCCAACTTTGAATGGGGAATTTGGAATTAATGCTCAAAATGTTGCACTGCGAACTATTGATCCTGAAGGCGTTTATATTCACAACAGCATCTGGGCAACTGCATTTAGCGGAGCCATGGGCACGGCGATGACCTGGTGGTGGGATAACTATATTGATCCCAATAACCTATATGCTCATTATAAGCCTTTGAGTAGGTTAATTAATTCACTTTCATTAAAAGAGGATAATTATAAAAATATTTCCGCTACTATAAAGGGTGGTGGCCATGCGGATTTATCCTTAACACCCGGTAAGAGCTGGGGCGCTGCTACAGCGTCGGTATTTAATATGGATGAGGAAGGTAGTATGAATCCGAAAGCTAACCAGTTGGGACAATTTTTATACGGAAGTCAATCAAATACACAATACCGGAATCCGCCGACTTTTAATGTAAATTATCCTGCAGCAGCAAAGTTTAAAATTGAAACAAGCGATGCGGCCAATGCTCCGGTTATTGATATTTATTTGGATGGAAAATTGGTATTAAGCCAGGCGGCAGCTAAAAATTCAACTTATTCCATTGATGTGCCGGCAGGGCAACATTCTATAAAAGTTGATAATTCGGGCGCAGACTGGATTGGTATTGCAAATTATACTTTCACTGGTATGGGATCGCCGTTAAGCAGTTATGTTTTAAAGGCTGCAAACAATTCAAAAGCTGCAGGCTGGATTTTGAATAATCAATATAATTGGAAATATTTACAAGATCATCAGGGAGTAACGCCCGCCGCTGTTTCCGGAGCAAAGATTGCTGTTCCGGGAATGCAGAATGGTACTTATCGTGTTCAATTGTACAATTGCAGTACGGGTGCTGTCGTAAAATCCTTATCAATAAAAGTACTCAATGGGCTGTTAATAATTACACTTCCCTCAATTGAATGGGACCTGGCGTTTACTGCTAACCGGCACGATTGATGCCCCGTTAGGGGATTGAGGTCGGTAGAGCAGATAAATGACAACGTCCCTTTTGCCCCATAGGCAAATACAAATTCATTCATTCTGTTGGAGCCATTCTTTTGCCCTTACAGAGCAAAAACTCATACACCATCTTATTTGCTACCGACATATTGACCCTACGGGCCAATATTAAAAAATGCAATGGATTTATTAATAAGCATTGCCCTGCGCATCGGGTTTCAGACTTGCCAATATCAAAAAATGCAATGAAATTTATTTGCAGCTTAACTAAACGATATAGAATTGGGATTTAAAATTTAGTGTCCTATGGTCATTCCCGTTCCGTAAGAATGTGTCGTTGGTAGTTAAGATTTAGAAAAGCGCATACGTTCCGTAAGGAACGTATGGTGCAATCACAATTCATGTTTACACAAAGCGTTCCAGCAAAATGTATTACGGAACAAGCACTTAACTAAATTTCATTGGAAAGGGAATCATTATTGTCAGCAGTTGTAAAGTAGTTGTACAATAGATATTCTATTGCCCAATGGCTGCGGGATGGAAGCGGAAAGCACGGTGAAGCTTTGAGCAAGGGCTTTGTGCCGGACTTGTAGCGGACAGCCCGGACTGCAGTTGAACAATGAAACGGACGATGAAAGCCCCGAAATATTACCATTCATTATTGAAAGTTAATTAGGTTTTTAACAAAGCCTTGATTTGTTAACATGTAGGTAATGTTGGCTTAACAATTTCGTAATATTAAAGCTGGTGCTTTGCATAAAATTAGAAAAATGCAACGTATTTTAATGCTGCTGGTATTTGCCTCAGTAATTTTTAGTTCTTCAGTTTTTGGCCAGGAAACAACAGCTACCTTAAGTGGTTCTGTGTCAGACGAAAGCGGAATGCTTGTGTCCAACGCTTCCATTACTATTAAACATCTACCTACGGGCCATGTTGCTAATACTCAAAGCAATAGCAAAGGTCGTTTTGTTGTGCCTAATTTAAAGGCAGGCGGCCCTTATACCATAACAGTTTCTTTTGTTGGGTTTAAAGAAGAAGAATTAAAGGATCTTAACCTGATTTTGGGTGATAATCCTGATTTGAATATTTATTTAAAATCAGCCAGTTCGGAGTTAAAGGAAGTGATTATCATGTCGAATGGCAAAAGGGCTTCAGCATCTGGCCTTACCGTAGGCCGGGCGCAATTGAATACGCTACCAACATTAGGCAGAAGCCTGGGCGATTTTACAAGGCTTACCCCGCAATCGAATAATAACTCCTTTGCCGGAACCAACTTCCGGTATAACAACATCACTTTGGATGGCGCTATCAACAATGATGCGATCGGATTCAGTAATTCGGCCGGTGGTGTTAGTGGTGGCGGTCAGTCAGGTGCTGCCGGTGCGGGTACCCGTACCAATCCTTATAGCCTGGATGTTATTCAGGAAGTGCAGGTGCAATTAAGTCCGTATGACGTAAAACTCGGAAACTTTACCGGTGGTAGCGTAAATGCAGTTACCAAAAGCGGTTCAAATGATTTTCATGGTTCTGTATATGGTTATGGCCGCAACCAGTCATTAGTAGGCAAAAGCGTGGATGGATTGAAAACCAAAATGGGTTCCGATTTTTATGATTATCAATATGGAGCTACGTTAAGCGGTCCAATTATTAAAAACAAATTATTTTTTATCATCAATGGTGAAAGCACCCGCCGCCAGGAACCTACTTTTTTTAATGCCGGAGATCCCGGCGCTGCTGTTACCATAGCTGATGCAGAGGCAATCAGAAATCAATTGAAAACGAAATATAATTATGATCCCGGCACTTACGATCAATACAAAATTTTTACAAACAGCGATAAATTTTTCGGCCGTCTGGACTGGAATATCAACGATAAAAACACCCTTACTGTAAGAGGAATTTATACCAATGGAAATGGTAATAATTTAGAGCGTTCTTCCACGAATTTCCAGTTCTCTTCAACAGATTTCACGCAGCATACAAAAAATACAAATCTTGTAGCTGAATTAAAATCAAAATTCAGTAACAGCGTAAGCAACAATCTTATATTAAGTTATATCAATGTGCATGAATACCGGGATTTCCCAGGAACTTTATCTCCTTTTATGGATATTAACGGTGGTAAAGTATGGGCGGGCACCTGGCGGGAAGCTTCAGTATATAACATGAAGCAGAAAACATTTGAATTTACCAGATAATGTTACATTTAGCACCGGAATTAATAAGTTCACTTTCGGTACGCACAATGAATTTTATAACCTGGGATATGGTTTTATAAACTCCTTCAATGGCCGTTGGGAATATGCATCTTTACAGGATTTTCTTAATGATAAGCCAAGCCGTATCCGTGGCGCCTATACTTATGATGGAGCCAAAAACAACCGCGAAACTTTGTATGATAATGCTCCCGGAAGCAACTATAAAGTAAATTTATTCAGCGTATATGCCCAGGATGAAATTGCTGTAAACAAAAAGTTTAAGTTGACACCAGGCTTAAGGATTGATTATTCCAATGTACCCAATCAGCCTTCCCTGGATCCTGCTATTACCAATACGCAAGATTATGTTTCTGACAATCCTACTTATAGCCATACAAGCTGGTCCCAGTTTAACAACAAATGGCTGGGTAAGGCAAGCTTATCACCAAGGTTGGGTTTTAATTTTGATGTCAATGGCAACCAGTCTTTGGTATTAAGAGGCGGTAGCGGGATTTTTACAGGTAGAATGCCATTTGCATGGCTGGGTTATGCCTATACATTAAGCGGTACGAATTATGGTACCATTGACTACAAACCTGCTTCAGGTACCGAAGTTCCTTTAGCTATGGATCCTAATAAGCTGAGGGATACATTGAATGCGCATGGTGGTTCAGGATCTACTAAAACACATGAAGTGGATATTGTTGACAACAACTTCAAATTACCTACTATCTGGCGTTCAAACATTGCAGCGGATATTAAGTTTGGTAAAGGTTATAAACTTACACTGGATGCGATGTACACCAAATCGTTGTACGATGTTAAGTTTCAACAGATCAATATAAAAGACTCTGCAACTAATTTCACCAGCGGACCTACTGAATCCCCGGTTTATTTAGCGGGCAAAGTAAATAATGATTTTTCCAACGTCTATCTTTTAACGAATACTACAGAAGGTTACCGGTATAATTTAACCGCGCAGTTGTCTAAGTTTACCAATGATATCCGGGTGGGCAATCATTCGCTTAATCTGAACTGGAGTGTGGCTTATACTTATGGAATGAGTAAAGATGTAAGCAATGGGATCAGAAACTCCTTCCAGTCCAATTATGAAGTAAATCCGGCTGTTTCACCAAACAATCCCCAGTTAGGATATTCCAATTTTGATCTTCGCCATCGCATTGTAGCAACCAGTAGCTTTGGTTTAAACTGGAATACGCAAAATGTAACATCCCTTTCATTCTTTTACTCTGGTCAGTCTGGTAGTCCTTACAGTTTTGTTTATTCTTCAAGCCCCAATCCTTTCAATAATGCAGCTAATGCAAACCTTCCTTTTATTCCAGCCAACGAAGCGCAGGCAAACCTTGCGGATGTGGTGAAAAATGGCGTGGTTACTTATTCTGCCGCGCAACAGTGGTTAGATTTAAGTAAGGTGATCGAAGGGGATAAATATCTTAAAACCAGGAAAGGTCAGTATGCTGAAAGAAATGCCGCGCATACCCCCTGGAATCATAATCTTGATATGAAGCTGATGCATGAATTCAAATTCAAAGGGAATAATAAACAGCGTTCATTGCAGGTTAGCCTGGATATTTTTAATGTGCTGAATCTGCTTAATAATGATTGGGGACATATCAGTTTTGTTACCAACACCAACAACTACACTGTTAACCTGCTGAAGTTTGCAACGGATGCAAATGGTGTGGCGCCGGGTAAGGCAAATTATGTTCCAACATTCAACTTTAATCCACCGCCATCAACAGGAAAGTATTATACGGTTGATCCCATCAACTCCCGTTTCCAGGCGCAGTTTGGTTTGAAGTATAATTTTTAAATTGAGGCTTACGTATATTTAATATTGTGAAAGGAAGTGGGATTTTTTCTCACTTCCTTTGTTTTATTTAATGATCACTTCCTTTTGAAGTACATAAAAAAAATGATGAACGTTTTTGGGACTGTCATCGTTCCCTTCAATATTCAACAGTAGTCCGGGCTGTCCGCTACAAGTCCGGCACAAAGCCATGCACAAATCTTCACCGGGCTTTCCGCTTTCATCCCGCAGCGCTTCATCTGTAGAATATCTATTAAGCTGCATGCAGTATGCCTGATTAATCATTTTTACACAAAATGGGAAAAAGTTTATCTTTTTGGTTCTCCCTGCTGCTCCCTTGTCATTATGAACTGTCAATAAGCAACTTCAATTAACTTTGCATTTCTTTTTTATCAACCATTTTTAATACGGTGTGTATGAATCAGCGGCAACTCTTCCAGCAACATATTGCTCAAACCTCAGATGCTCCTATAGGGCTGGAAATTGTAAAAGCAAAGGGCATTTACCAATACGATAAGGAAGGAAAAGAATATGTAGATCTTATTTCTGGATTTAGTGTTTGTAATATCGGGCACAGCCATCCCAAAGTGGTGGAAGCGGTACAAAAACAAGCGGCTGAATATATGCACCTGATTGTGTATGGAGAATTTATTGAAACGCCGCAGGTCGCTTATGCAAAAATGCTTGCTGATCTTTTACCTGCTTCATTAAATTCGGTTTATTTTACCAATAGTGGTGCAGAAGCTACGGAAGGCGCGATGAAACTGGCAAAGCGTGTTACCGGCCGGTCGAAAATGATTGCTTTTAATAAAAGCTATCATGGTAGCACGCAAGGCGCATTAAGCGTAATGGGTGACGAATATTGGCGCAATGCTTTCCGTCCGTTATTGCCGGATGTGTATCATTATGATTACAACAGTGACGCCGCCCTTGCTGCCATTGATGATACAACAGCCTGCGTGATACTGGAAACAGTACAGGCCGAGAGTGGTGTTACCAAACCTTCGAAAAAGATGGCTGCAATCAATCAGGGAAACATGCAGTAAACACGGCGCTTTATTGATTTTGGATGAAATACAGGCCGGATTTGGGCGAACAGGAACTTTATGGGCTTTCGAACAATTTGATATAATACCTGATATATTGTTGTTGGGAAAAGCATTGGGCGGGGGCATGCCCCTGGGCGCTTTTATTTCGGATAAAAAACTGATGGATACGCTTACGCATAATCCGGTACTTGGCCATATCACCACTTTTGGCGGTCATCCTGTTTCCTGTGCGGCTGGTAAGGCTGCTTTGGAAGTTTTAGTGGAAGGAAATTTTATTCATTCCGTTAAACAGAAAGAGGAAATTTTATTGGCTTATTTAAAGCATCCTGCCATTAAAAGTATCCGCAGTTGGGGTCTTTGGGTTTCCCTTCAATTTGAAAGTTTTGAACTCAATAAAAAAATCATTGCGAGTTGTATTGAGCAAGGATTGATCACGGATTGGTTTTTATTTGCCCCGGAATGTATGCGCATTGCGCCGCCTTTAATCACCACCGAAGCTGAATTAATACAGGTTTGCAATATAATTGTAGATTGTATAGAACAAAATCAATAATATTTCAGCTCCCATTCACCATTCTAAAAAAAGTTGCATTAAAGTTAATTATTTGTAAATATCCCATATATTTGAGATAGTTTATAATCCTCTTAACTATTAATTGCATATGAATTCCAAAACTAACAGTCTTGCCAGAAGCATGTTTATTGCTCTGCTCGTATTATTTAGTAGCAGTGTTTTTGCCCAAAAAACTGTTACGGGTAAAGTAACCAATAAAACAGACAATCAGCCTATTATGGGGGCATCTGTTCAGGTGAAAGGAACCAATATTGGTACGCAAACCAATGCGGAAGGTAACTTCTCCATTAAAGCCAGTTCAAGCCAGTTTCTTTCAATTTCAGTTGTGGGCTATGAACCTGTTGAAATGGAAGTGGGTGATAAATCTATTATTAATTTTTCACTTACTCCATCCTCAGCTATTTTAGATGAGGTTTTGGTCACTGGTTATACAAGCCAGAAAAAGAAAGATATAACCGGTTCAGTTTCAGTTGTAAATGTTAGTGATTTGGAATCTATTCCAGCCACAACTGCAGAGAATCAATTGCAAGGCCGGGTAGCGGGTGTAACAGTTATAGGAAATAATGAACCCGGAAGTGTATCCAGTGTTAGGATCAGGGGATTTGCATCTTTTGGTGGGAATGATCCTTTATTTATTGTAGATGGGGTTCCGGCCGGATCTCTTTTGGGAATTAATCCGGAAGATATTGAAACCATGCAGGTACTGAAAGACGCAGCTTCCGCTTCCATTTATGGTTCAAGAGCATCAAATGGCGTTATTATTGTCACCACCAAAAAAGGTAAACCTGGTGGAGCAAAAGTTTCCTACAGTATGCAATATGGATCTCAAAACCCTGGTAAGGGTTATTCTAATTTTCTTACTCCTCAGGAACAGGCGGATCTCACCTGGCAAGCATTAAAAAATTCAGGTCAGGATCTAAATCACGGTCAATATGGTAGCGGTCCAAAACCTATATTGCCAGATTATCTTCTCGCAGGAACTTCCAGTGGTTTAATGGAGGGCGATCCGGCGGTTAACCCTTCACTGTATGATTTGAATTTTAATAAATTGGGAGATGATAATTATACGCCGTACCTGATAGTAAAAGCAAATAAACAAGGGACTAATTGGTTTAAAGAATTAACCCGCACGGCTCCTTTTGTTAATCATAATTTAACTGTTTCAGGCGGATCTCCGGATAAAAGCCGTTATATGTTCAGCTTTAACTACTTAAATAAGGATGGTATTCAAATTGAAAATTATTATAAAAGATACACTGCAAGGATCAATACTGAATTTAATATAAAAAATAATATCAGGATAGGAGAAAATATTCAGATCTATGCTTCTGAAAGCAATAGCGCCGGCATTAATAGCGAAGGCACGGAAATAGGATATGGATACAGGATATTACCTATTATTCCGGTTCGGAATATTAATGGGGATTTGGCGGGAACGCTTGGAGCCAACCTTGGTAATTCTCATAATCCTGTGGCTGTACGGGAGCGTTCCAAAAATGACAAGGGATTGAATTTTAATTTATTTGGTAATATGTATGCTGAGATAGATTTTTTGCAACATTTTACTGTCAGAACCAGTTTCGGAGGTACTCTTTCCAATTATAATTACTATAGTTATCCAAAACTTGAATATGAATCATCTGAAAACAATGTAGATAAAACATACCAGGAAGGCTTTGGTAAATACAATTCATGGACATGGACAAATCAAATAACCTATAAAAATAATTTTGGAAATCATCATGTGCAGGCTTTGGCAGGTATAGAGTCTGTTGCGGATAAAGGAAGATCTATTTCCGGTACCAGGCTTGGTTATTATTCTTATACCAACTTATCTTATATCAATTTAAATACAGGTACAACCATTAATGCTCTTAACGGCTCTCCTTATAATGAGTCTGCACTTTATTCGCAGTTTGGTAGAATTGATTATGACTTTAAGGGTAAATACCTTTTAAGCGGTACTATCAGAAGAGACGGATCTTCAAGATTTGCAGAATCTAACAGGTACGGATATTTTCCTGCCGGTTCGGTAGGATGGCGTATTACAGAGGAATCTTTCATGGAAAATGTAAGATGGCTGACCGATTTGAAAGTACGGGCAAGCTACGGATCAATGGGTAACCAGCGGATTTCCTCAACCAACCAGTTTACCCAATTTGGCGGCGGTACTGGAGCGTCATATTATGATATTAATGGTACAAGCATAGGTACAGTCGAAGGATTTTACATTCCTTTTATTGGTAATGCTGCGGGTAAATGGGAAACCAATATTACCTCCAATGCGGGTTTTGATGCCACTCTTTTCAATGGGAACACAGAAGTTTCCTTTGACATCTATCAAAAGAAAACAAAAGATTTACTATTTAATGCAGAGCGTCCTGCTACCTCAGGAGGCGCGGCAGCCAATAATCCTCCAGCGTTTAACATAGCAAGTATGAAAAACTGGGGTATTGATATTGCTGCCACACAACGGGCAAATATAAATGGGATAAAATTTGATGCAACACTCACTTTTACAACCTATAAGAATTTAATTACTGACATAGCCCCTGGAGTTACATCATTTGATCAGGATGCAGGTGAAGGAGGTCGTATTAATGGTGTTTTTACAAGGAACGCTGTAGGTCATCCACTCGGTTCTTATTTTGGTTATCAGGTTATAGGATTATGGAAAAATGATGCTGAAGTTAATACTGCAAACGAACAAGCTCAAAAAGTTGCAGGGGATCCGGAAGCGGCATTTCAAAAAGATGCAGCTCCTGGCCGGTTCAGGTATAAGGATGCAAACGGTGATGGTATGATTACAGAAGACGATCGTGTGTTCTTTGGTAATCCCAATCCAAAGTTTAGCTATGGTTTAAATTTGAATTTTGCGTATAAGGGGTTTGATGTGTCGGCGTTTTTCTATGGCGTTCAGGGAAAAGATGCTATTAACTATGTAAGATGGTGGACCGATTTCTATCCTTCATTCCAGGGAGCAAAAAGCAAAGATGCATTATATAATTCCTGGTCTCCTTCCAATCCAAATGCAAAAGTTCCCATTCAGGAAAATGAAGGAAACTTTAGTACTAATGGTATTCCTAACTCCTATTATATGGAGAATGCTTCCTATTTACGAATGAAGAATCTCTCCATTGGTTATAACTTACCTAAAGAGTTTTTAAAACGATTTGGAATCGACCGGTTGAGAATCTACGTTCAGGCTACCAATTTGTTTACGATTACTAAATATACTGGTTTGGATCCTGAAATTATCAATGTTGATGGAAACGGAAATCCGGTTGATGGCGTTTCTGGAATTGATGCCGGTGCTTATCCTACCGTAAAACAATTTACCGCAGGACTAAACCTTAATTTCTAATAATTAAATTTTTTTATATGAAAAAAGTTTGTTTAATACTATCGATGATCATTGGTACTACCTACCTGTTGATCTCCTGTAATAAAGATTTTCTTAATAAACAACCTGTTGGCGCCCTGGATACCTCTGTTGTAGCCAACCAGAAAGGGGTTGAAGCAGTTTTAATCGGCGCTTATTCTATGCTGGATGGATACTCAAGTGGCGATGGAGGAACAGGAGGCTGGGAATCTGCGGCGGATAACTGGGTATATGGCAGTATTTGCGGAGGAGATGCTCATAAAGGAAGTGATGCAACAGATCAGGCTGCTGTTACTCCTATAGAGCAATATAATGCGGATGCTACAAATGGGTATTTTAATCAAAAATGGAAGGCTGTATACGATGGAGTGTTCAGAACAAATACTGTATTAAGATTATTGGTTCAGGCAACTGATGTTTCAGAATCAGATCGAAAACGTATAGAAGGTGAAGCAAAGTTTTTAAGAGGACATTACCATTTTGAAGCAAAGAAAATGTGGAATAAAGTACCGTATATAGATGAATCAAGAGCATCTTTTCAGGTTTCAAATGATCCTGTTGTTCCAAATGATGCGGATATATGGCCACAAATTGAAGCAGATCTTCAATTTGCATATAATAATCTTCCTGAACTGCAGAATGCCGTAGGCAGAGCAAATAAATGGTCTGCAGCGGCTATGCTTGGCAAATGTCTGATGTTTCAAAAGAAATATGCTGAGGCTAAACCTATATTAGAACAGGTATATTTAAAGGGGACCAATCCCCTTGGTGTTAAATATGGTTTAGTTGACCGCTATCAGGATAATTTCAATGCAGCAACAAAAAATAATAAAGAATCTGTATTCTCCACCCAAAGTTCAGTAAATGATAAATCCGGTGCAGCAAATGCCAACTATGGAGCTGTTTTAAACATGCCCTATGGCGGCCCTTGGGATTGTTGCGGCTTTTTCCAGCCATCACAGGATCTTGTGAATTCTTTTAAAGTAAATGCAACAACAGGTTTGCCTGATTATGATGCGTTCAATACAAATCCGGTTAATAGTGATCAGGGATTAAAATCAAGTGATCCTTTTACTCCTTATGCGGGAACTGTCGATCCCCGTTTGGACTGGACTGTTGGGAGAAGAGGTATTCCCTATTTGGATTGGGGACCGCATCCAGGCTTTGACTGGATGAGAGATCAGTCTTATGGAGGCCCATATAGCCCTAAGAAAAATGTATATTATAAAGAGCAAAAAGGAAAATTGACAGATGCTTCTTTTTGGTCCAGTACGGTTACCGCAATTAATGTAAATCTCATACGTTTTGCAGATGTAATACTGTGGCTTGCAGAATGTGAAGTTGAAACAGGCGATTTGAATAAAGCAAGAGGTTATGTAAATGAAATCAGGGCCAGAGCCGCTAAACCTGTTAGCTGGGTTTACAAAGATGGTACTAATACGCCAGCTGCAAACTACAAACTGGGCTTATATGAAACAGGATGGACAGATAAAGCCTTTGCTCAAAAAGCTGTTTATTTTGAAAGAAAGCTGGAATTGGGAATGGAAGGTCACCGCTTCTTTGATTTGGTTAGATGGGGCATAGCAGCTGAAACTTTAAATAAATATCTTCAATATGAAAGTACCTTACGGACTTATTTGAAAGGCGCCCAGTTTAAACCTAATAAGAGTGAATATTTTCCCATTCCACAACGACAAATTGATTTAAGTAACGGTGGATTAAAACAAAACTAGGAATATTATTTTTCAAAGTGTTATAACTGTTTTACAAAATAGAGGTAGTTTTCTACCTCTATTTGTTTTAAATCCATTTGTTTTTTTTGAAAAAAGTGATTTTATGAGGTTTTTTACCGGGACTTTATTGTTTTGTTCGATTTGCCTGCTTGTCGCACTGGTTTCCTGTAAACAAGATCAAAATTTATTTGAACCTATATCTTCTAAACAGAGTAATATTCATTTCCAAAATAGCATTACAGAAACAGACTCCGTTAATGTCCTGGATTTATCAAATGTTTACAATGGAGGCGGAGTAGGGATCGGTGATTTTAATAATGACGGGCTTGCCGGATATTTATTTTACAGGTAACCTGGTATCCAATAAATTATACTTAAACAAGGGCGAGTTTAAATTTGAAGATATTACCAATAGCGCTGGTGTTTCCGGAGATGGTAAATGGTGCAGAGGGGTTGCCGTTGTAGATATAAATAATGATGGTTGGATGGATATTTATGTTTGCGCTACCATGAAAATCAATTCTAAGGAAAGGGAAAACCTGCTTTATATTAACCAGGGAATAGATAAAGACGGTATTCCTCACTTTAAAGAAATGGCGGCGGAATATGGTTTGGCTGATTCAGGTTATTCTACACAGGCCGTTTTTTTCGATTATGATAATGATGGCGACCTGGATGTTTATATTGCCACCAATGATATTAATAAAAATGACAATCCTAATCAGTTTCGCCCGGTTATAAAAGATGGTTCACACCCCAGCACTGGCCGCTTATACCGGAATGACTGGAGTAAGGAATTAAATCACCCGGTATTTACTGATGTTTCCAAACAGGCGGGTATTACAACAGAAGGATATGGCCATGCGGTTACCATTACTGATATCAATAAGGATGGTTGGAAAGACATTTATGTTACCAATGATTATCTTTCTAATGACTTGCTTTAGATCAATAATCACGATGGAACATTTACGGAACAGCTTTCAATTTATTTTAAACATACATCTGCCAATGCAATGGGAAAGGATATTATTGATATCAATAATGATGGCCTGGCAGATGTGGTTGCACTGGATATGAATCCGGAAGATAATTACCGGAAAAAAATGATGATGAATGGAAACAATTATCAAACTTATCAGAATAGCGATTTTTTTGGATACAACTATCAATATGTGCGAAACACATTGCAATTAAATCAAGGGCCGTAGGGTAAAACAGAATGATTCTATTGGTGCACCTGTATTTAGCGAAATAGGTTTTTTGGCGGTATAGCCGAAACAGACTGGAGTTGGACACCCTTAATAATGGATTTTGATAATGATGGCTTTCGGGATATTATTGTTACCAATGGTTTTCCAAAAGATGTTACGGATCATGATTTTATTGCATTTAGAAACCATGCTTATGCCATTGCTACCAAACAGCAGTTACTGGAGCAAATACCTGAAGTAAAACTTCATAATTATGCATTTCAAAATAACGGCAATCTAACTTTTTCCAATGCCTCAAACGAATGGGGCTTAAATATGCCAACCTTTTCCAATGGTGCTGTTTATGCCGATTTGGATAATGATGGTGCTATGGATCTGATTATCAATAATATTAATGATGAAGCATTCATCTATAAAAATAATGCAAGAAAAAATAATAAGGAAAATAGTCATTACCTGCAAATTCAATGTTTGGGAGATGATCAAAATATAAATGGATTAGGCGCCTGGATTGAAATTTATTATGACGAGGATAAGCAGCAGGTATATGAAAATACACCTTATCGCGGTTATCTTTCTTCCGTACAAAACATCGCGCATTTTGGCTTGGGAAAAGTGCAAATTGTAGATTCCATTGTGATAAAATGGCCCAATGGCAAAAAGCAGATTTTACAAAATATAAAAGCGGATCAGCTTTTAAAACTGAATCAAAAAGATGCACAAATCAATTATTCCTTTTCAAAAGATGTATTCGCTAAAAATACTTTATTTAAAGAAATAACGGATTCTGTTGGCATTCACTATTTCCATCAGGAAAAGGATTTTATTGATTTTAATATTCAGAAATTATTGCCGCATAAATTCTCCCAGTATTCGCCCGCAATAGCTGCCGGCGATATAGATGGAAATGGTTTGGATGATCTTATTGTTGGAGGTTCTTCTTTATTCCCCGCACAATTGTTTTTGCAGCAAACAGATGGAAGTTTTATACAAAAAAGTTTGTATGAAAAAACTGTAGATGAAACAAAATTTAAAGATGCAGGTTTGTTGTTGTTTGATGCGGATGGCGATGGCGACCTGGATTTATATATCGCTTCCGGCGGATATGAATATGAACCCAATACTGCTCCTTACCAGGATAGATTGTATGTAAATGATGGTAAAGGAAATTTTATTTTGGATACCAGTGCTTTGCCCAAAAATTTTACCAGTAAATCCTGTGTAAGAGCAATTGATTTTGACAACGATGGCGATCTGGATCTATTTGTTTCCGGAAGGGTAGAACCCTGGAATTATCCTAAACCTGTTTCCAGTTTTATTTTCAGGAATGATTCCAAAAACGGGCAGATAAAATTTACCGATGTCACCAATGAAGTAGCAAAAGATCTGACTAAAATTGGTTTGGTTTGCGATGCATTATTTACCGATTTTGACAATGATGGCTGGCCAGATCTTATCCTTGCCGGTGAATGGATGCCGGTAACTTTTTTAAAAAATGACAAGGGCGTATTTAAAAATATAACCGCCAGTACAGGTATCAGTAAATATACAGGCTGGTGGAATTCTATTGTGGCAGGTGATTTTGATAATGATGGTGATATGGATTATATAGTAGGAAATCTTGGTGAGAATAGTTTTTATAAAGCAAGCGATAAATACCCGGTATGTATCACCGCTAAGGACTTTGATAATAATGGTATTTATGATGCATTCCCTTCATTGTTTCTACCCGTATCACAACAGGATACACATCAAAAAGAATTTCCGGCGCAAACAAGGGACGATGTTTTAAAACAGGTGTTGAGTCTTCGGGCCAGATTTCCATCCTATAAATCGTTTGCTACCGCTGGTATGGATGAGGTGTTGTCTGCGGAACAGCGTAAAGGTGCGCTCCGACTGGAAGCGAATTATATGAAATCCGTTTATTTACGCAATGATGGAAATGGAAAATTTTCGATATCGCCATTGCCCGTTCAGGCGCAGGTTTCTGTTTTAAATGGGATGGTTGTTGATGATTTTGACGCGGATGGAAATCTTGATGTAATCATTAATGGAAATGATTATGGTACCGAAGTTTCAGTAGGAAGGTATGATGCATTGAACGGGTTAATGTTGAAAGGCGATGGCAAAGGAAATTTTATTGCGCAAACGATTTTAGAAAGTGGTATCTATATTCCCGGCGATGGAAAAGCATTGGTGAAATTGAGAAGTAATAATGGCAAATATTTACTCGCAGCCAGTCAAAACCGCGGTGTTTTAAAACTGATGGAGTTGAAGAAAAATACTGGTATTATTAATCTTCAACCCTTCGATGTTTCTGCTACCGTCAATTACCAAAACGGGAAGAGACAAAAACGGGAAGTTTATTATGGTTCTTCTTTTTTATCCCAGTCGGCCCGGTTTTTAAATCTTGATCAAAATGTAACTTCAATAGAAATTACAGACAATAAAGGCAATAAGAGAAATCAAACTGTAAAAAGGGAGTGAAAAAGCTCCCCGCGATTTTCATTTTCCCTAAAATCCTTACTTTTAAAAAATGAAAATCGCCTCTTATATAGATCATACCGTTTTAAAGCCGACAACCCTGATTGCGGATATTGAGAAATTATGTGCTGAAGCAAAGCAATATCATTTTGCTGCAGTTTGCGTGCCGCCGCCTTTTGTAAAAAAAGCAAAACAATTAATGGAAGGATCAAAAGTAAAACTGTCCACCGTTATAGGCTTTCCTTTTGGATACTCGGCTGTAGAAGCCAAGATCGCTGAAACAGTACTCGCAATGGTGGATGGGGTGGATGAACTGGATATTGTAGTAAATATCATCGCTATAAAAAATGCCGACTGGACTTACCTGGCCAATGAGATCAATCATATCATCCCTGTTGCCAAACAACAGGATAAACTAGTAAAACTGATCATCGAAACCGGTGTTTTAACGAAGGATGAAATCATAAAATGCTGTGAATTGTATAGTATTTCCGGTGCTGATTTTTTAAAAACCTCCACCGGCTATGCAGAAACAGGGGCAACTGTGGAAGTTGTAAAACTGATGCGTGAAAATTTACCCTTGCCTGTGCAGATAAAAGCATCGGGCGGTATCCGCAGCTATGAATTTGCCAGGCAATTGATTGCTGCCGGAGCCACACGTTTGGGAACCAGCGCCGGAGTAAGCATTGTAAAAGAAAGTCAATTGCACGCCGGTTAATACTCCGGTGGTTTTTTCCGTAACTTTCCTCCCAAATTATGATATGAAAGTTGTCTTTGCTATAATTTGTTTTTGGTTTTGTACCAACCTTGTCCGGGGCAATGATACGATCATTGTTCATAAAGATCCACGGCTTGATATTCTTAGTGTACGGCAGACCGCTATCAACAAAATAATGGCGAAAATGATTGGCAATGGACAGTTCCGGGGCTATCGTTTGCAGGTTTTAAACACGCGTAGCCGGGATGAAGCTTTCCGGATGAAGTCTGATTTATTGCAACGCTTTCCTACGGAAAAAGCTTATGCCATATTTCAATCTCCTTTTTTCAAAGTAAGGTTTGGAAATTTTATTGATAAAGAGGAAGCGGAGAAATACAAAAAATTGTTAGCTGCAGTGTATCCGCAAGGAATTTATGTTGTGCAGGAAATAATTGAATATACGCCTAAGGAGGAAGATTTTTTTTAGCATCGGGTGAATTTGAATCTATGATTGTATGTTGAAAGAAAAAATAAAATCGCTTGCACATCAATATGCTGATGAATTTATAGCAGTTCGTCACCATTTGCATGCGCATCCTGAATTGAGTTATAAAGAATTTGAAACTTCCACATTTGTACAAAACAAACTTGCAAAATGGGATATTCCATTTAAAATATTGTCAGATACCGGAGTTGTTGCATTGATAAAAGGTAAAAATCCGGACAGCCGGGTGATTGCTTTGCGTGCAGATATGGATGCATTGCCCATACAGGAAGAAAATGAGGTGCGGTATAAATCCAAACATAATGGCATCATGCATGCATGTGGTCATGATGTGCATACAACCTGTTTGTTAGGCGCTGCTAAAATTTTGAATGAATTAAAAGATCAGTGGGAGGGAACAGTAAAATTGATTTTTCAACCCGGTGAAGAACGGAATCCCGGCGGCGCCAGTTTATTGATAAAAGAAAAAGTGCTGGAAGATCCTAAACCACAGGGCATCTTTGGGATGCATGTGCATCCTGGTCTTGAAGTGGGCAAACTGAGTTTTAGAAAAGGCAGGGTTATGGCCAGTGCGGATGAAATATTTATTACCATAAAAAGTAAGGGGGGGCATGCTGCGGCGCCACATTTAACGGCCGATACCATATTAATCGCTTCGCAACTGATCGTGAGTTTGCAACAGATCATCAGCAGGAATAATAATCCCACTTCACCCTCGGTATTATCCATTTGTGCCTTCAATGGCGGTCATACCACCAACGTGATTCCTTCCGAAGTAAAACTGATGGGCACTTTCCGGGCAATGGATGAAACCTGGCGTTTTAAAGCGCATGAATTGATCCGAAAACAAACAATTGGTTTGGTGGAAGCAATGGGCGCCGAAGCGGAATTGTTTATTGATGTGGGTTATCCCGCGGTGGATAATGATGCGGATCTAACGCAAACCGCATGGAATCTTGCGGATGAATATATGGGCAAGAAAAATGTATCGGAAACGGAGTTGAGAATGGGCGCTGAAGATTTTGGCTACTACACCAAAGTTGTACCCGGATGCTTTTACAGGCTGGGTGTGGGAAATATTGAAAAAGGTATTGTGCACAATGTTCATACACCTCGTTTTGATATTGATGAACACGCAATTGAAACAGGTATGGGAATGATGGCTTATTTGGGGGCAACAGTAAAGCCCCTCCGCCCCTAATGAGGGACTTTACTGCTGCTATTTTTTATATTCCTCGGCGGCATAAAATTGCCCAATTTTTTTATGTGCCGAACTTAATTTTACTATTAAGCTTTTCTTGCGTCGCACTCTTCTACTTTATATCTTTATTCAGCAACATCCGGTAAAGCTTTAGTGTTGCACAGTTGCACAAACGTAACACGTGGAAAGTATAATTTGCTTAAGAATTATTCCACTAGGAAGTAAGAATAAGTCCTTTAATATTGGAAGTTTATACAAAGTTTTCCTTTACAAATTGCTGGCAATAATTTTTTATGAGTTCCCGAACCATAAGGAACTCTTGTTTAATCTCTGCTGCACTTCCCGTTGCCTTTGCAGGATCGGGGAAATTTTGATGGAATGTTTTAGTTTTTGAAGGAAAAAATGGACAGCGCTCTCTTGCATGATCACAAACGGTGATCACCAAATCAAACTCCTCATTTTTATATTCCTTAATATTATTTGAACTATGGTTGGAAATGTCAATACCATCTTCCTTCATAATTTCAATAGCATTGGGATTAACGCCATGTGTTTCCAAACCCGCGCTAAAAATCTCAGCCTTGTTACCAGCGTAATATCTTAAATATCCTTCCGCTATCTGACTCCGGCAACTGTTCCCGGTGCAAAGCACTAATATCTTTTTCATAATTTTCATTTAACAACAACCATTACCCGGTTGACAACAGTTAACTGGTTTTTCTGCATAAACGGTGATACTGTAAATTCCTGTTTCTGAATTTTTAAATTCTACAATCTCGTTTTCAGATAGATAATTTTGAAGAATATCATCAGGAATAATAATCGCTTTTTCTTTTTGGATACTGATGTTGGTAAAGCCATTGCTTTCAATTAACTCCAAATAAACCTGTTTTTGAACAGCGCCTGAAACGCAGCCTGCATACATCTCTGCTGCATTCTGAATGTTGGCGGGTAATTGCCCGATCAGTACAATATCTGAAATACTGAAATGGCCACCTGGTTTTAAAACCCTGTAAATTTCTTTAAAAACCCCATCTTTATTTGGAACAAGATTCAACACGCAATTGCTGACAATTACATCCGCCACATTGGATGTTACCGGCATCTTTTCTATATCGCCCTGGCGGAATTCTACATTGTTAAAGCCTCTTAATTCTGCATTGCTTCTTGCTTTTTCAATCATGGCCGGAGTAAAATCTACCCCAATTATTTTTCCTGTTTCGCCGGTTTCATGCCTTGCGACAAATGCATCATTTCCCGCGCCACTTCCTAAATCAATTACAACATCGCCCTTTTTGATTTTTGCAAATTGTGTGGGTAAACCACAGCCCAGACCTAAGTCCGCATCGGGATTATAACCTTCAAGGGTATTGTAGTCTTCTGACATGATATTATACACTTCAGTGCTGCAGCAGCCAGAACCACAGCAAGAGGATTGATTGGTTTCCTTATCCTGTAATGCGATTTCAGAGTATTTTTGTTGTACCAATTCTTTTAAATTGTTTTGAGTTTCCATTGTTTTATTTTTAAAGTATATCGTAATGTTACGATGATCATAATCAAAAAAAATCAGCAACATTCATTGCCTTGTTTATAAGAATCAAAAAGTTGATTTAATGAAGCCTGTGCTGTCTTCCACTCTTTTTCATCAATACAATAACAAACCTTAGCTCCATCAATCTCTCCTTTAATCAACCCTGCTTCTTTTAATTCTTTTAAGTGCTGCGAAACGGTGCTTTGGGACAGAGGCAACTCATCTACTATATCGCCACAAATGCAAGCCTGCTTTTTAATTAACAATTTTAAAATAGCAATGCGTGCAGGATGGGCTAAGGCTTTCGCATACCTGGCTAACTTGTTTTTCTTAATGCTAAAATTATTTGATTTAGTTGCGCCCATAAATACATCGCAATATTACGATTAATAGTTTAATCGAAAAAGTTTTTTTTGAAAATTTCTTGTTCAAAGGTGAATTTCGAAGATCTGTCGTTTTTGATGCATCATTACTTACTGAGCAGGTGTGATCTGCTTTCCGCCTGTGATACGATATTCTTGTGCAATTAATAAAGCTGACCGGAAGTTGCTGAATAATGATATACAGTACAAGAGTGCGACGCCTCAAAAGCCTCATAGTAGTAACGATGTCTGGCCCAAAAAAGATCTACTCGTCTTTTTATCCCTTGACAGTATTACTTACTGAACACAAGTTTTATACATGCAAAAGCCAGGAATATTAATTTCCTGGCTTTTGCATGTATAAAAAAATCTATGATTATTTAGTAGTCCGCCTTTAGGGGCGGAGAGGAACTTATATCAACTCACTTTCCAGTAATGAATTTTTCAGAATGCGTTCTTCACTGTATTTTTTAGCGGCTTCCACAAAACTTACAAATAAAGCTGCAGGTCTTTCAACCGTACTCTTTAATTCGGGATGATATTGTACGCCGATAAAAAATGGATGCGATGGCAATTCCATAATTTCAACAAGGCCGGTATCAGGATTTGTGCCGCTTGCTATCAGGCCGCTTTGTTCAAATTGTTCCAAATATTCATTGTTAAACTCATACCGGTGGCGGTGTCTTTCATTGATCTGTTTTGCCCCATAAATACGATATGCAAGTGATCCTTCTTTTAAATCACAGGGATAAGCGCCCAAACGCATGGTGCCGCCTTTCATAGTGATTTTCTTTTGCTCTTCCATCATATTGATCACGGGATCCGGAGTTTGAGGATCCATTTCTGTGGAATGTGCAGCTTTTAATCCCAAAACATTGCGCGCATATTCAATCACCGCCATTTGCATTCCCAGGCAAATACCAAAGAACGGAAGATCATTTTCCCGGGCATATTGTACTGCAGTAATTTTTCCTTCAATACCTCTTTTTCCAAATCCGGGCGCTACCAGCAAACCATCGAGGCCATGTAGCTTTTCGGAAACATTTTCCGGCGTTATAAATTCACTGTGTACATTCACCACCTGTACTTTTACTTCATTAATGGCGCCGGCATGAATAAAGCTTTCCAGTATGGATTTATAAGCATCCTGCAGTTCAATATATTTTCCGATCAGTCCAATGGTAACCTTGCTTTTTGGATATTTCAATTTATCCAGAAACACTTTCCATTTTTCGAGTTCGGGTTCTTTAAATTCAGTAATATTTAATTTTTTCAAAACAATCAGATCCAGTTTCTCGCGCAGCATAGCCAGCGGAACTTCATAAATTGTGGATGCATCCATTGCTTCAATCACAGCTTCTTCTTTTACATTACAAAACAGGGCAATCTTACGTTTCAATTCATTGCTTAAAGGTCTTTCTGTACGGCAAACCATCATATCGGGATGCACGCCTGCTTCGCTCAGCATTTTTACACTGTGCTGTGTAGGTTTGGTTTTTAATTCCTTGGCTGCCTTCAGATAAGGAATTAATGTTAGATGAATCACTGCCACATCTTCTTCAGGTAATTCCCATTGCAATTGGCGTACAGCTTCAATAAAAGGCAGACTTTCAATATCACCAACGGTGCCGCCCATTTCGGTAATTACAATATCATATTTACCGTCCTTGCCTAGTAATAACATTCTGCGTTTGATCTCATCAGTAATATGCGGTACTACCTGCACTGTTTTACCCAGAAAATCACCTGCTCTTTCTTTATTGATAACGGTTTGATAAATACGGCCCGTGGTTACATTATTAGCCTGTGAAGTATAGATATTTAAAAACCGCTCATAATGACCCAGGTCAAGGTCGGTTTCCGCACCATCTTCCGTTACATAGCATTCTCCATGTTCATAAGGATTTAAGGTGCCCGGATCCACATTGATATAAGGATCAAATTTCTGAATGGTTACTCTGAAACCTCTTGCCTGCAACAGCTTTGCCAGCGATGCTGCAATAATACCTTTACCCAAACTACTGGTAACACCACCAGTAACAAAAATGTATTTAGCCATTATCTCTGGTTAATATATTATTCTAATTAATGTTAATTTGAACCCGTCTTTTGATTCTTTATTTAATCCCGAAGGAATAATCCTTTTTGCTCACTGATATTCAAATGAATATAAAAAATATAACAGGTAATTACCTGGCTTACATTTTTTGTAATCTTATAAATCAGCGGTAATGACCTGTTTGGGGAATAACTGAAATAAATCCCGGAGGTCGTGCAAACCTACATAAATTTTTTATTGCAAAAAAACACGTGCGGGAAGTTTTAAAAAAATCAACGTTGTTTTATACCTTTTTCAAACTGTAGAAAAGCTTCGCGGAAATGCATTTTATGCCATCAACTATTCATAAAAAACTCAATGATAGATCTCTGGTAACCAGATATTTTTTAAAAAGTAAATTTTTAAAGCGGGTTGCTCAAAGGTTTTTAATAAAATATGTTTCTCACTATTTTCAATTCATTAACATTTGTTTTAATTCTTTCTTAAAAATATGATTGCCGTATAAACTTGCAGGTTTTTATTTATTCCTATAACAGGCTGGAACAACGTTTGAAATCAGTTAATAAAAAATAGGAAATTATGAAAAGAACAACAGTACTGCTTTTAAGTTTAGCAGGTTTATCGGCGGCATTTATGGGTTGTACCAAGCATCCGCTTGATCATATCAACCAGGATGAATCACGCATTTATATTACAGATTATGATTCTTCTGTCAATTTTGCCAGTTATAAAACTTATAGTATTTCGGATTCTGTAGCTGTTATCAATAATGGAAGTTTTTCAAAACAGCTGGACACGGTAGATGTGGCATACATTACAGCAGTAAACAAGTATATGCAACAGCAGGGATACGTGCCGGTGAGTAAAACTCAGAAGCCAGATTTAGGAATCAACATAAACCGCATTATAACCATTTCTACAGGCGTAATCAGTTATAATGATTATTGGGGTGATTATGGCGGATACTGGGATCCTTATTATTGGGGTTATTCAGGGTATGGCTATTATCTGCCCTATACTTATGGGGTTTATGAGGTTCGAGAAGGCGCGCTTTCTATTGATTTGCTGGATCTAAAAAATGCCTCCTCCAACCAAAAGATTAATGTGATATGGACTGGATTGATCCGCGGGTCTGGAATTTTTGATGCACAAACAGCTGATAGCCAGGTTCAAGCTTTATTTAATCAGTCCCCTTATTTGAAGACCAATTAAATTGATTTAATATGAAAAAAATAATAAATATAGTTGCTTTATCAACTTTTATAATTTTAATATCTTCAGCAGCAAAAGCGCAAAACAAGGGTTGGAGTATTGATTTAAATTACAATTATAGCTTGCCGCAAGGCGCTTTTAAATCTGATATTATCAGTGATGGATCGCCCCGGGGAATAACCGGAGGGTTTATGTATTCTTTTAATTCTAAATGGTCGGCCGGATTGCTGTTGGGCTACCAGGATTATTATCAAAAATATCCGCGGGCAATTTATCAGCTTGATAAAACACAGAATTTGTCTGCTGTACTTAGCAATTCTTTGCAACAAACTCCGGTGATGTTAAGAGCAAGGTTTGCACCTTTTAATTCGCCGGGATCATTTATCAAGCCATATATTGGTGTGGCTGCCGGGGCCAATTTCATCGATTTTAACCAATATTTCGGGCAGTTTGGAAACAATCAATCCAGTATTGGATTCAAAGCACAGGGCGGTTTGGGTGTATTGATACCTTTCGGCAAATTAAGTTCCTCAGGTATAAATTTGGGCGCAAATTATGATTTTGCCCCTTATACCAAAAATGGTTTTCACAATTTAAATACCGTCAATTTTCAGGCAGGTGTTTTTATTCCAATAAAATAGTAAATCCTATGATTTACCAATGATTCCGGTGGAAACCAGAAATGGTCAGACCGGAATTGTTTTTTTGAAACAGATCAAAAATGATTATATCAGTGAATTGGTTTAAAATGATCTTTTTTTTAATGACTCAAATTCCGATGATTAAAAATGACCGATGATCTTCTGACTGAAAGGAAATGACAATATGATTTAAAATGACTCTAATGACTAAAGCTGTATTTTTACCTTCTAAAAAAACAGAAATGAGCAATGAATTGCAAAAACCTGTGATAGGTTTTTCAGCTGGAGATCTGAATGGAATCGGAATTGAAATTATCATTAAAGCATTAAGTGACAGCCGGATTTTGGAAATCTGCGTTCCTGTAATTTTTGCTAACAATAAAGTTCTGAACTTTTATAAAAAAGCGCTTCCCGAAATTAATTTTACGTACCAGATCATCAAGGATTTTAACAGGCTAAGCAACCGCCAGGTGAATGTGTTTCATTGCTGGGAAGAAGAAGTTGCTGTTAATCCGGGACAGCTCAATGAAACAGGTGGAAAATATGCCTGGATGTCTTTAAAGGCGGCCACAGAAGCGTTAAAAGACGGTCATATTAATGGTTTGGTTACCGCACCAATCCATAAAAAAAATATTCAATCCGGTGAATTCAATTACAGTGGGCATACGCCATATTTAAAATCTGTTTTCCAGGCAGATGATGTACTTATGCTTATGACCGCTGAAAATATGCGTGTTGGACTGGTTACCGAACATGTTCCTGTAAGTGAGGTAGCAGCGCATATAACTAAGGAAGCTATAAAAAGTAAACTTAAAATATTGAATTTCAGTTTGCAAAAGGATTTTGGTATTGAAAAGCCAAAGATTGCTGTTCTGGGCTTAAATCCTCATGCGGGCGATGAAGGATTGATTGGAAATGAAGAGGAAACGATCATCAAGCCATTGATCAAAGAAATGAAGCAAAATAATATTCTTGCTTTCGGGCCTTATAGTGCAGACGCTTTCTTTGCGCGCGGCATGTATGAAAAATTTGATGCTGTACTTGCTATGTATCATGACCAGGGGCTTATTCCATTTAAATCCCTTGCATCAGGCGAAGGCATCAATTATACTGCCGGTTTGCCCGCTGTTCGCACAAGTCCGGATCATGGTACTGCTTTCGACATTGCAGGGAAAGGAATTGCTGATGCAGCTTCATTTTTAGAGGCATTATTTACTTGTGTTGACATTATTCGCAAAAGAGCAGATTATGAAGAAAATCATCGGAATCCATTGAAAAAAATGAGCGACCGCGTTCTGGTGAATGTAGAGGATGAAAAATTGGAAGAAAATGAAATGTAAATGAATTGCTGATTTTGGGATTTTGTGATATTGGGATTTAATTTATAAATCTAGGAATCTAAAATTTTCCAAATCTCAAAATCGGAAATCAGATAAAGAAATCGCGGATTTTGTGGTTTCATTGATAAATCTAAAAATTCCTACATCTCAAAATCAGAAATCCGTAAAGGAATTGCTGATTTTGGAATTTTGTGATATTGGGATTTCATTTATGAATCTCGAAATCTAAAAATTTTCTAACTCTTAAGAGTTTTGTGGTTCATTGTTAAATCTAAAAATTCCTACATCCCAAAATCAGAAATCCGCAGAAATCGCATTATGATTAAAATATCGAACGATATTCTTGAAGTTGAAATTGCTCTTAAAGGAGCGGAGCTACAAAATATTTATAATAAACAAACAAAACTGGAATATCTCTGGGATGGCAATCCTGGTTTTTGGTCTAAAAGATCACCGGTATTATTTCCGATTGTAGGTTCTTTAAAAAATAACCGGTACAGCTATAAAGAAAAGCTTTATGAACTACCGAGGCATGGTTTTGCAAGGGATATGTTATTTGCAATAACTTATCATTCCTCAGATACTGTTTGCTTATCACTGATTTCCAATGAGGAAACACTTTTAAAATACCCTTTTCATTTTATATTTTCTATCCGTTATACCATTTTGCAAAATAAATTGAAAGTGGAATATTTGGTTGAAAACAAGGGGAATGAACCCATGTATTTTTCTGTAGGCGCTCATCCTGCGTTTAAAGTTCCGTTGGTGGACAATACCGGTTTTGAAGATTATTGTCTTGTTTTCAATGAAACGGCGGATTTAGAGCGGTGGCCACTGACTGATAAGGGTTTGATAAAAGACATGCCGGTTGATTTTTTAAAAAATACAAATAAAATACGTTTAGATCCATCCTTATTTTATGAAGACGCCCTTGTTTTTAAAGGCTTGCGATCTACTTCCGTTGCTATAGTAAGTAATAAAACGGCTCATGGCCTGATGATGCATTTTGAAGGATTTCCCTATCTGGGCATCTGGAATGCAAGGGATGCCGATTTTGTATGCATTGAACCCTGGTGCGGAATCGCCGATTCCGAAAATGCAACCGGTGCAATAGAAGAAAAAGAAGGAATTAATCAGCTTGAATCTAATGATAGCTTTATAAGAAGCTGGGAGGTGGAAGTATATTAATTCATGAATTAAGGGAGAAAAAGAAATGAAGCCGGGTCCGGGTGTATCATTCCCGTGGCTTTAGCCGAAGGATCAAAAGATTCACCTGATACCCGATAGCCGTTGAATAATATTGCTGAAACCTGATTTTACAGTACACGAGTGCGACGCAACTAAAGCTAAATAGCAGTAGTATTGTTTGGCTCAAAAAAAATCTAATTTGAACATAAACAATGTAACAATTCACCCATTAATATCTTACCACAACTGTTTTCCCTGGTAAAAATCAAGGATTTTTGTTCTGAGGATATAATCATATTTCGCTGCTATCAGGTTCATATTGGCGCGGTCTAAATTATTTTTTGCTACCAGGTAATCAACGGATGTGCTGGCTCCGGCATTAAACTTAACCTCTGCAGCTTTGAAAGACATGTTGAAATCTTCCACCTGCGCAGTCAGGATCTGGTAACGTTGATAAGCAGATTTCAGATTTACATAAGCTTGTTCAATCGTTTGTTTTAATTGAATTTTTATAGTTTCAGATTGAAATGAAGTTTGTTTCTCAAGAATCCTGGCTTGTTTAATCCTGTTTTTTGACTGCAAACCATTTAATATCGGAATCTGCAAACCCAGGCTGATATAAGAATTGAAATTGTTTTTCCACTGATCGCCATAACTGATTTGCTGGCTGTTGTAATTGTTTTGCAGCGCGTATACGGGCAGTTTTCCATTGTCCATCTTTATATACTGATCCGTAGTGATTTCCTGTGTGCCTATAAGTTTCGACATGGAAGCTGCACTTGAATAATTGGTTCCTACCCCACCATTGATGCTCAGTAATGGAAATTGCTGACTGAGGGCCGTTTTTACGCCCATTTGGGCGGTTTTATAATGCAGGTCTGCGGCTTTTACGATGGCTAAATTCTGTTCTGCCTGCCTGTATATCTGATCAATGGTTCCATCGTAAATAACCGGGGCGGCGGATGCATCCAGTTTTGCGAGTTGAAGTTGTTCGTTATAAGGAATATTCATCCACTGTGCCAGCGAAAGCCGCGCGGATGCAAGGCTGTTATTGATGTTAACCACACTTAATTCATCATTGGCTACTTCACCTTTAAGGTCGTATAAAGTAGATGGGGCTATGGCGCCTTCATCATTTAATTTGTTTAAACGCGCTACCTGCTGTTTTGCCACTGCCACCTGGTTTGCGGCCATGCCCACCTGTTCTTCATTCGTCAATACCTGTAAATAAGAAAGCATGACCTGTATGGTTAATTGATCTTTTTGCTGCTGCACATCCATTTTGCCCGCTTCATAATTCAATGCGTTCTGCCGGATATTGTTTTTAATGGCCGAACCATTCCAAAGGCTTATGCTGGTATTCAATCCATAATTGGCAAAATTAACCTGCTGATCTACATAACCATTTGTAAAAGGATCTATGCTGCGACCTTCATTAATGCCATGCGATATGGATCCGTTTAAAGTGGGCAACATATTTCCTTTTGCCTGCTGAAGGTTTGATTTATCGGACATCATCTGGTATTCGAATCTTTTTACGTCCATATTATTCCTGATAGCCGTTTCAACACATTGTTGCAAGCTCAATATTCCATCCTTACCGGTATCATTCTGGCCAAAATTTTTCGACCAAAAAAATAATAATAAAACTACCAGCCAGCTATTCTTTTTCATATTTCAATAAATTGCTCAATTGTTATATTGTCTAATGGTGGACGCCTGGATTAAGCTCCCCTTTCTATTCTTCCATCCAATAAATGAATGATGCGAGATCCGTAATCCGCATTTTTTTCTGAATGTGTTACCTGTATGATTGTGACGCCTTCTTCCTTATTTAAAGTTTTGAAAAGCTCCATGATCTCTTCTCCCTGCTTCGAATTTAGATTCCCGGTCGGCTCATCGGCCAATATTAACTTGGGTTTTCCTACCAGCGCTCTTGCAATACCTACCAATTGTTGCTGGCCGCCGGAAAGCTGGGCTGGAAAAAGGTCTTTCTTTCCAACAATCTGAAACCGGTCGAGCATATCTGAAACAATTGCTTTGCGTTCCGAAGATTTCATATTTTGATAAATCAGCGGTGTTTCAATGTTTTCATACACCGTAAGCTCATCTATTAAATGATAGGCCTGGAATACAAAACCGATGTATTGTTTGTATAATTGAGCACGTTGTTTTTCTTTCAAAGAAAATACATCCGTTTCCAGAAAATCATATTTCCCTTCACAGGGCTGATCGAGCATGCCCACAACATTCAGCAGTGTTGATTTTCCCGATCCGGAAGGTCCCATAACCGATACAAATTCGCCTTCTTTAATAGCAAGGTTGATGTCTTTTAATAAAAATGTTCTGACGCCCCCGGTGGTAACCCATTTTGAAATGTGCTCTAATGATATCATACATTCAGATTTTGTCGCTTCAAGACAATACGACGTTCATTGTGAATTCAATGCCAGGAATACTTTATATTGAATAACAATTGATTATGCTTTTATTGCATGAATAAAGTGTTCGGTTATAATACAGTTATTGTATCGTTTTGGTACAATGGTTGGTTGTTGGTAGGTTGGTAGTTGGTAGTTGGTAGTTGTTGGAGTTAACAATACAACAATACACCAATGCAACCATTTAACCATTAACCACTCCTACATCAAAATCCCAGGATTTCCTCGAGTTCGCTTTCCGTTTTTATTAAAACCTCTCTTGCTTTGCTACCGAGGTTTTTACCCACTACGCCTGCTGCTTCCAGCTGATCCATTAGCCTGCCAGCACGATTGTAACCTAACTTCATTTTTCTTTGGATTAAAGAGGTGCTTCCGATTTGATTCATTACAATCAACCGTGCTGCGGGTTCAAATAGCTCATCGCGGTCGCTTGCATCAAAATTCTTTCCATCTGCGTCTTTTTCATCTTCATAAAGCGGTAAATAATATTGTTCCGGCAGTCCTTCCTGGTACCCGATGAACTCTACTATTTTATCCACTTCCGGCGTATCTACAAATGCGCATTGCAAGCGGGTGATCTCTCCATTATAACTAATCAGCATATCGCCTTTGCCAATCAGTTGCTCGGCGCCGCCGGCATCTAAAATGGTACGACTGTCAATTTTTGAAGATACTTTAAAAGCAATACGGGCAGGGAAGTTGGCTTTAATGGTACCGGTAATGATATTAACAGATGGACGCTGAGTGGCAATAATCAGATGAATGCCTACTGCGCGGGCAAGCTGCGCCAGGCGTGCAATCGGCATTTCCACTTCCTTGCCGGCAGTCATGATCAGATCTGCAAATTCATCAACAACCAGCACAATAAAAGGTAAAAACTGATGGCCTTTTAGCGGGTTTAATTTGCGTTTTACAAATTTTTCGTTGTATTCTTTAATATTGCGGCAACCTGCTTCTTTTAAAAGATCATACCGGTTATCCATTTCAATACACAATGCATTCAATGTATGGATCACTTTTTTTGTATCCGTAATGATGGCTTCTTCTTCGCCGGGTAATTTTGCTAAAAAATGTTTTTCTATAATGCGGTAAATACTCAGCTCCACTTTCTTGGGATCAACCAGTACGAACTTAAGTTGTGAAGGATGTTTCTTGTATAATAATGAAACCAGTAAGGTATTGATACCAACAGATTTTCCTTGTCCTGTGGCGCCCGCCATCAGCAAATGCGGCATGGCGGCCAGGTCAACAATGAAGTTTTCATTGTCAATTTTTTTACCAATAGCAATGGGCAGGGAGAAGGTATTGTTTTGAAATTTTTCTGATTGCAGTAAAGTTTTCATGCTCACCAGTGTTTTGCGCACATTGGGAACTTCAATACCGATGGTTCCCTTTCCGGGAATGGGCGCAATAATACGGATGCCCAATGCGGCAAGACTCAGCGCAATATCATCTTCCAGGTTTTTGATACGGCTGATACGAACACCGGGAGCGGGAACTATTTCATATAAAGTAACTGTTGGCCCTACCGTAGCAGCGATGCGCTGAATGGCAATATCATAATTTTTTAAAGTAGCAATGATCTGGTTTTTGTTGGCTTCAAGTTCCGAAGGATCGTGAACAATTTTTTCACTTCCATGGGTTTCCAATAATTCCAGTGTCGGATATTTATAATCGCGCAGATCCATCGTAGGTTCATAGTCTGCACCCGGTTTATAAACCGGAGTGTTTTTCGGTTACTTTTAATTCATCTTCATCATCATCCTGCGCAGATTCTTTAATCACAAGATCCAAATCTTCATCCGGGAGTTTTATCTTTTTTGTGGAAGGAGCAGGATTTTCAAAAACAGGTTCGGGATCAATTTCCCCTGATTCATCCAATATATTTTCTTCTTTTTCTTCTTTGTAATCATTTATTTCAAGCGGCAAATCTCTTTCCACCATTGAAATTTCATTCATTGGATCTTCTTCCTCTTCAGGAGCTGCAGGCATAATAACCGAAACTCCGGTACCGGTTTTTATTTTATTGGATTTTTTTTCAATTATTGGTTCTGCAACAAGTATTTCCGGTTCATCGTTTTGTTCGGTTGGCAGAATAACTTGTTGTTTTTTTCTTTCAAATTTCCAGTCAGGGATTTTAAATTTCGGGTTAAACCGCCAGATGACATAACATAAAACTGCAAGTCCCAATAAAAACCCGGTTCCAACCTTTCCGATCCATTTAATCAGCCATTGTTCTAATAATTCTCCTACGGCGCCGCCCCAGGAAAATCCGCTTCCATTTGTAAAAAAACTAAATGCGACACTTAAAACCAGCAATCCGATGATCATGTATTTTAAGTTGCGCGCAAGGCTGAATATCTTTCTTTCAAATAATAGATTCACACCCAGTACGAAAAAGAAAGTGCAGAACAAATAGGATGCAAGTCCGAATCCTTTAAAAATAAGATTGTGAGCCGTGTAAGCGCCTAAAACGCCCAGGAGATTGCTCACTTTTACATCATGATTGCTGAAAATTTTAATGCCGCCAAATTTCAGGATCAGCGATTGATCTTCCTGCCAGGTGAATAAATATGAAGTGAAGGCAATGAATAAAAATATACTCAGCAGCAGACTTATAGCCCCTGCTATTTTATAGGTGCGTTCATCTTTTATAACTTCTTTTACCGTTACCTGCACTTCCTTTTCAGGTTTCAACTGAGCGGGATCCGGCTTGGGCGGTGATTTCTTTTTTAATGTATTTGCCATGTTAAATTGTACCCGCAAACCTACATGAATAAGCTAAATACACAAAGTGCTATGCAAAACTGTTAGTTGCCGGAAATGTATAATTGAAATTGCTGATATTGTAACGTAGTGAGCATCAGAAATAATATACAATGGCAAATTAAAAATGAAGAATTAAAAAAGAGCAATTAAAAATGAAAAATTAAGAAGTAAAGAGCCTGCGAATTTTCGTTTCGGAAATAAGCCTCAAAAAAAAGTGAAAATTTGTTGACAGTTTTTCTGCCTGGAGTCTAAATAGCAGTATAAAATACGGTTCCATTTATACACCGGTCTGATCTTTTTTTCGATTCAGACCGGTGCATTTAATCAGGATGCTTTTCTTGGTGTTGTATTGAAACCGCCTTTTTTGGTTGAATTAAACTTGCTGCTGTTGGGCAGATGGGAAGAGGCTTTAGCTTGAATGCCCGTTGTTGCTTTATTCATGATCATTCCCGAAAGGGGAGCGGCTTTTTTTATTTTTTTGGATTTTGCTTTACTCATTTCTATTTATTTAATTGCCAGTGAAGGTATTAATTTTCTAATGGTAAAAATGGATAAGCTGGTTGAATTTATTTTTTATAAGATTATTAAGATGCTTTTTTGTTTTTGCATGATTGATTGGGGCACGATTGCATATTGCTCAATAATTTTCTATAGTTCAATGGCTGCGGGATGGGAATGGAAAGCACGGTGAAGATCCTGTGCGTGGGCTTCTGTGCCGGACTTGTAATGGACAGCCCGGACTGAAGTGGAATAATGAGCCGAACGATGGAAAGCCCCAAAATCTATCTACGGTTTTTTACGAATAACATTGAAATATTTGAGCATGTTTTTTTAGAAGATGTAAGCAATTGTTTTTTACAATAAAGCTCTGATGCTTGCGCGACCGGTATGGATGGCTTTGGTTTCACCCGGTTTGCGGCCTTCATATTGAAAATTAATTTCCAGGTTATTTATTAGCCGTTTGGTAAAATCAATGGTCCATAAAAAATTTTTACCCGCTAGCAATCCATCGAGCATCATATAGCTAACAGGCGTATTGGGCAAACCATCAAATGAAATATTTGAAAAAGTAAACCTTGCCATCACACTGGTGTTTTGTACCGCATTGTATTTTGTTTCCAGGCTTAATGAATGGGTGATCGTATGCTCGCCTCCGAATTCCTTACTATTATTTTTTTGAAGAAACTGGTAACCCATCTGAACGCGGTAGGTTGTGCCGGAGGTATAGGTGAATTTTGGTTCCGATGAAAATTTCTTAATAGCATAATTCCGGTTTTCAAATGAAGGAGTTTTTAAGTCCGATTTTCCATTTTTTTGAATAAATTCTATCGTATAAGCTCCCGCAATATTCCACCTGCCTTTGAAGGTCCATTCATCCATTTGCCGGCTTTCAAAACCATAAGTGAGCAAAGATTTATTGTAATTGGTTAAGTTGGTTATATCAAGCCCCCAAATGCTGCCGGAGCGGTTGAAAGAGAGGGTATTGCTGACAATATAGTTTAATTGGATGAGTGCGGTATCGGCTATTTTTCCTTTGAAAGGATTGTAGGCGGGATTGCCTTTTGCCACTTGTTTTTGTGCGGTTTGTAAGGAAGATTGGAGATTAAATCTTGTTATGAAATTTTTAAAATGTTTGTTACGAATGGTGTTAGCAATCGCTTTGGGGTTGAGGGAAAAATTATAATTAAACTGGTTGTAATTTGCTTTGATAAACTCATTGGTGGGAGTAAACACTTTTATATATTTTGCCTGATCCTGAAATACGGCAATTTCAAATTCATTCAACTGCGGAATGCCATCATTATTATAATCAATCCATGCATATTGTCCTCTGCCCGCCGCTACTTCAATATAGGAAAAATCCCGGCGCTGCTCCTGTCCGGCGCCTAACTCATACAGCATATTTCCGGTTAAAAATCCATTCCATTCATTTACATAATATTCTGCTCTTCCCAATAAACTGTTATCCGGCTTTTGTGTTGTAAGAGTGGTATGGGTAATAAAAAGCTGGCGGTAGGTTACATTTAGATGAAACTGATGCTTCGCATTTTTCAATAGTTCGGTTTGAAAATTATAGTTATTACTCCGGTCGGTTTGCAATAGTTTCTTTTCATAGGGCAATTGATTTTTTCTTGTGAAATAAGTGAATGCCCAATGATTTTCTTTTGCCCGGTCCGATTTAATGTATGCGCTGATGGTTTCAAAAGCAAAACTTAATGGAGTTAAGGTATCGGAAAGCATATTTTTGATTTCATTATGCTCCATTGCATAAGATGCGCCAACAGTATAATTGTGAAATGCCGGCAAACTTTTACTTAAATCTATTGATGGCCGCAAATAAAAACCTTGGTCCTTAGGCGTATGAATATGGGTGAGCGTCAGTACATCATTCAATACCCATCCTTTCAGCTCCTGGTTGTGCTGCAAACTGTTTTTGAAACCTTTGTAGCCATCACTTCTGATATAGCTGCTGAACAAATATTTTGCGCGGTTGTTTTTTTCATCAGCCAATTCAAAACTGAGATGCGGTAATTGTTCGGTAGCAGGTGTGGGTAGGAGATTCAATCCCCAGTCACGCGCAAACTCTACGGGTCTTAAACGTTCTATTGGTTGAAAATTTTTATCCACCCATTCATATCCTCCATCAGCATTGAACGTTCTTTGTTTTCCTTTTGCTGTTTTCCAATTTTGTGTATGATGAATTGCGAATTTTCCGGCAAAAGCGCCATCATTGGCTTTATTTTTCTTTGAAAAGGTGTTTACATCATATTTGCTTCCCGCGATTTCCGCGTTTATGCTAGTATGCTCGTTTAATTGATATACGGTTCCTATGCTTAAGATCTCTTGTTTTTTAGGCGTTACTAAAAACTGAGCCGGCTCAAAACTTCCCTGTGGTAAGCCATTTACAGGTTGTATCCATTGAAAAACTTTGCCATTCGCCGCATTAAAAAGCGGGATATAATTTCCGCGGCCCGGTCCGGTTTCTACAAACGATAAACTATATTTCGCATTAGCGGGATCGGTAGAATAAACATAAATGGAATCCATCTTTCCATTATATAAAGTGTCAATTCTTTTGTACAATATTTTTGCAGTGGAAAAAGAATCAATAGCCGCTACCGGATAAAATGCATTTTGAATACTGTCTCCGATTTGTGACAAAAACTGTTTTTGCATTGCATCCATTGTTTGATTGATGGGCGAGTTTTTTGCATCCGCATTTGAATAAGCGGAGATATTTAATTTGAGCTTTTTGCCAATGGCCAATTCATTATTCAGATAAAGCATTGAATTCAGGTAACTGCGATCGGCATATTCAAATTCTACCTGCACGCGCTTATCTTTTGTGATCATTTGTTTGGGTGTAAAACTAACTTCAGCGGTATTGTAATTGATCACATAATCCTGGTCTTCACCTCTTTGCATTTGTATGCCATCAATAAATACTTTTTCAGTGCCGGCAAGTACAATTAAATAAAATTCATTGTTGTTTCCCTGCAGGCGATAAGGGCCCTGGTTGCCTTCCTGAACAGGTAAAATATTTCTTGCAAATTTGCCTTTGGCAATAGCGCCGCTGACCGTTGTTTTTTGAATGATGTTTTTATTGTAATTCAATTTTTGCTCATAAGAAATGCCCTGGAGTCTTTTATAAAAATGAAGGAAATAGGACTGGTTTTGCCTTAGGTCTATATCCCCTAAATTAATTTCCCAGTTTTTCTTTTTAAACAGCAAAAGCACTTTATCAAATTCATTCAATTGTTGTGTAGTACCATCGGGTTGAATGGGAATATTATTATCTGTAAGCGCCGCCGCCATCTGAATGCTGTCACCCAATAAGCCGCTGAGCTGGAGATTGAATTGGGAATTAAAAACGGCATCCTGGTTGTTGCCAAAGCTCAGACTGCGGCCAAAACTTCCATTATAGTTCAACTGGTTAAAGTTGAATAAGGAGTTATTATTTCCTGAAATGTTTTTTACTGCCGAAGGTTGCGCAATAAAATTATTGATAATACTGTCGTAAGTAAAACGTTTTGCAACAGCATTTAACCTGGTTGGGAATACGCGGTATATGATATCAATACTATCTTTAGGTATTGCTTTTTTCCAGTTTAAAATTCCATTTACAGCATCAAGAGCAAAATAAGAACTATCACAACCAGGTATCAAAACAGAATGCGGTACAATACTTAAGGAATCAAGGATTACAGTGCCGGAACCAATAATTTTTTTCTTACGCAAATTAGAAACCTGGGCGGAAACCGATAAAGTTGTGATTGCGATAATGACTAATATAAGATGGATCCTTAGCAGCATGGTTTCCTTTACAGGAACAAGTTATGGTTAAAATTCGTTGCCAGGAAAATTTCTAATGAAATAAATATACCTGGTCGCAACGGGATATATTAGTGAAGATTCATTATTTAAAAATTAGATTTATGATATATTTTGGGCAATGTAAACCAAAAAGCAGATCCCTTATTTTCTTCGCTATCAACGCCCATTTCTCCCTTATGTGCTTTGATGATCTGGTAACAAATATATAATCCCAGGCCAAACCCTTTAGTATGATTTACTCTTTCCCCACGTTGAAACTTCTTAAAAAGGAGGTGTGTTTTATCAGGTGAAATTCCTATGCCTTTATCTATAACCGAAAATTTTAATTCATTTTTTTCTTCTGTTACTTCAATAATGATTTCTTTGTCTTCTGATGAATATTTGGCTGCATTGGACAACAAGTTGGAAAAAACCTGTTCTATTCTATACTTATCCGCTTTGATATATCTGTTGGTTTCACCATTTACGGTAACCTTGTTCTTATAATGGGCTAAAAATGTTTGAATACATTCCCTGATAATTTCATTTACATAGATCGTTTCATAATTCAGCTTGAGCGTACTTGCTTCAAACTTTGAGATATTCAATAAGTCATCAATAAGTTTAGAGATCCGGTTTAATTGTTCAATGCATTTGGAATTAAATTTTCTGATCATTGATATGTTAGAGCTTTCAAGCGCAAGATCTATTAGTTGAAAATTTAAATTCAGGTTGGTAATCGGGTTTTTCATTTCATGAGCTACAATTCCGAGAAAATCATTTTTTTTTCTTTCTGCATCAATTTTTTCTGTCACATCCCTGAAATTGGAAAGTATAGAGTTGATGCCTTCGCGCTGCAATAAATTGGTAAAACTGCTTTCTACCCATAACCATTCGCCGGATTTATTTTTTAACCGGTGAATAACGGAAATTGTTTTTCCCGGTTCCTTTATTACATTTGAAAAAGCTTCTGCAATTACCGGCCTTTCCGTTTCATTAATGTATTTTATAAAGGGCATTACCTGAAATTCCTCCTTTGTATAACCAAGAATTTTTTCAACTGTAGGACTGACATACAATATTTTGCCATTTGTATCAATTTTTGCTATTCCTTCGGCGCTGTTTTCAATTATTTCAACAAAGCTTTGTTCATTTGTTTTAAAGATGGTATAGGTTTTATTTAATTGAAAGCATAATTCTGCGATAATGAAACATTCAATAAGATAAATCAGCAGATAGATTCCTGAAGTTGTAATATCAAACTTGCCGTTCGGCAGGAGAAAAAAATAAACAGAAACGATTGATGTAATAATAATGGCAAATAATCCTGGTTTCCATCCTAAAAAACGCGAACACAAAAAAACTGTGATTAGGTAGAAAAAGAATGGAATTTTAAGCGCCCATTCCAAAAAATTTAATTGAATAAGCGTAGTTATAACAATAAGTAAAAAGGCAACTACATATTTCAGGAACGGATGTAGCGCAAATAAAGTAGAAGTTATGGAATGGCTTTTTACACCGGTTCTTACCAGCATCAGATATTATTTTTGGAGTATAAAATAATTCCTGCTATTAAGATACATAGAAATGGTTAGAAAAATAAAAATAAATGAACCCTGTAATTTTATTTTTATTATCTATAAACTATTTCAAAATTGTTTTTTGGAATAAAATTTAAGGGAATAATAGTTTAAAGCTGCTTTGTATTTTTCAACAATTGCAGTATCGTTTCGGGATCAGTTCCTTTTTCGTAAGCCTGGATCAGTTTCCCATCTTTTCCATAAACAGCCATGAAAGGAGTTGATTTTACCTGGTAAAAACTTGGAATGAAATAAGCAGGATCTCTTCCCAGCCGGATATTGGTATATTGATCCAGTTTATAAGTGTGGGCAAATGACTTTAAGGCATCCACTGCGTGATAACTTGCGAAGATAAAAAAGATGTTTTTCAGGTTATCCATATCCGAAACAATTTGCTGGGATGTAATCTGGCAATGCCCGCATTCAGGGCTGAAATAGATCATAACCACAGCTTTATTTTTCGGAATCTGATCTTTTGTAAACCAGCTGCTGTCCGTTTGTAAAATTTTAAATTCGGGAATGGCTTTGGTTCTGAGATAAGGAGCCTGCGGATCCTTCATTTGTTGGGCATGTATAAAAGAATAGGAGAAAAGTAAAACGATTGCAATGAAGACTTGTTTCATTTATTATAGTTTAATGATTTAACTGCTTTCGCTTTGGCAATTTAAGTTTTTGGAAGGAAATGCAAGTGTTAATTCCGGGATTTACAGGTCAATAAAGTTAATTGTCATTAAAGTCATTTGTCATTTGAGTTATTAGAACCAGACTCCTGAAACCTTCGCATTTTTTGGCAAGATATTTTAATTTTTACTTTTTGTTAGTTTGTAATTACCACCAACAGCGAATAAAAAAAGCCTGCAATTTCTAAAAGTTGCAGGCTTTAATTACTTAAGAAGAAAGGTTATTCACCCATAACTTCAAACTCAATTTCGGTAACGTGTCCGCCGCCAAAATCAATATTGGCTTTGAAGGTTCCCAATTCTTTTACTTCATCAATGATGGAGATGCGTTTGCGGTCAATTTCATAACCTTTCTGGTCACGGATTGCTCTTGCGATCTGTAATGAAGTAACACTGCCAAAGATTTTTCCGCTTGTACCGGTTTTAGCGCCGATTTTTACAGGTGATTCTTTTAATACAGAAATTACTTTATTGATTTCCGCTAGCATTGCCGCTTCTTTCTTGGCTTTTACTTTCAGCTTTTCTTCCAATTGTTTCATATTGGAAGGAGTGGCTTCTACTGCATATTTCTGAGGGATAAGGAAATTACGGGCATAACCGTTTTTCACATTAACCAGCTCATTTCTGCCGCCAAGGTTATCTACATCCTGAATTAAAATGATTTGCATATTCTTTTTTTAGTTCCCAAGTGCCCAGTTGTTTTCAACTGTCTCCCGGATCATGCCGGGATTAGGGAAGGTGACTAATTGGTTGAAAGGTGAAAAGTGAAAGATATGTATTCACTATTTCAATAAATCTGTTACATAAGGCAATAAGCACATTTGTCTTGCCTTTTTGATTGCATCAGATACTTTACGCTGGTATTTTAAAGAGTTACCTGATAAACGACGGGGTAAAATTTTACCTTGTTCATTGATAAATTTCTTCAAAAATTCAATGTCTTTGTAATCGATGTATTTAATACCATACTTCTTAAAGCGGCAGAATTTCTTTTTAGGTTTTTCCTGCTTAATCGCTGTCAGGTACTTAATTTCGTTTGATTTAGCCATGATGATTATGCCTCCACTGCTTTTTCGTTTCCGGTAGGTACGCCACTTCTCTTTCTGGCATTGTACTCGACGGCGTATTTATCGAGTCTGGTAGCCATGTGACGCATTATTTGCTCGTCACGTAAAATCTGAATCTTCAACTTCTCATTGAAGTCGGATGGCGCACTGTATTCCAGAACCCAGTAAATACCTGTGGTTTTTTTCTGGATAGGATACGCCAGTGATTTTAATCCCCAGGGATTGCTGTGCGTAATGCTTCCACCGTTTTCTGTTATGAAATCGGTGTACTTTTTCTGAGCGTTTTTAAATTCATCCTCAGAAAGCACAGGGGTAAAAATCACCATCAATTCGTAATTGTTCATTACCCTGAATGTTTTTATTATTTAAAATGGTTAATCCTCAATCTATAAAAGCTTCTTTAAAAGCATTTTACAGGATTTCGGGCGGCGAAGGTATGAAAAATAATAAGAAAGAAGGAAAAATAACTGATTTGGGCTGAAAAAGCCGTATGAAAGATAATAAAGATTGTTCAGAGGGTATAAAATTTTGACTAATTATTAGGTGTAAAATATTTTACCAATGCGAATATAGCTCCTAATAGAACGCCTAACTGTGTAATCCAGAAAACAAAAGCCCATAAAATTAGCTTACTTTCAGTTTTAGCTAAATCTTTTTTTGTAGCCAACTGAACGGTTTTAGTTTCAATTTCCAATTTTACATCACTCTTTAGAAACTTACCAATTGCTCAGCTTCCTGGTCAACCATTTTTTTTCTTCAATGCATTAAATAACTGTATATCTGATATGGATGAACTCATATATCAAAAGTACAAAAATCTTCTTTGAAGTATTATCCGGGTTTATTGTAATTATTTTTTATGACCGGCTCCTCATTTTACTTTTTTCATTATGATTAAATAAGTTGGAAAATGATCGCTGTATCCGCCCCGGTACGTATTGCCATCCCAGGTGCGCATAGGATAACCTTTATAGCGCCCTATATTTTCAATCATAAATTCCTTATTGAAAATATGATGCTGGTGAAAGAAAAAACCATCCTGTTCTTTATTCAGCCAGGCATGTGAAACCAGGATCTGATCAAATAATCCCCAGGCATCCTGATAGGCCAATGTGCCAAATCCTTTCTTATAGGAATCAATCCAGGGATTATACAATCCTCCCGGCTGCACATCTCTCATATTTCTTTTTGCATTTAATACTTTTACGAGACTCGGGCTGACAGGATCATCATTTAAATCACCCATCAGAATGATTTTAGCATTGGGCTCCGAAGCCCGGATCGTATCAATTTTTCTTTTGTTTACCTGGGCTGCAGCAAATCGTGCAGGCATGCTTCTTTCCTCGCCACCCAATCTGCTGGGCCAGTGATTTACCATTATATGAATGATTTCTCCATCAAGCATTCCTTTTACCCATAAAATATCTCTTGTGAAACGGGATTCCTTAGTTTGATCAGGCAACTGTACAAATAAATTATTGCTTGTCTCCACCTTAAAATATTTAGGATTGTACAAAAAACCTACATCTATTCCACGCAGGTCTTTGGAGTCGTAATGTACGATTTGATAATTCCTGGATTTTAATAAAGGATGATGAACAAGATCAGTTAATACCGTATCATTTTCTACCTCTGCCACGCCTAAAATTGCCGGTCCATCCGGGTTGATATCGGTTCCGATCTGCGCTATTACCGTAGCAAGCTGCCCTAGTTTATGCCAATATATTTTTCCATTATAATTTTTTTCTCCATGAGGTAAAAATTCATCGTCATTTACAATAGGATTGTCCAGGGTATCGTAAAAATTTTCAAGGTTGTAAAATGCTACAACAGCTACTTTATAGTTTTGTTTCTGACCTTTCAGGCATATTAGGGGAAGGCCGGAAAGTATTAAGATGAGAATTGCTTTCATACGATAAATTTTATCATACTGGTAAATGAATAGTAGACAAGTATTTATTACCCCCAAAAAGTGGGGTTGAAACTTTTTTACTCATTTATCAATATAAAAAAATTATCTGATAAAGTTTGTTTATGGGCGCTTTTCGAGCCACGGATCCAAAACTACTTTTACACAGCCATCTTCCTTTTTTTTAAAGATGTCATAAGCGTGCGCTATATCCGATAAAGGCAATCGATGCGTGATGATATCATTTAATATTACTTTTCCTTCCACTACATAAGATAAAAGCTGATCTATGTATTTATGAGCAGGCGCCTGGCCGCCTCTTAATATGATTTCTTTATCAAAAAACTGTCCTATAGGGAAATTGTCATAATTATAAGGGTAAACGCCGAGTACCGAAACTATACCTCCCCGGCGTACAGCGCTCATACAGGCTTCCAGTACTTTTACCGATCCTTTTTCAAAATTAAAAACCGCTTTTGCCCTATCCACCAAACTGCGTTCCGGTTCAAATCCAACTGCATCCACACATACATCCGCACCCCGGCCCTGTGTTCTTTCCCTTATTTGCCCCACTACTTCCTTTGCGTCATCCTCCCATAATACCGTTTCGCAATTGGCCGCTGTTTTAGCTTTTTCCAGCCGGTATTTCAAAGTGTCTACTATTATTACTCTGCCCGCCTCTCTTAGCCATGCGCTTTTTGCTGCCATAATACCAACCGGGCCTGCGCCAAAAATTGCAACCGTTTCGCCTCCTTTTACATTGCCCCAATCTATTCCTGTGTAGCCGGTAGGAAAAATATCTGTTAAGAAAAGCACCTGTTCATCAGTAAGATTTTGTGGAACAGGCCTTGGTCCATAATCGGCATAAGGCACTCTTACATATTGTGCCTGGCCGCCATCATATCCACCATACAGATCCGTATAACCAAAAAGCGCCCCTCCTTTCTCAGTTAGTATGCCGCCTTCGGGTCCATAATGCCCGGGATTGCTGTTTTCGCATTGACCAGGCAAATCATGATTGCAAAAAAAGCAGGTGCCGCAAGCTATCGGAAAGGGGACCACAACCCGGTCGCCAATTTTAAGTTTTTTTACATTCTTCCCGGTTTCTTCTACTATTCCCATGAATTCATGCCCCAATACCATAGGCCTTGGTTGGGGAATGCCCCCGGAATACAGATGTAGATCGGAGCCGCATATAGCTGTAGCGGTTACCTTTAGTATTATATCGGTATCATTTTTTATTGTAGGATCTTCTACAATATCATAGCTGATTTTTCCGGGGCCGTGAATTACTGCTGCTTTCATAAGTGGAATTTTTATGTGTAAAAATTAATTTTTCATGTTTTTGGGAGCCAGTATAGAAATGAATGTTATTTGCTTAATAGCTTTTGAGTTTTATTAGAATATTTTTCTCAAAAAAGAAGCCATTAAATTTTTGCAGTCTTTGTTTAAGAAATACCTGGAGGGTGCCTAAAGCAGGTGATGCAACAAACCAACCTGTTAGTAATCCGGAGAAAAGCCTGGATAACCGGAATAGAGAAAAAAAAATCACTTATCGGGATTTTTATTCCCGGATTATTTTTGGCTGTTGTATTGTAAAGGATGTGTTTTTTAAGAGTTCAACCAAAGCTTATGGGTTGAAGCGTTCATTCAGGAAGAATTCCTTACCGGTTTATTCTGAAGTATAAATACCGGATTTCAGTGCCGCGATAACGATACCGACAGTGTTTTTGGCGTTCATTTTTTCGAGTATTTTCATGCGATAACCTTCCACCGTTCTTACACTTATAAATAATTTTTCGCCAATTTGTTTATTGGTATATTCCTGGCAAATCAATTTTATTATTTCAATTTCCCTTTTTGAAAAAGCCGGTTTTTGGATTTTCGGTTCTTTATTAAAATTGCTTCGGGCAATCATTCGTGCAAGGTTACCGGTGGTGCGGTTACAATAATAATGATCGTTCCGGTAAACCGCTTCAATGGCTTCCAGGATCTCCTGTTTATCCGAATTTTTCAACAAATAACCCATTGCGCCGGCATCAAGCATTTCAATCACCAATTGTTCTTCATCAAACATTGTTAAAGCAATCACACCAATAGCGGGATAATGCTCGCTAATATAACGTGTAACTTCAATGCCGTCCATAAAGGGCATTTTGATATCGGTAAGAATCAAATCCGGATTTGTTTTTTCCACTAAACTTATGAGTTGTTTTCCATTCTCCGCTTCTCCGGCCAAAATGATATGATCCTGCCGTTCTATCATCAGTTTTAATCCATCCCTGAAAATTTCATGGTCATCTGCAATGACTACTTTAATAGGTTTTTTTTTCACTATTATGGTTTTACAAAGGAATTTCAAAAAAATAACAGGTGCCTTTATCTTTTTCCGACTGAAGGGTAAAATTAGCATCCATCACTTCTGCGCGGCTGTGTAAATTCAACAGTCCGAGTCCGGATCCCTTATGCATTTTTTCCTGGTAATTAAATCCAACACCATCATCCGCAATGGTCATAAAAAGTACGTTTTTTTCTACCTTCATTTCAATAATCAAAAAATGGGCCTGCGAATGTTTGATGGTATTGTGAATGACTTCCTGTAGTATGCGGTACATATTAATCTCCCTATCCTTTGACAATACAAAATCGTCTGCACAATTAAACCTGATTTGTAAGGGATGAACCTGTTTTATTTTTTCAATATATTCTTCCACCGCCTTTACAAATCCGTTTCTTACGAGCGTATTGGGCAGGAGATTATAGGAAATTTCTCTTATTTTATCGATGATCTCATCAATATGTTTATTGGAAAAATCAACAATTTTTTTATTTTCCTCGCTTATATTTTCCAGGTGGTTGAGATGTAGCTTGACGGCGGATAAAACAGGGCCAAGTTCATCATGAAGATCGGAAACAATTCTTTTCCGTTCATTTTCGAGTGTTGAAATTTCAGCGGTGATTTTGGCCTTATGTAACCGGGAATTTTTTCTCTGGTGCCGGATCATTGTCCATATAAAATAGATAATTACGGTTCCCAACACAAGCGCTGCTACTAAGACGGCCTGATAAAAATTTTGTTCCGGGGTATGCATAGTATTGCTAAAGTAAACAGAATATTAAACAACACGTTCATATAAATTTGCATACTGAATATAGCTACTTTTGTTTGACTGTCCTGCGCATAATGGTAAAATATTTCGGAGAGCGTTTTATACGAGTAGAAAATGATGGCAGCAATGCAAAAAATGAAAATGGAGTTTTTTAATATATTTCCCCTGAAATTTACGATTAAAAAATTTAACTGGTTTACCGCCAGCAGCACGAGTACAAAAGGATAAAGAATTAAGAAATAAGAGGTGAAATTATTTATTTTACTCAGTCCGATATTTTCCACCATCCAGAAGATCAGCATAAAACCGGCGAGTAAATAAAAAGTACTGTTTTTATATAAAACATATTTCCACAACCTGAACTGAACACAGAGTAATACAAACTCGATTAATGTAAAAATATTTACGGCAATGGCATTGTTGGCCATAAAGAAACTGATGATTTCGGTGACCAGCCCAAGCCAAGCTACAAAAATAAAAGGATAATAAGCAACAGGTATATTCCTAAACCTTATTATCCCCGCAATGCACGGCAATAATATGCTTAAGCTTAAAGAGAATTGAATTTCATTACTCATTTTCCGGGTTTACAAAGGAGGTCGTTGTCCTGTTTCACCAACTGCTGAGGGTGAAGTTTTTTGCTTACCTCCCTGGAACTGTTGCATTGTTGATGACCGGCCTTCAATGGCATTCAGCACCACATCTCTTCCTGATTCATCAACGCCTGTTATTACAAAATGAAGTTTGTTGTCACTTTTTGCGGCTAGATAAATTCTAAATCCAATGGTTGTAGGATTTGCAATAATCGAATCAATAATTTTTAAATTAAAGGTTTCATAAACCGGGAAAAGGGTAGTATCGCCTCTAAACTGGCCTGCGAGTATTTCCTGCGATAATGCTGCAAAATTTTTAGTCCATTGCATGGCCGAATCCACGCTTACAAAATGGTCAATTTTATTTAGCTGCCTGGTAAAATCGGTGGTTTCAGGTTTTTTCTCAATGCATAAATAGCATTCTTTGTTGTGTGATTTGCAGGATAAAAATAATATAGACATAAGAACTGCCATTATTCCTAAGTCTGTGGATTTTTTAAGCATTTCAATTTTTTTAATGATCTAATACTCAAATATATAACCTGTTTTTTTTAAATAAATGCGTAGTTCTACGTGTTTTTTAGAGGCAACGAAGTCAATGAGGTCAAAAACAGTCAATAAAGTCAATAAGTCAATGACCAATAGACTTAAAAATGACCAATGACTAAAATGACCTTTTAATGAATGACTTAAATAAAATGATTTAAAAATGTAGCGTAAATGCCGTGCCTTCACCGGGTTTGGATTGTACCTGGATATTGCCTTTATGCAGCATCATGATTTGTTTGCATAAGCTGAGACCTATACCACTTCCGGTTTTTTTTGTACTGAAAAATGGGATGAAGATTTTATCCAAAATCTCTTGTTCCATGCCGTTACCATTATCAATAACTTTTACCAAAACCTTTTTATTGGACAACTGAATGCCTGATAAAGTGATTTTAGATTCCTTTAAATCCTTAACCGCCTCTATGGCATTGACCATTAAATTAATAATTACCTGTTCCAGTAGATTCGAATCTACATTGAGTTTAAGTTGTGGATCTTTTAAAATTATTTCCAGCGTAATGTGTTTTTGATCCAATGTAGGCTGCATAAGCTGATGCATGTTTTCAAACAGATCCCTTACAAAAACTTCCTGCAGGTTGGGAGTGGTTATTTTATTGAGATTGCGGTAGGTCTCCGCAAATTTTAGTAAGCCTTCACTTCGTTTTTTGATGGTATTGATTCCTATTTCAAGATCATCTACTGCGCCGGTGGAATTATCTAGTTGCGACATTGATTGTTGAAGTCTTTTATTCAATGTTTCGGCTAAAGAAGAAATGGGCGCTACTGAATTCATGATTTCATGCGTCATCACGCTTAATAACTTTTGCCAGGCCAGTGATTCCGTTTCATCCAGGGCTTCATTTACATTTTGAAATGCGACCAGTTTATATTTTTTACCTTCCGTTTGAAAAGCAGTTGCTGACAGAATAATTTTAAAGGAATCCCTTTCCTGGTGCACAGTAGCAATTGCATTTTCGCCCGGATTGAGGGCTTCGATCCGCCGTGTTAAAGCCAGGTCTCTTTTTTCGAGCGAATGAATTGTTTTCAAATAAGGAACCTCCAATAATTTTTTCAAAGATTCATTCATCCATATTACCTGCCCGCTTTCCATGTCATAAGATAAGATGCCGGTATCTACTAACTCCAATATTTTTTGGAGGTACTGGTACTGGGTTTCTTTTTCTTTACTGATGAGCATAAAAGTGGAATTGATTTCATTAAATCCCTTTCTTAAAGTCTGTAATTCGCGTGGAGCCTGCTTTACATTGAAATAGCGGGAAAAATCCCGGTAATGGATGGCTTCGGCAAATTGTTCTACTTCTTTCTGTGCTTTTTTATGGAATTTATAAAAACTGTTCATCTGAAACAGTATCGCAGGCACCACAATCATTTCATATACATATAAACCTTTTACCAGGCAATAAGCTGCAACGGAAAGTGTCAGAAATAAAAGTAATACCTGTAGAAAAATATTCCATTCCAAACGTTTAAACATGCGCAAATAGTAAGTTGAGTGATTAATGAAAAATGAGCGGTAAATAGGTTTTAAAGATGTAAATTAAAATTTTTTCCAATTAAAATTTTTATTTCCCGGGCCTCCACTCATCACATTGTCTTGCTTATACCTCATACCTAAATATCATATTTATTCAACCTTCTATATAGCGCCGTCCTTGTTATACCCAGCTCTTTTGCTGCTTTAGTAATATTTCCACTATGTTTTTCAATGACATGTAAAATCGTATTTTTTTCCATTGCACCTAAAGAAAGATCATTCTGTTCCGTTGCGGGAGCCGGCGCCGATTCAATGGGCGAAAAAATGATGTCTTTTGCGGTAATGATTTCTTCATCAGCCATGATCACCGCCCGCTCGATGGAATATTGAAGTTCACGCACATTTCCGGGATAATGATATTGTTGAAGTTTATCCAATGCCTGCTTATCAAACTGCATCCCCGGTTTCAGATATTTTGACCGGTAAATATTAACGAAATGATTGGTCAGTAATATAATATCTGATTTGCGTTTACGCAAAGGTGGTACCGTTATTTCTACCGTATTAATGCGGTAGATCAGGTCTTTCCTGAAGCGGCTTTCATTTGCCAGTTCATTTAATGGAACATTGGTAGCACAAATCAGCCGGATATCTATTGGTATGGATTGATTGGAACCCAGAGGCGTGATCTGGCGGTTTTGTAAAACGGAAAGCAATTTAGCCTGTTGTTGCAAAGAAATATTTCCGATTTCATCTAAAAATAAAGTTCCGCCATTGGCTGCCTCAAAACGTCCGGAACGGTCTTCGCGTGCATCTGTAAAAGCGCCTTTTTTATGACCAAATAATTCACTTTCAAACAAGCTATCGGTGAGTGCGCCCACATCCACTTTTATATAAGGCTGCTTTTTTCTTAATGATTTTTGATGAATGGCTTTTGCAATCAGATCTTTGCCGGTACCATTTTCTCCCAGTATCAGGATGTTTGCATCAGTGGGTGCTATTTTATCGAGTTTATAAAAAATATGCTCCATCTCTTCACTCTCGCCCAGTAATTCATTGCCGATAATGCCATCAGGTTCCAGCTTTTTGCTCCAGGCCGGTGTATGCTTGTCTTTGCTTTTAAGTGTTGTTTCAATGGTATTGATCAGCTTTTCATTATGCCAGGGCTTTACCATAAAATCCGAAGCGCCTTCTTTTAAAGAGCGTACTGCAAGATCAATATCACCATAAGCGGTGATCATGATCACATTGGTTTCCGGCTTTATCTCCTTAATCCGTTTTAGCCAGTAGATGCCTTCATTGCCGGTATTGATGGAAGCATGAAAGTTCATATCGAGCAATACCAGGTCAAAAGTATATCGGGATAATAATGCAGGCAGGTTTTCAGGATTTTTTTCGGTAACTACCTCGCGCACTTCTGTCTTTAATAATAAACGTACTGCTGTTAAAATATCAGGATCATCATCTAAAACAAGTATGGTTGCTTTTTTTAAAGTCATATAAGTTTGGGTTTTGCTTTGTACTACGAGCTTGACCGATTCGCTTTCAAATATATTACAAGTAAAGGATCAGATTTCATTAATACATCCAATTGCCAATATGCAATCAAGATCATACCATAAAGCTAATACATTGGTTATGAATAAGCATTTATATAATAAGGTTGTGTACTGTATCAAAACCGGACACCTGATGTAACAAAGGCGTACACTTAACGTTCTATAAAAAATATAAATGGTTGTTTATCATAGGAATAAGGCTTTGGCATTAAGATTTCAATGTACTGCACAGGAAGTTTTGATATTAAACATCCGGGTATTTGCAATTCGGATATAAAGTTTAAAAATTTACGAAAATGAACCCGCTTTCAGCATATAGAAAATTGATCATAAATACCCTTTTGACCAGTTGCATATTTGCATTGCTTCTCCTGATGGCAGCTGATATGACGGCTATGCAAAAAAAGGAAGCATATTATACTTATAAAGCAGCTTTTCATAAAAATCAAACTAATGAATTGAATATTTTAGAAATGATGAGAATGAAATTTTTGATGATTGAAGAATGGTAAAAAAAAACTGTGGCAAATTGAATTTTGGAAAATCCTTAATTAAAAACTTATAATTTAAATATCGTGGACAGAGTTATTACAAAGAAAAAGTGGACTGTAAAAAAGTTGATAACCATCGCTGTTGTATTGGGTATTGTTTTGTTGATTGGAGGCAGTTATTATTTTACTTCCGGCAATTCCAAATTGAATGTGGATACGGATCGTATAACTATAAGTGAAATTAAAAAAGGCACCTTCCAGGAGTTCATTCCGGTAAATGGTGTTGTACTTCCGATTGCTACCATTTACCTTGATGCTATTGAAGGGGGAAGAGTGGAAGAAAAATATGTGGAGGATGGAACAATCATGAAAAAAGGCCAACCCATTTTAAGATTATCCAATACAGATCTTGAATTAAGTCTTGTGAACCAGGAAACATCCGTGTTTAATTTACTTACCCAAATGCAGATTTCCCGCAATGCGGCCCAGCAAAATACCATTGGAAAACTTACGCAGCAAACAGATGTGGACAATGCTTTAAAAGAAGCGGAACGCATTTATAAACTGGATAAGCATTTGTATGAACAAAAGGTAATCGGTTCCCAGGAATTTAAACAGGCTGAAAATACATACAACTATCAGCTACAAAAGAAACGGTTGGCAGATCAGATTTTAAAACAGGATTCTATATCCACAAAACAGGAAATGGATCAGGCCAAACAATCCTATGATCGTACTCAAAACGCATTGGCCGTAATGCGTCAAAAGGTTGGCGACCTTATCGTTCGCGCACCTATTGATGGCCAGCTTACTTCATTGGATGCGGAAATCGGTCAGAGCAAAAACAAAGGTGAAAGGCTCGGGCAACTTGATGTATTAAGCGGGTACAAAGTACGCGTAGATATTGATGAACATTATATTTCACGTATTTATACCGGCCTAACCGGTAGCTTCACATTTGCCAATAAAGATTATGAACTGAAGATAAAAAAAGTGTACACACAGGTTACCAGTGGCCGCTTCCAGGTAGATATGGAGTTTGTAAAAGATGTTCCTCAAGGTATTCGCCGTGGACAAACCTTACAGATCCGTCTTGCTTTAAGTGATGAAACACAGGCATTGCTTTTACCGCGTGGTGGTTTTTATCAGCAAACCGGAGGTAACTGGATTTTTAAAGTGAATGCCAATGGAAGTGCAGCTTATAAAGTGGATATTCAGTTGGGCCGTCAAAACCCGGATTTTTATGAGGTTTTACAGGGATTGCAGCCGGGTGATAAGGTAGTAACCAGCAGCTATGAAAATTATGGAACAATGCAGGAGTTGGTGTTGAAGAAGCCGTGAGCAGCTATCAGCAGTGAGCTATCAGCTGTCAGCAATCTTTGAAATGTAATTGAAAATCATTTTTCTGATTTCAACCACTTCTGAACTAAGTTCATTAAAAATCTTTTCTGAAATGTAAAAAAGATCTTTGGAAAGAATTATTTGATATTGAAGTTCGGAACAAGAGCCTGTAGCTATTTGAAGAAAATTGGCAAATTGAGAATTGGAATTTCTGCCACAACCTTCCGCGATATTAGTGGGTATGGAAGCGGAAGAACGACGCATTTGATTGGATAATCCAAACAATTCCTCTTTTGGGAAATGTTTTGTGATTTGGTAAATTTTCAAAGTTAATTGATGGCTTCTTTTCCATATTTCAAGGTTTAAAAAATTGCGCAGGATATTAAAATTTAAGTATTAAAAATAAACATAACAATTAACCAATTAAAACTTGCCGATGCTTCAGCTGATAGCTGATAGCTGACAGCTCAAAGCTGATTCACATGATCAAAATATCAAATCTCGAAAAAATCTACCGCACTGAAGAAGTGGAAACCGTAGCGCTTAATAAGCTCACTATGGATGTAAAAGAAGGTGAATTTGTAGCCGTAATGGGGCCTTCGGGTTGCGGCAAATCTACTTTGCTGAACATCCTGGGTTTATTGGATGATCCGGATGAAGGAAGTTTCATTTTTAATGGAGTGGAAGTGGCTCATTTCAATGAACGCAAACGCGCCGATCTGCGCAAGCACAACATCGGTTTCGTGTTTCAGAGCTTCAACCTTATTGATGAATTAACTGTGTATGAAAATGTGGAATTGCCTCTTATCTATACAGGTGTAAAAGCTCCCGACAGAAAAGCAAAAGTGGAAGCTGTATTGGATAAAATGCAGATCATGCACCGCAAAAATCATTATCCACAGCAGTTATCCGGTGGCCAGCAACAACGTGTAGCCGTAGCAAGAGCGGTTGTAAACAATCCTAAATTAATATTGGCGGATGAGCCTACCGGTAACCTTGATAGCAGCAATGGTAATGAAGTAATGGAATTATTAACAGATCTGAATGAACAGGGAACCACTATCGTCATGGTTACACACAGTGAACATGATGCACGTTTCAGTCATCGTATTATCCGCATGCTGGATGGACAAACCGTAACGGAGAATATATTGGTGTAGGTATGAGGTGTCAGGTATGAGGTATCAGGACATTGAGCTATGAGCTATCAGCCGTCAGCTGTGAGCTTAAAATTCAAGTATTTTAATTTCAGTAAGGTTGATGAAATCTTTTTGATTAAACGTGGCGATATGATCAATTCCATTTTCCAGCATAATTGAAACTATTTCAATATCAAATACCTGGTTTCCTTTTGGCTGATATTGTTGAATTAATGTTTCAAAGATTGAAAGGCTGTTTTCTGTTGGAAACAAAATTTTAGAGATCGTCTTTATGTCATTATAGGAATCCAAACACGTTTGTGGGTCAATTCTTTTTTTAGAAGTTACGGCGAAAAATTCGCTTATGTTCTTTGAAGTTATAAATAAATTATGATTAGGATTTATTAAAATGCTTTTAGCTGATTGGTGGTAAATGGAGCTTTTATCCATTGAATAAAGCCATACATTGGTATCAATAAGCAGATCAATCATCATGGGCAAAATCACGAATGTTAATAGAATCAAGTTCGCCACCAAGATCTACACTACCTAAAAAGCGCCATTTTTTTTCAACCGGTTTTGGATCGGCAAGTTCACGGATAATGATCTCTACATTCTTACCCAATAGTGGTTTTGCCTTTTTACCAAGCCTGATGGTATCGGAATCAAGCTTTTTTCTAATTGTAATGGTTTTTGTAGCTGGCATAAATAATAATTTGACTTAATAAAGATACGAATACTGCTAAAAACATAAAACATGTTTAAAAACTACTTCAAAATCGCCTTTCGCAACCTGATGAAATATAAGTTTATTTCATTCATCAATTTGTTTGGCCTGACAGTAGGTTTAACCTGTTGCCTGCTAATAACGGCTTATATCCTCAACGAATTAAGCTACGACCGCTACAATAAAAATGCGGACAATATTTACCGGGTTGAAAGAACATTTTTAAATCCTGAAACCGGAGCGCTTTCTCTTCAGTTAGGAACCATAGCTCCGCCTTTTGCGCCACTGCTTCAAAATGATTTTAAAGAGATCAAAAATTTAACCCGCTTTCTTCCGATAGGCAATACGGCATTAAAATATGGGGAAAATATTTTCAATCAACCCAATGTATATTTTGCCGATGAAAACCTGTTTGATGTTTTCGATTTTACTGTAACAAAGGGAAATCCTGCTAATGCTCTGAACGATCCTTTCTCAGTGATGATGACGGAAGAAACCGCAAAAAAATATTTTGGTAACGAGGATCCAATCAATAAAGTCGTTCGTTTTAATAACCAGTTCGATTTTAAGGTTACAGGTATCTATAAAGCCTTGCCTGCAAATGCGCATTGGCATCCGGATGTAATGCTTTCATTCAATACACTTAAAGATCCTCAGATATACGGAGAAGAAAATTTAAGAACCAACTGGGGCAATAATGCTTTTTATACTTATCTGTTATTGCCGGATCATTATGATGCAAAAAAACTAGAAGCGCAGTTGCCTGCTTTTCAAAACAGGCATATCAGTGGCGAAGGAAAATTTAAGCCAACGGACTGGTCCAGGTTAACGCTTCGAAAGTTACCAGCCATTCATTTATACAGTCATACCGATTCCGAAGCTGAGATAAACGGAGACATTAAGCGGGTATATATTTTTTCCGCTATTGCCTTATTTATTTTATTAATAGCCTGCATCAACTACATGAATCTTGCTTCCGCGCGCTCGGTTTTGCGTGCAAAAGAAATAGGTATTCGTAAAGTAGCCGGCGCCCATAAAGGAGAATTAATAGCGCAGTTTTTATGTGAATCCGTTTTTATGACATGGATTGCTGGTATTTTGGCGTTTATCATTACTTTAATAGCATTGCCTGGGCTTAACCGGCTTTCAGGGCAGCAGTTAAATATGCAGGGTTTACTAAACTGGCAGACGATTGTTGTTATTTTACTGGTGCCTTTTGCAGTAGGAATTATTTCAGGCATATATCCCGCGCTTTTCCTTTCTTCTTTTCAGCCGGTGAAAGTATTAAAGGGATTGATAAAGGCCGGTGGTGGAAATATTTCTTTCAGAAGAGTATTGGTGGTATTGCAATTTTCTATTTCCATCATCCTTATTATCGCAACCGCAATAGTATTCCAACAGTTGAACTATATACAAAATAAATCACTGGGTTTTAATAAAGAGCATGTAATAACATTCAGTTACAATACCGGACTTAAGAATACTTATGAAGCTTTTAAAACTGAATTATTAGCCAATTCAAACATAAAGGAAGTTGCAAGATCATCGCGTATCCCATCCGGCCGTTTGCTCGATGCAAATGGTTCGCAACTTAACCGGGGTGATTCGCTGGCACCTTCAAAAGCCGATATAAAATTTGTGGTTGCAGATGAAAATTTCATTCCTGCATATGGTATTAAAATGCTTGCAGGGAGAAATTTTTCTAGAGATTATGGTATGGATACTTCTTCCTTTCTCATAAATGAATCTGCTGTGAAAGCACTGGAATTAAAATCAAACGATGAAGCTATTGGCAGGCAGTTTCAGTATGGCGACAGAAAAGGAACCATTGCCGGTGTTTTCAACGATTTTAATTTTGAATCTTTACATCAGCGCATCCTGCCGGTTGTATTATTTGAGTCTACCGTTCCCGATGGATATCGAAAAATCTCGGTTAAAGTTTCCGGAAATGTGACGGCTGCTTTGGCCCAAATTGAAAATACCTGGAAAAAGTTTTTGCCCGAAATTCCTTATCAATATGATTTTTTGGATGATAATTATTCTAAGCTCTATGACTCCGAACGCAAACAGGGAAGTATTTTTACAGTATTCTCCTTTGTTGCCATCTTCATTGCCTGTTTGGGATTGTTTGGATTGTCTGCATTTACCATTACCCAGCGTGTTAAAGAAATAGGCATCAGAAAAGTGCTGGGCGCCAGCACGGGAAGTATTGTGCAACTCATTTCCAAAGATTTTTTGTTGCTGGTTTTAATCGCGGCGTTTATTGCATTTCCCATAGCCTGGTATGCCATGAATCATTGGTTGGAAGATTTTGCTTACCGAATAAAAATTGATTGGTTGGTGTTTGTGCTTGCTGGTTTTATTGCATTATTCATCGCTTTTGCTACTATAAGTATTCAGGCTGCAAAAGCGGCATTAAATAATCCGGTAAAGAGTTTGAGAACGGAGTGAGGAGTATCAGGTGTCAGCTACGATGTAACAAGAGAAAGTGCTTACTCAAGGCTGATAGCGAATTCAAAAAAAACTATAAATCGCTTATATGTTAAAAAATTATATCAAAATCGCGTGGCGAAACCTGATAAAGAATAAGGCCTTTTCTCTCATAAATATCCTCGGGCTAACAATCGGTATTACAGTCTGCATGATGATTTTCCTTTTCATTATGAATGAATATAGCGTTGATAATTTTCATAAAGAGGGAAAAAATATTTACCGCGTTATGCGTGGCTTTGAAGATAATGGCTCAGTAAAAAAGGTATCTTATCTTTCGGGTCCTTATGCGGCTGCATTAGCAAATGATTTCCCCGGTGAAATAAAAAAAGTAGTTCGTGTAGATCCATCCAATGGCCTTATCTCATTTGGCGATAAAGCATTTAATGAAAAGAAAATCTATGTTACCGATCCTGGTTTCTTTACCTTTTTTACCTTCCCGCTTTTAAAGGGCAATGCTGAAAATGTTCTGAAAGACCCTGGCAGTGTTGTGCTTACAGAATCCACTGCCAAAAAATATTTTGGCAGTGTTGACAATGCGATGGATAAAGTAGTTGAGATGGATAAAGACCTGCAATTAAAAGTTACCGGTGTCGCCAAAGATGTGCCCTCCAATTCTCATCTTGATTTTGATCTTGTGATCCCTAATGCTTACTTTATAAGCAAAGGATATTATAATGTGTGGATCAATAATGGCCTGTATACTTATTTGCAGCTCCATCCTAAGGTAAGCCAGGCACAGGTTGATAAGCAGCTTCCGCAATTCATGAAGAAATACATGGGTGCCGACATGAAGAAATATGGTTTTCATTTCACACTTTCCCTGGAGCCTTTGAAAGAGGTTTATTTCCGGAATACTGACTTTGATAATGTAAAACATGGCGATAAAACAGTTGTATATATTTTTCTTTCTATAGCTGTACTTATACTTTTAATTGCCTGCATCAACTTTATGAACCTTTCTACCATACGTGCCGTAGAGCGCTCAAAGGAAGTTGGCTTGCGTAAAGTATTAGGCGCATTGCGTAATCATCTTGTAGCGCAGTTTATTGGTGAATCCATTTTACTAACCACTATTTCCTGTTTGTTATCAGTTGGACTGTTACTGTTATTGATGCCTTGGTACAATCAATTACTTGGTTATTCATTAATGGTTTCATGGAGTGCTTTACCCATTTATTTATTTCTGGTTGGCATTATCATAATTGTTGGTTTTTTTGCTGGAAGTTACCCCGCATTTTTTCTATCTGCATTCTCACCCATACAGGCATTAAAAGGCAAATTAAGGTTGGGGAACGGCGGGTCTGCTTTCAGGCAGGCACTGGTAGTTGTGCAGTTCTGCATTTCTGTTTTTCTTATCATCGGCACTATTATTATAATGAACCAGATGAGTTTTATAAAGAATAAACAATTAGGATATAATAAAGAACAAACCGTTGTGGTGCCAATTGACAATAACGATATTTATAATAACAGCCTTCTTTTCAAACATGCATTGGAAAGTAACAGCAATATTCAATCCGTTTCAATGATGTCCGGTGAGCCGGGTGGTTTTTTTGATGGGCACATGTTTGATGTGGAAGGTCGTAATGAAAGATGGAAAAGCAGAACAGAATTTGCTGATTTTGAATATGTAAAAACAATGGGTTTGAAAATGATTGCAGGCCGGGATTTCTCTTCACAGTTTCCTACCGATACCACCGATGCAGTTTTAATCAACCGTACTGCTGCTGCTAATCTTGGCTGGACGCCTCTGCAGGCTATTGGCAAATGGATACAAAATACAGTACGCGATGAATCGAAACGCAGAATAATTGGTGTTGTGGATGACTTTAATTTTTTATCGCTGAAAGAAAATATGGAGGCATTGGTTATCTCACCTGCCGAAGACAGGAGAGTTACATTGATAAAAATAAAACCGGGCAACATTCAATCAGCATTATCCATTATAAAAAATAACTACAATAAAGCAGCACCTGTGTATCCGTTTGAATATAGTTTTTTAGACCAGAAGTTTGATGAACTGTATAAAAAGGATCTGCGTCAGCAAACAATATTAACGGTGTTTTCGGGTTTAGCCATTTTTGTTGCCTGTCTTGGATTGTTTGGTCTTGCATCATTCACTGCTACAAAACGTATTAAAGAAATTGGTGTAAGAAAAGTACTCGGCTCATCCGTACAGAGCATCGTTATTTTATTATCAAAAGATTTATTAAAACCCGTATTGATCGGAACATTCATAGCAATACCTGTTGGGTATTATGTCATGGATCAATGGCTTCAAAGTTTTGCTTACAGAACGGGATTACATTGGTGGATTTTTGTTTCAGCAGCATTGCTGACCGTAATCATTGCCTTAATTACTGTAAGTTTTAAAGCTATAAAGGCGGCCATTGCCAATCCGGTGAAGAGTTTGAGAAGTGAATGATAGGTATCAGGTGCGAGGTATGAGAAATCATAAAAAGATAGCCGTCAGACAGAGGTGACGAGAAAGAAGTATTTGTTCTGAAAGCTTATAGCTGGCTCAAAGCTGATCTCGGAAAATTATTTATGAAATCAACAGCATTTAAAAATGGGAATATTACGAAAGGGATGGAGTGCGAAAGGTCTTTGTCGCCGGTGATAATGCAGGAAGCATTTGCAGAGATAGCAAGTTCCAGAAATTTGTCGTCTTTGGGGTCGCGGCATTCAGTAATAGTTTCTGATATTTCAATGAAGACAACCCGTTTTTTAAACTCGCTTAAAGCTTATAACCTTTCTTCCAAAGAAAGATATTTGTCAAATTTTGGGCGTAAAAAAACTTCGCAGAATTCATTATATGTTTTAAAACTTGCAAAAACTTTTCCTTTTTTAACAGCCCTTTCAAACGCCATTCTTGGTTTGGAATTTCTGAATAAAAAAGCGCTGACTAATGTATTGGTATCAATAACAAATAAATCATTCTTCATTCAGCAATTTTTCGAGGATTTCTCCTGTAAGGCCGTTTTTCATTGCTTCATCACTGATTTTGTCAAGCAGGGCAAAGAATTCATCCTCTTTCGCGCCACGGGAAAGAACTTCTATTTGTTTTTCAATATTTCTTTCAATCTGCTTCTTTATTTTAGGAGAAACCTCCTGCCATTTTTTAGCGGTAGCATCATCCACTTCAATTACTATCCGTTCCATAATTTTTCATCTTTTACTGTTCTCAAAATTACAAATAATAATACTTTAAAATTATCAGCCCATGTTCAAAAACTATTTCAAAACCGCATGGCGGAGTTTATGGAAAAATAAATTCTATACTGTTATCAATATTAGTGGCCTTGCAGTTGGCCTGGCAACAGGCATCATGCTGTTGTTGTGGGTGCAGCATGAAATGAGTTATGATAAATTCCATAAAGATTATCAGCAGATATACCAATTGAGCACGCATTTTAAATCCAATGGCGAGAACTTGACATGGACCGGAGTACCTGGGCCTTTAGCCATTTTTGGCAAATCCATGCCCGAAGTTCAATCTGTAGTAAGAACAAACAGGGATTTTGACCAGGTTCTTTCCGATAAAGACCGGAAAAATATATTCGATGGAAATACAATCGCTTACGTGGATAGCGGCTTCTTCAATATGTTTAGTTTTCAATTGTTGCAAGGAAATAAAGCAACTGTTTTTCCTAATAATAATTCTGTAGTTCTTACACAAACAACGGCGAAAAAACTTTTTGGGAATGACGATCCAATGGGCGAAACGATTGTTTTTTTCAAGAATTATTTTACAGTAACAGGTGTGGTAGAAGATTTTCCTGAAAACTCTTCTATTCGTTATGATGCCATATTTCCAATGAGTTTTTATGCACAACAATTTACCGCTAATGGTGGAAATGGCGACTGGAAAACCATTGATGAAGATATGGGCAATTTTGGGTTTACTACTTTTGTAAAGCTGCAAAACAATACGGATTTTGTAAAAACCGGTGCTGCGTTTTCCGCTGCTTATAAGAAAGCGCGTAACGGCGATAGCGATGCTTCTTTTAAATTGCAACACCTGGCCGATATTCACCTGGTAGCTGCGGATGGAAATAATTCGGCGCTGAGAATGGTGCAGATATTTATGCTGGTGGTAATTTTATTATTGGCAATTGCGAGTATTAATTATGTAAATCTTTCAACGGCGCGTTCTTTAATCAGGGCGAAGGAAATAGGTATCCGAAAAATTATAGGCGCTAAAAAACAACAATTATTTTTTCAGTTTACTGTTGAAACTGTTTTGCTGTTTTGCTTTGCAACGGCGCTGGCGATTGTATTAATATTCCTGCTGATGCCGCTATACAATGATATTTCCGGTAAAACATTGTCATTTAGTTTAGTGGATGCAAATGTTTGGAAAGCAGTAGGGCTGGCTGTTTTTGGTACATTGATCGCATCAAGTATTTACCCGGCGGTTTTACTATCATCCTTCAAACCTATTGAGTCATTAAAGGGAAAACTTACTACAGGCGTAGGTATTGCTTCGTTTAGAAAAGCCTTGGTTGTTTTTCAGTTTGCCATTTCTGTAATCCTGTTGGTTTGTACTATCATTATGAGTAACCAGATGAATTTTATAAAAAATCAGGATCTGGGTTATGATAAAAGTTATGTCTTTTCTGTTCCGCTAACGGATGAAGTAGTGCGTCATTTGGACGCGGTAAAAACAGAATTAAAAAGCCAGCCTGGTATTTTAAATATAGCTGCCTCTAATGCTTATAATTTTTCCAATTATAGCCAGGCTACCGGAGATATTGAATGGGAAGGAAAACCTGCAAACACCAATATGATCATAACGCAGCTTTCGGCGGATAAAGATTTTATTCCGGCAATGAAGATCAAATTTATTGAAGGCAAGAATTTTACCGGCGCGCCCGCAGATAGTTCTAATTTTATTTTAAATGAAACAGCGGTTCAAAAAATGGGTTTGAAACCTCCTTTTGTGGGGCAGCAAATTTCATTTCATGGCAATAAGGGAGCCATCATTGGTGTGGTGCAGGATTTTAATTTTCAGTCTTTAAAAGAGAAAATTGCGCCATTAATCTTTTATACCGGCAACTATAATAATATTCTGTATGTACGCACTACAGGCCAAAACGCTCAGCAGGCCATCGCTTCAGTAGAAAAACAATATAAAAAATATGCTGGGGATAGCCCTTTCAGTTATAATTTTTTAGACAAAAATTTTGAAGCGCAATATCAATCCGATCAGCGGGCAGGAATACTTTTTAATGTATTTGCAGGCATCGCCATTTTTATTTCCTGCCTGGGATTATTTGGTTTGGCAACATACACAGCAGAAGTAAAGAGAAAAGAAATAGGTATCAGAAAGGTGTTAGGTTCCAGTGTGAGTGGCATTGTACAAATGATCAGTAAAGACTTTTTAAAGCTGGTAATTATTTCCATCGCAATAGCTGTACCGGTGGCCTGGTGGGCAATGAGCAAATGGTTGGAAGGATTTGCATACCGGACTAATATTGAATGGTGGGTGTTTGCGATTGCCGGTATCATGGCTTTATTGATAGCATTGGTAACGGTAAGTTTCCAGGCAGTGAAAGCGGCGATTGCAAATCCTGTAAAATCATTGCGAACAGAGTGAATAGTGGGTTTCTTGAAAATATTGAACATTAAGAATTACAGCCAATAAAAGAATACCATGATAAAAAATTATTTCAAAATAGCCTGGCGTTCCCTTCGCAAGCATGCAACATATACAACCATCAACATTCTTGGCCTTACCATGGGCCTGGGCTGTTGCCTGATGATTGCTTTATATGTTCAGGATGAATTGTCTTATGATAAGTACCACAAAAATATTGACAACATATACCGTGTCGTACATGGTCATGCGGAAGATGGAAAAAAGGGAGGTAAGAACCATCAAAATGCTGATTATCGTTACCAGGTGTGGGGTAATGCACCTGTTGGTGCTGCGCTAAAAGCAGACTTTCCGGAAGTGAAAGAAGTAGTTCAGTTCTCAGGTCGTTCAACTATTCTGCTAAAAAATGGTGAAAAAGTTTTCCAGGAAGAAAATGTCTTTTTTGCAGACTCAAATGCGTTGAAGGTTTTTAGTTGGCCACTTGTAGCAGGCGATCCCAATACTGCATTGCAAGCCCCCTATTCAGCAGTGCTTACTGAAACAACTGCAAAAAAATACTTTGGCAACGAAAATCCTATTGGTAAAACATTGCAGGGAGGGGGAACAGGCGGCAGAGCAAGCGAAGGAGTGTATAAAGTTACCGGGGTAATGAAAGATGTGCCTTTCAATTCCCATTTTACTTTTGATGCGTTGATGTCAATGAGCTCTTTTAAAAAGTCATGGGCAGAAGTATTTGACCAATGGGGTTATGTTGATTTCTATACCTACTTTTTGGCAGACCCTCATACTGATATAAAAAAACTGACTGCGAAAATTCCTGATTTTTTAACCAGACATAATGCAACACAGCAGGGTCGTTATACCATTGCTTTTGAATCGCTGAATGATGCATACTTGCATTCATCAGCCGAAAGGCAACCTGGCACTACAGGTAATCTTTCAAACATTTATCTTTTCACAATTATTGGCCTTTTTATTTTATGTATTGCCTGTGTCAATTTTATGAACCTGGCAACGGCACGTTCTATGGAGCGGGCAAAAGAAGTAGGTATCAGAAAAGTTGCGGGTGCAGATAGAAAAGAATTGATCAGCCAGTTTTTTAGCGAATCGTTGCTGATGGTCTTTCTATCGGCTATCCTGGCCATGATATTGGTAATAGCAGCACTTCCATTAATGCAGGCATTTACAGGGAAGCATTTTGAAATAGGCGACATCATCAATATAAAGTCTATATTAATTTATTCAGCTACCGTCTTTATTACCGGTATCCTGGCAGGTGTTTATCCGGCTATTATTTTATCCGGCTTTAAGCCTATCACTGTCCTAAAAGGCTCTTTCAAAACATCCTCAAAAGGAGTTAATTTAAGACGTGGGTTAGTAATCCTGCAGTTCAGTCTTTCTATTTCACTTATCGTTGGTACTATCGTAGTTTTTCGCCAGTTAAATTTTATGCAGCATAAAAGCATGGGCTTTGAAAATGAACAAATGCTCGTGATCGATTTTAATCATGATGAAAAAGTGGCTACTAAAATAGAAGCTATTAAAAATATTTTTCTTGAACAACCCGGTGTTACTTCGGTGTCAGCTTCAAGAAGTATACCTGGCAGTTACTTTCCAAATGCAGGTACGGAAATTCAATCTCCTGATGGAGAAAACATACAGGAGGCTCCTGCATTATTTGAAGTGGATGTAGATTTTATCAAACACTTTGGTTTGCAAATGGTCGCAGGAAGAGCCTATTCAAGAGATTTTCCTGCAGATACAGCTAAGTCCCTCGTCATTAATGAAGCTGCTGCAAAATTATTTGGCTATACTGATCCACAAAAGATTATTGGCAAACATTTTCAGCAATGGGGAAGAGAAGGCCAGGTAATAGGTGTAGTAAAAGATTTCAATTACCTCTCCCTGCATAAAAAAATCGAGCCATTGGCATTAAGATTAGAGCCCATGAGCAGCAGGTATTTTACACTTAAAGTTAAGCCCGAAAATATGCAGGCTACCATTGCCGGTTTGAAAAAAGTATGGACGAATGTGGCACCACAAAGGCCATTTTTATATAGCTTTTTAGATGAAAGTTTCAGTCGTCAATACGAAGCAGATATAAGATTCAGAGGCTTATTTACATTTTTCTCGGGCTTTGCCATTTTAATTGCTTGCTTAGGTCTGCTTGGCTTAGCCACCTATACTGCACAGCAACGCACCAAAGAAATTGGTGTAAGAAAAGTTTTAGGTGCATCTGTAGGCAGCGTCGTACGATTGTTATCAACAGAGTTTGTAAAGCTGGTGTGTATGGGTATGATCATCGCCACGCCCATAGCATGGTGGGCAATGAATAAATGGCTGGAAGGATTTGCATACCGGATAAATATTTCGTGGTGGGTGTTTGTGATCGCTGGTGTTTTGGCTTTATTGATTGCATTGATAACAGTGAGTTTCCAGGCGGTGAAAGCGGCGGTGGCTAATCCGGTGGAGAGTTTACGTTCGGAGTAGGAACAGATAGTATGCATTTTTAAAGTATCTGTCGCTGAGAGACGGTTAAGGAAAAAGATAATAAATTTTTAAGAGCTGATGGCTGTATGCTGTTATCTAAAAACTAAAAGACATGTTAAGAAACTATATAACAATCGCATGGAGACATGTTAAGAAACACCCGGCTTATTCTATTCAGAATATTTTTGGTCTTTCAGTTGCTTTAGCGGTTGCAATACTAACTATCGTTTATGTAAAGAATGAGTTTAGTTTTGATAAGCATTACCAGAATTCAGAACGTATATTCAGACTTAATACGGATTTTAAAATTGGAGACCAAGAGGTTCATACAGCCCAAAGTAGTGATGTTTTAGGCCCCATATTAGCAGAGCGTTTTACGGAAGTAGAAAGTTATGTTCGCTTCTTTGCACTGAACGCCCCTTTTAGAATCAGAAAAGACGGAAAATCCTTAAAAGAGACTCATGCTGTATTTGCGGATAGCAGTCTTTTTACCGTTTTTAATATTCCGATGGTAGAGAAACTAGCCATTAGTTCTTTCTCAGAACCCAATACAATAATTATTTCAAAATCAATCGCGGATAAATATTTCAGCGGTCAAACCGCAGTTGGGCACACGCTGGCATTAGAAGATGTTTCGCATAGTACCCAAAAGAACGGAAGCTATAAAGTTGTAGCTGTAATGGAAGATTTTTCGAAAAACGCTCATTTTAAATTCGACTTTATCTTTCCCATTACTAACCTGGAGTACGGATGGGGCAATTATGCGGGATCTAATTTCAATACCTATATTCTTCTAAGAAAAGATGCAGACTACCATGTCATCAATCAACATTTACAAAATATCACCCAATCCCAAATCTATCCTGTTGTTAGTCAACAGTTGGGCATTAGCCAAACCTGGAAAAGCTTTATTGAATCGGGAAATAAGTTAACCTACAGTCTTTTTCCGATGCCAGATATACACTTATACTCAAATAGAGAAGGTGAGCTTTCGCAAAATGGCAGCATTGAAACCATCTATATTTTGACGGCATTGGCCTTATTTGTATTGTTAATGGCATCCGTTAATTATGTCAATTTAGCCACTTCACGAGCTATCGGTAGAATGCGTGAAGTAGCTTTACGGAAAGTGTTAGGCAGCAATAGAGGTTCTCTTGTCTTTCAGTTTTTATCCGAATCCTTGGTATTGGTCACTATATCTGCTATTGCAGCCTTTTTTATCGCTTTATCTATACTGCCTGCCTTTAATGCCTATTTGTCTGCATCAATACCTTCGGCGGATCTATTTCAATTCTCAGTATTGCTGTATATTCTTTTAATAACGGTTTTTGTTGGATTATTGAGTGGCGCATATCCAGCTTTTTTTCTTTCCAATTTTAAAATCGCAAACACGATAAAGGGAGCCGGAAATCCTTTTTCAAGTGGTAGTTTGTTGAGAAGGTACTTAATTGTAGCGCAGCTAACTATTTCCGTTGTGTTAGGCATTGGTACTTTTACAGTCTATCAGCAACTTGAATATATACAGAAAGCGGATATAGGCTATAACAAGGAGCAGGTATTAATTATCAATAATGTAAATTCCCTAGGAAATCGTGTGCAAACTTTTAAAAACGAACTTTCCAATACTTCTGGCATTATATCGGCGTCTTTAACCGGCATTATACCTGTCAATTCTTCCAAATTATTGGGAAATTATTCAAAAGAAGCGAGTCGGGCAGCTATCTCTGCTACCCCTATGAGAACCTGGTGGGTGGATGAAAACTTCTTAGAGACCATGGCTATTCCTATGCTTGAAGGGAATAATTTTTCAAGAATATCGGTTAAAAACGATATGCAAATCATTATCAATGAAGAGGCGGTAAAGGCATTGGGTTTGGATGATCCTATTGGTAAAAGAATATATACGGAGGAGGACAGGCACTTCATTATTACCGGAGTGGTAAAAAACTTCAATTATGAATCGTTGAGAGAAAAGGTAGGACCTGTGCTTTTAATGTACAGTGACGGTAGTAATGAACAATATGCCGCCATTCGCTTTTCCACCGACCATGATTTTTCTACTACTTTCAGTAGAATAAATAAAGCGTGGACAAATTTGCACCCTGAAGAACCGATGGATTACTATTTTTTGGATGAAGCGTTTAATAGGATGTATCATAATGATCAAATAATAAGTAAAATAGGCTTATCAATTGCGCTACTTGCGGGTATCATTACCGCCATAGGTTTATTGGGGATGATATCCTACGCCACTGAAAAACGAAAAAAGGAAATTGGAGTTAGGAAGGTTTTTGGTGCAAGCATTTATGATATTCTTAAAATTTTTTTCAAAGATGTTCTTATGTTGGTGATGATTTCATTGCTGATTGCTTCCCCAATTGCTTTTTGGTCAATGAATAAATGGCTGCAGGATTTTGCTTACCGCATCATCATTAGCTGGTGGATTTTCGTCATGTCCGGTGTTTTAGCTATGCTCATTGTCCTGTTTACCGTAAGTTTCCAGGCGATAAAAGCCGCGTTAGCAAATCCGGTGAAAAGTTTGAGAAGTGAATAATGAATTGTGAGAAGTGAAAAGTGAGGATTGAATGGTGAGACAGAAACGTGAATAAAGTTGTGAGTCCACTAGGCAAATGCCATAACTGGTAATAGCGCAAATATTTTGGCGTCTAAAAACCAGGAAAAATAATTCTTTTAAATATTGATATGTATGTTCAAAAATTATTTCAAAATCGCCTGGCGGAATTTGCAACGAAACAAGGTTTATTCTTTCATCAATATTGCAGGATTAAGTATGGGATTGGCTTGCGCAATGCTTATTCTGTTGTATGTAAAAGATGAAGTAAGCTTTGACAGGTTTCACAAAAACGTTGTAATATTTACCGCATTGTTTCGAAAGCCAAACAAAATGGCAAAGAGTATAAAAGTGGCAACACCGGTTTTTTGCAAGGGCCGAGATTTACGCAAAATATTCCCGGAATAAAATCTTTTGTTCGTGTTCAAGGCGGTGCTGAAGACATAAAAACAGGAACAGAAATTCAATCACAGGATCTGTTGTATGTTGATTCAAATTTCTTTTCTGTATTTACTTTTCCTTTATTACAGGGTGATGCTAAAACCTGTTTAAAAGAACCAAATTCTCATTGTACTCTCAGAAGATGCAGCAAAAAAACAATTTGGAACAACAGATGCTGTCGGCAAAATAATGATGGTAAAAGAAGATAGTGCTTTTGCTCCATACAAAGTAACGGCTGTTGCAAAACGTTGCCCGCAAAATTCTTCCATACAATTTGATGTGCTGCTTCCATTTAAAGAATCAGAAGCAGATGCAAAGAACACTGATAACTGGTTCAATTTTTTCCTAAACACATTTGTTGTTGTTTGACTAATGCCAATCTTGCAAGAGTTGAAAAACAAATGCAAAAGTTTTATGTTACAGATGCAAAAGAAACTTTTAAGCAAATGCTGAAAAATGATGGTAAGGATGCACAGATAGGGTACTTATTTTCTGCAGCCTTTCACTGATATGCATATGAACACGGAACTGCCTGCACAAAATGGTTTAACTAATGCAAGCAATCCGATGTATTCTTACATACTTTCAGGCATTGCATTGTTTGTTTTGCTGATTGCCTGCATCAATTTTGTGAATCTTACCGTTGCACGTTCTGTAAAACGTGCAAAAGAAATTGGTATCCGAAAAGTTGTTGGCAGCGACAGGAAACAATTGATATTCCAGTTTTTGGGCGAATCGTTTTTTCTCTGCATTATTGCATTTGTATTTGCTATTGTCATCGTGCAATTGATTTTGCCTGTGTTTAATGAACTTTCCAATAAAGCACTTATGCTTTCTTATTTGTTTGATGCAAAACTAATTGCAGGTTATGTGCTGTTGTTTTTTATTACTGGCTTGCTTGCAGGCTTTTATCCTGCATTGGTTTTATCAGGTTACAATCCTGTGGAAACTTTGTACAGCCGTTTCAATCTTACCGGTAAAAATTATCTGCAAAAATCGTTGGTGGTATTGCAGTTTACACTTGCTTCATTTTTAATCATTGCCACATTTACTATTTATTCACAGTTTAATTTTTTAACCAAAACGGATCTTGGTTATGATGACAGTAATCTTGTTGTAGTAAATAAAGACCGGCTTAGCCATAAAGATGCGGCTTTGTTTAAAACAGAATTATTAAAGAACCCAAACATTGTTGCGGTAGCACCAAAGAATGGTGGGCAATGGGGAACAGGGGCAAAAGTAAACAACGATTCTTCTATCCAGTTTGAATATGAAACAGTTGATGAATCTTATATCCCTTCATTAAAAATTCCACTTATACAAGGAAGAAATTTTTCAAAAGATTATCCTGCGGATTCTGTTAATTCTGTTATTGTAAATGAAGCATTTGTAAAACAGGCAGGATGGAAAAATCCTATCGGTGAAATCGTTAACTTCTTTTACAACAACAATGAAATGTATCATGTAATTGGTGTGGTAAAAGATTATCATTTCGTACCGCTTAACCAGAAGATAGGACCTCAGTTATTTACAATGAAAAATGATAATCTGTATGGATTATTCGACATCAAAATAAAACCAGGATCTGAGACAGAGAGTTTGAAATTTATTCAGAAAAAATTTAAAGAATTCTTTCCTTTAAGCCCTTATACTTATGTTTTTAAAGATGATGAAAACCGCAAAAGTTATGAAGCCGAAGCCAAATGGAAACAGATAATTTTATTTGGCGCTATACTAACCATTTTTATTTCCTGCATCGGTTTGTTTGGATTATCTGTTTTATCGGCAGAAAAACGAACAAAGGAGATTGGTATACGCAAAGTGTTAGGCGCATCTGTAAACAGTATTGTAACTATTCTTTCAAGAGATTTTTTAAAGCTTGTCATTTTTGCGTTGATCATTTCCATTCCTGTTGCATGCATGGCCGGAAATAAATGGCTGGAAAATTATCCTTACCGAATTTCGATCGGCTGGCAAATGTTTACAATAGCAGGTTTACTGGTAATAATGATTGCATTAATAACAGTAAGCTTCCAGGCCATAAAAGCAGCGATGGCAAATCCTGTAAAGAGTTTGAGGAGTGAATAGTGAATTGTGAAAAGGGAGAGGTGAAAACTGAGAACGAAGAAGTGAGGAAACTGAAACATTCAGATTTTTTGCTTATGCGTGGCTCTTTAAAACGACTACAAAACCTTCATGTAAATTTCAAAGTAAAAAATATGAATTAAAAAAATGGCAGTCTATTTTAATTTCAAAAAGAAAAGTATAAATTTGTACTGATAAAGTTTAAATATTATACTGTGGCAAAAAAAATAAAAAAAGCGGCAAAGCCGGTTCCCTATGAAGAATCCCAGGAAGAGCATCTTTTGTCGGAGCCGGATGTAGCAGTGTTTTACGGAAATAAGCATGGTTTAGGTGTTTCTTCAATTTTAGCAAATGCGGCCAAAAAACCTGAAAGTCATATGACGGCTTTTGAAAAAATGAATATTGTTCGCAAAGGAATCAGTAAAAAAGATTTGGAGCTTTTGAAAGAGAAGGCAGAGCTGGATTATTCCATGCTTGCAAAAGCTCTTTCTGTTACAAGAGCCACTTTAATCAATAAAAAGGGAGATCAGAAATTTGGTTTAGATCTCAGTGAAAAAATTTTAGGGCTTGCCGATCTTTATTCTTTTGGTTTTGAAGTTTTTGAAGATGAAGACCGGTTCAACCAATGGATGATAAGGCCTAATCGTGCTTTGGGTGGCCAGGCTCCCTACGATTTAATAGACAATCAATATGGGAGAGAAGAAATAAAAAATCTTATTGGAAGAATTGCTTATGGGGTATATTCCTAATTAAAACCTGCTTTACTCATCAGCCACTGATCCTAAATTGAAAAATGATAAAAGTTTACCGGGTCGGACGATCAAAATTCGCGGGTGATGTAAATGGCGAAGGCGCTAAAGCTTTTTGGCGGCCGTTGGAATCACAAATCAATTCCTTGTATTTATACTGCAGAAAGCAGGGCGCTGGCTTTGCTCGAGTATACCGTAAATGTAAATATAGAGGATATTCCCCGTGCATTGAGCATTACTACTTTTGAAATTCCACTTGCTGAAGTACTATTGATAACCGAAGATAAACTGCCCGGAAATTGGAAGCATGCCCCGGCGCCTGCCACCACAAAAGATTTTGGTTCCAATCTTTTAAAAACTTCGCCGCACGCTATTTTTAAAATCCCTTCTTCCGTCATTCCTGAGGAATATAATTACATATTAAATCCGGTTCATCCAATAGGTAAACATTTTAAAATTGTTGAAATAAAAGATTTTGTCTATGATGTAAGAATCAAGATGGTTTGAAATCCATTAGGTTTCTGGCTGGTTTCTTATTCATTGCCGCATGAAATCAAATCTTTCAAATACATGGTGACTTTCGTGAACCTTTTTTCAATACAAAGTCGCGAAACACCACTTATATTTCTCCCGCATTTTCAAAGCGACAATTTCTTATCCTTGTACCGCTGTTTTTATGTTTACACGGCGTTTGTGCAAAAAAAACCTGTATCAAAAACGATACAACTGATGTATTAAAAACGAACGTTTACAAATGGTATTGTAGCATAAATAATTGATGTATAATAAATTATCAAATGGCATATTTTTTAGACTCAATCCTAAAAATCAAAATCAGGGAAAATTATTTATAAAATCGAAAACATTTAAAAATGGGGATCCCGCGAAATGGATGGATTATAAGCAGGTTTTTATCTCCGGTAATGATGCAGGATGCATTTTCTGAATTGCTAATTCAAGGAATTTGTCTTTAGGGGCGAGAAGGAAAATTGTTTAATACTATTTTCAAATTCACTTATTAATTCTAATGTTTCTTCAATTGTTAGAAATATGTATCAAATACGGAGTGCCACTTCTATAAATTATCTGTTCAATAATTTTTTTACTCTTTTAAAAATTACAAAAAAAAACTCCTTAAAATAACATAAGAGAATGTTCAAGAATTATTTCAAAACCGCCTGGCGGAATATTCAATTCAATAAGCTTTTTACCGTGCTCAATATTGCAGGGCTGGCATTTGGCCTTTGCGTTTGTATTATTTTGTTTGCTTTTGTTTTCAATGAACTGTCGTTTGACGGGATGTTCAAAAACGGGAAAGATATTTACCGGGTTAACATGGAAACTACAGAATCCTACAATTATGAAAAGTGGGCTGAAGTGCCAAATGCCGTTGGCCCGGCAATGAAACAGGATATTGCGCAGGTTCAATCCGTAACCAGGCTGATCAAAGATGATTTTGGCGCACCGGCATCTTTGAAAGCAGAAGATAAATATTTTGTAGTAAAAAATTTATACCTGGCCGATTCCACGGTATTCCAAATGTTTGATTTTAATTTTTTAGAAGGAAATGCCCGGACTGTTTTTTCACAAGCCAAATCTATTGTTATTTCCAATTCTGCAAAGGAACGTTTATTCGGAAATAACACTGCAATCGGAAAATTAATTTATGTAAACGGGCGGGACACGCTGCATGTTACAGGAGTGTATAAAGATTTGCCTGATAACAGTACTATTGATTGTGAGATGGTGTATAATATTATGGATTCGTGGATGGGGAAAAATGTTTCATGGAGTAATGCCAGTTTTGAAACCTATATCCAGCTTCAACCGGGTTCCAATGTTGATGAGATACAGAAGCAAGCAACCTCCCTGATTGATAAATATGTACAAAAGGAGCATCAATATTATACAAAATTTATTTTACAGCCACTATCCAAAATACATTTATACTCTTCTGATTTAAGTGATGGCTATTCATCAAAACTGGGAAGTATTAATAATGTAAGGTCATTGTTGTTCCTTGGTTTGCTGGTGTTGCTGATTGCCTGTATCAACTATAGCAACCTGGCAACCGCAAGGTCTCAGAAGCGCGGAAAAGGAGTGGGTGTCAATAAAGTTTTGGGGGCAAACGTTCGTCAGATGTTGATGCTTTTTTATATGGAAACAGGATTGCTTTCTCTGATATCCATCGTAATTGGTTTTTGTTTGGCATTTCTTACGATACCCTTGTTTCAGCAAATTACAGGAACAGAATTGCCCGCTTCTAATTTATTTTCTTTGCCCATTTTATTGAGCCTGTTTATAATATGGTTAATAGTAACCATCGTTGCTGGAAGCTACCCGGCTTTTTCCATGTCACGCATTTCGCCATTGGTATTAATGAACAAATCAAAACAAAAGCATTCCATTGCTGATTTTATCCGGAGAGGATTGGTGATATTTCAGTTTGCCGCTTCCATTATCCTGATTATTTCGGTAATGTTGATCGTTCAGCAAATGCGTTTCATCCGCAATAAAAACCTGGGCTATAATCCTAAAGGGATTGTATCACTTTCCATTAAATCCGCTGAAAGCGGAGACCAAATATCCAGGACGATCAATGATTTGAAAGCATTGGCAAATATTGAAAGCGTTTCTGCAGTACAATCCATTCCCGGTGGTGTGGAGAGTGGCAGGTCAATAAAAAGATTATCAACTGATAAAGACGGGTTCCCCGTTTCTATGTGCCGAACTTATGGTTCTGTTGTGGAAACGATGCAACTGAGATTATTGGCAGGAACCGATGTGCCGGAAACAATCCCCAAAGAAGACACCACTTGCTACACACTCATTAATGAAGCTGTTGCCAATTATTTAGGATTTAAAAATCCGGAGGATGCAATTGGTAAAAAAATATTGACAGGATTGGGTGATCAATCAATCGTGACAGGTGTTGTAAAGAATTTTAATTATAAATCTTTAAAAGATGCAATAGGCGGTTATGTGTATTATAAAATGAATAATGGCCCTGAATCAGTAAGGACATTATTGGTAAGATACAATACACAAAATCTGCAGCAACTGCTGCTTCAATTGCAGGATGTATTTAAGAAAGATATGCCGAATTCGGCCTTTGATTATCAATTTTTAGACAAGCATATTCAGAGTTTATATACTTCAGAACAGCATACGGCGAATGCCGCAACCGCTTTTTCCCTGTTGGCTATTTTCATCGCTTGTTTGGGATTGTTTGGTTTGGCCGCCTTCACTGCAGAGCGGCGTACAAAAGAGATTGGTGTACGCAGGGTGCTTGGCGCCAGCGTTGGTGGCATTACAAAATTATTGACCAAAGACTTTTTGAAATTAGTTGCTCTTTCATTTGTATTAGCTGCACCTATAGCGTGGTGGACAATGAGTAAATGGTTGGAAGGATTTGCATACCGGATCAATATTGAATGGTGGGTGTTTGCCGTTGCGGGTATTTTGGCTTTATTAATTGCGTTGATAACAGTAAGTTTTCAGGCGGTGAAAGCCGCGCTGGCAAATCCAGTGGAGAGTTTGAGGAGTGAGTAAAAGCTGAGCTATGAGCAATCGGCAATAAAAAGAAAAAGCTCATGTCTCGTAGCTCAAAAATAATCTATCCGGTCACTGAATGGCTAACCCTGATATGAATATGGGCAAGAACTGATGAAGATAAAGCAGCAATACCGAAACCGCGAACCGAAGATGAATAATGATCCGAACGATGAACGGAATGCGACGCAACAGGCGATGCCCAATGAACAAAAGCTTGTAACAAAAACCAAGCTATCACGTATAATATATCAACCTGGTTATAAAAACACTGCATATGCTTAAGAATTTTTTCAAGATCGCTTTTCGAAATCTTTGGCGGAGTAAAGGTTTTTCCTTTATAAATATTTCAGGACTTGCCATAGGTATGGCAAGTGCCATCCTTATTTTGTTGTGGATACAAAATGAAGTGAGCTATGATCAGTTCCATGAAAAAAAAGATCGTATTTATGAAGCCTGGAACCGGGCTTCATTTAGCGGAACCCTGAATGCTGGAATACAACACCTAAGGTGCTTGCCAGAACCCTGGAACGCGATCTGCCTGAAGTGGAACAGGCTGTAAGGGTTGATTTTGGAAGTAATTTTTTATTCAGCATTGGTGATAAAAGATTAACCGTTCAGTGGAACGATTGTGGATTCAAATTTTTTGCAGGTATTTAGTTTCCCATTACTTAAAGGCAACGCCCAAAATGTGTTGAATGATATGCATTCTATCGTGCTGACAAAAACTTTGGCGAAGAAACTTTTTGGCAATGAAGATGCAATGGGAAAAATTATAAAACTCGATAACAAAGAAAATTTTACCGTTACTGGTATTTTAAGTGATCCGCCTCATAACTCAAGTTTCAAGTTTGAATACCTTGTTCCCTGGTCATATAAAAGATACACAGGCGATGATGATGAAAATTGGGGCAATAACAGTACACGCACCTATGTTTTACTGAAACAGAATGCCAGCCTTGCTTCTGCAAATGCGAAAATGAAAACGCTTAAACCAAAATATGATAAGGATGAAACCAATTGGGAAATGTTTATTTATCCAATGAGTAAATGGCGGTTGTATTCCAGTTTTAGCAATGGTGTGGAAGATGGGAATGGCCGTATTAAATTTGTACGTTTGTTTGGCATCATCGCCGGATTTATTTTGCTGATCGCCTGTATCAACTTTATGAATCTGAGTACGGCCCGAAGTGAAAAGCGCGCAAAAGAAGTAGGCATTCGCAAAGTGGTGGGTGCGCAAAAAGTTTCGCTCATCAGCCAGTTTATCGGCGAATCTATTTTGATAGCCTTTATTGCCGGCATGATCGCAATTGTAATTGTACAGCTTGTTTTGCCTGGTTTTAATGCGCTTATTGATGATAAGGTGGCTATTAATTATGGCAACATCAATGAATGGTTTGCGGCCATTGGATTTATTATATTTACCGGCATTTCTCGCCGGAAGTTATCCTGCATTTTTCCTTTCTTCCTTTCAGCCGGTAAAAGTGTTAAAAGGGACTTTTAAAAAAGCGCATGCATTGGTTACACCACGTAAAGTATTGGTAGTACTGCAATTTACTTTTGCCATTATGCTCATTATCTGCACCATTATTGTAAAGCAGCAGATTGATTATGCTCGGGAAAGGGAAACCGGCTACAATAAGGAAAATCTCATTTATCATTTTCTTTCCGGCGATCTTGAAAAGAATTATACGCTGATAAAAAATGAATTGCTTTCAAACCGGATTGCAGCATCTGTTACCAAAACAAGCGCTCCGCTTACCGAAAGCTGGAGCGATGGCTGGGGACAGGAATGGGAAGGCAAAGATCCTAATGATAAAACGGATTTTTACCGCTACAACCAGGATGAAGGCCTGGGCGTTACTGCAGGTTTGCAATTTGTACAAGGCCGTGATTTTGATCTTGAAAAAATTTCCTACCGATTCTACCGGTATGATCATTAATGAATCTGCTTTGAAGGTGATGAAGTTTAAAGATCCCATTGGACAGATTGTAAAAGATAATGGTACGCAATGGCATATTGTGGGTGTAATAAAAGATTTTATTTTAACCTCTCCTTATGAGCCAACAAGACCGATGTTGATTTTTGGCGCCAAATCCTGGTTTGCAAACATGCTGATCAAATTTAATAACCAGCATCCCACCAGTGTGAATTTGAAAAATACCGAAGCTATTTTTAAAAAATACAATCCTGAATATCCTTTCGAATATAAATTTGTGGATGAAGCATATGCCCGCAAATTTGAGGACGAAAAACGGATTGGCACACTTGCCGGCATATTTGCCGCACTGACCATTTTTATTTCCTGTCTCGGCTTATTTGGCCTGGCCACTTATATGGCCGAAAACAGGATCAAGGAAATAGGTGTACGAAAAGTGCTGGGTGCTTCTGTTTCAGGTATTACTACTCTGTTGTCGAAAGATTTTTTAAAGCTTGTGTTTGTATCTTTTATTCTTGCTGCACCGGTGGCCTGGTGGGCCATGCATACCTGGTTGCAGAATTATACTTACCGTGTGAAAATTCAATGGTGGGTATTTGCATTGGCAGCAATCCTTTCTATGCTTATTGCTGTTTTTACGGTAAGCTTCCAGGCCATAAAAGCAGCGATTGCCAATCCGGTGAAGAGTTTGAGAACGGAGTAGGAGGAGCCAAGCCCCCCCGCCCCTAAAGGGGGGCTTTGAAAGCGGTTCAGGAATTGGAAAGTTTTTAGAATTAAAAGTTGTGGCTTGTATTGAACCTGTAATGACATAATGAAATTAGCTATAGGGCGGCACAAGAAGACAACAGGATAGGCGAAGATCGAAGAATTCAGATAGGGACTGGTAACAAAATATTAAATACACTGTTAGTAAGTCAATCTTAAATCCTAAACCTATTGTTCATAAATGAACGTTTACTGTACGGAAACGAACACAGCTTAAAATGGATTGTCGCATAAGTTATTGATAATGAAATAATTATTATTTTGGATTTAAATATGTTGGATTGGTACCTGGCGAATTTTAAATGCTGATAGCTCAAAGCTGAAAGCTGATTGCTGAGAGCCGATAACTCACCACTCATACCTATAAAACAAACAAAATGCTTAAAAGCTTTTTTAAAATTGCTTTCCGTAATCTTTGGCGGCATAAAGGATTTTCCTTTATCAATATTATGGGATTAACTGTTGGTATGACAGCCTGCTTTCTCATTTTTCTTTATGTACGTTTTGAATTAAGCTATGATGCATTTCATAGCAAAGCAGATCATATTTACCGGGTGATATGTGATATTAAAACGCCCACCGAAACGATTAATGCCGGTGGCCCTGCCTGGGCTGTGGCTCCAAATGCGAAAGATGAATTTCCCGAGATAGAAAATTTCGTTCGCGTTGCCGGTGGTGATAAAGTGCTGGTAAGAAAAGGTGATATAAAATTTCAGGAGGATAATGCCATGTGGGCCGACTCCGCATTTTTTAAAGTGTTCGATTTTAAACTGTTGAAAGGTAATCCGCAAACTGCTTTGAAGGAACCATTCAGTATTGTGTTTACAGAAACGGCCGCTAAAAAATATTTCGGTGACGCCGATCCGATGGGGCAAACTTTATTGATCACCGGCGATGCACTTCCCGCAAAAGTTACGGGTATTATGAAAGATATTCCCGAGAATTCGCAGATTAAAGGGGATGTGGTTTTGTCTATGAGTACCATTACACAAAAGTTTAATCAGGGACTCGACAGTCAGTGGGCAAACTATGGTGCTCAGGCATATTTATTATTGAATCCGGGAACAAATGCCAAAGCTTTAGAGAAAAAAATCCCGGCCTTTCTTGAAAAACGCAATGGAACAGAAATGAACAAATTGCAAATGTTCCCCACTCTGTTTCTCGAACCATTGAAGGATGTGTATCTCTATTCAACCCGCAATGGAAGTAAAACCGGTAACATCAATAATGTGTACATATTTTCTGTTATTGCAGTGTTTATATTGCTCATTGCTTGTATCAATTTTATCAATCTTACCACGGCGCGTTCTGCTGAGCGGGCAAAAGAAGTAGGGCATAAGAAAAGTGGTGGGCGTTGAAAAAAATCAACTGATGCGGCAGTTTATGGGCGAGTCAATGATCGTATCTTTAATTGCTTTTGTGCTCACGGTTGGATTAGCTGCACTCTTACTTCCGCTATTCAATCAACTTGCGGGAAAAACAGTAAGCGCTGGTATTTTTTCAAATATGAATTATTTCTGGATACTCTTTGTTGCCATCTGTTAGTATAGGTTTACTTGCCGGTATTTATCCCGCATTCGTATTGTCCTCTTTTAAACCTATTGTCGTATTGAAAGGCCGTTTTGCAACAGGCACCAGGGGTATCATACTAAGAAAAGGCTTGGTTGTTGCACAGTTTACTATTTCCATTGCATTAATCATTGCAACCATTATTGTATACAATCAAATGGACTTTATGCGCAACCAGGATCTGGGTTTTAATAAAGACCAGATGATGATTGTGGATACCTATGGTGATGCGTCTAAAAAAACATTTCAGCAGTCATTGGCAGATATACCTAATGTAAAATCAACGTCGCTTTATCCGGAAGTGTTCCAGGTGGTGGTAATCCCGGACGCTTATTCTGAAATTGAAAATACTAAAGGCGATCTGCAAATTGCAAACCTCGATTTATATTTTGTTGACTTTGATTATATCAACCAGTATAAAATAAAAATGGTGGCCGGCCGTGGATTTTCAAAAGAGTTTGGCACCGATACTACGCAGGCGATGGTATTGAATGAAGCTGCTGTAAAAATGTTTGGTTATAGTTCGCCGGAGCAGGCGGTTGGCAAGCGTTTTAAACAATGGGGAAGAGAAGGAAAGATCATTGGTGTGATGAAGGATTTTCATTTCCGTTCTTTGCAGCAGGATATCAAACCTTTAAGCATGCGTATAGAACCGAATGGCAGCAATCTTGTTTCCATTAATGTTTCCGCCAATAATTTACCTGCAACCCTTGCTGCCATTGAAAACAAATGGAAAACGCTGATCCCCAATAAGCCTTTCAGTTATTTCTTTTTGGATGAATTTTTCAATAAGCAATACCGCAGTGATGAACGGTTTGGAAAACTGTTTTTAAACTTTGCGGTATTAGCCATCTTTATTTCCTGTCTTGGTTTGTTAGGGCTTTCCTCTTACAGTACCATACAACGCACAAAAGAAATAGGAATTCGCAAAGTATTGGGCGCATCCGTATCCAACATTGTAAATCTTTTGCTGAAAGATTTTTTAAGACTGGTATTCATATCTTTTTGTATTGCAGCGCCTATTGCCTGGTATTTTATGCATCGCTGGCTGCTAGATTTTGCATACCGTATCAATATCAGCCTGGTGGGCATTTGTATTAGCCATCTTAACGGCAGTATTCATTGCATTATTTACCATCAGCTTCCAGGCAATAAAAGCCGCAATATCCAACCCGGTAAAGAGTCTGAGAACGGAGTGAGGAAGATGAGGGATGAGTTATGAAAAGTGGGAAGTGAAAAGCGAATGGTGAAAAGTGAGAAATGAATGGTGATTTTGAGATTTTGAGGATTGGAAATGCCCTGTAAGGGCAACATGTCGGTAGAAACAGGATGCCCATTGAATTCTTGCCCTGTATGGGCAAAACAATAAGAATTGGGATTTCATGACCCTGCATCTTATACGGTATTATCTGCGCTTCAAATCATCAAATTAAGAACGAATAATCAAATAAATTGTCAACTTTTTCCGGAACAAGACAGAAAGGGGGACGTGAATGGTGAGAAGTGATTTGTTGCAAATCGGCCCTCAAATCCTCATTTCCAATTTTCAAATCTTATCATTCATAAATGGACGTTTACTACGAAAAAAGAACTCAAAGAAAAAATTGTTGTCACATAAACTAGTATGTAATAAAATCGCTTTCATCCTTATTTTGAGCGTACCTTTCGTATCACCAGCGAATACAGCAAATCAAATGGTGAAATCCAAATCCTAAATCTCCAATTCCAAACCTGCTCATAAACAAGCAACAAATTGGCAGCCGATGCCGTGAAGAATGAATGCCTGATAATATTTTACACCATAAATGACTGTATAACAAGAGCTATTGCTATAGAACTCACCTCATACCCATCCATTGTCCATTAATGAACATTTACTGTACGAAAACGAACACGTATTTAAGATTGATTGTTCTTAAATGAATGATAATAAGCAACTTGTGATTTTGGTTTTAAATGTGCATATTGGTAAAACATGCATTCTGTTTCATGCATTATCAAACAATTGTAAGATGTTTCAGAATTATTTTAAGATTGCATTCAGAAAACTTTGGCGAAATAAGGCTTTCTCTTTTATCAATATTTTTGGTTTATCCATTGGCATTGCCAGTTGCCTGGTCATCATGCTTTTTGTGCAGGATGAATTAAGTTATGATCGCTATAACAAAAAAGCGGACCAGATGGTTCGTGTGGTTTTTCGCGGAGAAGTAGACGGTCAGGAAATGAAAGAAGCGAATGTAATGCCGCCTGTGGCGCAAACGCTTAAAGCGAATTATCCTGAAGTGCTGGAAGTAACCCGTTTGGTAAACGGAGGTTCGCCTATAATTACTTATGGGGATAAAAGTTTTAAAGAAAATAATTTCGCTTATGTTGATCCCAGTTTTTTCCAGGTATTCACACTTCCGCTTATCAAAGGCAATGCAGCATTGGCTTTAACTCAGCCCAACACCATCGTCATTACACAGGCCATTGCCAATAAATATTTTGGCAATGAGGATCCAATTGGAAAAACATTGAATTTTAAAAGCTGGAATACAACCTATAAAGTTACCGGCGTAATTGAAAAAGTACCTGTAAACTCTCATTTTCATTTTGATTTTTTTGCTTCTATGGAAAACTGGCCAGATGCCAAATCTGCTTCATTTATGACATCTGGTTATTACACTTATCTCGTACTGCCTAAGGATTACGATTATAAAAAGCTCCAGGTAAAATTGCCCGGTATGTTTGATAAATATGTAGGTCCGCAATTGCAACAAAGTATGGGAATCAGTCTTTCAGATTTTCGTAAGAAAGGAAACAACATTGGGTTGTACCTGCAACCATTGACTGCCATTCATCTTCATTCAAATTTGACGAGCGAGCTGGAACCCACAAGTGATATTCGTTATGTGTATATATTCAGTGTAATAGCATTATTCATGCTGCTTATTGCATGCATTAATTTTATGAATCTTTCTACAGCAGGTGCGTCTAAGCGTGCCCGTGAGGTAGGCATCCGTAAAGTACTCGGTTCCCTGAAAATGGAATTGGTGCGCCAGTTTTTGTTTGAATCCATCATGCTTACAGCGTTTGCTTCAACGCTGGCAATTGTTTTTGTTCACCTCGCGTTACCTTTCTTTAATAACCTTTCAGGAAAATATTTAGCGCTTCACCTTACTTCCAATCCGTGGACGATACCAGGTTTACTCGCATTAATTTTATTTACCGGAATCCTTGCAGGAAGTTATCCGGCTTTTTTTCTTTCTTCTTTTAAACCTGTGTCGGTACTCAAAGGAAGATTCAGTTACGGAAAAAAAAGTATAGGGTTAAGAAGCGGATTGGTAGTCTTCCAGTTCTTTATTTCTATTCTTTTGATTGTAGGCACCACTGTAGTATATAAGCAACTTTCTTATATCCAAAATGAAAAATTAGGTTACAACAAAAGCCAGGTATTAATATTGCCTGAAACCTGGCTTTTGGGAAAAAATCAGGAAGTATTCCGCCAGCAGTTATTGCAGGACCCGCGAATAGAAAGTGTAAGTGTTTCGGGCTATCTTCCTGCAGGCCCGAGTTATGGAAATAATTTTTTTGTTTATCCTGATAACGAATCTTCCCGGTTAGTAAAGACACTCCGGTACGATGTTGATTACAGCTATATTCCAACGCTGGGAATGCAAATAGCCCAGGGAAGAAATTTTTCTAAGAATTTTGGAACAGATTCTTCAGCGGTTATATTAAACGAAACTGCTGCAAAAGCATTTGGCTGGGGAAAGGACGCAATAGGACATACTATCACCAAAAGAAATAATGATGGAAGTACATATCCTTTGCGTGTGATAGGCATCGTAAAAGATTTTCATTTTAAATCATTTCACGAATTGATTTCGCCGTTGGTTATGACGCTCACAAACGACGCCGGTACCACAATTTTAAAGGTTAAACCAGGTAACATTGCCGAATTATTGCAAACTATAAAATCCCATTGGAATGCGCTATCACCTGATGGGCCACTCACTTATTCTTTTCTTGACGAAAGAGTAAATGAAACTTATCATTCTGAAAAAACAACCGGAATTATTCTCGGTATTTTCGCGGGTCTTACAATCTTAGTTGCCTGTCTGGGTTTGTTTGGCCTGGTAACCTTTACCGCGGAGCAACGCACCAAAGAAATCGGTATCAGGAAAGTATTGGGCGCAAGCGTTTCAGGCATTGTTCAGTTGTTATCGAAAGACTTTTTAAAATTAGTATTGTTAGGGTTGTTGATCGCTACACCAGTTGCCTGGTGGGCTATGAACAAGTGGTTGCAGGCATTTGCGTACAGAATAAATATTACCTGGTGGATGTTTGCAATGGCGGGTTTGGTGGCAATTTGTATTGCGTTGTTTACCATTAGTTTCCAGGCTATAAAAGCGGCAGTGGCCAACCCTGTAAAGAGCTTAAGGAGTGAATAGCCTCCCAGCCCCCGGGGGGAAGTTTGAAAGTAAATTGGTTTTTTGGGAAAATGATGAATAAAACCACTTTGAATGGATAAGAAGTAAATTAAATTTTAAGAGTTCTCAGACTCTCTTATAGGGAGTAGGGAGGCAGAAAACTATTTTAAATAAACAGAATCATGATAAGAAATTATCTCAAGATAGCCTTCAGAAATCTTTGGAAGAACAAAGGCTTTTCTGCCATTAATATTTTTGGACTTGCTATGGGGCTCGCAATCTGCCTGCTGATCATATTATTTGTAAAAGATGAATTAAGTTACGATAAGTATAATGAAAACGCTGGCCGGATCTATCGGGTAAATGCGGATGTCCGTATTAACGGAACCGAATTTAATGACCGGGTTTCACCGGCAGCATTAGGGCCGGTTTTAGTGAAAGAATATCCGCAAATTGAAAAAACGGTCCGCATCAGAGATGAGGGAAAAATATTAGTAAAGAAGGGAACAGAGACGCTGATGGAGCCCAATTCCTGTTTTGCCGATTCTACTTTGTTTGATGTTTTTACATTTCCCATGATTGCAGGTGATCCGAAAACCGCTTTAACGCAACCCTATTCCCTGGTTATTGCGGAAAGTATGGCCAGGAAATATTTTAATAGTACAGATGTAGTGGGCAAAACATTGTTGCTTAATAATACTACCAATTATAAAATTACAGGAGTGATAAAGGACATGCCCATTCAATCGCATTTCCATTTTAATTTTATCAAAGCCATGTCGGAGATGGAAAGCAGCCGGTCTGATTTTTGGTTAAATAATAATTTTATTACTTACCTGCTTGCGCGTTCGGGAACGGATGAAAAAACGATCAACAATTATCTGCAGGAAGTAACCAAAAAATATGCAGAACCGCAACTTCAGCAATTAACCCATAGTTCTTTTGACGACCTGGCTAAAAAAGGTGACCGCTATAATTATGTAACCATTCCTTTAAAGAGGATTCATTTATATTCTACCATAACCACTGAAATAGAGCCTTCCGGTAACATCCAGAATATTTACATTTTTGTAGTGATCGCTGTTTTTATATTGCTAATAGCGGGCATTAATTTCATGAATCTTTCCACAGCCCGCTCTGCAGGCCGCTCTAAAGAAGTAGGCGTAAGAAAAGTATTGGGCTCAAACCGCTCTAATCTGATCGCCCAGTTTCTAACCGAATCCGTATTAACCAGTTTTATTGCATTAGTGTCAGCGCTGGTTATGGCAGCATTGTTATTACCTTATTTTAACCAGCTATCAGGCAAGCAAATTACGCTGGGACTGTTTTCAACCCCTTGGTTGCTTCCGGCATTATTATTTACTGCATTAATTGTGGGCTTGCTGGCCGGACTTTATCCCGCATTTTATCTATCAGCATTTGAACCGATAAAAGTACTGAAAGGGAAACTGGCTACTGGTTTTAAAACTGGCTGGTTAAGCAATAGTTTAGTGATCTTTCAATTTACTGCTGCAATTGTATTAATTGTGGGGACACTGGTAATATACAGCCAGTTAAGCTATATCCGTAACAAAAAGTTGGGGTACAACAGGGAGCAGGTTTTGGTGCTAAAAAATATATATTCACTTGGAACACATAGCAAAACATTTAAAGACCAGGTACAAAACCTGCATGGTGTTGAATCTATCACGATGACAGGTTCACTTCCCACTTCCCCGGAGTTTAACAGCAATGCTTTTTCTAAAGATGCCAGCTTGAGTGCAGCTCAAACATCAGTATTACAGCAGTGGGAAGTGGATGCCAGCTTTATACACACATTAGGCATAGAAATGAAAGAAGGAAGAAATTTCTCCCCGGATATGCCCACCGATTCAACATCAGTTATCATTAACGAAACGGCTGCCAATATGCTGGGCTTCGATAATCCTTTGAACAAAAAACTTTACGATGCCTTAAACAGTAGTTCGGCTAACGACAAGCACGTGGAGACACTTAACATTATTGGCGTGGTAAAGGATTTTAATTCCGGCTCGTTACGAAATAAAACAGGGCCGATGGTCTTATCGCTTGGAAACAATAAAAACAATATGGCGATCCGTATCAAAACCAACAATATCCCATCTCTTATTTCACAGATCGAAAAGTTGTATCATTCGATGGATAATAATATGGCGGGCCAGCCTTTCATTTATTCTTTTATGGATGATGATTTTAACCGGCTTTATAGCTCTGAACAACGCACCGGAAAAATATTTATATCCTTTACCTTCTTTGCTATACTGATTGCCTGCCTGGGTTTGCTTGGCCTCGTGACTTATGCCACTGAACAACGTACCAAAGAAATTGGCATCCGAAAAGTGTTGGGCGCGAGCATAAGCAACATTGTAAATATGCTTTCAAAAGATTTTTTAAAGTTGGTGGGAATTGCCATGATCATTGCTTTTCCTATTGCCTGGTGGGGCATGCACAAATGGTTACAAGACTTTGCTTACCGCACTAATATAAGTTGGTGGGTATTTATAATAGCAGCTTCATTAGCCATTATTATAACGATAGCAACTGTAAGTGTGAGAGCAATAAAAGCTGCGATAGCCAACCCGGTGAAGAGTTTGAGAAGTGAATAAATGGTACCAGACTATGAGCTGTGGTATGGTGATAGCGTCGTTAATTGATAGCGTGTTTACAATAGAAGTGAAAAATGTTGGATGATAGCCCTGATAGAGCGAAGTTTTCGCCCTATGTTAATTGAAACAATTAAAAGTGACCAATTGGGTGACAAAGTAGCAATTGGCAATAAGTATACATAAATGAATGGTTCAATTTTTAAGACAGGGAAGTTTGCGAAGAGAAGTAGAATTAATTACAACCATGATAAAATTTCAAGCCCTCCGCCCCTAAAGGAGAGCTTTGAAAGAGATGAATAATTGACAGTGAAAAATAGAAAATGAACAATTGAAATTTGGTAATTGCTCTAGCTCATAGCTGAAATCTCAAAGCCAAAACCTTTTATAATGATAAAAAATTACTTCAAAATCGCGTGGCGGAATTTTATCAAATATAAGGTACATTCTTTTATAAATATAGCTGGCCTATCTGTGGGCTTGGCCTGTAGCCTGCTAATTTTTTTGTGGGTGCAGAACGAATTAAATATTGATGCCTTTCATAAAAATGGCGCACGTTTATACAAGGTATATGAACGGGAATATTACAGCCATAATATTGATGGAAATTATGATACACCCGCGCTATTGGCCGATGAGTTAAAGAAAGCAATACCGGAAGTAGAAGATGCAATCACACTTCAGGATGAAAATCACCAGGCAACTTTGCAGGCCGGGGATAAAATACTCAAAATTGAAGGAACAGGTGCGGGCGCCGGTCTATTCGGCATGTTCAGTTATCCGCTTTTACAGGGTACGCCTAACACTGCACTGAACTCAACAGTAAGCATGGCTATTTCTAAAAAAACTGCAGATGAATTTTTTGGGAGCCCGCAAAATGCGATGGGTAAAACCATTCGCTACGATAACAAAAGAGATTTTAGTGTTACTGCTGTTTTTGAAGACCTTCCTTCAACCGCATCCCGTAAATTTGATTATCTCATCAGTTGGGAAGCCTGGCTACAGGATAATTTATGGGCGAGAAACTGGGGTGCCAGTGGACCATTAACTTATGTGTTATTGCGTCCCGATGCCGATCCTGTATCGGTGGATAAAAAGCTTGTACATTTTCTTGATATTTATAATAAAAATCAAAGTGCAGCTTACCGGATTGAACTTGGTCTGCAAAAATTTGATGAAGTTTATTTGCATAGTTACTTTAAAGAAGGAAAGATTACCGGCGGACGTATTGAATATGTGAGTCTTTTTGGCATTGTAGCAATTTTTATTTTGCTGATTGCTTGTATAAATTTTATGAATCTTACTACCGCCCGCTCAGTTAAGAGAGCTAAGGAAATAGGTGTTCGCAAAGTAGTAGGAGCCTTACGTTTTACCTTGATTAAACAGTTTATCTGTGAATCTCTGTTGCTTACTACATTAGCCGTTGCGATCGCATTAATGCTGATGGCGTTGCTTTTGCCCATATTTAACGAGGTTACTCAAAAGCAAATGGAATTGCCTTTTAACAGTTATGCTTTTTGGTGGAAGCTTATTGCAATAACTTTAATTACAGGTTTAATATCAGGTAGTTATCCAGCCCTGTTTTTATCCGCTTTCAATCCGGTAAAAGTGTTGAAAGGAGCATTTAAACTTGCTGTCGGAGCTGTTTGGTTTCGCAAAGGGCTTGTCGTATTTCAGTTTGTACTTTGCCTGGTGCTCATTATTGGCACCATCGTAGTTTCAAAACAGATTAGTTTTATACAAAACAGAAATTTAGGATATGACCGCGAAAACCTGATTTATGTACCCCTGGAAGGTAGCCTTTTAGATATGTATACCACTTTTAAAGATGAAGCATTAAAGATGCCGGGCATACAAACCATTAGTAGTATATCCGATAATCCAACCCATCTTGACCAGCAAACCAATAATGTTGACTGGGATGGAAGGGATGCCAATACGATGATTTCCTTTGAATACCCTGTTGTGGGCTATGATTTTGTTCAAACAATGAAACTGCAAGTACTTGAGGGACGTGATTTTTCCAAAGACTTTCCTACTGATTCGGATGGATATATTCTGAATGAAACTGCAATAAAAAAAATTGATTATACCGCTCAGGCAGGAAGATCAATAACGGTAAACGGGCGGAAGGCCAATATCATTGGTATATTAAAAGATTTTAATTTCAGATCATTACATGAACAGATACAACCAATGATTATTCAATTTTCCACCAAACAGGTTAATGGTAATGTATTGGTCCGCACGCAGCCTGGCAAAACCAAGGAAGCTTTAACCAGCCTTGAAACAATTTGCAAGCGACTAAATCCGCAGTTTCCTTTCTCTTATTCTTTCTCGGATGAAGAGTATCAAAAATTATATAGAAATGAGCAGATCGTTGGCAAACTATCAAATGCATTTGCTTTCCTGGCCATCTTTATTTCTTGCCTGGGGTTGCTGGGACTTGTAATCTTCACAGCCGAACAACGCACCAAAGAAATTGGCATCCGGAAAGTTTTGGGTGCTTCTGTACCAGGAATCGCGCAATTGATATCAAGCGATTTTTTAAAACTTGTTTTTATCGCTATTCTTATTGCTTCACCGCTCGCCTGGTGGTCAATGACTTTATGGCTGAATAATTATGCTTATAAGATCAGCATTAGCTGGTGGATGTTTGCTTTATCAGGTGCATTGGTTATTTTAATCACTGTTTTTACCATTAGTTTTCAGGCGATAAAAGCGGCATTAGCCAATCCTGTAAAGAGCTTGAGAACTGAGTGAAGTTTTGATCAGTTTCATCCGGACAAAAAACGGATTTACCGTCTTGTAACCGAATGGCATGATGAAGACATAGGCAGATCAGCTGCCGTTCCGCAGCCGCTGGGAAAAGCATTTCGCAGTGAATTTTCTTTTTCTGAAAAAACAGGAAGGGTAGTGGATTACCGCAACACGTTAATCTCACTGCCGGGTGAAAAAGAAAATAAAAAATTTGAAGAAGAATCGGGCATTGTTTATGCGGAACCGGAATTTTTTGACATCATGAATTTTCCGTTGCTGAAAGGCGATAAAAAGACGGTATTAACTCAGCCCAATGAAGCCATCGTTACTGAGAGAATCGCGCATAAATATTTTGGTCATGAAAATGCGATGGGCAAAATCATCCGGCTTAGTAATCAAACTGATTTTATCATAAAGGGCATTTTAAAAGATATTCCTTCCAATACAGACCGAAGGCAGGAAATCTATCTTTCTTATGCCAATCTCAAAGACCGGAATGCATGGCTGGCAAGCGATAGCAGTTGGGGTGGGGTATATAGCGGAAGTATGTGTTTTACTTTATTAAAACCTTCGGTTACCGCAGCACAGGCTGAAAATGGATTGCAGCAGATCATAAAAAAAAATTATTCAGGAAGAGATGCAACTACCTGGAGATTTAAATTACAGCCTTTAAGCGACGTTCATTTCAATCCTGACTTTGATGGCTATGCGGATAAAAAATATTTATGGGCTTTAATTTTTATAGGGTTGTTTTTGATCATTACCGGCTGCGTCAACTTTATTAATCTGGCAACCGCCCAGGCGCTTAACCGCTCAAAAGAAATTGGTATAAGAAAAGTGCTGGGAAGCCTTCGCAGGCAGCTTTTCTGGCAATTTATTGCCGAAACATTTTTAATCACCCTAGTTGCAACCATCATGGCTTATGGCATTGCAAAACTGGCGCTCCCTTATATAAATGGGTTGTTTAAAACAAAAATGCAGCTCCATCTTTTTGCCAATGCTGATTTGCCTGTTTTTCTTTCCTTATTAATTGTAGCTGTGGTATTTTTATCCGGGTCTTATCCCGGGCTTGTGCTTGCAAGATTTCAACCGGTATTGGCATTGAAAACCAAATTGTCGCAAAAGCATATCGGAGGGTTCTCTTTACGCCGCATATTGGTAGTTACCCAATTCGCGATTTCGCAAATGCTGATCATCGGAACCATTGTTATTGCAGGACAGATAAAGTATTCCGAGACAGCGGATCTGGGGTTTAACAAAGATGCCGTTGTATTGCTGCCTGTTCCTCAAAAAGATAAAATAAAAATGAACACCCTGCGTACAAGACTTTCGAATGTAGCAGGCGTGGAAAATATTTCGATTTGCTATCAACCGCCTGCTGCGCAATCGAATAACAATACAGGCGTACGCTTTGATAACCGTACTGAAGATGAGCATTGGGGAATTAATGTAAAAAGCGCTGATGACCGGTATCTCAGTACCTTCGGCATTCAACTGGTAGCCGGCCGAAACATTTATCCCTCAGATAGTTTGCGTGAATTCCTGGTTAATGAAACGTTTGTAAAAAAACTGAACTTAAAATCGCCTGAAGATGTTATTGGTAAAACGCTCAGCATTAATGGCGGCACATTAACGGCCCCGATAACAGGAGTTGTAAAAGATTTTTACAACTATTCTTTTCATAGCGAAATCGCGCCTATTTGTATCTTTTCCGATTACACAAACTATTCCAACTGCGCCATAAAACTGGATGGTAAAAATTTAAAAGCTTCTTTGAGCGCTTTTGAAAAAATATGGAATGAAACCTATCCGGAATATTTATACGCTTACCAGTTTCTCGATGACCGGATAGCGCAGTTTTATGAGATGGATAGCATCATGCTGAAACTGATCCAGGTTTTTGCCGCGATAGCAATTTTTATCGGATGCCTGGGATTGTATGGATTGGTTTCTTTTATGGCGGTACAAAAAAACAAGGAAGTGGGTGTAAGAAAAGTGTTAGGAGCGGGCGTGCCTGATATTTTATGGTTGTTTGGCAAGGAGTTTACCCGTTTGTTGCTGATTGCGTTTTTAATTGCCGCCCCGGTGGCATGGTGGGCGATGCACAAATACCTGGAAGACTTTGAATACAAGATAAAAATTGGTGCTGAAATATTTCTGTTGGCCATTTTAGCCACATTTTTTGTGGCGGCTATTACCGTTGGATACCGGTCAATAAAAGCCGCGATAGCTAACCCGGTGAAGAGTTTGCGAACGGAGTAAAGTAAAAAGTGAATTTTAAAAGCATAAAATAACGGTTCAAAATCCTGATTTTTTGCGCAATCTTTAGAGTACAAGCACTTAAAGCGAATTATACCGAAGAACAGTTATCAGGATTTGAGTCAGGATGAAACAATAAGTTGAAAAATATCTGGCATTGATCAAAATATAAATCGAAGCTCATGCTTAGAAATTACTTTAAAATCGCCTGGCGTAATATTGTTAAAAACCGCTTTTATTCTTCAGTAAATATCATCGGTTTATCAACAGGTATTTGTTTTACCTTATTGATTGGCGCTTATATATGGAGCGAATTGCAGGTAAATAAGGAACTTAAAAATGCTGACAGGCAATATATTTTACAAAGCAAATGGAAAGATCCTAACCAGGGAACAGACCTTACTACACCTGGCCCGCTGGCCAAAGCTTTGAAAGAAAATTATCCCAATCTTGTTGCCAATTATTATCGTTGGGATGGTGTTACATCAAACGTGTCTAAGGGGGATAAAAGCTTTAGGGAAAACATTCAGATATGTGATAGCACTATGCTGAATATGTATGGATTCAATTTATTACATGGTGATGCTAAAACGGCTTTCGATGGACCTTTTTCTTTAGTTATTACAACTGATAAAGCAATAAAATATTTTGGCAAAACAGAGGTAGTTGGGCAAACACTTACTATTGAAAATTTTTCGGGAGCTAAACACGACTTTATAATAACGGGAGTGCTAAACAGGTTTTCAAGAAATTCTGTTACTTATATTGATGAATATAACAATAACCAATTTTTTATTTCTGCAAATAATATCAGTTATTTTGGAAGAAACATGGATTGGCCTAATCAATATATTGTTAGTTATATTGAACTGCAAAAAGGCGTTTCGCCAAAAGATCTTGAAAAGCCAATGGCGTTCCTGGTAAAACAGAATGCACCGCCACAAATTGCCGATAATATGACTCCTTATTTGGTTTCACTTAAGGATTATTATCTCGATTCTAATAATGGAATTGTAAAAAAAATGCTCTACGCCTTATCTGCTATTGCATTATTCATTTTACTGATGGCAATTATCAATTTCATCAATATGAGCGTAAGCCGCTCTGCTACAAGAATGCGTGAAATCGGAATTCGTAAAGTGTTGGGCGGATTAAAAAAACAATTGATCTTTCAATTTCTTATTGAGTCAATCATCATCGTTTTTATTGCCACGATGTTCGCTTTGGTGATCTATGTGTTAACTCAAAATTGGTTCAGCAAAATTCTTGGAAAAGAAATTCCTTCGCTTACCGGTTTCCCTTTATACTTTATTGTTTTTCCTGCTTTACTAATTGTAATTCTTGGTTTTGTTGCAGGCATTTATCCTGCATTTGTTTTGTCTTCATTAAAAACAGTTGAATCATTAAAAGGGAAACTTTCTTCTGTAAAAGAAAAGGTGATTCTCCGAAAATCATTGGTGGCATTTCAATTTGGTATTGCAACCATTGCTTTTATTGGCGCTATCATTATTTCAAAGCAAATCAATTTTTTCCTGAGTAAAAATTTGGGATATAACAAAGACTATATCATTTCTTCGCAGGTGCCACGAAACTGGAATAAGGAAGGAGTAAATAAAATGGAAAACATTCGCAGGCAACTGGCTGATGTTCAAAATGTACAAAGCGCAACACTTTCTTATGAAATTCCTGATGGAAATAATGGCGGGCAGGCAGCTGTATATAAGTTGGGAAATGATTCAACGCAAACAATCGCCACACAGGTTTTAATATCGGACGAAAATTATCTGAATGTTTATCAAATTCCATTAAAAGCCGGTGCTTTTTTTGAAGGCAATGGCCTTGATTCCGGAAAAGTTATTTTAAATGAAGCTTCTGTAAAAGCATTTGGCTATCAGAATGCTGAGAATGCAATTGGCCGCCAGGTAAGAATTCCCGGAGATCCAACTATTTTTACTATTAAAGGCATTACCAGCGATTTTCACTTCGGTTCGATGCAACAACAAATTGCACCTATCCTCTTTTTGAATGTTCAGTTTGCAACGCAATACCGTTTTTTATCTTTTAAAATACGACCCGGAAATGTATCTGCAACCATTGATGCTTTGCAAAAAAAATGGTCTGCATTAATGCCGGGCGCTCCTTTTGAATATAAATTTATGGATGATGCGCTGTCCAAATTGTATCAATCGGAAATACAATTAAAAAAAGCTTCTTACACAGCAACTGTATTGGCATTAATTATAGTATTGCTTGGGGTTCTTGGCCTTATTTCATTAAGCATTCAAAAGCGAACAAAAGAAATTGGTATCAGCAAAGTATTGGGTTCATCCGTTCAGGGTATCATCTCCATTATTCATGAAAGAATTTTTATGGATCATTTTTGTGGCCGGAGTAATCGCCTGCCCGCTTGCTTATATGATCATGCATCGCTGGTTAAACGGATATGCGTACCGGATAGATATAACTGCACAACCATTTATCCTGTCCATCATATCATTGTCTTTTGTAACGGCGTTGCTGATTGGCATACAAACAATAAAAGCCGCAAATGCCAATCCGGTTGAGAGTTTGAGATCGGAGTAAGAAAGAGTGAAAGGTGATAGGCGGGTGAGGTATGAATGAAAAATGTAGAATGAAAAATGAAGAATAAAGAATGAGAAGTGATGAATGATTGGGATTGGGATTGCCCTGCAGGGGCAACATGTCGGCAGAAGAAGATGACTTATGAAATTCTTGCCCTGTAATGGCAAAGCAATTTAGCGCATTTGGGAAGCAAAACTTATAGGCTAGGTTACAATAGCTGGGAACAAAATAAAGCCCCCTTGTTACTAAAGGGGGCTATTAAAAAGCTGATGGGGAAACAACTTCCCGGTTAAGTGATAAAGGGTCTTTTATCTCAAACGATCAACACTTTTGACCAGTTTTTCATCTTTATAAATACCCCGGAAAGCAAGAATCAGGAAAACCGGCACCGCAAATGCAAGCACGCAGGTAAAATTGAAATTACTTTCTGCCGGAACGAATTTCTTTAATTCCACGAAAAAAAGAATGATATTGATAATAGAGACCAACAGGGTTGCAAATGTGATCTTCATCTGCATTTTCCTGTCTTTGTACAAAAAAATCAGTACCAGCGAGGCAATGGCCGTTGCAACCGTAAGTACGAGCAGTAATAAATTGGTTGTGGCATTTAATTGTGTATATGCTTTTTCCACTTCATTGATCATTTTATTGCCACTGTAAAATGAAAGTTTAAGCGTAGCCAATCCACATGCACATGCCGCCAGGAACCATAAAGTTTGTATTCTTTGTATCATATTAGATTAGTTTTCAGCGGTAAAAATAAGTTATTCGCTTCTAAGTTGAGATCATGGTAGGGAGTATAAATAATTAATTTGAAAACAATTTATAGGCAATCAATCAAACGGTATAAACGCATTATGAAAAGATAAAAAAGGTTTCTTATGGGAGAATAGCGGAATTAGTTGCTTCAATTTTGAAATCCTTCTTCTTTACATAAAATTGTGGCGCGCTTAGAATCCATTTTTGATACAACAAAACATTTTCTCCCAATGTACTATAACCACATGCGTCAAATACCGCTTTTTCATAGGTAGCGACCATGCCCGATTTCCAAAAGATATCTTTGGGAGGCAGCACTTTTAAAGACGAATTTCCATAGGCCGCAAATAATGTTTGCCTGCATAAAAAACGATGGGAGAGGGCTTGAACCGCTTGTCCTGTTGCTTTGTGATCAGGATGATCATGGGGATTTTCAGTAGGGGAAGGATTGATATATTTAATAGCAACTTTTGAAAAACCAGCTGCTTCCAACGAAATAATAGTTTCGAGAAATTCACAAAATGCCGTCCAGGTGGATAATTGAATCGCATTATCCAAAGATCGAAGTTCTGAAATTTCGCCATTTTTTAATTTCTGCAGGCTTTTGTTACCTGTTATCTCAAATCCGTTTCCATCGAGGCCGCCGTCGGGCAGTCGTAAAAAATAACAAATGATATGATTCGCTGACCAAAAATTAACGGCATTATCTTTTATTTTTTTAGCGCCTTGAGTACTGTTTATTACCGATGTAAAAGGCGCTAAACAAAACCTGATCGAGCTTTTCATGCCCTCTTCACGCGCTTTCCAATAATTGTCTTTTTTACCCGCATCGCCAGCAGTAGTGACGATAAATACTAGTTTGTTTTCAGCTTTAGTGATGTCTTTAAAGGCATCAGGGTTCATAAAGAGTTGCCAGTCATCTGCATGAGCCACCACGTAAAATGTGACGGTTTTTAATGAGTGATTTTTGAGCATTCTTTTTATTTTTTAAATGGTCATTGCCCTTGCATAAATTTTAATTTCTGATTTTTTCTTTTTAAGATTTCATCAGGTAAATCAAAGCGGTTAGCATGTTTACAGGCAATATCATTTATGATAGCCGCGGTTTTTTCGGTATTTGTTTTAACATTAAAATGTTCTTTTACCCTAATGCGGGCTGCAGCGCCCATTGCTTTCCTTATTTTGGGGTTCTCCAACAGATAAAGTGTTTGGGGGGCGATTTCTTCCCATTCATTTACCAAAAGGCCTGTACTGCCATGTTCTACTATTTCAGGCACACCGCCCACACCAATTGCCACATTGGGAATGCTGCAAGACATGGCTTCAAGCAGCACCAGAGAAGTGCCATCACTTCTTGAAGTGTGGGCTAATATATCCAGTGCGGGATACACATCCCAATTGTTTGATTGCCATTTTATAAAGTGCACATAAGGCGCCAACTGCATATTAAAGCACAATTTTTCCAATTGTTTTTTCATATCGCCCTCACCCACTATCACAAAATGCACATCTGGCCTGTCATGATGAATGAATTCAGCTGCTTTAAGAAAAAGATCGGGCCCTTTCTCGTGGGCAAGGCGGCCAACGAAACCTATTAAAGGCGCAGAACTGGGAACGTTAAGGAGGTTTCTGAAAGCAGTACCTTTTAATTCAGGATTAAAAACATCAATATCAACACCATTTCGCACAAGGTTTAAATGATCGGCAGGTACTCCCAAGGCAACCGCCTGTATATATGCTTCCTGATTATTGGTGATTAAATGGGATCCAACTGCGCGGGCAATGCCGAGTTCATGGGCGGTAATATCCATTCCATGAACCGTAGCCACCACTGGTTTGTTTAAAAGACTACCCGCTATTCCGGCAAGCAAATGTGCTTTAGGCATGTGCGCATGAAATACATCAATTTTTTTTAGCCTTCCAATCTCAACAGTCAATTGAATGGATCGCCAATATGGATTGTCTTCTATGCGGGCAATGTAAATATCTTTTACACCCAAATTGCGAAGGGTTCTGGTAAATTCGCTTTCATAGGGGCAAATACAGGTAAGATTTAATTTTTGTTTGGGTAAATGCGTAATGAAATTCTTTAAATAATTTTCCATTCCACCTTTGTCAGCATTTCCAATAACCTCAAGAACGTTCACCTCCTCAATGTTCCCGGTTAACGTTTCATATTGCATGTCTTTTTAAAATTGGTCTGTATAGTTATTTTTCAAAACGTATGCCATACCACTACAATAGTTTATACATTAGCAGTTTATTTTTTCGCCTTTTTATTCGCATATATTAGAATTATCCGCAATACAGCCTGTCATAAAATGTGATTAATCCTATATTCATATCACAAGCCCGAAACCTGATAGCCAAAAGCTGATACTTTGTATATTTGCGTTCTTATAGAAAAGAAATCTGTGAATTATGTTTAATTCTCTAACCGAACGGCTCGAATCGGCCTTTAAAAATTTAAAAGGTGAAGCTAAGATCAGTGATCTGAATATTGCCAATACACTGAAAGATATCCGCCGCGCATTGATTGATGCGGATGTTAACTATAAAATAGCCAAAGAATTTACCGATAAGGTAAAAGAGAAGGCTTTGGGTGAGAAAGTGCTGAATGCCATCAGTCCCGGCCAGTTAATGGTAAAAATCGTTCGCGATGAACTGGCTGAATTAATGGGCGGTAATGAAGCAGAATTTAATGTATCCGGAAATCCGGCCATTATTTTGATTGCCGGGTTACAGGGTAGTGGTAAAACTACTTTCAGCGGTAAGCTGGCCAATTATCTTAAAACAAAAAAAGGAAAATCTCCTTTATTGGTTGCGGCAGACGTATATCGTCCTGCGGCTATTGATCAATTGATGGTTTTGGGTGAACAGATAGGGATAGAGGTTTATAATGAAAGAGAAAATAAAAACCCTGTATCCATTGTTCAAAATGCCATTAAGGAAGCAAAATCCAAAAATAAGAATGTAATTATAATAGATACCGCAGGCCGTCTTGCCATTGATGAAGTAATGATGACTGAGGTGGCAAACATCAAATCTGCCGTTAATCCTTCTGAGATACTTTTTGTGGTGGATGCCATGACCGGCCAGGATGCCGTTAATACAGCAAAAGCTTTTAATGACCGGCTCGATTTCAGTGGAGTTGTATTAACAAAACTGGATGGTGATACCCGGGGTGGGGCCGCATTGAGTATCCGTTATACGGTAGAAAAACCCATTAAATTTGTAAGCAGCGGGGAAAAAATGGAAACGCTGGATGTGTTTTTCCCCGATCGTATGGCCCAGCGTATTTTGGGTATGGGCGATATTACTTCCCTTGTTGAAAAGGCGCAGGAGCAATATGATGAAGCCCAGGCCCGTAAACTGGAAAAAAAGATCCGGAAAAACCAGTTCGATTTTCAGGACTTTTTGGATCAGTTGCAGCAGATTAAAAAAATGGGTAACCTGAAAGATCTGATGGGAATGATACCGGGTGTTGGAAAAGCCATTAAAGATGTGGACATCAGTGACGATTCTTTTAAAGGTGTGGAAGCCATTATCAAGTCAATGACGCCTTATGAAAGATCCAACCCGGATAGTATCAATCCCAGTCGCCGTCAACGCATTGCAAAAGGATCGGGAAAAGATATCAGCGAAGTGAATGCATTTATGAAGCAGTTTGAACAAATGCGTCAAATGATGAAGACGATGAATAAAATGCCGATGGGGATGAAGCTGCCCGGAATGAGAAGATAATGGATCAAGAAAGTGTTTTTTTTGAAATCATTTAAAAACCAAGATCTTTTATTATACAAATTTTAATAATCTCGTAATTTTTGCACTTTATATAAAAAGTTAACGGATTAGATTTGACATTTCGAATAGAACTTTTATCTTCGCCTTTGAATAAATAAGTTAACCTAATTTCTTAAGCCCTTTAAATTTCTATTTAAGATGGCAGTCAAAATGAGACTACAGAGACACGGCAGCAAAAAAAGACCGTTCTATTTTATTGTTGTTGCCGATGCACGAGCACCCCGTGATGGTAAGTTTATCCAGAAGATCGGAACTTACAATCCTTTAACCGTACCAGCTACAATTCAGTTGGATCGTCAGAAAGCATTGGAATGGCTGCACAAAGGTGCACAACCTACCGATACTGTTCGCCGGATACTTTCTTTCAAAGGAGTATTGTATTTAAAACATCTTTTAAGAGGTGTAAAACTTGGATTGTTTGATGAAGCTGCTGCCATGGTGAAATTTCAGGCCTGGCATGAAGAGCATGAAGTCAATATCCGCAAACGCAATGAAGAACACAGGAAAACACAGCGTGGCCGCAGACCGGTAACGCCTGTTGTAAAAAAAGTAGAATCCAGAGAGGAAACTCCTGATAATGCTGAAGCCTGATTTCTTCGATAAATCATTGGTTAATAGTCCCGGACAATTGTTTGGGACTATTGTTTTTTATACTTTACAGGAAATGAATTAGTTGGAATTGCCGGACTTTGTATGTTTTGCTCAATAGTCTTTTATTTTTGTTCAGTATGAAAATCATTATTTTTCCAACAATTATTTTTAGAATTCACAGATGACGGAATATATCCATATTGGTCGTATTGTAGCCAGCTTCGGGCTGCAGGGCGAATTGATCTTACTGCACGCGCTGGGGAAAAAAACTTCCCTGAAAGGAATTGAAGCGATTTTTATTGAAGACCGTAAGGGAGCTTATTTGCCCTATTTTCTCCAATCCGGTAAAGCAAAGGATCATACGGAAACTTATATTAGGCTGGAAGGAATTGAAACCAAAGAAGCTTGTCGTCCTATGCTGCAAAAGCAGGTATGGGTGTTAAATGATGATTTTAGAAAATTAGTATCTTCTGAATCTCCTATTGCATTATTGGGTTTTGAATTGATCAATGAAAATGAAAACCTCGGACCGATTGAAGAAGTAATAGAACAGCCGCACCAGGTTTTATTACGCATCACAATCGAAGGAAAAGAAGCGCTTATTCCCCTTCATTCGGAAACGCTCAGGAAAATTGATAAAAAAAAGAAACAGGTTCATGTAGTGCTGCCAGACGGATTACTTGAAATATACCTGTAGAAGACTCCTTACCAAAAGATGTTGCTGCCGGAAATCAGCCATTCTTCCCTATTTCGGGTACGATTTATGGTATTTATATATGTAAAGCCGGAATGTTCCGGCTGTTTATAGTTATTTATTATAATCATTGTGCTATGGCAAATAAAAAGGCTGTAAAGCGAAAGAAAAATGCCAAACAGCGTAAAACAACCAAAAGAAAATGGTCGGCCACCGTTACTGAACACAGTGATGCGCTGGATCTGAAATCAAAGATTTTTACCAATGATGATCCGGCATATATTGCTAAGTCGCTAAGAAAATCTGCATTAAAAAGCCGTCGGAAAAAAGGAACGCCATACCAGTCGGCCATGTCGATGCTTAATTTCTACATTAATAGAGCTGGTAATAACTTATCTGCTCATCAGAAGGAAATACTGGAAAAAGCAAAACCAGAATTAAGGGAATTGTTTGGCCGGGAAGAAAAGAAAGGAATAATTTTATAGTTGTTTTTTTATTATCAGAAAAGGAAGAAATGATTGCTTTTACTTCCATTAAATATTAGTCATGTATTTTCCATTTGTTGGCACATCATTTAACAATAGGGAAGCGCAGGCGGCGCTGTCTGAGAAATCTGTACTGCTACATAGCATGGAGGATCTGGATCCTTTGATTGAAAAAATTGGAAATGCGCGCATCGTTATGTTGGGAGAAGCCTCGCATGGTACACATGAATATTATACTCATAGATCTTATATTTCCAAAAAACTGATAGCGCAAAAGCAATTCAATTTTATAGCCGTGGAAGGCGACTGGCCTGATTGTTTTAAGATTAATCACTATATTAAATCAGCTTCAGCGCCCGGCAATGACATATTAAATATTTTAAAGCAATTCAATCGCTGGCCTACCTGGATGTGGGCCAACTGGGAAATAGCTGCGATAGCGGAAAGTTTACAACAGTATAACCAGCCCTTAGAATCAAAACATAAGATCGGTTTTTATGGTTTGGATGTGTACAGTCTTTGGGAATCACTTAATTCAATCATAAAATATTTATCAAAAGCAGATCCGGCAGCCCTTGCAACGGCTCAGCAGGCATTCCGTTGTTTTGAACCTTATAAAGAAGAAGACGGTTCCACTTATGCATTCGCCAGCCGCCTGGTACCTGAAAGATGTGAAAATGAAGTGGTTGCATTGTTAAATGCAATCCGTCAAAAAATTCAACATGATGATTCCGGTGAAGAAGCCATTTTTAGCTTGGAGCAAAATGCACTGGTAGCCCTAAACGCGGAAAAATATTACAGGGCCATGCTCGGTGGAAACGCCGAATCATGGAATGTAAGGGACAGCCATATGATGGAAACGCTGGACCGGTTGCTGGAATTTCATGGACCACAGTCGAAAGCCATAATATGGGCACACAATACGCATATAGGCGATGCCAGCGCTACCGATATGAAAAGGAATGGAATGTATAATATTGGCCAGCTTGCCCGTGAAAGATATCCGGATCAAACGGCGTTGGTGGGTTTTGGTTCCTACCAGGGAAAGGTGATTGCCGCTAATAGCTGGGGGGCGCCCATGCGGGAAATGGATGTGCCACCCGCTAAAGAAAAAAGCTGGGAGGCATTGTTGCACAGTGTTCATGCAGCAGATCAACTGCTATGGATGGAAGATCTGTATTCCTCATTATTTATCGAAAATTCACTTGGCCACCGCGCTATTGGTGTAGTGTACAATCCGGAGCATGAGCGCTATGGTAATTATGTAGCCAGCAATTTGCCGCAGCGTTACGATGCATTTGTTTACCTGGATCAGACCAAAGCATTGCATCCGCTGCAATTGCGTCCTGATAGCCATAAAATGCCGGAAACTTATCCTTTTGGAATGTAATTCTTTGCGCCCTTAGCGTCTTAGCTTGAAAAAAATCTCAGGCTAAGACGTTAAGGAGCAAAGAAATATTTTAAGTAATAGGAGTAATGATTTATTTTGTACCCGGCTTTTGTGCTGCTATTAAACTTTCGTTGCGTCGCACTCTTGTACCTATAGTAATTTTATTCAGCAAAATCATACCTCATCCCTGAAACCTCATCCCTCATACCTCACCTCACACCTCAACCTCATACCTCATACCTCACACCTCACGCATACATTTCTTCCCGCAACTCCTTCACTCTTGGATTTTGAAGATATTCATCAAAAGTCATTAAGCGGTCAATAATTCCTTTAGGTGTAAGTTCAATTATTCGGTTGGCAACGGTTTGCATAAAGGTATGGTCATGAGAGGTTAGCAGTACAATGCCCGGAAATCATGTTACAGCTTTCATTAAAGCTCTGAATACTTTCCAGATCAAGGTGATTGGTAGGTTGATCAAGTACTATCAGGTTGGGATTTTGCAGCATCATCCGGCTGATCATGCAACGCACTTTTTCACCTCCGCTCAGTACATTTGTTTTCTTCATGATGTCATCACCGCTAAACAGCATTTTACCTAAAAATCCTCGCAGAAAAGGTTCATCCGCATCGGTTACATGTGGAGGTACATATTGGCGCAGCCAATCCATCAATGTCAATCCTTCTGTAAAAAATTCACTGTTTTCCACTGGCAGGTATGCTTTGGTTATGGTAGTACCCCATTCAAATTTTCCGGTTTGCAGGCTCCATGTTGCCATTAATAATTTCAAAGAAATTGGTAACAGCCAGCGGATCTTTGCTGAAAAAAGCAATTTTATCGCCTTTATTTATGCTGAAAGAAACTTTATCAAACAGCATTCTTCCATCAACGGATTTGCTTAAATTTTCAACATTCAGAATCTGGTTGCCCACTTCGCGCAGTGGCTGAAAAATAATGCCGGGATATTTTCTGTTGGACTGGTTCAATTTCTTCAATGGTTAATTTTTCCAGAGCTTTTTTACGGCTGAGTAGCCTGTTTGCTTTTAGATGCATTGGCAGCTGAAACGGGCAATAAAGTCAAGTAATGCCTGGCGTTTTTCTTCCGTCTTTTTATTCTTATCGCTTATCTGGCGGCCATCAATTGTGAGCTTTCGTACCAGAAAGTATAGTTACCTGTATAGACTTTTATTTTTTGCTCTGTCCACATCGGCCACATGCGTACATACTGCATCCAAAAAGTGACGGTCGTGGCTTACTACCAAAACGATGTTTTCATAATCGGCCAGGAAGTTTTCCAGCCAGCCAATGGTTTCAATATCCAGACCGTTGGTAGGCTCATCCAGTAACAGGATATCCGGGATTGCCAAACAGTGCCTGGGCCAAGCAATACCCGCACTTTAAAGTTGACGGGAATATCTTTCATCAGGCTTTGATGATATTCTTCTTTTACACCAAGACTGCTCAACAAAGTGCCTGCATCGCTTTCGCTTCATAACCACCCATTTCTCCAAATTCACCTTCCAGTTCACCGGCCGCATACCATCTTCTTCTGTAAAATCTGCTTTTGCATAAATGGCTTCTCGTTCCTGCATCACTTCCCACAATTTCTTATGGCCCATCAGTACGGTATTCAGAACAGTGTATTCATCAAATTCAAACTGGTTTTGTTTCAATACAGCCATTCTTTCGCCAGGCGTAATTTCTACAGTTCCTTTATTGGGTTCAATTTCACCACTTAGAATCTTTAAAAAAGTAGATTTACCGGCACCATTTGCGCCAATAACACCATAACAATTTCCCTTTGTAAAATTGAGGTTTACTTCATCAAACAATACCCTTTTGCCATAAGCCAGGGTAATATTTCTTGCACTGATCATTCTTATTACGATTTACGAATTTCTGTTTTTAAAGTTGCAAAAGTAACACTTAGCGTTGTAATTGCCGAGTGATGTATATTTTTGCACCTGATACCTGAAATCCTGAGACCTGAAACCCGATACCCGATACTTCATACCTGATTTAATTGATATTTAAGGCATGAATAATTTATATTAGCCATATCTTGCCGCCGAAAAATAAATATTTATTATCATATCTTCAAAAACAACCCGCAATTTTTCATCGTTTTCAATATTCGTTTAAACAATTGTTTCTGCTATTTATAGTGAACATTTTAGTAATCAGCACCGGGCTGGGACAGCGATCAGGATTCGATTTCTCACTGGATCAAAAAAGAATTGAAACGAATAACGGTGAAATGGTGAGCATATCCGTTAAACTAACCAATACGGATTCCTTCCCCAAAAATGCCGTTATTCAACTAAAGCTTGCCGGTAATCTGCAATTACTGACAAGGAATGAAATTCCGGTTGCTTTAAAAAAAGCCGAGACCAAATATTTACCCATAAAAATATTTATACCACAAAGAACGTCTTCCGGAGATCAGTATCAATTACAGGTGGTATTAAAAACAGGTGATTCTGAAATAAGCCGGGATAGCTGCTCTGTTGTAGTATTAAAGAATAAAGCGGTCAGGTTATTCGTTCAGCAGCCGGATTTGCTGTTGCACAAAAATATTGATTCCATTTTTATTCCCATTCGCCTGGAAAATAAAGGAAATACCGATCAGCAGGTTTCAGTAATTGCAAAACTTCCCACTGTTTTAGAAAGTGAAATATATAATGTAATAAACCTGCACCTGGCTGCATTTGCGGATACTTCTTTTTTTTATGCCAAAAAAATAACGCGCAACATGTTGCGAACCGATGATTTCTATGTGAATATATCCGGGTTATATAAAGATGGAAATCCCTTTGGAATGACATCCACAAGGATACAACTTGCAAGATCTAATCGCAGTTTCAATGATTCATTAAAAATGCGGCTTGTTAACGGCAGCGAGGACTTTATTGGTTTTGATGCTGAATATTTATTTACAAGAAATGAAAACTACAGGATGAATGGTAATAATACTGTTCATTTCGCCAATAGCAGGCTTAATACCAATTTTGATGTTACGCTTTGGAAAAATGCCGGTTTTTCATCCGCTTTAATAAGAAATACTTATGTAAAATTTGAACAAAATAACCGCGGGTTCATTGCCGGAAATCTGTCGAAAAGTTTTGATCTGCCTTTGAATGGGAGAGGAGTATTGCTATATGCCAAAGATAAGCAGGGAAGAGATTTGCTGGAAGCGGGCTATATGATTGAGGGGTATAATTTGATTGGAAACACGTATAAAAGTTCTTTCCAGAAAGGGCGTTCAGGCTGGGCTGGGTATAATTATTATCAAAAAAGCTTTGAATCGAGATCCACCGCATTGTACGCAGTTATTCCCTATTCGGATACACGAACATTTATCTTTAACAATGAAGTTGATTACAGCTATGATATTAATAATGATTTTTCATTAAAACTGAGTGCCGGCCAAACTTATGATGGAACCAATAGTACGAAAAGCCGAGCCGGGTTTGCCACGGACTTTGGTTATTCTGGACGGATAAAAAATTTCCGGATTAGCAGTGATAATTTTTTCAGTACGCCTTATTTCTCCGGTACAAAAAGAGGTGCGCTTACATTAAATGAAAAAATTAACTGGCAATTTTCCAAAATGGCAAGCTCATGGGCGGGTATTAGTTTCTATAAGTATAAGCCGAAATTGTTGCCGGGAGCCAAGGACTTTTTTATTAATGAATATGAATCCCGGCGTTCGGAAATAGGGATAGCTATCAATTCTGTAAAAAATTTCTCCTTTTCCCTGGCCGCCAATTCGCAGGATGAAATAAACAATAAAAGGTTTGGTATTGCCCAAAATGAAAGCATGAGCAGTTATAACCTCGGTGTTTCGGGCAATTATATGAACCACCATTTGAATTCCCTTGTTTCCTATAATGCGGAAGGCGGTTTTTATACATCCACTATCCAGCCGGGGCAACGTTTTTTTCATCTTAAAAACAGGTTTCAGTTTCAGTACAAAGCATTCAGTGTTTTTGCCTTATTTCAACAGGGTAATTTCTATTTAAGTGAACTAATGAATCTTTATAGCCAGGTAAATCCTGGTTACCGTTATTTGCTGATCGCGCCCCAATATCAAAAAGATTTTTTTAAAAATAAGTTGAAAGCCAGTATCAGCCTGTCTTTTATAAATTCTAATAATTATGGAGATATATTCAGTTTTGGGGGCAGGCTGGTGTACAACATTTCAGGAAAAACGCGTGTGCAATCAGGCTACACCTTTAACCATTATTCTTCGGGAAATTTTGATATGAATAATTTTGAAATGGGTTTCCGTCAAATGTTGAATCCACTTGTATTAACATCGGCTAATACGAATAAGCTGGAAGTTTTTGTATTTAAAGATGTGAACAGAAACGGCGTTTTTGATGCCAATGATTCTATTGCTTCAGCTCAGATGGTAACGATTAATGGAAACATTTTTATGACCCGGAAAAATGGTGTTGTCAGCTACAATCAATTGCCATCCGGGTCTTATATAGTGGAATTGCCGCTTCAAAATGGCTGGTATGCGCCAAAGAAGGTGGTGGATATGCATGAAACAACCCGCATTGAAATACCCTTGCTGCAAAGCGGTAAATTGAGTGGAACGCTTACATATACTACCAATGATTACAGCTATGAAATTTATAAAAATCTAAAAAATATTTCCATAACAGCTATTGATGCAAATGGCGTCATCCATCAAACCAGGACGGATGACAGGGGTAAATATCTTTTTTATCTGCCTTATGGGTCTTATACTGTATTCATTCCTAAAGAAGCACTTGGCCGAACAGGTAAGCTGTACCAATAACAACCGGCCGGTTATTATAAGGGAAAATGCCGATTCGAAGATTGATTTCAACCTGGAAGTAAAGCAAAGAAATCTTGAAATAAAAAAGTTTCAAAGCAGGAAATAGAATTTTAGATTTAGGATTTGCGATTTAGGATTTTTGGTTCAACGCAAACATAAAAAATTCAATAGCTTTTTGTAGCCTGGGATTTAAGAATTTGTTTTTTAAAAAACTTCTGAAAGCAGCTTCAGCAAAGTGTTTCGAACCAAAATATTTTAAAGTGTACGAAGGTTTTTTTTGGAAAAAAATCTAAATCCTGATCAAGTTAAATCCATGCGCAAGTTCCAAATTCGGCGCCGGATATTAATTCTTTTTTCAATACAAAAAAATTAAATCATCTTGCATTTTTTTTTAATTCATTTTTAATCGTTATATGTATTTTGTATTCATTGGCGATATAGTTTTGCGTCATGAAAAAAATAAAACTTGCCTTAATGGCCACAATGGTTGCCGGTTCATTTTTAGCAATTAATTCAGCTACTGCTCAAACCTATTCAAGCGATCAAACAAATTTGCAGGTTATAATTCCTGAACTGAGAAGCATTAAAGTAAACAGCTTACAAAAAAATGTAGTTCTTGCTTTTGAAACTGCAGACGATTTCAAAAATGGTGTTAGCTCCAACCAGGTTAAACATTTGGAAGTTACAAGTACAGCTCAGTTCCAGGTGAAAGTAGCTGCGATCTGACAACCTTCATAATACGGTTGCAAATAGTTATATAGGTATTGGTACTATTCAACTTTACATCCTCTTTTAACAGCGGTGTTGAATACGGAACAGAATATAAAACGATTGATTTAGCTAGTTCTCCGCAAATAATTATTACATCTGACCGTGGAACTGCCCAGTCTTTTTTTGATGTAAATTACAAAGCTTCCGGTGGTGAAGACTATATTGGAAAGGCACAAGGTACTTATGAAACCGTTCTAACTTATGAGCTTACAGATTTATAGTACATCTTATTCCATACAATTAAATTTAAATTTTATAATTGCAGGCCCGTATCCGGCCTGCAATTGTTATTTTTACGATATATGAAAAACCACGTCTTACTTCTTCAATTTTTTTTACTGTCGTTAGTACTTCTTTATTCTGCTTCTACATTTAGCCAGGCCGGTATGACGGCAAGCCCGGGTAAATTATATTACCGGTTTTCACCCGGTGGTACCAATACGCAGAAGATCATCATACAGAATCCTAATGACAAGGAACTGGAAATAGGTGTTTCCCTTAGCGATTGGAATTATGATTCTACCGGTGGAAACCAGGTGTATGAAGCCGGTAGCTTAAAAAATTCCTGTGCAGATTGGATAAAAATTTTACCCGCCTCTTATTTTACACTCCAACCGAATGAAAGGCGCGAATTAAATGTGGTAGTAAGCGCACCTGCTAATGCGGATACTTCCATACCGGTACATACTGCAATGGTTTATTTATCGCAATTAAATCCCGGAAATGCAACAACAGCTGATGGCGCTTCTATAAAAGTAACGGTGAAAATAGGGGTTAAAATATACCATGCTTTTACCATTCTCAATGAAAGGGGATTAGAAATAATGGATTTTAGTAAAACTGATGATAAAAAATTACCCCAACAGGAATTGGAATTGCAAGTGAAGAATACTGGTAAATTGTGGCTGGATGGAAAAGTAAATCTTGAACTGTTGAATGTGCAAACCGGCAAAAAAATAAAGCTGGAACCTGTTAACTTTTATGCTTTACCGGGTGATTTGCGGCGGTTAAAATTACCCCTGACGCCAGATCTTGCCGTGGGCGATTATACTGCTACTGCGGTTGTAAACTATGGCGATAGAGATGAACTGAAACTGGCGGAACTGGATTTTTCAATTAACTAAAGGAAATATTCTGAATACTATAAAAAAATCTATTTATTGCCTGCTTTTACTTTCATTTCTTTTGATTGTAAAAATGGATGTAAAGTCGCAAAGTCAGCATTGCTCCGGCATTAATCTGAGTGGATATGCAGGAAATCCCATTACCTTTTCATTAGAGGAATTAAAATCCGGCCGGACAGTTTCAGAGTATATCACCCTTATTTATCAATTGGCTCCCCCTACCAATTGCAGCAACTGGAGTTTGAAACTAAGGCTGACCCAGGAATTTACAAACGGGGGTAATATATTCCCATCAGGAAATATTTCCATGCGATTTAACCGCACAACAGGGCCGGTGCCCACAAATATTAAACAGGTAATATTAAGTACGGCGGAAACAGCAATCATTGACCGCTCCACAGTTGCATTAAAGAAAACCAATCAGTCAGTTTTTGAACAGAAATTTGATTTAATCTTAAATGGCTTGAAATCTACAGGTAACCTGATAGATGGAATTTATAGTTCCATACTAATACTTTCCTTAACTGATGAGCAAAACCAGATAACGGCTTCCTTTAGTGTTCCATTAAGTATCCGAATTTTAAATGCTGGTTCAGATAATTTTACCATTCAACTTCAAAATGGAAGCCAGGTGAATGATTTTAAATTCTCATCACCTTCAAATTTAATTGAAGGCATTTCAATTTCGCGGCTAAAAGGACTTAAAATAACCGCAAATCAAGGCTATGAAGTATCTGCAAAAACACTTACCAACCGGCTTTTATCTTCAGATGGTAATGCTTCCCTGCCGGTTTCTTTAATAAACCTGGAATTAAGTCCAGCAGTCAATACTGCGGGAGTTAGTTGCTATACCATTCCGCTTTCCAACATGGATCAGTTGGTTATAAAAAATACTTATCCTTCCAATGCGCCGAAAGTAAATGAATATAATCTTAGATATTTCATCAAACCCAATGCATTTGTAGATTCTTATTCCCCGGGCGTTTACAATACAACATTGATTTTTACAACAATGCCTAAATGAGAGTTGTTTGTTGGTGGTTAATAGTTGGTGGTATTTCCGGATATACGCCGTTTTAATTAACGGCTCGTTGTTAAAAAACAACGAGCTACAATTCGAAGTCGGTATAATGTTTTTGTGGCCCGTACTTATGGAAAATGAAACTTAAATTAATTTTTAAACCTGCATTTTACCCTACATGCAATCCGCATTCTTTTTTTGATGTTTCCCACCACCAGCGACCGGCGCGCGCATCTTCGCCAGGTTCAATAGCTCTTGTGCAGGGAGCGCAGCCAATGCTTAAATAACCTTTATCATGCAGTTTATTGTAAGGAACTTTAAACTTAGCGATATGCTGCATTATTTCATCATAAGTCCAATATAATAAGGGATTGAATTTGTATAAAGATCTTGCCGCACTCCATTCAATCAAACGCATGCCTTCCCTGTTCTCAGATTGCTGGGCACGAATGCCTGTAACCCATACCGAAGTTCCTTTCAAAGCCCGGTTGAGCGGCTCCACTTTTCTTACTTCGCAGCAGGATTTCCGGTTTTCCACATTTTCATAAAAGCCATTAATTCCCTTTTCAATTACATAACCCTGTACGGCAGCAGCATCAGGAAAATAAAGTTTAATCTTTGATTGATAACGGCTTTCCGTAAGATCCAGTAAATCATAAGTTTCATAAAATAATCTTCCGGTGTCAATCGTGAAAATTTCCACATCCAATTTATTTCTGAATATGATATCGGTCAAAACCTGGTCTTCCTGGCCAAGTGAGGAAGAAAATTTTACACCGCCGGGAAATAACCGGCTTATATAATCTAATGATTCCTCGATGGAATGATTGGAAACAAAATCTTCTAAAGTTTGTAAATGTTCCATTTACAGATATTCAATTTTATTAAAAATATTATTCAGCAATATAAGGACGAAGATAGTGCTCTCTACTGATTAAGTGGACTAATGAGAAGGAAAATTGAATTTATTTGTAAAAAATTTAATTCAAAAAAGCCCCGCTTTAGCAGGGCCTTTTCAAAGAAAATAGTTTTAATCTAAATCAGGCTGCGGAGTGTACCTTAAATAAGGTTTTACTACTTTTACACCTTTTGGAAATTTTTTATATGCATCTTCAGTGCTGATGGAAGGTACTACGATTACATCTTCACCTTTTTTCCAGTCGGCGGGAGTTGCTACGCTATGATTGGCAGTAAGTTGTAAAGAATCTATTACTCTCAATACTTCTACAAAATTTCTTCCGGTAGATGCCGGATATGTTATGATAAGTTTTATCTTTTTATCCGGGCCAATTATAAATAAAGAACGCACAGTATGGGTTTCTGAAGCGTTTGGATGAATCATATCATATAAATCCGATACTTTTTTATCTTCATCAGCAATAATGGGGAAACCAACTTGTACGTTTTGGGTTTCATTAATGTCATTGATCCAGCCTAAATGCTTTTCTACCGGATCTACGCTTACAGCAAGTACTTTTACGCCACGCTTTTCAAATTCACCGTTAAACGCCGCGGTTCTTCCAAGTTCGGTAGTACATACTGGTGTAAAATCAGCAGGGTGCGAAAAAAGTACACCCCAGCTATTGCCTAAAAAATCATAGAAATCAATATCGCCAAGGGAGGTCTTGGCTTGAAAGTTTGGAGCAATGTCTCCTAATCTTAGACTCATAATTTTAATTTTTTGAAAATCAAAGGTATAAAATATCCTACAAACATAGTAGACTAATTAAATTAAAAATTTGCCGATTTTTTATTTATAAATTTTAAAAAAGAATGATTTTAAGAAAATAGTGAAGTTTTGATAAAATATTATTTGGATAATAGAGATTGGTTATTTTATGTAAAATAACTCCTTTGTGTAATGATTTCCACACAAAAAGCGGCTTTAATTGCGGTATAAAGGCGACATTATAAACTAATCAATCCTTTTGTTTTGAGATACTCTTCAATAACCCTGATAAGTGAACTTCCGGAACCTTTTACAGCTTCCATTAATTGACCGGGGGTTATATTAAACTTCTTAGACCAATAAGTTACCTCTTGAATATGGGAAAGATTAACGCGTTCAGGATCCCTGGTACCGTTTTTTTTAAAATTTTCTTTCATAAATTTCTTTTAAGTAGCAGACGTCTTTTAAATCAGGAAATCTGCTATCTAAAAGTGCTCAAACTACATGCCTGATTATAGATTAAGCTATTAAGTATCAGCAATAAGCAAGTGGGAATGAAAATTAAAATAAAGATTCAGCAGGCATTTAAACCAGAAAATATTGTATTATTTAAAGTTATGAGCATTATCCTTTACTGAAATGATATATAATGGTCATATTCTCACTTCCAACAGGTGATTCTAACTCCATCTGATTATTGGTTACGGAACGGATTTGCATTTGGTAACCTTCGGCTACATCTTTTGGTTTTATACCCGGTTCAATTCTTTTAAATTGAAAATAAGCAGTTCCATTATTGTTTTTTACAGACCAGTATATTTGCCGCGCTCCGGCATTGCAACCCGGAGCTGTAGAGGAAACTGTATAAGATCCCTGGCCATTGGCAGGAAGGTTCCAAACACTGTTTTCCAGGCAAACGGAAGAAACATCATTAAATAAAGTTGTTTTCAATTGATCTGTAGATTCCGATCCTTCAACCGTTATTTTATTCAATGTCCACGATCCGTTGAGCTGCACGCCCTGAACTTTATGAGCAGAGAAACAGCCGGTAAATATAGTTAGTACAAAAACCGGTAATAAATAGATCAGTATTTTCATCATTTTATTTATTTTTAAATTGAAGTAATAACTGCAATCTGAATGCCTGATTTTCAACTGTATTGCAAAACCTGGTCAATAATTCCTAAAGCAATTTTACACTTTATACAATCAAATATTGTAATCCTGTATCCGGTTATTTAAAACAAATGTTTAGGGAAAATAAACCTTTCTTGGCCTGAAAAAAGTTGACATAACCGTTTTAAGATGCTGGTCATGGAATCCAAGGTTTAGTTTCTATTGTTTGCCTTACAGCGCATTTCCAATCTTCAATTCGCAAATTCCTAAATCTCCAAATCCCAAAATCACATCACCGCTCTTGCAGTAGGGCTGACACTCAAATCTGAAAAATCTTTGTTTAAATATTTATAATAAGCCGTCATCGCAATCATTCCTGCATTGTCTGTGCAATATTGAAATGGCGGGATAAATGTTTTCCAGCCTTCTTTCAAACCTGTTTCAGATAAGGCTTTCCGAAGACCGCTATTGGCACTCACGCCACCTGCAATGCATACCTGTTTAATGCCGGTTTGCGCTACAGCTTTTTTTATTTTTTTTAGTAAAATATTAATGATGGTGAACTGAACGGAGGCGCAGAGATCGTTCAGGTTTTTTTTAATAAAATCCGGATCTTTTTTTAGCTGCGCCTGTAAAAAATAAAGCACAGAAGTTTTAAGACCGCTAAAGCTAAAATTCAGTTCGGGTATGGATGGTTCGGCAAATTTAAAACGCAAGCGGATCGCCCATTTGCGCATAACGGTCTATTAACGGTCCTCCTGGATAGGGAAGGCCTAATAATTTGGCGGTTTTATCAAAGGCCTCACCTGCGGCATCATCAATGGTTTTACCAATCACCTGCAGATCCAATGCTGAATGAGCAACCACTATTTGGGTATGACCACCGCTAACGGTCAGGCATAAAAACGGAAAATCTGGCTTCGCTTTTTCTTTTCCATTTTCAAAAACGGGAATCAGATTAGCAATCACATGCGCCTGCATATGGTGTACAGCAATCAATGGTTTATCCATTGCCAGCGCAAGTGATTTTGCAAATTGTGTACCTACCAATAAACTTCCGATTAATCCGGGAGCCTGTGTAAAAGCAATGGCGTCCAACTCCGCAGGTTCACAATTTGCTTCCTGTAATGCCCGGTCAACCACGGGAATAATATTTTGAACATGAGCGCGGCTTGCCAGCTCAGGTACCACGCCGCCATATTTTTGATGCACTTCCTGGTTGGCGATATAGTTGGATAAAATGATTCCATCGCGGCAAACTGCTGCGCTGGTATCATCACAGCTCGATTCTATGGCTAAAATTGTTATGTGTTTAATTGCTGTATTGTTTAATTGTTTAATTGCTGTATTGTTTAATTGTTTAATTGTAAGACGCTGCTAAGTTTAGGATCATATGTATGAGTCCTGGGTTCGGATCCCAGCGGGATCACTAAGGTTAGCGCATGCAAAAATAGGAATGTAGCAGGAAAAAGAACCCATCCACCACCAACAACCACCGGATTTAGGATTTTTGATTTCTCAAGATTTATGATTTATCAAACCTGATCTCAAAATTCTGCACAATCAACTATCCACCACCAACCACCAACTATTTACTCCGGATAGCCACTACAGGATTCATCCTTGCGGCAATAGATGCCGGAATAATGCCGGATAATACACCTAAAATAATGCAGATAGAAAGGGCGAGTATTATTATATCGCCCGCTATAAGAATTGGAAACGGAAGTACATTACTGAGTACCAGGGCAAGCGCCCATACCAATATAAGACCGAATAATCCGCCCATAATACAAAGAAAAGCGCTTTCAAGTAAAAATTCGGTAAGTATGGTCCTGCTTTTTGCACCTACAGCTTTTTTTAACCCGATCTGACTGGTTCTTTCCCTTACTGTTACAAACATAATATTGGCTACACCAAAAGCGCCTACTATCAGGGATAATCCCGCAATTGCCCATCCTCCGATATTCATGGTGGCGAATATCGGCCCGGTCTGCTGACTTAGCACATTAATATCATTTAATGCAAAATTATCTTCCTGTTTCGGACTTAATTTTCTTATCTGGCGCATCACGCCGCGAAGCTCATCCGACAATGCGCTGGAAGGAACATTCTGCCTTGCATTTACAATGATGAATGGATTGGAATAATCGCCATTGACATCATAAATACTTGCATAATACCGGTACGACAGTATAACGCATTGATCATAACCAAAAGCATCGGCGAAATTTGAACCTTGCTTTTCAATTACACCGATAATAAGTACTTTTTTATTATTAAACATCACGCTTTTCCCTACCGCCCGGTCTGCAGCTCCAAATAATTGTTCAGCGTTCTGAAAACCAATGATAGCAACGGGGTTTCCCCGTAAAAATTCTGATTGATTGATGTATCTGCCATAGGCCATTTCAAGGGTTTGTATTTTATTGAAATCCTCCGATACGCCATACATGGATACATTATTCAGTTGGTTATCTTTATAGGTAAGGTTGGCATTGGTAGAATTGAAATAGGCAACATATTCAGCCAGTGAACTTTTTTCTTTTATTAACTTCACTTCATCATATTTTGGTTTTGGGCGGTTTACAAATCTCCACCAGGGATAATCATTTCCACCGCCACCATATTCCCATTTATCTATGTAAATACTGTTGGATCCCAGGGCTTTAATATCTGTCTGAACCTTTGTTTTCAAACTGTTAACCGTTGCCAGTACGCCAATGATACAAAAAATGCCGAATGTAATGCCTAATAACGACAGGAAGGTGCGTAGTTTATTTGCTTTCAGTTCGCCCATGGCCATCCGAAAACTATTCCATAATATGCTGATTAATTTTAGCATAGTTCAAATTTACGTGTTGTTGCGTTATGGATTTATTTTTTTAGATGAATGGAAAAATAAGCCCGTTAAAAAGAGGAAAAATGGATTTTTAGCGGAATTGAAACCTGACTTTAATGCTTGGTTTTCGATAAAAATATTTGTTAACCGGTTAAAGAAAACATAGCAGAAGTTTAAAAATTTTCGATCAAATCTGTTAAACTGGTAAGCGTACACTATTTTTGCAGCGATTGATCAAATTCTCAATATTGTCGTATGACCTGGAAACAAGTTTTTACATCTTCTGTTGGCCGAAAATTAACGATGGCTTTAACTGGAATTTTTCTGATACTTTTCCTCATAATTCATGTAGGTTTAAATGCCTGTATCTGGGCCAATGATCATGGAAGAATGTTTAATGTAGCCGCCCATTTTATGGGCAATACTATTGTTACCAGAATTCTTGAAGTGGGATTGATGCTTTTCTTTCTGCTGCATATTGTTCAGGGTTTAATGCTCGAAGCATATAATCTGAGCAAACGCAGTACCCAATATGCCGTTAGTTATGGCAACCGCGGCAGCAAATGGTATAGCCGCAGTATGGGATTGTTGGGAACAATCATTTTATTATTCCTGATTGTACATCTGATTCATTTCTGGATACCATCGCGTTTTACCGGTACCGGATTGGATCCTGTGGAAGTAAGCCCCGGTGTGGAAGTGCATAATTTATATGCTTTAATGATGGTGACATTTCAAAATATATGGGTAGTTATTATTTATGTATTGGGATGTATTTCTTTAGCCTATCATCTTGCCCATGGTTTTAAAAGTGCTTTTCGTACAATGGGTGTTTCCAATAACCGATATTTTGAAATGATAAAATATACTGGTTACGCATTTTCAATTATCGTGTCCTTAGGATTTGCCATGATGCCCATCAGTATGTATTTGGGGTGGGTGAATTAGGATTTAGGAATTGTGAATTATGAATTAGGATTTTAGAAAAATTAGAATTAAATGAAAACTGAGCCTTTCAAAAGCTTCCCACTGATTAGGGAGCTGAGATTAGCAAAAATGAAACTTCTGATATATGTTAGATGCAAAATCGCCAGCCGGGAAATTGGAAGAGAAATGGACCTCTTATAAAGGACATTGCAAACTGGTGAATCCAGCCAATAAACGGAAGATGGAAATCATAGTGATTGGCACTGGGTTGGCCGGCGCTTCGGCGGCAGCTTCTTTGGGCGAAATGGGATATAAAGTAAAAGCATTTTGTTTCCAGGATTCCCCGCGCCGCGCACATTCCATTGCAGCGCAGGGTGGCATCAATGCAGCAAAAAATTATCAAAATGATGGTGATAGCAACTATCAGGTTGTTTTACGATACCATCAAGGGGGGCGACTACCGTTCAAGGGAATCCAATGTTTATCGCCTCGCCGAGGTGAGTGCCAATATTATTGATCAGTGCGTTGCACAGGGTGTGCCTTTTGCAAGAGAATATGGCGGCTTATTAAGCAACCGCTCTTTTGGTGGAGTGCAGGTACAAAGAACTTTTTATGCTGCCGGGCAAACCGGTCAGCAATTATTAATTGGCGCATACCAGGCTTTGGAAAGGCAGGTTGCCCTGGGCAATGTGGAAATGTATTCACGCCATGAAATGCTGGAACTGGTGATGATTGATGGCAAAGCCCGTGGTATCATAGCAAGAAATTTGATTACAGGTGAATTGGAAAAATATTTCGGACACGCCGTTTTGCTGTGTTCCGGAGGTTATGGAAATGTATTTTATTTGTCCACCAATGCAATGGGATCTAATGTAACTGCAGATTGGAAAGCGCATAAAAAAGGTGCGTATTTTGCCAATCCATGTTATACGCAAATACATCCCACCTGTATCCCTGTTTCCGGCGAACATCAAAGTAAGCTTACGCTGATGTCGGAATCCTTACGGAATGACGGAAGGATCTGGGTTCCAAAGAAAAAAGGTGATAATCGCAAGGCCTACTGATATCCCGGAAGATGAAAGGGATTATTATTTAGAAAGAAGATATCCTGCTTTTGGTAACCTTGTTCCAAGAGATGTGGCTTCACGTGCTGCTAAGGAAAGGTGCGATGCCGGTTATGGTGTGGGCTCATCCAAACAAGCTGTTTATCTTGATTTTGCTTCAGCCATCAATCGTTATGGCAAAACAGAAATTCATAAAAATCATATTGAAAATCCCTCTGCTGAAACAATCCGTGAATATGGTATGGCAGTTGTGAAAGAAAAATACGGTAATCTTTTCGATATGTATGAAAAGATCACCGGTGAAAATCCATATGAAGTACCGATGCGTATTTACCCCGCCATACATTATACTATGGGCGGCTTATGGGTGGATTATGAATTGCAGACCACCATTCCCGGATTGTACTGTCTTGGGAGAAGCTAACTTCAGCGACCATGGCGCCAACCGTTTGGGCGCTTCCGCACTCATGCAGGGTTTGGCAGATGGTTATTTTGTTATCCCATACACGATAGGAAATTATCTGGCAGATGAAATAAGAACGGCAGCCATTCCAACGGATCATCCGGCTTTTGTAGAAGCGCAGAAAAATGTGGAAGAAAGGATCAATAATTTGATGACCATTAAGGGTAACCAAACTGTTGAAAGTTTTCATAAGCGTTTGGGCAAAATCATGTGGGAAAAATGTGGCATGGCGCGCAATAAGGAAGGCCTTATCCAGGCTATACAGGAAATCAGGGCTTTGAAAAAGGAATTCTGGTCAGATCTTAAAATACCAGGGGAAATTAAGGAGATGAATTTTGAACTGGATAAAGCCGGCAGGGTAGCGGATTTTCTGGAGTTGGGCGAGCTAATGTGTATAGATGCATTGCATCGCAATGAAAGTTGCGGTGGCCATTTTCGGGAAGAATACCAGACACCGGATGGCGAAGCTTTACGTGATGATGAAAACTTTATGTATGTGGCCGCATGGGAATATTTAAACAATCATGAATGGCAGCTTCATAAGGAGGATCTGGTTTATGAGGAAGTGAAGCCAACACAAAGAAGTTATAAATAAGGATAATGATTTATTTGTAATGGTTAAATTGTAAAGTTGTTTCTCTTCATTTTCCTTTTATAAACCGATTGTATAATTGAGTAAATTTGAAAAGTTAGTAATAAAGCTTCTTTCAGGTAATGCTGATAGTAATTTCGGTTTCGAAGAATTAAGAAATGTATTATTGACCTTAGGCTTTACGGAGAGAAAAACAAGTGGAAGTCATCAGATATTTTTTAAAGAAGGAATTCCGGAAATTATAAATATTCAACCAAAAGATGGGAAAGCCAAACCTTACCAGGTAAAACAAGTCAGAAACATAATTTTGAAATATAAATTATTCAATGATGTATAAATATGAAGTGATTATTTTTTGGAGTGAGGAAGATAATAGTTTTATTGCGGAAGTGCCGGAGCTACCCGGTTGCTTAGCTGATGGTAAAACACAGGAAGAAGCATTGGGCAATGCCCAGGTTATGATGAAGGAATGGATTGAAACGGCAAAGTTTTTAGGAAGGTCAATTCCTGAACCCAAGGGAAAATTAATGTATGCATAAGTAGATAAATGCATTGACTATTTAACAAGGACAATTGAAAAAACTCATTCATGGAACATTATAATATGAATCTCACTTTGAAAGTGTGGCGTCAGAAAAACAGCAAAGACAAGGGAAGATTTGAGACATATAAAGTTGAAAATATCTCCTCTGAAATGTCCTTTCTCGAAATGTTTGATGTGCTGAATGAAAGGCTTGTTACCGAGGGTAAGGATCCTATTGCATTCGATCATGATTGCCGGGAAGGTATTTGCGGTTCCTGCGCCATGTATGTGAATGGGAAACCGCATGGTCCCTGGAAACTGAATACCGTTTGTCAGTTGCACATGCGCGCCTATAAAGATGGCGATACCATCGTTGTAGAACCCTGGCGTGCGAATGCATTTCCGGTAATAAAAGATTTGGTGACAGACCGCACCGCTTTTGACCGCATTATCCAGGCTGGCGGATATATTTCTGTAAATACAGGTAACGCGGTAGATGCAAATGCTGTGGCAATAAATAAAGATGAGGCGGATGCGTCTTTTGCTGCTGCTGCCTGTATCGGATGCGGCGCTTGTGTGGCCGCTTGTAAAAACAGCTCAGCCATGTTGTTTGTAGGCGCGAAAGTTTCTCATCTGAGCTTATTACCGCAAGGGCAGCCCGAACATCATAGCCGGGTGATAGATATGGTGAATCAAATGGATAAGGAAGGTTTTGGCGCATGTACCAATATTGGCGCCTGCGAAGCCACCTGTCCTAAAGGCATCACGCTGGAAAGTATTGCAAGGTTAAATAATGAATACTTTGCCGCTTCACTGGTAGCAGATAAATAAGACTGTTTCAAACAATAAAAACTTTTCAAAAAGCCCTTTCGATTTTTACAGAAAGGGCTTTTTATATTTGATAAAATTATTTCGCTCAACCTCTGTCGCGAAGCTTTTCGGGTTTTAATGCTTTCAAACAACAACCAACCATCAACCATCAACTTCTCTCATGAGAAAATTGCTGCAGAAAATATTGATTCCTCCGGTGCTTTGGCTTGCAAATAAATTTTCTTCGCGGCCTGATAAAGCGCGGATTCACGCGGCGCTTACAGGTTTGTTCCGGGAAATATCCGAAGGTGAAATCAAAAAAGGTTTGATATTAAATTTTGATTGCAATAATGACCGGTTTATCATTTTATCCGATCAGCATAAAGGCGCTAAAAACGATGCGGATGATTTTGCTACAGCGGAAAAAAATTATCTCGCAGCGCTGGATTATTATTATCAAAATGATTTTTATTATATCAACCTGGGCGACAGTGAAGAATTATGGGAAAATACTTTGTACGCTGTTAAAAAACATAATAAGATCTCTTTTAAAAAAGAAAGATTATTTTCAACAGCCGGAAGATTTACAAAGATTTTCGGCAATCATGATCTGTATTGGGATAATGATCCGTTCGCTGCTATTCAGTTGGATAATCTGTATGGAGAAAATTTAAGAACTTATGAAGGAATGATCCTGCAAACAAAAATCAATGGCTCTGTTTTAAAAATATTTTTAACGCATGGTCACCAGGGCGATCTGCAAAGTGATGGCAACTGGTTTAGTAAATGGTTTGTAGCCAATGTATGGGCGAGATTGCAAGCCTACTTGAGACTCAATCCCAATACGCCGGCTTATGATGTGGAATTGAAAACGCTGCACAACCGTTTGATGTATGAATGGAGCAGTGAACAAACCAATATCTTATTAATAACCGGGCATACTCATCAACCGGTATTTGAATCATTGACCCATCTCGAACGGTTGTACCGGAAACTGGATCTTGCAATAAAAGAAAATGATACGCCAACCATTGAGGAAATGGAATCCGAAATAAAACCGCGTAAAAGGAATGGTCATCCCATTCCTGATTTTTCAAACGTGGTTCCGATGTATTTCAACAGTGGTTGCTGTTGCTTCAGTGATGGTGATATCACGGGCATCGAAATAACAGACGGTAAAATAAGATTGATAAAATGGGCCTATGATACTTCCGGAAATCCAACAAGGATTGTCTTGGAAGAATCTGCCTTAAACCGTTTAATTACAATGGAAGAAAGTATAAAAAAAGAGCCGTAATTATGTCAAAAGGCCAACCATTTTTTGTCTTATAAAAAGTTATTTATTCATTGTAAGCAAAAACATAGATTCTTCCAAAGCCACCACCTGGTGCATAATATTTTCATGCAGTGTTATGATCTGCCCTTTTTTCAAATCATAAGATTGCTGATCCGCGGAAAATTTTATGGTTCCTTCCAAAACCTGCACACTTATTATTCCATCCGCTTTATGTGGCTTTAGCTCCGCATTGGTATGCAATGCAATCAGCACAATCCGCATTTTTTCCGTTTTAAAAACAGTGATGGCATTTTTATCACTTTTATGCCATGCATCTTCCTCTTTTATTTGTTTCATAAAATCAGGAAGGTCTATAAGTACCAATGGTGCATCCATTGTACGATCTCCTTCCGGACGATTGGGCGTAGCTTCATTAAATTTTTCTTCCATAATATTTAATTGAGTGATTAAGCAGATTGTGTACTTGCCTGATTTAACTGCTCCATAGCGGATTGGTCCAGTTTTAAATCTGCCGCTTTAAGCAGGTCATTTAATTGATCCGAATTGGTAGCGCTTGCAATTGCGGAGGTAACAGAAGGTCGGTGCAGCAACCAGGCAACTGCTATACTTGCATCTGAAGTATTGTATTGCTTAGCCACTTCATCCAATGCTTTTAAAATTCTAAATCCTCTTTCATTCAGGTATTTTTTATTTCCCTGTCCGCGGGCGCTTTTCGATAAGTCGTGTTCAGAGCGGTATTTACCGGTCAGAAATCCGCTTGCGAGCGAATAATAATTAATCACGCCAATGTTTTTTTGTTCGCAGATGGGTTGCAATTCCTTTTCAAAATGTTCCCGGTCGTACAAATTGTATAATGGTTGCAGTGATTCGTAGCGCGGATAATCGTTTTTTTCGCTTGCTTCCAAAGAAGAAAGCAGTCTTTCCGCACTGAAATTTGAAGCGCCGATGACTCTTATTTTTCCTTCCTTTTTCAATTGAGCATAAGCTTCCAAAGTTTCTTCCACCGGTGTTCCGGGGTCATCGTAATGGGATTGGTACAAATCAATATAATCTGTTTGCAGGCGTTTTAAAGAATCTTCCACTGCGCGCAGAATATGTTTTTTAGAAAGATCTTTTTTTCCTGATGAGCCCATATCGCCGCCTACTTTAGTTGCTATAATAACCTGCTCGCGGTTACCTCTTTTTTTGAGCCAGTTCCCAATGATGGTTTCCGACTCGCCGCCTTTGTTGCCCATTGCCCAGCGAGAGTAAACATCCGCAGTATCTATCAGGTTATATCCTGCATGTATGAACTGATCCAATAGCTTAAATGATGCTTGTTCATCAATGGTCCAGCCAAAAACATTGCCGCCAAAAGCAATGGGAGATACCACTAATTCTGAATTCCCAAGTTTTCTTTTTTCCATTGTATCTAAATTTTTTTAAAAGCTTCTTAATGGTAATGGTTTTATGTCACCGGCAGCGGTATTTTATGGCATCTTCGTTGCGTCGCATTTCGTTCATCAGAATATCATTGGGCATCTTCGGTATTCATTTCAAACAACTTCCGCTGATTAACAATTTATCGAAATTAAAGGTAGCTTTATTTATTTTTATAAAATTTTTTGAATGATTCTATATTGATATTCTTCTTAATTCCTCCATTTTACTTCAGGAAGCAGGTTCTTTACTTCTTAATTTTTAATTTATCATTTTTCATTTTCGGAAGCAGGTTTTGAACCATAGTATGAACCTATATAAATTAGTGATTGAACCTTATTCAGCGATTATTAGGAATTATCGTTCAACTCCCACCGGGAACAAACCTGAATTAAATAACATTCTATAAGAGATTTGGTTGATAAAAATCTTTTCAAAAGCCGTTCAAACCCAATATGTATAAAATCGGTTGATTCAACTGCCGCGCGTCAATTATCTTTGCGGTTATGCATTATGTTTCTGCCGAAGGATTAACGAAGAGTTTTGGTATTACGCCATTATTTAAAAATATTTCATTCCATATAAATGAAGGCGATAAGATTGCTTTGATTGCCCGCAATGGTGTGGGTAAAAGTACGCTGCTGCGCATTCTGGCCGGTAAAGAAGTGACAGACAGCGGTAAACTATGGATACATAAAGATGTTACTGTAGCACTGTTTGAACAGGATCCGCAGTTTGATGAAGATAAAACCATTCTCGAAAATATTTTTCACATCCAGCATCCGGTGATCAGTGCCATCCGCAAATATGAAATGGCGGAAGAAAGTGGTGATGGTGATGCCATGATGGAAGCAATCAGTGAGATGGATGAACTGAATGCCTGGGAATTTGAAACGAAAGTAAAACAGATATTGGGCAAGCTCAATATTCATCATCTTAAAGGGAAGGTAAGCGAATTAAGTGGTGGTCAGCGCAAAAGGGTGGCACTGGCTAAAACGCTGATTGATATTGGATTTGAACATCAGCATACTTTGCTGATGATGGATGAACCAACCAACCATCTTGATGTGGAAATGATCGAATGGCTGGAACATTATCTGAACCAGGAAAATGTAACCCTGCTGCTGGTAACGCATGACCGTTATTTCCTGGATGCGGTTTGTGAAGAGATCTGGGAACTGGAACGCGAGAATATGTATGTTTACAACGGCGATTATGAGAATTATCTAGAGAAAAAAGCTGCCCGTATTGAAAGTGAATTGGCCAGTATTGATAAAGCGAAAAATGAATACCGCAAAGAGCTGGAATGGATGCGCAAACAGCCAAAGGCAAGAACAACAAAAAGCAAAAGCCGGCAGGACAATTTTTATGATGTAGAGGCAAGAGCTAAACAGAAAATAGAAGACAACCAGGTGCAGCTGGAAGTGAAGATGAGCCGTCTGGGAGGCAAAGTGGTAGAGATGAAAAAAGTGTATAAAAGTTATGGCGATAAACCTATTTTAAAAGGATTTGATTATACTTTTAATAAGGGGGAACGAATTGGAATCATAGGGAAAAACGGGGTAGGAAAATCTACATTCCTCAATATGCTGCAGCAATTGGAACCCGCGGATAGTGGGAAAATAAATATTGGTGATACCGTAGTATTTGGAAATTTTTCTCAGCAGGGCCTGGTGATAAAAGAAAATATGCGTGTGATTGAATATGTAAAAACTTTTGCTGAAAGTTTTCCGCTTGCAAAAGGAGGAAGTTTAAGCGCCGCGCAGTTTTTAGAATTATTTCTTTTCACTCCCGAAAAGCAATACACTTATCTGAACTCGCTTAGCGGCGGTGAAAAAAAGCGCCTCCAACTGCTGACAATTTTATTTACCAATCCTAACTTTCTGATTTTAGATGAACCTACCAATGATCTTGATTTACCAACGCTGGGTGTTTTAGAAAACTTTTTAAGTGATTACCAGGGATGCGTGCTTATTGTGTCGCACGACCGTTATTTTATGGACAGGCTGGTAGATCACCTGTTTGTATTTGAAGGCGAAGGCGAGGTGCGTGATTTTCCCGGAAACTATACCCAATACCGGATATGGCTGAAAGAAAATGAAAAAAAGAAAAACAAATGGGATGAATTGCAGGATAAAAAAAGCAAAGGCGAATCTCTTCCTGATGTAGACGCATTGCAAGCTCAAACCAGTAGCAATCCAGTAGCAAAACCAAAATTAAGTTATAAGGAGAAGCGGGAATTTGAGTTATTGGAAAAGGAAATTGCTGACCTTGAAACAGAAAGACAGCAACTGGAAGAAAATATGAGTAGTGCGGATGTACCTTTTGATCAACTGCATCTTTGGGGAAAGCGCATAGAAAATATTAAGAATGAACTGGAACAAAAAGAAATGCGCTGGCTGGAATTGAGTGAGATGATGTAGAGGTATGAGGTATCAGATGTGAGGTATGGGGTGTGAAATAAAGAATGAAAATGAAGAATGAAAAATGAAGAATGAAAAATTAAGAATGAAAAATAAAAAATGATTCTAAGGGAAGAGCCCTAGGCTCGATTCCTTTTATAGAAATGAACTTCAGTTCATTTTAAAAATGAATGACAGAATATCAGCGTTTTGAAATACAATACAATTTTTTTGGTTAACCAGGGCTAGCTTTTTATGAAACGATTATTCAAAAGTCTTTATTTCCAGGTTATTATTGCCATATTGATTGGTATTTTGCTAGGTCATTTTCAGCCGGATCTGGGAGTGAAATTAAAACCGCTTGGCGATGGTTTTATCAGGCTGGTGAAGATGATGATTGGGCCGGTTATTTTTTGTACCATTGTTACCGGAATAGCCGGCATGGAAAGCATGAAAAAAGTGGGCCGGGTAGGATTGAAGGCGATTTTATATTTTGAACTGGTTACCACTTTTGCATTGATTATCGGGTTGTTACTTGTAAACCTTATTAAGCCCGGTGAAGGAATGCATGTGGACCCCGCATCCTTGAATGGTTCCGCGATTAACATCAAAAATGCGGATATGCCTCACAATACGGTTGATTTTTTATTGCACATCATCCCGGAAAATATTGTGGATGCATTAGCCAAAGGTGATCTTTTACAAGTATTATTTTTCTCCGTTTTATTTGGATTGGCCTTATCCAAAATAGGGGCGAAAGCTCAGCCTGTACTTTCAGTCATCCAGTCATTTTCCGAAGGATTGTTTTCTATTATACATATGATCATGAAGGTGGCGCCGATAGGAGCATTGGGCGCAATGGCTTATACCATTGGCGCACATGGAATAGGCACGCTTCAGTCGCTGGGAAAATTAATGGGCGCATTTTACCTTACCTGCATTCTGTTTGTTCTTTTAGTGCTGGGCACTATTTTAAAATTATTGGGCTTTAGTATCTGGAAGCTTTTGAAAAATATTAAAGAAGAGCTGGTTATCGTATTGGCTACTTCTTCCTCCGAAGCAGCGCTTCCGCCATTGATGGAAAAACTGGAAAAAATGGGTTGTTCAAAACCGGTAGTAGGGTTGGTGGTTCCTACAGGATATTCCTTCAATCTTGATGGAACTTCCATTTATCTCACTATGGCAACCGTATTTCTTGCTCAGGCAACGGATACTCCATTTACTCTATCGCACCAGATCAGCCTGGTATTGGTTCTGATGATCGCATCCAAAGGAGCGGCCGGTGTTACAGGAAGTGGTTTTATTACCCTTGCTGCCATAATGCCTGCGGTGGGGAACATTCCGGTGGCCGCACTTGCATTAATATTAGGTATTGACCGTTTTATGAGTGAAGCAAGAGCGCTCACAAATATCATTGGAAACGCTGTAGCTACGGTAGTAGTAGCCAAATGGGAAAAGGAACTGGATATGGAAAAATCAGTGGTTATCAGGAGTAAATAGAAGATTCGTTTAGACCCGGTAAACTGAGGAAAAAACTACCCAAAATAATAATAGCTTTTCCAAAGTTCAACTTTGGAAAAGCTATTAAATTTAAAAAATCTATCCTAACGATTTAAGCCATTTTACTAAATCATCTTTGGATTTACCCGTTTTCGTTTGCAATCTGCCTAATAGCTCATCATCTTTACCTTCTTCATATTTCAGATCATCATCTGTAAGGTCGGCATAAGATTGTTTTACTTTTCCCTTCCATACATTCCATTTTCCTTTTAGCTCTAATTTGTCCATAATTGAAAATTTTAAAAGGTGATTAATACTTTCAACTTTTACTATTTCCATGCCAAAGCTGCAATCATTGCTGATTTTTGGATTTTGGTATTTTGAGATTTGGAGATTTTTGCTCAAAGCTTAAAACTCAATCAATTCCTAAAAGTTCCACCTCGAATATTAATGTACTATTCGGTCCTATCTGTGCGCTTACCTGCCTGCTTCCATAAGCAAGATGCGGGGGAATAAACAAGCGCCATTTACTGCCCAAGGGCATTAGTTGCAATGCTTCTGTCCAGCCTTTTATCACCATATTTAAAGGAAAAGTTGCAGGCTGACCTCTTTTTACCGAACTGTCAAAAACGGTTCCGTCAATCAGTGTTCCATGATAATGACAGGTAACTTTTTGCTGCACTCCGGGTTTTGGTCCTGAACCCTCCACCAGTATTTCATACTGCAATCCACCGGGTAATTCTACAATATGCTCTTTCTGCTTATTGGCTTCAAGAAATTCGGTGCCTGCCTGAAGATTGGCAGTGGCTTTGTCTTCTTTTAATTTGAATAATTTATCCGCAATACTCATTCTGATAATTTTTGCAAATATAATGAAAGCTATAAGGAGAGGGGGAAAATGAAAAATGAGAAATGAAGAATGAGAAATGAAAAATGAAGAGAAATGATATTGGAAATGGGGATTGCAAATGCCCTGAAGGGGCAACATGTTGGTAGAAATAGGATGCCCAATGGAATTCTTGCCCTGTAAGGGCAAAATAATAAAAATTTGGACTTGGAGTTTCAGGGCATCTTTATTATCGGACGATTTAAATTATCAAATAAAAACTGTCAACTTTTTTCGGGACAAGACAGAAGAATGAGAAATGAGAAATGAAGAATGAGAAATAAAAAAATGAGCAAATAGAAAATATGCCTCACATACCTCACACCTGAAACCTCAAACCTCTAAAACTGCAATTATGCCTAAGTATATCAATCCATTTTCAAAAAAGAACAATGATACCGGATTCGGTATAAATGCCAGCAGCTATGGCGGACGTTTTATCAACCGCGATGGCAGTTATAATTTGAAAAAGCAGGGAGTTTCTGTATGGAACAGATTCAGCATTTATCATAATATGCTCAATATGCCCCGATGGAAATTTATTACCTCCATCGTACTGTTTTTTCTTTTGGCCAATGTTTTTTACACCCTTATTTATGTGGGCATAGGTATGAATGATTTTATAGGATTTGTGACTAAAACACAATGGGGAAAGATCAAAGAACTTTATTTTTTTAGCACCGAAACATTTACAACAGTTGGATATGGTCGCCTCAATCCAATTGGCGACGCGGCAAATTTTGTTGCATCTATTGAAGCCATGACGGGCTTTTTATCCTTTGCAATTGCAACAGGTTTAATCTATGGACGGTTTGCAAAGCCAAGGGCCTACTTATTATTCAGTGATCATGCTTTAATGGGCCCTTACCAGGATAAACAAGGTCTGATGTTCCGCGTTGCATCTTATAAAGACAATCATAACCTTACCAATGCTGAAATAAAAGTAAACGTTGGATTACAGGTTCAGGAAAACGGAGACCTGGTTTTCAAATTTTATGATCTTGCTTTGGAAAGATCTCATATTGATAGTCTTATGATGAACTGGACCGTGGTTCATCCCATTGATGAAAACAGTCCTTTACTGGGTTTGAATTTTGAGGATATGAAAACGGCCGACCTCGAAATTTATGTTTTAATCCGCGGCTTTGATGATGTTTATTCCACAACCGTATTGCAACGTACTTCCTATACTTATGAAGAAATTATATTTAACGCTCATTTTACACAAATGTATCGTGAAAGCGAAGATGGTAAAACCACCATATTGGAATTGAATAAATTAAATGAATATTATACGGTTTAAATATTGTTCAAATAAGCTTTATAAAAGGTAGGCTTTTATTAATTCAGGCTTCTGGCATATTGATTGTAAATTTTTTACAGGTCAATTAAAATTTTTAATATGAAAATTGCACAGATTGCACCATTATATGAGGCAGTACCACCAAAATTATATGGAGGTACGGAAAGAGTGGTTCATTATTTAACTGAACAACTGGTGGCTGAAGGTCATGATGTTACATTATTTGCTTCAGGAGATTCCATTACAAAAGGGAAACTGGTATCTAATATTGATACAGCACTAAGGTTAAATCCAGCGTTGATGGATCCATTTGCCCATCATATCGTTCAATTGCAGGAAGTGATCGAAAGGGCGTATGAATTTGACATCCTACATTTCCATACAGATTATTCTCATTTTCCTTTTAGTAACTTTTTGCAGTTAGCTTGTATAACTACATTGCATGGCCGGCTTGATATTCCGGATCTGCAGCCGGTTTATAAAAAATTTCCAAATCAGCAACTCGTATCCATAAGTAATGATCAGCGAAAACCAATTCCTTTTGCCAATTGGAAAGCAACCATTTACCACGGATTACCTAAAGATTTGTTTCAGATTGGGGAAGGAAAAGGGGAATATTTGGCCTTTATGGGAAGAATATCCCCGGAAAAAAGAGTTGATCGAGCTATTTCAATTGCTATCGCATGCAACTGTAAGTTAAAAATTGCAGCTAAAGTGGATAAAGCGGATGAAATTTATTTTGAAAAAGAAATTAAACATTTGCTCAATCACCCATTAGTTGAATATATCGGGGAAATAGATGAAACGCAGAAAACGGAATTTTTGGGTAATGCCAAAGCATTGCTTTTTCCCATTGACTGGCCTGAACCTTTCGGTTTGGTAATGATAGAAGCAATGGCCTGCGGCACCCCGGTTATTGCTTTTAAAAATGGCTCTGTTCCGGAAGTGATTGATGAAGGAATAACCGGTTTTTTGGTTGAATCAATTCCTCAGGCAATTGAAGCGGTGAAAAAACTAAATAGCCTCTCTAGAAAACAGATCCGCAGGGTTTTTGAAAAAAGATTTTCCGTTAATAGAATGACTTCAGAATACCTGGCCTTATATAAAGAAATCATATTCAATACCAATAAAAGTAAAAAATTTTTTGCATCACCAGTCTTATTGAATCCTTCGGAGCAAAAACTCAGGATTATTTAGCCACAGGAAAAATAAATTATTATGGGAGTAGAAGAAATAATAGTTACTGTAAAGGACGACTTTCATGTTTCAGCTGATGCTGTAAATACGGTGGAGCAAATACGGGTGTTAAACCACAGCAATACTTTCGGCATTTTCGATCGTTGTGGCAATATCCATCCGCAAGGGAAAATGGTGCAGGGAATTTACCATAAAGGCACACGCTACATTAATAAATTGGTACTGGAAATTAATGATAAAAGACCTTTATTATTGAGTAGCACGATCAAAGAACAGAACGATATTCTTTCAGTGGATCTTACGAATCCGGTATTTGGAGACAATAAAATTGCAGAGGATACCATTCATATTTTTAGAAATCAGTTTCTGCGTACAAGCACTTACCATGAGGAAATAAATTGTATGAATTATGGTGATCAGCCTTGTAATTTCGACCTGAAACTTTTATTCAACGGAGACTTCAGGGATATTTTTGAGATAAGGGGAATTAAAAGAAAGATGCCAGCCAACCCGGTCCGGTATATGGTTCAGTCCGATGCCATCGTTATGCGCTATGAAGGATTGGATCATGTTCAGCGCCAGACGGTGATCCGTTTTACAACGAAAATTGAATATGCACTGAATGCGGATAAAGCAGTTTTTTTTGTAAATCTTCAACCCTACGAGCAGGCATGTATTCAATACTCTATTGATTTTCAAGTCGGCAATCAGTCAAGAGCTGTTCCCGGATATAAAGAAGCAAAGCATTCCATACAGGAGGAGTTGAAAAAAAGCAGGTTATTATTTGCCCATGTGCAAACTTCTAATGAACAATTCAATCATTGGATTCGCCGCTCCCAGGCCGATCTGACTTCATTGCTTACTAAAACCAAATGTGGATTCTATCCTTATGCCGGAGTGCCTTGGTTTAATACTGTTTTTGGAAGAGATGGGCTTATTACAGCCCTTGAAACGCTATGGCTCGCGCCTGCAATCAGTAAAGATGTATTGTTGTTTTTAGCCAATAAACAAGCAACCCATATTATTCCAGAAAAGGATGCCGAACCTGGAAAAATTTTGCACGAAATGCGTTCCGGGGAAATGGCTAATACCGGCGAAGTGCCCTTTAAAGAATATTATGGCACCATTGACGCCACGCCTTTGTTTATCCTGCTGGCAGGAATGTATTACGACCGTACCGCGGACAGGGAACTGATAAAAAAAATCTGGCCATCTATTAAAGCCGCACTTAAATGGATAAACGAATATGGCGACCTGGATGGCGATGGTTTTGTAGAATATAAACATAAAGCAAAAAACGGCTTAACCAACCAGGGATGGAAAGATTCCTATGATTCCATTATGTATGCCAATGGCGAATTGGCTGAGCCGCCCATTGCATTATGCGAAGTGCAGGGTTATGTATATGGAGCCAAAATGCACGCGGCTAAACTTGCACTTTTGTTTCAGGAAACCGATCTTTCTAAAGAGTTGATGAACGAGGCTCAATTACTTAAAAAGAATTTTAATGAAAAATTCTGGGATGAAGCCTCCAACTGTTTTGTACTTGCGCTGGACGGGAAGAAAAATCCTTGTAAAGTAGTGTCTTCCAATGCGGGTCAATGCCTGTTTACAAGGATCGTGGATGAAGATAAAGCAAAGAAAATGGCTGATGTTTTACTCGAGGAAAATATGTTTAATGGCTGGGGAATTAAAACCTTATCGTCAAAAGAAAGAAGATACAATCCAATGTCTTATCACAATGGATCGGTATGGCCGCATGATAATGCTTTGATCGCATACGGCTTATCAGTTTATGGTTTTGATGAGCATGTATTAAAAATTACAAAGGGAATGTTTAATGCTTCATTATACATAGATCTTCAACGGTTACCGGAGCTGTTTTGCGGATTCGATCGTCGGGCCAGTGAAGGTCCCACTGCATATCCGGTAGCTTGTTCGCCGCAGGCCTGGTCTGTAGCTTCCATATTCCTTTTGATACAGTCATGTCTGTGTCTCGAAATAGATGCTGTTCAAAAAAACATTACTTTCAATAAGCCCCGTTTGCCAGAGTATTTGCACCGAATTCATATAGACAATCTGAAAGTAAATGAAGGCAGTTTCAGTTTTAACATTGCCAGCCTTCAGACTGATCTGGGATTTAATGTGTTGCAAAAACCCGATCAGTGGGAGCTGATTATCAAAAAATAATTTTGAAAAGTTTGCTCCTTATTTGAAAAACTTAAAGTCAGTAAGGTCTTTTTATTTTTGTCCGCTAAAGAAAAGAACGTTGAAGAGTGCGACGCAACGAAAGCATCATAGTAGCAATACTGCCTGGTCAAAAAAAAATACATATATCTGCTGATACTTTAATCGGTATGGCTTATGGATTAAAAGTATTAATCTGTTGAAGTGCGAATCCTGCTTCTTCGGGCTTGTTTGTACCTATAAGAAGCCTGGATCCATTTGTAAAAACAAGTTTTATTCCTTTATTACCGGAAACATTATAAGCTTTTCCTTTAATCCAATAACGTATTCCCCAACCACCATAATCCCGTATTGGGTGGTATTGTATTACTTCAGCTTTGGAAATATTATTCCATAAATAGCTTTTATATTTTATCTGGAAAGGAAAAAACCGCACAAATATTCCATCTTTATTTATAATTGTTTCAAGATGGAATATATAAAACCAAACGGTAAGCAATAAAAAAAGCGCGGATGAAACTACAAGTCCGGTATCACTCATTGGCTTGCTTCCAAAAGGCCGCCCAACAATGAGCTGTGTATAAATCCCAAATAGAAAAAATACATTCAGGGCGATTAAAATAATCCAAACCCAGGTTTGCCGGAAATATTGTTTTTCGCTGAAAAGCATTTCATTTTTTGGATCCATATCAAAGAATTGATTAGCATAAAATTATGATCTTTAAACACATTATTTATGCCTAAACCGGTTCGATGTAATTATCCCATTTGATTTGCAGTTTTATGATCCATCTATTATGCATACGACCAACATATAATTTGCTTAACAATTTCTACGATTCCTGTTTTCAAATTAAGGGGTAAAAATTAATGAATGGCTTTGTTAATTTTTTCTTTTATGACGGTAGAAAATTTAAACAGATTAAACCTAATGCGAAATATTTATTCTTTGATAAGCTGCAATTTTTATAATTAATCTTAAAAATTAATGAAATGAAAAAAGCATTTATCATTACAATGTGCGGTATTGTCTGCACTACTATGGCTGCAGCACAAATATCAAAGGGTACGCTTATGTTGGGAACAACAGTTGGAAGTACATCTTATTCCTCTTCAACCGAAAATCTTGATTACACCACCGGCACTAACATTAACAGGAGATACAAACACTAAAACATTTGGATTGAGCGCAGGACCGCAGGCAGGTGTTTTTTTAAGCAATCATTTTTTATTGGGCGGCATGTTGGGCTATAATATTACTTCGAGGAAAACGGATGTTACTACCAGTTCTTCTATTCATGCCCCTGTAACCGCGAACACCAAAACAACCAGTTACACATTGAATATCGGCCCGGTTATGCGGTATTATTTTTATAATAAGCTTTCTAAAAATTTGTTCTATTTACAAGCCAGCGGAACGGTAGGAACCGGTAATGGAACATCATCGGGCAATGGCATTAATGTAAACAGTACTTATGTAAGCGATGGTAAGGTATCCAATATTTTTACCTGGAATGCCGGCGGTGGTATAGGTTTAACGCATTTCTTCAATAAAACCGTAGGTATGGATATTGGACTCGGTTATGGCTATACCTCTACTTCAAATAAAAATGTTGCTAATACGCTAACAACCAGTAAAACAACCGATAATACCGTATCAACCGATAACAACTACAAAGAAACGCTCAAGACAAATGGCATTACCACTGGGTGTTGGTTTTCATTGGTTCCTAAATTGCAGACACAAAACAACCAAATGATTTTTTAAGAGTTTCTCCGAAAAAAATGTTGTTATTTTTACTCTTTTAAATGAGTAAGATGGCCGCGACTACCCGGTTCTATCTGTGCTTTTAAACTAAAACTAAATGCAAACTGCCAACACCATACAGGAAGTTGTTCAAATCCTTGATCACATTATCGAAGAGAGTATACAACGGAATAGCCGTTTGGGATATTTTGCCTGTTTGTACCGGAAAATGACCGTTGCCGTAAAAGATGGTGTTGTCAATGGCAGATTTGAAGATGGTGCAAGAATGGAAAAGCTGGATATTCATTTTGCAAACAGGTATTTTGAGGCTTATTTCAATTATGCGCAAAACAAAGCGCTGACACAATCCTGGCGAATGGCATTTGATGCATGCAAACAAAGCTACACCGCTATTCAACATTTATTATTAGGCATGAATGCGCACATCAATTTAGATTTAGGCATTTCTGCCGCAGCAATCAGTAATGGGGTAAACATTCAATTGTTGCAAAAGGATTTCAATCAGATCAATGTAATCATTGGCGATTTAATCAATGCGGTGCAAACCGACCTCGAGGAAATTTGCTGGCCGATGAAATTCATTAGATGTATCAACAATTCACATAAAGATGCGGTCATTAATTTTAGTATGAAAATGGCCCGCGATACCGCATGGGCAAATGCGGTGGCATTGTCAAACATTCCGGATGGTGGAAAAGAGTTTTACTGCAACAGTTTGGATAACAAAATTACTATTGTGGCCAAAAACATCACAACTCCAAAATTTTCCGAAAGCCTGATTTTAAAAACAGTGCAATGGTTTGAGCCAAAAACGGTACGGCAGATCATTGCTTCTTTAAAGGATTAAACATTGCTGGTACATTCAATGAGGTAATTTCAGATACTCATGCAAGTTTCATTTGGTTTTTTTCCTTACTTACCAAGTTGCGAAGTTTACGATGCCAATAGCGTGAGCCTGTTTAGTACTGAATTAATTTTGGGAAAAAGCTGTTTATTGCGATCCCATAAACGCAGCAGGAGGGAACCGTATGCCGGATTGTTAATGAAATCCCTTCAAACAGACTTGTAAACGACCGGTTTGCGACCGCAAAGGTGTGAAAAGGTTAGGGAACTATATAATTGTTTGATAGAATTTTATATGAAGTCTATAGCCTGGATGTTACTCATTTGCTGCAGTTTCGGCGCCTATGCCCAGCAGCCCGTATCCCAAATATCATTTGAAGACCAAAGCGGGAAAGGGATTGTTGGCAAAGCCCTCAACCTCGGGCCCGATGTCGCTTCCCGCCGTCCCCTCGAGCTGCAAAATCCATTGCATCAGCATAATGGCGCTTTTACCGTAGTCCTCTGGGCTAAAGCGGATGCGGCACAATACGCGGCCGCGGAAATCATAACAGCGCCCGGAAATTCCGGATGGCGGATCGGGGTGCAGGAGAGTGGCGCCTGGTACTGGCAATCTTCCCGGAACAATACGAAATATGAATATGCGCCCACAGCGCCCCGGCAAACCCTTCGCGACGGAAAATGGCATTTGCTGGCCTTTGCATATGATCCTGTGAAAAAGGAATCGCAATTTTATTATGACGGTCTCAATACTGCGATCTACTACACTCCCGGGCTGGATAGTTTGCATGCAGCGCCGAAAATGTATGTAGGCGGCGCTGTGAGCGGCGATATAGGAGAGTGGGATAGCTTTAACGGTATGATAGATGAAGTGGCTTTCTACAATACCGTGCTGTACTGCAGACGAGATATACAGACTCTATCATCAGTTTTACCCCGCTCGCCCAGCCAATCCACCTACGCCGCCGGCAACTCTGCGGGTAATGAATTATAATATCTGGCATGGTGGAAATGAAACGGGAAAGGATGTAGGGCCACAGCGGATCGTGGACGTGATCCGGTCATCCGGGGCAGATATCATATCCATGCAGGAAACTTATGGTTCCGGCCCCAGGATTGCGGATGCATTGGGATATTATTTTTACCTGAGAAGCTCTAACCTCAGCATCATGAGCCGTTACCCGATTACTGGAAACTCTGCGAAGGAGAAGCGCCATTCAACAACGGCGGCGCTTATATTAAAATCAGATAACAACCAGAAGATCGCTTTTTTTACCAACTGGTTGAGCTATCCGTTTGACTATTGGGATATGATGGAGAAACATCAACCCATTCAGTTGGATACGCTGCTGGCAGGTATGGAGAAGGCGAATACCGCACGACTGAGAAGCATTCTGCAGGTTATTCAGCCGTACACAGACGGGGCAGAGGAAATTCCGGTGATCTTCTGCGGCGACTTTAATTCCGGTTCGCATTTGGATTGGATTCCGGCCGCCCGGCAATTCAACAATGGCTATGTCGTTCCTTTCCCGGCCAGCCTGGCGATGGAAGGCGCAGGCTACAAAGACGCCTTCCGGCAGGTACATCCCGATCCGGTGAAAGAGCGGGGTATCACCTGGTCGCCCCAGTTCCCCAACGCTTTCAAAGACCGGATCGATTATATTTATTACAAAGGCCCTAAACTGCGTCCCCTGAAAGCCTGGACCATCACTACGCATCCTGTAAGATATCCTTCGGATCATGCGGCGGTGGTGGCTGAGTTTAAGTTGTCGGAATGAGTGGATCAGGTTTGCAATTTATTTCGTAGCTTGGAATGGCAACCTGTAAACCACAGCATAAATCAATGAAAAAGGTTATAATTATTGCAATTACCCTCCTTGTGATGATTGGGATCCCATTTTATATTCATACCCATTTGCCGGCAGGAAGTTCCAGTCAACATTATTATTTATCTGATGAATATAGGAGCTCAAAAGAATTATTTGGGGTATTATTTGATGCAATAAAAAAGGATGTAAGCAAGATCTTTTTATGGTGTTGCGACTGCATTCTGTATTACGCCAAATCCAATAATCTTAGCTATGAAGAATTAAATATTTACCTGTTTGTAATCTGGCAACCCTATCTCATTTTATTATTTCTGACTTTGTATCTCATGGAAAAAATAAAGGCTCTTAAAATTAGGAAATTGAAATAAGTTGTGATTTGCTTTCAATTAAATTCGTAGCTTGGATTTCAAACAACTCGAATCGGAAACAGTTAATCCGAAGTATCAGGTTGTGATTTGCTTTCAATTAAATTCGTAGCTTGGATTTCAAACAACGCATGTAAACTACTTGATAACGAAATCTGACGTTGTGATTTGCTTTCAATTAAATTCGTAGCTTGGATTTCAAACAACACGATGACATAAGCACTGCATCAGATCACATGTTGTGATTTGCTTTCAATTAAATTCGTAGCTTGGATTTCAAACAACCATGACCGATTAAACATCGATATACGCACGTGTTGTGATTTGCTTTCAATTAAATTCGTAGCTTGGATTTCAAACAACTGCAGCATTTACAAGTCTAACGTCTAGCTAGGTTGTGATTTGCTTTCAATTAAATTCGTAGCTTGGATTTCAAACAACAATGAACATTCAATGTAACTTACATGTAATGGTTGTGATTTGCTTTCAATTAAATTCGTAGCTTGGATTTCAAACAACGTAGAGATTTAATAATCGGATGATCTGATACGTTGTGATTTGCTTTCAATTAAATTCGTAGCTTGGATTTCAAACAACAGATTACGCTGCAATGTACCGACTTCATAGTTGTGATTTGCTTTCAATTAAATTCGTAGCTTGGATTTCAAACAACATGCAACTTGCAATGCAGTACAACGATGCAAGTTGTGATTTGCTTTCAATTAAATTCGTAGCTTGGATTTCAAACAACACATGTTGACAATACATACAGATGCTACACTGTTGTGATTTGCTTTCAATTAAATTCGTAGCTTGGATTTCAAACAACCTGAATGAACTGTAATATGCTCATATACAGTTGTGATTTGCTTTCAATTAAATTCGTAGCTTGGATTTCAAACAACTTAGACAACTGTGATAGTCAGCTGCAAGCTGTTGTGATTTGCTTTCAATTAAATTCGTAGCTTGGATTTCAAACAACGATTGCAGGATATGAAACAAGCCAATTGCTAGTTGTGATTTGCTTTCAATTAAATTCGTAGCTTGGATTTCAAACAACACCGCTGATAAGATGTTCGGTACCAGTTCATGTTGTGATTTGCTTTCAATTAAATTCGTAGCTTGGATTTCAAACAACATTGCAAAGCGGCAGCAGTATCAAGCAGTGAGTTGTGATTTGCTTTCAATTAAATTCGTAGCTTGGATTTCAAACAACATACTGCTTCATGTTAACATCTTCAATCAGTGTTGTGATTTGCTTTCAATTAAATTCGTAGCTTGGATTTCAAACAACTTCGCTACAATACCATTGCAACACTGTACGATGTTGTGATTTGCTTTCAATTAAATTCGTAGCTTGGATTTCAAACAACAACGTCGAGCTATTACCAATAACGCAGTCATGGTTGTGATTTGCTTTCAATTAAATTCGTAGCTTGGATTTCAAACAACTGCATATTCATGTTACATGCAAGCCTTGCAGTTGTGATTTGCTTTCAATTAAATTCGTAGCTTGGATTTCAAACAACAAGATCGTAAATAATAGATCGATTTACGCATGTTGTGATTTGCTTTCAATTAAATTCGTAGCTTGGATTTCAAACAACCTATTTATCATTATGCGGTATCAATGCAGTTGTGATTTGCTTTCAATTAAATTCGTAGCTTGGATTTCAAACAACTATGACACTTGCTTCAGTAACATCGTGCGAAATACAGTTGTGATTTGCTTTCAATTAAATTCGTAGCTTGGATTTCAAACAACAGGAATCTGTGAAACCAGCTACAGTATTGGATTTGAGCTATTTTTTACAAATAAAAAAACAGGCCGAATAACCTGTTTTTTATTTGTAAATTCTCATTTTTAATCTTTTAAATACAGTTTAATATCAAGTTTTAGCCAGTTGCCTTCCCATTCCTGCGCTTGCAAAACTCCTCTTTTCTATCCATTTATTTTTATTAAAATAGTTCCAGTTGTTGTACCGTTGCAGGACCGCTTACCGCTTTTTTACTCATAAATATCTCTATCATTCCAAACTGTTTGTCCGTAATGCACAAGATACCAACATGTCCCTTTGACGGCAATTTTGATTTTACCCTTTTGATATGCACATCCGCATTTTCCCTGCTGCTGCAATGACGCAGATAGATGCTGAATTGAAACATCTGAAAACCGTCGGCCAGCATATCTTTCCGGAATTTGGAAGCGTTCTTGCGGTCGGTTTTGGTTTCGGTAGGAAGATCAAAAAGCACAAGTACCCACATAATGCGATAGGCGTTTAAGCGTGAATACATACAGATAAGTTTTGAGCAAACATTCCAGTGGTTAAAACCTGGAAAGTTTAATTAAGAACAGGATATAATATTTTCCTGGCTTTCCCTTCATAACATTTGGCAAGGCTTGCTGTGCTTCGTTGCACGGCATTCATCAACGGGCTTTTTTCGCCGTCTATCATTACATCCATCGCCGGAATGGAAAGTAATTGTGTTTTCATTTTCGTGGTCATTTCCAGGAATTTTCCGTTCATGCTGATAATATTACAAACCACCCGGTCAACAAAAGGACGGTAAGGTTCCATGATATCATCGGCGAGGCAATAAGCATTGTATTGGTTCCGGTGAAAAATACCGAGTGTAGGCAATAAACCCGATGCAACAAGGCTGCGGGCCACAACCGCTCTTAGTATGGCATACCCGTAATTCAGTAGGTTATTAGGCGGCGGCCCAAAACGATCCCGTGTAAAATTGAGAAAGGGCGGAATAATTTGTTTCCAGTAATGGGCTGCCGCTTTTGCTTCATGATTGCCGCTATCACCGCTTTTTACAGCCTTTGCATAATTCAGCAATAGTTTATTGGGTAATCTTTCCTGCTCCATCAACAACGCCTGGTTACTGATTTTGGCCATCACGGTTTGTTGCCATAATTGTTTTTTAAGCGGTATGGAAACTTCCACCTGCGCCTGGAATTTCTGACTTTGAAGCGTATGTCCGTCGAGGTTTAAAAACAATCCTACCGGGTGATGAGTATTGTCGCAGGTGATCAATGCCACGTTATTCGCCAGCAGTTTTGCCATCAGCGCCTGGGTAATGGTAATTTGCTGGTGATCCATAATCAGTAAACCAATATCTTCTATCGGAACTGATTTTGGTTCAGCGCCATCCGGCATTTGTATGACCATTTGCTCATTGGTTGTTTTAAGATAGGCGGGATTGCCAAAGTAAAGGGTTCGTTTGATCATAAAAGTTTTTTAAGGACTTTCTAAAAAACATCTATTCCAAAGTTTAAAACTTTGGAATTGATGTTTTCCGTTTCGCGAAACAGATTTAGATCACCATTTGCAAGTATTTGCAGCAGTGGTTCTATATTGTTTATTTTTAAATATAACTCATTTTACGTATTCCATCAATTTCCTTTATGTTTCTGTTAAATGGAATTAAAATTTTTAATTGTATTCATATTGAAAAAGCCGCTTGATTATTGATTTATTATAATTCCATTTACTTCTTTTAACCGACCAAGTCTATTAAGTTTTATCGGAAAACATTTATCTTTTATAGAAATATGATTTACTATTTCATAACAGTTTTGAGTACCAAATTCTAATTTGTTTTCAATTGCTTTAGCAACCGAATGTTTTATAAAATAAATTTGCTTTTTACTGAACTTCACTACACTAAAAACGTTATTGGATATCCTTGCATAATCTTCCCAGAATAACTTGAATAAAGGACTTTCAGAATCAAATATTACTTCTTCATCTTTCTCAGGTAAATACACAAGATCATTTTGCTTTAAAAGAAAGAGTGCTTTTGCTCCTTCATTCTTTTCCTCGAAGTAATTTTTAAATACAGTTTCTGTATTGATTGAAAGTTTGTCTTCTGTCCTTACAAATTCATCATTTAAGATATTTGCAGCATCATAAAAAGAAATGATGTCATAAATACGCTTCCCATCTTTTTCAAGTATCGCAAAACAATAGTTGCCGCCTGTTTTTACATATAAATTCTGATTAAAGCTTTTTTCTCTTTCAAGTTTCTGTAAGGCATCTTCATCTCCTTTCTTTTTAGTAGGGTCTTGATAAAATATTTTTACAGTTGATATTGGCGGATGGGGTGCAGGTACTGTTACCCCTTTCTTATTTTTCTTTTCCCGTTTTTGCAATGCTTTATTTAATTCACCAATACCTTCTGCACTAAATGCCTCTTTTTTATCTCCTTTATAAATTATTATCAAATGTTCGTTTATTACTTTTTGAAGGAAAGGGTTAACAATTTTTGCAATTGTTTTTTCCGTCGCAAATTTTTGTCCTGCAAATTTTGATAATGGTATTCTGTAACATTCCGCATTGCCTGATTTTCCATACAAAGTAGCATCATGTAAGGCTCCTCTTATTTTCAAAACAGGTTCACCTAGTTTGCCAGGTTGAGTTAGCAGTCTTTCTTTAGGCTTATGTGAAACAATAATACTTTCTATATTTTTAGTTGCTTCCTCTCTAAAACCAACCCAAGGCAATTCAATATTTCTAAAGCCGTCTATTTCTTTTAAAATAATATCTCTCTTTTCTTTTTCTAAGTCTAAAAAGGCTTCTAGTAATTCTTCGCCGCTACCTTCTTTTATTAAGTTTAATTTATCTCTATTTTTTACTAACCAATCTTGCAATTCTTTATTGAGATTATTTAATTTTTGGATATGCCTTTGTTCAGTACAAGCAACGATTAAAGCATCAATAGCATGGTGCCTAAGGTCAAACCGTTTACTCCATTTTTTTATTATCAGTTTATTGTTTTTATATTTGATGAAGTCATCCTGAAAGGATTTCATAAAAATGTCTTGGTCTATTAATTCCATGACGAATTCAGTTCCGCTTTTTTCTGCTTCTTTCTTTTTAGTTTCAAAATCTTTCAAGTAAGTATCATATTCTATTGCAGCCAGTTTGGGTGAAATGTCTTCAAATCGTTGTTGGGTAATTGATTTAAACTCATCTGTAAGCCCCCAATGTGTTCTCAGATAATCTGTAACCCCGCCCGTAGATGTTTTTACGTTGGCATTGCCTACAATTTTATTCAATTCTTCTTTAACTCTCACTGAAATGTATTGCGTTTCTTTTATTTGGCGTGCAATCGGGTCTTGAGGAATTTTTGTTGCTAATAGATTTTTTCTCTTTCTGCCATAAAATCTTGTATTTACATCATCAATAAAATCTTCCTTATTTTTAATTTCCACTGTAGTAGAGCCAGCTTCAAAGTATTCCATTGCAGTTCTGTTTCCTTTGTCTTTATTTACATTTGATTCGCAAATAACTTTATTGGTCAAAGAATCATCAAAATATCTTGATTTGGGAATTATATGATCAATGTCATATAATCCTTTATTAAATAGGCTGCTCAATGGAATAGGTTTTCCTGTGTATGGTGAAACAAGGCCTTGCTCTTCCCATAACTTCATTTTTTCTATATCATTTTTTGATGGGTCATTGAGTATTGCCTTAGCTTCCGGGCTTTCTTGTGTGCTCCATAACTTATAACGCTCAATATTAGAAAGAGACATTTCAACTTCTAATTCTTTTAATCTTTCCTTAATCCTTGCATTTGTTTTTTGGTTGCTAATATTTGCTTTGAAAATTTTATCCCTCTCACCTGCACTGTTTTTTAATTCCCTTGCTAACTCAACTCTTATTTCTGTGGGTTTTATTTTATATTCTTTCCAAATGTCTTTTACAACCATCAGGGTTTCATTTAGAACCTGTTCCACTAAAGGGTTTCTTAACTCACCCTGTGGTAATCTTACAATTTTTTTATAATCTGTCAGCAATTCTTCTTTTGAATATTCTTTTGCTGTATGCTTATCATAAACCAGGATAGTCGCATACGCATTTACTATTCCACCTTCTTCAAGAATTGTTTCATTTTTTTCAAGATAATCCTGTACAGCCTTCTCAAAAACGCCATCCACATTTATACTGGATAATTTTACAATTTTCTCAGTAAGCGTACCATTGAATTGCCTGTTGTCATAATACTTTCCTGCTCTCACTAAAGGAAGAATATTCTGTATTGCTTTTAGGGACATCGCAGAATAGCTTTGGCAAATTTTATCTTGGCTAACTGAATGGAAAGCTTTTCAATATTGGGCAGATTTGGACTGTATTGCTGAAGAAAATTAAAAATTCTTGAAGTCCTATCGCTATTCAGGTCATACTCGTTGCCTTTGCCGTTATAAAGAATATTCCAAAACTCAATTAGTATGTCTATATTATCTAACTTCAATGTTTGCCATAATTCACCTAATTGTTTTTTTAATAATAACCTTGTATCATTTCCTTTTAAAGATGCTTTAGCATTCATTCCATTTAGAAAATCTACCTTATCTCTAAGCCCGTATTCCTTTTGTAACTTGTTTAAAATAACGCTGAATTTTATCTCCTTTTTATTTTGTAATTCATCAAATAGCCATTCTTTTAGCGATGTAGGAATAGGTTTATCTATGTAGTCATATTTTATCTCACCTTTTTTATTCCTTCCTTTTTCAATTTTGGTGTTTATGGATAGTTTATTGATTTGTTCCCAAATTTTGTATTCTTGAAAGGTTGGATGGCTTTTTGCAATCACTTTTTCTGTTGGTTCAAAACGACAATTAGATATTAAATCTGTTTGATCTTTTAGTTCACGTTGATAATAGATAATTTGATTCCTGATAATGTGGTTTAATCCTTTTTTAATAGACTCATTTTTATATTTCAATTGAGTATCTTTTTCTCCCGGAAATATGTATTCTGCAATTTCAGTAAGTTTAGTTTTATCTAAATTATTTAAGAAGGCATGATGCTTACTTTGCTCCTTCCATATTGCATCAAACTCAGCCTGGTATCTTGAACGCAAAACAACATTGTTCCTGATTTTTGTCCATCTATGTTTTTTTAAAAGATTTAAAAAATATTCGCTAATGAAAACCTCTCTTCCATACTCGGTTTTCAATTCATCTAATATCTTTTCAAGGTCTTCCATTTTTTTGCGCCAGTCTGTTTCTTTGGAAGTGAAAAATTTACAGATGTTTCTTTACCTGTTTTCTGATTTCTTCTGATGATAATTTGAAGCTCAAGTGTTTCATCCTTTACTAAGTTTTCAAGTTCAGTTTCTCCAGATAAAATTTCTCCTTCGCCGACATCTACTTTTATAGTAAACTTTGGTTTTCTCTTTCCCTCAAGTTTTAATTCTTCTTTTACTACATCTATAATTTTTACTACTTGAATAATTTTTTCATATTTTTTTATTTTACTGGAAGATGTGTCGTCAGTTTCAATATCTTCATCTGTTTCTTTCACATCTTCATTTTCATCACCGCCACCGGCATATCCTCTTAATTGATTAAACCAATACAACAATTTTCCAAATTCCTTTTCTTCTATTTTAGTATTTAATGCCTTTACTCTGAGTTCTATTAAATCTAAAGCAGTAGGCTGTAAAGAATCTTTAGTGATTCGCTTTATACACACTTTCTGAATTTCTTTGGGTTTATCGAATGGTTCCGTTAATTGAAATTGTTCAGGTAAAATATTCAGGTATTGTAAAACGTAAATGAGTTTATTCCGGCGTTGTTTATACCGTTTGTTTAGCTTTCTAATTCCTTTCAGAATACGCCTATCGGCATTTTTGGTTTGTGCATTCCCTTTTTGGAACTCGATTATTTCCGCACCATCCATTGGAATTATTCTACTGCCCATTCCTATAATTTTCTTTTCCGTTTCTGTTTCAGAAACTAAAGCCCAACCAATCGAGTTAGTGCCGATGTCTAATCCAAGTATTGTTCTCATGTGCATTTTTATTTTTTTATTTGAAGTAATTTTTTTATTTTTGAATTGAAAGCAAATCACAATAAGGATTATTCCGTTGTGTAAACATTTAAAGCGGCGCAAGTCGCTTTTTTCTTTTCCTCTATATTCATCATGATTCCGGTTTATCAGGTTGAACCGTCTTTCAGAAAAACGGAAATTAATTTTGGTGATTAAGAAATCTAATGTAAGCAGTTTATTTTACCGGAGAAATTAAAAAACGCTGTGGTGCAAGTAGTTATTGCAAATTCTTACTTAAGATAAAGATTTAAAGGAGGGAAAGCTTTTTTTTATTTTTCTTCATATTCCACTTTCATTGGCCGCTCCATTTTCAGGGAAGCGTTAAGCACTTCAATACCTACGATATTTTCATCACTATCATAATCTAAAATGATTCCTGGCTTTTCACTATCGCTTTCAGTTACCGGGTTATTGCTTAGACGGATATAGAGCACATCATTTTCCTTATCGTATTTTACTTTCATAGGTAGTTATTAATCTTAGACGTTTTATAAACTGTTACTGCTATAGGCGGTTGCTTCATTTCATTTACAAAAATGAGAATCAAATATGCTCATTTTGATACCTCATAAATTTACGAAATCCAATAGGTGGATGGTGTTTTTATTTACCAGTCTGTTTTCATAATCTAATTTTTATAAAATTTTTCTTTGTTCTAATGTAAGCAGTTTATCTTACCGGACAAATTAAAAACATTGTAATACAACAAGTTGAACAACGTTCCCGTTGATATATTGCTGCTTTCCATAGCGCATAAAATTTATCCATAACTTTACTATCTATGAATTACACCATTCCGCCACAAACCACAATAGGGCATGTGCACCTCAAAGTTTCGGATCTTGACCGGGCTTTGAGCTTCTATCATGATTTATTAGGATTTGAAATTATGGACCGGTTAGGGTCGCAGGCGGTATTTCTTTCCGCAGGCGGTTATCATCATCATATCGGGCTCAATACCTGGCATAGCAAAGGCGCTGGCCCTGCTCCGGAAAGAGCGCCGGGATTGTATCATGCCGCTATCCTGTTCCCGGAAAGAAAAGACCTGGCGGTGATTTTAAAACGCTTAATAGATGCCGGGTATCCGCTGACCGGCGCCGCTGATCATGGCGTTTCCGAAGCCATTTATCTCAACGATCCCGATGGTAATGGCGTGGAGTTGTATTGGGACAAACCCAGGGATCAATGGCCAGTTGATTCCGATGGAAGAATACACATGGTTACAGATCCTTTGGATGTAAATGCCTTACTCGCCCTGGCTGAAGCATAAAGCAGGGCGGCTGATTTGTATCCGTATTCAACATTTAATTTTTCAAAAAAGGATCTACACAACATGTCCAACCAGTTTTTCCGGTTCAAACAATTTACCGTGCACCAGCATCAGTCGGCTATGAAAGTATGTACGGATGCGTGTTTGTTTGGCGCCTGGATGGCTGCTAAGCAATTACCGGCTCAATCTGTGCTGGATATTGGCGCAGGTACGGGATTATTGTCATTGATGATGGCGCAGAATTTTACCGGTGCATATTTTAATGCTGTTGAAATAGATGCATCCGCCGCGCAGCAATGCAATGAAAATTTTGAAGCATCTCACTGGAAGGAACGCTTGCATTGCATTCATACAGATATAAAAACCATGCAGCCCGGGTATTAAATATGATTGGATCGTTTCCAATCCACCCTTTTTTCACAATGATCTGAAATCGCCGGATCAGCAGCGAAATAAAGCGCTTGCACAGTACCGAATTAACTTTGCAGGAACTACTGTTGGCCATTGATCTGCATTTATGTGACAATGGTCATTTTGCTGTACTGTTGCCTTTTCACCGTGCAGCCGAATTTGAAACAATGGCGATTCAAAAAGGTTATTTTCTTCATGAAAAAATATCTGTGAAACAAACGCCGCGACATGGCTATTTCAGAGCGATGTTGCATTTTAGTAAAACCGAATCTGCAACTGCCGCATCTGAAATAATTATCCAGGATGAGCAAAGAATGTATTCAGATGAATTTACCCGGCTATTGAAAGATTATTATTTGAAAATGTGAGTGTACTCCTTATTGCTCATAGCTCATCGCTGACAGCTCAAAGCTCACGGCTCCCCCGCATAATCGCTTAAATACTCAAATGGCTTTGTGAGTTTTCCTTTTTTTAAAATGGTAGCGCGGTCTATCATAGCGCTTTCGCCATTTATGATATCATTCAACACGTATTTTATTAATTGCGCACCAAAATAGCGGCTCGCATCTCTTGGTAATTCATTGGGCAGGTTGCCAAGCGCCATTATATCTACACTGTCTTTTTCATACGGAGCTGTTTTTAATCCGGTTAATTTATTTATTCCATACACCGGACTTTCCCTTGTGCCATCTCCTATATTGCAGGGAATGCTTCCGCCGATATCATCGGTAATATCGGCAATGGTTTCAATGCGAAAACAGGGATCGGAAAGATCAGCCCATTCAAAAAGTCTTGGAATATTTTTTTCCCAGTAAATGCCATTCATCAATATGTGGGTATGGGCAATATATTCCCGGAATAAACAATCATATTCCTGCGGTGACTGATGAAAATGATCTCTGTTGTAATCGCCGGTTTCACGGTGTTTATAAAGGTCTGGTCCTTTTAAATGAACATAAACGGGATAAGCAAAATCCCGGTTTAAATACTCATCGGGCTCCTTTTCCTGCACATCCAGCAGGTTCATTATTTCAAGAATGCCATGTGCTACCCGGCCACTTCCGGTAACGGCTATTTTTATATTGGGAAGCTTTAATCCGAAATAAGTATGTATCAGTGCGCGGTAATCTTTACAGGCATAAACCCTTCCCAGCTGAAAAGCGCCCGACCTTTTTCCATAAGCCATGATGCCATTATGAGCGCCTACGATGCCGGCAAAAAAACCAAATCCTATGATGCGCTGTCCATCTTCATGTTCAAGGCATTCATAATCAATAAGGGTGATGCGCTTTTTTACCATAGCCTGCATCAGCTTTTGATTATAGGATTGCTTTTTTTTGGTATGGGAAAAAAACAGGTAGGTTTTATCTTCTATTAACTGATCCGGCGGCACTTCTTTAATGCCCAGCAAAAAATCGCATTCCTGCAGATTGTTGTTTACCTGGGCGCCGGCTAAAAGATATTCAGCATCCGAAAAACACCGGCCGGCTGAAGGCTGCACAATTATGCTGCAATCTTTAATGTGTTTTAATAACCATTTACATTGCGCGGGCGTTAATGCCACCCGGTTATCTTCCGGTATTTTGCCTTCTTTTATAAGTCCGATCACGGGCATCGTTGTTCTATATTTTCTCCAATATAAGGTTTTTTGATTGTAGGTGAGATGGTAGTTGGTAGTTGATGGTTGGTTGTTGGTTGGTGGTGGTTGGTTGGTTGTTGGTTGATAGTTGATTAAAATAAAAACCAAGAAGGTTTTAAAAACCTTCTTGGTTTATTAAATATTTTTTAAAGACGACATAACGTATTTACCTTAATTTTTCTTTATAAAACTTTATTAATATCTGTCCTAAACTTTTTTTGGGGAATATGTTCTGCAATGCGGCGTGAAAAACTCATTATAAACCGGTTTGGCAAGGTTATTGAATTTCGATAAACTTTATTAATAGCTTAAAATCATTATTATGAGTGTACAAAAAATTATCATCGGAACCATTACCGGCGTATTAGCCGGAGTAGCAGTGGGGCTTGTTGTGGCGCCCGCCAAAGGGAGTGAAACCAGGCAAAAGATCGCGGATTCTGCGGATGATTTAAAAAACAAGCTCGGGAATCTTACCAAGAAGGCCGATTTAAAGCTGGATGATCTGAAAAATATTTTTCAGAATGAAATAGCCGGGCTTGGTGATGATGTGCGCCAGAAAATTTTAAAATTAATGGACTCCGGAAAAACCGGTATGAACAATGCCCGGGAAGGAGTGCCTTCAAGTCCAAATTCCAACCAGTAGTTCTAAAATTTATATATTTTTACAAATGAGTGCAGTACTGCACTCATTTGTACGTTATAGGTACCCAGGAATGAGGTATCAGGTATGCACACCCGTACCTCATTCCTGTTCCAATTTCTTTACTGTTTTCCATTTTTACTTTTAAATCGCTTCTGCATTTTTACGGTGTTTGCTGCCACTGAAAACCAAAGCTGCTCATTGAACAACAGTACAAGGGAGTGACACAACGAAGCTGCCATGAAAAGATGCTGCCGGTAACAAAAAAATTATCATTTTGTATTTCCCCTACGGGGCAAAGATACCGTTGTCGTTTATCTGTTATACCGACCAGATACCCTTCCTAATCCTAAATCTACAATTCCATACTGCATTATATATTCAATTTTTTTTTGGCTTGAATTATTATAATGCTATAAATTACATAAAAAAAATTAAATATGCCAGGGATTCACCGAAACAAACTGATGGTCATTACCGCTCTCGCAGCGATGGTATTAACCGGTATTGCCGCCCGCAATACGGAAGAAACTGCTGCTTACCAGGAAGGATTTAAAAATTTAACCGTATTGCCTAAAGACATTAGCCGGGACAGTATGAAAATTGTGATGGATGGATTTAAAGACGCGCTAGGTGTAAAATGCGGATTTTGCCATGCCCCGCAAAAGGATAACCCCGGAAAAATGGATTTTGCCAGTGATGAAAAACCGGAAAAAGATATTGCCCGGCACATGATTCGCATGACCCGTGATATTAATGAAATATTTTTCAATTTCAATAATTCCCCAAGGCCCGATACCATTCGTTCGGTTACCTGTATAACCTGTCATCGGGGCGATCCGCATCCGATAAAAAAATAGATTATTTTATTTTTTTTTGAATGTACGGATGGCGAGAAATATACTTACCAGGGTAAGCATTGCTCCCATTAAAAATGGTGCGCCGGGAAATTGAACCGGCGCTTTACTGCTTGTAAAATAAGCGAATAAACTGGTCATTAATACCGGGCCTATCAGCGATGTGGCGCTCATCAAGACTTGTGAGCGCCCCTTGCAATTCGCCCTGCTCATTGGCCGGCACTTCATTGGAAATAATTCCCTGCAACGATGGCCCCGCTATACCGCCCAAAGCATAGGGTATCATAAAGGCAAACATCATCCAGCTTTTTGTAGCGAAGGCAAACAATACAAAACCGACGCAATAAAATAATAAGCCAATATATACGCTTTTCTGATTGCCCAATTTTGGAATGATGACCCTTATCAGTCCTCCCTGCACAATGGCTACCGTTAAACCCACAAAGCCAAGCGAATAGCCCACCCATGCTTCATTCCAATTGAATTTTTCCATATTGTAAAAACTCCAGGTGCTTTGAACGGAATGTCCGGAAATATAAATGAGTACGAGTGAACTGATCAATCCTGCCGCGGCCGGGTATTTTTTTAATTGCAATAAGGAGCCTATTGGATTGGCCCTCTTCCATTCAAATGGCCTTCTGTGTTCTTTCGGTAAAGATTCTGGTAAAATAAAATAACCATAGACCCAGTTAAGCAAACTCAGACCAGCCGCTGCAAAAAAAGGAATGCGTGACCCGTATTGACCCAAAACACCGCCTATTACCGGTCCTATTATAAATCCAAGCCCAAAAGCCGCGCCTACGATGCCAAAGTTTTGTGCGCGCTTTTCGGGGGTGCTAATATCAGCGATATAAGCGGTAGCGGTTGTAAAACTCGCGCCTGTAATGCCGGCAATCATGCGGCCTACAAACAGCCAGCCGATAGTAGGAGCCAGGGCAAGAAAAAGATAGTCAATTCCAAAACCAAATAAGGAAAATAAAAGCACCGGCCTTCTTCCATATTTATCGCTCAGGTTGCCCAATACGGGCGCAAAACTGAACTGCATGAAGGCATAAGCAAAAGTTAACCAGCCTCCATATTGAGAAGCGGTGCTTAAATCTCCATGAATCAATTCGGTAATTAATTTGGGAAGTACAGGAATGATAATGCCTAAACCGGTAACATCTATCAGCAAGGTTATAAATATAAAGCCTAAAGCCGCTTCTTTTTTGGAACGCATACAGTGAAAATTGGATGCAAAGTAAAGGCAAAATTTACCCGCAGTTGTGAGAGAATTAAATGATTTTAAAAGTGAAGCTTAACTGTTAAAATTTATTAACTTTAAAAACACAAATCAAATCAATATGAAGAAACATTTTTTTCTGGGTTTGATATTTATATTTTCCATCACAACTTCAGGGTTTGCCTGGATAAATTTTGAACCCACTACAGTACCTGTAAAAACGGAACGGGTTTCGGAAGATGAATTGCTTAAAGCGTTAACCGTAGACCAGATTTTGAATTTAACCCCTCGCAGTTATAAATTACTTACAGGTAAAAAGATGTCTTTGAAAGATAGAATTTCCTTGCATTTTCTTCAAAAGCAACTGAAAAAAGATTTAAAGAAAGACGGAAAAGCGGATGCCGGAAAATATATTGGTGGGGCTGGATTTGAATTCAACCTGCTTGGTTTTCTTATAGGGCTTATACTGGGTATCCTGGGCATTATTGGGGTTTATATTTTTAGCCGCGACAGGGATTTAAGAAAATCCGCCTGGATTGGCTTCGCGGTGTGGGTTGTCATTTTTTTGCTGATATTATAAAAAAATTATCTGGCAACAAAATTTATCATCCAGGCGGATAGTTATTTATCTTACCCGATCCGGCGGTTCAAAATGTTTTGTATTAATTTCGCAATACTTCAAATTTTTAAAGTGATGACGGACAAAAATAATAATGAGGCTCAACAGGAAAACAATAAGGCTGAAAAACCTTTGGATGATATTGCAGATCCGAAAACTGCTGTAAATATTGAAAAAAAGAAACCTTCAAAAAAGGCCAACGCAAAAAAAACAGATTTGGAAAAAGAAGGTTTGATTGAAAAAAAACCTGCTAAATCAAAAATAAAGAAGGCTGATATTGCTGAGGGATTGATTGAAAAACCGGAAGCAAAAATTGCTGCCTCCAAAAAAACTCCTTCAAAAAAAGCTGCAAAAGCGGCCAATGCTAAAGTGAAAACAGAAGGAGATGAATCATTAGAAAAAAAACTTTCTAAAACAACTGCTCCCAAAGAAAATAAAGAACCTAAAAAAGCGAAAGCAGCTTCAATAAAAAAGGCACCTGTTTTAACGGAAGCGCCCACAGTTGTCCCATCGGCCGGCATCGAACCTTCAATACAGGAAAAGCAAAACATTGAAGCAGCAATCAAACTGAATACGGTTAATCTTACATTAAAAGTCCGTTATTACACGGTACCCGGGCAGATGATTTTTATTACAGGCAAGCATGAGCTTTTTGGTAATGGGGATTTGTCCCTTGCCCTGCCAATGCAGTACCTGGATGAAACGTTCTGGCAGGCGAATATCCAACTCAATAAAGCGGACCTTCCGGAAGAAGGTATCGTTTACAATTATGTATTAAAAAACGCGGATGGAAGTGTAGTATATGATTGGGGAAACGATAAAGTATTATCTTTTGAGCATTATTCAACAGAAAATGTTGTAATTGTTGATGCCTGGAATTATGCAGGATTTTATCAGAATGCTTTTTATACGGAGCCTTTTCAAAAGGTTTTACTTCAATCGAACTTCACAGCGGTGAAGGCTATACAACCTCCGGTTGTAACCCATATATTCAAACTAAAAGCGCCTTTGCTGGAAAAAGGACAGGCGCTGTTTATTACCGGCAATAATTCCGCCTTTGGCAATTGGCAGGAAAGTAAGCCGGTATTGATGAGCCGTAAACAGGAGGAGGATTTCTGGACTGTAGCGGTTGATTTATCCGCTGTTAGTTTTCCTGTTGTGTATAAATATGGAATTTATGATGTAGAAAAGCAAAAAGCGATCACGCTTGAAAATGGCAAAGACCGTTACCTGGATGACCGTATAGAAACCGAAAAACAAACGATCGTAAATGATGGTTTTATAGTAATGCCGGATCATAGCTGGAAAGGCGCAGGTGTGGCAGTTCCCGTTTTTAGTTTAAGGAGTGAAAAAAGTATGGGTACGGGAGAGTTTTCCGATCTGAAACTTCTTGCTGACTGGGCAAAAAAGACCGGCCTTAAATTGATTCAGATACTTCCGGTAAATGATACTACCGCCACGCATAGCTGGATGGATTCTTATCCTTATGCGGCCATTTCAGCTTTTGCATTGCATCCCATGTATCTGAACCTGGATGAAATGGTTGAAGATTCCAATAAAGAGATCTTAGAAAAAATAAGGCCCGAACAGCGTCGTTTAAATCAATTGGACAGCCTCGATTATGAGGAGGTGAATAACCTTAAATGGGATATTTTCAAAGAAGTGTATCCGTTACAAAAAAAACAGGTTTTTGCATCGGAGGATTATCAGCAGTTTTTTAATAAAAATCAGCATTGGCTAAAACCTTATGCGGCATTTTGTTATCTGAGAGATAAATATGATACCGCCGATTTCAATCATTGGCCGGCTCATAAAAATTATGTGGCTGAAGAAATAAACGCGCTTTCCGATAATGCGGAAGTTAGGGATGCTATTGGTATCCATTATTTTTTACAATACCATTTGCACCTGCAGTTAAAAGCTGCTACTGAATATGCGCATAAAAATGGTGTCATAATTAAGGGAGATATTCCTATCGGCATTTATCGCAACAGTGTGGATGCCTGGCAGCAACCTGCGTTATTTAATATGGATATGCAGGCCGGCGCTCCGCCGGATGATTTTGCAATCAAGGGACAAAACTGGGGCTTCCCTACTTATAATTGGGAACAAATGACACTGGACGGTTTTGCCTGGTGGAAACAGCGTTTTGAGCAAATGAGTTATTATTACGATGCTTTCAGAATTGATCATATCCTGGGTTTTTTCCGTATCTGGAGTATTCCCATTCAGCAGGTGGAAGGAATCATGGGCTATTTTCAGCCGGCCATCCCGGTGGATGTGCATGAAATGTATGAAAAACAAATAAATTTCAGCTACAACAGGTTTACAAAACCTTATATCAATGACCAGATTTTATACGAGGTTTTTGGTGATCAGCAGGATTATGTAAGACATCATTTTGTGGAGCCGGATAACCAGGGTAATTTTCAAATGAAATCTGAATTTGCCACCCAACGCCAGGTAGAAAATTATTTCGCAACGCTTGAGGAAAATGCGCACAATCAATGGTTGAAACAGGCATTGTTTAACCTTATCAGCAATGTGATTTTATTTGAAGCGGAAGGATCCAACAGTCAGAAGTTCCATATAAGATTCGGGGTTGAAAATACTGCTTCTTTCCGGCACCTCGATGCGGACAGTCAATACAGATTAAAGCAGTTGTATGAGGATTATTTTTTCCGTCGCCAGGATGATCTGTGGCGGAAAGAAGGAATGCAAAAATTAACCGCTTTGAAACGCGAAACCAATATGCTGGTATTTGGTGAAGATCTCGGTATGGTGCCTTCATCCGTACCCGATGTGCTGGCGCAACTGGGCATATTGAGCATTGAAGTGCAGCGTATGCCCAAAAATCATGGCCTGGCTTTTTTTAATCCCAAACGCGCGCCATACCTAAGTGTGGTTACCCCTGCCACACATGATATGAGTACCATCCGTGGCTGGTGGGAAGAAGACCGGAACACCATTCAGCAGTTTTATCATGACCAGCTCGGACAGCAGGGCTATGCGCCTTTTTTCAGTGAAGCCTGGATCAATAAAGCCATTGTGGTTCAGCATCTGGAATCACCCGCTATGTGGAGTATATTTTTATTGCAGGATCTGTTAGGGATCAATAAAGATATCCGCAGAGAAAATCCGCATGAAGAACGCATCAATGTTCCCGCAATTACCCCGTTTTACTGGGAATACAGGATGCATCTGAATTTGGAAACGCTCATCAATGCGACTGAATTTAATGAAGAACTGGCCGCCTGCATAAAGGAAAGCGGCAGGTGAAAGTATTAGATAAAAAATAAATATCAATCCAGCCGGAGAATAACCTGGCTGGATTTTTTGTTTTGGAAATGTTTCAGAAAATATTCATTCCTGTTGTGCTATAAGATTTTTTTGTCCCCGGCCGTACTGCTACTATTAATCTTTTCTTGCGTCGCACCATTCAACTGAATAGCTTTATTCAGCATTATCAGTCAAAGGCTGCTAATCGATTTGATGCAACGAATTCTTGTTTTCTACTTGGGTTTGAAAAGGATGGAAAAGCGTAAAAATATTTATTGCATTTCAAATGGTCTCGGTTACCTTATTATTTTTACTCCAATCTTATTTAAAAAATAAGCTAATAAGGTTGATGTTACATGATCTTGTTTCTTTACTAAGGTTTGAAATGCCAAAAAATAAGGCTCAATCAGAAAGGAAAGGATAACAAAACCGTAAAATATTTATTGCATTTCAAATAATCTCTAATTGATGAGGCCGCAAACCGGCAGCGAAAAATGTTTTAAACCTTAGTAAAAGAAGTACTGATCAAAATATTTTTAAACTTTATTACCTTCAATTTTTACTCCAATCGCTTTAGCGGCGTAAAGTATTAAGATACCATTTAATGTCGGCGCAAAAAGCTGATGGCTGATAGCTCACGGCTCAGAGTTGATAGCTACCGAATCAAAGAATTCATTTTATTCCGGATCAAATTCTCCTTACCTTATCTTTGAAAATGATAAAAAATTTAGAAACAAGTTAATTCCGGCTCAAAGCTGATAGCTGATTGCTCAAAGCTAATACCTCATACCTAAAATATGATCCTGCAATATCATTCATTCGAACTTCCATTTCAATATCCGTTCACCATTTCCAACAACCGTACAAAAACACACCAGCCCACTTTGATTGTGTCGCTTTCTCTTGGTCGTTTTACCGGATATGGAGAAGCTCCGGCTATTCCATACTACGATATTTCGCTGGAACAAATGATAGCAGACATTGAAAAATATAAGACCCGGATAGAAAAATTCGCGCTTACCGATCCGGAACGATACTGGCATTATTTGCATCATTTAATTCCAAAAAATCCATTTTTGATTTGCGCACTCGATATTGCCTGCTGGGATCTTTTTGCTAAAATGAAAAATGCTCCATTGTACCGTTTGTGGAATACAGAATGGAAAGACACACCTCTTACGGATTATACAATTGGAATGGATAGTATAGATAAAATGGTGGCGAAAATGAAGGCGAAAGCCCTGGCCCGTTTATAAAATAAAACTGGGTTCGGATAATGATATTGAAATTATTTCTGAACTGCGTAAGCATACAACCGCAGTTTTTCGCGTGGATGCAAATGCGGCCTGGACTTTGGAAGAAGCATTGCAAAAAATTCCTGATTTAAAAGCATTGGGCGTTGAGTTTATTGAGCAACCTTTAGCGAAAGACAATTGGGATGGAATGAAAATATTGTATCAGCAATCTTCTTTGCCATTGATTGCGGACGAAAGCTGCGTAGTAGAAACGGATGTTGAAAAATGCGGCGGTCATTTTCATGGGATCAATATTAAGCTTACAAAATGCAGTGGAATTACACCTGCACGCAGAATGATAGAAAAAGCAAAGGCGTTGAAGCTGAAAGTCATGATGGGCAGTATGAATGAAAGCAGTATTGGCTCTGCGGCCATCGCCAACTTTTTACCACAGCTCGATTATGTGGATATGGACGGTCCCTTGTTACTGGCAGAAGATAAAGCTTCCGGGATTAAGTTTGACTTTGGAAAAGTTACATTGCTGCATCAGCCGGGTCTGGGAGTTGAGGTTGCAATATAATGTTTGAGTGATCAGTAATTCATTCAAAGGAATACTTATCAAATAGCGATACAAAAGATTAAATTTGTAATAATTAAAAGCAGCATCCATGTACACAGATGCAAAAAAATTGTACCTTATTCAGGAAGTTCTGAAAGTAACAAATGAGGCTACCTTAATGGAGTTGGAAGCTATAATAGCAAGATCAAAAGACAAAGTGGAAAAGAAGCCAAGTATTTATGATTTTGTCGGTATTCTAACAAAAGAGGAAGCCAATGAAATGAAAAAAGTTATTGAAGAAACCAGTGAAACCATTCAAGCCGATGACTGGAAATATGGAAGACAAGTCAATTAAAAAATAGAAAATAAGCTAATAAGGTTTTTCGTTTGAGACTTATTAGGTTACTAAGGTAAAAAATGCCCAAACCTTATCATTTCACCCAACCGGGAAAAGCACAAAACTACCAATTGTAGATGAATCGGCGAATTATAAAGAATTTCAAAAACCTTATAACCTCAGTAACAAAAGTTTTCCTCTGGTAAAAAACCTTATTAGTTTATTAAAAAAAGAATGAAGAAATAAAAGATTGTAAAATTCACTTACGTAATTTTACTTAAACCCATCCTCCTTAATCTGCAATTCAGTAACAGGGCCCAACTTTTCGGCAATGGGTTTTATTTCGGAAGCCTTGCCTATTAATACAAACTGCAGGTTGTCCTTTGGAAAATATGTTTGAATAATTTGTTTTGCCTTAGCCACATCAATAGCATCCACATTGGTTTGGAATTTATTGATATAAGCATCATCAAATCCGTACCAAAACATTTGGGTTAATAAATTGGCCAGTTGCCCCGAAGTTTCATAACGCGGTGGAAACAATCCTTTTACATAATTTTTTGCTGAAGTAAGCGTTTCTTCATCAATTCCCTGGGTATGCAAACGGTTTAAAACTTCAAGCGATTTGTCAATTGTCGGTTCTGTTGTTTTGTTGGCTGTAAACGTACTGATGGCAAAGGTTCCGGCATTTTTCAATGAAGAAAAACTGCTGCGCGCTCCATAGGTTAATCCTGAATTTACACGCAATTCATCATTGAGCCAGGATGTAAATCTTCCTCCCAATACTGTATTCACTACTTCCATTGCCACATAATCCGGGTTATTTCTTTTCACGCCCTTTCCGCCAATATATAATGTGGTTTCGGTGGCATCATCCTTATTCACCAATAAAACCCTTTTTTCTGAAGGCGTTTTTATTGTTGTGGCAACAACATCTGGCAACCGGTTGCTTTTTTTCCAACCGCTAAAAAGAGTAGTTAGCCGCGATTTCATTTCTTTAGTATCAAAATCGCCTGCTACTGCCAGCGCTGATTGATTGGGAATATAATTTGACTGGTAAAAATTTTTCAGATCGGTATCCGTGATTTTGGAAACAGATGAAATTTTCCCTGAAACAGGATTTCCATACGCCTGGTCTCCATAATAAAAAGCATCCCAATAGGAGGAAATAACTGTACGCGGACTTTCTTTTGCCTGTTCCAGATTTACAAGTGTGCGCTTTTTTTCTTTTTCAAATTCAGCTTCATTAAAAACCGGATCCAATAAAACTTCTTTTATAATAGGGAAGATTTTATCCGCGTCTTTTTTTGCAAACTTCGCGCTGAGGCCTGCCGATTCCTTTGATGCATACGTATTTAATGTAGCGCCTACAAAATCAAGTTGCTGTTCAATCTCGTTTTTTGTAAAGCTTTTTGTACCATAAGGAAGGCAGGAAGCCGCTAAGGAAGCAAGCCCATTTTTTTCACCATCATAAATAGCTCCCGCCGGCATGATGGCCGATACATTTATTACAGGCACTTCATGTTGCTCCATAAGATATAGGGTAAGCCCATTGGGCAAGCTGAATTTTTCATATTTTGGCAATTGAAAACCTGCCTTCTTTTGGGCGAAAGAAACGGTTGCAAAACAGAAGATGCAAAGAATTATAATTACAAGTTGTTTGATTTTAGTTTGCATAGCTTAGTTCTCCACGTTTGTTTTAATGATTCCCACTGTGCGGTTTGATTTTTTAAAATATTCATTTGCCACCCTTTTTACATCTTCGGCGGTTACTTTATTGTATTCATCCGGCGCGTTGAACATTTTTTTATAATCGCCAAAAAACAGTTCATAGGTCCCGATATTGTTTGATTTTCCATTGATGGTTTCTATCTGCGAATAAAATTCCATCAGCTTTTGATTTTTTACCTTCTGCAATTCATTTTCAGTGATCCCATCTTTTTTCAATTTTTCCAGGATGTTATAAATGCTGTCCTCCAGTACCTTTTCATCTATTCCTTTGTTGGTAACGGCATACAACTGAAAAAGGGTAGGATCGAAGCTATCACCATAATCGGATCCTACAGAAGTGGCGAGCTGATGCTGATCTACAAGAGAGGCGTACAGCCGTGAAGAATTGCCGGATGATAAAACCGAATTCAGGATATTGAGCGCATAATAATCTTTACTTTTTGTTTCCGGAACATGATAGGAGATCAAAAGATAAGGTGTTGTCACATCTTTTTGAACCACAATCCTTCTTTCACCGGCTTGAGGTGGTTCCACAAGATGTACTTTTGGCGGTGCAGGTTGTTGAGGAATGGGTTCCAGGTATTTTTCGGCCATAGTTTTTACTTCAGCAAAATTTACATCTCCTGAAATAACCACCACGCAGTTATTGGGCGCATAATAGGTTTTAAAATAATTTTCCAGGTCCTGCTTTGTCCAGTTTTTGATATCCGTTTCATAGCCAATCACCGGCCAATGATAAGGATGTTCCTGGAAAGCCGTTGCACTAACTGATTGGAATAATAAGTTCCAGGGAGAATTTTCCAAACCGGTTCTTCTTTCTGATAATACCACTCCGCGTTCACTTTCCATCATTCCCGAATCAATGGTAAGATGCCCGATACGGTCTGATTCCAGGTCAAACATCACGGCTAAAGCGGAAGAGGGAAACCAGTCGGTATATACAGTTACGTTTTCCGTAGTATAAGCATTATTTGCACCGCCATTGAATTCCATAGTGCGGTCAAACATTTTAGGCCCGTATTTTTTTGACCCATTAAACATCATATGTTCAAAAAAATGGGATAATCCGGTAATACCGGGGTATTCATTGCGCGAGCCCACTTTCCAGAATAAATACATATTCGCATTCGGGATGGAATGATCTTCCCATACAAGAAATTTCATCCCGTTTTTCAGGGTAAAAGTTTGTACATCTTCCGCTTTATTCTGTGCCATTGCACCGGTGCTTGCAAAAATCAATACAGCAACTAAAATTTTTTTCATATCAGGAGATTGATGTGAATACTTATTTGGGTAAAATTGTTTTTCTACAAATTTAAGAATGGTTGCATGTTTTTTAAGTATTTGTTTTAGTAAATAACCACTCTTAAAAAATCGGCTTTGTATGGAATGTACAAGAAGATTATTGGGAAGTTAAAAAAATTATCATTTTGATAAAAAAAATATCATTTTGATTATCAACATAGTATAAGCTTTTTTCACTTATTTCTTTTCTGTTTTTCTGATGGTTTGAAAGAATTTTATCTTTTAAACTTTATCTTGCCGATAATCTATATAATTAGTAGACTAAAGATTTTTCAAAATGAATGCTTTCCTGAACCAGGAAATGAAATTCTATTGGAAGAAAATGAAATTTTAGAAGTTAATTGTTTGCTTTTTTCTGAAACTGATTTTCAAAAGACAAAATATTAAAATATAACAACAGAAACGATGGATCTTTTGGGTTTAGCACATCAAGTGAAGGAAAATTCGCACATAAATGGTCGTAATTTTAAAATAGATAGCGCCTGCCGGACGCTTAAAAATGGACACAACCCGGCTTGTTTGTGGTTTACAGGGCTTTCTGGTTCCGGCAAAACTACTTTGGCCAACCTGGTAGAGCAGCAATTGCATGACTGCTCCTATCACACATATATTTTAGATGGCGATAACATCCGTAATGGGCTAAATAAAGATTTGAAATTTTCAGAACAAGGCCGCTTAGAAAACATCCGTCGTATTGGCGAAGTGGCTCGGCTTATGATGGATGCGGGTTTAATTGTACTGGCTGCTTTCGTATCTCCTTTTTTAAAAGACCGGCAAATGCTTCGGGATATGATGGGAGAAAATTATATTGAAATTTTTGTTGATACTCCATTGGGAATTTGTGAACAGCGCGATATAAAAGGATTGTATCAAAAGGCCAGGTCTGGTGAGATCCCTCATTTCACCGGTATTTCATCCCCGTTTGAAAGGCCATCCAATCCGGATATTCATATTCAGACGGAAACACAGAATATCAATGATTCAGTAGAGACAATCGTGAAAAAAATTTTACCGAAACTTAAATACAATTTTTAATAACATGCGTAAATATTATTTAGATCATTTACAGGAACTTGAGGCGGAAGCAATATATATCATCAGGGAAGTGGCGGCCCAGTTTGAACGGCCGGCCATTTTATTTTCCGGAGGAAAAGATTCTATTGTAGTCACACACCTGGCAAAAAAAGCATTCTGGCCAGCTAAAATTCCATTGCCATTAATTCATATTGATACCGGGCATAATTTCCCTGAAACCATGGAATTCCGCAATAATCTTGTAAAAGAACTTGGTGTACAGCTATTGGTTGGTTATGTGCAGGAATCTATTGATAATGGCAGAACAAAAGAGGAAACAGGTATGAATGCAAGCCGCAATGCTTTGCAAATTGTTACGCTGCTTGACACGATTGAAAAAAATAAAATTGATGCAGCCATAGGTGGTGCAAGAAGAGATGAAGAAAAAGCGCGCGCCAAAGAACGTTTTTTTTCTCACCGGGATGATTTCGGTCAGTGGGATCCTAAAAACCAAAGACCCGAGCTCTGGAATATTTTCAATGGCCGCAAAAACCAAGGCGAGCATTTCCGGGTATTTCCTATCAGTAATTGGACGGAAATGGATGTATGGAATTATATACTTCAGCAAAATATTTCCATTCCATCTTTATATTTTGCGCATGAAAGAAAAGTTGTTTACCGCGACAATACCTGGTTGCCTGCATCTGAACACCTTGTTTTGCGCAATGGGGAAACCATTGAGAAAAAAACAATGCGCTTTCGGACTTTAGGTGATATTACCATTACGGGCGGCATTGAATCCTCAGCCGATACGCTGGAAAAAATTGTGGAAGAAGTTTCTGCTACAAGAAGTACAGAGCGGGGTAACCGCAGTGATGACAAGCGTTCCGACACTTCAATGGAAGACCGCAAACGCCTGGGGTATTTTTAATTTTTTTAAATCAATACAATTAACAAATAAAGATATGAGCCATAATATAGAGCTGCTGCGTTTTACCACCGCCGGAAGTGTGGATGATGGCAAAAGCACTTTGATCGGACGTTTATTATACGATTCCAAATCAATTTTTGAAGATCAGATTGCTGCCGTTAAGCAAACCAGTGAAAGAAAAGGACTTGCGCATCTCGACCTTTCTTTATTAACCGATGGCCTGAAAGCGGAAAGAGAACAGGGAATTACCATTGATGTTGCATATCGTTATTTCGCCACTCCGAAAAGAAAATTCATTATCGCAGATTCGCCGGGGCATATCCAGTACACACGAAATATGGTTACGGGTGCATCCACTGCCAACCTTGCTTTGATTTTGGTGGATGCAAGAAATGGAATTGTGGAGCAAACCTGCCGCCATTCCTATATCGCTTCTTTGCTGCAGATGCCGCATGTAATTGTATGTATCAATAAAATGGATCTGGTGGATTATTCTGAAGAGGTATTTAATAGAATTGTAGAAGAATACACCGAATTTGCCAGTAAACTGGATATTTTTGATATTCAATTTATACCCATCAGCGCATTGAATGGTGATAACGTGGTCACGCATTCCGGCAATATGCCCTGGTATCATGGTGCTACATTATTACATACCCTGGAAACTACACATATTGGCAGCGATTACAATCATATTGATGCCCGGTTTCCGGTGCAAACCATCATTCGTCCGCATTCCAACGAATATCATGATTACCGGGGCTATGCAGGCCGTATAGCAGGTGGCATTTTCCGGCCCGGCGATAAAGTAACTGTGCTTCCGTCCGGTTTACATTCTACTATAAAATCAATAGATAGTTTTGATGAAAGTTTGGATGAAGCTTATGCGCCCATGTCTGTATCCATCACCCTTCAGGATGATATTGATATAAGCCGCGGCGATATGATTGTAAAGGATGGCAATCAGCCCCTGGTAAGCCAGGATTTTGATATGATGTTGTGCTGGCTGGTTGGAAACGGCCCTCAGCCGGGTTCTAAATATTATCTCAGGACAGCTACCCGTGAAGTAAGGGCAGTTATAAAAGAGATTGTGTATAAAATGGATATTAATACACTTACACGCCTGGAAGACGATAAGAAAATAAATATTAATGACATTGCAAGGGTAAAAGTAAAGACCACTCAACCTGTGGTTTATGATGGATACCGCAAAAACCGGTCTACCGGTTCTGTTATATTAATTGATGAATCAACCAATGAAACTGTAGCAGCGGGAATGATTGTTTGAGGTGTCAGGTATGAGGTATGAGGTGTGATGGTAATGAAAAATGCAAAATGAAGAGATGAAGGGTGAAAAGTGAGAGGTGAATGTCCAGTGAGATCTTTACATTTTTTGGGATTGGAAATGCCCTTAAGGGGGCGGGACAAGACATAGAAATGTATTGTATTCAGCTTTTGCTCTCATAAAATTAAGAACTCAGCATATAACTCATAGCTGATAGCTCAATGCTCATAGCTGATAGTTCCACGCTCAAAGCTTCTCCAGAAAAATTAACTTGCGGTGTACAACAATTAAATATATTTGCCTCATTACTTAATTGGTAATGAATTATAATAAACCATCACCTAATAAAACTCAACTGATTAATTATGAAAATTGTTGTTGTTGGAACCGGATATGTTGGATTGGTAACAGGAGCTTGTCTGGCGGAAGTAGGTACGGAAGTGATTTGCGTGGACGTAAATGAACAGAAGATTGAGAATTTAAAAAAGGGTATTCTTCCTATTTATGAGCCGGGGCTTGATGAAATTGTAGAACGGAATGTAAAAGGATCCCGGTTGTATTTCAGTACAGATCTTAAAGATGCTATTGTAGATGCACAGGTTGTTTTTATAGCTGTAGGCACTCCCCCGGGGGAAGATGGAAGCGCAGATCTGCAATACGTATTACAGGTGGCTGATACCGTTGGGAAGCATATGAATGACTATCTGGTGGTAGTAACCAAAAGTACCGTTCCTGTTGGTACCGCGGCAAAAGTAAAAGCTGCTATTGGAAAAGCTTTGGAAGAACGTAAGGAGAATATAGAATTTGATGTGGCTTCCAATCCGGAGTTTTTAAAAGAAGGCGCGGCAATAGAAGATTTTCTCAAACCGGATCGCATAGTTATAGGCGTGGAAAGTGATAGGGCAAAAGTATTATTACACCAGTTGTATGATCCTTTCGTATTAAATGGTCATCCTATATTGTTCATGGATATTCCTTCGGCGGAAATGACCAAATACGCAGCCAATGCCATGCTGGCAACCAAAATTTCTTTCATGAATGATATAGCCAACTTATGTGAACTTGTTGGCGCTAATGTAAATGAGGTTAGAAATGGTATTGGTACTGACTTAAGAATTGGTAAACGTTTTATTTATCCCGGTATTGGTTATGGTGGTTCCTGCTTTCCAAAAGATGTAAAGGCGCTCATCCGTACGGCGGAAGAGTATAATTACCCGCTTCGGATTTTATCATCCGTAGATGCGGTAAATGATGATCAGAAAAAAGTTATTTTCAATAAAATATCTAATTACTTTAATGGAGACCTTAAAGGAAAAACAATTGGTATCTGGGGATTGTCCTTTAAACCAAAGACAGATGATATGCGGGAAGCGCCTTCCCTTGTGATCATTGAAGCATTGCTTGCCGCGGGTGCGAATGTAAAAGCTTACGATCCTGTTGCTATGGAAGAGGCCAAACATTTCCTGGGTTATTCCATCAGTTATACTCATGATGGCGTTTCTGCCATTAAAAATGCAGATGCCATGGTACTGATAACGGAATGGCCGGAGTTCAGGTTGCCCGATTGGAAACTGATTAAAAGCCTGATGAAAACACCGGTATTGTTTGATGGCCGTAATATTTATAATCCAAAAGAAATGGCAGACCGTGGTTTCATCTATTTTGGGATTGGTCTTAACAACAATGGGTTAACGAAGCAATAAATCGATAAATACGACATAACAATTATCCAATTAATTTGTACTTAAACACATGAAAAAGAGGATTCTCATCACGGGTGCGGCCGGATTTTTAGGTTCGCATCTCTGTGACCGCTTTATAAAAGAAGGTTATTCCGTTATTGCCATGGATAATCTTATCACCGGCGACCTGCAGAATATTCAGCATTTGTTTGGCCTGGAAGATTTTGAATTTCAACACCATGATGTGACGAAGTTTATTCATATTCCGGGAAAGCTGGATTATATCTTACACTTCGCATCGCCTGCAAGCCCGATAGATTACCTCAAAATTCCTATTCAGACTTTAAAAGTAGGCGCATTGGGAACCCATAATTTACTGGGGTTAGCCAAGGATAAAGGCGCCCGTATACTGGTGGCTTCCACTTCAGAAGTGTACGGCGATCCTACCGTGCATCCGCAGACGGAAGACTATTGGGGCAATGTAAATCCTGTGGGGCCGCGCGGGGTATATGATGAGGCTAAAAGGTACCAGGAAGCTATTACAATGGCTTATCATACCTATCACCATGTTCAGACAAGAATTGTTCGTATTTTCAACACTTATGGGCCCAGGATGCGTTTGAATGACGGACGGGTTTTACCTGCGTTCATCGGTCAGGCGTTGAGGGGCGAGGATCTTACAATTTTTGGCGATGGTAGTCAGACAAGATCTTTCTGTTATATGGATGACCTCATTGAAGGTATTTACAGGTTGTTGCACAGCGATTATGTTTACCCGGTAAACATTGGTAATCCTTCGGAAATAACGATTAAAGATTTTGCTGAAGAAATACTCGCGCTCACTGGTTCCAATCAAAAGGTAGTTTATAAACCATTGCCTACCGATGATCCAAAGCAGAGACAGCCGGATATCAGTTTGGCCCGTAAATTATTGGGTTGGGAACCTAAGGTTGACCGTAAGGAAGGGCTTGAAAAAACATACGCATATTTCAAGACATTAAATATGGAGGAATTGCATAAAAAAGAACACAAGGATTTTTCAGCGTTTGTGAAATAATTACTGGTTGCAATAAAAAACCAATCAACCAATTAGCTCTTATTCTCTACTGCCCATCATCGGTGGCAGTAGAGAATAAGAGTTTTTTAGTTTTAGAGATTACTAGTGAAATTAATATGGGATAAAAAGAATGAAAATACAGTTTGAATAATAGGGTATTGGGCACATTGCCGAATAAAAAAAAGCAGTACAAGAGTGTGACGCAACGATGATGCACAAAGGTTTACAGCCGGGTTCAAAAAAAAACAATCATGAATTAAGCGCGGTCAGATAATTCCATATCAATTACTTTTAACTGAAGTTGTTTTTCTCCATTCCATTCGTTCATATCGAGCGCAAAAAGAATATCCAGCGGTTGTTTCTTTTCAAGCAGATGAAATTTCTCCGCCATATTGAATCCGATGCCTGAAAAAATAATACTGTTTTGCTTCACTACAAACCGGATATGCTGGTCTTTTACAATCCTGGAATGACCGGTATCATGTACATTACGGGTTATGAAAACGGGCCTCATATTTTCAGGGCCAAAGGGTTCCATCTGGCTGATAATATTATAAAATGAATGGTTTAATGCATTAAAGTTTATTTCAGTGTCTATGGTTATTTCAGGAGTCAGTAATTCTTCAGGTATGGAAGCGGAAACCACTTCTTCGAATTTTTTACAAAAATCATCCAGTTTTTCAGGAAGTAAGGTCATGCCGGCGGCTGCGAAATGACCGCCATAACCCAATAAATGTTCGCGGCAGGCATGAATGGCTTCATACAAATTAAAACCAGATACACTTCTTGCGCTTCCGGCCAGTATTTCACCACTTTGGGTTAACACAATAGTGGGCCGGTAATAAGATTCTATCAGGCGCGATGCTACAATGCCTACCACGCCTTTGTGCCAGTGATCCTGAAATACTACAGTGGTTTTGCGCTTAATCAGACTCTCATCAGCCTTTATAATATTCATGGCTTCTTCAGTAATAGTACTGTCGGCAAGTTTACGGTCTGAATTATCCAGATGTAGCAGTTTGGCAAGTTCCACTGCTTTTGAAAAATCCTGTTCAATAAATAATTGCACCGCTTTTTTAGCGTCATCCATTCTCCCGGCAGCATTTATACGCGGAGCCACAATAAAAACCAGGTTGGTGATGAACATTTCTTTTGTGATACCCGCCAGATGCAATAGTGCCCGGATACCCGTACAGGGATTTTCATTCACTTTTTTTAAACCGTAATAAGCCAATATCCTGTTTTCGCCCGTTATGGGTACAATGTCCGCGGCAATGGCGGTAGCTACAAGATCGAGGTATTGAAGCCATGAATGATCCGAAAGCATGAGCTCTTCGCCCAAAGCCTGTATCAATTTAAAAACCACGCCGCAACCACATAATTCTTTATAGGGATAAAGGCAGTCTTTTTGTTTAGGATTGAGAATAGCAGTAGCGGGTGGAAGTTCTTCATCGGGTAAATGATGATCGCAAACAATAAAGTCAATATTTAACGAAGCTGCCCATGCAATCAATTCTTTTGATTTGATGCCGCAGTCAACAGAAATTATAAGGGAATAATCATGATCCGCAGCGTGACGGATTCCCAATTCAGAAACACCATAACCTTCTTTATATCGGTGTGGAATGTAATATCCTATATGCGGATAAATGTTTTTTAAAAATTGATACAGGCAGGCAACTGATGCTGTTCCATCCACATCATAATCGCCGAAGATCATTATTTTTTCATTGTTTTTTATCGCCGCCAGTATGCGTTTCACCGCTTTCAGCATGTCTTTCATCAGCCAGGGATCATGAAGTTGTTCCAGTTGGGGGCGGAAAAAATGTTTTGCCCGGTCAAAGTTGTCAATTCCTCTTTGAACCAGTATGTTGCATACATCTTTATTGATGCGCAGGGAAAGCTGTAAAGCTTCTGCGGTTTTAGTACAGGCGGATAATATTTTCCATCTTTTTTTCATTAAAAATCACGATCGGTTGTATAACGAACCAGTTCTTCCAATGCAGCTCTAACATCGCTTTCAGGAAACTCATGTAAAATAGATAAAGCCTCATCGCGGTAGCCGAACATTTTTTTTATTGCATAATCTATTCCGCCGGATTCCTTTACTGCATTGGCTACAAAACGAACCTTTTCCTTATCGGTGTTTTCATTTTTTACAATATATATAATTTTTTTCTTTAAAGCCGCATTACAATGATTTAAAGTATAAATAAGTGGCAGGGTTAATTTTTTTTCTTTAATATCATTTCCTGTAGGCTTACCGATATCTTTATTACCATAATCAAACAAATCGTCCTTTATCTGAAAAGCCATTCCTACTTTTTCACCAAAAAGCTGCATTTTTTTTATTTGTTCTTCCTCTTTAAAAGTGGTGGAAGCGCCCGCAGCACAGGCCGAGGCGAGCAATGAAGCGGTTTTTCCTAAAATAATTTCATAATACACCTCTTCTTTTAAATTTAAATTCCTTGCTTTTTCCATTTGCAGCAACTCGCCTTCGCTCATCATTTTTACGGCATTGGATAATATTTTTAAAACCTGGAAATCATTATTATCCAATGACAATAATAATCCCTTTGATAATAAATAATCGCCTACGAGAACGGCGATTTTATTTTTCCATAAAGCATTTATAGAAAAAAAGCCTCTTCTTTCCAGAGATTCATCTACTACATCATCATGTACCAATGTAGCAGTATGAAGTAGCTCAACCAAAGACGCAGCGCGGTATGTAGCGTCATTGACCGTTCCTCCGAGGCGGGCGCTTAATAGCACAAACATGGGCCTTAGCTGTTTGCCTTTTCGCTTTACAATATATTGCATGATCCGGTCGAGAAGCGCAACTTTACTTTTAACTGCTTCTTTAAAATGACTTTCAAACTGAGCCAGTTCTTCGCCGATTACTTTAACCGCTTTTTCCATTTTTCTAAACTTGGGTGCAATATACTTCCAAATAAAAATATAGTCATTATGCAACATTGGCATTGCAATTGTTGTCATAGTCCTGATACTCTACAACAAAATAAATAGTAAATATTTGGTATTTCATTACCAATGTCTAAATTTGCTGAGATTTTGGCTTTGGGAAACATTAAACAACAATTTTAAACGATACGTATGGCAAGCAAAAAGTTTACAATGATTCTGGCCTTATTAGGCCTGTTTACAACTGCTTCATTTGCGCAAAGAAATGATGCAAATGCGGATTGGGCTATGGATTCTTCAAAAATAGCAACGAAGAACATGCCGCAGTATAATGAATTTAAGAACAACCAATATCCTTATCCTGCTAAACCCCGTAGTCAGTGGGAATTAGGATTTGGAGGTGGTGCTTCTTTTATAATTGGTGACGTTGATCCAAAATTTGGTTACGGCGGTGGTGTTTCAGTAAGAAAAGCATTAGGACATGTATTTTCTTTGAGAGCCGGCTGGAACGGATCTATTAATTATGGTTTAGACTATCGCTTAAGACAACAACAGTACAGAGGTCCATGGGCTATTTACGCGCCTAAAGGATATGTTGCCAACTACAAATCTCAAATTCATCAATTGTCTTTGGATGTGGTTGCAAGTTTAAATCCTGCAAGCATTTACCGTGGCAACCCTAAAACCAACTTTTATGTATTAGCTGGTTATTCTGCTATCAGCGCCGATGTGGATGTTGATGCTCTTAATGCAAATGGTCAACCTTACGACTTTACAACAATTAATTATAACAGGTCACGTAAAGACATCAAGAAAGATTTGAAAAATTTGCTTGATGGCAAATACGAAAGCAACGCGCCTGTAGTAAATGATAATCGTAATAATGCTGGAAGATTAAAGAACAACCAGTTACTTCGTCATGGTCTTAACGTAGGTGCAGGTTTTGCATTTAAAGTTAGCGAAAGAGTGAATTTAGGTATTGAACAAAAATTCACTGTTCCTTTCGATGATGATATTGATGGCTTGACTGCTGGTGTTTCCAAAGATTTGATTAGCGCTACTCAGTTGCGTTTAAATTTAAACATGGGTAATTCTTCCCGTAGAGTAGCTCCATTGTGGTGGATCAATCCAAACAATTTTGCTTTCAACGAATTGAATGCTCCAAAACATATGAAGATTCCAACACCGGTTTTACCAGATGCTGATGGCGATGGTGTTACCGATCAGTTTGACCTTGAGCCAAACACTCCGGCTGGCGCTCCAGTTGACAGTCATGGTGTTTCAAGAGATACAGATGGTGATGGTGTTCCTGATTATAAAGACAAAGAATTGCTGACTCCACAAAGCTGTTTCCCTGTAGATGCTGATGGTGTTGGTACTTGTCCTGAACCTGCATGTTGCACTGAATTACGCAACAGAATGGATAGCATGAGATATGTGAGCGCTTGTGCAATCACTAACCTGCCAAGCATCCAGTTCAAATCCGGTTCTGTAACATTGAGCCAGGCTACTCAAACAACTTTGGCAAGCGTAGCTCAGCAAATCAATGCTAACCCAACCTGTAAAGTAAAAGTTATCGGTTATGGTGCTTCTGACAAACGTGCACAGCAGCTGAGCTGGGATAGAGTGAATGCAGTTATTAAATACATGGTAGAAAAACAAGGTATTTCTGAAAGCCGCTTCATCTTTACATATGGTCAGAATGGTGATAAAAACACCGTTGATCTTGAAGGAACAACTGAGGAAGGTCCAAATACAGTACCTGCTCCGCATCCGAATCTGAAGAAAACAAAGTAATTAATTAATTTAAAGTTTAATGTTTCGAATAGACCGCCTCAGTAATGAGGCGGTTTTTTTTTATAAAGAAGGAAATTTTAACGGTGTAATGAAATTTATTAAAGCTTGTTTTATTAATAATGTAGATGGAATTCTACAAAAAAGTTGAATACCATTGGGGGCCAATTTAAAACGAAAAAGCCGGCTATTTTCGCCAGCTTTTCAGTAAACCAATTTTCATTTTTATTTACCGGGATTATCCGTGGTGCGTGCACTTTCTTTTTTCTGACTTTTCGCTGCCATTTGAGTCTGGAGGTCTTCATCATAAGGTGCTGAAACACTATTCTTTACATCCGGATTCCCTAATCCTTCAGCAGGACCACCTTTAGCGGCAAGATCCCTTTCTTTATCTGCTTGTTTGGTAGAAAACCCACGTGAATCTGTTTTTTTATTTGGCATAATAAATATTTTTGGATGATACAATACCTATTCTTCCAAAAATTTCATGCCAGTCCAAACCCTGTATTTTTTAGTTAAACATTAAGCTAACCTATATTTTAATGTGGCTGCTAATAGAATGGCCTGTCATTTGTTTAAATAATTATTGGACAATTATAAAACATTAAAATAAAGAGTATGAAAAAGTTAAGTTATGCCTTATTGTTATTTATGAGTATCTGGTCGATACAGGCTTGTAATAATAATCCAAACAAAGAAAACAGCGTTGACAGTGCAAAAACTGTAAATAAAGAAACTAAAGTTGTTGATAAAAGTACCTCAGATTTTGTAGTTAATGCTGCAAGTGGTGGAATGATGGAAGTTGAACTGGGTCAATATGCGCAACAAAATGCCAGAAGCCAGCGGGTAAAAGATTTTGGATCTATGATGGTTACAGATCATACCAAAGCAAATGATGAATTAAAGGCACTTGCAAATGAACAAAATATCGCTATACCTGCTACTGTAAGTGATAAACAGCAAAAAAACATTGATGATTTAAAAAAGAAGAAAGGTGCTGAATTTGACAAAGATTATATGAAGATGATGGTGGATGATCATAAGTCAGATATTGATGATTTTCAGAAAGCCGGAAAAGATTTAACCGATTCTACAATACGTGATTTCGCAGTTCGTACGCTTCCTGTTTTACAAAAACATTTGGATTCCGCACAAGCAATTACCGGTAAAAAATAAATAAACATTTTATTAATAAAAGCTATCCTTATTGAGGATGGCTTTTATTTTTTGTGACATACATCCTTGAGCTTAATAATCTGGACTTTGCTAAATAATTACCATATAAATCTTATTGTTTTTTGGATACTGTATTGCGTTATTCATAGCTTGATGGCTTCACTTTGGTTTAAGCGATATATTAAACAGGAAATGGGAAAATACTTTATTTGGTATCGTTTTATATACTCTATTTTGGCAACAGTTTTATTAGGAGGGTTGTTGCTTTATCAATATCATTTCAAAAGTTTTATTCTTTTTAATACCTCCATATTTTTTAAAATAATTGCTTCAATAACCTTTATTGCCGGATTTTCTGTAATGGTCATTTCTATAAAAAAATATTTTACCATGTTAAGTGGAATTTCTGTTTTTAAAAATGAAAATTCAGAATTTCAGCCGATGCGCCAGGGCATAAATGCTTATATGCGTCATCCGCTTTACGCCGGAACTTTAATAGTATTGTGGTCTTTATTTTTTATATTCCCTTTATTGAACAATCTAATCGCTTGCTGCTGTATTACGGTGTACTTGATTATAGGCATCCAACTGGAGGAAAGAAAACTTGTTATTGAATTTGGGGAAATTTATAAAGCTTACCAGAGAAAGGTTCCGATGCTTTTCCCTTTCGGGATTTTGAAAGGAACTAAATTATTATGCTTTTAATATTACAAGAGTTAATTAAATAAATAGCCACTACCTGGTAGTGGCTATTTATTTAATTAACTCCGTTTTTATTCTTTTAAGGACGAGATCTGGTAAAGAATTGCACTCCTGATACAGTAATGCTATTTTCTGCTTTCGCGTCTTTTAATTTACTTACAATATATAAATTATGCAACTTACCATCGGTTACTGGCTCAATTGTAGTACTGATAATTTCTGAAACAGGTTTTTTATTATCAGGATTTTGGCCTGGTTTGCCCGGTTTGGAAGCGAATTGAAATTCACCGAGCTTTTTACCATCCGGAGCATCGGCGTACACCTCAAAAGTATAGCCGGCAACCGGTTGATCCAACCAGGAAAGCGTGAGCGCCATACTTTGAATATTGGTAAGATCAATATTGTCTATTCTAAACCAGCCTGTAGATTTTGGAATCATTAAATAAGTCATTCCATTAAAACGGTTTGACGTGAATTCCTGCATGTTTCTTATAGAATTTAAAGAAAGCTTACTGTTACGTAAAGCAACCGTACTTGCGGCTGTAAGTGGTTTAATGCCTCCCGGCCCTCCTTTATCGGTATAAGTGGCGGATATGTACAATATACCTTTGTCGGTTAATGGTTTTTGTAAGGTGGGAGCTAATGCGCCGATGGCAGGCAGCGATTTAACGCTACCATTCTGAGAAAGGGACTGTATCCAGCGAACGATCTGCCGGGCGTCGGATTCTTTTAAATCAGGATGAGCTGCCATTGCTACTTCGCCCCAAACACCACTGCCGCCTTTGATGATTTTTTCAGTAAGATGTGAAACCGCATCAGGATTTTTTTCATAATGTTTTGCTATGGCTTCAAAAGAGGGGCCTACTGATTTTTCAGAAACGGTATGACAGCTTTTACAATCAAGTGAAAGCATCAGATTTTTGCCGTTCATGGCTTCGGTTAAAACCTGGTGTCCCTGTGGCATCCCGGCTTTATCCGTTCCTTCAGCGTAATCAGCAGTAACAATCAGATCACTGAGATCTTTTCCCGCTTCAGGATCATCCTTGTCTTCAATTTTTACAGCATATTTTACCTGTTCACCGGGGAAGTAAAAACTTTTATTACCCATAATCTCAATTTGAGCTACAGGTGCTTCATTTCCGGCATATACATTAACCGGCTTACTGGAAGCGCTTGCGTTTTTAGCATCCTTTACTTCCACAGAAATGGCATAGTCTCCCGCTTTGGTGATCGAATACTCCAGCTTCGGTTCTTTAGTTTCTTCTTTAATGCCATCTCCAATATTCCATATATAAGTTAAAGCATCTTTTTCGGGATCTTTGGCTTCAACGGAAGCTGTAAGCATTAATGGCAAAGCGCCTGAGGTTTTATTCACAGTAATATCACTTACAACAGGTGGCCGGTTTCCACCATTGTAATCAATGCGTACCAGTCCAGCATCTGCATTTTTACTAAACCAACCACTACCATACTCCAGAATGTAAATTTTCCCATCAGGGCCCACTTCCATATCTATAGGTGCGGAGAATTTTGTATTTTCCATAAATGGTTCCATTTTATCAAGATCCCCGTTTTCTTTCATGGTTACCACTTTTATCCAACCGCGGATCCATTCATAAATGAATAATTTATTATTATAATATTCCGGTAAGCGGGTTTCTTTAGGAAAGTCATTGGTGTAATAAACAGGTCCGGCCATTGCTGTTCTTCCACCACTTCCTACTTGTGGAAATTCAGTTGATTTGGCATAAGGATACCAGATAAAAGCGGGCTGCGCCGGTGGCAATTGTTGTAACCCGGTATTATTGCGGGAATTGTTTACAGGATGAGCGGGATCGAATGGAGCGCCTGATTTTCCATTCGAATAATCGTAGTCAAGGTAAGGATAGTTGTCTCCGATAAATAGTGGCCATCCGAAGAAACCAGCTTTACGCGCCTGGTTTACTTCATCATATCCTCGCGGTCCGCGCGATTCAAGACTGTCGTTGCTGGCATCAGGCCCTACTTCGCCCCAGTATAAAAAGCCATTCTTTTTATCCACTGATATACGGTAAGGATTCCTGTTGCCCATTACATAAATTTCAGGCCGCGTTTTTTCTGTTCCTTTTGGAAATAAATTGCCATCAGGTATTTCATAACTACCGTCTTCATTTATTTTTATACGGATAATCTTGCCACGAAGATCATTGGTATTTCCCGAACTGCGCCTTACATCATATTGTTCGTGACCGGGACGGTCATCAAGCGGAGCAAAACCATGACTAACGAAGGGCTGACCTTTTTCATCAAAAGGAGTAGAGTTGTCGCCTGTGGAAAGATAGAGCATCCGGTCTTTTCCAAAAGCGATGGAGCCACCTGTATGACAGCAGATTTCCCTTTGCGAATACAATTCCAAAATAATCTTTTCAGATTTCAGATCAATGGTATCATTGGTAAAAGTAAACCTTGACAGCCGGTTAACGGAAGTGTCTACCGGGCTGTAATACATGTAAACAAAATTGTTTTTCTTAAAATCAGGATCTGCCTGCACGCCAAGTAATCCTTCTTCAGCATTAACGCCTGGCGTACTTGTTTTCCAATAAACATTCAGGAATCCAACCTGCTTTACCGATTTGTCTTTTTCTTTATAAAGCATGATCTCACCCCTTCTCTGTACTACCATTACATCCAGGTTGGGAAGTATGGTCATTTCTGTTGGTTCAAAAAATTCACCATGCACCAATTGAGTTTTGGTAAAGCGATCCTCTTCCGGTACACGCTGGGTTTTTGCTTTGGAATAATTTAGTTTTTTATTATCTCCCACCGCATATTTAATGCCGCCCAAAATATGCTTTAAGTAAAGTGGATCAGCATAAGATTCCTCTGTATGCCCCAGTTCGGTGTACCAGGCGCGCCCGCCATCAAAGTCATGATACCAGGCCATAGGATGGTGATCACCATTTACACCGCCTTTATAACTTTTTTCATTAATGGTTAGCAATACGTGAACATCGGGGTTCAGGTTTTTATAATTGTACCATTCATCCGTTCTTTTCCATACACGCGGTAAATGGCTGGTGGAAATATTATTGGAATCCACTACATTTATTTCCGCTTCCTGTGTAGCCGGATGGCTGAGAAAATATCCTCCTACCAGTCTTCCATACCAGCCCCAGTCGTATTCAGCATCCGCAGCGGCATGAATGCCTGCATAACCACCACCAGATTGAATATATCTTTCAAAATCGGCTTCCTGGTATTGATTCAACAGATCGCCGGTAGTATTCAGGAATACAACCGCGGCATATTTTTTCAAACTGTCTTCGTTGAACCAGTCGGCATTGGAGGTGGTATCCACGTCAAAATTATTTTCAGCGCCTAACTTAATAATGGCTGCCGCTCCGGCAGGAATGGAGCTATGATGAAAGCCTGCTGTTTTTGTAAAAACTAAAATTCGGGGTTTGCCCGGGCGTTTATTACAACCGGTAAAAAAGAAAACAAAAAAGAATAAACCAAGGGTAAGCAGTCGAATAGTATGTTTCATAATAAAAAAATATTTGCTAAGATAGCCATTTGAAGTATTGATGTGCGAATGGAAGAAATTTTTTTATCGTAGCAGTAGTGTATCTTACCATCTTATTCACCAACCTGTTGAATAATGCAATTTTTAAAGGCAACATCATTTTTCAATATTATATCTTATTTTAAATTCCGATAAGTCCGGAATATGTTTTCTTTTCCTTTTTAACTCATACTCCGAAATGATCGCGCCGATTTCCTTAAAGAAAGGATAGCCTATTTGTCTCATAATCATATTTATCGTCGTTTAAAATACCATCGCTGTTTACATAGATCACCGCACTGAGCATGAATTCTGTTTTGTTTTCAAAATCCACAATGTAAGCGGCATCGGTTAAAAAACCGTAGGACCATCCCGGTTTATTGAAAATGCGGATGTTGCCGGGTATTTTTGATTTGTTCGATTTATAAATGAATTTGGTATAACTATCGAAATATTCAGTGGTATCATAATGCGGATACAATGTTTCAGACGGGTATTGCGACATATACTGGTATAAAAATGTATACATTTCATTTGTGAGATGAAAACGCTGTTTTGATGGAACTGATTTGGGAAATAAAACGGATTGTAATATCATTTGAAGATCTTCCAGCGGCAGGTTATTGTGTTTTGTAAAATCCATTGGTTCCATAATGAGTTTGTCATCGCGGTCATAATGTCCTTTTCCTATTAATATTTTTTTGGAGTAATCAAAAGCTATAGTATTATAAGCCGCTGCCTGCTGATAAATAAGCTGGCTATTTTTAATAAAACGTATGGTATTTGTATGCCGGTTTTCTTCTTCATTCATGAGTACAAAACGGCGGACAATACGTATATCGGGATAGCCCTTTTTCCAAAGCGTTTCATTTAATGTTTGTTGCCAGGCAAATTCGTATAATCGGTTATAGGCATCATTATCGCTGGTTAAAAAAATTTTTTTTATATAATGAGCAATGGAAGGAAGGCCGTTTTTGGCAGTGCTATCATGCAAAACAGCCGACTGGCCTGAATATGAACTATCGGTGAGCATGGGTGTAAACATATCAATACCTTTAGCATTCAACTGATTTAATTTTTCTAAAGCAACCAATGCCGTTGGTAGTTTTACCGTAGATGCAGGATTGAAATACCGGTCTTTATTTACATGTAAATAGTAATTTTTTAAATGAGGTTTATTGGAGCGGTCCCGGTTGATTTGTGTATAAATGATTTGGTATTGAAAACTATCAGGTTGATGGAGTATGTTCAGTAAGAACGGCGAAGCGTTCCTGGTTATAAGTTGTTCAAACCATTGATCAGTTTTTTCCTGGGCATTGGATTTTTGAGAAAAAATAGCGCATAAAAAAATAAATAAAGCAGGCTGTATTGCATATTTCATAATAGCTTGTTGAAAGGAAGTCTAAATTACGAAGGGAGATTTTAAAATGGTTGTTAGGGAAAAAGGATCGGTAAATTTTAAGAAGGATCCGTATGCTTCTTTTCTTTAGGAATCTCGATCATTATATCAATATCACTTTTATAATCATTCTCATCTCTGGCAAAAGAACCAAATAACCAAGCCTTGCTTATACGTCCATCTTTTTTAAAATAATTTTTTTTCGTATTTCTAATTACTTTCTTGTCTGTTTTTTTATATGTGCGATATGCCGTTTTTTTCTTCCGCCACCTGTAATGCTTTTAAAGCAGCTTCTTCATCTTCCAACTCATAAACCAACTTGTCGCTAAGCCAGGTGATCAACAAGTCATTTTCTTTTATTTTAAAATATTGAGCAATTTCAATATAATCTTCATAAATATTCATTGCGTATATTCGTAAGGCAACCACTAACAATCTTACTTATGAAATCTGCCGCCGCATTAATTTTAGGATTCCTGTTCTTTATCGCTTCAGGAGTTGAAGCTCATGCACAGGATCCGGATAGTAGCATTACAATGAATTTGCTCTGGTCCTTTAAAACAAAGGGTAAGATTTACTCATCTGCATGTATCGATAATGGAGTTATTTATTTTGGAAGTGAGGATAAAAATATTTACGCCCTTGATAGTAAAACCGGCAAGCAACAATGGAGTTTTGCTACTGGCGAACCTGTGTATTCATCGCCGGCAATAGATAAGAACCGGTTGTTTTGTTTAAGCATGTATGGTTATTTATACGCGCTGAACGCGCAAAATGGGAAGCTTATATGGAAGTTTAAAACCGGCGGTGAAAGCAAGCAGGATATCTGGGATTATTATTTATCTGATCCCGTTGTACAAGATAGGATCGTTTATTTTGGAAGCAGTGATCATTTCATTTATGCACTGCAAATTGACGATGGCAAACTGGTATGGAAATTTGAAACTGGAGATATGGTGCATGCCAAACCAGTTATAAATAAGGACAGTTTATTTGTTGGCGGTTTTGATGGAAAGATGTACGCGTTGCATGCAAAAACGGGAAAATTGTTATGGACCTTTCAATCGGTTGGGGATGCCTATTTTCCTAAAGGTGAGTTGCAGAAAGGGCCATTGCTATTCAACAATACTTTATATGTTGGCAGCAGGGATTATAATATTTATGCGTTGGATCCGGCCACAGGCCGTGGCAAATGGAATATGAAAGAACAGGGAAGCTGGGTGATTGCCACTCCTTTTGAATGGAATAACTATATCTATTTCGGCACTTCAGATACGCATAATTTTTATTGTCTTGATGCAAATTATGGCGGTATAAAATGGAAACTTCCATTGAATATGCGGGTGTATGGATCGGCGGTAACGGATGGCTCTTTGATTTATTTTGGATGTTTCAATGGAAAGCTTTATGGTGTAGACCCCTTGACAGGAAAAATAAAAAAATCGTTTCAGACAGACGGAAGTAATCAAAATTATTTTACCATTTACGAAAAGGATGATCAGTTCAGAAAAGATTTTGACCGATATGGAAAAGATTTTGAACTGGCTGAAAAAAAGATCCTTTCATTGGGAAGTATTATTGCCACACCGGTAGTTCAGGATAGCGTAATATTTTTCGGAAGCGCTGATGGAAACTTTTATGCAGTTAAAACGGGAAATTGAATTTTCGCTTATAAAAAGATTCTTTGCATCTTATCAGAAAGCAAGCAATACAGCCCTGGCCAGTTTTTCTCCATTTGCAAAAGCCGCTTCCACAGTTCCCATTTGACTGCCTTCATACAAGGCTTCACCGCCAAAAAATAATGTATTCTCAACAGGTGTGTTGATAATCTTTTTTATTGCTTTACTGTTGACCGTAGAGTAAGCATAACCGCCTTTTGCAAAAGGATCTACCGGCCAATTTATTATTTTGCAAGCTTCCAGGTTTTTCTTTAAAATCGTGGTAGGGATCTTAAATATAGAAGCAAGTGAATCCATTGCTTTTTTCAAAATAAATGCATCATCTGCGTTTTTCAAATGTTCAGCTTTAGGGCCGGCAAGCCATCCGGTTAATATGGCACGATGATCAGGTAGCTGTGTCCACCAGGTGGGTATACATTCATCTGAAAATAAAAACCCTGGATGATCATGAGTTTGACCTGTAATATCGGATTTCCTTTCCCAAAAAGCGTCCTTCCATTGCATAATGATTTTGATTACGGCTCCCATTCCCAATTGCTGAACTGCATTCGTTAGATGAGGAAGCCGTGGTGAAAATTCAATGCTGCTTTTTTCTGAATCAGCTTCTTTTAACAGGCTTAAAGGAATCGTAATAACTGCTTTACGGCCTCTTAGTTGTTGTGTGGCTGTTATTGCTTCCACGCTTCCCAATTTCCATTTTATTTGTTTTACAGGAGCCGGGCTAAGGATAATGCCTTTTGCAGTTTTTATTTCAGCAGATAAATAATTTATCAACTGACCGTAGCCACCTTTTATGCGATACTGTTTTTTATCATTTTCATTCCATTCATCAGATAAGGCAAGTGCGCTGGCATAATTGCTATCGGCAGCATCATAACCTTCAACCATTTTTATCACAGATTCGCGAAATGCGGTGTAAGTTTCTCCTGGAAAATGTATATTTAAAAAGCGCCCTATACTTATATCCTGTTTTAAATGTTTCAATTGCTCTAAAAGTGAATCCCATTGCTTTTCAAATGGATGTGCCGTTTGCCAGCTGCCTTGTTGTACTCGGTAAAACCTACCGCTTGTTTCTATAAATTCAATCCCTGATTCTTTTAAAAGTTTCATAGTTACCGGTGCATCTCCATGAATAAATTCTGCACCCGCTTCAACATAACCTGAAAATCTGCCATCATAAATGGTATGTATCCTACCACCCAAACGGTTACGTGCCTCGATGACCATGATTTTTTTGCCAGCTTCAGCCAATTTTAGTCCACACATTAAACCGCATGCGCCGGCTCCAATAATCAGCACATCAAAATTTTCCATATGCTTTTAATTATCTAAAATAAATGAGTTTTAAGCGAAAGAGTAGATTCCCATGCTACAATTTAATAGGCAGGAGTTGCAAGATCAATTCCATCAACTAATTAATCTTCCTCTTCTTCATCCCAGATTCCTTTTCCTTCTTCATCGTCTGAAGAAATTGTAATATCATTCAATCCCCTCAAATGTGGAACATGAATGTGTTCCTGACCTGGAATATCTTTTACATCAGGCATGTCAATAGTGAATGATCCAGGTTCAGTTTCTTCCTTTTTTTCCGGGGATTTGATTAAGTCCTTATTAGTTGGTTTCCCGGATTTTAAATTTTTATTTTTGGTAGCGCTGGTTTTATCTTTTGAAAGATCAGTTTTTGTCTTTCTTTTTGACTTTTTCATAATATCCCCATTTTTCATCAATTTTCGAAAGGGTTAAAAGGTTATATTAAAAAATGATAAAAATTATGCCAAATCAAAGCAATTTCTAATAACGAAAGCGTGCTATAAAGGATTGAATGATTCGATAAAAAAATGAGTAGAAGCTGCTTTATTGGTTCTTATTGTGGATTATATTGTGCATAATTGCTGGTACGGTTTTTTCTAATTTTTCATATAAAATCTGGTATGAATAATATTGATCCAAGAAAAAATAATATTCTTTCCGAAGGTGAAAATTATGACAAGGATGGACGCACTGTCAATACTGAAAATCCTGATCATGAAGAACCAGGTGCGGATAGTTCCATAAAGGATGATAAAACTCCTTTGCCGGAACAGGAGAAAACTGGAAATGAAGATGCCGCCGAACAACATGAAGAATTTATTGATGAACAAAATGATGAAGAGGTGTAAAAAATTTTTTCGTCATTTTGTTATTGGTAAATCGTCATGAGCCATTAAGTCATTTGAGTTATTAAATTCATATGGTTAGAGATTATTCTTCATTTAAATTCAATTAAATCAAATATTATGCGTTGGTTAGGCAGAAGGGAAAGTTCTAATGTGGAAGATCGTAGGGGTTTGGGGGGTGGCATTGCGGCTGGCGGCATCGGTTCTCTTGTTATTGCATTGATTATTTATCTTCTTGGAGGTGATCCGAGCCAGGTAGTGGATATGAGTGCAAACCGTGGTACGCAAACGGTGGAGGAGAAACAAGCCGAAGATAATACAGCAACATTTGTAAAAGTAGTACTTGCTGATACTGAAGATGTATGGGGAAAATTGTTTAGTGATATGAATAAGCAATATGTGGACCCCAAACTTGTATTGTTTACTCAAACGGATCAATCTGGTTGTGGTTTTGCAAGTGCGGCAACAGGACCTTTTTATTGTCCCGCAGATGAAAAAGTTTATATAGATCTTTCTTTTTTCCAGGAAATGAAAGACCGCTTCAATGCGCCCGGTGAATTTGCGATGGCTTATGTGGTTGCACATGAGGTGGGGCATCATGTGCAGAATTTATTAGGCATCACCGCCAAAGTAGATGCGCAACGCGGGAGACTTAATGAAAAGCAAATGAATGCGTTATCAGTTAAACTGGAATTGCAGGCAGATTTTTTAGCAGGCGTATGGGCGCATTATGATCAGAAAATGAAAGATGTATTGGAGCCGGGCGATATAGAATCCGCGCTCAATGCGGCAAATGCCATTGGTGACGACCGGCTTCAGCAACAATCGCAGGGCAGGGTAGTACCGGATGCTTTTACCCATGGCACTTCAGCCCAAAGAATGTATTGGTTTAAAAAAGGTTTTGAAACTGGCGATATTGCGCAGGGCGATACCTTTAATGCACCTGATTTGTAATTTATTATTAAAACCGCATTTGCATCTACCAACTATCAATCCTCCACTATTGTATAACTGTGTAAATATTGAACCAGTTGAGGCGCACCAACCAGGAGTTACCAACCATCAACCACTAACCCATCAGCCATCAACTATTGTATTAATTTAGCTATTTGTGCAAGCGGTAAAGCATTTCCCATAGCAAGCATATCAGTATCAGTAATGTCATCAGCATTGCAGGTAATCAGGGAATTGCTGAATGGTATTTCAAGGCGGTAAGATATTTTTTTGTTTTCCGTATTTTCTTCCTTTGTAAGTCTGGCTTTATATCCCTGTACTTTTACAACTTTAGTTTTTCCATCAGAACCAAGACCTGCTAAAAAAGGTGTGTTAAGAAAAGCATTTAATGTTCCTATTAAAGGCGAATTGCTTACAATTTCAATACTTGCTTTTGTTGAATCAGCGCCATAAGACCGGTGAATGGTAGAACCTATAAAACCAACATTCCCGGTTACATTATCATCCTTTTCAATCACATTCAACTTATTAAATGTTGCGGGTAATAATTTTATTACTTCTTTTCCAATCGTAATATCTAATTCCTGCAACATCTGTTGCAGCGCAAAATGTGCATCTTCGAGTTTGCCCGCGCTATAAGCTGATTTTGCGGTAGCTACATCTGTTTTAAAATCCTGCGCTTGTACCAATGCAGTCATACATATAAAGGAAAGAAATATTATGGATTTCATAAATTTAGAATTGATTTTTAAAAATTATTGTTCGCCAAGCATTTTCTTTATACCATCAATATCAAAATTATTCACCGCGTTCATCATGTCTTGTTCGGTTGCAAAATTTACGCCCTGCCAACTGATAATGCCGGCCTGGCCTAATTTTACAATCAGGCTATAGCCTTCGCTTGCATCATATTTAATGACTGCCCTGTTGTCTTTAACTTTAATTTGTTTAATATTTTGATTTTCACCACCAGACTGTGTGGAATAAGCGCCACCAAAATACAAATCGGTTAAGCCACTATAGAGCGGGTTGTTACCTATTACAATGGTTAATTCTTTATCGTCCTTTTTGTACAAACGCTGAATTGTCATATTGGCCCAACCCCATTGCGTACTTACCACCCTGTCTTCGAGTGTGTCTTTTGGCAGTCCGCTTACGGTTTCAGGTAAAAGTTTTAATATTTCCTTTCCAATCTGTAATTCCACGCCCATCAATGCCTGTTGAGTAGAGTAGCGTGCATCACTGTAATTCCCCGCATCATGGGCTTTTTCAGCATCTTGAATTTGTTGATTTACATCGGGAATGGTAGAGTTTTTTAATCCTTCGCCGGTTTTATTACTAGCGCGGCCGCGGCCGGAACCGGTGGTAGTATTGCTATTGTTAGTAGAATTGGAACTGGCATCAGTGCCGGTTTTTTCAGCAATTTTTTTATCAACTACTTTGTCTGCAACATTGGTAGCCTTATCTTTTAATCTTTTTAAAAGCCCCTGGGAAGAGCCATTGGTTTGAATGAGCAGAAAAGCGCAACCTACCAGGGAAATGAGGATTGTCTTTTTCATGGGCAAAGTTTTAGCGGTCTTAAAATTACAGACTCTGGAGTATATTTTAAAAAAATTATTAAATTCGAAATTAATTCAGTGATGTGAGGGAAAAACAGGTGAAAACACTCATTTACTTTGGTTAAATTTCTTTTTCATCTTCCTGAATCCTTATTTCCTGTTGCTCGTCTTCCAGTTCAGCAGTTTTGGTTTCATCCTGATTCTTAATGGCAATCTTTAAGGTCGGGGAATAGACCCAATAAATGCCTGTTAAGGAAATGGCCACAGAAATTAAATAAAACAGCAGGCTGATACAAACGGATTCATTTTGATTTAAAAGAAAATATTTACTTCCATAAAGAAACACCATTTCTCTGGCGCCTAATCCGCCGATAGTAAAAGGTAGTACGGCTATGATGGATGAAATGAGAAAAATAAGCATGTAAATGGAGTAATGCTCATCAAGATGCAAGGCTGCCATCAGGCAATACACAGCAATAACCTGTAAACCCTGTACCAGGATCCCAAGCCATAAAGTGGGCCAGAAACTTTTAATAAATGAAGGGAAAAACCTTTTTACAATAAGAAAATAAATACCTAACCCGGGCAGAAGGAGTAATAAAATAAGAGCCGGATAATTGCTTCCATTAAAAACGGCAAAGTAATATCCGGCACTTAAAATACCGATTCCGGCAACGCCGCTTACCCGGTCTAAAAACACAGCGGCAGTTAATAATTTGGCGGGTTTTTTATGCGTTTGATTCAGTAATATCACCTTGTATGCATCACCGCCAATGCCACCGGGTAAAAAGACATTATAAAACATTCCAAGCCAGTAAAGCTGAAGATTGATTTTTTCACTTAAGCGAATTTCAATATTCCTGAAATAAATATTCAGCCGAAAAGCAGCTACCAGTTTGGATAAAACAATAAGCAAAAGTGCGGCGAATAACCAGGAAACATTGCTTTGACGAACTACTTCCCACGATTGTTGCCAGTCAATTTTACGGATCACATATACAAGGCAAAATGCCGTTACCAGCAGCTTTATTAAAAGTTTTAATGAAGATTTTAAATGTTTGTATAATGCCATTAAAAATTTGCTGAAGATTTTAAAAATCCTTTCTTTTAGGTTGAAAGAAAGCGGTTGTACAACAATCCGTTTTCCGGAAAATGAACATTGTTTCAGACTATCGCACGACCAAAAATTTTACGAATGCGGTATGTCTTCTTATCTGATGATTCATAATATGTGCGTATATTTATTTCCGCCAGAATTCCAATAGTGATCAATTGAATGCCTCCCAGTAAAAGTATCAATCCCAATATCAGTAAAGGTTTTCCCCAGATATCATGCCCTGTTATTTTTAAAATCAGCAAATACAAATTAATCAGAATTCCCAATATCAAACAGATAAATCCCATGGTTCCAAAAAGATGCATGGGTTTCTGGCTGAATCTGCGAAAAAACACCATCGTTACCAGGTCGCTCATTACCCTGAATGTTCTGCCCAGCCCATATTTCGATTTTCCAAATTGGCGGGGATGATGTTTTACATCCACTTGCGTAATGCGTGCGCCCTGCATGGATGCGAGTACGGGAATAAAACGGTGCAATTCGCCATACAATCCAAGATCTTCAGCTATTTCATGTTTAAATACTTTAAGTGTACAACCATAATCCTGGATATGTACTTTGGTCATATTCCTGATAAGGGCATTCGCGATCTTGCTGGGAATTTTTCTTAAGAGCACGCCATCCTTCCGGTTTTTACGGTTTCCTGCAACCACATCCCAATCTTCGGTTTTAAGTTTTTGCAGCATAAAGGGAATATCGGTAGGATCATTCTGCAGATCGCCATCCAATAAAGCGATGTATTTTCCGGTGGAATAATCAATGCCTGCAGCCATAGCCGTACTCTGACCATAATTTTTTCTTAATTCAACCAGTATTATACGGTCATCAATCACTTCTTTAATGCGTCTTTTTGTTGCATCTGAAGACCCGTCATCAACAAAAACTATTTCATAATCTATTGCAGAAAGCGCTTTATGTAAAGCTGCTACAAGCGGATGAATATTATCTTCCTCATTCATCACAGTAATTACCACAGAAAGTTCCCTCATAGATGTATTTTACCGGCTAAAGGTAATGTAAAAGACAAAAGTGAGTGGTATGTAATGCTTAAATGGACGAACTGGCAAAGGTTAAACATTGATCCAATTTTCATTATAATATGAATTTAATTGTCACTTGCAACAAGTTGGATTATTTTATAATAGTTTTAAGAAAGCTGTTAATTGTATGTAAAATCAACCCTAAATTATCGGGTTGCATAAATCTCAGACTATATTTATCCAAATCGAAGATTCTTAGATTTTGATCCTCTTACTGTTACCTCTTCTTGGGTAAGCAAAAAATAAGCGCTTTATGAAAAATTTTTTATTGGGTTGCTCCTTTATTTTTATGACTTTATTTGTAAATGCACAGGAAACGGTTGAAAAAGCTGTTTATGATCATGTGAGCATTTTGCTTAAAGGAAAAATACAAGATGAAGCAACAAACCTGGGAATCCAGGGTGCGGTTATACAGATAAAATCAGTGAATTCCGGAACAACGGACAATCCGGGAGAAAACTTTTTTTCTACCAATGCAATCGCCAAATCAGATGGTAGTTTTGAGGTTGAAAATATTCCTTTTGCCGAACAGTACAATTTAATTATTTCCGCGGTAGGATATAATATTATTGATAAAGTTATTTCTTTCGATGAACCTGGAAAAGAGGTGAGCGGAAGAAAAGCAATGATTACAAAAGACCTGGAAACCCTTCATCTTATGCAGGAATCCAATAAACTGCAGGCTGTGGTGGTAACTGCTTCCAAGCCTACCATGCAATTTGGGATTGACCGAAAAATATTTAATGTTGAGCAGAACATTACTTCCCAGGGTGCAACCGCTGTAGATGTAATGAAAAATATTCCATCTCTTACCGTGGATATAGATGGAAATGTACAAATGCGTAACAGCAGTCCTCAAATATTAATTGATAACAGGCCTACCATTTTAACCCTCGATCAGATTCCTTCCGATGATATTGAAAGAGTGGAACTGATAACAAATCCTTCTTCAAAGTTCGACGCTTCCAATGCCGGTGGTATCATCAATATTGTATTGAAAAAAACAAAGCGGGTTGGTTTTAATGGTCTTGCATCATTGGGCGCCGGAACGCCAGGCGTTTTGAATGGCAATCTTAACCTGAATCTGAGGCATAAAAAAATAAATGTATTTGCGAGTGGAAACTATAATCAATCCGGTGGACAAACACATGAGGAAACATTCCGCCAAAACAAGGAAGCCGGAACGATCAAAGATTATTTTAACCAATTTTCGGATAATGAAAGGAAAAGAAGATTTGCCTCTGCCCGTTTTGGAGTGGATTATTTCATGAATGATAAAAATACATTCTCTTTTTCACAAGGTTTTGTAAACGGAAAATTTGATAACAACCAATTGCAAAACCAGTTTTTTCTGGATAAAACACAGTTGCTGGATCATACCGGCCTTCGTACATCGGATGGAACCGGCGAATTTTTAAGATCCAATAGCCGTTTGAGTTATGAAAGAGTATTTGACAGACCGGATAAAAAATTGTCCGCTGATATTTCTTATAATCATGGAAACCGCGATGATGCTTCTTTTATAATAAACAGTTTTAAAAATAAAGATGGCGGTGTATTTGCTCCTGATAACCTTGTCCGCAATGCAGGCTCAGGTAAAGACAACAGTGTGACAGCCCAGGTGGATTATGAGAATAAAATGAATGAAAACAAAAAAATTGAGTTTGGCCTGAGATCTTATTATAGCAATACTTCCACCTCCTTTGGTTCTTTTTCCGTAGATCCTTCTTCGCGTATAGAAACCAGGCTTCCGCTGAGCAATGATTATAAATACAATGAAACAGTAAATGCGGGTTATTTTAATTATGCCAATAAGCTGGCAAGTTTTAAGTACCAGGTTGGCTTAAGGGCTGAATTTTCCAGGCTTAATGGGGAAATGCTGGACAGTTCTTTTCAATTTGGATACAGTTACCCGGATAAACCAAAAGATATTTGGAATGCTTTATTTCCCAGCATATTTATTACCAAACAGTTAGATGAGGATCAGGATATTCAGTTCAATTATTCCAAAAGAATACGCAGGCCGAGATTCTGGGAAGTAAATCCATTTGTGGATATTAATGACCCATTGAATATTCAGCAGGGAAATCCTGCCTTAAAACCTGAATACATCAATTCATTTGAAATAAATTATTTCAACAGGTTTCAATCCGGAAGTTTCCTGGGCGCGGTTTATTTTAAGAATAATGTGGGAGATATCACTTCCTATAGCGATACCATTACCGATAAATTATACCAGCAGTTGAGCAATGCCGGTATTTCACCCAATGCGATATTAAATACTTTTATTAATGCGGGTCATACAAACCGGTATGGAGCTGAGCTTACCTGGCAGCAAAAGCTGAGTAAAAGCTTTGATCTTACTTATAACCTTAATCTTCAGTACCGCACTACCAATGCGGTGGTGGGTAAACTTAATTTAAGCAATGAAGGTTTTAACTGGGATACCAAACTGATAGCGAATTATAAAATCGGTGCGCAGGATAAACCTTTATTCAGCAATACCAGTTTTCAGTTAGTTGCAAATTATGAAGGACCCAGAATAATACCACAGGGAAGACGTAAGGCCGAATTTGTTACGGATTTTGCACTGCGCAAAGAATTTTTGAAAAATAAAAGAGCTTCACTTTCTTTTAATATCAATGATGTATTTAATACCCGGAAATTCGGAACCATTTATGATACCGAAAACTTTTACCAGGATTCATACCGCAGATGGAATGTGCGTAGCTTCCGACTGACTTTCAGTTATAAATTTGGAAGCGGAGATTTTGATTGGTTAAAGAAAAAAGGTGGAAATGATAATGGTGGAGACCAGGGATGATTTAGGATTTGTGATTTATGATTAGTGATTTGTGATGCGGGATTTATGATTTGAAGCTATCAGTAAAAAAGCCGGTTATTAAACCGGCTTTTTTACATCAATTATTTCTATTTTCAGGTAAGCTTAAAGCTGATAGCTTTCAGCTCATAAAACTCCCGCCAATTCCAGGCTTCGTTTTTTTAAATTCCTGATTTCAATATTTTCAATAATAGCATCGGGCGTAAGGATCAATGAGATTCCCGGTTGCTTCCACCAATTGTTTTTAACCAGTTTTTCAAAATGAATCACACCCACAAAATAGCTTCTTTCCTGTCCGCCATGCCATTCTTCAATCCATTCAAATTCATCTTTGGGAACTCTTTTCAACTCATCAAAACTTATATAAGCTCTTACATAAAAATCATTGGTTAATTCTCCGGGTTTATGATGATACAGTTTCTTGTATTCATACCTGTAATCATAACGCAATGCCGAAATATCGCTTAATACCGCTGATGCTGTAGGAAAGCTGCCTGCGCCTTTTCCATAAAAAAATTGTTTATCTGCAAAACCGCTTTCTATTACTACGCCATTGTATTCATTTTTTACAAAAGCAAGATGATCGTCCTGTTGAACAAATTGCGGTAATACAAAAGCGGCCACTTTTCCATTCAACAGTTTTTTTGCCTGCGCTACCAGTTTAATCTCAAAATTTTTTTCTTTCGCTACCACCGCATCCGTTAATTGGATATTTTGAATGCCGGTAAACAGAATATTTGACGGATGCTCAACAATGCCATAGGCATGCGTCAATAAAATACTCCATTTATTCACCGCATCATATCCTTCCACATCCAGTGCGGGATTGCTTTCTGCAAAACCCAGTTGCTGAGCCAGTAACAATGCATTATTAAAATCTAGTTTGTCTTCAAACATTTTGGTAAGAATAAAATTAGTTGAGCCATTTACAATCGCTTTTATGGAATGTAACAGATCATTGTCGTAATATTCTTCCAGGTTGCGGATTACAGGAATGGAAGCACAGGCTGCGGCTTCGCATAAAAAGGGCAAATTCGTTTCAAGTTGCAGTTCTAATAATTCCGGCAAATGTTCTGCAATCATTTTTTTACTGGCGCTTACTACCGATTTGCCATTCGTCAATGCGGTGGACACTATTTCAAATGCGGCATTGGCATCATCAATCACTTCTACAATTACATTGATTTCAGGATCATAACAGAACATTTTTATCGGTGGTAAATAATTCTGCCGGTGCATTTCTTTTCTTTCCAGGATGTTTAATACATACTTTTTTTATGACTGCTTTTAAAGAAGGTGTTTGTTGTAAAACATTGTACAAACCTTCGCCTACTACGCCAAAACCAAATATCCCGATCACTAAGTGCTTATGTGTTTCCATTTTTATATATTATGATTCAATCACGGGTTCATTAAATCCTTGTTGATTGATCTTTTCTTTTTCCAAAAAATTTTCGATGTGCTGTGTTATACTTTCATATTCCAGTAAAAAACCATCATGACCATAATATGAATCAATAATGGCTAATTGCGCGTATGGAATGTATGCGGCTAATTGCTCCTGCTCCGATGGCGGAAATAAAATATCTGATGAAATACCAATAACAAGCGCTTTGGCTTTGATGGCATTCAATGCGGTATTTACAGAACCGCGTCCCCTGCCTACATCATGCTTATCCATTGATTTACTCAGGAAATAATAGCTGAAGGCGTTAAAGCGTTTTGCTAGTTTTTCGCCCTGGTAGTGCTGGTAGGTTTCAGCTTTGAAACCTGCTGATCTACCGGCAATGATTCGGTATCCGTAGTAAAGCCATGTTGTGAAGAGGCATAGGTTTCATAATGCCGGTAAGATAATAATGCGAGCGATCTGGCCGCTTTCATTCCATCCATACCTGCCAGTTCATTTTCATTTTTCCAGGTAGGATCATTGGTTATGCACCAGCGTTGTGATGCATTGAATGCAATTCCCCAGGAAGAATGAACGGCATTGGTTGCAATAGGAATAATGTATTCAAACAATTCGGGTTCTTCAATAGCCCATTCCAATAGTTGCTGGCCGCCCATTGAACCGCCGATGCCGATATGTATCTTTTCAATATTCAAATGGTCTTTGAGGTATTGAAAAGCGCGGATCATATCGCGGGTCGTAAACATGGGAAAATTATGATAAAACGGGGTACCTGTTTCCGGATCCGGATCCAAAGGCCCTATACTTCCATAACAACTACCGGGCATGTTTACGCACACAATAAAATATTGATCCGGATCAAATAAAGTACCATTACCCACCAAACCCGGCCACCATTCTGATGGATCACTGTTGGCAGTAAGTGCATGAAAGATCCATACTACATTATTCTTTTCTTCATTCAACCGGCCCATAGTTGTAAAAGCCAATTGAAATTCCTTCAATTTCCTTCCGCTTTCCAAAGAAAAGCCATGTTTAAATGTAAAAGTTTTAAGCCTCAACTTTATTTGATTTTAATGATAACAGTCTGATGTATTACTTGTTTTTCTTTAAAAAAATCTTTTCGGAATCTACACCGCTACTTCCAAACTGTTTACTTTGTAATTGATCTCTGTAATGTTTGATAAATTATCATTCACCGGGCAACGATCTTTGGCTTTTTCAACCAGGTCCTTAATAGCCTCTTCAGAAGCGTTGGCATCAATGGAAATGTTTACATTGATGTACTGAAAACCTGCACGGCTTTTTTTTGTCTGACCAAAAAGACGCGCCGGATCAATACCGCCGTTGATATGAATATTCAAAGAATTGATTTCGATATTTTGCTCCTTTGCAATCAGATTAAGCACAACATTCAGGCATCCCGCATAACTGCCTAATAAATATTCTACAGGGTTGGGACCTTCATCTTTCCCACCCAGGTTTTCCGGTTCATCTACAATAAAGGAAAAATCTCTTGTTGAAACTTCCAGTTTAGTAGCGTTATGACTTTTGCCATCAATTGAAAAAGTTAAAAAAGGCATGCTCAGTCCTGTTTATTTTTTTAATAATGATTTTTTAAAAACTTATTCATCCGTTTTTAGGATGAATAAGTTTTAAAATTTTGAATTATTGTGCCAAAGTTTTAGAAAATACCTGTTCAAAAGCCTGTTCAAAATCAGCTTTTATATCATCAATATGCTCAATGCCCACACTTACACGAATCAGGTTAGGAAGCACGCCCGCATTGTTTTGTTCTTCCTCAGTCAACTGTTCATGGGTAGTGGAAGCCGGGTGTATAACCAATGTTTTAGCATCTCCAACGTTGGCCAGGTTACTCGCCAGTTTTAATGCGTCAATTACTTCCGCGGTTTTTGTTTTATCTCCTTTCACACCAAAATTTAAAACACCACCAAAGCCATTTTTTAAATATTTTTTAGCCAGCGTATGATAAGGGCTGCTTTCAAGACCCGGATACCAAACATAATCCACCAATGGGTGGTTTTCCAGCCATTGTGCCAATGCGAGTGTATTTTCCACATGCCTTTCCATCCGCAAAGACAAGGTTTCGGCGCCTTGTAATAGTAAAAATGAATTGAAAGGGCTTTGTGCAGGTCCGAAATCGCGCAAACCTTCCACCCGCGCTCTTATTGTAAATGCAATATTTGGTAATCCCAATGGGTTGCCTTCACCAAAAACATCCCAGAATTTCAATCCGTGATAGCCTTCGGAAGGTTCTGTAAATTGTGGGAATTTTCCATTGCCCCAGTTGTAATTTCCACCATCAACAATGATGCCTCCGATAGAGTTGCCATGTCCGCCAATCCATTTGGTAGTGGCCTGTACTACTATATTGGCACCGTGTTCTATCGGGCGGAAAAGATAACCGCCTGCGCCAAAAGTATTGTCCACAATCAATGGCAGATCGTATTCTTTAGCCAGTGCCGCGAATTTTTCAAAATCAGGAATACTTAACCGTGGATTACCAATAGATTCCAGGTAAATGGCTTTGGTATTTTTATCAATAAATGGAACAAAAGATTCCGCATCATCGCTGTTGGCAAAACGCGCTTCAATACCCAAGCGTTTGAAAGAAACTTTAAACTGATTGTAAGAGCCACCGTATAAATGAGAGGAAGTAACAAAGTTGTCACCGGCCTGTAATATATTGGTTAAAGCAAGAAACTGTGCTGCTTGTCCGGAAGAAGTAGCCAGGGCCGCTACACCGCCTTCCAGGGCGGCGATTCTTTTTTCAAATACATCCGTAGTAGGGTTCATAATACGGGTGTAAATATTTCCGAACTGTTTCAGTCCGAATAAATTGGCAGCATGTTCTGCGTTATCGAAAGTAAAAGAAGTAGTTTGATAAATGGGTACAGCACGTGATTTGGTAGTTGGGTCAACTTCCTGTCCGGCATGAACCTGTAATGTTTCGAAATGTAACTTACTCATGTTTTTTCTTTTTTAGTTTTGAAGGAATAAAATATTGAAATGAAATAAACTTGTAGATGTTTACTGTAAATACCTGGGATTGATAGTATAGTAGATGCCTTACGGCATACAACGGCAGGTGCAACAACAATAGGGCACTGAATGAATGGGTAGTATTAAAACTTGATTGTTCATCGTAATCTACAAATTTAGTGGACTTTATTTTAGATTTTCAATATTTTTTAAATTATAAATTTTCCTTACCAGAAAAAGAAATGAAAGTTAATGTGCGGGTATTTTGCGGAGAGCAAAAAAAAGCTCATCGATAAATCAGATGAGCTTTTAACTATTTAGAATAATTGAAAAAATCAATTATGAGAATAGAAAACTATTAATCTGGCTTATCTACCACGCGGTCAACGTGATGGAATTGGCACCTTTCAAACATTATTGCCTGTGGTTGCCAAGGCTTCATCGGGCCATTTCCCTCTGCCTTTCTTGATAAGAATTAAAAAAGAACTGCTGCAAAGATAGCAGGCATTGACTCAATTTTAGTGAAATATTTTAAAAACTTTTTTTGCTATGAGCTTTGGGCTTTGGGCTTTGAGCCTTTAGCTGTCAGCTATATGAGCAATCGGACATTTTAATTTATGGTAAAAAAAAACAGCCTTGCAAGTTTGCAAAGCTGTTACCCAATCCAGATCCATCGTCCCAATTAAAACTTATATTGAATTTATTAATTTTTACTTTTGACCTTTTACTTTTTACTTTTGACCTTTCACTTTATTAAAACCTATACCCAATACTAATGCCAAAGCCTGTATTTTTTTGTTTGGCGCCGGTATGATAAGCGTCAATATTTGTAAGACCAAGCTGGGCATTCAATTGAGCAGAGACTTTATTTGAAAATTCATATCCTACCAACAGGTTAGCCCCCGCATCCAGTGGTTTATAAAATGTAGTATTGGATTCGGTAGTGGCATTGTTTTTAAATTTTACATCAGAGCTAGAAGACCCGATCTTATAGTTTACCGCCTAATCCATAAGCTAAATAAGGTCCAAAGCCCAACAAAACATTGTCTTTTCCTAATGGAGCTTTATACAGTAAGTTTAAAGGAAGCTCGAGGTAATTGAGGTTAAGGTCGGCATCCTTGTCGGAACTTAATGTTTTAATTTTTGCCCCTTTAGTGGAGAATAATAATCCCGGCTGGAAATAAAACTCAGGCGCGATGGGAATTTCGGCATTCACTCCGATATTAAAACCGGTTTTTAATTTATTACTGAAATTTTGTCCGGCGGCATTTTGTCCGTTTATATTTTGAAAATTTACGCCGGCCCTTACTCCGAAACTGGTTTTTTGGGCTTGTGCTTTTTGCGCCATAAAACCGGTAATTATTAAAGCTGAAATAATAAGAATCGTCTTTTTCATAAATTCATTTTTTTAGTTATTTAATGTCAGATGAAACTTCACATTGAACAAATTTTCAAGAGTAAAATGAAAGTCTATCTGCTTTTCTTCATTTAATATTTGACGCCAAAAATTTATTTTATTGTTGCGTTTCTTTTTTGGCTTCCGTTTTCATTTTATCGTTAGCGCTGATTAAAAATTCAACGCGGCGGTTTTTACTGCGTCCGTCTTCGGTATCATTACTGTATTTTGGCGCGGTTAAACCAAAGCCTTTTGTCGTTATACGGGAAGAAGCAATATTATTTTTTAATAAATAAGCAGCCACTGAGCCTGCTCTTTTTTCAGATAAGGTCTGGTTGTAGGCGGCTGTTCCCTTATTATCGGTATGGCCTTGTACTTCAATATTGGTATCAGGATATTTGTTGAGAATGGTAACCAGGTCGTTGAGCGTTCCATTTGCCTGGGAAGAAAGCGCATAACTGTCGAAACCAAAAAGTATATTGTTGTTAAATTCCACCACTATACCTTCACCCACTCTTTCCACTTTGGCATTTGGGATTGTTTTTTGAATTTCTTCTGCCTGTTTGTCCATTTTACGGCCAATGATGGCTCCGGCTCCTCCACCTACGGCTGCACCGATTATTGCTCCGAGCGCTGTATTTCCGGATGCTTTTCCTATCACGCCACCCACAGCTGCTCCGCCTGCTGTGCCTATTACGGCCCCTTTCTGTGTTTTATTCATCGTTTTACAGGATGAAAGCAGTAATCCTGAAATAATAAAAACCATTATGGCTAAATTGATCCGTTTCATAAATTCAAATTTCCTTCCCAAAAGCCAAACATTATGCCAAATTATTTTTTGTTGATTTGCTTTCTTTGCATTACGTATGAAAATTTATTGGTTATGAATGTAATTACAATGGAAGAGAATTTGACATTTCTTTTACAAATTTAAAAAATGCTTTATATTGTGAATAACCAAAAAGCTTATTTATGAAGAAATGTTTATCTGTTCTTGTTTTATTTTTACCAAGAGGGCGATCGCTTGCACTTATTTTTATAATCTTATTTATTTTTCATTTTAATTGCAGTAAAAAGAATAATGCTGATCTGCTGAACCAACAGACTGAGCATGCTATGGCTATTGCAGGTACAATATGCGGATCCGGCAATCAGTCGCTTCAATGGTTGAAAGAAATTATTTCCAAAGCAGAGGAAGATAAACTGACCAAAAAATACGATGGAAATTATATGGGTAAAATCATTACAACTTCTTATCAAAACCAACCCATATTTTACATTACGATGGCTTTAGGCAGCGGCGGCATTTTTGCCTATACTTATGATTGCAATGGGAAAAACGTGCTGATAAGTTCAGATGATTTAACTGCTTTTGAACAAAACGCGCAAAAGGGAAAATTAATTTATTCAAATGTTCATTAAGAGCCATTAGCTATTAGCTATTAGCCGTTAGCTAAAAGCCAATAGCCAATAGCCAACAGCCATCAGCCAAAATCAGCAATAAATTTATTAACGTTATTATTTTTATTACCAACTTTTGCATAAGCGCTGGCTCTGGCGCAGGTCTCCCGACCTGTGCCATGAAGTTACTTGTTTTACGTAGAAGCGAAGTATGGCTACAATTTTAAATCAGGCAAGGTTGTCTGCAGGTAATTTTAATAAGTCGCTGAATTTTAAATCAAGTAATAGGTTGGCACAGACCTGCGCCAGGTAAAATCCCCAAAATCCGGCAATAAATTTATTAACGTTATTATTTTTATTACCAACTTTTGCATAAGCGCTTTGTTCTTAATTTCGCATTATACAAAAAAATGGCAAAAAATAATAAAGCGGTCGACCTGGCTGCAAATAATATTGAGGAAGAACTGATTGAGGTTTTTGGCGCGCGTGAGCATAATTTAAAGAATATTGATATTTCCGTTCCAAAAAATAAACTGGTAGTTTTCACCGGTGTGAGTGGAAGTGGAAAATCTTCGCTTGCTTTTGATACGATCTATAATGAGGGGCAAAGGCGATACATGGAAAGCTTCAGCGCCTATGCCCGGCAGTTTATGGGTGATATGGAAAGACCGGATGTAGATAAGATCACCGGACTTAGCCCCGTAATTTCAATTGAACAAAAAACAACCAATAAAAATCCCCGTTCTACTGTAGGAACCATTACGGAGGTGTACGATTTTCTCCGGCTTTTGTACGCCCGTATAGGAGAAGCTTATAGTTATAATACGGGAAAAAAAATGGTGAAGTTTAGTGAAGAGGAAATTGTAAATGATATTTTTCAAAAATATAAAGACAAAAAGATCAGCCTGCTGGCGCCATTGGTAAGAGGCAGAAAGGGCCATTATCGCGAACTGTTTGAAGATATCCGTAAAAAAGGGTTTTTAAAAGTAAGAGTGGATGGGGAAGTGCTGGATATAAAACCGCGCATGCAGGTTGACCGCTATAAAATTCATGACATTGAAGTGGTAATAGACCGGCTGCCGGTAACCGATGAAATGAAGGTGCGCGTTAGTCAAAGCGTTCAGCAAACGCTTCGCACTGGAAAAGATTTGATGTTTATACTGGTGGATCTTAATGGCGAATCAACCGCAAAAAAGAATAAGACCAAACCTGAAAATGAAAATGGCGAACTGCTGGTACAATATTCCAGGCAGCTCATGTGCCAGGATACAGGAATCAGTTATGAAGAGCCTTCGCCGAATGCATTTTCTTTTAATTCTCCTTATGGCGCCTGCCCCACCTGCAAAGGATTGGGCGTAGTGTATTCGGTAAGCATGGAAGCCGTATTGCCGGATAAAAATAAAAGTATTAAAGAAGGCGGTATTGCTCCTTTGGGCGAAGAGCGGGAAGCTTATATGTACCGCAATGTGCAGCAACTTGCTAAAAAACATAAAATAAGCCTGGATAAGCCCATTAAAGATCTTCCTGAAAAAGGCTTGAATGTGTTATTGTATGGCAATGAATCCGGCCTGCAGGATGATAATATGGAATTTGATGAAAGCGTGGAAAGCAATCCTTACCAGGAAGAGTTTGAAGGGATCATTCCCATGTTGAAACGCTGGTTCGGCAGCACAGGAAGTACGGAAGGCATGCGCGATTGGGTGGAGAAATTTATGGAATTGAAAACCTGCCCCACCTGCCTGGGAACACGTTTGAAAAAAGAAAGTACCTGGTTTAAAATAGATGAAAGAAATATTTCCGAAATAAGTGAATGGAATCTGGAAAAACTAGGAACATGGTTTCAGGATATTGAAAAAAGACTTACAAAAAAACAAAATCAAATTGCAAGGGATGTGTTGAAAGAGATCCGGGAAAGATTGCAGTTTTTACTGGATGTGGGGCTTACTTATTTATCGCTCAACAGGTCGGCGCGCACGCTTAGCGGGGGCGAATCGCAACGCATCAGGCTGGCTACTCAGATCGGATCACAATTGCAGGGAATTACCTATATTTTGGACGAACCCTCTATCGGCCTGCATCAAAGAGACAATCATCGCTTGATCAGCGCCCTGAAACATTTGCGCGATATTGGCAATAGTGTACTCGTAGTGGAACATGATAAGGATATCATGCTCGCTTCCGATCATTTGGTGGATATTGGTCCGGCAGCCGGCAAGCATGGCGGGCATATTGTTGCCTCTGGAACACCAGCTGAAATAGTGAACTCAGGATCTGAGACTGCTCTTTTTTTGAGCGGCAAGAAAACGATTGAAGTGCCTGCTACGAGAAGAAATGGGAATGGTAAATTTTTGGTTTTAAAGGGAGTGAATGGAAACAACCTTAAAGAAGTGGATGTTAGTTTTCCACTGGGAGAACTGATAGTGGTAACCGGAGTAAGCGGTAGTGGAAAATCTACTTTAATCAATGAAACCTTATATCCTATCCTTTCAAAATATTGTTATAAATCGAAAGCCAACCCGCTTGAATACAAAGCCATTGAAGGCCTGGAGTTTATAGATAAGGTTATAGAAATTGACCAGGCGCCTATTGGCCGCACACCGCGCAGCAATCCTGCAACTTATTGCGGATTTTTTACAGAAATACGCACTTTATTTGCCTCTATTCCTGAAGCTAAAATCCGCGGCTATAATGCCGGTCGTTTTTCCTTTAACGTAAAAGGCGGCCGCTGTGATGTTTGCCAGGGCGGTGGAATGCGGGTAATAGAAATGAATTTCCTTCCGGATGTATATGTGCATTGTGAAAAATGCAATGGCAAACGTTATAACCGTGAAACGCTCGAAATACGTTTTAAAGGAAAATCCATCAGTGATGTTTTAAATATGACGGTAGATGAAGCCTGCGAATTTTTTCAGCCTGTACCTTATTTATTCCGGAAAATAAAAGTGCTGCAGGATGTAGGATTGGGGTACATCACTTTAGGTCAGTCGGCAGTTACATTAAGCGGGGGAGAAGCGCAGCGGGTTAAGCTGGCTACAGAACTGAGTAAAAAAGATACAGGGAAGACATTGTATATACTGGATGAACCTACTACGGGGTTGCATTTTTCTGATATTCAACATCTTTTGAATGTATTGAATAAACTGGTGGACAGAGGAAATACGGTATTGGTGATTGAGCACAACCTGGATGTAATAAAAGTGGCTGACCACCTGATTGATCTCGGCCCTGAAGGTGGAGATAAAGGTGGGAATATATTATTTACCGGCACTCCAGAGGAAATGATTGGGAATAAAGAAAGTTATACGGCAAAATATCTGAAGGCGGAGTTGGAAGGGGAAATGGTTAGTGATTAGTGGTAAATGAGGAATGAAGAATGAAGAATGAAAAATGAATGAATGGAAAAGAAGGAATGAGCTGAAGCTCATGCTCATACCTCAACTACCTGACACCTCAAACCTCATCACATCCCACCATAATAAAATTTGAAGTATTTATCAAATGTAATGTGCAGGCTGATATACATGGAAATATAAGAATCTTTATCCCGGTTATCCGCTTTTTCAATTCCTGGTTTTACCTTCCATGGAGTGATGGAGCGGGAATACAATTGCCTTGCTAATATTGCATTATCTGCTGAAAGGTTTTTGTCGAATATAGCGGGATTAACATACGTAGTACTAATATCATCAATATAATCTGTAAATGTTTTTCTGAAAGTGGCGCCTATAGATAAGGAAAGCCGGTTGTTGAGATAATATTTTATGCCAAGGGAAAAAGGAATATAAAACTGAGTAAGTGAATATTCTTTCCTGTCAGGATATTCCGGCATGTTTTGTCCTTCAAGATGCAACGTTTTCAGGTCAATCCACCGCCCCTTCAAATTGGTTTGAGGGTTAAAATGAAAAAGTCCCACTCCCAACCCAATAAAAGGATTGATTCTTTGCATGACATGTTCACGTTGTTTTAAGGTCAATGGATACACTTCCACACCTGCATATGCTTCAAAAATATCGGATCTGAAGCTCAGATTTCTATAATAGCGCCAGCGCTCCATGCCACCACCATTGCGAATTAGGCTGTCAGCCGCAGTAACTCTTGTATAATTAATTCCGGCGGTAATTTTATACCAGTTTTCCGGATAGTAACCCCAGGCTAATCCTGCAAGCGGCCGAACGGTTTTAAATGTAAAATCTTTAATAAATGCCTTTCCAATACCGGGATTACCTCCTATATCGCCCAAAAAATTACTTGCTCCCAGTACAAAAGACAATTCATGTCTGCCATAAACATCATCCAATTCTTCTTCATGGAATTGGGCGGAACACATTAAGGTAAAAGGTAATAATAGGCATAGGAAGCCCATATGCCTGCAGGATGTTTTGAATTGCGTTTTCAATGGTAAAGATTTTGAAGTACGGGCTACTTCTCACAAAATAATCAATTAATTCATTGATTATTATATCTGCACATTAGAATATGCTTAATATTGTCGTCAAGATAGATATCGCTTACCTGGATAAATTCAAAAGATTCATAAAACGCTTTCAGATACCACTGCGCACTGATTTTCAGGTCTCCCGGACCAAATAAACGAATGCAGTTTTGCAGCGCATCATTCATTAATTGCTTTCCAATGCCTCTTTTCCGATATGCCGGAGCGCTCACAATCCTGCCTATGGAAGCTTCTTTATATACAATCCCCGGAGCAAATAAACGTGCATAGGCAACAAGTTTTTCATTTTCCCATTCCATTAGATGATATGCAAGCTGATCATTATCATCCGCATCCTGAAAAACACATTGCTGCTCTACAACAAACACTTCATTTCTTAATTGAAGAATTTTATATAATTCCGGCGCTGTAAGTTCATTAAAGGTCTTGCATTCGCTGCGTAATATTGTTTTCTGATTCATGTAAAAATGATGCTTGGGTGGATACTCGTCAATAGGATGGTCAAAGCTATTGTTTTTCCGGTCATTCCGGGTTGTATTTACATCCCCGAGCGGCCAAATAGATGGCTTTGAAAATGCCAGGGAAATATAATTTTCCCTTTGCGCCTTTCGTGAGATTTTTTTCACGCAAAGGCGCAAAGGGCGCAAAGGTTAGTACTAAAGCCGCATATTAGTCCATGTTGCCCGGTACAAAAAAATCTACTTTATTATGCAGTAAAAAAATTATCTTGCTACAACCGGAACTACTGCCAGGCTTTCATTTCCTGTTTCATTAACCGATTGAACGGCAAAAAAATAATTGTCTTTAGAATAGGGCAATTTTATTTCAGTTTGTGTGGTGAAAATCTTTTTTTGCCATACCGCGCTGGTAGTTTCCCGCATTAAAATATAATATCCTTTCACTGTTCCAAACCGGGGCGCTTCCCAGGAAAGATGTGTGAAATTGGTTAACTTTTTTACATCAATTTTTACCTGTTGCGGCCGGGAAGCAGATTTTGCAAGGTTTGCCAGCGTGGATAAATTTAAAGCAGTGTTTTTTCTTAAGTATTCATAATCAATAAACTCCGGCAAGATCTCCATACTGAATACCGTTTTCCATTCTTACGTCCTGGTGCTGATGATAAAAATTTTCATTCATTTCAGTAATGCGCACCGCTGCAAAACCATTTTCCACATAAGGACTATGATCACCGCCGCGCAAAAAGCGGTCATTGCGGTAGATCATTACCACTTCAAGATTGTCTACATAGCGTTCGCCGGTTTCTTTTACATAGCGCGCCAGTTGCCTGGCTTTTCCATCATTTTCCCAGCCCATTGAGCGGATCATTTTTCCATTTTCTTCCAATTGGTAAAAAGGCAATCCTTCGCTGAAAACACGCACCTGTGTATTGTTGATGATATTGGTTTCGCTGCTGTTATTGCTTCCCATGATGTCGTTGTTTAATACCGCTTCAATATTCCAGTTTTCCAGTTTTGCTTTATCGGCCATATATTTTGACCCGAGTAGTCCCTGTTCTTCGCCGCTGACCGTTACAAAAATGATGGTAGCGGGAAACGACCGTTTACTCATGATGCGGGCGCATTCCAGTACGGCGGCGCAGCCACTGCCATCATCATTGGCGCCGGGAGCAGAATGAACGCTGTCCATTACATTGGAACGCATATTATCCAAATGACCACTGATAATAAAGATTCGCGGATCATTTGGATCGGTGCCTTGCAAACGGGCAACTACATTTCCCAGGTTAATGGCACGATCTACTCTTTTACCATCCGGTTGGTAAATGGTACTATCAATATAAGCAGTAAGCCTTCCATTTGAATTTTTTGCAAAATGCTGAAATTGTTGCAAAACCCATTTCTTCGCTGCACCGATCCCTTTTTTTGCATTAGTTTGAGTACTCAGTGTATTGCGGGTATCAAAGGAAACCAGTGAATTAATATAAAAGCGCAATGAGTCCGGATTTACTTCAAGTACCATCTGTTCAATATCCTTATCCCGGTTAATAATAACCTGTGCCTGCAAATGAATAACCGTAATGGAGAAAAATAAAATAAAAAGAAATCGTTTCATTCAATTAATAATTGTTCCGTAAAAGTAGGTACATTCTAAATGAATTAGGAATTTGAGTAACATGAATCCTTATAAAATTCAGAAGTTAACTTGTAAAATGGAGCCAAATGAATAAGCAGATTTTTTAATTCACTATTCCATAACCTTTTTTAATTAGGCGAGAGAAATAATTAATGGTACATTTGTTTCCTAATTATTTACATTTAAATTTTACAATGGACACAAAAATTGTAGGAACTGTAAAGTTCTTCAACGAAGAAAAAGGTTTTGGTTTTATTAAACATGATAACTCCAACAAAGAAACATTTGTACATGCCAACGGTTTGATCGACCAGATTCAAGCGGATGACCGCGTTGAATTCGACGTACAGGAAGGCAGAAAAGGCTTGAACGCCGTGAATGTTAAACGCATAGCATAAAGCGATCTTTCTTAAACCTACTATAAGGCCTGCTGATTCAGCAGGCCTTTTTTTTGATGGGTTCACTCTCCTGATGCTTCATTTGAAGGTTTATTATCGCAATTCATCTGGTATATTAAAAGTTTAATTTAATGTGCTTATTTTCTTTTTTAATAATTCAATAGATTCAGACCCAGCTTCCTTGAAAACTACTTTTCCAGCATTATTTATTATTACAAATGTTGGAAAAGCGCCAACATTGAAAATTTTTCGAAAACAGGATCTGTCATTCGGACAATCAAAGTTTTCATAAATGAATTCCCATTGGGGCTTATGCGTATCAAAATATTGAATTGCCTTCTTTTCCTCATCCTCAACAGCCACAGTTATGAATTTTATGTTCGCCGGAAGAGTCGTTACCAATTCTTTCACTTTGGGTAATATCATTTGACAAGGCACGCACCACGAACCGCTAAATTCAATAATGGTATATTTATTTGACCGGATGTCTATTTCGGTTATCATTCTTTTTAATACTGAGAAAGAAGTAAACACATGGTTGTCATTATTGTAGTTGTCTTCAACAATCGATGCTTCTGTTAAGGGTTTATCGTTCTTAATTTCTATCAAAACATAATTGCTGTCCGTTTCAACTTTCTTAACAGTTAAATATTTGTCTTCTACCGTAAAAGTATGCTCCTTGTTTCTAAGGGCGCGAAGAACAGCAGAAGTTGAAAAAAGCAATGAATCTTTAACGATACCATTTTTATATATCAAAAAACTGGTATTAGTGTCGTTAAATTTTAAGTCAGGATACGAATAGAAATTAAAAACTAACGGATGCGGAACAATAGCTATTTCATAGGAATGGGTATTTATTTCAAATGTTCCCGAATAGTAATCCAGTACATAAAAACCAATCAAAAAATCCTGGGTTAAAAAGGTTGATTTATCAATTAGTCCACCGGGATTGGGAGTGGATGGAGCTAATTTTAATTGAATACTCCTGTACCGGATTTTGTTTTCCTTGTCCACAATCTTAATTGAATCAACAACCACCGTTGGTAATTTCAGAAATAAGTCTGTTTTGTTTTTTATTGTTGAATCAAGTTGAAATTTATTTACCGGGTCATCGGCAAAATCATCATTATAATTATTGTCAATAACAATTACCACTTCATCATTTGTGGATAAACCCAATAATATATTTAAATAAGCAGCAACGTTTCCTGTGGAATCGTATTGAATGGTTGATTTAATTTCTTTATAATATGGCAGAATGCTACCATCCTTCAGGATGTAGGGAGAATCAACATGATTCGAGTTAGTAAAGGATTTTGTATTAAAACTAATAAAGCTTTTGAAAGCATAATCCCAATTCTTGCTTTGTAAAGGCACTTTAATCTCCTGGCATATACCAACTGCTGTTTTCAGAAGCATTGTAAGCAGTAGTAATAGTTTAAATTTTTTTCTTAGCATTTTATATTCAATTTAAAAACTATGTAAAGGACATTTTTATCATTTTTTAAATTCGTTCTCTAAAGTCTTTTCTAGAGATTGAGAAGATTCATTCATTGAATTCCAGATAATAAAACCCTCTCTATTAATCAATAATTGACTGGGGATAGGTTGCTTTACATTTGAATACTTTTTTTCTATATCATCATTCACCAGCACATTATGGAATTCTAGAATTTCATATTTTTTTACGGCCTGAATCCAGTCCTTTTTCTTACTATCAAGTGATATATTAATTATATTAAATCCTTTTGCATTATACCTGTTTAACACTCTTTTCAAATCAGGTATTTCTTTAATGCACGGGGCGCACCAACTGGCCCAAAAGTTAAGCAACACATACTGATTATTTAAACCATTCAGTGAAATTTCTTTATCACGAATATCATTTGCTATAAAATTATCCGCTTTTATATTTCCCCTTCTTTTATTTAATTCTTCCGATATTAATTTCCCTGCTTTACCATTCTTAATTTTAACTGAAAAATTATTATAGAGACTTTCTACTGAATCGGTTGCCAGTTGGCGACCGATCATTAAAGAATATAAGTAAGTCGGGCTTACATAAGAATCAAAATGTGCAGATATAAATAATAGCTGCTCATTTTTACGGTCTTCATTTAACCTTGTTCCTATTTGATTAATTTTATCCTGCGCTTTTAATTTACTTATAGAATCATTTATTTTTGGTAGCGCTTGTATTAAGAAATCGTATTCTTCCTTCAATTCCTTATTTTTTATGTCAATAATTTTCGTTTGCTCCTTTAATGTATCTGCCTGTTTTTGAGTAAAGGAACCTGACATTTTAAAGCCATCAAATTTGTTTTCTTCAATGGAAATATATTGTTTGCAAATCTCCAGAAATAAATTGGCATAATTCCCATCTTTAGGCGAGCCCCTTAATACACAAAAACTTGGCTCGGATATTTTACCAGCAAATTGAAACTTACCATTATGAATGAAAGCGGTGTCGGTATGCCACTGGTTAGTATTCATTATGGGGTACATAAGTATTATTATTCCTGTATCTCTGCCTTTTATATCTCCAAGAAGAATAAAGGAATGTTCTTTGATTGGCTCAACCTGTGAGATTGCCTCTATATAAAAAAAGAAAATATATAGTAATGCAAGAATAAATCGTACCATTTCAATAAGTTTTAATTTCAATGAGTTTGTTTCAAATGGCAGGTAATTGGTTGATCACTCTTTCTTTAACGGGCATAAAAACTCCAACGTGCTCCTGTATCAAGGAGGTTAACAGGGAACCGAACCTGGTAAATAATCAAAAAATATTCAAAGTGCATGTTGCTTTGGTAATGACTTTTTAAAAATAAGGAATAAACCAAATTAAATAAAAAATTTATAACATATATTTTAACTTCATTTTGATAGTATGGTGTTAAGTAAATAAACATCCAGCCGGGGTTATACTGGAAATGGTATTTCCGCCGAAAGCAAACGGTGTATGATTTTTTTAATCTGGTACAAATATGGTAGTACTGTAAGACATTTAAAAATGGTTAGGGTTTTTTGAACTATTGATTGCGGTATCATTCGTTATAGAGCAGAAAATTTTGAAAACATGTTTGAACAATTGAACGGAAATGCAGTTTGCGGACAGTTTAAAACAGTTTCATTATGGCTTATAATTATATTTCCCCAAATTTTAGCGGCTCAGCAAAATGATACGGGTACGATTTTTCAAAATGCAACCATTGAAAATTGCATCCAATACGCGCTTCAACACAATCCGGATCTTCAGAATGCAAAAATTAATGAGGATATTACTGAAGCAAACATAAAGACCAGGCTTGCGGATTGGTATCCTCAAATTAATTTTAATTATAGCCTGCAACACAATTTTAAATTACCCACTACCATTTTTAATGGCGCGATTGTTCATTCAGGATCCGTAAATACTTCAGGTTTGCAGTTTGGCGCCACACAGAATATTTTCAACAGAGATGTACTGCTCGCTTCGCGGTCGGCAAAGGATGTACGGCTTTTTGCAAATCAAAGTACAAGGGAGCAAAAAATAATTATCGCCGTGCTGGTAAGCAAAGCTTTTTATGATTTGATACTTACCATGCAGCAATTGAGGGTTTCGGAGGAGGACATCATTCGTATAGGGCAAAGCTATAAAGATGCTTATTACCAATATCAAAGTGGTATTGTAGATAAAACCGATTATAAACAAGCAAGCATTTCTTTAAATAATGCAAAGGCGCAGAAAAAATCCATTTCCGAATCGTTAAAAGCTAAGTATGCTTACCTGAAAGAATTAATGGGTTACCCTTTTTCAGAAGAGATTCAGTTGATGTATGATACTACCAAAATGGAAAAGGAAATTTTTATTGATACTGCACAAAACATCAATTTCAATAACAGGATTGAAATACAATTGCTGCAGACGCAAAAAAAATTGCAGCAATACAACCTTCAATATTATAAATGGGCATTCCTGCCAGATCTTTCCGCTTATGGAAATTACAACCTCAACTACCTCAACAATCAATTCAGCAAATTATACAGCCTGTCTTATCCCAATTCTTACGCCGGCATCTTGTTTTCAATTCCTGTTTTCCAGGGCGGAAAAAGGGTGCAACAAATAAAACTGGCTCAATTTCAGATAACACAAGTGGACAATTCCATACGTAGTATCCAGGATTCAATTAACACACAGTACGAACAGGCTTTAGCGTCTTATAAAACTAACCTGTACGATTATACCATCCTTAAGGAAAATCTTTCCCTGGCTAATGAAGTGTATGGGGTCATTCAATTGCAATATCGTTCGGGAGTAAAAACCTATTTAGATGTTATTAATGCGGAAACGGATTTGCGAACGGCGCGGATTAATTATTATAATGCGCTCTACCAGGTACTTTCCAGTAAAATAGACGTGGCTCAGGCGTTGGGAAATATAAATTTCTAAAACCGATGCATATGAAATTAAAGCATGATTCTATATTTCTTTTTGCAGGTATTATTTTTATTCTTTCTTCCTGTTCTAATAAGAAGGATCAACCAAAGCAGGGACCTCCGCCTGCAATACCGGTAACTATTGGGGCTGTTAAATCCACCAATGCAGTTTATAATGACGAATACCCGGGAACCATAGCAGCATTGAACCAGATAAACCTCACTTCGCAGGTAAATGGATATATCACCGGAATTTATTTTAAAGATGGCGACAGGGTAAAAAAGGGACAGAAATTGTATTCTATAGATGCCGAAGTGTACAAAGCCAATTATGAACAGGCTGTGGCCAACCTGCAGGTGCAGGAATCCAATTTAGTAAAAGCGCAAAAAGATGCGGACCGGTATCATGAACTGGACAAGCATGATGCCATTGCAAAGCAACAGGTAGATTATGCCGATGCCGCGCTGGATGCCGCTCAAAAACAAGTGGCAGCTTCAAAAGCAAGTGTCGCCAGCATTCAATCAAATGTAAGATTTGCCACTATCTATGCGCCTTTCAACGGCACTATCGGTATTTCGCAGGTAAAAAAGGGAACAGCCGTAGTGGCCGGTCAAACCATTTTAAATACAGTATCTACTGATAATCCGATAGCAGTGGACTTTGCAGTGGGCCAAAAAGATATTTACCGTTTTATTGAATTACAGCAAAATGGAACCAACAAAAAAGATTCCGTTTTTACAATCGCTTTTAGCCCCGATGTGTACCCATATCCCGGAAACATCAGTTTGATAGACCGGGCCGTTGACCCACAAACAGGAACCATAAAAGTGCGATTGGTTTTTCCTAATGAAAAAAATATGCTTAAACCGGGAATGAACACCACAGTAAGGGTTAAAAGCAGCGCTTCCTCAAAATCGACCATTATTCCTTATAAAGCCGTTACCGAACAGTTGGGTGAATTCTTTGTATATGTGCTTGGCGACAGTTCTAAGGTAACGCAGCGGAAACTTCAGTTAGGCAGGCAGATTGGTGATAGCATTATTGTAAAGCAAGGATTAAATGATGGCGAAAAAATTGTGGTTGATGGTGTTCTGAATTTGCATGAGGGAGCGGTTGTTACTACGGCAAACAAGAGGTAGTAGGTAGGATTTGTGATTTAGGGATTTTGTGATTTAGGATTTTGAGAATAGCTGTTGGAATTTGCTATTCAAAACAGAATAAAAATATTCAGCGTCTTTTGAAGCTCCCTTTAGGGCGGGGGGCAGGATTTCGGATTTGAGAATAGCTTTTTGAATTTGCTATTCAAAACAGGATAAAAATATTCAGCGTCTTTTAAAGCTCCCTTTAGGGCGGGGGGCATACGGGGAGCTTCACATTCATTATAAAAAAAATGATAGCCGAAACATTTATCAGGCGACCGGTTATGGCCATTGTTATCGCAATTGTGATTGTGCTCGTTGGCATAATTTCATTATTAAATTTGCCGATTGCGCAGTATCCGAATATATCGCCGCCGGGCGTTTCTGTATCTGCCACTTTTACGGGTGCAGATGCGCAAACGGTGGAAAAAACCACCACCACACCCATTGAAACTCAGATAAATGGTTCTCCGGGCATGACTTATTTAACAAGCGCCAGCACTTCCAATGGGCAAAGTTCTATTGGGGTAACCTTTGATGTGGGTACAAATATCAACATCGCGGCGCTGGATGTGCAAAACAGGGTAAGTGTAGCGCAGCCAGTATTACCGGCAGCAGTACAGAGGCTGGGTGTCACCGTGGTGAAACGCAACCCTGATATTATGGTGGCCCTTGCATTTTATTCCCCAAAAGGCACACATGATTCCAAATTCATTGGGAATTTTGTTAACATTTATATGCAGGATGCATTAAAGCGCGTAAAAGGTGTGGGGGATATAATATCGCGCGGTGATGATTTTGGAATGCGGGTATGGCTAAACCCTGAAAAGCTTGCCGCCCTTGGCATTACAACGGGCGATGTAGCCGCCGCTATTAACGAGCAAAACCTTGAAACAGCTCCCGGAACTATTGGAGGAACTCCTCAGCCTGCCACCCAAAGTTTTGAATACAGCGTACTTACCAACAGCCGCATCAATACAGTGGATCAGTTTCAAAAAATTATTGTGCGTACTGATCCGGCTACAGGAAACATCGTTTATCTAAAAGATATCGCAAGAATAGAATTAGGGAAATTTAATTATGGTAACAATGCGCTGGTAAATGGGAAACCCGCCACTTTTTTATTGATTTACCAGGCGCCCGATGCCAATGCATTACAGACCTATGAAGGATTAACCAAAGCGCTTGTTGAATTGAAAAAAACTTTCCCGCCAGATGTAGACTATATGATTCCGTTGGAAACGGTATCAGTAGTAAAAACCTCCATCAAAGAAGTGGTTTATACACTTTTGGAAGCTTTGGGGCTGGTGGTGCTGGTAGTGTTTTTGTTTCTGCAAAACTGGCGCGCCACCATCATTCCATTGCTTGCCATTCCGGTTTCTTTGATAGGCACTTTTACCTTTTTTATTATTTTCGGCTTTACAATAAACACACTTACCTTATTCGCTTTTGTACTTGGCTATCGGCATAGTTGTGGATGATGCGATCATAGTGGTGGAAGCTACTCAGCACAACATAGATCATAATAATTTAGCCCCAAAAGAAGCCGCGCAAAAAGCGATGAAAGAGATTTCGGCTCCTGTAATCGCTATCGCATTGATATTGGCTTCTGTATTTGTACCGGTAGGTTTTTTGCCGGGTATCGTAGGCAGATTGTATCAGCAGTTTGCCATCACCATTGCAGTATCAGTAATTATTTCAGCGTTTGTTGCCTTGTCGCTTACACCGGCATTATGTACTTTATTGCTAAAACATTCAAAAGGGAAAGATGAAAAAAAGAATCTCCTGGAAAAATTCTTCATCGCTTTTAATAGCCGTTTGGCAAAAATCACTTCGTCTTATACAAGAGGTGTGGCGCACTGGATAAGAAAAACGCCTTATGTATTAATAATGCTTGCCATTGTATTTGTGGCCCTGATTTTTCTTTTTGAAAAAAAGCCAAGTGGTTTTATTCCGCCGGAAGATGAAGGCCGGGTTTATGTTACATACCAGATGGCGGAAGCGGCTTCCACCACGCGCAGCATTGATATGTTGAGAAAGTTAGTAGAGAGGATACAAGCCATTCCGGAAGTAAATGTAGTAGGCGGATTGGCGGGAGTAAATATCATCAGTTCTTCAAATCAACCCAATGTAGGAACCCTGTTTGTGTTATTAAAACCCTGGGATGACCGCAAGGGCAAGGAGCATAATGCGCAAAGCGTTATTAAGAAGATTTATCAGAAAACGGCTGATATAAAAGAAGCACGAATCCTGGCAATTTCTCCACCCGCGGTTCCCGGTCTTGGCCGTACCGCAGGTTTTACAATGGAATTGCAGCAGACTACCAGCAATGACAGTATCCGGCAATTTGCGCAGGTGGCTCAAAATTTTGTAGCAGAGGCAAACAAGCGCCCGGAGATAGATAATGCATTTACTTTTTTCACTGCCAATACGCCCACTTACCAGATAAATGTTGACCGCGATAAAGCAAAACAGTTAGGCGTTTCCATTTCTGATGTGTATAATACAATGGCAACTCTGCTGGGAAGTACTTATATCAACGATTTTAATTTGTATGGAAGGAATTTCAGAGTGGTGGCACAGGCAGACAGCATTTACCGTACATCGCTTGGCGAATTTGAAAAATATTATGTACGCAACAGCCAGGGAAATATGATTCCGTTGGGTTCTTTGGTTGTCAGCAAAGTAATTGAAAGCCCCGCATTGATATCGCATTATAATATTTACCGGTCAATTGAAATAAACGGCGGCGCCAAACAAGGCTATAGCAGCGGCCAGGCTTTACAGGCATTAAGGGAAACCGCCGCAAAATATTTACCCAATGGTTATGGGTATGAATTTTCCGGAATGAGCCGTGAAGAAATAAATGCGGGAAATCAGACCGTTATCATTTTCGCCATTTCACTCATTTTCGTATTTCTTTTCCTGGCAGCGTTGTATGAAAGCTGGTCCGTGCCATTTTCCGTTTTATTCGCGGTGCCTATTGGCGCGCTGGGTTCCATCATTACGCTTAGTTTATTGCCCAATCTCACAAATAATATTTATGCGCAAATTGGTTTAATCACACTTATTGGCCTGGCGGCAAAAAATGCTATTTTAATTGTAGAATATGCCAAAGACAGAGTAGACATTGGTATGGGGTTAATAAAATCTACCATAGCGGCTGTCAGGTTGCGTTTACGTCCTATTGTAATGACATCGCTTGCTTTTATCCTTGGGGTATTGCCATTGGCTTTTGCCACCGGCGCCGCTTCGGAATCCCGTAAAACCATCGGCTGGACTGTATTTGGCGGAATGCTTGCCGCTACTACACTTGCCATTTTTGTAGTGCCCGTATTATTTGTATTGATCACGAGGATCACTTATGGAAAGAAAAAACTGGCTGATCTCCATGCCGGTTATAAACCGGGTGAGCATAAAGAACTGGAAGAGTGATTCAATTATTGGAAAATTGCTATTGCTTTAGTTTTTGCTTTGCTATAATGGTTGCATTGATACATTGTTAGTGATTCAATTATTGGAAAATGCTATTGCTTTAGTTTTTACAGTGCTATAATGGTTGCATTGATACATTGTTACCTTGTTGAATGGTTGTATTGTTGCAATTGTAATTGATCTAACATGCAGAAACCTTATAACAAAGCTTTTCTTTTTGACCTGAACGGAACCATGATTGATGATATGCAATATCATATTATCGCCTGGCATGAAATATTAAACAATCTTGGTGCAAATCTTAGCCTTGAGCGGGTAAAACAAGAATGTTACGGTAAAAATAATGAGTTGCTCGAACGGATATTCCCCGGGAAATTTAGTGAAGCGGAGAAGAAAAAAATGAGTTTTGAAAAGGAAAAGAAATATCAGCAGCAATTCCGGCCACACCTTGCATTATTGCCCGGATTGGGAAAATTTTTATTGCAGGCAAGGAATAACAATATTCCCATGGCTATTGGTTCGGCTGCCATTATGTTCAATATTGATTTTGTAATAGACAATCTTGGGATCAGAGATTATTTTGATGTTTTGGTAAGCGCCGATCATGTTGATCGAAGCAAACCGCATCCGGAAACATGGTTGCAATGTGCGGATAAAATGAATGTAGCTCCGAAACATTGTATTGTTTTTGAAGACGCGCCGAAAGGTGTGGAGGCTGCTTTGAATGCGGGTATGCAATGCGTTGTACTTACCACACTGCATCAGCCGGAAGAATTTGAGCATTTGTCCAATATAATTGCGTTTGTTCCGGATTACAATGCTCCGGATCTTTTTCGGAAATGTATGGAAACAATGATCTAAAAATGGGGCCAAAGCCTTACTGAAAACCTCAAGTTGCCGTTGACTAAAGCCAATGGCAATGGATAAAGAATAATTACAGATTTAAAAGTCTTTGAATTATAGAGAAATTGCCGTCTGGCTTTAGCCGACGGTTTCAAAAATAAAAACCTTTTCCGGCTTTAGCCGCATAAAAAATGATTGAAACAAAAGCAATATTGAAGATTTTTGTTGAATAGAAAATCAACAGTACAAGTGTGCGACGCAAGAAAAGCTTCATAGCAGCAATGGCGCCCGGTTCAAAAATATTTTTCTCCTGGATACGCATTTACATGAATCCTTTTGATGTCAAAAAATCCACGCATTTTCCTGGTTATTGCTAAATGTCTTAAAAAAAATCTGGCATATAATCATTTTTGATAAAAAAATCGGATATTGCTGATGCATCTTTCATTTTTTGAACGATCCGTTTTATCAGTAACTAACTTGAAGAAAAATTAATTTTAAATAATTTAATTTCTGTTTATGAATGCAAATAATTTCTCCGAAGTAAATCCACTAAATAGTCTGGATGAATGGGAAGACGATGTGCTTTTGCGCTATCCGGATCCGGAAACAATTGCTACAACAAGATCTAAGGATGAATACCGCAATTATGAAGATCCGGCAAGAGATACCGTAAAAGAATTTTATCGCCTGAATCACACGTATCAAACCTTTGATTTTGTGCAACAAAAAAGAGCGGATTACCTGAAGTTTGATAAGAAGGAAATGAGCGTTTGGGATGCTTTTAATTTTTTGAATCAGTTGGTGGATGATTCCGATCCCGATACCGATCTGGACCAGTTTCAGCATTTGCTGCAGACATCTGAAGCCATACGCGCTGATGGGCATCCGGATTGGATGGTACTTACAGGATTGATGCATGATATGGGTAAAGTGCTCTGCTTGTTTGGCGAACCGCAATGGGCTGTGGTAGGCGATACTTTTCCGGTTGGTTGCGCTTATTCCGATAAAATAGTGTATCCTGAATTTTTTAAAAATAATCCCGATTATAATAACGAACGGTATAACACAAAGTATGGCGTGTACGAACCTAACTGTGGCTTAAGAAATGTGACGATGTCATGGGGACATGATGAATATGTGTACCAGATGCTGAAAAATTATTTGCCGGAGCAGGGGTTGTATATGCTGCGCTATCATTCCTTTTATGCATGGCACCGGGAAGGTGCATACGATCATTTGCTTGATGATCATGACAGGCAGATGCTGAAATGGGTAAAATTATTCAACCCTTATGATCTGTACTCAAAATGCCCTGAACCACCGGATTGGAATAAGTTGCGTTCTTATTATGAAGATCTTGCTGCAAAGTACCTTCCGCAAACACTGAAATTTTAATTTTTACTTTTAATACAATAAAATAATAAAACCGGTACTGCCGGTTTTTATTATTTTATTATTCTCCTGCTTTTTTGTCTCAGCTTTTATTTTTTTATTCAATAAATTTAGATGCTGATTCTTTGGGATCATTAATGAACTGGATTTACTAACTGCTTTGGTAAATGTATTTTTTACCAATAGAAAAAATTGCCATGAACAACCTGCAACCTGCTGACTATATTGTATTTTTTATTTATTTTATCTTAGTTGCCTCGTATGGTTATTATATTTATCATAAGAAAAAATCAGCCACTGCCAGTTCAAAAGATTTTTTTCTGGCAGAAGGTTCCCTTACCTGGTGGGCGATCGGCGCTTCGCTCATTGCTTCCAATATTTCAGCCGAACATTTTATCGGGATGTCCGGTTCCGGTTTTGCGCTTGGGCTTGCCATTTCCACTTATGAATGGATGGCCGCAGCCACTTTAATTGTGGTTGCGGTATTTATCATACCGATTTATCTTAAGAACAGGATTTTTACCATGCCTCAATTTTTATCCAGGCGGTATAATGACCAGGTAAGTACCGTACTTGCGGTTTTCTGGTTACTGGTATATGTATTTGTAAATCTTACTTCTATTATTTATCTCGGCGCGCTTGCCATTTCATCTATATCACCTGTCAGTTTTGAATGGGCCATTGTGGGATTAAGCCTTTTTTCCGTGGTGGTTACTTTAGGTGGCATGAAGGTGATCGGCTATACGGATGTGATACAGGTCTTGGTGCTGATCATCGGCGGATTGGTGACTACTTACCTGGCACTTTCATTGTTATCAGAACATTTTGGTTATGGAAAAAACATTTTAAAAGGGCTCGCTTTACTACGCAAAGAAGCGCCCACCCATTTTCATATGATCTTTGATTCTTCCAATCCGCATTATAAAGAATTACCGGGATTATCGGTATTGATTGGCGGTATGTGGATCAATAACCTGGCTTATTGGGGATGTAATCAATATATCGTGCAACGTGCATTGGGCGCCGATTTGAAAACTGCGCGCAAAGGAATTTTATTTGCCGCATTTTTAAAATTATTAATTCCTGTTATCGCGGTGTTGCCTGGCATTACCATGTATGTATTGCATCAGAATGGAATGTTTCAACAGGAAATGGCTGATGCTGCCGGTATCATTAAGCCCGATCATGCTTACCCCACATTAATGAATTTATTGCCTGCCGGTTTAAAAGGTGTTGCATTTGCCGCGCTCACGGCCGCTGTTGTAGCCTCACTCGCTGGTAAAGCAAATAGCATATCCACTATTTTTTCATTGGATATTTATCGTAAATATTTCAATAAAACAGCTTCAGAAAGAAAACTGGTTCTAATAGGAAGGTGGGCGGTGATCATTTCCATGCTGGCGGCTGCTATTGTAACGCCGGCATTAAAATCGCTCGACCAGGCATACCAGTTTATACAGGAATATGTCGGGTTTATTTCACCTGGTGTACTGGCCATATTTTTGCTTGGATTTTTCTGGAAAAGAACTACTGCAGCCGCGGCAATGGCCGGCGCTTTACTTACAATTCCTATTTCAACAATATTAAAATTTCTACCTACCTGGACAAATGGCGCTTTCCCGGATTACCCGTTTCTGGACCGGATGACCATAACATTTGTATTGATACTTTTGATAATGATCGTTATGAGTCTTGTTAATCCAAATAAAGACGATACTCCTGTAATTGAAGTGGATAAATCCATGTTTCGTGTTTCGCCGGGTTTTGTGGTTTTATCCGTTATTATAATTGGTATATTAGCTGCATTGTACACAGCATTTTGGTAGACTGTTGTTGTGTTGGTCAGGCGGCAACAATGGAAAGCGATAAATGACAAATCAAACCGGGAATGATTAAAAATATAAAATAATTATTCTCAATTAACTGTAAAATTTAAATATGAAACAATTCTTTAGTTTTCTTTTATCCGGTATTTGTATGAGCGCTATTTATGGACAAAATTCAATTGGTTTTACGGTCAAAGCCGGTCAGCCGGTAGCGGAAATCCAATCTACTATGTGGGGCGTATTTTTTGAAGATATCAACTTTGCGGCGGATGGTGGTGTATACGCGGAACTTGTTAAAAACCGTTCTTTTGAATTTAATAATCCATTGATGGGATGGAAGATATTAAATGAAAACAATGGATCATTATTAATTCTGAACAGAGGTTCCGGTAAGCCATCCAACCCGAGAATTGCCCGGATTTCCGTTTCTTCGGATAATGGAATTTATGGATTAAAAAATGAAGGATTTCGCGGAATGGGAATTAAACAAGGTGAGCAATATGATTTTTCAATGCTCGCAAGAATGAATGATGGGAATGCGAATAAAATAAAGATTGAACTGCAAAATGAAAAGGGGGAAACGATCGGAAGCAGCAATATTCAGATTGGAGGCAGTGAATGGAAAGAATATACAGCTTCATTTACCGCCACCGCCACTTCCGCAAAAGCGTCTATGAATATATGGTTTTCCGTTAAAGGAGTAATTGATGTGGATATGATCTCTTTATTCCCCCGCAATACCTGGAAAAACAGGCCCCGCGGATTACGCGCGGATCTTGTTCAAAAACTCGCCGATCTCAAACCTGGATTTTTTCGTTTCCCCGGAGGTTGTATTGTAGAAGGGCATGAACTGGAAACAAGATATCAATGGAAAAAAACCGTTGGCAACATTATGGATCGCGAATTGAATGTGAACCGCTGGAACAATGAAATGAAACACCGGCTTACACCCGATTATTACCAATCCTACGGGCTAGGTTTTTATGAATATTTTCAACTGTCTGAAGACATTGGCGCGGCGCCAGTACCCATATTAAATTGCGGAATGGCCTGCCAGTATAACTCTTCGGAAGTAGTGCCGCTCGATGCGCTGGATCCCTATATTGAGGATGCACTGGATCTGATAGAATTTGCCAATGGAGCTGTTACTACCAAATGGGGAAAGTTAAGATCCGATATGGGCCATCCGGCGCCTTTCAATTTAAAAATGCTGGGCATAGGAAATGAACAATGGGGCCCTCAATATGTAGAGCGCTATAAAATATTTGCCGAAGCCATTCACAATAAATATCCGGATATTAAACTCGTGAGTGGTGTTGGTCCAGGCGCTTCGGGGCCTTTGTTCGATTTTCTGGATCCTCTAATGCGTGAAATGAAGGCCGATGTGCTGGATGAGCATTATTACATGCCACCGGAATGGTTTCAAAACAATGCTTCCCGTTATGATCATTACGACAGAAATGGGCCGAAAATATTTGCAGGCGAATATGCAGCCCATGTGCGCAATACCACTGGTGCTGAACGAAACAACTGGCTGTCGGCATTATCTGAAGCCGCATTTATGACCGGCCTGGAACGCAATGCAGATGTAGTGTACATGGCATCTTATGCACCTTTATTTGCTCATATTGATGCCTGGCAATGGGCGCCAAATCTCATTTGGTTTGATAACCTGGATTCTTATGGTACACCCAATTATTATGTGCAGAAATTATTTAGCAATTATAAAGGAACGCATAGTTTACCCGTGCTGCAAAATAATCAGCCCATGACCGGTCAGCAGGGATTGTATGCTTCTTCTTCCATTGATAAGGATAAAAAACAGTTGATTCTTAAGATTGTAAATGTTTCAGATTCAGTGAGGAATATTGCTGTAAATATTGAAGGCGTAAAGCTTTTGCAATCAGCCGCTCAATGCATCGTGTTGAAAAGTGAAAGAACAGATGTTGTGAATAGTTTTGATAATGTCAAAGCTATTATGCCTTCGGAAGAAAAGATAAATGTAAAAGGAAAGAAACTGGATGTGGTTTCAGCGCCTTATTCCTTTATGGTGCTGAGTTTTGATTTAAAGGATTGATAAGGATGTATAATTAGAAGACGCTGTATATTCCGATATATTACCGGATTTAAATAAAAAAGCTGAAACTCAATATGAATTTCAGCTTTTTGTTGCCTGACCTGGATTCGAACCAAGACAATCAGATCCAGAAACTGAGGTACTACCCTTATACTATCAGGCAATGGGCTGCAAAAATAATGGTATTAATGATATTTTCCGCTTTTGATGCAATCCTTTTTTTAGGACCATAATTTCTTTACATCCTATTGATCACTTGTTTTAAAAAAAATCCTGCTGGTAAGCTTTCAGAATCGTTTTTCATATACGTGGGTTAATAAGAATGCTGTAATTTGCAATTATAAATTATTTTTATATCAAGCATAATATTAAAGTGAAAATGAAAAAACTTCTGCTTTGTTTTAGTTGTTTAATTTTATCTGCAAGCTTATTTTCAACATTTGCTCAACAACAAAAAGGATGGGTTTCCTTGTTCGATGGAAAAACTTTAAACGGCTGGAAACAGGCGGTAGGTACCGGCAAATACAATGTTGAAAATAACATGATCGTAGGAACAACAGTTGCCGGTTCTCCAAACAGTTTTTTAATATCCGAAAAAGAATATGGGGATTTTATTTTGGAAATGGATGTGAAACTGGATGATACTACCAGCAATTCCGGAATTCAGTTCAGAAGTCATTTTGATGCACAGGGAAATAAGGGCAAAGGCCAGGTTTATGGATACCAGTTTGAGGAAGATGGATCTTCCAGAAAATGGACGGGCGGCATTTATGAAGAGGGAAGAAGAGGTTGGTTGTATCCGCTTACCTTAAATCCTTCGGCGCAACCGGCTTTCAAAACCGGTGAATTCAATCATATCCGCATTGAAGCTATTGGTCATGAGATAAAAACCTGGGTGAATGATCAACCGGTTGCTTATTTGATAGATTCGGTTTCTTCCCGGGGTATTATTGGCCTGCAGGTGCATGCCGTAAGCAGTGCAGATAAGGCGGAGAAAAAAATGTATTGGAAAAATATCCGTATTCAAACGGAGCGGCTTCAGCCAAAGGCTTTTCCTTCAGGATTGTTTGTTGTAAACCTGCTTGCAAACAATCTTTCATCGTATGAAAAGCAAAGCGGCTGGCAATTATTATTCGATGGTAAAAGTTCCAAAGGATGGCGAAGCGCAAACAAATCTTCTTTTCCCGAAAAAGGCTGGCAGGTAAAAGATGGGTTGCTTACCGTTTTATCCTCTGAAGGCAAGGAATCGGCCAATGGTGGCGATATCGTTACAGCTGACCAGTATAGCGCTTTTGATCTGAGCTTTCAGTTTAAACTTACTCCGGGCGCCAATAGTGGTGTAAAATATTTTGTAACATTAAAGGAAAATACCAGCGGTTCGGCCATTGGTCTCGAATACCAGGTGCTCGATGATAAAGAACATCCGGATGCGAAGATGGGAATAAATGGCAACCGCACTTTAGCCTCTTTATATGACCTGATTACCGCGCAAAAACAACAACGGTTTTATAATCCTCCGGGTCAATGGAACTGGGGAAGAATACTTGTTACACCTGACAACCATGTAAGTCATTGGCTGAATGGCATTAAAGTGCTGGAGTACGTTAGGGGATCAAAAGATTTCAGAGATCTGGTGGCTATAAGTAAATATAAAAATTTCTCAAATTTTGGTGAAGCTGACAAGGGGCATATTCTTTTACAGGATCATGGCAATGAAGTGAGTTTCAAAAGTATTAAGATTCGTGTACTTTAAATTGAGTTGTGAACTTTAAGCTTTGACAACGGCTGGGAGCTGATACGTTCACAGCCGCATAATTGTTTAATCTGTATCAATTTTTTTTCAATGGTTTTAATAGTTGATGATAAGCCGGAAAATATAATATCATTAAAAAAATTACTTTCAATACATGGCTTTGCGGTTGATACTGCTTTATCTGGCGAAGAAGCTTTAAAAAAAGTTTTAAAAAATGCTTATTTCTTAATCATTCTGGATGTACATATGCCCGGCATGGACGGTTTTGAAGTGGCCGAAGCGCTGGCAGGTTATAGTAAGGCAAAAGATATTCCGATCATATTTCTTTCGGCCGCTAATACCAATAAAAAATTCATTTCAAAAGGTTATAATTCCGGAGGGCTGGACTACATTACCAAACCTTTTGATCCGGATATTTTAATACTGAAAGTAAAAACCAATTATAAACTGTATGAGCAAACCTGTGAACTTAAAAGTATTCAAAATGCTTTACAGGAAGAGATAAAAATAAGAAAACAGGCGCAGTCAAAACTGCGTGAAAAAAATATGGAACTTCATTCCATATTAGCTACTATTCCACAGATTGCTTTTACCACCAATGAGAAGGGAACAATTGAATTTGTAAATCAGCGTTGGTTTAAATATGCCACCTCAATAAGTGGTTTCCCTGAAGTACATCCTGACGATGAGGATATATACAAAAAATGGAATGATACTATTTTATCCGGATGTTCAATGGAAATGGAATTGCGAATCTGCACCCTGGATGAAAAAAAATGGCAATGGCATTTATTGCGCGTAATACCCGTAAAAGAAGGCGATATTATAAGTAAATGGGTAGGTACCTTTACCAATATAGAAGAACAAAAACTTGCAGAGCATAAAAAGACAGAATTTATAAGTATAGCAAGTCATGAATTAAAAACGCCGCTTACAAGCATTAAAGCCTATGTGGAGTTATTAGATAAATCCATCACTACTCAATCTTTAGAAAATACGCAACGCTTTTTAAACCGGACAAAAGTGCAGGTAAACAAATTGTGCAATCTGACGGCCGATTTACTGGATATTTCAAAAATTGAAAGTGGAAAATTTAAGTTTAATAAAAAGTTCTTTGATTTTGAAAAGCTGCTCAACAATTCAATAGAGATCATACAACAAACCTATACGGATTATAAGATCATCAAAAAAAGTACAGCGCCGGTTCAAATCTATGGCGATGAAGTGCGGCTGGAACAGGTAATTGTAAACTATTTAAGCAATGCCATAAAATACTCACCCGATAACAAAGAAGTTTTTATAGAAACAGTTGTTACACCGGAAAAAAAATTATACGTGGCAGTGAAAGATCAGGGTATTGGCATATCGGATCAGGATCATTCAAATATATTTTCAAAGTTTTACAGGGTTAAGGACTCTTCCCAACGGTTCAATGGATTGGGTATCGGATTGTATATCTGCGCTGAAATTTTAAAAAGACATAACAGTGATTTTGGGGTTGTAAGTGAACTGGGAAAAGGAGCAACCTTCTATTTTTCACTGCCGCTTTCTAATTGTTAGTATTTCTGAAATATTTATTAATTGATTCAATGATATATAAATGAAACGCACGCTTAAACGTAATCTTCAAATCGGTTTTGGTTTATCCCTGCTTTTTCTCATTTTCAGTTCTGTAATCTCTTATATAAGTTTAAATGGCTTGTTAACCAGCTCGGGTATGGTTTCGCAAACGAATGCCATTATTAGGGAACTTGAATCCATCGCCTCAACTTTAAAGGATGCGGAAACCGGGCAGCGTGGCTTTTTACTTACCAATGATATAAGATTTCTTGAGCCTTATAATGGCGCTGCTGATAAATTGGAGCAAAGCATTTCACAAGTGGAGGGCTTTACTAAAATGAATCCCCTGCAGCAGGAGAATTGCCGCGAACTTCGCCAGGTTGTTCTTAAAAGAATGATGCTTTTGCAAAAACTGATAGAGGATCAGAAAGCCGGAAATAAAGTTTTACCAGAAGATCTGAGCACAGGACGAAGGTTAATGGATGATGTTCGAAGGCAGATTGAAAAGATGCAGACTGACGAGGAAAATTTGCTTATTGGCCGCACGGCAAAGATGCAAAATTTTGCTTCCGTGACGCCTTTTTTAATCCTGCTCACTTCATTGATCGCCATTATTATTACGCTGCTATTTTATCGGATTGTTTATAAAGGCATCGATGAAAAAGAATTATTACAAAAAAATCTTGAAAGCAATGAACGGGAAACCACTGAACGTCTGAAAATGATTGGAGAAGTTGCAGACAAAGTGTCGGCGGGAAATTATGAACATCGAGTTTCCGAACAACAGAATGATAAGCTCAGCAGCCTGGCTTTTTCACTCAACAAAATGGCTGAATCGCTTCAGTACTCATTTAATCTTTTATCAGATAATGAATGGTTGCAAACAGGTTTGGCCAAGCTGAATGAAAAAATGGTTGGGGAAAATGATATGCAAATATTAACCCACCAGGTACTGGAATTTGTTGCCCGTTATACCCACAGTGAAGTAGGAGCTTTTTATCTATTGGAAAATGAAAGCCAGCTTTCCTTAAAAAGCGGGTATGCTTTGATCCCCGATAATACCAGAACGCTTATTACATTGGGCGAGGGTTTAGTGGGGCAAAGTGCTTTAAGTTGTGAGGAAATTCTTATAAAAAATATGGATGAACAAAATATCCGTATCAGTTATGCAACAGGGGAAGCATTGCCCAATAATGTTATTGCTGTTCCTATCCTGTATGAGGGGAAAATAAAAGCTGTTATTGAGTTGGCTTCACTTATCGCATACTCAGCCCTTGAAATTAAATTTTTGAAAGGAGTTTCTGAAAGTATTGGCATAGCCATCAACAGTGCTCAGAATAATGTGTTAATGCAGGAATTGTTGGAAGAAACGCAGACCCAGGCGGAAGAATTGCAGGCGCAGCAATCCGAATTGGAAAATCTGAACAATGATTTGGAAGTCCAAACGCGTAACCTGCAGGCATCAGAGGAGGAATTGAAAGCGCAACAGGAGGAGTTGATGCAAATAAATCAGCACCTGGAAGATAGAAATTTTCTTATTGAAGAAGCCAATAAGGAGTTGGATAAAAAAGCCAGGGAACTGGAGTTAAGCTCAAAATACAAATCAGATTTTTTAGCCAATATGTCGCATGAATTGCGCACGCCACTCAATTCTATTTTATTGCTTTCACGATTAATGAGTGATAACTATGAAAATAATTTAACCAAAGAACAAATAGATTACGCGCGTATAATCCAAAGTTCCGGGAATGGATTACTGGCATTAATTGATGAAATAATGGATCTGGCTAAAATAGAATCCGGTAAGATGACGCTGGAATATGGTATTGTATCTATAAAAGAAATTACAGCTGCAATGTCTGAATTATTTATGCCCCTTGCCAAAGAAAAAGGCCTTGAACTCAGGTTTGATATTTCGGAAAATGTACCATCTGTTATGCAAACGGATCAGTTCCGGCTGGAGCAGATACTAAAAAACCTTCTTTCCAATGCCATTAAGTTTACAGAAAAAGGACAGATCCTATTTAAGGTTATCAAAAAAACTGGAACCCGGATAAATTTTATAATAGAAGATACCGGTATTGGCATTGAAGAAGATAAAAAAGAATTAATTTTTGAAGCCTTTCAACAGGAGGATGGATCTACTCGCAGAAAATATGGCGGCACAGGGCTGGGACTTTCTATCAGTCAACAACTGGCCAATTTATTAGGCGGTAACATTAGTCTTAACAGTAAACGGGGAAAAGGCAGCAGCTTTATTGTGGATTTACCCTTTAACCAGGATAATGCTGAGACAATGGAAGACAAAATAGAAGATGAAAATATTGACAATGGAAATGCCCCGGAAACACAGGGGAACTATCTTACCAACTATATTCCAAATGATATTCCGGACGATCGAGATAAAATAACCGCTAATGATAAAGTGATACTGATTGTGGAAGATGACACTATTTTTGCTAAATCATTGCTACTATTCACCCAGAAAAGAGGTTACAAAGGATTGGTGGCTGTGCGCGGTGATGATGGGATTGAGCTGGCACGCCAATACAAACCCATGGCCATTCTGCTCGATATTAAACTTCCGGTAATGGATGGCTGGCAGGTGATGGAAGCATTGAAAAAAGATGCTAAAACAAAGGATATTCCGGTACATATCATGTCCTCATTTTCTTTTAAAGAAGAAAGTATTTCAAAAGGTGCGGTAGATTTTATTGATAAGCCGGTTTCTCTTAAACAGATGCCTGAAATTTTTGAAAAGATCGGTCATGTATTGAATGATCAGTCCAAAAAAGTGCTGATTGTGGAGGAAAATCCCAAGCATGCAAGGGCATTGCATTATTTTTTACAAACCTGTCATGTAAACACGGAATATTTTTCTGAATTGGATAAATGTGTAAATGCTTTACAACAGGAAGAAGTGAATGCGGGAATTATTGACCTATCCATTACGGATCCTGCAACCATTGAAATGCTGGGCGAAATAAAGAAAAATCCGGGACTTGAACATTTGCCGGTGATTGTATTTACCAGTAAATCATTATCCAAAACAGAAGTGGAGCGCATCAGGGAACATGCCGATTCCATTGTTACCAAAACGGAACATTCGTATCAGCGCATCCTGAATGAAATTTCTATTTTCCTGCATATTGTGGAAGAAAATCATATACCCAAACGAAAAAATGGTACTTATAAAAAGTTGGGCGCAATGAATGAGGTTTTGAAAGATAAAACGGTGTTGATTGCCGATGATGATGCAAGAAATATTTTTGCTTTGGCCCGCGCGCTTGAAAATCATAAAATGAATGTGATAACGGCAATTGATGGTAAAGAAGCGCTTGAATTAATTGTACAACACAAAAATATAGACATCGTATTAATGGATATGATGATGCCCGAAATGGACGGATATGACGCGATTACTGAGATAAGAAAAAAGCCCGCTTTCAAACAGTTGCCCATATTGGCCGTTACCGCTAAAGCTATGGCCGGCGACAGGGAAAAATGTATTAAAGCTGGTGCGTCGGACTATATCTCCAAGCCGGTCGATATTGATCAGCTATTATCTTTATTAAGAGTTTGGTTATATGACAAAACGATCAATCACGCAAAAGATATTTAATAATGTACAAACGAATAATCTGAAAGAAGAAGAAATAGAACTGGTGCTTACTGATTTGCACGAGCTGCATGGATATGATTTTAATGACTATGCCAGGGCTTCTTTGTATCGGCGTATCAACAGGTTGTTTATTCTGGATCGGTTTCCCAGCTTCGCTGAATTCAGGTATAAGTTAAGATATGACCCGGATTATTTTCAACGGTTTATTGAATCAATCACGGTTAATGTTACGGAAATGTTTCGCGATCCTTTATTCTTTAAAGCAGTGCGCGAAATATTATTGCCGCAGTTAGCCGTTCATTCGCATATCCGTATCTGGCATGCCGGTTGTTCTACCGGGGAGGAAGTTTATTCTATGGCCATTTTATTGCATGAAGCAGGTTTATTAAAAAAATCCTTGTTGTATGCTACCGACATTAATCCCCAGGTTTTGGAAAAAGCGCATTTGGGGATTTTTCCATTAAGTTCGATGAAGTTGTATTCAGAAAATTATTTGCGTTCAGGGGGTGAAAAATATTTTTCATCCTATTACTCAGCCAATTATAATAAAGCAAAGTTTAATGAAATCTTTAGGAGCAGGATGATTTTTTCTACCCATAACCTCGTATCTGATCGTTCATTTAATGAATTCCATTTAATAATCTGCCGCAATGTGCTGATCTATTTCAATAAGGAATTGCAGGAAAAAGCGCTTAAAGTATTTGATAACAGTCTCAATACCGGTAGCTTTTTGGCGCTTGGTTCCAAAGAAAACATCCGGTTTTCCTCTATTGTAAAAAGATTTGTTACTATGGACAGAAATGAAAAAATATGGAAAAAAATAGCCGATGTTTGAAACCTGAAACATTTTTTAATTGATCATGGCGGATTGCTAAGAAAAAAGATTGTTTATGAATCTTGAAAAATTATATGATAACGCTTATAACTGGATATTAACATACGGTCCCAGGTTGATTATAGCAATTGTACTTTTTATCATTGGTCAATGGCTGATAAAATTGTTAAGTAAAAGATTGCGCCGGAACATGCACCGCCGTAAGTTTGATTCTTCACTTCAGCCGTTTTTTACAAGCCTGGTTATTACAGTTCTGCAGATATTATTGGTCTTGTTGCTCATGCAGGTGATGGGCATTCAAATGACCCTTTTCGCCGCGGTATTCGGTGCTTTTGGTGTGGCTGCCGGATTTGCGCTTTCCGGAACATTGCAAAATTTTACCAGCGGTATTTTAATATTATTATTGAAGCCCTACCGTGTTGGCGAAAATATTATTTCACAGGGCCAGGAAGGCACCGTTTCCTCCATCCAGATCTTTTATACCGTTGTTACCACTTTTGATAATAAAACAGTAATTATTCCCAATAGCAAGTTATCCAACGAGGTTATTATAAATACCAGCAGGGAAGGAAAAAGAAGATTGGATATAGAAATGAAATTCAGCTATAGTACCGACATCTTGTATTTAAAAGACATTGTTCAGAGAAGTCTCCAATCCATGACAGGGGTTTTAAAAGATCCGGAAGTTCGTATTGGTATCTCAGCGCTTGATGCGGATGGTTTCAAACTGGGCATCAATGCCTGGCTTCCCGCGCATGGTTTCCAGGATGCTAAACTAATGATCCAGGAAAAGCTGGTAGAGGATATAAAGAAAACAGAGGTAAAACTTCCGGGAACTTAAATACAAGCTGTCCCAGGTCGCTAAGCAGTCAGGCAGCTTGTAAGGAAGGTTTTTAAAGCGATCCTGGTTTTTCACAATTGATCATTTAAGTCATTGGTCAATAAGTCATTGAGTTATCAAATCATTGATCATATTGGTTTATAATTAGGAAAAAATATTACGTAAATTTGAATCTATGAATGTTCAGGTCGTAATCAACGAAAAGGGCGAAAAAACTGCTGTAATAATACCAATTTCAGATTGGGAAGAAATTCAAAAACGGCTAAATACAGAACTGTTTTATGATGAATTTAGTTCTTCTATTCAGGCTATTAAAGATGATATAGATGGGAAAATTAACTTGAAAAGTGCTAAAGACCTTTTGCATGGGCGCTGAAATAAAATACACTCCTGATTTTGAAAAGGAACTTAAACGACTTGACAAAAAGTATCCCTCTATTTACGATGATCTGGCTGTCCTTATTAAAGATCTGGAAAGTAATCCTTGTATGGGGGTTTCATCAGGACATAATTTAAATAAAATATGAATGGTTATTTCTCGCAAAGGGAAGGGAAAAAGAGGAAGTGGAAGGGTTATTACATACGTTCTTGTTAATAAAGAGACGGTTTATTTGGCTTCAATCTATGATAAATCTGATTATAGTACCATAGATATCAAAATACTGATTAAAAGATTATAAAAGATTAAAATCTGGTTTACCCTAACCAGAAAATATTTAAATAATAAAAATTCTGGCAAACCTGTATTACCAGACTTCATTTTCCTTACCTCCTCACATGCAATAAAAATTTCTCTTTAAAATAATCCTCTTTAAAAATCTGGTCAATAGGCATCATAATTGGATTCACGTTGCTTTCAAAAATTTCCTGGGTAAGATCGCCGCCTTTAAGAGAGATAAGGCCGTTGGGAAAGGATTGTTTGTTTTCTTTTTTTATCAGCGGTTTTGCCCATTTCCATAAATCCTTCAATGGAGCAACAGCCCTGGAAACCGCGAAGTCAAATTTCCGGTTTTTTATTTCTTCCGCCCGGGTTTGTTGATGTGTTACATTCCGAAGGCCGAGCGCTGATGAAATTTCACTTACCACTTTTATTTTTTTTGCCATACTATCCACTAAATGAAATTGTACTTCGGGAAAATAAATTGCCAGTGGAATTCCCGGAAAACCCCCGCCGGTACCAATATCAATAATTTGAGTGCCGGGTTCAAAATCTACCACCGCTGCAATGCTTAATGAATGCAGCACATGCTTTAAATACAAACCTTCCATATCTTTTCTCGAAATCACATTGATCTTACTGTTCCATTCATGATACAGTTCGGAAAGATTTTTTAGTTGTTGTAATTGTGTGGGTGTAAAATCTGAAAAGTATTTTAAAACAACATCCATAGCGGCTTCAATAATTTTTTGTAAAAATCCTGTTACTCTTAATTCCAGTTTTTCTGTGGCTTTCTGAAGAGGGAAGGGGTGAATAAAAAATAATAAATAAACATCCAGAAATCGAAGAACAGGAACAAAGGCCAAAGATCATGTTCATCCAGTTGCTTCATGCTTTTTTTCCAGATAATTGCCAGCACAATCAGCCTTATCGCAAACACGGAAAGCGTCATCCACCAGTTGAAAAATATGGCGCATACTATTGCGAGTGGATATACAAGAAAACTGGAAAAGGAATACAATCCCAGCCAGAATTTATGCTTGGGCCTGTAATATTTCGCTGTGGTATAATGCCTGTTTTTCTGTTTCCTCCAGTCGCTCCAGGTCTTTTTTGCTTCACTCAGGGTATGCGCTTCTTTATCAATTACGATTGCGGTATTTCTTTTATTGGCTATTTTATTTATAAACAAATCATCATCCCCGCCGGGAATTTGGTTGATGGAAGAAAAGCCTTTGTTTTTAAAAAAAAGATCTTTTTTGTAGGACAAGTTTCTGCCTACACCCATATAAGGAATGCCCGCCAAGGCAAAGGATAAATACTGTAATGCGGTATGAAAAGTTTCAAAACGAATAATTTTATTTAAAAACCCGGGTCTTTTGTTATAAGCGCCATAACCCAAAACCACTTCAATGCCATCATCATAAGCGCCCTGCATTTTTTGAATCCAGAATTCACTCGCCGGTATGCAGTCGGCATCGGTTAATAAAACAATATCATGCTTGGCAGATTTTATTCCCATGGATAAAGGGAATTTTTTTCCGGCAATCATTTTTGCTTCCTGGTTCAGTTGAACGGGATTGAGATTTTTAAATGATTTCCGGAATTCATCGAGGATATATTTAGTTTCATCCACCGAATTATCATTCACAGTTATGATTTCATGTATTGATTTATAATCCTGAACCAATACGCCCGGTAAATTTTTTACAAGATTGTTTGCCTCATCACGTGCGCAAATAATTACTGAAACAGGATTTTCCTGGCTTTTGGTACTGACAGGCGGTTTAAAAAAGGCCAGCTTTCTGAAAAAATATAAATAATAAAAAAGCTGTAATACAATAACTCCACAAAAAACATAAAACACAATAGGCCAGATAAAAGTAATCATATTCATTTGGCAAAAATAATGTTTGAAAAAGTTATCTTTCGATTGTTTATACCAATGTGGGTAAATATAGATAAAGCATTTGCCAGAATCCAGCTACTAATTGAAATTAAACTGTTTTTTAAGCTTTCATGAAGCTGTACCCGATTTTTATGGAGTGATTTTTAAAAACAGTAAAAATATATTTTTGGGGGCTTTCATCCTTCGGTTCATTATTCAACAGCATTCCGGGCTGTTCGCTACAAGTCCGGCACAAAGCCCAACGCGCAAAGCTTCACCGGGCTTTCCGCTTCCATCCCGCAGCCCTTCGGCGACAGAATATTTATTCAGCAATCGCAAACCAGCCTCATTAATTCAATTTCATACAAAATGCCCGGGAACCGTTTTTATTTACTCCGAACAATTAATTTTGCCGGCTATGCCAGCATTATCGTTTGAATTGCATGCCCAGGATCATTTATCAAAAGCAAGAGCAGGTACCTTTTTTACAGATCATGGAGCGGTGGAAACGCCGATCTTTATGCCGGTGGGTACTGCGGGAAGTGTAAAAGCTGTAACTCAGCAACAACTGAAAGAAGATATTCATGCCCAAATTATTTTATCCAATACCTATCATCTCTATTTAAGGCCGGGTACTGAAATAATAGCTGCTGCCGGCGGCATTCATCAGTTCAATGGCTGGAACCGGCCCGTACTTACAGATAGTGGCGGATACCAGGTTTTTTCTCTCGCGGCCAACAGAAAGTTGTCGGAGGAAGGCGCTTTATTTCAATCGCATATTGATGGCAGCCGGCATTTATTTACCCCGGAAAAGGTAATAGACATTCAGCGTGAAATTGGCGCCGATATCATTATGGCTTTTGACGAATGTCCGCCATACCCCAGCGATTATACTTATGCAAAAAAAAGTATGGAACTCACGCATCGCTGGCTATCGCGTTGTATAAAGCGTATGGAGGAAACACCGGATAAATATGGTTACACACAAAATTTATTTCCGATTGTTCAGGGCAGTACTTTTGAAGACCTGCGCCAGGCTTCCTGTGAATATGCGGCGGCTCAAAACGCGCCCGGCAATGCAATTGGCGGTTTAAGCGTGGGTGAGCCGGAGCAAATCATGTACGATTTTACAGCGCTTTGCTGCAATCATCTGCCAGCGGAAAAACCGACGATATTTAATGGGAGTGGGCAATCCCTGGAATATTTTAGAATGCATTTCCCTGGGTGTGGATATGTTTGATTGTGTGATGCCTACCCGCAATGGTCGTAATGGAATGTTGTTTACCACGCAGGGAGTTATAAACATAAAAAACAAAAAATGGGCTTCGGATTTTTCTCCTATTGATCCGGGTTTGCCCAATGAGATCAGTCAATATTATACAAAAGCTTATTTGCGGCATTTATTTGCGGCGCATGAAATTTTGGGCCTGCAACTGGCAAGTATTCAAAATCTCAAGTTTTTATTTATGGCTGGTTCAGGAAGCAAGAAAGCATATTATGAACGGTGATTTTAATTCCTGGAAAACAGAGACGGTTGAAAGGATTAAACAAAGGTTGTAAGCATTGTTAAATTGCTAAATGGCTAAATTGTTTAATTGTTATTTTGTTTAATTGTTTAATTGTTATTTTGATGAATGGTTAAATTGTCAGGACCTGCTCAAAGCTCACAGCTGATAGCTCAAACAATTTTTCCACTACATTTGACCTGCAAATTTTAAAAGATTCCTCAAGGAGGTAGAAGTGCATGAAAAAAATAGACTGGTATATCATAAAAAGTTTTTTTTCAACTTTCTTTTTTGCTATTTTTTTATTTACGGTCATTTCCGTGGTAGTGGATGTAAGCGAAAAAACGGATGATTTCGTGAAATCCGGATGGAGTTTTAAAAAGATCGTGATGGATTATTACATCGCTTTCATTCCTCATATCATAGCGCTTTTATTTCCTTTATTTGTTTTTATTGCTGTTATATTTTTTACTTCCAAGCTTGCCGGAAGAAGTGAGATCATCGCCATATTAGCCAGCGGTACCAGTTTCCGGCGCATTTTAAGACCTTATTTTATTGGTGGTGTTTTACTGGCCGGACTTCTTTGGTATGCCAATCATTATGTGATACCAAAAGCGGAAGTAAAACGCACATTTTTTGAAGACAAATATGTGAATGCCAATTCCAGTTACAATCCGCTTTTGCCCCACAGCAATGATCTGTATTTTCGGATAGATTCATTTACTTATGCCGGTGTTCATTATTATGATACGGTTAATAAAAGAGGTGGTCCTTTTTTTATGAACACGGTAAAAAATAATAAGCTTGTTTACAATCTTCGTGCGGATAATATGAGTTGGGATACCGCTCAAATGAAATGGCAACTGGATAACGTTTTAGAAAGAACCATCGACAGTTTGAAAGAGCAATTGGTTTCCACGGCAAAGATGCATATGAATTTCAATTTCAAACCCTTTGATCTTAGCCGGGATGAATATGCAAAAGATAAGCTTACCACACCGGAATTGAATCATTTTATAAAGCTGGAAGAATTGCGCGGCGCTGAAGGTATCAATTCATTAAGAATTGAGCGTTATCGCCGCGATGCAACACCCGTTGCGGTAGTTATTCTCACACTGATAGGCGCAGTAATAGCCAGCAGAAAAGTACGTGGCGGAAGCGGAATGCACCTGGCTATTGGTTTCATCACGGCGGCATTGTTTATTTTAACGGATCGGTTTTCCACCATTTTTTCCACCAAAGGAAATCTCCCGCCTTTAATTGCCGCATGGATCCCCAATCTATTTTTTATTTTTGTAGCTTATTATTTTTATAAAAAAGCACCGAAGTAAATTGGCTTCTGCGCCCTAAAGGGGAACTTTAAAATGTGAGCAACTAACCTGGACAAGCCAGAACTAAAAAGTTTGATGGGTTTTAGTAATTGCCAATGTCTAACCAGAACAATCCTACCATCCAAAAGATAAAAATTTAAAGTTGAGTTTTTTATTTTTCTTTTGAAATACTTTCTATTGCCGTGCTTAGAAAAATAATTAATCACCTTTTCAGGGCTTTAGCCACATTATTCAAAATAACGTTTTTATTAGATGATTTATATCATCCTGCTAAAAAGAATCGTCAAATGTGGATGTACTAAAAAATTTCTTTTGGAAAGGCGGATTCAAAATGCCTTTATGTGGCTAAAGCCAATAACAGATTGTCATATAACCGTCAGCTAAAGCAGACGGCAATAAAGCAGATACCAATGGAAAATAAAGGCAGATGACAATGGATAATAAAACAGATGGCAATGGGAAATAAAGCGGATGTACATAGAGAATTAATTGCTTTTTTGGGATCATTGTATTTTGGTCAATAAAGATAAAAAGTACAAGTGTGCGACGCAACGAAAGCCTTATAGTAGCAATATAGCCCTGGTACAAAAAAACTATTTATCATTATAAATTTATGAAACATAAGAGATAAATAATTAATGGCGGGTGAGTTTAAATTCAGAACTTATAAAAATTTAAATAACTAAATGTCCCTCGGCTTATAAGTTCTGTTTACCTTTACGCAGGAACCCCTGGTTCTAAAAAATTCTATTCAGAGGTTAAAAAAATAGTATAAGCCCATGGGAGTTATTAAAGACAGGTTTAAGGCAAAAGCCGATATTGCTAATGCAGAAATAAAAGCACTTTTAAAAGAACACGGTTCTAAAATAATTGGGGAAGTTTCCTTAAAGCAGATCTACCAGGGAATGCGCGGGATTACAGGACTGGTTACGGAAACAAGTTTATTGGATGCACAGGAGGGGATACGTTTCCGGGGTTATTCTATTCCCGAACTGCAGCATAAATTGCCAAAAGCCAAAGGTGGATCTGAACCTTTGCCCGAAGGTTTATTTTATTTAATGTTGATGGGCGAGCTGCCTTCCGATGATGACGTGCAGAATGTTACCGCGGTATTGCAACGCAGAAGCCATGTACCTAATCATGTATTTGCCACTATAGATGCATTGCCTTTATCCACGCATCCGATGACCATGTTTGTTATTGGTATCATGGCCATGCAAACGGAAAGTGATTTTGCAAAGGAGTATGCAAAAGGGATGAATAAAAAAGATTATTGGGAGTTTGTGCTGGATGATGCGATGGATTTGATTGCAAGACTTCCAAGGATCGCCGCCTATATCTATCGTCGTAAATATAAAAACAATGAGCATATCCAGCCCAATGGTTTATTGGATTGGGCGGGAAATTTAGCACATATGATGGGCTATACCGATCCGGCTTTCCGTGAGTTAATGCGTTTATATATGACCATTCATGCTGATCATGAAGGGGGAAATGTATCGGCTCATACCACGCATTTGGTAGGTTCTGCTCTTAGTGATCCGTTTTTAAGTTTAGCCGCGGGTATGAATGGATTGGCCGGTCCTTTGCACGGACTTGCCAACCAGGAAGTGATCAAATGGATCTTTGAAATGCAGAAGGAACTGAATACTGAACTGCCTACCAAAGAACAGATTGCGGATTATGTACAAAAAACATTAAAAGAAGGCAAAGTGGTTCCGGGATACGGACATGCCGTTTTGCGTAAAACGGATCCGCGTTTTAGCGCGCAGATGGAATTTGGAAAAAAACATATGCCCGATGATCCATTGGTGCAAACCGTTTGGAATATCTATGAAACTGTTCCGCCGATATTAAAATCATTGGGAAAAATTAAAAATCCCTGGCCAAATGTGGATGCACATAGCGGGGCATTGCTGGTGCATTTCGGATTAAAAGAATATGAGTTCTATACCGTGTTGTTTGGCGTAAGCCGGGCATTGGGCGTACTGGCAAGTTTATGCTGGGACAGAGCGCTCGGCTTTCCGCTGGAACGCCCCAAATCCGTTACCACCAAATCAGTAAAACTGTGGCTGGAAGGGAAAGATGAAATTTGGGAAGGGTAGAAAAGGGGCTAATTAAAACCAAGAAGGTTTATAAAACCTTCTTGGTTTTTAAACTATAAGTTAGAACAAATTTTGAAAAAAAAACTGTGTAGTTTGTATTGAACTACACAGTTTTTTTTAATGGTACAATAAAAAGAAATCTTCGGTTACCGTTAGCATCTGTCAAATTAGAACTTCATAAAAAACTATTTTTTTATTTTATGTGGATTAATAATTTTTAAGTCATTAATGCTGGCAAAATCCTTTTATTGGTAATAAGGGTATAGTTGTATGCGAACGCTGTAGCTGCAATGATAGCATCAGGCGTTTTGATCCTATTATTTTTGCGTAGCCTAACACAATGATTAACCACATCAGGAGATATGTTTAGAATAATACTATCTGAATTACAATTTTCTATATTTTTTACTATAACACAAGTGAGTTGTTTTCCAGAAAAGAAGCCTCTATTGGTGTCATAATAGAAAAATTGGGAATTGCATCAATAACCATATCCATAAACTGCATTCCTTTGTCGGAAAAGGAATAGGAAAAATAATAAGAAACTACGTTAGTGTCCATTAAATATTGTTCCATTCGTTACGCATTTGTTTAATATGCTCATTCAGGCTTTCTCCTTCTTCTTTGCTGATAATACCTTTGTATTTGTCAGAAAGTTTAGATTTGGTAGTATTACTATTTTCTTTCAGCACTTTTATCAAATGCAATTCTTCCAGCTCATGTAAAAGCCCAATAGCTTTTTGGTTGGTTAATTGTATGAGCATAGTATTATTTTCCATCTGATTGCGGTTTATCCTGAACGTTCTGAATGTTCCTGATCCGATGTAATTAAAACCAGGAAGGTTTACAAAACCTTCTTGGTTTAGAAGAAGTTCGGTGAATAAATTTAAACAAGTACCACTTCATTTTTCTCATCTTTTTCCTTCCATTTTACAATCACTTTTTGGGAAGCAAAAGTATCAATCGCCCGGCCTATATAATCGGCCTGGATGGGCAGTTCGCGGCTGAAGCGGCGGTCAATTAATACGCAGAGCTCCACTTTGGCTGGCCGGCCAAAATCGAGCAGGGCATCCAGCGCTGCACGGGTGGTTCGCCCGGTCCATAAAACATCATCAATAAGGATGACATTTTTATTTTCTATAGTGAAATTGATGTTGGTTTTATTGGCAATATGTAAACCCTGGCGCACATCATCACGGTAAAAAGTAATATCCAGTTTGCCATATTGAATAGCGGAACCGGGTACAAGCTGACTGAGCTCTTCCACCAGCCGGTCGCTTACGAAAATGCCGCGCGGCTGCATACCGATAAGTACCGTATCTTTTAATTGCAAATGATTTTCCAGGATCTGGTGCGCCAGTCGTTTTATGCTCAATGCCACCTGTTGTTCCGTAAGAATAGATTTCATAGGTTTATTTTATAATGCTGCTGTTGAAGGCAGCGCCTATTGTTATTTATATGTTCAATCAGGCACTAAAATACTTCAATCAAACAGATCGGCAAAAAATGGATATTGCAATCCGGCGCAAAAGATATCGTGTACTATGAAAATGCTGTACGAATAATTTTTAAAAGATGTATAAACTGATGGTTTGATTATAAATCAAATCCTGTATTATTTATTAAAAAAGACTGCATGAAGCAGTCTTTTTTAATAAAAATCATTGTCCTGTTTTTATAATAGCAGTCCTTTGAAATGGCGGGTGCGCTTGCATTGCAGCCTGCAGATGAAGAAAAATTCTTCAGCACAAGTGTGCGACGCAACGATGCTGAATAAAGAACTTAAGCCCGGTTCACAAAAAAAATATCAAAAATTTACGGGTTAATTTTCCTGTAAAAATTCATAGCGGTAATCTGTTGGCGGATTAAAAGTTTCCTTGATCGTTCTTGCACTTAACCAGCGGTAAAGATTGATCATACTTCCAGCTTTATCATTGGTGCCGCTACCACGCGCGCCACCAAAAGGTTGTTGGCCCACAACAGCGCCAGTTGGCTTATCATTGATATAAAAGTTGCCTGCGGCATTGCGCAATTTTGCAGTTGCCAGTTCCACCGCTTTTCTATCCTGTGCAAGAATGGAGCCGGTTAATGCATAAGGAGAAGTGGAATCCACTAACGCCAATGTTTCTTCAAATTTATTTTCATCGTAAACATAGATGGTGAGCACCGGGCCGAATATTTCTTCGCACATCGTAACCGATTTCGGATCCTGTGTTTCAATAACAGTCGGTTCAATAAAATAGCCGGTCGTTTTATCGCAATGGCCGCCGGTTAATATTTTCGCCTGTTTGTCATTGGCAACATTGTCTATATATTTTTTGATTTTATCAAAGCTTTTTTCATCAATCACCGCATTGATCAAATTGCTGAAATCTTCCACCGTTCCCATCTTTACAGTCTGGAGTTCGGCTACTAGTTTTTGTTTAATTTCATCAGCCAGGTTGGAAGGCAAATATGCCCTTGAAGCCGCTGAGCATTTTTGTCCCTGGAATTCAAATGAGCCCCGCAGCAAAGCGGTTACAGCCACATCCGCATCGGCGCTGGAATGAATCATCACAAAATCCTTTCCACCGGTTTCCCCTACAATACGGGGATAGGATTTATAATTTCCAATATTTTCACCAATAGATTTCCACATGGTATTAAATACCGCTGTGGAACCCGTAAAATGTACGCCCGCAAAATCGCGATGTGAAAAACAAACTTTTCCCAAAACGGGACCATCTACATATATCAGGTTGATAACACCATCCGGAAGACCTGCTTCTTTTAAAACACGCATGATCATTTGCGCAGCATAAACCTGTGAATGAGCGGGCTTCCAAACCACTACATTCCCACACATGGCAGCACTTGTAGGGAGGTTGCCGCTGATGGCAGTGAAATTAAATGGAGTAATTGCCAATACAAATCCTTCCAGTGGCCTCCATTCAGTACGGTTATGAACGCCAGGCGATGAAACAGGCTGTTGATTGTATATTTCACTTAAAAAATGCACATTATATCTTAGAAAATCAATAAGCTCGCAGGCACTGTCAATTTCTGCCTGGTAAGCATTTTTGCTTTGCCCGAGCATGGTAGTAGCATTGATATGAGCGCGGTATTTTGTAGCCAGTAATTCCGCAGCTTTTAAAAATATATGAGCGCGTTCTTCCCAGGGTGTATTGGCCCAGCTTTCCCTGGCTTTCAGCGCTGCATCAATGGCCATGTGTACATGCTTTTCTTCGCCTTCAAAAAAATGTCCCAATGTATGATTGATCTCATGCGGCGGATGAATAGGCGTTTTTTTATCCGTTATTACCGCTTCATCACCTATGTACATGGGTATTTCAATGGATTCTTTCTTTAATGCCTCCAGTGTTTTTTTTAATGTCACCCGCTCCGCAGATCCGGGCGCATACTGTAATACAGGTTCATTGGCGGGCATCGGGTAATGGAAATATCCGTAGTTCATATTGTGATTTTATTGGTAGAATAATTGTGTGCAAAATTAACCTATCCTGCCAATAAAGTATGTGACAGTTATCTTAAACATTCAGGTGATGAAACGGGTTTCATCGTTTAAAGTTTGTCTTTCATCAAAATATATTTTTAAAATAACCTATAAAATTTTCATTTTGTGGCCCCAAATAAAAAATAATGAAAAAGGTAATTTTATTGAGTTTATTATTATGCGGTTTTATGGCAGTAATGGCGCAATCGAAATTTGATTCAGCCGGTTACAATCAATTTTATAATAAATTATTCCCTGGCTTTAATATAGATACTACTACAAAGGTTAAAGGTTTATCCCCCGAGGAAAAAATAGAAGCTTTAAGTAAGGTGTGGTATGAAGCAAAATTTAATTTTGCCAATTTTGACCTGGTTCCAAACCTTAACTGGGACAGTCTTTACAGGGCTTTTATTCCTAAAATACTTGCTACCGGAGATATCATCAGCAGCTATCAGGTACTGCAAAATTTTAATCAAAACCTCCGTGATGGTCATTCAAGAGTTGTGCCACCGCCGGCTTATTTTTTTTCTATGATGGATAACCTGCCCATTCAATGCAAGTACATTAACGGGAATGTGGTTGTGTATAATGTTTGTTCTGCCGATAAAGTATATCAATCCATTAAAAAAGGCTGGATAGTGGAAAAAATTGATGGCGTTCCGGTACAGGACTACATTCAAAAAAACATCAGTCCCTTTCTTCATTTTTCAACCATTCAGGACAGCATAAACCGTATTTACACTTATGAATTATTCAGGGGAAATAAAGGCTCATCTGTATCAATTGGTTTTAAGGATGAAAAAGGAAATATAAACACGCAATCATTCAAGAGAACGGATAGGATTAGTTTACCTAAAGTAACTTTTAATGTGCTGACCGGTAATATTGGCCATCTTGTGATCAATAGTTTTGAAAATGATGAAATTACTAAAATGTTTGACAGCCTGTTCAATGAAATTTCCGCAACCAGCGCATTGATCATAGATGTAAGAATGAATGGCGGCGGCAGCAGCAATGTAGGTTATGAAGTATTGGGTTGCTTAACGGATAAGCCATTTTATACTTCACTCAATGTGTTGCAGAGTTATAATGGGGCTTATCGTGCCTGGGGCAACGGCGCAATAAAACTGCATTTGGAAAAAAATGACTGGAAGCCTTATAAAAATAAATTGTACAGCAAGCCGGTAATAGTATTAATAAGTGGCGCTACTTATTCCGCGGCAGAAGATTTTACGGTTGCCTTTAAAATGATGCAACGCGGGAAAATTATGGGTGAAGCAACAGGTGGAAGTACAGGCCAGCCGCTCGGCTATAATTTGCCCGGCGGAGGAATTGGATTTATTTGCAGTAAAAGAGATGCAATGCCCGATGGAACTGAATTTGTTGGTGCAGGTATTCAGCCCGATATTAAAGTGAATTATACACTTGCAGGAATAAGAAGCGGAAAAGATGAAGTGTTGGATGCGGCGATAAAAGAATTAATTCTGCTTATTCATTAATAGAATATTTGAGAAAATAAGAAGTCCGTTTCCTGGTTTGAGACGGATTTTTTTAGTGAAATAAATTTTTTAAAATACCTGGCGATATAGAAAGTTTTTAGCTTTACTCAAATAGTTTTGCAACTAAAAGGCAATCCCCTTATTTTTGCGCTTCGAAACTGAAAAAGGGGAATTAGCTCAGTTGGCTAGAGCGCTTGCATGGCATGCAAGAGGTCACCGGTTCGACTCCGGTATTCTCCACTTTAAATTAAAAAGTGTTGATAATCAACACTTTTTTAAAATTTTAAGGTAAAACGGGAAGTTGATAACATTTACATAAACCGTTTTGAAATTCTTATTCTCCACTTTTCTTCTTTAAATTAATTGCAACCTTTTCCAAAAATCTTCCGCAATCTTTTCTCTCCGGAATTTTGACAATACATATTTCTGACCATTCATACCGAGCTCATTTGCTAATTCAGGTTGTTGATAAAGGGTTAAAATGTTTTGTACAAGCGCGTTATGATTTTCCGGTTCAAAATGCAATCCTGCATTGGCATCATCAATAAACAACTCCCTGGCTTCTCCATCAACACCCAATAAAATCGGTTTCCCGAATGCAAGCGGTTCAAATAGTTTTGATGGAATGGCGCCTTTAAAAAGATCCAGTTTTTTCAAGGGCACAATATATGCATCGCAGGTATGTAGCCAGCTGGCGATATCCGGAAAAGATTGGTTGGGTAAAAACAAAATATTCTCAATTTTCAGTTTTTGCTGCAGATCAAATAATGTTTTTTTTACCGGCCCGTCACCAATGATCACAAAACGGATCCGGGAATGTTTCTTCAATTGTTCGGCTGCTTGTAAAATCACTTCCAATCCCTGCGCATGACCAAGTATTCCCGCATATAAAAGTGTAAACATGCCTTCATTTTGTTTGTTTTTTCCCGGATGACTACTGGTTGAAAAACGCTTCATGTCAATACCATTCGGCATCCAGTAAACGGGTTTTCCGGGAGCTAATGTTTCAATTGCTTTTACAATTCCCTTTGTTTGACCGGAAATTAAATCTGCATGACGATAGATCCATTTTGCAAGCATGTAGGCGTTATTAATAAGCCATTTGTTGGTAACGATCCCCATTTTTTCAGCGCTCTCCGGCCATAAGTCGGAGACATTGAAAACCAGCTTGCATTTCCATTTCCTTTTGAGCAATACAGCGGTTATGCCAAGGAACAGCGGCGGCGACTCACAAATAAGAATATCCGGTTTTTTAATACGAAACCATCCGTTCATTAAAGCGCTGAAACTAAAGGAAAAATAATTAAATAACCGTAATGATCGCCCGGTTTTGGGTGAGGCAAAAATATAACTCCTGTGTACACGTGTATTTTCAATATACTCCTGGCAATACCATTTTTTACGGTAACCTTCAAAGATTTTATAACTGGGATAATTAGGGAATGCTGTCAGTATTTCAACTTCATTTCCAAAGGTTTTTAAATAGCCGGCAAGGCTTGATAAGCGATTTTGTGGCGCTCCCGTTTCAGGTGGATAATATTGGGTAAGGATTAAAATTTTCACGTAATTGAAAATTAATTGTTTTTCTTAATTACTTTTTTTTCTTGACTTCTCAGGCATACTGAGTTTTGCCCCACTTTTTCATTCTTCATTCTTCATTTTGTATTTTTAATTTCTCAGGATCTTTTCACTTTGGAAATTACCGCCTGGTATTTTCCATTTTTATTTAATGGAATGAGCGGAACTTCCTCAATGTTTATTTCTATTACACCGAGTTGGCTTTTTATTCGTTCCCTGATTGTAATAGCATCCCTTTCATGTAAGCTGCCATATGGAACCACTTTCACAGTTATCTGTTCAAGATTTTCCTGTATAACCTGTGCATTTAAAACGGAACTTAATCCATTAAATACGCCATGAAAACGGACCATTTCCCGGCCATCCTTTCCTATTACCGTTTCTTCCGACCGGCCAATAATGCTTTGTACCACAGGCATTGCTCTTCCGCAAACGCAGCTTTCGCCAGATAGGATCATTCTATCCCCAATATTATAGCGGATCAGCGGCTGATCATAGTTTAAAAAACCGGTGCAATAAACGGTACCTTCCTTTCCATAAGGAACCGGTTGCAAATCATCGTCCAGCAACTCTATCAAACCCGCATCAGGACTAATGTGCAGGCTTCCCATTTCACATTCGCTCACCAGTGCGCAGGCTTCCAGTCCGCTCCAGCTATCATATACTTTACATGCATATACTTCCATCAATAAAGTTCTCATTTCATCCGTTAGCTTTTCACTTGATGTGATCACCGCTTTCTGCGATGGTGGTTGAAGTTGTAATTCTTTAAAAAAGCGGGCTAAAAAATAATTACTCATCGCATAGCCGGTCATATACTGTACAGGATGCTTTTGCATTCCATTCAAATAATCCGGCGCATTTTTTCGGCTAATATGATAAGCGGAAAAATAAACCTGTTTTTCAAACCGGTTGTACCTGTAAAATGGCGGATTATTTTCATGACCCGGTAATATCCTTCTGCCCCCGATCATTCCTCTTGGAACCTGGCTGTTTACTCCGGCCCAGTTTCTTACACGCGCTTCAAACAATGCAAACCATCGTTGATGCATGGCTTCCGAGAATAAGATTTGCGTAGGTGTGCCGGTACTTCCGCTACTTGCAAAGAACTTAGCTTTTTTTTCTTTTTTTGAAGATAATAATGAAGCGCATCCATGCATCCTTAAGTCAGATTTGGTAAGCACTGGCAGCTGATAAAGCGAATGACAATTTATTTTTCGCAAGCTGTTTTCATTAAGATTCATTTTGTGAAATGAATGATTATAATAAGGAACATTTTGAAATGAATGCAACAAAAGCTTTTGCAATTGTTGATCCTGATAATCGAGCCATTGACCGGCATTATAATTTTCCCGGGCTTTAGCTTTTGTAAATTCTTGTTTAAAAATGCCGCCCATGCGTCTTTTACGCCATTGATAGCCATAAGCGGAAATCATTGTGTTTTGTATTAAAACAGGGCTTTTGCGGTATATTTTTTCATAAAAATTAAACATAAGCAGGCACGGAAATTAATTGAGCGTAGGATGGTGTAATTTAGACCAAAAAATGATGTAAGCAATAACTTTTTGTGGGAGAAAGTATGGTTATAAACAAGCGCTTTTGGATGAGTAGATTTTTTTTGAGCCCGGCTGTATTACTACTATAATGCTTTTGTTGCGTCGCACTCTTTTACAGTTTTATCTTTATTGAGCAATATACAAGACCTCTAAAAAAAATCAACTGTTTTTATACATTGCAAATTCATATATCCCGGAAAGCTTTATTTATTGCGCCAAACAGGAAGTTTAGTCAATGTGTACAACTCTTATTAATTTTACAAAAGAAAACATACTATCATGGGTATTTTAAGACAATTGGCCGAATATCTTTATATAAAAAAAAGAGATCCTGAAAATCCTCCTAATAAATGGGTTAAATATATGAACCGGATGAACAGGCTTTCCCTGTTTATGTTTTTGATTGCGCTGATTATAATGTTATTCAAGTTTGTAATTCTTCCATTTTTCCGTAAATAAGCTTTTCTTTTTTAGTACGCATTGTACAAGGACTTCACCTTTTTTATTATCAAATATAATTTTAGCTTTACCACAAATCAGGCAGTATGCAAGGAAATTTAGACCAACAGCAAGTTGAAGAAGTACTTAAAAAACAAATTATTGGCCGTATAGGTTGTCATTGGGAAGGTACTACCTATGTAGTTCCCATTAGTTATGCTTATGACGGTGAGCATGTATATGCCCGGACGCAGGAAGGAATGAAAATAGAAATGATGCGCAATAATCCAAATATATGTTTTGAAGTGGAGGATATGGAAGATATGGCCAACTGGCGCAGTGTGATTGTCTGGGGAAAATTTGAAGAATTAACCGATCCGGAATTAAGGAAAGCAGGAATCGAAAAATTATTAAATCGTGTTGTGCCGGTTAAAAGCAGTAAAACAGTTCAGTTTTCACCCAACTGGCCCTTTCATCCCAGCGACACAGAACAGATTAATGGTATTATATTCCGTATTCTACTTGATAAAAAAACCGGCCGCTTTGAACACAGCGATTCAGAAGCCGGATTTTATGCGTCTTAGTTATTAGATATTTCTTGGTGGTTGATGATTGGTTTTTGATGTGACTGCTATCAACCACCAACCTTTTTGTGTATCAATTCTAAATCCTAAATATTATTCCTCACTTATTGACTTGTTTCGTTATTTGTTGCTTCCTGAATCTTGTTTCTAAAATCTTTCCTGTAATTTCGCTTTTTAATGAAACTATCTACGCAACATTTGCTGGGCATTAAAGATCTTGTAAAAGAAGATATTCAGCTCATTCTTTCTACCACTCAACAGTTTAAGGACGTTTTACAAAGGCCGGTAAAAAAGGTTCCATCCTTAAGAGACATTACCATTGTCAATCTTTTTTATGAGAATTCCACCCGTACCCGGATGTCTTTTGAACTGGCGGAAAGAAGGCTTTCCGCTGATGTTTTAAATTTTGCGGCCACCTCTTCATCGGCTGCAAAAGGTGAGACCTTGCTGGATACGGTCAATAATATTTTGAGCATGAAAGTGGATATGGTTGTGATGCGTCACAGCGCCAGCGGAGCGCCGCATTTTTTGGCAAAGCATATTCCGGCTGCCATTATAAATGCAGGCGATGGCATTAATGAACATCCCACGCAGGCACTACTGGATGCCTTTTCCATGCAGGAAAAATTCGGAAAACTGGAAGGATTGAAAGTTGCGATATTGGGCGACATCATGCACAGTCGCGTAGCTCTGAGCAATATTTATTTACTTAAAAAAATGGGCGCCGAAGTTACAGTGGCCGGCCCACCCACATTAATACCGAAATATATTAAGGAAGCACTTGATGTAAGAGTGGAATATAATATCAAAAACGCATTGCAGTGGTGTGATGTAGCCAATGTATTACGTATTCAGCTTGAACGCCAAAATCAACCCTTGTTTTCTTCATTACGCGAATACAGCCTGGCTTATGGTATCAATAAAAAATTACTTGAAAGCCTGGGAAAAGAAATTGTGATCATGCATCCCGGCCCTATCAACCGTGGCGTGGAATTGGATAGCGATGTGGCAGATGGCAGCTTTTCTATCATATTAAACCAGGTGGAAAATGGTGTGGCTGTGCGAATGGCTGTGTTGTATTTGCTGGCGGACAGGGAGGGTTGAGTTATCAGGTATGAGGTATGAGCTGTGATTCTGACTTGTTAACGATGCAACTATTGAACAATCAACATTAACCATTCAAAATACAACCATTCAACAATTTAACCATTCAACAATTAATCTTCCCATGCGCATTTGTTTATTCCCAGGAACCTTTGATCCGGTTACATTAGGACATGTTGACATTATCAACAGGGCATTGCCATTGTTCGACAAAATAGTTGTGGGTATAGGTGTCAATGCTTTAAAGGTTCCCATGTTTAGCCCCGAACAAAGAATGCAATGGGTAAAGGAAATTTACAGCCATGAACCGAAAGTGGAATGTGCGATCTATGAAGGGCTTACCATTCATTATTGCAGGAAAATACAGGCGCAATATATATTAAGAGGTATCCGTTTTGTCAGTGATTTTGAATATGAAAAAACAATTGCCGATGCCAACCGCACAATGGATGGAAATATTGAAACAATTTTTCTAACGGGCGAACCAAAATATACTTCCGTTGCTTCTACCATTGTCAGAGATATTATTAAAAATGGTGGCGATGCTTCTCCTTTTTTACCTGATGCCGTTATAAGATCACTTAAGCATTAAAGTATTAAATGCTGCCAATTTTTATTGGCCTCAATAACTTATTGCTCCAGGTTTGATATGAATTTTCATTATTCAAAAGTTCTCTTTATAATAATCATTGCTTAATAGCTTATATTGAGATTATGAGTATCTGGTACGATAAAGAAATTTCTATTGAATCCATTTCTAAACTGGATTCACAAACCATGAGTGAATTTTTAGGCATTAAATTCATTATAATAGGGCCTGATTTTTTAAAGGCATCCATGCCTGTAAATGAAAGAACAAAACAGCCTTATGGTTTGTTGCATGGAGGCGCTTCATTGGCTTTGGCCGAAACCATTGGCAGCATTGCCAGCGCATTAATCATCGATCCTGAAGAAGCGATTGGCGTAGGATTGGAAATAAATGCCAATCATCTTCGCAGCGTTCGGGAAGGTAAAGTTATTGCTACTGCTACACCGCTGCACATCGGAAAATCCACGCATGTTTGGGATATCAAAATACATGATGAAAGCCATAAACTCGTTTGCATCAGCCGCTTAACCGTTGCCATTTTGCCAAAAAAACAAGGATAAAATAATTTTTTTTAAATAAATTATTTTTTAAATATATGCTTTTGGCATCTATTATGCTATTGCTTTCACATTCCATTATTATTGATAAATGGCTAATTGGTTTTAATACGTTTTACCGCGCTTTTTTTCATCTTCATAAATGATTTTCATGGAAACACATAAATATCAAACGGGGTTAATTGGAAATTGCGGTTACCTGGCTCATGTAAATTTAGATACAAATATATCCTGGCTTTGCTGGCCCCGCTTCGACAGTACTTTTGTTTTTGGAAGTTTGCTGGATTCAAAAAAAGGCGGTGAATTTTCTATTTTACCTTCTTCTGATTTTACTTCCGATCAATATTACATGGAAAATACTAATATCCTTTGTACGGAAATAACCTGCTCAAATGGTAAATACCGGGTAACAGATATTGCTCCAAGATTTTTCCAGTTCGAACGCTTTTTCAAACCTTTGATGCTGATAAGGAAAATTGAACCTTTGGAGGGGTATCCCCGGATAAAAGTGAAGTGCCAACCCATGTGTGATTATGGGGGTACAAAATTGGAAGCATTTCGCGGCAGCAGTCATATAGAATACGTAGGACATGAGGAAAAAATAAGATTAACTACCAATATTCCTATAAACTATTTATACGATGAACAGTTTTTTGTATTGAATGAACCCAAATATCTTGTACTTACTTATGGTCAGCCACTTGAGGCGGCTCTGATCAGTACATGCGAAACTTTTATCCGGGAAACCATTTTTTATTGGCGGCAATGGATAAAAGAATCGAGCATTGCTTCTTTTTATCAACAGTATGTAATCCGGTCAGCGCTTGTTTTAAAAATACACCAGTTCGAAGATACTGGCGCCTTTATTGCAGCAAGTACAACAAGTCTTCCGGAGTACCCGGGCAGCGGCCGTAATTGGGATTACCGGTATTGCTGGATGCGCGACACCTATTATGTGATCACTTCTCTCAATCACATTGGTCATTTTGAAGAAATGGAACGTTATTTTAATTATATCTCCGATATTTCTTTTTCAGAAGACTTTCGGTATCAGCCGCTTTATGGAATTACCGGTAAAAAGAAATTGACCGAAGTTTTTGTGGATCTGCAAGGCTATGAAGGCAATCAGCCGGTGCGTATTGGCAACCAGGCTTATGAACATATTCAAAATGATATTTACGGCCAGGTGCTGATATCATTATTGCCGTTGTATGTGGATCATCGCTTTGTATTCAGGGAAAGAAAAGATTCGGCACAATGGGTGGATTATTTGCTGAATAAAATTGAGCGCACTATTGATGAAAAAGATGCAGGAATCTGGGAATTTAGAAATTTCGCCAATATTCACTGTTATAGTAATTTATTTCAGTGGGCGGGATGTTGTGCCGCATTAAAAATGGCTACTACAATTAATAATAAGGCTTTGGAAAAAAAGGCCCGGGCATTGCAAAAACGTGCGGTAGCAAACATAGAAAGTTGTTATGACGAAGAAAGAAAAGTTTATACCAATGCACGCGATAGCAAACATCTTGATGCGAGTACTTTGCAACTGATAATGATGAATTATTTAAAGCCGGAATCTAAAAGAGCAAAAGATCATTTAAAAGCATTGGAAAAGGAGTTAAAAACACCCAAAGGTCTTTTTTACCGCTATTTGCATCCCGATGATTTTGGAAAACCAAAATCTACATTTCTTATTTGCGCATTTTGGTATGTGGAAGCGCTTGCTTCCGTAGGCAGAATTGATGATGCGGTAAAAGAGTTTGAAAATCTATTGCAATACTCCAATCATCTGCTGTTATTCAGTGAAGACGTGGATGAGGCCACCGGCAGCCAATGGGGAAATTTTCCACAGGCATATAGTCATGTAGGCCTGATGAATGCCGCTTACCGTATTGCCATGAAACTGGATAAGCCGAGTTTTTTATAACCAGTAAACCGGTAAAATCAATGAGTCATTGAAGTCCGTCACCAGCATCTAAAATGACTCATTGGATTTCAATGCTTTTTTCTGCTGATCACAGATGCCGGTAACAGGTTTAATACGCGGTCCAAAACCCGGGAAAGCAATAGTTTTGAGCTAATGTTTTTCAAAAAATTGCGTACTTCGGTGAAATCCCTGAGATAGTATTTGGCGGCTGAAAGATTGGAATTCACCTTAATGGTAAATGCTTCATCTTTCAACGCTTTAAACATGTCTTCATCTGTTGTATCGTCGCCTATAGCCAGCACAAAATCGTAATTGTCTTTTTGCATGTAATGCTGGGCGGTTTTGCCTTTGTTCACTTCAATATTTTTTATCTCCACCACTTTATTTCCGGCCAGCAATTGCAATCCGAGATCTGTTATAAGATAGCGCAGATTATTCATCAGTTCATTGGAACGTATTTCTCCTAATTCGGATTCAGCTTTCCGGTAATGCCAGACAAGAGAAAAACTTTTTTCTTCAATGAAGGAGCCGGGAGTTCTTTCTGTATAAGACTTCAAAAGCGGTAAAATATCTTTTTTCCAGTCTGAGGTCAATCCTTTCATCTGTTGCCAGGATTCTTTATATTGTTTAAACCAAACTCCATGTTCTCCAATCAGATCCAGTTTTAAATGGCCGAACCATTCTTCAAGTGTGGTATGCTTTCTTCCGCTGATAATCACCACATGATTTTTTTCATCCTGTGTAAGATCTTCCAGTATGGAATACAATTCCTTATCGGGGACAGCAAGATTAATATTGTTGTTAAAGCCAACCAGTGTTCCATCATAATCAAGCAATAACAATCTTTTCCTGGCTTTCACATATTTGCTTTTAATATACTGTTGTGTACGGGATCCTATATATTTTGTTTGCAATGATTGCTGCATTCGTTTTGCCTCTTTCAATCTTTCCATAAATACTTTTACCCAATTGTTAACATTGTATTTTTCTACAAGTTGTTTCATTTGTATCATCCGTTGCATCTGTTCTTCCAAAGGCATATTAAGCGCTTCTACAATGGCTTCACTCATCTGAATAACATTATTCGGGTTGACTAAAATTGCATCAACAAGCTCTTTGGAAGCGCCCGCCATTTCGCTTAATATTAAAACGCCATTATTTTTAACCCTGCTTGCAACATATTCTTTACAAACCAGGTTCATTCCATCGCGTAAAGGGGTAACGAGGCAAACATCAGAAAACTGGTACAAAGCCGAAAGTGTTTCAATAGGAAAAGAACGGTAAAAATAATTAAGCGGCGCCCAGTTATTGGTTCTGAATCTTGCATTGATGTTTCCCGCCAGTTTATCAATTTCATCCCTTAATTCCTTGTATTGCAAAACGGTATCCCTGGAAGGAACCACAATCATGTACATGGAAACCTTCTCAATATATTCAGGATTGTTTTGTAAAAAAATATCGAAAGCCTGCAATCGTTGCAAGATGCCTTTACTATAGTCCAGCCGGTCAATGGAAAGAATAAGACGTACCCCGGTGAAATTTTCACGCAGGTGGGAAACCTCCTGTTGTACGTCTTCATCATTAATGATGGATTCAAATTTTTCCGCATCAATTCCCATTGGAAAAGATTCCACAGCAATGGACCTGTCATTATACAGGATAATATTGGAAGTGCATTGAACCTGAAGCAAACGGGATGCCGAGGTTAAAAAATGCCTCGCGTCGTCATAGGTATGAAACCCGAGCAGATCAGCTCCCAGCATACCTTTTAATAGTTCTTCCCGCCAGGGAATCAGCCGGAATAATTCAAATGAAGGAAAAGGAATGTGTTGAAAAAAACCAATGGTTACTTCCTCATGTTCTTCCCTGATCATTGAGGGAAGCAGTAATAACTGATAATCATGAACCCAGATGATATCTCCGGGTTCCAGTATGCTGTTTATGGCATCACTGAATTTTTTATTTACAGATTCATAAAACTCCCAATACGAACTTTCATACCTTGCATACGTTGGCATATAGTGGAATACCGGCCATAATATTTCATTGGAAAATCCTTCATAATATTGAGTGATTTCTTCCTGGCTGAGAAAGACAGGCAACAATTTCTGTTGTCTCAATTTGGAAATTATTTCCGGCTGATCTTTTTCATCTATTTCCATTCCGGGCCATCCGATCCAAAGACTGTTATCGTCATTTAATATCGAACTTAAACCTGTTGCCAAACCTCCCTCACTCGTTTTTGAAACATATTCACCGTTTACTTCACTGATCTTAATGGGCAACCTGTTGGATACTATTATCGTTTTACTCATACTTCAATTTCACCTTTACCGGCATAAAAGCCAACGTTAGATTTCTGATTATTTAATTTAAATTATTTATAAAACGGCTGATAAAATTAATGCACAATCAAGTAAATTAAAACCTTTCTGCTCATCCAGGTCCTGTGATTTTTGTTATAAGCCTGTTATGGAAAATAAATTGGAGGGGTGAAAATTAAACCAGGAAACAGGCGGCTGCAAAATTTATCAGCGTTTAGTAAAAGAGGTCGAAGTTAAACATTTATACGCGAAAAACTGTTAACAATATCATTTTATGCATGGGTATTAAAACCCGATTTTGAAATGATTTCAACAATATTATTATAGGTATTTGAAAGATATTCAGAAAGTTGTTTCTTATTTACCCATTTTATTTCCGTTATGTCTTCCTCAGTTTGGGGAATAAGTTCCGGATCATTTTTAATAGACATTTTATACCAGTAAGTTTCCTTGATAACGCCTTCTGAAATCCATTGATCAAAATATTGATGTGTGGTTGTACCAATGAATTTTCCTAAAGTGATTTCCTGTAAACCGGTCTCTTCCACTACTTCGCGCAATGCGCAGGACTCGGGAGTTTCGCCATTATCCATTTTCCCTTTGGGTAAATCCCATTTTCCACGTCGGAAAATCATCAGTAATTCTCCGTTTTCATTTTCTACCAATCCCCCTGCAGCTATTATTTTTTTCATATCCGGATGTTTAAAAATGAGAAACGAAAGTACGGCATTCAAAAGTTATTTAGTTGAATGGATTATTGATTTTCCGGTTCTCCAAAATACGTTTTACTTTCGCCATCTATGACAAATGAAAAAGCTGTAGCGGAAAAATTATTGCAGGCGGCCGCCGTAAAGCTGAGCCCACATCAACCGTACACCTGGGCCAGCGGATGGAAAAGCCCTGTATATTGTGATAACAGGAAAGTATTGTCTTTTCCTTATATCCGTGATTTTATTAAGAGCGAAATGTGTAATATTATTTTTGAACAGTTTGCAGATGCGGAAGTATTGGCTGGTGTTGCTACTGCCGGCATCGCCTGGGGGGCAATGGCTGCGGATCAGTTGAAAATGCCTTATATGTATGTTCGTCCAAAACCTAAAGAACATGGGCTTGGAAACCAGATTGAAGGCGCTTATAAAGCAGGACAAAAAGTGCTCGTAATTGAAGATCTTATTTCAACCGGCAAAAGCAGTTTACAGGTAGTGGAAGTTCTACGAAAATCCGACCTGGATGTGATAGGTATGGTTTCTATTTTTCATTACGAATTTGCTGTGGCATATAAAGCATTTGAAGAAGCGCATGTACCTTTAAAATCCTTAACAAATTATTCCAGCCTCATTAACTTAGCTTTGGAAAAAGGAATAATAGAACCGGGAATAGAAGATGTTTTATTAAAATGGCGGGAAGACCCGGCTAACTGGAAAGGACTTTAAAGAAATTTATTCAAATCCTTTAAATAATAAATTATGAAGAAAATATTGGCCATGCTGGCATTGGTTGCCATTTCATTTGGCGTGAATGCGCAAGTGATGCAGGCAAAAGCGCAATGGGCAAATATTTCAATGCCACAAATGAAATGCTGGGAATGTAAAGACAGGTTGGAAAAATATTTATTTCGTGAAAAAGGGCCTAATGATGATGCGGGTATTATTCGCTGGACGGTAAATTTAAATACCGGCACATTACGCATTCAATACGTGCCGGACAGGATCACACTGGATTATATCCGCACCGCTCTTGCAAATGCAGGTTTTGATGCGGATACTATGAAAGCCAATGAAGACAGTTACAAAATGCTTCCTCCAATATGCAAAAGAGCGGAAGAAGGTGGAGGCCCGCAAAAAGGAAAACCCTGTAAATTACCGCCCGAGGATAGAGTGAGTATGATTTCAGTTCCCGGAACGAGATTTGAATTGAAAGATTGATGATAATATTGATTTTATAGTAGTTGGTCAGGCGACCGACTACTATAAAAGATGAGTTTTTTTTGAACCAAACCGCATTACTACTATTCAGCTCTGGTTGCGTCGACACGCTTTTTGCGAAATCAACATTTTTGAGCAAAATATAACCCTAAAAAATAACTGATCTATCCCTTTTCACGATATAACAGATAGTCATTAGTAGTTGTTGGTCAGGCGACCAACAACCGCGCATCTTATACAGCCATTAGCCTTTGATTTTTTATCAATGCTTATTGAATTTCAACCAGATAATAGTTTTTCTTTCCCTTTTGTATTAATAAATAATGTTCGTGCAGTAATTGAGTGTTGTCTATTATAAGCTGTACATCTTCCACCTTTTTCCTGTTGATGCTTACGCCGCCGTTTTGGATCATTTTTCTGGCCTCGCCTTTACTTGGGAATATATTCGTTTCACATAAAAAGCTGATAACATCTATCCCGGAATGAATCTTATTCAAACTGAAATCCGATTTTATCACACCTTCCATGTTTTCAAGATCTTCTTTACTTAAACTATCTGCAGAAGCATTTTGTGCGGAAAATAATTTCGTTGTGGTTTCCAGCGCCTTTTGATATTCGGCTTCTCCATGTACAAAAATGGTTATTTCTTCAGCTAAGCGCTTTTGCAAAATACGTGCGGCAGCATTTTTTTCATGAGTTTCAATAAGCGATTCTATTTCATCTTTTGTTAAGAACGTAAAAATGCGGATCCATTTTTTAGCATCTTCATCCGCCGTATTCAGCCAGAACTGGTAAAACTGGTAAGGAGTGGTTTTAGAAGCATCCAGCCAGACATTTCCGGATTCGGATTTTCCAAATTTGCCGCCATCCGATTTTGTCAAAAGCGGGCAGGTAAATGCAAAAGCTTCTCCGCCTGCTTTGCGCCGGATCAGTTCAGCACCGGTAGTAATATTGCCCCATTGATCGCTTCCGCCCATTTGAAGCTTGCAGTTGCGATTGGTATAGAGCCAGTAGAAATCATATCCCTGCATTAGCTGGTAAGTAAATTCTGTGAAGCTGATACCCGTTTCGGCTTCTAATCTTTTTTTCACACTGTCCTTGCCCATCATATAATTGACGGTAATATGCCTTCCCGCTTCGCGGATAAAATCAAGAAAAGTCAATTCTTTGAACCAGTCATAGTTGTTGACCATTACCGCCGCATTCGGTTTTGACGGATCAAAATCAAGAAATTTTTCCAATTGTTTTTTTATTCCCGCCTGGTTTTGCTGCAAAGTTTCCTCGCTCAATACCTTTCTCTCTTCTGATTTTCCGGTAGGATCGCCAACAATACCCGTTGCCCCGCCTACCAAAGCAAAAGGTTTATGACCTGCTTTTTGCAAATGAAGCAATAACAAAATTGGTATCAGGCTGCCAATATGCAGGCTATCTGAAGTGGGGTCAAAACCGATATAAGCGGTTGTCATTTCCTTATTCAATTGCTCCTCCGTTCCCGGCATGATATCCTGTATCATTCCTCTCCAGCGTAATTCTTCAATCAGATGCATGTCAAATTTTTTGCAAAAGTAATAAGTTAAAAACTTTAGCCGCTTTTTTGTGTTGCAATCCTTAATAATTAGTTCTAAGGGATATCTTCATTTTATGGTACCGGCAGCGGTATTTTATGGCAACTTCGTTGCTCGTAAATGCAAAGCATTCACTGAGACAATAATAAAAAATAATGACCGAAGTATTTCGTTCATCTGCATATCATTGGTCATCTTTAATTCCATTTCAGACTGCACTACTTTATTTCAAACAGCGGCAGATTTTTTTCTATTGCGGAATGAAACCACCAAACCATCAACCACCAACCGGCAACCAGCAACTGGCCAACCACAGACCCCAACCGACTTTTAAGCGTTTATTAATTCAGGAAATAAACCGATCCATAAAAACAGCGGTAATTTGTAGAGGATTATTTCCCGTACTTTTTACCCAACACTTTTCTTATGAAACGAAAACTACTGATCGCGGTTTGTTTTTGCCTTTTTTCTTCCATCCTGTTTTGCCAGTCTTACCATAATGAATGGATTGATTATTCGAAAACTTATTATAAATTTAAGGTCGGTCCTTTCGGACTTGATATTGTAAATGCGCCAATTAAAAAAGGGCTTGTGCGCATTCCGCAAGCTTCATTGGTTTCTTCAGGATTAAGCGCTATACCTGCCGAGTATCTTCAATTATGGAGAAATGGTGAAGAGGTGCCTTTGTACATTACCAAAACCTCCGGCTTATTGGGCGCTTCGGATTACATAGAATTCTGGGGTGAAATAAATGATGGAAAAGCGGATAAGGATTTATATACGGATTCTTCTTTTCAGCTTTCGGATTATTGGAGTTTACACAGTGACAGTATCTCCTATTTTTTTACCATTAATCAGGCCTCAAATAATAAAAGAATAGCAGATGCTGATAACAATGTGGCTAAAAATACCTTACCGGCTGAGAAGAATTTTATGTACACTACGGGCCGGTATTTTCATGCTTTTATTAATGGCGGATATGCAGTGGTAGATGTAGTGAATCTTTACACTTCCACTTTCGACAGGGGCGAAGGATGGACCAGCAGACCTGTAAAGCCAGAAAGTTGCGCATGCAATCAAAGTACGCTGCCGCAGGGTTTTTTGCAACTGTTTCTGGATACTACCGGTGCATCCATGACAGCGCGGATAAAAAGCATTGGAACCAAACCGAATAACCGTTGGGTTAAAGTATTTTTAAATGGTGATTCCATCAATCGTTACCAGATGGATTATTTTTTTGATGCCAGTGTACAGATTCCAAATATTCCGGCCAACAGGATAAAAAATGATACCGCCATATTCAGAATACAAAACTTAAGTGATTTTTCTGATGACGAAATGCATGTTGCCACTATAGAACTGGAATATCCGCGTAAATTTAATTTTGGTAACAGCAAAAATTTTGAATTTACTGTTGCAGCTTCAGGTAAGGGCCGGTTTCTAAAAATTACCAATTTTGACCGCGGCTCTTCCGCTCCTGTTTTATTGGATTTAACGAACAATAAAAGATATACGGCAGATATAAGTATAGCCGATACCATTCAGTTTTTACTTGCGCCTTCAGTGGAAAACTATCATTTGGCACTGGTACGAAGTGATGGTACTGCTGCAAAAATTATTTCGGATTTAAGCAAAAAAAAATTTACTGATTTCAGTAAAGCAGATCAGCAGGGAGATTATCTTATTATCAGTAATCCGCTTATTTACGGTACCGGCACCTCAGATAATTTTGTAGAACAATATCGCGCTTACAGAAACTCTGCTACCGGTGGAAATTACAATGCAAAAATTATAGATATTAATGAGATCGCCGATCAGTTTGCTTATGGTATTAATAAACATCCATCTTCCATAAAAAACTTTTTGAGGTATGCGAGAACATCATTCAAACAAACTCCGGCCTATGTTTTCATAATTGGGAAAGGCGTTACTTACAATGCCTATAAACCGAATGAAGCCAATGCGCTTTCCACGCAGCTTAATCTTGTTCCAACCTGGGGAAGTCCGGGTTCGGATAATCTGCTAAGTTCAAAGGATAATTTCAGCGCGGTTCCCGAAATTCCGATAGGAAGATTGTCGGCGGTTTCTTCTAAGGAAGTTGAAGATTATTTTTCAAAAGTTAAAGAATATGAAGCGGCACAAAAGGATACCATTCATTCAGTATCAGATAAAAGCTGGATGAAAAATGTGTTGCAGATCGCCGGCGCCAATGATCCTTCATTGGGTGAAAGGCTGGATAGTTTTATGCAAAAATATTCCCGGATAATAAAAGATACGCTATTTGGAGGGATCGTAACCAGTTTTAGTAAAACCGCCGATCCGGCCGGTTACCCGCAAGCAGTGGTAAATTTTAAAAATATTTATGAAAAAGGAAGTGGTTTGGTGGAATATTTTGGTCACTCTTCGGCTACAAACCTGGATTTTAGTTTGGATAATCCTGAAGCCTACGATAATAAAGCTAAGTATCCGATGTTTATTGTAAATGGATGCCAGGCCGGTAATATTTTTGATTATGATCTTAACCGGCTCAACCTGCGCACTACTATTTCAGAAAAGTTTATTCTTGCGCCCAACAGGGGCGCGATAGGATATCTTTCTACAAGCAGTTATGGCGTATTGGATTATCTCGATATTTTTACTCAGAAATTTTATGAATCCATTGCTGTATCTCAATATGGTAAAGGATTTGGAGACATTACGAAGGATGCGATTGCCAAAGCTTTGATCATTACCGGTAAAACGGATTTTTATGGAAGGATGCATGCTGAACAATATACGCTTCATGGAGATCCTTCCCTGGTATTCAACAGTTGGAGCAAACCGGATTATGCCATTGCAGCAACCGATATTAAAATCGCACCTGCTTATTTATCAGTAGCAGATGATTCTTTTGCAGTAAAAATCAATATTCACAATCTTGGAAAAGCTACTGGCGATTCTGTTCATTTTTCTGTGTACAGGAAATTTCCGAATGGAGACAGCGCAGTAGTTTTTACCCGGCAGTTTGCATCATTAAAGGGCGCAGATTCCGTATTTTTTTCCTTGCCCATTATTGGCAACCGGGATAAAGGAGATAGCTATCTGACCGCTTTTATTGATGATGACCGGAAGATTGCTGAAGTTGATGAAGAAAACAATATTGCTTCCATGATGTTTACTATTTCAGATATGGATATACGTCCTGTTTATCCATATAATTATTCAATTGTAAATTCCGGAGTTGTAAACCTGCAGGCTTCCACTTCCAATCCGCTGGAAGAATACAGGGAATATATAATGGAAACAGATACAACCGCTTTTTTTAATTCACCCCTGAAAATTACCAGGACCCTGTCATCCACCGGTGGTGTTATTGGCTTTGAAAACATTCCATTAAAATTAGATAACACTGTATATTATTGGCGTGTGGCACAAAATGAATCATCGCCTCACTGGACAATGTTCTCCTTTACTTATCAAAGCGCCGGCAACGAAGGATTTGAGCAGGCACATTATTTTCAGCATACCCAATCCAAATTAGAAAGCCTGGTACTTGATTCTGTTACACGGCAGTTTAATTTTGGAAAAGAGCTCTCAAATCTTTATGTATTGCAATCCATTTATCCCACAAGTGGTCTTGAATCAAGCCAGTTTAGCATTAGTGTAAATGGTACTATGATTTCATCGAGCGCCTGTGTGGGGAGTTCTATTATTTTCAATGTATTTGATACTCTGTCATTCAAACCAATGGAAAATACAACAAATCCATTTGGCGCTGCGCCGGTTTGTGATCCAACGCGGAAAAATAATTTTGAATTCAGTACGAAAACCGCTGCTACGCGTAAAAATGCAATGGATTTTCTGGATAACATTTCGCCCGGAAATTATGTTGTAGTACGTAAGGTTTATGATATAGGAAATTCAGACTGGGCGCCCACGGTTTGGATAAAAGATACTGCATTATATGGATCTGGTAATTCATTATACCATCGCCTGAAAGCGCAGGGTTTACAAATTGACTCATTTAATAAACCACGCACATTTGTTTTTGTGTTTAAGAAAAATGACTCCGCGAATTTTACACCCGTTTCTCTTTTTTCGCAGGGTTTGTATGACCGGATCAGCTTTTCTGAAAATATCAGCATTACCGACACTTTGGGGTATATTACTTCTCCAAAATTCGGACCTGCAAAAGCCTGGAACAAAGTAAAATGGAATGGTTATTCCTGGAATGACAATGCGGAAGTAAACATAGATGTATTGGGAATAAAACAAGATGGCTCCGAATCGGTTTTATACAGCTTAAACAAACAGACCCATGAATTAAATATATCAGGTATTTCAGCAGAAGTTTTTCCTTTTATGAAATTAAAGATGAAGAACCAGGATTCCATATCTGCCAGAGCTTACCAACTGCAACAATGGTCGGTGGAATACCAACCTGTGGCCGAAGGCGGTATTGCCCCCAATATTGGAATGCAAATTCCGGATACCGTTACTTTTTACAATCCTGAAAATATTGCCTTTGATACGCTTTCCGGATATGTGGTATTTAAAAATGTAAGCAATAAAAACTTTTCTCCTTTAAAGCTTGCATTTAACTTAATTGATAGTGCGGGCAAGTCGCATGCTTTTGCATTGCCGCTTACCAGGGCTTTACCATCGGGTGACACTGTTTATGTTTCTTTTGTTATTAATTTAACTGCAATACCTGCCGGAACATACAACCTGTTTTTACAAGTAAACCCGGGTTCCAATCAGCCGGAACAATACTTGTTTAATAACTCTCTATATAAATACCTGACCATTATCAGATCAGATAAAATATTGCCGGTTCACCTGGTTAGTTTTGATGCAAAACCTGTTGCTCCCGGAGTTGCGTTAAAATGGGTGGTAACCAATGAAACCGGGTTTAATCATTATGAAATTGAACACAGCCTGAACGGAAAAGACTTTTTTGTAATTGGTACTGTGAAAGCTTTACCGGGTGGAGCAAATACTAAAACCTATAATTTTGATCATGCTACCCCAGCCACGGGAAATAATTATTACCGGCTAAAAATGGTAGACAACGATGGAAAATATTTTTATTCATCTGTGAAAATAGTTTCCCTGGATCAGCAATTACAGGTGCGTATTTATCCAAATCCATTCTTCGAACATTTGAGTATTAATGCAAACAAGCAGTCGGATAAAAATTATACAGTGCGGTTATTTAATTATTCCGGACAGGAGATTTTGAAAAAAACTTTTTCCCTCAGTATAGTTTTGGAAACTTCGAAATTAGCTGCTGGAAATTATATGGTTCAGGTAGATGATGGGGTAAATGTTCAGACTTTTAAAGTCCAGAAGCAAAAATGATTTTTGGAAAAAATAGGTGGAAAATTAAAAATGATCTTATTGTTTATATTTTCAGAAACTAAACGGTTGTTTTTTTAGGGGCGCTGGTTTTTGCTGAATAAAGATGAAAATGCAGAAGAGTGCGACGCAACCAAAGCATCATAGTAGTAATACTGTCGGGCTCAAAAAAAATTTACTCTTTATTACATCTTATGGAGTGATAATAACAAATAATAAATGATTGCGATCTTCTTTGTAATTTAACCATATGAAATACCGGTGGCTACTGCTTATATTTTCCGGATTAATTTTTTATGCGCATGAAAGCAATGCGCAGTTCAGAAAATATTCCAATGAATTTTTGAATATCGGCTCCGGCGCCCGGGGTTTGGGAATGGGTGGCGCACAGGTAGCAACTTCCGGCGATGCTACAGCAGGTTATTGGAATCCGGCAGGCCTGGTGAATATTCGTGAGCATCCCTCAGTGGCCTTGATGCATGCAGAATATTTTGCAGGAATAGGTAAATATGATTTTGCCGCCGCCGCATTTCCTTTAAGTGATGGTAAAAGAACACTGGGTATTTCAGCATTGCGTTTTGCGGTTGATGATATTCCAAATACATTGTATCTCGTTGAGCCGGATGGTTCAATCAATTACAATAATATTTCTTCATTTTCTTCAGCGGATTATGCGTTGTTGTTATCTTATTCGCAAAAAATAAAAGAAGAAGAAAATAAGCTTATCAGTTTTGGGGGGAATGCTAAAATTATTTATCGCAAGGTGGGCAGTTTTGCCAACGCCCTGGGCTTTGGATTTGATGCCGGCGTTATGATTAAATCGGGCGCCTGGCGATTGGGATTGACAGCAAGGGATGTTACAACCACTTTTAATGCCTGGAGTTTTACTTTTACTGACCGGGAAAAGGAAGCGCTTTATCTCACCAACAATGAAATTCCCGTCAAATCAACAGAATTGACCTCACCACGCCTTGTATTGGGCGGAGCATATGATTTCACCATTTCTGAAAAATTCCATTTGCTTGCCGAAGCAAACCTGGATTTAACCTTCGATGGAAAAAGAAACACAGTTATCAGCGGCAATCCTGTAAGTGTGGATCCTAAAATAGGCATTGAAGCTGCCATCAGTAAAATCGTATTCGTAAGAGCGGGCGTTTCTAATTTTCAAAAAGCACTTGCTGATGGCGATACACTGAATCAAAAAAAAGTGTGGATATTTCAACCGGGTGTAGGGGCGGGATTTAAACTTGGGAATGTAGCGATTGATTATGCTTTTACCAACCTGGCAAACCAGTCAAATCCCCTATACACACATGTTTTTTCATTAAGGTTTGATTTGGTAAAGCGTGAATGACAATTATTGATTAACAGATAAATTGTTGAATGGTTACATTGTTGAATTGTTTTATTGCTAAATGCTGCTGCCATCAATTAGGGATTCGGAGCTTCTTACTCGCCATTAGAGGGTGGGGGCTGCTTCTATTTTTATTTCCTATTCAAATGCTGAATGCGCAATACAATAATGAGTGGATTGATTATTCTAAAACATACTACAAATTTAAAGTTGGTACAACCGGCTTATATCGCATTCCACAAAATGCTTTGAGTACGGCCGGACTTGCAAATATTCCTGCCGAACAATTTCAGCTATGGCGCAATGGATTGGAACAGCCTTTGTACACCAGCGTATCTACCGGTATTCTTCCTTTAAATGGATATCTCGAATTTTGGGGCGAACAAAATGATGGAAAGCCCGATAATGCTTTATATAAAAATCCGCTTAACCAGCTAAGTGATATATATAGCCTGGAAACCGATACGGCGGCTTATTTTTTAACTGTAAATGCATCTAATGCGAATCTTCGTTTAATAGAAGAGTTGAATGATGCTGACCACAATACATTAGATCCTGAACCGTATTTTATTCATAGTTACCGCATGGATTTCAAACAAATGATCAACCGGGGAAAAGCGGTTAATGGTTTTGGGGAATATGTCTATTCCTCCACTTATGATGTGGGAGAATTCTGGAGTAGTTTTGAAATCCATCCGGGAAGTTCATTGGATAATACTGCATCCAATCTTTATGTGGCATCTTCAGGTCCGGCAGCAGTTTTGCAGACCTCCATAGCCGGAAATTCTTATCTTGGAGCAAACAGAACAATAAGCGTAAGCATTAATGGATCTGTATTCATTAATGATCCATTGCCGGCAATGGAGGCTAAGATCTTTTCAAATAATGCCATCCCCTTATCTTCAATAGCTGGCAATACGGCCAATTTTAAAATAGTGAATAATAGCGCTAATACCAACGACCGTATTGTGGTAGGTTTTCTAAATTTAAGTTATCCAAGGTTGTTCAATTTTGGCGGTGCTTCTAACATGGCTTTTATACTTCCTGCGGCTCCAAAAGGAAATTATCTTGAGATTTCAAATTTCAATGCCGGCGGCGCAGTACCGGTGTTGTATGATTTAACCAATAAAAAAAGATACCTGGCAAATACATCATCCGCAGGTATTTTAAAGTTTGTATTAAAGGCTTCTTCTAATGAGCGTAAGCTTGTACTGGTAAGTGAAGATGCTTCCAATATTAAGATGGTCAATAGTTTGGCTGCGCGTAATTTTATCAATTTTGCTTCCTGCTTCCAACCAGGGAGATTATTTAATCATTTCCAATAAAATATTGTTTGCATCTGCAGCGAACCCGGTAGAGGGGTACCGGCAATACAGATCGGGAAGTGCAGGTGGCGCTTTTAATGCCAAAATATATGATGTGGATGAACTGACCGATCAGTTTGCTTTTGGAATAAAAAAACATCCGTTGAGTGTTAAGAATTTTTTGAAATATGCAAGGCAAAATTTTTCCATCGCTCCAAAATTTGTTTTCCTGATTGGCAAAGCCGTTTCTTATGATGAATACCGCAACAATGAATCATCCATATATGCCGATCAGCTAAATCTTATTCCGAGTTTCGGATGGCCGGCATCAGACAATATTCTTGCCTCCGATAACCTGGATCCAATACCGGCAACATCCATTGGAAGGTTATCTGCTGTAAATACGGAGGAAGTGAAAATTTATCTTGAAAAAATTAAACTGTATGAACAACAGCAAAGCAGTACGCTTCAAACCATTGAAAACAAAGCCTGGATGAAGACAGTGGTGCATGTAACCGGGGCTAACAGTCCGGGGCTGGATGATCAGTTATCACATTATCTCAAAAGCTATGAGAATATTATTAAGGATACATTGTTTGGAGCAAATGTGTATAATTTTAATAAAACCTCCACCGGCCCGGTAACGCCTATTACCAATGCATTAATGTCCGAATTATTTAATAAGGGTATAAGCATGCTCAATTATTTTGGTCATTCCTCATCCACAGCGCTGGATTATAATCTGAATGATCCGGAGGCATATAATAATTATGGAAAATATCCTGTCTTTGTTGTGAATGGATGTAATGCCGGCAATTTTTATTCTTATGATGTATCGAGACTCTCATTGATCACTTCAATTGCGGAACGTTTTGTGTTGGCCAAAGACCGCGGAGCAATTGGTTTTATCGGGAGTACCCATTTTGGCGTTCCCACTTACCTGGATGCGTATAATCTTGGTTTTTATAAATCCTTATCCCTAAAAGATTATAATCAGCCTGTTTTACAAAGTATGATCGACGGGCAGAAATACTTATTAAATCTCCGGTATTTGGATTCAGTAACCGCGTATCTGCACGCGGAAGAAACCATTTTGCATGGCGATCCTGCGTTGAAAATCAATGCGCATGCAAAGCCTGATTTTGTGGTAGAAGAATCACAGGTTAGTATTAGTCCGGCTTTTATTTCAGTAGCGGATAAAACCGTTCAGATGAAAGCCTTTTTTTACAATATTGGCAAAGCTACCGGTGACTCAGTTATAATTTCAATTAAACGGCAATACCCAAATGGAACTATGGAAACCCTGGTTTCAAAAAATATTGTTTCTGTCCGGTTCAAAGATTCAATCCTGCTTGATCTGCCCATCATAGCTTCAAGAGATAAAGGAGAAAATAAACTGGTTGTTTCCATAGATGACAACAATCGCTATGATGAATTGAGTGAAACAAATAACAGCGTTACCAAATCTTTTTTTATTTATGAAGATGAGTTAAAACAGGTATTTCCTTACAACCTGTCCATTGTGAACAAGAGTAATATCAAATTGATTACATCTACAGCCAATCCTGTAAGTCCAGTTCATGCCTATGTGATGGAATTGGATACAACTGCGCTCTTTAATTCGGTGAATAAAACAATAAAAAATATTTCATCGGGAGGTGGAATAATTGAGTTTGATCCCGGAATAGCTTTTTCAGATAGTACGGTTTATTATTGGCGTGTGGCACCAGTACCTTCCACCGGACCATATCATTGGAATACCAGTAGTTTTTTATATTTAAAAGGCGATAATTCCGGTTTTAATCAATCCCATTTATACCAGCATCTGCAGTCCTCCACTGACCGGATTTATATTGACAGTATCAGCCGGCAATGGTTGTATAAACCGCGAAATTCTTCTTTGCAGATCATTCATTCTATTTTTCCTACAAGCGGGACTATTGATGCCGATTTTCAAATACAAATCAATGGGCAAACCATTACTGCAAGTGCGTGTTTGGGACATTCCATTATATTCAATGTGTTTGATCCCATTACGCTTCAGCCATTATACAATCAAAAAACTCCTTCAACACATGCTTCAGGAAGTTTTGGAAATTTTATGGAAAGCGCTGCTTCCTGTGATGGCGATGGAAAAATTGGAACGGTATTTAATTTTGAATTTTCATTTCAGGATACAACAGGCAGAAGAAAAATGAGGGATTTTATGGATTGGATTCCCAACGGTTATTTGGTGACTGCGCGCCTGATATTGGATAAGCCTTATGATCAAAATCCTTTTGTAAATATCTGGAAACAGGATGATAAGGTATATGGATCTGGGAATACATTGTATCAGCGGTTTAAAACCGCCGGTTTTTCCGATCTCGATTCATTCGATCACCCACGAACCTGGGTTTTTATTTATAAAAAAAATACGCCTTCGTTTAATCCGTTTTCACAGGTTAGCCAGGGCTTGTATGATCGCATTCTTATTTCAAAAGATATCAGTTCCCCGGATACTTTGGGAATCATTAGTTCTCCTGTTTTTGGTCCGGCAAAATCATGGAAAACAGTTCAATGGAATGGTAAGAGCCTTGATGCAACTGCAGGTGACAAACTGATTGTAGATGTAATTGGTATTGGTGCAAACGGACAGGAGCAGGTGCTATATAGTTTATCCGGGTTACAACAGAATTTTGATATTTCTACTGTGAGTACGGTTAGTTTTCCTTTTATACAATTGAAAATGTATAACCAGGATAGCATTCATTTGACGCCTTATCAACTCCGGTATTGGCGTATTTTATACGATCCTGTTCCTGAAGGTGCATTGGCCGCCAATATCAAATATGTTTTTAAGGATACTGTTGAAACCGGTGAAAAACTGGATGCGGTAATTGCATTTAAAAATGTAAGCGACTATATTTTTTCCGATAGTATAAAAGTAAAACTAACCGTTTATGATAAAAATAATGTGGCTACGGTGGTGCCTGTGAGCAGGTTGAAAAAATTAAACCCCGGTGATACTGCATTAATCAGTTTTTCATTGAGTAGTAAAGACTTTGCAGGAATGAATACTTTGTATTTAGATGTGAATCCGGATAATGATCAGCCCGAACAATACCATTTCAATAATTTTCTTTACAAGAATTTTTATGTGAAAGAGGATAATTTCAATCCCCTTATGGATGTTACTTTTGATGGAGTGCATATTTTGAATAATGATATTGTTTCATCGAAGCCAGTAATAACCATAAAGCTCAGGGATGAATCGAAATATTTACTGCTGGATGATACTTCGCTTATCAATGTGCAACTAAGATATCCGGATCAATCGTTGCGGAAATTTAATTTCGGATCCGATACCTTGCGTTTCAATCCGGCAACTCCTGGCGCCACCGAAAATGTGGCATCTGCTGATTTCTCACCTTACTTAACAATGGATGGAACATATGAATTAATTGTAAAAGGGAAAGACAAATCAGGTAATAGCGCGGGCAATGCGGATTATAGTGTCGCATTCCAGGTGATTAATAAGCCCATGATTTCAAATATGTTTAATTATCCCAATCCCTTTACTACTTCCACGGCTTTTGTGTTTACCATTACCGGATCGGAGCCGCCACAGAATTTGCGGATCCAGATATTAACCATTACCGGAAAAATTGTAAAGGAAATTACAAAAGCTGAACTTGGTCCTTTGCATATTGGCCGCAACATCACCGAATACAAATGGGATGGTACGGATCAGTATGGGCAAAAACTGGCGAATGGTGTTTATATCTACCGGGTGATCACAAATCTGAATGGAAAATCATTGGATAAATTTAATACCACAGATACAAATGGAAACTCCATTGATACGGATAAATATTTTAATAAGGGTTATGGGAAAATGTATTTAATGCGGTAGTTGTTTTAATTGTTGCATGGTTGTATTGTTTAAGTGTTAATTGGTTCAAACTTTTTCATTTTTCATCCTCATTCCTCAGTATCATGAAATTTTAATTCCCAATTTTTATTGTTTTGTCCTTACAGGTCAAGGATTATATCCCCAAAATCTCAAAATCGTTTATCCTAGCTTTGAGCTATCGGCTATGAGCTTTGAGCAAATCCGAAATCCTACATCCGAAATCCGAAATCCTACATCCCTTCACTTCTCAGTTTCAGAGCTTAACTTTGCATTTCAAAAAAATATTTCTATAATGAGAAAGGTTGGAGTAGGCACAAGAGTATTGAATTTTTTGGTAGATACCTTTCTCATATTTGTATTAAGTTATGCAGCTTATAAAGGCTGGGCCTTTTATGCATTTTATTACGGCATTATTTATTTTCAATTTTATTATTTTTTCTGGATCATTCTTGTTCTTTATTATCTTTTTTTTGAAGGAATCTTTAATCGTACGCCAGGCAAATGGCTTTCTTTAACAAAGGTTGTGAGTAAGAATGGAACTAAGCCAAAGTTTTGGCAAATTATAGTTCGTTCCATTGTTCGGGTAACGATTATTGATTGCTTTTTTCTTCCAATTTTAGATAAAACCCTGCATGATTATATCAGCGGAACCGAAGTGGTGGAAGTATGATTTTTCAATAAGATTATTTACCGGAATACCCGGCCAGGTCGTTGCGAAAAAATACATTGAAGCAATCTATGGTTTCAATATACCATTGTTTTTTGCAACAGCTTTGTGTAAATTACACAGATGTATATAAGGCGTCATTATTTATTCCTTATTTTTTCTGCTGTTAGTTATCGGGTTTGGAATCTATTGTTTCAATCCTCTAAGGTTATATTTTCAAAATGATGATTTTACTCATTTGCTTTTGAGTAAAGACGCTGTATTGTTTCAACACCAGTCTTTCCGGCCGGTTTGTGATATTTCCATGATCATAGATCAGCGGATTTGGAAAACGAATGCTAGCCGGGTATCATTTTATTAACCTTCTTCTCCATATCAGTAGTACCATACTTGTTTTTTTTACCACAAAAGAAGTGTGCAAAAAGTTTTTTCTCCGTACAGGAAAACAGTACTAAAATTTCATGGTTTACCGCGCTGTTTTTTTTTGTTTATGGATTTCATAGTGAAGCCGTTTTCTGGATCTTAGGCCGCTCCGCAATGCTTGGAGCAATCTTTTCCCTGTTGTTTCTTTTGTTTTTTTTAAAAAGGAATGGCTCAATCAAAACAATTCTTCCTTATTGTATTTTTTATGTGATCGCATTATTAACCTATGAGTCCGCATGGGTACTTCCATTGTTTGCAATTATGCTCATAATATTTGATCCGGACAGGAAACTGATTAACCGCAAACAGTCATTTATTCATGGAGCAATTGTTTCAGGATTGTTTTTGCTTTATTTACTTATCAGGTTAAAAACAATAGGTGAAATTATCGATGAATATTCAATGGCCAATTTTTTACAATTCAATGCTTTTGTGCTGATGCGTAACTTTTCAAAATTGTTAATAAGAGGTTTTGTTCCTTATATGCACGTTCCTGTTTTGTTGATGGCAATGTTTATTGTTGTTGGAATTCTGCTTGCTTTTTTAGTATTTCAATTAAGCAAAAAAGTAAAAATTTCCATTTCTGTATTATTCCTGTTCTTATTGATCAGCCTTTTGCCTTATTTGTCTATGGGCATTGATTTTCATGGTACAGAAGGCGAACGTTTTTTATATTTTCCTTCTTTTTTAGTGTGCTTTATTGTGGTGTATATTTTATCGCAGTACAAGCATAAACTCGTAAGTTATTTGGTTTATGCTTTTATCATTGTATGCCATTGTTGGATATTGAATATTGCTGCACAGAACAACAGGTTTGCGGGAAAGATTAACCGGCTTGTTTTTTCAGAGGTCAATGATTTAAAGGGCCAGGATTTGCTTATAAAAGGTTTGCCTTCTTCGCAATATGGCGCCCTATGTTTTGAGAGATGGCTTTATGGAAGGATTGAAATTTTTAAATCTTGAAACGAAGGTTGGTATTGTAGTCATTTGCTCCAAAAGGGATGGATTGCAACCGTTAAAACAACCGTTTAAAGTGATCAGATCAGAAGCTTCTATTGAAGATTATGCATGCGAGGGCAAATCTATTGCCGGCAATTTTACAAACCGAATTCAAAAGGTTGCTTTTGTTTTTACTGACGATGCTTTGTTGATTAAAAAATGATTTCATTAGGGTCATTGTCATTTGAGCCGTTTAGCGATTGATTTATGACTCAAATGACTATTGCTGACTTATTGACTATTAAACTGAATATTGCTGAACCTGCGGTTAATATATTTTCCGATCATATCAAATTCAATGTTCACCATACTTCCGGGCTGCACCTGTTTTATATTGGTATGTTCAAAAGTATATGGTATGATGGCCACTGAAAACCTGTTTTTGGCTACATCAAAAATTGTGAGGCTCGCTCCGTTTAGCGGCGATGGATCCTTTTTCAATAACCAGATTTGAAAACTCCTCAGGGAATTCAAAACGATATTCCCAACTCCCGTTTAAATCATTTTTGTCTATGCAAACCGCCGTGGTATCCACATGCCCTTGCACAATATGACCGTCCAGGCGGCCATTCATCTGCATACATCTTTCTATATTTACTTCATCCCCGGTTTTCCAAAAATCCAAATTGGTTTTTTTCAGCGTTTCCTCAATTGCAGTTACGCGGTACAAATCTTGTTTTATTTCTTCCACAGTCAGACAAACGCCGTTATGGCTTACACTCTGATCAATTTTTAATTCATTTGACAAAGAGGAGCTGATCCAAAAAGTTTTATTGGAACCATTCGTCTCAATATTTGTGATAATTCCGATTTGCTCTATTATTCCGGTAAACATAACGGCAAATTTAGGCTTCTAAACTATTTTTTTGTTTCAGTTTGGAAATTTTAAAGTGAATACTTAGCTTTGCCGTCATAAAAACAGCCTGAGGAGGTATAATTAATATGTTAATCATTGATTCAAAAGATTGCGAGAATATAGACAAAGCGCTCAAAAAGTATAAAAAGAAATTTGAGAAAAGCAAAGTATTATTACAGTTGAGAGAGCGTCAAAGCTTTACCAAACCGTCCATCAGACGTCGTGGTGAATTACTGAAAGCGGTTTATAAGCAAAAAATTGCCAACGGTCAGATAGATATTTAAGCTTGAATTAATAATGATATTATAGATAGCCATAGGTTTCATAACTTTATGGCTATTTTTTATGGCGCAAATGCAAGAATCCCATATAGCAGCATTTCTGAATTATCTTCAATTTGAGAAAAGATATTCTCCCCATACGCTTATTTCCTATAAAAATGATCTTGATCAATTCTTTGCATTTTTACACGAGCAATTTGAATCTCCGCCTGTTGAAAAAATAAGCGCCGCATTTATCCGTAGCTGGCTCGCTTCTTTAAAGTCAGAAAAAATTAGTTCAAAAACGATCAATCGTAAAATTTCTGCTTTAAAATCCTTTTTCAAGTTTCTTATGGCGCAAAATGTATTGCAACAGACGCCTATGACAACAATCGTTTCTCCGAAATTAAATAAGCGTTTGCCGGCATTCATTGAACAAAAGGAAATGACTGGATTACTTAAAGGCGAATTTGCGGATGACTGGAAAGGGAGGACCGAATACCTGATCCTGCTATTATTTTATACCACCGGCATGCGGTTGAGTGAATTAATTGGATTAAAAGAAAACCAGGTGGACTCCGGCTATGGCCAGATAAAAGTGACCGGAAAAGGAAATAAGCAACGGATCATTCCAGTTTCAAATGAGCTTTTGCTTCAGTTACAGGAATATATTTCTGAAAAGCCTGTTAGGCTGGCGGGTATAGAAAATGTTTTTATAAATGAAAAAGGGAAACCGCTTTATGCCCGGCAGGTTTATAAAATGGTGCATGACAATCTGAGTAAAGTTACCACTCAAAAGAAGAAAAGTCCGCATATCCTCCGTCATAGTTTTGCCACGCATCTGATGAATAATGGTGCCGATTTGAATGCCGTTAAGGAATTATTAGGCCATTCAAGTCTTGCCGCAACTCAAATCTATACGCATCTCAATATTGAAAAATTAAAAGAAGTGTTTAAACAGGCGCATCCAAAAGCATAGCTTAAATTTTTAACCTGATGCGTCGTTTGGCTAAAAATTCTGCAATCAATATGATTATTAAAGAGTAGAGTAATGATTTTACAATTCCGATACCGCCGGTTCTCAGCCAAAGCGGTAATCTTATATCGGGCCATGTAGCTAAGATGGCATAATGAAAATAGGGAAGGAGGTAACAGGTAAGCGTGCTTGTGCCCGCAGCTTTTATTAAACGAAACCAACTTTCTTTTCCTTTTATATCAACCAGGAAAATAAGAATTAAAAAAGTTACTAAGCTGATGGCCATGCAAATAGTTGTCCAGGATGGAGTGGCATGAATTTTTGAAATGCCCCAGGCAGGACGTGAAATAAATCCAAAACTCAGTAGTACAATCGCAGAAATAGAAAGTAAGCCGGCAAATTGTTTTGACCTGCTTGAGTATTCATTGTACAAAACACCCGTTACAATTCCGCCCATAACCAGGCAGATATCGGCTGTGCCGCCCAATTGCACCCGGTTAATCAATTCTTTTATAAATGATGGGAAACCCGGCCATCCCAAATGTGATAATGAATTTAAAAGGATGAATGCAATTAGGAAACCGGCCAGGATCCAGGTTTTTGGACCTACCAATAAATAAATAACCGCGCAGAAAAAGTACGCCCATCCAATCAATCCTAAGATGCCCCACCAGTATGTGCGCATCCAGATGATACCAGCTTTTCCTGATTCTCCTGCATAAACTGTAGCAAGAAAAATGAGTAAACAAATGCCTGTCCATTGAAAAATCCTGCTCCGGGAACGCTCTTTGTCTTTTGGATAATCCAGCCATACAAGAAAAAAACCGAGCGTGATCAATACCTGCCATAATGCTTTGGGTAACAATGCCGTATTACTATAATTTTCAAGGTTCACATGAAATAAACCCATAATTATCAGCGCAATGGAACGGAATAAAATATGATAAAAGACTGCCAGCTTCGATTCGCCGCGGGCGAGCCTGTTTCTAAGCGCATACGGAGTAGAGAGGCCTACAATAAAAAGGAATGCCGGAAAAATAATATCTGAAAAACCCATTCCATCTTCATTGGCCGCGGTATGTTCCAGCCATTGGGGAATATTTTTCAAAGTCCAGAGATCATTTACAAAGATCATAAAGAACATGGTTAGTGCGCGGAATACGTCAATGGATTTTAGCCGGAACGATGTCATAAACGGGTTTTGATTGTAAAATGTACAGGTATAAATGATACAATTTAGATTAAAAATTCAACTTTTCGGCAATAGAAAATAAATAAGAGATTGATAGTCATATTATTAAAAAAACGCAGCTAATTAGAGGTTGTTAATCTTCCAAAAAAGCGACCCGAAAAATTGCTTTATCAAAGTAGTTGGCCTAACTTCAATTTACATTAAAAGGAATGCCTATTAATTACATTTACTTAAGTTCTTTATTTATTGTTCACCGTTAAATGAGATTTACTATGAATGTTAACGTTCAAACTGTACACTTTGATGCCGACGTAAAATTGATTGATTATGTAACCAAAAAGCTTAAGAAGCTGGATACATTTCATGACCGGATTATTAAAGTGGATGTATTCCTTAAGTTGGATAACGTAGTACACACAATTAAAGACAAAATTGCTGAAATCCGGGTACATGTACCCCGCCACAACCTTTTCGTGAAGGCGAGTTCAAAATCGTTTGAAGAATCATTCGATAGCGCACTGGATTCTTTGATAACCCAAATAAAACGAAAAAAGACCAAACAAATAGCAAAATCAACAGTTTAAATCTTGAGGCCTGTGAAAACAGGCCTTTTTTTTGCTATAAAAGGATTCATGAAAAAAATATTTTCTATTTTTTATCTTTTCTTTCTGATGGCTTGCCAACAGGAACCTTTGCAGGAAAAAAGAGCCCATATTGTTGAACGGGAAGTTCTTCCAAACGGTAATTTAATGATCAGCTATATTTACAAAACCGGCAATACGACTGTGATTGACAGGACTGAAACCAAAAATTCGGTACTGGCTCATGATTCCATAACGGTCATTTTTTCGAAGCTGAACCCGGAAAAAAAGCATATAAAAATCCACTAAAATTTTTGCAAAAACCCGCAAGCGGGGAAGAATGTTTACAACAACTTTAAAAATATATTTTCCAAAATTTTGCCGAATAAAGTTTTCTCTTACCTTTGCCATCCTGAAAAAAGGAAACGTTCTTTGTTTTAAGAGAAAATTAGTTCAGTTCGCAATACATTCTATAAGAATTGGGATCTTTGCGTAAACACAATTTAATTTTTTACGGGAAAAAAAATGCCGAAGTAGCTCAGTTGGTAGAGCAACTGATTTGTAATCAGTAGGTCGGGGGTTCGACTCCCTTCTTCGGCTCAGTTCATTGAATTGTTTAATTATTGAATAATTTAATGTTGGGGCAGGTTCCAGAGCGGCCAAATGGGGCGGACTGTAAATCCGCTGTCTTTCGACTTCAGAGGTTCGAATCCTCTCCTGCCCACAGTTCTTTTAAATTTACCGGTGTACCGGAGAAACAAGCGGAAGTAGCTCAATTGGTAGAGCGATAGCCTTCCAAGCTATAGGTCGCGAGTTCGAGACTCGTCTTCCGCTCAGAAACTGTTCATTAAAGAATGTAAATAATTCACAATGATTCAGTAATAGAGCATCCTGAAATATCGGGAAGTTGTGAGTTAAAATTCACCAACGGCTCTTAAGGTTCTTTGCCGTTGTAGCTCAGTGGTAGAGCACTTCCTTGGTAAGGAAGAGGTCGTGAGTTCAATTCTCACCAACGGCTCACCGTTTTTTGGCCGTTGTGGCTCGGTAACGGAAGACTTTGGAAATGCGAAGACTTTCTTTAAGTAGAAAGCTGTTATTTAAAAAATTATTTTAATAACGGACGTCTTTAGCGTTACAATTTTGAAAAAGGTTTACGTTCATGTCATGCAATCACACTTGAATTGCTTACCTTGCGCGGGACAAAAGCTATGCCTCATTAAATTTTTAGGCATAGAAACAATTTTAATTATTAAAAACACAATTTAAAAACAAATAAAAATGGCAAAAGAGACCTTCAAGCGGGAGAAACCCCACGTTAACGTTGGTACCATTGGTCACGTTGATCACGGCAAAACCACCTTGACAGCTGCCATCTACTTCATCTCTTGGCTTCAAGAGGTATGGCAGAGAAAAAGAATTACGATCAGATTGATAATGCACCTGAAGAAAAAGAGCGTGGTATCACTATCAATACATGCACATGTTGAGTATCAGACTGCTAATCGTCACTATGCGCACGTTGACTGTCCTGGTCACGCTGACTATGTGAAAAATATGATTACCGGTGCTGCCCAAATGGACGGAGCTATCCTTGTGGTGGCTGCTACTGATGGTCCTATGCCTCAAACAAAAGAACATATTCTATTAGCACGCCAGGTAGGTGTTCCCCGCATGGTTGTGTTTATGAATAAAGTGGATTTGGTTGATGATCCGGAATTACTGGAACTGGTGGAAATGGAAATCCGTGAATTATTGACAGAAAAAGGTTTTGATGGAGATAATACTCCAATTATCCAGGGTTCTGCTACCGGCGCTTTGGCTGGTGATGAAAAATGGGTTGCAAAGATCGACGAATTAATGGAAGCTGTGGATACTTATATTCCATTACCTCCACGTCCGGTTGATCAGCCATTCCTGATGTCTGTGGAAGACGTTTTCTCTATCACTGGTCGTGGTACAGTTGCTACCGGTCGTATTGAACGCGGTATCATTAAAGTGGGTGAAGGTGTAGAAATCGTTGGTTTAATGGATACTCCACTTACTTCTACCGTTACTGGTGTTGAAATGTTCAAGAAATTATTGGATGAAGGTCAGCGCTGGTGATAATGCAGGTTTACTGTTACGTGGTATTGAAAAGAAAGATATCCGTCGTGGTATGGTTATCTGTAAACCAAAAAGCATTACTCCGCATACTGAATTCAAATGTGAAGTGTATGTATTGAGCAAAGAAGAAGGTGGTCGTCATACTCCATTCTTTAACAAATATCGTCCTCAGTTCTATTTCAGAACTACAGACGTTACCGGTGAAGTTACTTTACCTGAAGGAACTGAAATGGTAATGCCTGGTGATAACATCGGTCTTACTGTAAAACTGATCCAGCCAATTGCGATGGAAAAAGGTTTGAAATTCGCTATCCGTGAAGGTGGCCGAACAGTAGGTGCAGGTCAGGTTACTGAAATTCTTAAATAAGAATTTGCTATAGTTTGATGGCGGATGTTAGATGACGGTTGACGGAAATTATACTTGCTGTCATCGGTTATAAGCTATTCATCCGTCATAGCTTTAGTTTTACGGGCATAGTACAATGGTTAGTATAGAGGTCTCCAAAACCTTTGATCTGGGTTCGAATCCTAGTGCCCGTGCTTATTAATTTGAAAATAAAGAATTTGAAAATTTGGATATGTTCAAAGCTTACTGTCTCAATTTTCAAATTATCATATTTCGGATTTTAAATTAATAATGAACAAAGTTTCAAATTATTTCAGAGAATCATACCACGAGCTGATTGAGAAAGTGACCTGGCCTACTTGGGCTCAATTACAGCAATCAACTGTTATTGTGCTGCTCGCTACTGTGTTGATCACTGCGATGGTATGGTTGATGGATTTTGCAAGCAACTGGATTATTGAAATTCATTTATTCATTATTTAGTAAGTAAGATATAATGGAAGATACAGTAGAAGTAGTGCAACAAGCAGGATACCAAATGGTATGTGCTGCGTGTGGTAAGCGGAAAGGAAAGAAAGGTAAAAGAATACCTTGATAAAGATATTTCCCGCAATGGCTGGACGGATGTTGTAAAACAGGTTTTTTTGCCACTGGAAAAAGTTTATAAAGTTCAGAATGGTAAAAAAGTAATGCGCGAAAAAAATTATTTTCCAGGTTATGTGATGATAGAAGTAGCGGATGGAAAACTTACGGATGATATGATGCAACATATCAGCAATATCAGCAACGTAATGCATTTTCTTACCGATGGAAAGGGAACTAAAGGCAATATCATTTCACTACGTAAGGCTGAAGTAAATAAGATGCTGGGTAAGGTAGATGAAATGAATGACCAGGGCGTTACCATGAGTGAGCCATTTATTATCGGTGAAACAATTAAAATTATTGAAGGACCTTTTAATGATTTCAACGGTGTTATTGAAGAAGTAAATGATGAAAAGAAAAAATTGAAGGTTACTGTAAAAATATTTGGCCGCTCTACACCTGTGGAACTAAATTATATGCAGGTTGAAAAATTGGTGTAACTAATTTATTGATATTAAAAAAGCCATTCATTGTAAAATGAATGGCTTTTTTAATGTTATAATAATTGTATTTATATAAGTTTAAGAACGCATTCTTCATTATTTTCATTTTTCATTTTTCATTCTTCATTTTTCATTCTTCATTCCTCATTTTTTATCCTGCCATCTACATACCTGCGCCATTTGGCAATTAAATTTCCCATATCATCAGGTAAAGGGGCTTCAAAAAAAAGTGGTTTTTTGGTTAAAGGATGTTCAAAACCGAGTGTTTGGGCATGTAGCGCAATGCGGGGACAAATTTCAAAACAATTGTCTACAAACTGTTTGTATTTGGCATAAACAGTACCCTTTAATATTTTATCACCGCCATATTCCCAGTCGTTGAATAAAGTATGACCAATATGTTTCATGTGCACCCTTATCTGGTGTGTACGACCGGTTTCCAAAGTGCATTCTACAAGCGTTACATAATTAAATCTTTCCAGTACCCGGTAATGTGTAATGGCATGTTTGCCCACATCACCTTCAGGATAGGCGGTAAACATTTTTCTGAAACGCTGATGGCGGGCTATATGCGCTTCAATGGTACCTTCATCCTGCTCCACATTTCCCCAAACGAGCGCGGTATATTTCCTGGAAACGGTATGATTAAAAAACTGTTTTGCAAGTGCAGCCGCGGCTTCGGCTGTTTTTGCCAATACCAATAAACCAGTTGTGTTTTTATCAATCCGGTGAACAAGGCCGTAGCGGGGTAAGCTGTCTTCCGTTAATTGCGGATTTTGTTGTAACAAATGATAGGCAATCCCATTTAATAAAGTACCGGTATAATTGCTGATGCCCGGATGCACCACCATATTGGGTGGTTTATTAATCACCATTAATGCATCATCTTCATAAACAATGTTTAATGGAATGGGTTCGGGCTTTACTTCAGTATGGTCTGGATTATGAAAACTTAGCAATACAATCTCATCACCTGGTTTTATTTTATAATTACTTTTAACCTGTTTGCCATTTACAGTTAAAAAACCTGCTTCAATAGCTTGTTGTATTTTATTGCGCGTAGCGCCTTCTATGCGAGCCTGCAACCATTTGTCAACGCGAATGGGTTCCTGGCCGCGATCTATTTTATATACTTTTCTTTCGTATAATTCTTCTGTGGTCTCCTCTGGTAGGATGTCTGCTGTTTCTGACATGGCGCAAAGGTAAATTGTTTAATTGTTTAATTGTTGAATTGAGGGCGCAAAGAGTGGCTAACCGTGCGATCATTCAATCAAAACCCGTTTTCCGCATAAGAAAAATTTTTCCTCTACCTTTATCCCCTATGAAAAAGCTGGTATTATTTGAAGATTTAGGAAGCAGATCCTACAAGGAAGTATGGGATTACCAGGAAACATTGCTGCGGGAAAACGTTGCCATCAAATCAAACAACCACCAACCGTCAACCGCCAACAATCAACCACCAACCATCAACCACCAGCCATCAACCACCAACCATCTATTATTCGTAGAGCATCCGCCTGTTTATACGCTGGGAAAAAGCGGTAAGCAGCAGCATATATTAATTTCAGAAGAAGAAAGAATACAAAAGGGAATTGAATTTTTTCATATTAATCGTGGTGGCGATATTACTTTTCATGGTCCCGGGCAATTGGTTGGATACCCTATTTTAGACCTTGATCTGTTTAAAACGGATCTTGGATGGTACCTGAGAAGCCTGGAGGAAGTTATTATTTTAACGATGGCCGATTATGGCCTTAAAGGCGAGCGCAGCGCAGGCGAAACCGGCGTATGGATAGATGCACAAATTCCGGGAAAAGCGCGTAAAATCTGCGCAATGGGTATCCGGTGCAGCCGTTGGATCACTATGCATGGGTTTGCTTTAAATGCAAATACGGATCTGCGATATTTTGATTCTATTATTCCCTGTGGTATCCAAAACAAGCAGGTTACTTCTCTTCAAAGGGAATTGAATTACCCGGTTCCTATGACGGAAGTAAAAGAAAAATTAAAAAGGAATTTTGAAGCGGTATTTGATGTGAGGTGAAGGAGGAAATTTGTGATTTAGGGATTTAGGATTTTTAGATTTAGGGCCTCAACTTTGAGGAAATTTGTGATTTAGGGATTTTTAGATTTAGGATTTAGCGCCTCAACTTTTAATTTTTACCCTTTTGGTTCTGATTAAGATAATTGGTAATTAAGGCCAACTAACAACAAACAACCAACAACATCAACTTCGGGTGTTTACCACCACCAACCACCAACCATCAACCACCAACCATCAACCACCAACCACCAACTATCAACCACAACCCCCTGCTAAAATTCTTTTTGAATAAAAATCCTGTTTCTTTCTTTCAGTTTATCATCTTCAAACAAGTCAAATGTAAACCAGCCGGCATGGATAAAGTTGGTTTTATCCAGCATCAATTGCGGATCGGTAACATGTTTTATTGCAAATAATTCCGTTTTACCATCGGAATCATAAAAGATGATGGAGTATTTTCTTTGTTTGGCAAGGGGTAATTTGATATTTACATTTCCCAGGCGGTCTATAAATAAATAAATGGAAGCATTAAAGCCAGGTTGCGGAATAAAAGGTTTCAATACTACCGCATCGGTACCGGAGGCAAACAAGCTGTCTTTTGTTTGATTGAGGATGGAATCGCGGAAGTTTTTAAAATCTTTAAAATCCAGTTTTAGTAAAACCGTATCCTTCCAGATAACGGAAATTAAACCACTTGAATCCATTGCTTCTTTTACCGCTTCGCTTTCAAATCCGGACGGAGTGCGCATGGATTTGGTAAAATAATAACTGTTGTTGTCCAACATAAAAAATATCCGGTAAAAAGCAGTTCTTCCCAGGACTTCCTGATCTATAAAACCGTTTTCAGGTAAATTAGGCGAAGGAGTGGAAAATATGGTCCGGAAATTACGAAGACTATCATAAGATCGTTGCACATTCAACTGAACAACATTGGCTCCGTATGGATTGATCCAGCCAATCCGGGTTTTATTTTTCCCAAGATTTTCTACATGAAACTGGAGTTGCGTTTCCTGTGCACACATGTAATTGACAATAAAAATGGTAGCCGCAAACAATAAGGCCTTTCTGAACATCTCTGAAAATTAAGTAAGCAAATATAACATGCAAGATATTAGTGCCGGCCTATAAAACAAGGGTTTTATTTTTGATTTTGAGATATCCGGATTTTAAAATGGACATTTAACCAATTATTTAAATGAGCCATTGTTTTTGTTTTTACGCGGATACAATTTTTGCAGATATGCAATCATATTTTGATAATTATTGGCTCTCAGTTTTAAGAAGAATGACCAGATTTCTAAGAAGCTGTTTGAATTGGATTTGAAATTTTGATTTTGAAACCTGAAGATGCCATTTTCACTACAGATGAACGGATTGCGACGCAACAAAGATGCCATGAAAATATTAGTTGGTATCATAAAAGGCATTTTTAGACAGTTTCTAAATGACCATAACTATTTGACTAAATGACTATTTGAAAACCAACTTACCCGGCATTAAAGATAAATTCCCCTGCAATCCTCCGGTATGAATCAATAATATCCGGCTATGCGCGGGGATGGATTTATTCAAAATCATTTGTTGTGTGGCAAACATCGTTTTTCCTGTATAAACAAAATCAGTGGGCAAATGATGCTGAAGCCACAATTCATTCATATAATCCAGTAATGTTTCTGAATATTTTGCATACCCGCCAAAATGAAAATCATGATTGATGCTAAATTTTTTTTCATTTCCTGATCCGGATAACAGATTTTTAACCTGCGCAGTTAATGCTTCATTTCCTTTCATAACACTTATGCCAATAACCTCGGCATCTGTTGATTGAATAATTCCCGCTAATGTAGTACCTGTTCCCACTGCGCAGATAATATGGGAATAGCTTTCCTGTACAAGACTCATGATTTCCGTTGCGCCTGCAACGCCTTTTATCCCATATCCGCCTTCATCTATCCAATAATGCTGCGGGAAATTTATCGCTAGTTCTGCTTTTATTTTTATAGGCTGTCCTGCTGATGAACTGAAGTTCCATTCCACATTCCTTTGCGAATAATAGCGTAGGTGAGTAATCTTTCGGTTCTTCTCCCCGGATAATTCCGGTACATTTCAGGTTTTCCAGTTTACAGGAATAAGCGGTAGCTACAATATGGTTGGAATAAGCGCCCCCGAATGTTATTATGCTATTAAATCCTTTTTCTTTTGCATCCTGCAGGTAATATTTTAATTTAAACCATTTATTACCGCTGATCACGGGATGAATAAGATCCAAACGCAATACATCCAGCTTTACATTGCGTTCTTTTATCCATGCAGCATCAAGGGATTGAATCAAAACATTTTCTAATTTGGCATGATCTTGTTGTAACATCACAAATAAATAATTGGACATCAATTAAAACGAAACTTCATAGTTTCGCAAAGGTTAAAAAAAATAAACTATGCAACCTACATTAGTCATTTTAGCTGCCGGTATGGCAAGTCGTTATGGAAGTATGAAACAGATCCAGTCTTTTGGTCCTTCAGGAGAAACTATTATGGATTACTCCATTTATGATGCAATGAAAGCAGGATTTAAGAAAGTGGTATTTATTATCAGGGAAGATTTTTCGGATGAATTTAAAGCCATTTTTGAACCTAAATTAAAAGGAAAAATTGAAACCGCTTATGTATATCAGAAACTGGATTCGTTTACAGGTGGCCGTCTTATTCCTTCCGATCGTGTGAAGCCCTGGGGCACAGCACATGCGGTACTTTGTTGTAAAGGAACGGTAAATGAACCTTTCGCCGTGATTAATGCAGATGATTTTTATGGTAAAGATGCTTTTGAGAAAGCCTATGATTTTTTAATCAATCGTTGCAATAATCAAAGACTTGCAGTTTTAGGTTATGAACTGGCCAACACACTCAGCGAGAATGGCAGCGTAAGCCGGGGCGTTATATCCGAAAATGAAAAAAATGAAATGACCGGTGTTGTGGAGCGTTTGAAAATATTCAGGCAGGATGGCAAAATCGTGTATGAAGAAGACAATCATTTAACCGAACTTCCGGAATCTACCAAGGTAAGTATGAATTTTTTCTGTTTTGCACCTTCTTATATTGAAATGTGTGACCAGGAATTCCCAAAATTTTTGGATGAAAACATTAATAATCCCAAAGCTGAATTTTTAATACCCACTATGGCTGATAACTTTATAAAATCCGGCGCAGGTGTGATAGATGTAATTGCTACAAGTGCAAAATGGTTTGGAGTTACTTATAAAGAAGATGCACCCATCGTTCAGGCAAGCATAGATGAATTGGTGGCTTCGAAAGCGTACCCTTCAAATTTGTGGGATTGAAAATTAAAAATAAAATTGTGGTTTCTCCGGTAAAATAAATAGAATAAGAGGGAGTGTTTTTAATCCTGGAGGGATTTAATATGAATAGCCCCGAATAAAATCCGGGGGATAAGCGGCATTAGCAAAACAACCACAAAGTGGTTGAATGTTTTACTCATACCAGGCGTTCGAACCAATTCTTTTTTTGATTTTCACTGAATAAACCTAAAAAACAATTGTGCAATAAAAAACAGGCTTTACAAAAGCCTGTTTTTTATTGCACATTATGGTATAAGCGAATTAGTTATAAACTTTTACCTGGAAGACATCGTCCTGGATTTCCTTTATTTGCTCTACCCGGCTCATCCCTTTTAATTTGCTGTTTACAGGCAATTTAATATTTTGAAAACTGGTATCAGATTTTTTAAGATCATTAATTACCTGGTAAATGATTTTTGATTTAATGGCAAAAACCACTCCTTCCGCTTCTGTTTCACGGGTGCTTAATACACCTATCACTTCACCATTTTTATTGAATACAGGTCCGCCGGAATTTCCCGGATTGGCTGGTAAGGAAATTTGTAAGCTTGCAGTATCACCATCAAAACCTGTTTTGGCGCTCAGGTAACCCATATTATAAACGATTTCGTCGCGCGGATAACCCAGTGTGAATATTTCCTCACCCAAATCAAAATTGGTTTTTTTAATGCTGTAAGGCAATCCGCCACCGGATGATTTAAAATCCTTATCCTCAATTTTTAAAATGGCCAGATCTTTTATTTTATCAATATAAGCGATGCTCACATTGAATTCCTGGTTCTTACTGTTCACTACTACAGCGCCACTACCTTTTAAAACATGGGCATTGGTGATAATATAACCTTTGGGATCCACAAGAAATCCTGTTCCACCCGTATTTACAATTTTTCCCTCGGGTATTTTAGTATGATCCTTTTTTATTTCAACATTCAATGCATTGGTCTTTTGTTCCAGGTTGTTTACCTTTTTACTCAATTCCTGTAAATAATTCTGATTGGAAGGCGGCGTGAAATAAGTAACAAGACCACTGATAATTAAAGCGGTGATACCTGCAATGGAAGCAGCTATTGCTGTTATCTTTTTATACTTTCTCCAAAGCTGAATCACTTTGCCCTCAGTTTCATCCCCGGCATGAATCGTTCCTTTTTGAACCAGGTCGTTATGAATATCCTCTAAGGAGTGAACCAGGTTTTTATGGCCCGAATAAAGATCCATCTGTTGAAGAAACAATGTATGTTCCACCACCATCTGGTCAATCTCCGGCGTGTTTTTTCTGAGTTGTTCAAAATAAGCTTTCTCCTCCTCCAGCATAGAACCATTCAGATAACGTTCTATGGTTTCCAATAAAAGAATATCTTCCATCATTCTCCAATATTATATTGAGCAAAAAATAATTTTTTCAATCGCATCAGGCATTTGTATTTCTGATTTTTAGCATTATCGGCATTGGTATATCCAAATGCATCGGCAATTTCTGTCATGTCCTTTTTATCCAGGTAAAAAGACCGCAATAAACTTTTACAAGGTTCTCCCAAGCTGTTTAAGGCCCGGTCCATAATTGCAAAATCCGCGTTTCTTTTTTGATGCATTTCCAGATCCTCTTCTACCGATACTGTTTCATCCAATCCATCCACCGTTGAAGCAAACTTATTCATCTGCTGAAGGCGTTTTAACCACAATCTTCTGCAAACCGAGTAGATATACGTTTTTATCTGGCAGGTTAAAACAAAAGAATCCGTTTTTGTCTTTTCATATAATGTGATGATCGCTTCCTGAAAAATATCTTTTGCATCATCATAAGACCCATTATTATTCAGTATAAAAGCCTGTATCATTTTAAAGTTTTCTTTATAAATGGTTTCAATGGCTTTTGAATCGTTATGGGACAAACCTTTTAATAGTAGCTGTTCGTTAATCTCCGATTTCACTATATAATCTGTTTTTAATACCGGAATGGCCGTAAAAGTAACCCAATTTGCTGCTTAAAAAATTTTCAAAAGAAAAATACGAAGTTCAGGGTTACCTTTTATTCAATGCGGTATAAATATCAAATTCATCACACAAAACATTCAAAAAATGAAAAAGTTGTTATTTGTTTTAGCATTGGGTGCTTTCGCAGCATGTAATAATCCTTCTCCTTCTGAAGCTACAAAGGATTCTACTGAAAATGCAATCAATTCAGAAGCCAGCGCTCAGAAAGATTCTGTAAACGCTCAGGCTGATTCTTTAAAAACTGCAATCGATTCTACTAAAGAAGCTGCAAAAGATTCAGTTCACGCACACTAAAATTATTAAAATTGACTGTGCACCTGATTAGAGGTATGCCTGGCTTGCGGCAGAAATGTCAATAAAAATTTTCATATGGCAAGCAATCGTTAGAGGCCGTCCTTATTCCTAAGGAGGGCCCTTTTTTTTATTAAATTGGAAATTAAGGGATTAATTACTACCAACTAACATCCACCAACCATCAACTTTTTAATATAAAAATATCCAGTTAGATTTATGTTACCGGCAGCGGTATTTTATGGCATCTTCGTTGCGTCGCATTACGTTCAATTGCAAACCAATGGGCAGCTTAGGGTTTCCAGATCAATATCCCGGCAAAACTGGTTAACGGTTGCTGGTTATCAGTTACCAGTTGCTCAAAGCTGATAGCTGATAACTGACCTCCAACAAACAAACGTTCGTTTATTTTTTTCAAAAAAAATTTGCAGCCAATTCATTTGTTTATATATTTGAATCCGAATGATAACAACAGGTCAATACAATTTTTTTTATACTTTCTTTTTTTACTTTAGAAAAGTGAACCGGGTTGTTGTTGCTCAATCTTAAAAAATCAGAAACAATTAACATACAGTCCCGGTCTAAAAATTAGATCGGGATTTTTTGTTTATACACCTTAAAGCATGGTGAAATATTTATGAATCAAGTAAAGGAGCAAATAACAAATCAGGTTTATCCCCCGCTGGTAGCGGAAAATCTTCGGGTTTCTATCCAGGGATATGAAGGCAGTTTTCACCAGGTGGCCGCGCAGGAATATTTTGGAAAAAATGTGGAAGTGATTCCCTGCGCTAATTTCCGGGAGGTAGTAAACATTGCCGGTGATAAAAAACAGAGCAATGGTGGTATAATGGCAATTGAAAATTCTATTGCAGGCAGCATTTTACCCAATTATGGTTTGTTATTGAGAAGTAAGCTTCAAATAGTGGGAGAAATTTATTTGCAGATCAATCAGCATTTATTGGTCAATCCCGGTGTGCGGCTCGAAGATATTCGGGAAGTGCATTCTCATCCGATGGCTATACAACAATGTCTTGCTTTTTTAGACAAATACAACTGGAAACTGGTGGAAACAGAAGATACCGCTTTGAGCGCAAAACATGTTCACCAGCATAAGAGCAAGCATATTGCAGCCATTGCCAGTAAACTGGCCAGCGAATTATTTCAGTTGGAAATGATAGCGCCCAATATTCATACGATGAAAAACAATTATACCCGTTTCCTTATTTTACAAACAGCTCAATCGGCCCAGGTAGATGATTTGGCCAATAAAGCCTCGGTATATTTTCATACCGATCATTCCCGTGGAAGCCTGGCAAAAGTGTTGACCATTATTGCAGATGGCGGGATCAACCTGAGCAAGTTGCAAAGTTTTCCCATACCCGGGAGCGACTGGAAATACAGTTTTCATGCGGATATGGAATTTGATACGCTGGATCAGTTTTATAAAGTAGTACAGGATATGGATGTGGTAACGGATGAGTTAAAAGTTTATGGCGTGTATCAAAAGGGAAGAACGGTTTAATTGTTTTATGTACAAATTGTTTAATTGTTAATTGGTTAGTTACTCAAAAAATGATAGCAACATCAAAAAGATTAGAAGGTATCGGTGAATATTATTTTTCTCAAAAATTAAGGGAAATTGACAGCCTCAATAAACAAGGAAAGAATATTATTAATCTAGGAATTGGCAGTCCCGATTTGCCGCCGCATCCTGATGTAATAAAAATATTGCAGGAGGAAGCTGCAAAACCAGATGTGCATGCTTATCAGAATTATAAAGGATCACCCGTATTGCGCCATGCAATCAGCGATTGGTATCAGCGCTGGTATAAAGTTGATTTAAATCCGGATACTGAAATATTGCCGCTCATAGGTTCCAAAGAAGGTATTATGCATATCTGCATGACGTATTTGAATGAAGGCGACCAGGCATTACTTCCCAATCCTGGATATCCGACATATAGGAGCGCCGTAAAGCTGGCTGGCGCATCGGCAATTGATTATGATTTAACGGAAGAAAAGAACTGGTTTCCCGATTTTGAAGCTTTGGAGAAAAAAGATCTTTCAAAAGTAAAGCTGATGTGGGTGAATTATCCGCATATGCCTACCGGACAACTGGCTGACCAACAGATGTTTGAACGATTAATTGCCTTTGGCAAAAAACACAATATTCTCATCTGTCACGATAATCCTTATAGCTTTATTTTAAACGAAACACCACTCAGTTTATTAAGTATTGAGGGAGCAAAAGACATTGTAATAGAATTGAATTCATTAAGTAAATCGCACAACATGGCCGGTTGGCGTATTGGTATGTTATGCGGTGCAAAAGAGCGTATTGATGAAGTGATCCGTTTTAAAAGCAATATGGACAGTGGTATGTTTTTGCCCTTGCAGTTAGCCGCAGCAAAAGCGCTTTCCCTGGGAAAAGACTGGTTTGATGATTTAAATAAGGTCTATCGTGAAAGAAGAAAAAAAGTATTTCAACTACTCGATCATCTGCAATGCCAGTACGATACCAACCAGGTAGGATTGTTTGTATGGGCAAAAATTCCCGGCTCTTATAAAGATGGTTATGCATTAAGGGATGAAATTTTATATGAGTCAAATGTATTTCTTACTCCGGGCGGCATTTTTGGAAAAGCAGGTGAGCAGTATATAAGAATAAGTTTATGCGGTTCAATAGAAAAATTTGAGGAAGCGATTAAAAGGATAAGCCAAGCCCCCCCGCCCCTAAAGGGGAGCTATTAAAGTCGCTCTTATTCAACAGGGAAACAGGATTATAAAGGGGAGCTATTAAAGTCTTCTTATTTAATAGGGAAACAGATTATAATATAAACCAATGGACACTATAAATAAAAATAACCATCCAACTTCTCAGGATCTTTCCAGGCCCCCCTTTAGGGGCGGCGGGGCTTGCACCACCACCATCATCGGACTTGGATTAATTGGGGGTTCCATGGCGCTTGCGCTGCGGGAAAAAGGCATTTCAGGAAAATTGATTGGGGTAGATATAAATAAGATGTATGAGAAAAGGGCGCTCGAACTAGGATTGGTGGATGAAATAATGCCCTTGCAGCATGCTATTCAGCAATCCGGTTTTATCGTACTTGCTATTCCTGTGAATGGTTGTGTAAATATTTTACCTTCTGTTATGGACCTGGTAACAGAACAAGTAGTGATTGATGTTGGTTCAACAAAAGAAAGCATTGTTGCAGTTATTAAAGATCATCCCAAACGCGGCCGGTTTGTGGCTACGCATCCCATGTGGGGAACGGAATTCAGCGGGCCGGATGCGGCAGTGAAAAATGCATTTGTTGGAAAAGCTACCGTTATCTGTGATAAAAATGACAGTGATGCCGATGCCGTTACATTCATTGAGCAGATGTACCAGGCTTTGGGAATGTACTGCATTTACATGAATGCTGTTGCCCATGATATTCATGTGGCATACGTGAGTCATATTTCTCATATTACCTCATTTGCTTTGGCCAATACGGTATTGGAAAAAGAAAAGGAAGAAGATACCATTTTTGAATTGGCAAGCGGTGGTTTTGAAAGCACAGTAAGGCTTGCCAAAAGTAATGCAGCTACCTGGGTTCCTGTTTTTATGCAAAACAGGGAAAATGTGCTGGATGTTTTGAATGAGCACATATCACAATTAAAAAAATTTAAATCCTGCCTGGAAAAAGAAAACTTCGATTATTTAAAGGATTTGATTGAGAATGCCAATAAGATAAAAAAGGTTTTGAAGCCACCGGTGGCAGTGTTAAAAGCGGAGGCGGAGGTTAAGGTGAGAATGAGGAATGAGGAATGAAAAATAAGGAATGAAGAATGAGAAGTGAAGAATGAGAAATGAAGAATGAGGAATGAAGAATGGAGAATGAAAAATGAGGAATGAAAAATGAAAAATGAAAAAAAAATGAGAAGCTTATAATTTTTTACTGTCAAACGCAGCTATGAGCTATCAAATTAAAAGGTTGTTGAAATTTTGTAGGGTAATTTAAAATTAATACTGAAGATGCCCAATGATATACAGATGAACGTAATGCGACGCAACGAAGCTGCCATAAAAAACAAATGCTGGTATCAAAAGAATTATTTAACATATATAATGAATTAGATGTGAGAGATGAAAGTGAAGAATGAGAATGAAGAATAATGAATGGAAAATGAAGAATTGAGAAGTGATGGCTGAAAGCTAAAGGTTCATAGCTCATAGCTCATAGCTCAAGCCATAGCTCATAGCTCATTGTAAAACGCACAAAATAATATATATTCCTCCTACTTTGGAAGGGTAAACTAAAAATAACAAAACAAATAGCGGCAAAGCCTTGATATAAAAGTACCTTTGCAGCCAAATTTTAAAAATACATGACAACATTTGAAGAACTGGGATTGCAGGAAAGACTGGTAAAGGCTATCAGTGATTTAGGATACGAGCATCCTACTGCCATCCAGGAAAAAGCAATTCCGGTACTGCTTAGCGGGACAAAGGACCTGATCGGTCTGGCGCAAACCGGTACGGGTAAAACCGCGGCATTTGGCCTGCCCTTATTGCAGGTAATTGATGAACAGCAACGATTTCCGCAGGCCCTGGTCGTTTGTCCCACACGTGAATTGTGCATGCAGATCGTAAACGAAATTGAACTCTTTAAAAAATATACACCCGGTATTCAGGTGGTGGCTGTATATGGAGGAACTTCTATCGGATTACAGATCCGTGATCTGAAAAGAGGTGTACAGATTGTAGTAGCCACTCCCGGACGTTTGATTGATCTGATCGAAAGAAAAGCGATCAACCTGGAGCAAATAAAATATGTGGTGCTGGATGAAGCGGATGAAATGCTGAACATGGGTTTCCAGGATGATATTGAATTATTCTACAGAATACACCTAAACGCGAGAGTACCTGGTTATTCAGTGCTACCATGCCACCTGAAATTCGCAGGGTAAGCAAAAAATACATGAAGGATCCGGTGGAAATCACCGTGGGAAAAGTGAATACTGCCAATAAAAATATTGATCACCAGTATTATGTTACCACTGCGCATCACCGTTATGAAACATTAAAAAGGATGATTGATTTTAATCCGGGTATTTATGGTATCATTTTTACCCGTACCAAAGTAGATGCACAGAATATTGCTGAAAAATTAACCCGCGAAGGTTATGATATTGATGCTCTTCATGGCGATCTTACCCAACAGCAGCGTGATAAGGTGATGGGCCAGTTTCGCGATAAAAGTTTGCAGTTACTGATTGCAACAGATGTGGCTGCCCGTGGTATTGATGTTCAGGGTATAACCCATGTTATCAATTATGAACTGCCTGATGACGTGGAAGTGTACACGCACCGAAGCGGAAGAACCGGCCGTGCCGGCAACCGGGAATCTGTATGATCATTGTTCATAGCCGCGAAGTTGGAAAACTAAGGCAGATTGAAAGAATGGTACAATCACAGTTTCATAAACTGGAAATACCAACTGGAAAAGATGTTTGCCGCAAACAGTTCTTTTCTTTCATGGACAAATTACTGGCAGACAGATATCAGCCATGGTGATTATGAAACCTATGTTCCCATGCTGCAGGAAAAATTTGCTGATGTAAGTAAGGAAGATGTTTTAAAAAGAGTGGCTGCTATGGAATTTGACCGCTTTCTGAAATATTATGAAAATGCGGAAGATCTGAATGTCCGCGAAGAAAGAAGAGACAAAAGAGAAAGAGCAGATGTAAGAGGCAGTCGTGCAGGAGGAGGATCAAGAGACAGAGAAAGAACTTATGGTGATAGAGGAAACAGAAATCAGCGGGAACGGCGATTTTACAAGATTGTTTGTAAACCTTGGTACCAAAGATGGTTTTTATAAAGCAAGCTTTCTGCAATTTATTCTTGATATGAGTGATCTGCGTAAAGAAGTACTTGGGAAGAATTGATATGAAGGAAATGAATAGCTGGATTGAAATAGATAAAAATGCAGCCAACCAAATGATCCGTGCAATAGATGGAAAAAATTATCAAAGGCAGAAGGATTCGAATGAATGATGCGAACAGCAAGATAACTGATATAAGAAAGGTTGATAAAACTTATCAACCATTTCTTATTCAATACTCATCAATTTTTTAATTAAAGAATATGGAAGCAAACAATGCTCTCAACCAAAAACTATAGCAGGAGGTTTTATCAAAACGACCTCTGATCATCAGCGGTCCCTGCAGTGCAGAAACAGAAGAGCAGGTTATGGAAACTGCCATCCGCTTAGCCGCAACAGGAAAAGTGGATATGCTGCGTGCCGGCATCTGGAAACCACGTACCCGTCCCGGAAGTTTTGAAGGTATTGGTACCAAAGGATTACCCTGGCTGCAAAAAGCAAAGCAAGATAACCGGTTTGCCGGTAACTGTAGAAGTAGCTACTGCAAAACAGGTAGAAGATGCATTGCATTTTGATGTGGATGTATTATGGATTGGTGCACGTACAACGGTAAATCCATTCAGTGTGCAGGAAGTAGCCGATGCATTGCGAGGTGTGGATGTACCTGTACTGATAAAAAATCCAATCAATCCTGATCTTGAATTATGGATAGGTGCGGTAGAACGTGTGGCAAAAGCAGGTATTAAACATATTGGTTTGATCCATCGCGGATTTAGTTCTTACGGAAATACTGAATACCGCAATGCACCCATGTGGCATCTGGCTATTGAAATGAAACGCCGTAATCCGGGAATGATGATGATCAATGATCCATCACATATCTGCGGTCGCAGCGATACTTTTACAGGATGTTGCACAAAAAGCAATTGATCTTGATTTTGATGGATTGATCATTGAAAGTCATATCGATCCGGATAATGCATGGAGCGATGCCAAACAACAAATTACTCCGGAGCGTTTAGGTGAAATGCTGGATTCCATTACCTGGAGAAAAGAAGATATTGCATCTGAAGAGTATCATGCTGCCTTGGAAAAATTGCGCCAGCAAATCAATCATCTGGATGATGAACTGATGCAGATCCTTGGTCAACGAATGAAAATTGCCGATAAAATCGGTCAATATAAAAAGGATAATAATATTACCATTCTGCAAACCAACCGCTGGAATGAAATTCTGGAAAGAGCGTTTTCAAAAGGAGAGAAATCAGGATTAAGTAAAGAATTTATTACCAAATATTTTGATGCGGTACACATGGAAAGTATCAATCATCAGAATAAGATCATGAATTCCTGATTAATAAACCTGTGAGGTTTTCCTCAAAGCAATACCTGTGAGGTTTTGCAGGAACGCTTTAAGTTGAAGTGATGTTTTTAAAACCTCACAGGTTTTTCCCTAAGCAATACCTGTGAGGTTTTGCAGGAACGCCTTAAGTTAAAGTGATGTTTTAAAAACCTCAAGGTATTGTTACAAAACCATTTTCCTGAATAATTATGAGAAAGGTAAATATCAAATTCAGTAACAGTTCTACATCCTTTTATTTCAACGGTTCATTTGAACAGTTGGAAACACTGACCTCGAAGGAAAATACTATCCTTCTTACTGATGAGCATGTATTTGGTAAGAATAAGAAGCGGTTTAAGGGCTGGAAAACGATTGTAATAAAAGCGGGTGAAAAGCATAAAAATCAATCCGCTGTTGATACGGTTATTGAACAACTGATAGAGATTGGCGCTGATAGAAAAACTTTTTTAGTTGGTGTAGGTGGTGGAGTGGTTACGGATATTACAGGATATGTAGCCGGCATTTATATGCGGGGAATTTCTTTTGGTTTTATTCCCACTTCTGTTCTGGCTATGGTGGATGCATCCATTGGTGGTAAAAATGGTATTGATGTAGGCGTGTATAAAAATATGGTGGGTTTAATCAGGCAGCCTGCGTTTTTATTGTATGATTATTCTTTACTGCAATCCCTGCCTAAGCAGGAATGGATCAATGGCTTTGCTGAAATTATTAAACATGCCTGTATCAAAGATGCTGCAATGTTTAAATCCCTGGAGAAATATAAACTGCATGATTATAAGGAGGATACGGACTTATTGAACAAGCTGATACAGCGTAATGCCTTATTAAAATCAAAGGTGGTAGCAGAAGATGAGTTTGAACAGGGCGATCGCAAACTTTTAAATTTTGGTCATACGTTGGGGCATGCCATTGAAAACACTTATGACTTGCCGCATGGTCATGCAATTGCTATCGGGATGGTAGCGGCATCCACTATTTCTTCTCAAATAAATCAATTTGCAGAAACGGAAAGAGTTTCAGCATTGCTTAAAAAATACCATCTCCCTGTATCTATAAAATTTAATGCGGATAAGGTTTTGAAACTTATGCAATCTGATAAGAAAAGGGTGAAGGATATTATTCATTTTGTTGTATTGGAGCATATTGGAAAAGCTGTTGTTCAGCCTTTATCTTTTAAAGAAATAGCACCGGCTGTACAGCAGTTTTCTCATCCTGCTTAATCAGAATTTCAATTAATTGAAAAATAAAAATCAAGAAAATAAAATAATGGATCAGCAGCTTCAAAATTCCTCTGTTTATCATTTGGAAGCCGGAATGGATACTGTAATTGTGCATCCATCTGCATTAAAGGGTGACATATTTGCTCCTGCTTCCAAAAGTTCTATGCAAAGGGCTTGTGCCGCCTCATTAGTACGGAAAGGAGAAAGCATCATCCGCAATCCGGGAAAATCCAATGATGATAAAGCAGCTTTAAATGTTATTAAAGCGTTAGGCGCCGAAGTAAATGAAATGGAAGATGGAAATCTGTTTATAAAAAGCAATGGTGTGCATCCGGTTGAAAGATTTGTGAATTGTGGGGAAAGTGGTTTAGGTATCCGCATGTTTGCTCCAATAGTTGCTTTAAGTGATCAGAAAATTTCTATAGAAGGAAAAGGCAGTTTATTAACGCGGCCCATGGATTTTTTTGATGAAATATTACCCCGGTTAAAAGTACAGATCAGTTCAAATAATGGAAAACTTCCCTTACATATCAACGGGCCATTGCAACCGGTAAATATCACTATTGATGGCTCATTAAGTTCGCAGTTTTTAACCGGTTTGTTGATGGCTTATGCCGCATCCGATGCAAGTGATGTAACGATAACAGTGAAAAATTTAAAAAGTAAACCATATGTTGATCTTACGTTAAAGGTGATGCAGGATTTTGGTTTAAAACTTCCGGAAAATAAAAATTATGAAGCGTTTTATTTTCCTGACAGCCACCAACCTCCAACCACCAACCATCAACCATCAACCATCAACTATACCGTTGAAGGTGATTGGAGCGGCGGTGCATTTTTATTGGTTGCCGGAGCAATAGCAGGCAATATTGTTGTACAAGGTTTGGATATACATTCCACTCAGGCTGATAAGGCGATTTTACAGGCGCTTGCAGATTGTGGTTGCCAACTTTCCATTCAGCCGGATCAGATAGAAATTGGGCCTGCGCTTAATGGCATGCAAACTCTGAAGGCTTTTCATTTTGATGCTACGGATTGCCCGGATCTGTTTCCGCCCTTGGTTGCATTAGCTGCTTATTGCGAAGGAACTACAGTTATTGAAGGTGTGCACCGGCTGGAACATAAGGAAAGCAACCGGGGTTTAACCCTGCAGGAAGAATTTGCAAAATTGGGTGTTGACATTCAATTGCAGGATAACCTGATGCTGATAAAAGGTGGATTGGGTGTGAAACCAGGTACTACCCATTCCCGTCATGATCATCGAATTGCAATGGCTTGTGCAGTGGCAGCATTAAAAGCCGAAGGGCCTGTAGTGATTGAAGAAGCGCATGCAATTAATAAATCTTATCCGCAGTTTTTTGAGCATTTGATGCGGTTGGGCGGGCAAGTTAATATTGCGGTTCATTCCTGATGTAGAACTGCTCGGTAAACCATACATTTTAGTAATTATTTTTAAAAATATTCCCTTTAGGGTTAGGGCTTATGAACTCATTCGGACGCATATTCAGAGTAAATATTTTTGGTGAATCTCATGGCGAATCTGTGGGAATAAATATTGACGGCATACCTGCAGGACTTCCTTTATCCGTGGATGATTTTCTCACCGATATTGAAAGAAGAAAAGGTGGAACACAAAAAGGCACAACACCACGTAAGGAAGCTGATCTTCCCATTTTTAAAAGCGGTGTTTTTAATGATAAAACAACCGGTGCACCGATTACCATTTTATTTGAAAACAACAATACCCGCTCTTCCGATTATCAGAAACAAAGAGCCGTTCCGCGACCGGGACATGCGGATTTTGTAGCATCTAAAAAGTTTGGTGGATTTGAAGATTATAGAGGTGGCGGTCATTTTAGCGGAAGATTAACTGTTTGCCTGGTAGCAGCGGGTGTAATTGCGAAAAAATTACTTGCTGCGGTAGAAAGCAATCCTATATCCGTGAAAGCGGAGATATTTGGAAATTGGCGGAGAATCGGATCTGGATAAAGGTTTGCAAAAAGCGATTGATGCAAAAGATTCTATTGGCGGTATTGTTGAATGCCGTGTGAATGGCTTGCCCATTGGATTGGGTGAACCATTTTTTGATAGTGCGGAATCTTTATTAGCGCATGCGGTTTTTGCCATTCCTGCAGTACGTGGTGTTGAATTTGGGACCGGATTTGCGGCCGCAAAAATGTTTGGTGTTCAGCATAACGATGCTATTGAAAATATGGAAGGCAAAACAAAAACCAATCATGCCGGTGGCATTGTTGGTGGTATTACCAATGGCAATGAACTGGTGTTTCGTATTGCCATAAAACCAACTTCCTCTACGCCAAAAGAACAACAAACCTTGAACATAGAAACCGGAATGGTGGAATCTTTTTCCGTAAAAGGCCGTCATGATCTTTGTATTGCATTACGCGTACCCGTTGTACTGGAAGCTGTAACAGCAATGGTATTGGCGGATATGATGATGCTCGAACAGCGGCTTCCAAGGCTAATGTGATTACATGGATTTTAATCTGAAGTATGCAGCGGAATGTAAGGTATTTTAAATACTGCTGAATAAAGAAACAACCGTACAAGAGGGCGACGCAAGAAAAGCTGAAGTAAGATTTGTTGCCGGGATCATATAAATTGAAATAAAAATTAACGGATTTTACCATCATAAAAGCTACCTGGATAAGGTAGCTTTTATAGTTTCCTGGAAAATATTATAAGAAATGGCGGTTCAGACCTGAAATGCCTGTGATATTGCCTGAGATTCCGATTTGTGAAAAAATATTTTTATTTTTAAAGATTATTCATTCAAAATCGTATCAAAATGGCTGCAAATCATATTCCCGAAGGTTATAATGCGGTAATACCTGCTTTGGCTGTAAAAGGCGCCGCAAAAGCAATTGAATGGTATAAAGAAGTGTTTGGCGCCAAAGAAAAAATGGTGCTTACCAACCCGGATAAATCCATTGCGCATGGTGAAATAACCATTGATGGTTGCGTGATCATGGTGTCGGAGGAAAATCTGCAATACAATAAAAGTCCGCAAACATTAATGGGCAATTCCATAAATCTTTGTTTGTATGTAAAAGATGTAGATGCGGTAATTCAAAAAGCCGAAGAAAAGGGCGCCCAGGTGTTGATACAACCTGAAGACCAGTTTTATGGCGACAGAAGCGGGCGCATTGAAGATCCGTTTGGTTATATCTGGGTTATTTCAACGGCTATCAAACAGGTTTCTCAGGAGGAAATGCAGAAGGATGATGGATGAATGGGGAAAGCAAACTGAGGCGGGTAGTTGATAAAAAGCTCTTATTGAATACTTAATTTCAGTTTTTTGCCTAATTAGGTAACACCAAAAAGGATAAAAAATTATTAAACAGATAAATTTTATTCAATTACAAACTTTCCCCCAATTCCTCAAATCCCAAATCCATCAATTCAAATTTGTTATCCGGCCAGTAAAAATGCCACCATTCGGTTTCCAAAGCTTTAAAGCCAAACTGCTCCATGGTGGTTCTTAAAAGTTTGCGGTTGGCCAGTATTGTACTATCAAGTTGCATATATTCATAATGAGCTTTTTGAGTGAAATCATCAAAAGCCGTCGGCATGGGTAAATCTTTCCCTGTTTTTAAATCTACCAATGTAAGATCTATTGCAATGCCCCGATTGTGGCCGCTTCCTTTGGCCGGATTGGCCGCATAGCGTTCATCCGGAACGATCTTCCACATGAGTCTTGTAATATGATAAGGCCGGTATGCGTCAAAAATTTTTATGCCTATCGCGGATTTTTTTAATTCCTCCACTACGTTTTTCAAGGCTTTTGCGGCAGGTAATCTTAAAAAAGCAACCGGATTTTTATACAAAACTTCCTTTGTGAAATTATTTTTTGTAGCATATTTCCATTCTTCCTTTAAAGGAAAGATAAATTTTTCCAGAGCAATCATTCTTTTATTGCTATCCAGACATACAGTTTGTTTATAGTTTTGTATATTACTGATTACTTGTAACCCAAATTCATTTTTAGATATATTTTCATAATGCTGGGTTAAACCCTGTGTGAAAAACAGGCTAAAAAAGCAGGTAAAACAAATCAATTGAATTATTTTCATAATTTTTGCGGCTGAGCTAAATTACATATACGCAATGATGAAATTATTTCTTGGTTTTCTTTTCTTTTTCTTTTCAATTATCCATGCCGGAGCACAGGAAGATACGGCGGATGTGAAAATGAAAACGGTTGAAGGTATTGCAAGTTATTACAGCAAATTTCTCGAAGGATCCAAAACGGCCACCGGAGAAAAGTTCAGCCATCATAAATTAATGGCGGCAAGTAATAATTTTGAATTAAACAGCTGGGTGCGCGTTACCAATATTAAAAATGGAAAATCCATTATTGTTCGCATCAATGACCGCATGAATAAAAGGATGGCGCATAAAGGGAGGGTAATTGATATTACAAGGCCGGCAGCACGTGAACTGGGATTTCTTGCGCATGGATTAACAAAAGTAAAAGTGGAGCAGGTGCCTGAAGGTACAGAGGAATGAGCTGTGAGCTCAAAGCTCATAGCACATAGCTCAAAGCTCAAGGCTCAGCCCAAAACTAACTTCATATGAAATATACGTTCATTTCATGTTTTTGTTTGTTGCTACTGGTGAATTCTGTAGCGCAATCTTCCAATAAACCTGTTAAGGGGGCTACACTTGCAATAAATTTTCTTTTAACTGATTTTAAAACCGCCGGTTTAATTAATAAAAGCTCAATTGGTTCCGTATTGAATAATAAGGATTGGGCTCGTATAAATGATATGAAAGCCGGGTTTGGACTTCAATATTTACAGGGCTGGAATAAATATGTTGATTTTTCGGGCCGGCTGAATATTTCTTTTTTGGATTATCCTTTTCGAAATAAAGCTTTATTGGGAACAGAAAAATTATTACTGGAAACGGAAGCGGCTTTGCATGCAAAATTGCTTCCCGATAATTATTTTGTTGTACCTTATGCAAAGACTGGACTGGAAGCCTCCTTCTACAATGTTTATTTTATGGCATATATCCCGGTAGGGGCAGGATTGCAATTTAACCTTGGAAATTCCGATGCTTTTATTTTTTCCAACCTGCAATATTCCATACCGCTAACAAAGATTTCCAATTACCGTTTGCTCTATTCAATAGGTTTTGCTGCAAGTTTAAAGCCTTCAGTGCCTAAAGGGAATTAAGAAAGTTGTGGAAACAGCTTTTTAATTCCTTTTATTTGTTCAAGGTCCGCTTAATTTCCAATTGCCAGATATGTATAAATGAAGAGTTGTTATCGGCCTTTTGTTATTATCTTCATTAAATTATCAGAAGCTAATTCCTTTTTTTATTTAAAATTCTAAAAATCAACTTGTAAAATGAAACGATTATTTACTTTTCTTTTATTATCGGTAATAACATTTCAGTTATCGGCTCAGAAAACCATTAAATTATTCAATGGTAAAGATCTTACCGGCTGGACCGTTCATGGTACGGAAAAATGGTATGTAGATAAAGGAGATCTTGTTTGTGAAAGTGGCCCCGATAAACAGTATGGCTATTTAACAACAGACAAACCCTATAAAAATTTTGTATTTACCGTTCAGTTTAAGCAGGAAGCCAATGGTAATAGCGGTGTATTTTTCAGATCCTCCGTGGAGGGCGTAAAAGTAAGCGGATGGCAGGCCGAAGTGGCGCCGCTTGGACAGCATACAGGCGGTATCTATGAATCCTATGGCCGCGGATGGCTGATACAGCCGAAACCTGAAGATGAAAAATATTTGAAGGAAGGACAGTGGAATGATTATAAAATAAGAGTAGTGGGCGATGAAGTGACCACCTGGCTTAATGGCCATCAAATGATCTATATAAAAGATCAGAAGATAGGGGAAGGAAATGGCTCCATTGCACTGCAAATACATGATGGCGGCGGAATAAAAGTACGGTGGAAAAATATGAAATTGCAGGAGCTTTAAGATTGTTTTTCATAACGGTTTATTATTAATAAAAAGAGGTTGTTCTAAAAAAATGAACAACCTCTTTTTATTTTTATCCTCATTGATAATACAACTGAGCGCATCTGATTTGAAAATCAAAATGGGGAATTTTCTACATGATTTTTAATTGGTCAACGTTGCAATAAAAATGCTGACATAGTAGAAAATTAATTATCTATACAATTGAATAGCAGATATTTTTCCACTAAAAAACTTTCTTTATTTTGGAAGCTAAAACTATTTGTGGTATAATGCTTGCATTATAGTATATCAAATTAATTATTTCATAATTAAATCAATTCGTATGAGTAAGAAACTAATCACAGGTATTATTCTTGGCGCCGCCGCAGGCACATTACTATTAATGTTTTTACAAACCGAAAAAGGTAAAGAACTGATGTCTGATGTAAAAGACGCGGCTGGCGATGTAGAAGAAAAATTTAAAAATAAAATGAAAAATTTTGATCAGGAAGTAAGTGATCTCTTGCGCAAAGGAAAACAATTTGTAAAGGATCTTGAAGGAAAAACAAAAGAAGCCACTTCTTAATCTGAAAATATGGATGAGCAAAACAGCTTTTTTGCTGAATATAAATCGGTTTTGAAAAAATACCTGCATGACAGATTATCCTTGATTAAGCTTCAGGCTGTAGATAAACTGTCCAGGTTGGTAGGCGCATTGGTAATAGGTGTTTTATTGATAGTTATTGGTTTTGTTGCTTTATTGTTCATAAGTATTATGTTGGGTTATTATTTTTCTTCATTAACCGGAAGCAATTTTATCGGATTTTCCATTATTGCCGCATTTTATGTAATCCTTTTTCTTCTCCTGATCATTTTTCGAAAAAGCCTGATAGAGAAGTTTATTACGAATGCAGTAATCAAAATTTTATTTGATAAAAATACGGATCATCATGACAGCGACTTCAAAGCAGATAACCATTGAAAATTTATCAGGAATTAAAACTTCCAAGGATCTTCAAAAACAGATATATCGCCTTAAAGCAAATATCAGGTTCCAGGAAATTGAAATGAAGGAACGTTTACACCAATTGCCTGAAGAGACCGTAAAGTATGCAGCTGTTTCCATTTTGCCTGCATTTTTAATCAGCGGCGTTGCAGCAAGATCCTGGGGGATTTTACGCAATGTATTTGGTCTGATAACTTCCATTAAATCATCCGGAAAAGGATCCTTTAAGCATGCTCTGGTGGAATCCATTAAAAAAGTAGGATTTGCTGCCGCATTTAAAGCAGCATTTAACTTATATAAAAACCGTAAGCATTAATTTTAAAAAATACATTTTATGAGAGGAATACTGTATATCATTGCCGTTATTCTTGTAATCGGATGGTTGCTCGGAGTATTTGTGTACTCTGTAGGCGGATTAATCCACATCTTACTGGTGCTTGCAATAATTTCCCTTTTAATAGGGCTGATTCGCGGAAGAGGAGTATGATGGATTGAAAGTATTTAGTAGTTCATTAAGCTTACGCATTTATGCATTCGCATAAATGCGTAAGCTATTTAAAGCAAAGACCTTTGAGCTCTGTATTGCGAAAAATTCTTAAAATCATAGGCTGGATTTTGGCCGGAATAATTTTTTTATTTGTATTAATACTGATATTAATTCAATTGCCGCCGGTTCAGAATTTTGCAAAAAATAAGATCGTTTCTTTCCTTGAAAACAAAATAAAAACAAAAGTTTCTATAGGTAAATTGGATATTGATTTTCCTAAAAGAATCGTATTGAAAAACGTTTATTTCGAGGATCAGCAAAAAGATACGTTGCTGGCCGGAAAAGAGCTTCGCGTAGATATTGCACTGTTTAAATTATTGCGCAATGAGGTAAATGTAAATTATCTTGAACTTAATGGCATTACCGCTCATGTGTACCGTGTATTGCCAGATACGGTTTTCAATTTCGAATATATTTTAAAAGCATTTGCTTCGGAACAAAAAAAGCAACCACAGCCAGAAGACACTACAAGCGCATTAAAATTTCATCTCGATCAGATTGTTTTAAAAAACATCCTCACAACTTTTAAAGACGATGATTCAGGTAATGATGTATATTTTTCGCTTGGTAATTTCAATACCAGGATAAATAAGTTTGATCCGACGCATCAAATTTATGACATTAAGGAAATCAATCTTTCTGATATTGATGCAAGGATTTATCAATACAAACCGCTGGTTAAAAATTTAGCAGATACAACTACTACAACTGCCGCATCTCCTTCCACTTATCCGCATCTCAATCTTAATTCACTGGATATGAAAAACATCCGGTTCAATTATAAAAATGATATTTCAGCGTTATTTACCGATCTGAATATTGGGGAATTTAATACTCATCCTGCTAATATAAATCTACAATCATTATTTGTTCAATTGAAGGATATTGGATTAAAAAATTCTTCCGCTACCATTGTAATGGGAAAAACGGAACAGGCCAAAGCAGTGAAAAAAGTAGTAGCCAATGAAACTGCAAAACAACTAAGCAATCCCTGGAAAATTGAACTTGGAAAAGTTGATTTTGCAAACAATGAGATCCGCTTTGATGACAATAATAAACCTAAAGAAAAATCAGGGATGGACTTTATGCATATGCATGTGCAAACGCTTACTGTGCAGGCCGATAGTTTAACTTTTTCACCTACATCTTACAAAGGAAATATTGCCCGGATATCCTTTAAGGAACAAAGCGGATTTGATCTTCAAAAATTGCAGACCCGTTTTGCTTACAGCGATAGTGCGGCTCATCTCGAAAAGCTTTTGATACAAACGGATAAAACTTTAATAAAGGATAGACTTGTTATTAAATATCCTTCTATTGAAAAAATATCAAAACAACCCGGCGAACTTTTTATTGATGCGGACATTAAAAACAGTTCTATAGCGGCAAAAGACATTTTCATTTTTATGCCCACGCTTCGGTCGACTTTAAAAGTGAATGATCAGGCTGTTTTTCATCTCAATACCGTTGTAAAGGGCCTGGTTAAAGATCTTTCAATTCCTGCTTTTGAATTTAGCGGGTTGAGTAATACCGTTGCAAAACTTTCAGGTAATATAAAGGGATTGCCTGATGTAAAAAATACTTATTATAACATTAATATCGCTCAGTTATCTTCCTCAAAAAATGATCTGCTCGCATTGATTCCGCCAAGCTCGCTGCCTGCTTCCCTGCGCCTGCCTGAAAAGCTTAATGTAAAAGGTTTTTTTAAGGGAACCATGAAGAGTTTCAATACCCATACTGCAATAGAAACCAACCGGGGCAACCTGGATCTCACCGGCGGAATGAAACCAGGTGATGTATATGATCTCAAACTTTCAATGGAAAATGTACAGGCCGGTTATTTATTAAGCCAGGAAAAAAACATAGGTAATATCAGTTTGAATGCTTCTGTAAATGGAGCAGGTATGGATATGAAAAAGTCAGATATCCGCTATGTAATTGCGGTGAAGTCTGCAATAATAAAAGGATATGATTATAAAGGATTTGCTGTGCAGGGTGATTTGAAGAACGGGCTTGTTCACGCAATAGCGAGTATGGAGGATCCGAACATTGCTTTTAATGTGGATGCTAAAGCGGATATTAAGTCAAGATATCCGGCGGTACAACTGGATCTTTTGCTTGATACCATCAACTTAAATTCCCTGAATTTAACCAAGGACACCATCAGTCTGCATGCTCATTTTACTGCTGATATGCCGGTTGCTAATCCGGATTCTTTAAATGGAACGGCGCTTATCCGGGATATTCATTTTTCACAATCAGAAAAGCATTATTCCGCGGATTCAATTGCTCTGAACGCAAAAGCCAATGGTACAGATAAAGCGATTTTATTGCAATCTGATTTTATAAAGGCTTCCATGAAAGGGCAATACAAGCTCACGGAAATCGGCACGGCATTGCAGCAAACGATCAATAAATATTACAACATTAAAGGTTTGAAGGAACAATCCTTCGCCGCACAAAATTGGAAGCTGGATGCGGTGATAAAGCCACGCGGATTGTTGCTCAACCTTGCGCCCGGTTTAAAGGGGACCGATTCTGTAACGATGCATACCTCATTTAATAGTACAAATAATGATCTGAATGCATCCATAAAAAGCCATCGGATCATTTTAGATAAAAACCAACTGGATAGTTTGAATATGACCGTATCTACCAATAAAGACCATCTCGACTGGAATCTGTCTTTTCAGGATGCCCGGGCAAGTGGTTTACGGTTGTATCATACTGCTCTCGGAGGATTCTTAGCCGCCAACAAACTGGATTTTGGATTGGAAATAAAGGATAAAAAGAATAAACCGCAATATGCATTGGGCGGATTGATAAATCTGCTTGATAGTGGAATAACATTTAGTTTAAAACCCGCTAATTTTTTACTCAATTATGATCTATGGACGGTTGCGCCGGATAATTTTATTCAATACGATTCCTCCGGAGTTCTCATAAAGGATTTCGCATTGAAATTTAAAGAACAATCTTTATTAATCAATAGTGAAACACAGCAATTGAACGCTCCGGTAAAGGCTGAATTTAAAAATTTTAATATCAGTACCTTAACTAAAATAGCCAACCAGGATTCATTGCTTATTGATGGAATTATTGACGGAAATGCCGTGGTAAAAGATGTTACAAAAAATCCGGTATTTACTTCTGATCTGCAGATTAAAAATGTGGTGTATAAATTAGATACTATTGGAAATGTTTTCATTAAAGTAAATAATGAACAAGCTAATTCATTTGCAGCCAATGTGAAAATTGAAGGGAATAATAATGATATTCGGTTGGCAGGCCATTATTTTACCGGAGAAGGAAAAATGGATTTAAAACTAGATTTAAACCAGGTGAATCTTGCAATAGTAAAGCCTTTTGCCACAGGCCAGTTAACCGATATTTCCGGGTTGCTGAAAGGCAATATGGCGATAACCGGCACCATGAAACAACCGGCTGTAAATGGCGAACTGAATTTTCAAAACGCTTTGATCGTTCCCACCATTACAGGTGAACCGGTGAAGCTATCAAATGAGACCATTAAAATAACGCCCGCCGGAATTCATTTCGATCAGTTTACCTTGCGCGATTCCGCCAATGATGAAGCCATTATTGATGGCGATATTTTTACAAAAGATTTTAAAGATTATAAGTTTAATGTAGATCTGAATGCAAATAATTTCCGTCTGGTAAATTCTGTAAAAACCACTAACCAGCTTTTTTATGGAAAATTGAATATTGACGCGGATATTAAAATGCGTGGCGATTTAAATGCGCCGACAGCACAGGCAAATCTGCGGATCAACAAGCAAACAGATTTCACGTTGATACTTCCCAGTAACAATCCCGAAGTTGAAAGCCGGAAGGGTGTGGTTCGTTTTATAAATAAGAATCATCCTATGGATAGTGCTCAAATGAAAACCATTTTAGATTCCTTGTCCAATAAATCTGCTCTAAGAGGTATTGATGTTAGTGCGAATATTGAAACAGACAGCTCGGCCATGTTTACCATGATCATAGATGAAAGAAGCGGAGATGCACTAACCTTAAAGGGCCGGGCCGATCTGAATGGCGGCATTGATAAAAGCGGTAAAATGAGCCTTACAGGTAATTATGAACTTACCAGCGGTTCTTACCAGTTGTCCCTTAGTTTCATGAAACGTAAATTTGATATTCAACGGGGTAGCACCATTACCTGGACGGGGGATCCTACTTCGGCCAATATCAATGTTACGGCTACTTATTTGGCCAATACGCCTTCTATAGATCTTGTAGAGCCGCAGCTTGCTGGTAGGTCGCAGGCTGAAATTAACCGGTACAAAGAAAAACTTCCTTTCCTGGTGAATCTGAAAATGCAAAATGAATTGCTGAAGCCAGCCATAAGTTTTGATATTACGCTTCCGGAGCATGTATTGTCTCAATGGCCTGACGTGGACACTAAGCTGCAACAAATAAGAAATGATCCTTCTGAACTGAATAAGCAGGTTTTCGCATTATTGTTATTGAATCGTTTTGTAGGCGAAAATCCATTGCAAAGCTCTGCCGGAGGCGCAGGGCTTGAAGGCACTTTACGCCAGAGTGCAAGCAGCATTCTGACTGACCAGTTAAACCAGTTGGCAGGAAACCTGATACAGGGAGTGGATCTGAATTTCGGTATCAATTCCCAACAGGATTATTCAACCGGGCAAGCCGCCAACCGCACGGACCTGAATGTAGGCGTATCAAAAAAATTAATGAACGACCGCCTGCGTGTAAATGTTGGAAGCAATTTTGAACTGGAAGGCCCGCAAAGCAGCAACCGCTCGGCTTCTAATATCGCCGGCGATGTTTCTGTAGATTACCAGTTAAGCAAAGACGGAAGGTATATGCTGCGTGCTTATCGCAAAAACCAATATGAAGGTGTGGTGGAAGGCCAGGTAATAGAAACTGGTGTCAGCTTTATTCTTACCTATGATTATAATAAATTAAAAGAGTTGTTTGAAGGGGTAAAACAAGAACGGAAGCGTAGGAAACAGATTCGCAAGGAGAAAAAAGAATTGAAAACTGAAAAACAATAACCGATTGAAATGGAGTTGAACAGGATGATTTGTCTATTGGGGCTTATGCTGATATTTTCTGCTTGCAGTAATACCAAACATCTGTCTGAAAATCAAAACTTATATGTGGGCGCAGATATTAAAATTCATTCTTCAGAGAAATTATCCAAATCTAAAAAGAATGACTTAAAGGATGAATTAAGTGATCTTTTGCGTCCAAAACCTAATTCTAAAATATTGGGTATCCGGTTTAAATTATGGATTTATAATCTGGCAGGAAAACCTACCGGGCATGGATTGCGTTATTGGTTAAAAAATAAAGTGGGGGAACCGCCGGTGATTGCCTCCATGTCGGCGCTGGAAAAAAACAGCGAGGTGCTTCAAAACCGGCTGGAGAACCGGGGATATTTTCACGATTCGGTAACGCTGGATACTATAGTTAAGAAGAAAAAATTAAAAGCCATTTACACTGCAGATATTGGCGCTCAATACACCATCAGAAATATAAGTTTTCCCTCAGATTCAAGTGTGTTGAGTAATGAAATTCAAAAGGCTACCAGGTGGTCATTATTGAAACCTAAAAATCCTTATGACCTGGATGTGATCAAAAAAGAGCGTGAAAGAATTGACAGCCGGTTGAAACAAAGGGGATTTTTTTATTTTAATCCCGATTACCTCATTGTAAATGTGGATTCCACCGTTGGCAATCACCAGGTGGATATGAATGTTCGCGTAAAAATTCAAACGCCAAAGCAGGCCAGGGAAGTGTATAAGATCAATGATGTGATTGTTTTCGCGGATTATGATATTAATTCGGATACCAGTATCATTGGAAATAGAAAACTTTCTGCGGGAAATTATACTATTATAGATCCTAAAAAGTTATTTCAGCCGAAAATTTTTGACCGTACACTTGTTTTCAAACCCGGAGATATTTATAAAAGAAACGATCATAATCTTTCGCTGAACCGGTTAACTTCCTTAGGCGTTTTTAAATTTGTAAAAGCACGATTTGAGCCCGTTGATACAATGAAAGGCAATTACCTGAATGCTTTTTATTATCTTACTCCAACAGAAAAAAAATCAATCCGCCTGGAAGTTTCAGCATTAACAAAATCGGATAATGCAAATGGAACGCAGATTGCATTAAACTGGCGAAACCGGAATTTATTGAAGGGGGCGGAATTGTTTACGGCCAGCATTTATGGTGGATTTGAAAAGCAGATTTCTGGTACTCAAAACGCTAACATCAATAGAACCGGGGTTGATTTGAATCTCTATATTCCGCGTATTATATCTCCATTCAATTTTAGGACAAATAGCGGTTTTGTTCCCAAAACAAGAATCAATACCGGATTTGAAGTGTATAATCAATCTGCTCAATATACGCTCACTTCTATTAGAGGAAGTTATGGCTATCAATGGAAGGAAGACATTCGCAAGGAACATCAATTAAACATTATTAATATTAATTATGTTCAGCCGGCGCATATAACTCCCGAGTATCAGAAAGTAATTGATACCAATATTGTATTGCGCCGCAGTATTGAAAGACAGTTCATCATAGGTTCCAATTACAATTTTAATTACAATACCCAGGTTGTTCCAAATTTTAGAAAGAACAATTTTTATTTTAATGGTAATCTTGATCTATCAGGAAATCTACTTGGATTAATTACGGGTGCTAATGTGAATAAGGGTAAGGAAAAATCAATTTTCAATACACCCTTTTCACAATATACCCGCCTGGAACTTGAGTTAAGGCATTATCTCAGGTTGGGAACTTTCCGGTCGTTAAACACACGCTTGCTCGGAGGTGTAGGATATGCCTATGGCAACAGCACTACAATGCCATTTGTGAAAGAGTTTTTTGCAGGTGGTACCAACGATATCCGTGCTTTCCGCGCGCGTTCCTTAGGGCCGGGAAGTTATTATGCCGGCAATCCGGATACTGCGCGTTTCTATGTAGATCAGCCCGGGGATATAAAACTGGAAATGAACCTGGAATATCGTGCAAAACTTTTTTCCATTGTACGCTGGGCTGTATTTGCCGATGCAGGAAATGTCTGGACCCGCCATACCGATTCATCTCGCGCGGGGGCAAAATTTACCAGTAATTTCTTAAACCAGGTTGCAGTGGGGGTAGGAGCGGGATTGCGTTTCGATATCAGCATTCTGGTTTTACGCGTGGATCTTGCATTCCCAATAAGAAAACCTTATATGCCTGAAGGATCTAAATGGGTGCTGGACAAAATTGATTTCACAGATAAACAATGGCGTAAGGACAATCTTATTCTTAACCTGGCTATCGGGTATCCGTTTTAATATGGGTATAAAAAGGACCTGACATAGATTAAACATTCTTGTTTATATAAAAAAGCCGGTTATTTTTATGGCTGGCTTTTTTAATAAACGTTTTTAAAATATGTATAAATTAATTGGATTTTTCCTGTTTATGGCCGCATATACCGTCTCGGCCCAGCAGGGGTATTACACGGTAGCCAATGCGCATTCCCACAATGATTATGAACAGCTGGTTCCTTTTCATCTGGCTTATAACGAAGGTTTCGGTTCTATTGAAGCTGATATTTTTTTGCAGGATGGAATTTTATTGGTTTCCCATGATACAGCAGGATTGAAAAATAAGCGTTCACTGGAAGCTCTTTATTTAAAACCATTACAATCCTGTATTCAGAAAAATAATGGTTATCCATTCTCTGATACTTCCCGGCAATTGCAATTATTGATTGATATAAAAACCGCAGCCATTCCTACGCTTAACAGGCTGATTTATGAATTAAAACAATACCCTGATCTTATCAATAATCCGTTAATAAAATGGGTGATTTCCGGCAACCGGCCGGCAGATTCTTTGTACAGATCTTATCCTTACTTTATAAGTTTTGATGGAATATTGGGACAAAATTATAATGCGGATGCATTGAGCAAAATCGTATTGATGAGCGATAATTTCCGTAATTATTCAAAATGGGAGGGCGCTGGAAAAATTCCTGAAAATGATATTCATAAACTGCTGGAAGTGATTAAGAAATCACATGATTTAAATAAGCCCGTACGTTTCTGGAATGCTCCGGATAGCGCTAATGCATGGAAACAGCTGATGCATTTACGCGTTGATTTTATCAATACGGATCATATAAAACGCATTTCTGAATTTTTTATGGAAAATAAATCTTTTAGTAGATTCTAAAACGGATCATTTTTTTAAATGCTGGTTTAGAGTGCAGCTTACAATATCCGGATCTTTTAAATGTTATTGCTACAATAATGATATAATATTTATCATTACCCATGCTTATATTGCGGAACGCCAGCAACTGAAGAATGCCAATGCAAGTAAAGAACAGCGACTGGAATAAATTATTACCCAAATAAAGAGCATGAATCAATTAAAATATCCGATGCAGGCTTATCAGTTGAAAGGATTTAACAGGAAGACTTTTTTTCTTTGGAGTTTAAAAACAGTTGCGTTGGTATTATTGCTTAGCCTGCAATTACCGTTGCGGGCTAACATACCGGATACAACCATATATGCGCAGGCAAACACGGTAGTTGAGCTAACTTTTATCTCTGCCCGCAAATATCCGGATCCTGACAACCAGTTGACCATAGACGCGGTAATTATGGATCCTAACGGACGGGAACATCGTGTTCCAGGATTCTGGGAAGTGGACAATAAGTGGATAGTAAGGTATTCTTCTGAGATAATTGGAACCCACCGTTTCAGGAGTGAATGTTCCGAAACAGATAAAGGTCTTAACGGGGTTATTGGAAAAATAATTGTAAGGCCCTCACAAAGAAAAAAACTAAGTAATTAAAGGCATGGTTTCATTTTTTGATATAGCAATCAACCTGGCCGGAAAACAATTTATTTTAAATAACCGTTCTATAAATCAATCATCAATAAGCTGTTGATTTAATTATCGCTCTTCTTAAGTTTTATTCAAAGCCCATTAACTTTGCCGCTTTCATCCAATTTTTGGATTTATCCGGATATTAAGGAAAACTAATATAAAATGGATAGTATTCTCGTATTAATACTGGCAGGTTTTTTTATCGGAGCAATGGGAACATTAATAGGCGCTGGTGGCGGCTTTATTTTGGTGCCCCTACTCATTCTTACCCATCCGGAATTTCCTCCAGCCATCATTACGGCTGTTTCCATGGCCATTGTTGCCTGTAACGCCATTTCAGGATCTATAGCTTATAGCCGGTCCGGGCGTATTGATTTTAAGGCCGGAATCATATTCGCGCTTTTTACCATACCAGGTTCCATTCTAGGTGTTTTTACTACGGAATATATTCCCAAAGACGCCTTCCGGCTGGTTTTTGGAGTTGTTTTAATACTGCTTGCGGTTTTTCTGTTTTTTAAACCAAAGCCAATTATTCAAAAACAATATAAACCCGGAAATGAACCCAAAGGCTGGAAAAAGCACGAACTGGATGATAAAAATGGGATTCATTATGCTTATTCCTATAATCAGAATAAGGGAATTCTCATTAGTATTATAGTTGGATATTTATCTCCTTTACTTGGTATTGGCGGCGGAATTATTCACGTGCCCGCAATGGTGCAATGGTTGCATTTTCCTGTTTATATTGCTACTGCCACTTCCCATTTTATACTGGCTGTCATGTCTACGGTAAGTGTAATTGTGCATATTTTGAAAGGAAGCTATAATGATCCTTATATTCTGCGGATGGTTATCTGTATATGTATAGGAGTGATAGGGGGAGCTCAGTTAGGCGCTTATCTATCTCATCAATTAAAAGGAAATACCATCATCCGTGCGCTCGCCATTTGTTTGGGTATTGTGGGGCTAAGAATTCTATTGGCAGGATGAGCGGTGAGGTATGAGGTATAGCTTTGAGCAATCAGCTTTCAGCTTTGAGCAATCAGCTTTCAGCTTTGAGCTGTCAGGCAACCGGCAACCAGTAACCAGTAACCAGCAACCGGCAACCGGCAACCAGTAACCCGCATCCTGCAAAAAAAAACAATGATTTTGCCAAAAAATCTCATCAAAATAGTACTGTTGAAACTTTGAAACCTGCTTTCCCTTACCTTTGCGGCCAAATCGGGAAATCTGATATGTAAAATGCTGTAAAAAGGCATTTTATTTTAGTACAAAAACATTTTATAAATAACGCTTTATATGGCTAATACGGGTAAGATCAAACAGATCATTGGTGCCGTAGTAGACGTTCAGTTTGAAGAAGGCAAATTGCCGGAAATCTATAACGCATTGGAATTGAACAGGGATAACGGTGATAAACTGGTTTTGGAAGTGCAGCAGCACCTTGGCGAAGACAGTGTTCGTACCATTGCGATGGATGGTACAGAAGGACTGGTTCGCGGTACGGAAGTACTCGATACCGGTAAAGCGATTGCCATGCCTATTGGTGATGCAATCAATGGACGTTTGTTCAATGTAACCGGTGATCCTATTGATGGTTTGCCTGCGGTGAGTAAAGAAAATGGCCGTCCTATTCATGCCATGCCACCGCTTTTTGAAAACCTGAGTACGGCATCAGAAATTTTGTTTACCGGTATTAAGGTAATTGACCTGATTGAACCTTATGCAAAAGGTGGTAAAATTGGTTTGTTTGGTGGTGCCGGTGTGGGTAAAACAGTATTGATCCAGGAACTGATTAATAATATCGCCAAAGGTTATGGTGGTTTATCTGTATTTGCCGGTGTGGGTGAAAGAACCCGTGAAGGAAATGACCTGATGCGTGAAATGATTGAAGCCGGTATTATGAAATATGGTGATAAATTTAAACACAGCATGGAAGAAGGTGGCTGGGATCTGAATAAGGTAGATATGGAAGATCTGAAAGATTCAAAAGCAACTTTCGTATTCGGACAGATGAATGAACCTCCCGGAGCACGTGCACGTGTGGCTTTAAGCGGTTTGACCATTGCGGAATATTTCCGTGATGGTGATGGCACCGGAAAAGGAAAAGACATTTTGTTTTTCGTTGATAATATCTTCCGTTTTACACAGGCAGGTTCTGAAGTATCGGCTTTGTTGGGACGTATGCCATCAGCGGTGGGTTACCAGCCTACACTGGCTACCGAAATGGGATTGATGCAGGAACGTATTACTTCAACTAAAAACGGTTCTATTACTTCTGTACAGGCGGTTTATGTACCTGCGGATGACCTTACCGATCCGGCTCCGGCAACAACATTTGCCCACCTGGATGCTACTACGGTATTGAGCCGTAAAATTGCGGATCTGGGTATTTATCCTGCGGTGGATCCATTGGATTCTACTTCACGTATTCTTACTCCATTGATCGTTGGTGACAGGCATTATGATTGCGCAAACCGGGTAAAACTGATTTTGCAGCGTTATAAGGAATTGCAGGATATCATTGCCATCCTTGGTATGGATGAATTGAGCGATGAAGATAAAATGACCGTTCAACGAGCGCGTAAAGTACAGCGTTTCCTGTCACAGCCATTCCATGTGGCCGAACAGTTTACCGGTCTGAAAGGTGTGTTTGTAGACATCGAAGATACTATCCGTGGATTCAACTCGATTATGGACGGTGAAGTGGATGAATATCCTGAAGCAGCATTCAACCTGGTAGGTACAATCGAAGATGCGATTGAAAAAGGTAAGAAAATGATGGCGCAGCGCAGGGATAAGAAGAAGTGTTATGTACCGGGCAGTTGAATAAAAATTTGGCTGCTGTTGCGTCGCACTCTTCAGGGTTCAGTTCTTTAATCAACAATTTTGAAACGTAAAATTCCCCTTTAGGGGCCAGGGGCATGACATTAGAAATACTTACTCCGGAAAAAAAGTTATATAGCGGCACTGTTTATGGCGTTCAATTGCCGGGTATTACCGGTTTATTTGAAGTGCTGAAAAAACACGCTCCACTTGTAAGCGCTTTGACTAAAGGAAATGTAAAAGTGTTGAAAGATAATAAAAACAGTACGGTAAATTTCGCCATCCAGGGTGGTTTTGTGGAAGTACTGAATAATAAAGTGACTGTACTCGTAGAAGGCGCCACAGCTTTAGATTAAATTATATTTTTATTTTATAAAAACGGTTTCATTAAATGAAACCGTTTTTTTTTAGGCATAATCTGTTGTGATTAAATTCATTAGAATTATTTTGCCTTATTTTCTAATTTTTTTTGTTGTTTTTATAAATTAGCTTTCTTTTACATTTAGTCTTGTTAAATAAGATTAAATAATAAAAATTTAAATCCAATCAGAACTAAAAATGTATCCTCCAATGAAAAACAATTCCCTTCTATTCATGTGCTCATAAAGTTTATGAATTCAGTCTTTCCTGCGTTTATCTATTAAATATTATTTAAATATGAAAAAAACAACCCAAAACATCTTTTTAATTACATTAATGCTAACGCTGTTGTTTAGCTGTGTTACACAAAAAAATGATGAAGCTGCTGATCATATATTTACAAACGGAAAAGTTTATACTGTAAACGACTCATTACCCTGGGCTGAAGCTGTGGCAGTAAAAGCTAATAAAATCATTTTTGTAGGAACATCTGAAGAAGCAAAATCCTATATTGGAAAACAAACAGAGGTTACCGATCTGGCCGGCAAAATGCTTATGCCCGGCTTTGTGGAATCACATATTCATCCAACGGTTGCCTGGGTAACAGTTGGAGCCGATTTACAAACGGATGACAAGCAGGAAATGTTTCAGCGTTTAAAACAATGGGCGGATGAAAACCCGCAAAGCCCGGTAATAAGAGGATTTGGCTGGCGTTACGGTCTTTTCCCGCAGGAAGGACCGGATAAAAAAACATTGGATTCTTTATTTCCCGATAAACCCGTTTTTCTGATAGCCATTGATGGACACGGAGCCTGGGTAAATTCCAAGGTGTTTGAAATGACAGGTATTGATAAAAATACACCGGATCCTATGCCCGGCTTCAGCACCTATCAACGGTACCCGAAAACCGGGGAACCTACCGGCTTCCTTGTGGAGATTCCGGCATTCATTGGCATTTTAGGCAAACTAATTCCAACCGACTTAACCGCTGTTAAAGAAGGTATGGAAACATACATGCACAAGTTTTCAGAAGCCGGAATTACGACTGCTTTTGACGCCGGTATCCTGGGGATTGCTCAACACGAAGGATATGATCTTTACCAGCAACTGGAAAAAGAAGGGAAATTATCTGTAAGAACTTTTGGCAGCTATTATTACAACAAACCTGAAGAAGATCCTTTTGCACCGTTTCTGGAACTGAATTCCAAATACCAGTCTGAACTGGTAAAAGCTTCCATTCTTAAAATAAATGTGGATGGCGGCGAAGCGCAATATACTGCGGCAATGTTGCACCCTTATGTGGGAAAAAAGGGCTTTAAGGGCGAGCTGCTGATGAAAATTGAAAGATTGAATGAAATAGTGAAAGAAGCCAATAATAGAGGAATACCCACCTTCGCGCACATTATAGGCGATGCAGGCGTCAGAGCCTATCTGGATGCGGTGGAATATGCCCGTAAAAAAAATCCGGAAGCCAAAACAAGGCACACCGCTTCGCATATTGTTTACATGGACGATTCGGATATTCCCCGTTTTAAACAATTAGACGTTTCCGGACAAATGTCGGCTCAATGGGCTACTCCGGACCCATCCGTTTTAGGCATGAGCGCAGACAGGCTGGGATTGGATTTCGTTAAGGCGAATTACATGAAAATAGGTTCGCTTGTTCGCAGTGGGGCAAATGTCGGGTTGGGCACAGATTGGTTTGCCGCCGGATATTATAGCACCTACAGACCTTTAGAAGCGATATATGTAGCTACTACCCGATCAATGGTGCATGGCAAAGGGTTGATGGATCAGCTTCCGCCGGTTTCAGAAGTGATTACGCTGGAACAAGCATTATATGCCAGTACAATGGGCTCTGCATATATCCTTAATGTTGAAAAGCAAATTGGTTCGATAGAAAAAGGAAAACTTGCAGACTTTATAGTTGTTGAAAAAAATCTTTTTGATATCCCTGTAACAGAAGTAAAGAATACCCGGGTTTTACTTACTGTAATGAATGGAAAGGTTAGGCATAAAAAAGATATGTAAGATTTATATTCCCCGCAAATTTTAAGAGCGCTCAAAAATGGGCGCTCTTTTTATATTAATTGTCCGTTTATAAATCAGTACCTGAAAAAAGTCTAAAGCAATAATATGAAATTGCTCCTACTATTAAAAGCGAAATAATGTAAAAAGAAATACATTTTATAACAGTAGTTATCTTGTTTCCCCCAAAAGTTCTTATATAGGCAAATGAAAGATAAGCCAGCCACAAAACATTAAAGAGTTCAAGCCCCAAATGCCATTGCTGGTTTCCCAACAATATTAATATCGGTACAAGGGCTAAGTAGATAAAATTTCCAATTCCAAAAAAAATGACGTTCAAAAAAAGATGTTCGGCATAATTGTACTTTTTCCGTTTAAACGATAAATAAGAAAAAACGGAAAAGACAGGAAGCACGAGTGTGAAAAAAAACGTGAAATATTCGTACAGAAAGTTATTCAAATGGATCAGTTCATAAGGTAGCTTTGTGGAAGTCTCTACCGATCTTGGGCCATGCAGGTCGTACCGATAGGTGAAAAAGGCACTGGAAGCCATTGTGAGAAAATAGAAATTAACCGGGTTGAAATATGTGTTGCGGATTCCTGTAATGTACTGGATCACCACTAGTTCCGGTTTTATTATGCAAGTCTTTATTGTTTTCAATGTTTTTTGATGAAAGGAGGTAAGTGAATGCAATACCTCTTCTGCAAATTGTTTTAGGGTTATCCTTTCTTGTTCTGAAGGCGATCCGCAATTGCTGCAAAATTTTCCATAAAACCGGCTGTTACAGGATTTACAAATCATAATGGAAGTAGACAGGTTAAATTTTACGATATACAAATTTAATTGACCGACGTATTCCTGTGTTCATTTTATTTCTTGAATCCCGATTCACTATCGGAATAATTCGGCAACAATTATTCAGGCTATTATCATGGCCTATTCATTTATAGGATCAATAAGTTACTAATTATAAATGCCGGATGTAATGGTAGTTCTGCTTTCATTCGGCATTTTTTTATTTGGACATATTTGTATTACTAAACAAAATGAAAACTTAATTAAAGAATTTCGCCACGCTTACCTGAACACAATTCTGAAGACCCATTTTATTTTTAACTTCAAGAAGTACTTCTCCTGATACAGAAAGATCTTCTTTAACCATTTTACCAAAATTCAATCTGAAATTCAGATTAGAATTGTCCCGGTTTTTAAAATCATTGATCGAAAATTTGGGAGTGAACTGCAACCATGCAGCGGATCCTAAATCAAAAACAGAGATCACTTCAATACTGCTTCCATTGGTTGCTCTGGCACCTTTAAAATTCGGTTTTGTAACATGCACAAAAGACACGATTGGATACAATAATACTTTGGGCGAAACGGTAATTCCTGCTAATATCCCCGGAGCAATGATCCAGCTTCCTGAACCCAATCCCTTTTCCAAACTGCCGGTTGGTACAAACACATCCAGGGAGCCGCCAAATGAGTTAAATACTTGTTTATCGTTCTTTTTAATAAGTCCGAAATAACGCGCGCGGATATCTCCGATCCCGGATTTTTTAGAAAATGAATTGTATAATAAAGGTAATTCCACCTGCAGTAATTGACGTTCTGACGGAGCAAAACTGCCATATAACCTGGTACCCCAGGTATTTACATTTCCTGCGGCATGTTGCCGTTCACCAGAAACACTTAGAGATGAATAAAGGTTAGAGGGTTTGGAAGGATCAATTTCAGCCGCATTATTCTGATTTTCGGAATTTTGTTGGGCCATTAAGCATGCCGGAAAGCCTATGATCGTTATTAAACATACGGCTTTTCTTAAAAAACTGGAAAATTTGTTCATGTGGTTTATTTACGGTTTAGGATGAGGAGATATTGGAAATAAAAATTGGAGTGGATTAGCTTCAGTAGTTTTTAGGTGTTAATGATTTAACTTTTGAATTTGCAAAGAAGTACATAAGTAACTAATAATCAAACAAATTTAAAGAAAATTAACGTTGAATCTTTTTGTAGCAATTTATTATATTAAAGATCAAATAACTCTTATATAAATTGTATTTCATTTATAATAATTATATTAACAACAACTTAAAATTTATTAAAGGCAGTGGTGGTTATCTTAGCGGGTCAAAAAAATGATTTTACTGATGAAAAAAAATTTCTTGGTTGTTTTTTCCTTAATTGTTTTGGTTTCCTGCCAGGACACGCCAAACGCTGACAAAGCTGAAACAGGAGATAAGGAACAGGTTTCCGCTGCTTCCGGTGAAAGTTATATGATTGATACTGCCGCTACTTTTGTAGAATGGGCTGGTAGCAAACCTACCGCAACGCATACAGGTATATTAAAAGTATCCGAAGGAAAATTATTGGTTGGTGATAATAATTCCATTACCGGCGGATCGTTTACCATTGATCCTGCTTCTATTACCAATAAGGATTTAAGTGGTGAAGACAACGGCAAACTGATAGGACATTTAAAAAGCCCAGATTTTTTTGATGTAGAAAAATATCCAACGGCTACATTCGAGATCACGAAAGTGGAAACTTTTGATGCAAATCAGAAATCGGAATTAGAAGGCGCCACTCATCTGATCAGCGGCAACCTTACTTTAAAAGACAGCACGAAGAACATCAGTTTCCCGGCTAAAGTTCAGGTAAGTGAAAACGCTGTAACTGCTGAAGCGATCTTTAATATTGACCGTTCACAATGGGGATTGAATTATAAAGGGCCGAATAATCCGCAGGATTGGTTCATTAAAAAAGAAGTGAACCTCAGCTTAAATCTTAAAGCGAATAAACTGTAAAATTTTATAAGCGATTCAATAAAAAAATCCTGCAATCTGCAGGATTTTTTTATTGAACTATTTCTATGAAATAAAAATGGTTTCTACTTACATATCATTTACAATCTTCTTGTAACTGGTAATAATTCCTTTAATCAGGGAAGAACTGAAACCCTGGTGTTCCATTTCATTCAAACCTGCGATCGTGCAGCCTTTTGGTGTGGTTACTTTATCAATTTCCTGTTCGGGATGGGTATGATGTGTAAGCAATAATTCTGCCGCGCCTTTTACCGTTTGTGCAGCAATTTTGGAAGCAGTAGCTACATCAAATCCAATTTCAATGCCGCCCTGAATGTTGGCCCTAATATAGCGCATTGCGTAAGCTGTACCACAAGCACCCAGTACTGTTGCCGCATCCATTAATTTTTCTTCAATGAAAACCGTTTTTCCCAGTTGATCAAAAAGATCATTCACATAGCTCACCTGTTCTTCCGTTGCATTGTGTTTGCAGATGCAGGTAATACTTTGTTGTATGGCAATGGCCGTATTAGGCATGGCTCTGAAAATTGTAAAATCCTGTTGTAATACTTCCTGTAAATCTTTAATCCAAACGCCGGTGATCACACTCACAATTTTATGATGCGCCGGATCCAGATGCGGCTTTATTTGTTGCAGAATATCTTTTACCTGGAAAGGTTTTACTGCGAGGATGATCCAGCTGGCATATTTTACAGCTTCTATATTATCATTGCTAATCATTACCCCTTTCATTTCAAGGTTCCGTAGTGTGGAAATATTTCTTTTGGTAATGATTATGTGATCGGGCGTTACAAATCCGCTGCTGATCAAACCTTCAGCGATAGCAGTTCCTAAATTTCCGCCACCAATAATGGCAATTTTGTTTGGCATGTTTATTTTGTAATGGAAGGAGTGAAATTAATAAGTTGCAAATCTTTTATTTTAGTAAAAACTTTATCTGCTGATACCAATGTAAGGTCATATTCAAGTGCGGTGGCCGCAATGAAGGAATCGCCTAATTTGAGCCGGTAATTGATTCTCAGGTCTATTACTCTATTTTTTATTGCCTGGGAGTAATCGTAGTAATAACATTGATTAAAAAGCTCCTTTAATAATTTGTTTTCTTTAGAAGAAAAATGAGGCCAGCCTAAAAGCTCTATTTCGACAATAAAATTTATAGCAGTAGTTTTCTGATCAATTAATCTTAATACGGCTTCGTCTCCATTAAGAAGGTACATTACTGTATTAGAATCCAATAAAAGTATTTCCATGCTATTCATCCCGCATCTCTTGTTGCATTTTTAAAGGATCCCCTTTCCAACTTACTTTTCCAAAGAACTTTTTAGCGTCTAATTTCTTAAGCCTTGGGATGACCTTTTTTAAGTGCTTATCCCTTTCTTTTTTATTAAAATCTTTATTTATTTCGACATTCATTATTGAAACAATTTGGCTTAAAGTTAATAAATTTTACCCACAGCCAAATAATGCCTTACATAATCATCCACACCTTTTTCCAATGAATAAAATGGTGCTTTATATCCGGCATTCTGCAGTTTTTGCATGTTCGCTTCCGTGAAATACTGGTACTTGTCTCTTATATCTTCCGGCATATCTACAAACTCAATATTGGCAGGTAGATCAAGGGCTGCAAATGTTGATGAAACCAGATCGTTGAATGATCGCGCCTGACCGGTACCAAGGTTATAAATTCCGGAATGCAGAATGCCGGGAGATAAATCTTTAGTGTTTGTAGAAGTATTACCCTTTTTCCATTGTTCCATCATCCAGTCAATTACTTTTACCACATCTTTTACATAAATAAAATCCCGCAATTGTTCGCCATCCTTAAACCCCTCTTTATGACTGCGGAATAATTTTACAAATCCATCTTTTTTTATTTGAAGGAAAGAGTGAAAGATCACGCTGGCCATTCTTCCTTTATGAGATTCATTGGGGCCATACACATTGAAAAATTTTAATCCCGCCCAGAATGGAGGATGGTTTTGTTGCTGCAATGCCCACTTATCAAATTCATTTTTACTTATTCCATACGGATTGAGAGGCTTTAATGTATCAAGCGTCTCATTGTTGTCATTATATCCTTGTTCGCCCGATCCATAAGTGGCGGCGGAAGAAGCATAGATGAGCGGTATACTATTCCTGGTACAATAATTCCAGATAGTTTCGGAATATTCCACATTCAGTTTTTCATGAATGGAATAATCAAATTCGGTGGTATCCGTTCTTGCGCCTAAGTGAATTACAAGATCTATTTTAGGGTTGTTTTCCTGTAACCAGTCGAATAAAACATCGCGGTCAATTAATTCTTTATAAATTTTATTGTCCCAGTTCCCTCTCTTTTTTTCAACATCGAAATGATCTGCAAGAATCAGGTTTTTATACCCTTTTTCATTGAGGTATTGCACCATGCAGCTACCAATAAAACCGGCGGCGCCGGTTATCAGAATATTGTTTTTGAAAGAAGGATCAGATGCATTCATAATTTTATTTTGTTCCATTAAAACGGCAGGAAATTGTCTTCAAATTGCGGTTGAAGGTCTTCCAGCTTAATTTTTTTAATATCTTTTTTCAAAAACACCGGATCAGAAAAAGATCAGTTTCAAGTAAAGTAATGTATTTAACCTACTATCCGGTCTTTCTTCCATCGCGGGCTTTAATGCCGCCCCCTTTCCGGTTGTAAAACATAAGGAGAAAAGAAGTGGATTGTTCGGTTTCTTTTCTCCTTGCTTATTCCTTTAACAAGCGTGTTAAACGCCGCCTGCGATTTTTTTTAGTGTGAATAAAGAATATTTAATATTAAAATTGGCTCTGGGAGTTGATAATGTTTTCTATTGCAGTGTCAAATTTATCTTTCCAGCCAGTAATAGATCCCCAATTTTCACCATTTACCTTTACTACTTCATCCTTTGTTACATTACCGAGCTTGGTAAAACTAATACCGGCCGATTTCAACTTTTCTTCCAGCTTTTCCGCACCGGACGCATCAGCCGAAACCACAACCCGGCTTTGTGCTTCTCCAAACCAAAATGCGTCTGTTCTTATTCCCGCTTGTTTCAGATCCGGAGCCTTCACATCGAATCCTAAATTGAGATGAAATCCGCTTTCCAATAATGCAACCATTAAACCGCCTTCACTGATATCATGCGCACTATTGATCAATTTCTCTTTAATAATATCTGATAAAAACTGCTGCAATTCATATTCTTCCTCCAGGTCAAAATCCGGTGCGGGAGAATATTCCACTCCTTTAATTTTATGCAGGTATTCAGATGATCCGATATCATTTTTAGAATTTCCTATCAGGTAAATTACATCGCCGGCTTGTTTATAATAAAGCGTCATCCTGTTTTCAAAATCATCCAGGATGCCCACCATTCCAATGGTTGGTGTTGGATATACGGCCCCTTCGGGATGCTGATTGTAAAAACTTACATTTCCACCGGTAACCGGCGTATTGAATTTCCGGCAGGCTTCACCCATACCGGTAATGGCTTTTACAAACTGGTAATACACTTCCGGATTGTAAGGATTTCCAAAGTTTAAACAATTGGTTACGCCAATGGGTTCGCCGCCACTGCATACAATATTGCGCGCCGCTTCTGCCACTGCTATCATAGCACCTTTATATGGATCGGCATATACATATCTACTATTACAATCGGTGGTTATTGCCAAGTGCTTTGCCCGTACCTTTTGCCAATACAATAGCAGCATCACTTGGCGCATTGGTACTTGTGTTGGCAGCGCCAACCATGCTGTCGTACTGAACTGTAACCCAGCGTTTATTGGCAATATTGGGTATTTGAATAACCTGTTCCGCAACCGCCTTTAAATTGGTTGCGTCTTCAATTTTATTAAGATCAAATGATTTTATTTCTTCAAAATAAGCCGGTTCTTTATACTCTCTTGTGTATTGTGGGGCTCCACCGCCCAATACCAGTTCATAAGCCGGAATGGAAGCTTCCAGTTCTCCATGCATATAAAATTTAAGTAAGCCATCATCCGTAACATCGCCAATTTCACTGCAGGGCAGATCCCATTTTTCAAATACATCCAATACTGCTTTTTCCTTTCCTTTCTCTACAACCATCAGCATTCTTTCCTGGCTTTCACTTAACAAGTAATTCCCAGGCCTTCATATTCTGCTGACGTGTAGGAACTTTTTCAAGATCAATACGCATACCTACACCGCCTTTTGCACTCATTTCCGCGGTACTGAACAAATAATACCTGCAGCACCCATATCCTGCATACCTACTACCGCACCTGTTTCAATCACTTCAAGACAGGCTTCCAGTAATTTTTTTTCCTGGAAAGGATCGCCTACCTGTACAGCCGGTAATTCTTCCGTACTTTCTTCTGTAATATTTGCCGATGCAAATGATGCGCCGCCAATACCATCTTTACCCGTGGCACTGCCAACAAAAAATACCGGGTTGCCGGTTCCTTCCGCTGTGGCGCTCACCGTTTTTCCTATTTGAACAATACCTACGCTCATGGCATTTACCAAAGGATTGGTATGATAACAATCTTCAAAATATATTTCACCGCCAACAGTAGGTACGCCAAAACAATTGCCATAATGGCCAATTCCATGTACTACGCCAGCTAATAAGCGTTGTGTTTTTTTATCATTTAAATTGCCAAACCGCAAACTGTTTAAAGATGCAATTGGCCTTGCACCCATTGTAAAAATATCGCGCTGAATACCGCCAACACCTGTAGCCGCGCCCTGGAAGGGTTCTATGGCACTTGGGTGGTTATGACTTTCAATTTTAAAAACTACGCCAAAGCCATTGCCAATATCCATCAGTCCGGCATTTTCTTCACCGGCGGCTACCAGCATTCTGCCACCTTCGCGCGGTAAGGTTTTCAGCCATTTTATAGAATTTTTATAACTGCAATGCTCACTCCACATAGCGCTGAAAGTACATAGCTCGGTAAAATTGGGTGTGCGGCCCAGCTTCTGCTTAATCAGTTCAAACTCTTCTGCGGTAAGACGTAATTGTTCGGCGGTTTCTACGGTAATTTCCATGATATGATTTAGTATCAGAGGTATGGCGTTCAGCTTTTGCAATCAGCTTTCAGCTATCGGCCTTTTATTTTTTACTTTTAAAATGGCAAACCTACGAAAAAGGAGCGTAGCTAAGGAATGGAAAGGGGAAAAATGGAGAAAGATTGTATTGTCTTTAAGAGGTTGTATAACTCATAGATATTAGCATTATCAAAACTTTGCTTTGTAAAATGAAAAAAAATCACGCAAGAATGCAAAGCGCAAAGGGGGAAGAGCGCAAATCCGGATTTTATAAAACCTTAGCATGAAAAACACGTTAATGGAAACTTTTTTGAACCCGTGTATGTATGGAAACTTACAATGCTTTTACCTGCTTTTCTTCTTCAATGGTTTTTATGCCCTTTCCTTTATATTTATTTAAATCACTTAAATCATTCGCGGAGCCGGTAATTATTCCTGAAATAGACAGTATTTGATTGATTTTCACCCCGTCGGCCTGCATGTACTTTGCAATAGACTGAATATTTTTTATTTTATCTTCTTCTACGGTGGCTATAAAATTTTTAGATCTTTTCATACGCGCTTTTGCTTTCATAATAAAAATTTACACTAAAGTTACTATATTATCCATGATATGGGCCTGCACCAATCCGGAACCTACATCAGTAGAATTGAGATTAAGCCGCAATGCATTTTGCGAAAGCATCATCCAGATATCAGATGCATTTGCCTTTGGATTAGCTTCAAGGTACAGTGCCGCAACTCCGGCAACAAAAGGCGTAGCCATAGAAGTGCCGGATATGGTATTGTATTTTCCACCTTTCCAACTACTGTAAATATTCACACCTGGTGCGGCAATGTCTACCTGACCGCCATCTAAGTTCAAGCCGCCACAGGAAAAATAAGCAATATCAAGATCTTCATCTATCGCTGCAACAGCAAGTATGGATGGACAATTGGCAGGATGACCAACCGGTTTTATTTTGCCAAATTGACGCTCACTTTCATTGCCCGCCGCTGCAATAATCAAACATCCTTGTTTCGATGGCCGTTTTAGCAGCGCGCTCATAGGCCGGTGAGTAAGTTTCTCCCGGTTCCACTGCTGATCCCAACGACATGGAGATGACTTTGCAATTGTTTTGCAACGCCCATTCAATTCCGGCAAGAATACCGGAGTCATTTCCAACTCCTGCGTTTGAAAGCACCTTGCCAACAAACAGATTTGCACCGATAGCTACGCCATAACGTTGTAAAGTTTTTTTATTAATACCACCCACCGCTATGCCGCAGCAATGTGTACCATGACCATTCTTATCCTCCACTTCCTGGTTTTTAATAAACGATTTGGATTGAATGGTTATACCCGCAAAATCCGGGTGGGAAAGATTGATACCGGTATCTAAAACAGCAATATTTATCCCCTTACCAGTGAATGAAGAAGCCGGGAGTTTTATTGCCTGTACTCCCCATGTAAAATCACTGCTTTCTGGTATGGATACTGCTTTCAATATTTTGGAAGGGATTGATTTTCGTGCTAAAGCATATACATAACGTTCCGGTTCGCTTGTAAAACTGTCTGCTGTGCCCGCACTTGCGCCCTGCATAAACTTTACCTGTTCTTCATTATCCTTATTGATGACTGCAATTTTCAGCGAGTCGAAATATATGCCGTCGGCCTGCTGAAAAGCGCTGTGATATTGATTGTTGCCCGGTGTAAAATCACGGATGCTTGCAATATTAAGCGCGGCTTTTTTAGTAATTTTTTGAAATGAGGATGGTTTAGCATTTTTATTCATGGTTACAATGTGTTTTCCTGTAAACCGGGGCCGGTTGCCCTGAACGGAAAATAAATTGCTGGCGCCTTTTGATGATGATTTTATGTTTTTTGCCATAATTGAATATTTAACTGAGGCGAAGAATGATTGCTGAATTCAATCTTGATTTGTGAATGGCAATTTGAAATGTCCTTATACATTGCAAGTGCTCAATCCATTGTTTTTTTGGGTTCCTTTATATTTTGCTCAATAAAGATAAAAATGTTAAAGAGTGCGACGCAACCAAAGCTTCATAGTAGTAATACAGTTTGGCTCAAAAAAAATCACCGCATCTTTTTACCTTTTGTGCAGTATAAAATTCTACAATTGTTGTCCTTTATAAACCAAAGGAATAATCAGCGTGTACAATACAAGAAAAATTGATCCTATAAATGCGGAATCAAATCCAAGAATGTTATCTATTGGCCCGCCAATTACAATCACCCAAAGTACAAATGCAATGCAGGTAAAAATAATCTGGATCACGTTATTTACTTTGGAGATATAATGAAGATAAATGGGAGTGAGGATTAGAAGAATTATAAAAACGATCCAAAGCAGGGCATGAATATTTCCACTCCCTGTATAACCTTTCATGATACCCTGAATGGTTACATAGGCGGTAACTATTTCGGAAGGTATCAGTTTTACCAGCCGGTCCTTATAATCGTCTGGCAATTGTGCAACTTCTTTCATTTGAATTTCAGCCTGGGGTTTAATTTGACGTGCCATATACTAATTTTTAATTGATGGTTGTATGGTTCAGTTCTTTTAAATTTTTACTTTAAAAGCTACCAGCCAAAAATTTTGTTTTACCTGTCCGGATGCGGGATTATCAATATTGTTATAAGATGCGCAAAGGGATAATCTTTTCGAATCTTTTTTATAAAATATAAAATTTATTCCGGCTTCAACGGAAGGATGCGATCTGTCATTGACCAGCGTTGTATTAATTACATCATACCTGTAACTAAAATTTGAAAAGAGTTCTACCTGGTTATTCAATAGTTTGGATAAAGGATAAATACTCAGATAGATTTTACCCATCCCCCGCGCAATATTTCCTTTTGTTGAGTCATTTCCGGTTTTAATTCTTCCTTCATATTCAAAGCCGGCTGAAGGAAAATATTCAATGGCGAGCAGGTTTCCTATTTGATTAAAATAATTGGGTAAAAATGCTTTGGGATAAAGTCCGGGAGCAAAGAGTAAGGTGATCTCCCCGCTTGCCTGGAGCGATTGAATACTGTTTACTTTGTCATTGCTGTATTTGCCATTCAGGTTTATAATACTTGTAGAGCCATTTATTTTCCTGTTTTCTCCGCTCAGATAATTTGGGTTGGTATGCAGTTCGTAAGCTGCGCCGGCCTGCAGGGTATTGGATACTGCATCAACCAAAGTATTTCTATGATATTCGGCATAACCGGTTAGCGTTTTTCTTGTTTTTGAAAAAGCGGAAATTCCCAATGCTGCATCCACTAAAAAAGATTCCTGTTTATCTTTTGGATGCGTGTAGGTAATAGCGGCCGGTTCGGGTTTGGTGTCCTCACTTTGAAAAGATTGCCGGATCTTTATTTTTTGAGCCTGGCTATTATACGAAAAAAAGAAAGCAAAGACCGGAAGCATAAGCAGTTTTCTCATGTCATTGCGGTTTTGAGTTTGCCATTACCAGGTCTATACAATCGTTGACGGTGTCGCATGCTTCGCAGTCGTCCGGGGTAATGTTTGAATCAGGATTGAATTGAATGGAGATATTATTAAACGGTACGGCCAAAGCTCTTATTGAAATACTATTAAGATGCAAAACATCCGTCAGGCTGTCTTTGTTTTTTATTTTATCTACCGGAATGCGCGTTGCACGAAATAATACTTTTTTTGTTTCCAGATCTATGTATTCTTTTTTCTGATCTTCCGAAAGACTTGCCAATAATTTGTTTTTTAAAGGAATTTCAAAATCACTGGTATGCATATCCGCATGGATGTTTTGTTCTTTTTCAATCAGCAGGTTTACCAAAGCATTTATTTCCTTTATATCAAGTAAGAGTGCTATTTTCTTTTTTGACATGATAAAGCTTTTCTGAACGGTAAGTTTATATAATTTTTGAAATTCACCAATTAACTTTTTTTAATTTAATTCTTCAGGGAACAACATTCATTATCACCAGAATCATTATAAATGGGAAAACCTTGTTCGGAATAAATCTTTATCTTTCCTGAAACCTTTTTATTGACTGCTATTGTTTTCATATTGTATTTGCTGTTGTTTTGCCTGCTGATTCCGGCAATTTCTTTTTTCAAAAACTCAGGGCTTGGTAAAGGCTGGTTGACCGGTCTTTTTATAATTAAAGTTTGCGCAGGTCTGGCTTATGCCTGGTTTTATTCATTACCCGCTTACAAGCCGGGCAGCGATACCTGGCGTTTTTTTGATTTAAGCATTTCCGAAACCGATCTGCTTTTGCATCATCCCTGGAATTTTATCAAAGAGCTTTTTTATTATGGATATGAAAAATCCGGTAATTTATTTGAAGGCGAAAACTCTTATTGGAATGACTTGAAGGATAACATGATGATCAAGCTGATGGCTTTGGTAAATGTGTTTACTTTTAAAAATTATTATGCCAACATTATTTTTTTCAATTTCCTTTTCTTTTTTGGGCCGGTCGCTTTTTTCAGGATCATGAATAGATCATACCAGGGAAAAAAAATATTGCTGATAGCGTTTGTTTTTTTAATTCCTTCTTTTTTATTCTGGTGTAGCGGCATTCATAAAGATGGATTGATATTTTCAGCTATTGCATTGATCATGTATTTTTTTGGGCAGCAGTTGATAGAAAAAAGAATTCAGCTGAAATATCTTCCTACCCTTAATCATGCTGTTAATATTGCTGTTTGCACTGCGTAATTTTATTGTTATTGCTTCTGATTCCTGCGCTCACGGCCTGGGCTCTTAGTCATTATTATCCTGAAAAAAAATGGAGTATTTTTTTAGGAATTTATGGATTGTGCATTGTTGTTTTTTTTTCGGCGCAGTATGTTGTTCCTTCATTTAATTTTCCTCAATATGTGATAGATAAACAGCAGGAATTTTTACAAATCGGGGGTAATTCAAAAATCGAGATACCTAAACTTGAACCAGGTTTTAGCAGTTTTATTCAATTTTTGCCCGTTGCACTGGATAATGGTTTTTTACAACCGCATTTAATTGGTCTGCAGAGTAAAAGTTATTTTCCGGCTGCGATAGAAAACTTTTCCTTATTGATATTAATCGGGTATGCATTTATTTTTATCGCGGGAAAATCATACATTTCACCACAGGTTTTATTTTGCGTTTTCTTCAGTTTTTCAGTCATTCTGCTTGCGGGATATTGCGTTCCTTTCTCGGCTACTGTAACCCGGTATAAAAGCATTGTTCTCCCAATATTAATCACTCCCTTACTAGTACCGCTCATCAAAGCACATACTTCAAAAACACATTATTAAAAAAATAATATGAAAATTTAATTTGTTATTGATAGAAATAAATACTCAATCATTTATTTTTGTGCAGTATTTGATTGAATAATTTATTTTTTATCTTATTTTATCCTATTTATTTAAATTAAAATAAATGCAATATGTCATTACGTTTTAAAGCAATTGACAATCTTTCTAATGAAATGCATGAAATCACGGTAGAAGCTTCTCCAAAAATCACTTCTTTTTTTGGAGAAAATGTTTTTACCCTCGATACTGCGCGCCAGTTTTTAAGTGATGAAGCTTATAAAAGTCTTGTCAATAGCATTAAAGGCGGCAAAAAAATTGACCGCAATGCAGCAGGTCATATAGCAAGCGGTATCCGTTCATGGGCGGAAAATAAAGGCGTAACACATTATACCCATTGGTTTCAGCCACTCACCGGAACGACTGCTGAAAAACATGATTCTTTTTTTACTTTGAAAAGCGATGGTACTGATATTGAAGAATTTGATGGCGCTGCTCTTATTCAGCAGGAGCCGGATGCATCTTCTTTTCCAAGTGGTGGTTTGCGGGCAACTTTTGAAGCCCGTGGTTATACTGCATGGGATCCAACCTCTCCGGCTTTTATTATGGAAATGGGAAATGGAAAAACGTTATGTATTCCCACCATTTTTGTTTCTTATACCGGAGAATCGCTCGATTATAAAGCTCCGTTGCTCAAATCACTGGAAGCATTGAATAAATCTGCTGTTGATGTAGCTAATTATTTTGATAAAAACATTACTAAAGTAACCGCCACCTTAGGATGGGAGCAGGAATATTTTGTAATGGATGAAGCCCTGGCTAATGCAAGGCCCGATCTGATACAATGCGGCAGAACAGTTTTTGGTGCCGCGCCTGCAAAAGGGCAGCAACTGGAAGATCATTATTTTGGTTCCATACCTGAAAGAGTGTATGCTTTTATGCGTGATTATGAACTGGAAGCTTATAAACTGGGTATTCCATTACGTACACGTCATAATGAAGTAGCGCCTGCTCAGTATGAATGTGCGCCTATTTTTGAAGAAGTGAACCTTGCAGTGGATCACAATACATTGCTAATGGATATTATGACCCGTGTGGCAAAGCGTCATAAACTCGTTGTTTTACTGCATGAAAAACCATTTGCCGGAATCAATGGAAATGGAAAACACAATAACTGGAGCATGGCTACCGATACCGGTGTTAATTTGTTAGCTCCCGGAAAAACGCCGAAAACCAACCTGATGTTTTTAACGTTTTTTGTAAATACCATCAAAGCGGTTCATGATTATGCAGAACTGTTGAGAGCGGCTATTGCATCCGAGCCGAATGATCACCGCCTGGGCGCCAATGAAGCGCCGCCGGCTATTATTTCTGTATTTATCGGGCGATACCTGACCAAAGTTTTAGAAGATATTGAAACAAGAGTCGGTGATAAATTTGATGAACAGGATGAAGCCATTTTAAAACTGGACTTGCACAGAAGCATACCGGAATTGTTGTTGGATAATACGGACAGAAACCGTACTTCACCTTTTGCTTTCACCGGTAATAAATTTGAATTCCGTGCTGTAGGTTCTTCTTCCAACTGCGCAAATGCAATGATTACCTTAAACACCATTGTGGCGGAAACGCTTAAGAATTTTAAGAAGGAAGTGGATGCACTGATAGAAAAAGGCGATAAAAAAGAGATCGCAATGATGCATGTGATCCAAAAATATATCGTTGAAAGCAAAAACGTGCTTTTTGAAGGGGATGGTTATAGTGAAGAATGGCAACAAGAAGCAACAAAAAGAGGATTGCCGAATATAAAAACAACTCCGCTTGCCCTTGATGCTATGCTCACAGATAAAGTGAAAAATCTGTTTTCAAACAATAAGATTTATACCCATGTGGAACTGGAAGCAAGGCATGAAATAGAACTGGAAAAATACATTAAAAAAGTACAGATCGAAGCAAGGGTGATGGGTGATCTGGCGATCAATCATATCATTCCGGCCGCAATTAAATATCAGAATACAATTATTGAAAATATCCGTGGTTTAAAAGAAGCGGGATTGAAGGAAGATATGTATGCAAGCCAGATGCAGATATTAAAGGAAATTTCAGAACATATACAGGTAATATATACGAAAGTGGATGCAATGGTAGAAGCCCGTAAGATTGCCAATAATATCCAGGATAACCGTGAAAAAGCGCTGACTTATGAAAGCAGTGTGAAATCCGCTTATTTTGACGAAATCCGTTATCATGTAGACAAACTCGAACGCCTGGTAAGTGATGAAAACTGGACATTACCTAAATACCGTGAGTTGTTGTTTTTAAGATAATTATGCCTTTCAGGCTACTAAATAAATAAGTGGCAATTGGATAGTAAAACAATAAACCCCTGATACTTTTGTATCGGGGGTTTTTGTTTAATGAATTTTTTCTATGCATTGATGATTTAATTAATTAATATATATTGAGCTGCCATTTATTTTCCAGAAAAAGTTAAAATAAAATCAAAGCGGCCGTACGCTTAAACCTTCTTTATTATTTCTCATCTATCATCACAATACAAACTAAAAAAAATATTATGAAAAAATTGATTTTAATGCTTTTGATTGTTGCGGCAGCGGGAATCAGCAGCTATGCGCAAGACAGCACGCGTACTTATAACAAGGCAAGATCCGGGCGTGAAAAAGCCTATCAACAAAGAAACAAACAAATGGATCAGTTGAACCTTACACAGGATCAAAAGGATAAAATGAAAAAAATGCGGGAAGATTCGAAAACCCAAAGGGAACAGATTATGAATGATAAAACCCTTTCAGCCGACCAGAAAAAAGCGAAAATCAGAGAACTCATGAAAGCCAATCAGGATGAAAGAAACAGCATACTCACAGATGAACAAAAAGCTAAATTAAAGGAAATGCACGCCCAAAAGAAATCTAAACCGGTTGTATATTAAAAACAGGATTCAATAAAAAAGCCATCACATGAATTATGTGGTGGCTTTTTTATTGGGGTCATTTTAGGTATTTTAGTCAGTAAGTGAAAAGTCAATAAGTCAAAAGCCAAAAGTGAAAAGGTACTCTCTACTCCCTTTTCACCACTCACCACTCACTTTTCACCCATTCCCTTTTCTTTAATCACCTCTCCCCATATTTTATTTGCGGGTTCATTGTAATCATTTACCTTTCTCAAAACTTTCAAGTGAATGTTTTAACACTGAATAATATCAGCAAAAATTATGGACATATCCAGGCGCTGAATCATGTTTCTTTTGATGTGCCGGAAGGCAGTGTATTTGGTATTTTGGGTCCGAATGGCAGTGGAAAAACCACTTTGCTCGGCATTGTAATGGATATATTGCGGCCTTCATCCGGTAGTTTTGAATTAATGGGTAAACCACCAGATGAAGATATAAGAAAACAGGTAGGCACTTTGCTGGAAACGCCCAATTTTTATCATTATCTATCCGGGGAAAAAAACCTCCGAATTACAGCCAGAATAAAAGGTGCCGATGAGCGCGACATTGATTTGGTATTAAAGAAAGTAAACCTTTATGAACGAAAAACAAGTAAGTTCAGTACCTATTCACTTGGAATGAAACAACGCCTGGCCCTTGCAGCCGCAATATTGGGTAATCCACGTCTTTTAGTTTTTGATGAGCCAACAAATGGTTTGGATCCTGTGGGTATTTCCGAGATCAGAACCTTGATCACCCGGTTGGCTGAAGAGGGTAAAACCATCATTATGGCCAGTCATTTATTGGATGAAGTGGAAAAAGTGTGTACACATGTAGCCATTCTTAAAAAGGGAAATCTCATTACCGCAGGAGCAGTATCGGAAGTACTGGTGAATGAAGATATCGTAGAATTGGGAAGTGCGGATTCTTCAAAACTGGAACTTGTTTTACAATCCTTCAATGGATATTCAGAAATAAAAAAACTGGGGAACCATTTCCTTATAAGCTATCCCAATGGCAGCGCCAAACTGGAGCAGATCAATCAATATTGTTTTACAAATGGTGTTGTATTGAATCATCTTCAGTTGAAAAAGAAAAGCCTGGAGACAAAATTTTTAGAGTTAACCAATTAATTCCATTAAAATATCAAAATGGCTCATTTACTGAAAATAGAATGGTTGAAAATAAAATATTACCGGACATTCTGGATCCTGGCCATATTGTTTTTTATCAGTATTTACGGGATTAATTATATTGCTTATATAGTTCAAATGAACACGGTTTCTAAAAATCCTGCCGCGATAGCCGCATTAGGTGGTTCTCCGTTTCAATTTCCCGCGGTTTGGCATACAGTAACCTATATGAGCAGCTTTTTGTTATTCATTCCGGGACTGCTGATGATCATTTCGATCACAAATGAATTTTCATTTAAAACGCACCGCCAAAACATTATTGATGGCTGGAGCCGGACACAATTCATTACAGTTAAAATGGTTCTTGTGGTTATCCTGGCTATCGTTTCTACGCTGGCTGTTTTGATCACTGCATTTCTTTTTGGTATTGCGGAAGATGCATCCGTTTTTAGCATTGAAAAAATACAGTACGTAGGATATTTTTTTATCCAGGCTTTGAGTTATACTGCAGTAGCATTGTTGTTTGGATTATTGTTCAGGCGTTCTGGTATAGCTATCGGTGTTTTCTTTTTATATGCGGTGGTGTTGGAAAATATGCTGGCCGGCCTGCTCAACCGTTATGCCGGTGGTATTGGCAATTTTCTGCCATTAGAATCCACAGACAATTTAATTCCTTTTCCTTTTTTCAGAAATATTGTAAAGGAATTTGTGCATAAACCGGCGGCCTATTATTTTATAATTACGGCTGTTATTTACCTGGTGATCTATTATTTCTTTTGTAAAAGAAAATTTGAAACCGATGATCTATAGCTATTTTTTGGCCGATTGTTTTAATGCCGGTTGAATGGAAGGATATAAAAATGTGAAGCCGGATTTTCTGATTTTTCCCGAATATACGGTAGCGCTTTTTAATACTTCAATACTCATCTCACCGAGCATCATTTTCAGTACAAAAGCGGGTACATGCATTGGGATAAAAAAACGACCGCGCAACTGTTTTGCCAGCTCAAGCGTCAATTGTTTATTTGTAACCGGAAATGGCGCCACCGCATTATAAACACCGGATATTGCTTCATTTTCCAATGCAAAAAGGTACATGCGGCAAAGGTCTTCTATCTGTATCCAGCTTATCACCTGTTCCCCGCTTCCCAGGATTGTGGCAATGCCGGCCTTTAAAGGCTTTTTAAATTCTGCAAGCGCGCCACCTTCATTACTTAATACAATTCCTGTGCGCAGTTTTACAAGTCTTATTCCTGATTGCTGTACAGGATCGATACTTTCCTCCCAGCTTTTGCAGGTTGCTCCTAAAAAATCCATTGCGGCAGGATCATTTTCTTTAAATCCGTCTTCTTTATTAGCGGGATTTATATGATTTTCTCCATACCATCCGATAGCTGAAGCTGATATGACAGCCTTAATGTTATTCGCGGTTTCTTTCAGCGTTTTTACAATTAAAGCGCTGCTTTTTGTCCGGCTCTCAACAATCTCTGTTTTGCGGTTTTTCGTCCATCTCTTATCTGCTACTCCAGCTCCCGCCAAATGAATGATATAATCAGCTTGGGCAAATGCATTTTTGTCGGTCAGCTCTTTGGATATATCCCAATGTGCATAGCTGATAAAATTGTCTTTAGAATTGGTATTTACGGGAACTGACTTACGGGTTAAAACAATTACTTTATACCCTTTCTCCACCAATAATTTAGTTAGATGAGTTCCGATTAACCCGGTTCCTCCGGTAATAAGTACAGTTCGCATGTGGCATTATTTCCTGGTAAATACTTTACAAAACTAAGCTGCCTTGCTTTAATACCATAGGAAATAATTACTTAAATCTATTTATTAAAAAATAAAAGGATCATTGTCTTTATGCCAATTCCAATTCTTTGGAATCCTTCAATACCATTTTGGTCATACCGTTTATATGGTTGTTTGAAATTTTTATACCTTTTACTTTTGCAGGAATGGACATATTGTTTTTGGCAGGTTTTGCTGCAATTGCAAGTAATACTAAAGTAGACAATTTAATTCTGTGTTGCATGATCTGAGATTTTTATTGTTTGATAATTTGATAATGCAAATTTGAATCCGGAATGTTTCGTATTACAATTCCTATTGGACCGAAATGAAAAACCGATGGATGAAAGGGCAAAAACAGCGGATGAAATAATTTAAAGACTTACCTTAACCAAAGAAATAAAAGTAGTTTAAACCATTTTATATGTACAAAACTTTACTCACCTCATTTGCACACAATATTTTAACTGTTACCATTAATCGTCCGGATAAGCTCAATGCGCTCAATCATGAAGTAATGACTGATTTAAACCATGTACTGGATGAGATTTATTCCAGGTTCGAAATTAAATCAGCAATTATTACGGGTGCAGGTTCAAAAGCTTTTGTAGCAGGCGCAGATATAAATGAATTCAGCGGATTAAGCGTTGAACAGGGGAAAGCATTGGCCAAAAAAGGGCAGGACCTGTTTTTTAAAATTGAAAATTCTCCCAAACCAATAATTGCCTGTGTAAATGGATTTGCCTTAGGCGGTGGCTGTGAGTTGGCCATGAGTTGCCATTTCAGGATTGCTTCGGAAAATGCAAAATTCGGACAGCCGGAAGTGAACCTGGGATTGATCCCTGGTTATGGCGGTACCCAACGGTTGGTTCAATTGATTGGCAAAGGCCGCGCGCTGGAATTATTGATGAGCGCCGCAGTAATTGATGCGCCAACTGCATTAAACTATGGGTTGGTTAATTATGTGGTACCGGCAGATCAGTTGTTGATAAAAGCAAGTTCGGTATTGAATCTTATAAATGAAAAAGCGCCGTTGGCTATAGCAGGATGTATCCGTGCAGCAAATGCGGTTTTTGAAAATATAAATGGTTATGAGGTTGAGATCAATGCCTTTGGCGAAAGTTTTGGGACGGAAGATATGCAGGAAGGCACACAGGCATTTCGCGAAAAAAGAAAAGCGGATTTTAAAGGAAAATAACCAAAGTCGCGCGTTTTTTTAAATCACCTAACTTTGCGGCTCAAAATTAATGATATGAATTTCAGGATAGAAAAAGATACGATGGGCGAGGTAAAAGTGCCTGCCAATGTTTATTGGGGCGCTCAGACTCAACGCAGTATTGAGAATTTCAAAATTGCGCAGGATATGAATAAGATGCCGAAAGAAATCATTAAAGCTTTTGCATATCTTAAAAAAGCTGCGGCATTTACCAACTTCGAATTGGGGGTTTTATCAAAGGAAAAAGCCGAAGCAATTGGCCGTGTATGTGATGAAATACTGGAAGGTAAACTGGATGATCAGTTTCCATTGGTGGTATGGCAAACGGGCAGTGGTACGCAAAGTAATATGAATGTGAATGAAGTGATCGCATACCGTGCGCATGTATTGAATGGCGGTGCATTAACCGATAAAGAAAAATTTCTTCATCCGAATGATGATGTAAATAAATCACAGTCATCTAATGATACTTTTCCTACGGCCATGCATATTGCCGCATATAAAATGCTGGCCGAAACAACCATTCCCGGTATTGAAAAACTGCGGGATACCCTGTCTGAAAAAAGCAGACAATTTATGCATATTGTAAAAATCGGGCGCACACATTTTATGGATGCAACACCGCTTACATTGGGACAGGAATTCAGCGGATATGTTTCACAATTAAATCATGGAATAAAAGCTATCAAAAATACACTGGCGCATTTAAGTGAACTGGCTTTGGGCGGAACTGCTGTGGGAACCGGCATCAATACGCCGCCGGGATATGCTGAACTGGTGGCAACAAAAATTGCCGAATTCACAGGGCTTCCTTTTATTACAGCTGAAAATAAATTTGAAGCTTTAGCGGCACATGATGCTATTGTGGAATCGCATGGCGCTTTAAAAACCGTTGCTGTAAGCCTGATGAAAATTGCCAATGATATCCGCATGCTTTCTTCCGGACCACGAAGTGGAATTGGAGAAATTCATATTCCGGATAATGAACCCGGTTCATCTATTATGCCCGGCAAAGTAAATCCAACACAATGTGAAGCATTAACCATGATCGCTGCACAGGTTATGGGTAATGATGTGGCTATTAATATTGGTGGTGCAACCGGTCATTTTGAATTGAATGTTTTTAAACCGGTGATGATCTATAACTTTTTACACAGTGCAAGATTAATTGGTGACGGTTGTGTAAGCTTTAACGATAAATGCGCAACAGGTATTGAACCCATTGAAGAAAATATTAAAGAAGCATGTAGATAACAGCCTGATGCTGGTAACAGCGCTTAATACAAAAATCGGTTATTATAAAGCGGCGGAAATTGCCCAAAAAGCACATAAAGAAGGAACAACCTTAAAGGAAATGGCTGTAAAGCTTGGCTATACAACCGCGGAAGAGTTTGATGAATGGGTAATCCCTGCAAATATGGTTGGTAGTCTAAAGTAGCTTTAATGGCTAAGTTTGAAATTAAAAAATCCGGTATTGTTATTGCAAAGCAAAAAGAACTGTTTTAAAAAGGCAATTTATTAAACAGGACGGCGTTATTAATTTCAGGAATTGGATGTTTTTTAAAACTTTATTTTATTTGTATGAATCGTATAATCACCTTCTTTCTGTTGAGTTGCATCAGTACTGCATTAATTGTTTCCTGTCAGAAAGAATACAGCCTGGAATTAAATAAAATTGTTGTTGATACGGCAAGGGGCAGTTTAAAGGATTCAGTTACCGGTAATTGTTTGCCTTCGGTAGTTAATGGAACTTTTTATAACGGGGTTGCCACTTCTGCCGATACCAATTATCTGCAATTAACAGTAAATGTTACAGCCCTGGGTGCTTATCAGATCAGTACAGATTTCCAGAATGGATTTTCATTTTCCGATTCCGGGTCTTTTACCAAGCTCGGTTATGATACTATTCGTTTAAAAGCATCCGGTACGCCTGCGCTTCATGTGGTTACTGATTTTACCATAAGCTTTGATAGCAGTATCTGTTCATTTAGTGTAAATGTAAAAGACAGTACAGGAACGGGTTTGGGAGGAAATACCGGTGGCAGTGATTCTGTAAATAAATCGGACAGCGCATGGCAATTTTCTAATGGAACCCAGATATTTCATGGTTCTGTTGACAGTACAATCATTTTTGATACAACTATTAATAGCCAGTCGCTTAAAGCAGTAACAATAGAAGGCAGGCTTCCAGGCTCTGGTACTTCAAGCGATACGCTGTTTTATTTGGGAATAGCCTTTCCAGGAGGAAATATAACTACGGGAACTTATGTTTCTAGCAGTCTTTCGCAAATTGGGATGTTGAATTCTGTAGGGTATATTTACCAGGCCGATGCTACAACCACGGGGTATCTTATTACTGTAATTGTTACTGCATATGATTCCGGTACAGGCATTATAGAAGGTACATTTACCGGAACGGCAAAAACGGCTTCCGGGGGAACTATAACAGTTTCGGGTGGCAAGTTTAAAGCTAAAATAACTTAGCAATGCCATTTCTAAATAATGTTAAATAAAATAAAAAAGCGGTAAATTGATTTGCCGCTTTTTTATTTTGGAAGCTTTCCTTTCAACCCAATGACTAAAAAATGATAATGACTACTGACTTATCAATAACCCAAGCCTCAAATGACTTACAATAATCGCTGGCTAGGTTGTCTCAACTAACTAATAAGCGATTTTTGACAAAATCCGATCCTGTTCCGTTTTGAACAATTAAATTTGAATAATAATACCACATCATCATGGCTATCTTAGAACTGCAAAACCTAAAAAAATATTATTCTACTCAAAAAGCGGTGGATGATATAAGCTTTACAATTGAGCAGGGAAGCATCTTCGGATTATTGGGTCCAAATGGGGCAGGAAAAACCACTTTGTTAAGAATGATTACCGGTATTTTTTATCCCGATGATGGAAACATTATCCTGGATGGAAAAACTTTTGATCCGGTAAATGACATCCTCAAGATCGGTTATATGCCTGAAGAAAGAGGATTGTATAAAAAGATGAAAATCGGGGAGCAGGCTTTGTACCTCGCGCAATTAAAGGGATTGAGTAGGTCTGACGCCATGGAAAAAATAAAATTTTGGTTTGAACGATTGGAAATGCAGAGCTGGTGGAATAAAAAAGTAGAAGATCTCAGTAAAGGTATGAGCCAGAAACTTCAGTTTGTGATCACCGTATTGCACGAACCGAAACTCATCATACTTGATGAACCTTTCAGCGGACTGGATCCTGTAAATGCCAACTTAATTAAAGACGAAATTTATGGGCTGGCGCAGCGCGGCAGTACCATCATCTTCAGTACCCACCGTATGGAGCAGGTGGAAGAGATCTGCGATCATATTGTATTAATGAATTTAGGTAAAAAAATTCTGGATGGAACGGTGCATGCGATCAAGCATGATTTTAAGGAAAACAAGTACCGTGTTCAGTTAGGCGAACTGCCGGCAAGCACCGTTAGTACCGCGTTTGATGTGGTAGATGCAAAAGCGGATAAGCTGATAGTGAAAATAAGACCTGGTTTTAAAAGCAATGATGTACTACAATATTTTATTCAGCAAAATATTCCGGTAGAAGGGTTCAATGAAATTCTTCCATCCCTCAATGATATATTTATCCGTTTGGTGGAAGGAACGAAGGTCACCCGGGCTTTTCAACCAGTAAATGCTTAAGCAACTCCTCTTTTAAAAACGAATTATATGAGTAAAATCACGCTTATTGCTAAAAGGGAATTTTTAGCACGTGTTCAAAAGAAAACATTTTTATTAACCACCATACTGCTGCCCATATTCATTTTTGGATTCTATGCATTGATGATCTATTTCTCCATCAGCTCCTCTGATACACTAAAAATAGCGGTCGCTGATGAAGCCAATATTTTTGATCATGAAATAACTTCAAAAGATAAAAATATTGATTTCAGATTTGTAACAAATGAAACCGAGGCTTCATTAAAAAAGAAGCTCGATGAAAAAGTTTATGATGGTTATGTCTGGATCTCAGACAATTCCAATGTGATGAGCGCCGCAAGTTTTAAAGTGATCTCCAACAAAACGCTCGGATTGATGAACCAGGGAAAAATTGAAAATGCGATTAACAATGCATTGGAAAACCGGAGATTGCTTTCATTGAATATTTCTCAGGCGCAACTGGACAGTATTCAAAAACAAAACAAAGTTGATTTTAAATCCATAGAAGGAAATGAAGAAAAGAACAATATAGCCGGATTTAGTTATGGTGTTGGTTTTGTTTCCGGGTTTCTGATTTATTTCGTTTTATTTATTTACGGAACCATGGTTATGCGCGGGGTGATGGAAGAAAAAACCAGCAGGATAGCGGAGGTGATTGTAAGCAGCGTAAAGCCGTTTCAATTGATGATGGGGAAAATTATAGGTATCGGTTCTGTAGGGCTTTTTCAATTTATCATCTGGGGCATATTGATATTCTCGCTTCAATTTTTACTTCCCGTTATTTTTCCCGGGATGATGGATCAAATGTCATCGCAACCGGTGCAGACTCCCGGAACTCAGGTAATGCAATCAGCTCAAAACGGCGCTTTGGCCGAAGTAATGAACGGATTAAACCAGCTCAATATTCCTGTGATTCTTGGTTGTTTTGTGTTTTATTTTTTAGGCGGATATTTATTATATTCTTCTTTATTTGCAGCGGTAGGAAGCGCGGTAAATGAGGATCCGCAGGATGCGCAATCCTTATTATTCCCCATTATGATGCCCATCATTTTTGCCATGGTGATCATGACCAAAGCAGTGAATGACCCTACAAGCGGCCTTGCGGTTTTTGGAAGTTTGTTTCCGCTTACTTCTCCAATTGTAATGATGGGCCGTATTGCTTATGGCGTACCCAATACCGTTCCTTATTGGGAATTGATCACGAGTTTTGTTTTACTGATTTTAGGTTTTATGGGCACTACCTGGATAGCGGCCAAAATTTACAGAACCGGCATCTTAATGTATGGCAAAAAGCCAACCTGGAAGGAGCTTATGAAATGGGGTTTTAGTTCCGGTAAGCGCCGGGCCTAAAGGCATTGTAGCATTTGCCGATGTATAGCAGGTCCAATATTTTTTGGCTTTGACGCATATTAAAAACTATGGATTGAGTATTTCTTTGAAGAATAATGTTGAAAAAAAATATACAGTACAAGAGTGCGACGCAACCAAAGCCTCATAGTAGCATTGCTGCCGGGTACATAAAAAAACTGCATGTGAAGGATTTCTTCAAATGATGCCATAAAATGTTTTGACTTCGGGCTTTAATCTTTTTAAATTATTTTTTTAACCTGCCCAACAGTTTTTATTTAATCACCGTATTAGATTGTAACAGCACCGCGGGCTGAAACATTTAATAATTGATTGAATAAAAAAGAAATAATGAAAAAGAGAAACTTTTTAACCTTGGGTGTTTTAGCAGTAATAATTTTTGCAGCCTGTCAGAAAAGCGATAATGGGCCGGAGCTTTCCCCAAAAGAAAGAATGCTGACCGGTAGAATATGGCAACTTCATTCACTCACCGTTCCTAAATCTGATGATCCTACAAAGGACAGCTCTATCAGCAAACCTTGTTCAGACAGTGCATTAATGGCGTTTGATATATACAAGGCATACCAGCTTGCCAATCCATCCAAGGCTTGCGATTCCACCATTGTTCCTTATGACAAAGGAAGATGGGCTTTTTCTTCAACCAGTGACAGTATTGTATTAGAAGGTAAGAGAAAGTTTGTATGGAAAATAAAGGAATTAAGTGATACCATGATTGTAGCAACCTTTCAGGACAGCATTGCTCCTACGCAAAATTGGATTAAAACCATAACACTGAAGTAAGATAATTAAAGCGCCGGGAGATGAAATATTTTCCCGGCGCCAAATAAACGAATCAAAATTGTAACCTTTGCCAAAATTTCTGAACTTCCTTGCAGCAAAGTGAACTGAACGATATAATTACTGCATGTAAAACAAACAATCCTATAGCCCAGGAAAGGCTGTACAAGCATTATTTTGCCCTGATGTACACCATCTGCAAATCATATTCGGAAGATCAGCAAACGATTGTGAGTCTTATCAATGAAGGTTTTCTTAAGATCTTCCTCAATATTCAAAGCTTCGATCATGAAAAAGGAAGTTTTGAAGGCTGGGCAAAAAGGATCATAACCAATACGGCGATTGATTATGCCCGCACACAGAAAAATAAAAATAAATTTATTTCACTGGATGATGATCAGCGTGGTGAACAGGCATTGCATCAGCATCCGCACAACCATGCGGAAGAGGAAGTATTGTATTTAATAAAAAAACTGCCTGCAGTAACACAAAAAGTGTTTTCGCTGCATATTTTTAAAGGCTATTCCCATAAAGAGATTTCGCAGATGCTTGATATTGCGGAAAGTACATCCAGGTGGCATGTGGCGGAAGCAAGAAAAAATTTAAAGCAGCAGGCACACAAAATTTATTAGGATGAAGAAGAAAGATGAACCCATAACCGAAATGCAGCAACTGGCCGAAAAAGGCTGGATGCAAATGCAGGAAATGCTGCGTCAGCATGCGTTGAATGCAGAAGCACCGGTATTGGCGCCTTCATCAAAAAAAAGAAATTTTCTTCCATTGATAGCAGCCTGTTTATTTTTTAGTTTGATTTTTACCTGTTTTTTTATTTTCAATAATCAGCATCATATTGAAGACGTAAACGCCGGATCGAAAACTTCAAATCATTCAAAAACCGTAGTGAATGATAGTACCACAACTGCCAAGCCGCCTGTAACAACCATTCCCCAGGTGGCGACATCAGAAATAATTTCACAGGAAAAAAATAATTTACCCGGCAAATTAAATACCGCATTTATACAATCTCCAAAAGTACAGTTCACGGAAGGAAAACAAACTCAGGCAGATGTAGTAAAACAGCCGGAGTCAGCTGCTTCAAAAAAGATTTCTACCGAAAAGCTTTCTACTGAAAAGCTTTCTACTGAAACAATAACTTCTAAACCCGGTTTGAAGGAAGATACCGCCACAAACATTCTTAACCCCGATTCTTTGCCCAAGACAAGGAAACCAAAAATCCCTGTTTCAAAAAAGATCCGGCTTTTTGCGGGCGCAGGCCTCAATGTTCCCGCATGGAATAAAAACCCTAATTCATTTCCGCTTACTAATCTCAATATTCATCCCGGCTTTACCATAGTAGTTCCTCTTACTGAAAAATTAAGTTTGCATAGCGGTCTTTGGGCATTTTCTACCGTTCATGGACGCGAGGTAAGCGCTAAAGAACAGCAACTGGTAAATAATCTTGGCAGCAACCTCTATTATAATATCACTACCACAAGCATCATCAAAGCATCTTATTTTGATATTCCGTTAACGCTCCATTATTCCATTAATAAAAACTGGTCTGTTGGCAGCGGACTCCAGCTTTCGAAGCTATATAAGGTAAATATCCGGGAGCAAAAGGAAAGCTACGACTACAACAATATGCGCATGATGGCCACAACGGAACAGTATAGTTCCACACCTTCACAGGCTGCCGCCGCTTTGCAGAAAAAACTGGAGATAAAAAAATATGAACCGCGTTTTGTAGTGGAAGCAAATTTTGAAGAGGATCAGATGGCTGATTTCAGGCGGATATTATTATGGCCTGGGCAAAACCATTACGCTTAAAGAAGTGGACAACACGCGCCATGAATTCCGGAATGAATATTTAAAATTTGGAATTCAGTATAGGATAGGAGGGAAGCGGTAAGAGAAGCAATTTTTTTGAACCAGGCAGTATTACTACTATACTTCTTTGGTTGCGTCGCACTCTTGTACATTTGTTCTTTATTGAGCAAAATAAAAAAACTGTTACTTTCTGCAAGTGCATTTAAAATAAGGGCTAATTTTTTGTAACAAGTCTGAAAAAAATCAACCTGTTCCGTCAAATCCGGATAACAAATTTGAAAAATGCCGGTGCAGAATAAATTTCCGAATATTCATTTCCATATACCTGCATATTTGACTTTTTGCCAACCTGTCATTATGTTAAATCTGACATAATTGTTGTACAGAAACAAATTATTTCTTCCGGCCTGATTTTTTTCGTCAATTTTATTCATTCAAAATTTAATTGGCATCCGGTTTTTAAAATATTATACATGAAAATTCTTCTTAAATACCTAAAACCTTATAAATGGCTGGTAGCGTTGGCATTATTACTTGCCGCCATCAATACGAGCTTTTCCCTGATAGATCCGATCATCTTTGGTAAACTGGTAAAGTTGGCATTTGATTATAAAACCCATCCTTCTGCTTATGAAAGCTTTGGCATTTTCGCTAAAGCCGTGGGGTTTCTGTTGTTACTTTCGATCGGCGTGGCGATGGTAAGCCGTATCGCCAAGAATTTCCAGGATTATTTTATGAATGTGATCGTTCAGAAATTCGGCGCAAAAGTATTTACGGATGGATTGCGCCATGCCATGAAACTGCCTTACCAGGATTTTGAAGACCAGCGAAGCGGTGAAACATTGAGCGTGCTTACGAAAGTGCGTACGGATACTGAAAAGTTTATCAGCAGTTTTGTAAATATTCTGTTTGGAATTGTTGTAGGCGTTTTATTCATCATTGTTTATGCTGTTCGCATCCACTGGTCGCTGCCATTGGTTTATTTCGGTGGAATCATTATTCTTATCTGGATCACCAGCATCTTAAGCAGGAAAATAAAACTCATTCAAAAATCCATTGTTGCCCAAACCAATGCCCTGGCCGGCGCTTCCACGGAATCGCTCCGCAATATTGAACTGGTAAAAAGCCTGGGTTTAACCCAGCAGGAAGTGGAAAGGTTGAATAAAAACACTTATAAAATACTGGGCCTCGAACTTACCAAAGTAAAACGTATAAGAAGTATCAGCTTCATCCAGGGTACGATGGTAAATACTTTACGACAGGTGATTCTTTTTATACTGATGTGGCTTATTTATGGCCATTTAATGGATGCGGGTCAACTGGTAACCATGCAGATCTTCAGCTTTTTTGTATTTGGTCCCTTGCAGGAAATAGGTAATATTATTCTTTCATACCGGGAAGCGGAAGCCTCATTAAACAATTTTGAGCACCTAATGCAAAAACCGGGGGAAATAAGACCTGTACATCCTAAATCGGTTGGTAATATTGAATCACTTGCCTTTAAGCATGTTTCCTTTAAACACCAGACCGCGCAATACAAAGCATTGGACAATATTAGTTTTGATGTAAGAAAGGGAGAAACCATTGCTTTTGTAGGGCCATCCGGCGCAGGAAAAAGTACGCTTGTAAAATTGCTCGTAGGCTTATACCGGCCGCAACAGGGCGATATTTTCTATAATGGCATCAATGGGCATGATATTTATTTTGATGAATTACGCGAACAGATTGGTTTTGTAACGCAGGATACTCAATTGTTTTCCGGCACCATAAAAGAAAATTTATTGTTTGTAAATCCTTCCGCTACGGATGATGATATCAGGGAATCATTGTATCATGCGAGCTGTGAAAATTTACTTGCCCGGGCCGAAAAGGGGCTCGAAACAATGATCGGTGAAGGCGGGTTAAAACTGAGTGGCGGTGAAAAACAACGGATCAGTATCGCAAGGTCCTTATTAAGGCATCCGCGAATATTGATCTTTGATGAAGCTACTTCAGCGCTGGATTCCATTACAGAAGAAGAGATCACCTCGACCATAAAAAATATTATTGAACAAAGAGAGCAGATTACAGTATTGATCGCGCATCGTTTAAGTACCATTATGCATGCCGATCGTATTTACGTGCTTGAAAGAGGACAAATAGTGGAAACCGGAACGCATCAGCATTTGATCACTGAAAAGGGATTGTATTATGCCATGTGGCGGCAACAGATTGGCGAAAGAAAATATGCCGTGGGTAAAGTGGAAAGCTTTGAGCCGGCTGGAAGGTAGGATTGGATTTATGATTTATGATTTTGGGATTTATGATTTTTTGATTTCGGAATTTATGGATTTATGATTGGAGATAAAGTTTCTTTGACCTCAGTGGGAGTCAATTAACAATATAACCATTCAACAATACAACCATTCACCCATCATGATTTCAACTTTGGGTAAACCAAGAAGGTTTCAAAAACCTTCTTGGTTTTGACCAGGTTTAACAATATAACAATTCAAACCATCAACCATTCAGGATTTCAATGATATATTGAGCGGAACATTGATCTTAAAACTGATATTTCTTCCCATATTATAAATACCATTACGGCCGGTAAAATTTCCCGGATAAGGTTCAAAATACTTTAAACGGCTTAGATGATCCTGGTAGGCCCGGTCAAATATATTATTGGCCATGACATAAATATTAAACATCAATTTTCCTTTCTTATTTGCAATTCCACCGCCCAAACCTGCATTGAATAAAGTATAGGCTGGCGTTGCTGCTTCCGTATCATACTGAGTGTAAACCCTGTTTTGCGCAGCATTGTACTCTATCTGAGCCTTAAAAAATCCTTCTTTGATCAAAAGAGAAGGCAGATTGAAATTTAATCGTAGTTCTGAGAGTCCATGTGCAGGAGGAATAAATGGTAAATAGCGCGCATCTGGTTCCAACGGTTTTCCTTTTACTCCCTTATTATTTCCATATACTACTGAGAAGGAATTTTCAAAATGCAGTTGTTTGATGGGATGCAGATCAATGCTTAATTCGCCGCCATAAAGCTGTGCTCTTGATGCCTGGAACTGGAATGTTTGGTTGCCGGGAACAATAATCAGATCCGTGCCATCAGGGTTGATAACTTTCTGATTAAATATATAATTGCTGATATAATTATTAAAAATACTTACCGATGCCACCATGTATTTTGATACAAAGTCGAAACCAATATCCTGCTGCAGGCTAAACTCCGGTTTAAAATCAGGATTTCCTATCTGATACATATTAGTTCCCGGGTGCACGCCGTTGGAAGATATTTCGGAAATGTTCGGAGCCCTGAAACCACGCGAAATATTGGCTTTTACTGATATTTTATCGGAAAAGTTATAAGTTGCACCCAGGCTTCCTGTAAGACCTGAAAAAGTCTTACTGTAGTTTGAGAATAGTTTTTCCGCATCTAAAGTATCGGTGCCATAAACAGGCATTTCAAACCCGTTGGCAGGATTTTGCTTTGTATACAATTGGTCATTATTAAATAACCGCACATCGTATCTCAGGCCACCCGATATATCCAATTTATTCAGTGAGCGTTTTGCAGTTACAAATCCACCAATATCAAACTGGTGATAATCAGGAATAATGAAATCAGTTCCTTTGGTAACGGTATTATTTTGGAATGTTCCATTAATTCCGGTACTTATATCCCAATTGCCGGATTCCGGAAAATGATATTTAATATCATAAGTGAGCGAGTTCAGTTCCAAATCCAATCCTGGTATTTTATACAAAACCGGATGATTGTACTCGCGACGCACACTTCTTTGAAATCCTATGTTTATTGCTAAACTACTGTTTCCTAAAATAAAATTATTGTTCAGATAGGCCCGGTAGTGCTGTACGTGCTGATGCACTTTTTCTATTTTATAAGAGCTCAGATCTTTATCCGAAACTATTTCAACCGGGCCGTCTTCCTCATCGGAAATGGGACGTGTAAACCGGCGGGAAGCGCTATCGCGGCTGCCGTCGGGGATTTCCTGCAAATCATCAAACAATACAAAATGCAGGTGCGAATAGCCCCAGTTCCGGTGTATTCCAACGGAAGCTGTGGCATCGGTTTCCTTATAAGCAGTTCCAAATACACGACCATCATATTTATTTTGGTAATTGGTAGCTTGTTTATGAGAGATCCTTCCCATCCATTCTATCCCGTTTTTTGTCGCGCCCAGCATGGCTGAGCCCCCTATGTTTTTGTTGTTGGTTTGATAATCCAGCATCAGATCACCTATCATCTTTCCCTCCGGCGCCGGCTGTGTGGGTATGATATTTACCACTCCTGCCAAGGCATCTGAGCCATAACTTAAGCTGGCCGGACCTTTAATTACTTCAATACGGTCCACTCCATATTGATCCACTTCTATTCCATGTTCATCGCCCCATTGCTGGCCTTCCTGACGGATACCATCGTATAAGGTTAAAATTCTGTTGAAGCCCAGACCGCGGATAATTGGTTTCGACACATTAGGACCTGTAGTAACCGTGCGAATACCTGGTATTTTAGCAATTGCATCCATCGCATTGGTACTTAGGTTTTGAACAAGATAATCGTGTGAAACAGAAACGATGGGAACCGGATTTCGCCGGATCAGCGTGGCTTTAGACAAACCTGTGACTACCACTTCGCCTCCTTCCACAAATTCCACACTCAGTTTAAAATCTTCTTTAGTGTCTCCGTTCAGTTGAATATTCCTTGCAATTGATTTATATCCCACCGATTTAATTTCAATTAAATAGTTTCCTTTGGGTAATTGTTTAAAAAAATATACGCCTTGGTTATTGGTAATAGCTCCCAATTTAAGGTCAGATATATATACGGAAGCGCCCGTTACCGGCTTCCCGCTTACCCCATCGGTAATTGTACCACTGAGAGAATTTTTCGATTCATCTGCAGGAGCCGAACCTTCAGGGCTTAGAGAATAAGGTGATTGAGCAAAGCCTGTCAAACCGGTGAAAAAAACTATAAAAAGAAAAGAAACGCAGGTTTTCATTGATTGAATTTTGATACAATGTTGCAAATATAAGACCTCTGAAAATAATTTAAACAATGTTGCAAAAAAAATATTTTTTTTATTTCCCAAAAAAATGCAGCATCAGCCCAAAAAAATTGTCTAAATTGAGGGGTAATACAATTAACCATCGATGACAGTTGAAGCATTGATTATTGGCTGTTTCAATAATGATCCCGCATCACAACGTGAGTTATACAGCAGGTATAGCCCTAAAATGTTGTCGGTTTGTTATCGCTTTGCACAAAGCAGGGAAGATGCGGAAGATATGCTGCAGGAAGGTTTTATAAAAGTATTTACCCAAATACATACATTTCAAAATAAAGGCGCTTTTGAAGGATGGATCCGTAGAATAATTGTGCATACCTGTATCAACTTTTTGAAAAAGTACAAAAAGTTTAATGAAAATATTGATTTGGAACATGTTGGTTATTTGCAGGTAAAGGAGGAGACAATGCCATCTATTATGCAGGCAAAGCAGGTGATTGAATGTATCAGATTGTTACCGGTTGGCTATAGAACGGTTTTGAACTTGTATGCGATTGAGGGCTATAGTCATAAAGAAATAGGTGTTATGCTGGATATAGAAGAAAGCACCAGCAGAAGTCAGTACACGCGATCCAAAGCAATGCTTGAAGCTATATTGATAAAGAAAAAGATATTGGAAAAGCCAGGAGAGGAAGAATTGACGTTGGCTTTTAAAAAATAAAACAACCAAACTGATTAAAATTCCATGAGGAATTCGCTACACCATAATGAGGAGTTTGAAGATTTTCTGAAAGAACAGGTAAATCAGCACAGAATGTATCCATCAGACCATGTATGGAGAAACATCCAGGAAAATCTGCATGGAACAAACCGCTGGCCCGCACTCACTTATATCGCTATATTTTTAATCGTGCTTTTAACTATGGGCACATTGGTTATCAAGCCCCATAAACAAATGATAATCGTTCCCTCCGGCTTGACGTTGGCAACCATGCAGACTGCTACAAAAGGTAATGTAAATCAAAATAGCATTAAACAGGAAACCCTGGAAGAACATTTATCACCCGGAAATATTACCCATCAAACCATTACTGCCGTTATAGAAAAATTAGCCATTAAGGACAGCATTTTATCAGCGGATTATGTAAAAAATGATAATATTATTTTAAGTGAAAAGGAAACTACAGACGGTCCTCAGATGGCCAATGTTAAAAACGGTGGATTTAATAAAGAGTCTTTGAAATTGTCTTCCAGCGTTTTGCCTTCAGATAAAATAGAAAAATTCGAACCATCTTCTGTGATTACTCATGCGGCATTATTAAACGGAAGTTCTTACTTGCTTAATAGCGCTCCTTCATTATTTGATCACAGCAATTCCTCCTTATTTAAAGAAAATAATTCTCTGTTTATTGATAATAACCAGGATTGGAAGACTGTTTCCATCAACAGGAGCATAAATAAAAGATTCCGCAACCTGGATTTCCAATTTTATATAACCCCTTCTGTTAGTTACAGAAGATTGGTAGATTCAAAAACCGGCCATGCAGCGCAACCTTTTATCTCAGGAATTCCACTTGCAGCCAATTATACACTCGATTTAAGCCAGATTGCAAAGCACAGACCCGCCATGGGAACAGAAGTAGGATTTGCGGTTGGATATAAACTGACTAACAGCCTGGTATTAAAAACCGGATTTCAGTTTAATATCCGCAGATACAATATAGAAGCCTATACCTACAATACACGCGAAGCAACCCCTGCATTTTCTTTAATGGCTAATCCTGATTCACTGGGCAGATACAATGTTTTCCAAAGTATAATTCCCGGAAGCAAACCCATCACTTTGAATAATACCTATTATGAAGTTTCCATGCCATTTGGTATTGACTGGAGATTATTAGCTGATGGGAGGATCACGCTGAATGTTGCCGCAGCCATTCAGCCAACTTATACTTTTGATAAAGAACCATTTATTATTACTTCTGATTATAAGAATTATACCGATGGATCTTCTCTGATCCGCAACTGGAATATAAATACCAATTTTGAAACCTATATCAGTTATAAATTGGGAAATTTCAAATGGCAAATCGGCCCTCAGTTCCGCTATCAATTGCTTCCGACCCTTTCCACCAAATATCCTATCAGGGAATATTTAATGGATTATGGACTTAAAGTAGGTTTTACAAAAACCATTCGGTAAACTAACTGCCACCGTTATTTCACGCAAGCCGCAAAGATTTTTATTTTCACGCTAAGGCGCAAAGGCCGTAAAGGTCGCGCCTGAATTAAAAGCGCTTGCATTCTGCTTGGCAAATGGTAATTTTATTCCATGAAAGTTTCCGGCATTTTATTTATAATCATTTCCGGTTTTGTAGTTTCCTGTAAAGGCCCTTCACCGGAAAAACAACAACAGGCAGCAGTTAAGAATGACAGTACCGCCTATTTTCCCATAAATGATTTTTTTATACAACAAAAAAAAGATGTGGATAGCACAGCCTATTTTTTATACAAGATCAGTTTGAAAGATGGGAAAAAAGATTCTTCAGTTATTGATAAAAATACCTTTGATGCATTCGCGTCTCAATTCCTGGAAACAGATATTTCTGATCCGGCGTTAAAAAATTTGTATAAAGAAAATATTTTTGAAGACCGCACAACAAACAGTTATACTTTTACTTATACCGCCATCAATCCCCAATTACCTGTTGAGAGCATTCATATACTGCTTAATACTGAAAATGAGCGTGTAAAACGGGTTTTTATTAATAAAAGAATTGAATCCAAAGATAGTATTGTAATAGAAAAACTGGGTTGGAAAACTGACCGTAATCTTTATATTAACCGCATGGTACAATACAGAAATGGAAAAGAGTTTATTGAAGAGAATAAGATAGTTTGGAATGATAAGGATTAATTTTGCTGGTAATAATTATGACGATTTCTGAACTACAAAATACGATTTCCGGATTGCCGCTTCAGGCCGGCATTTATAAATATTTTGATTCCAATGGCGAATTATTATATGTTGGTAAAGCCAAAAATTTGCGTAAGAGTGTTTCTTCATATTTTACTAAAACATTTACCAGTTATAAAACGCATGAACTTGTACAACGGATCGCTAAGATTGAATTTACAATTGTAAATTCTGAACAGGATGCTTTTTTGCTGGAAAATTCGCTCATAAAGCAATTTCAGCCCAAGTATCAATATCAACCTGAAAGATGATAAAACCTATCCCTATATTGTAATAAAAAAAGAACCTTTCCCACGAATTTTTTTAACGCGCCGGAAAATTAATGATGGTTCTGAATACCTGGGCCCATTTACTTCAGCAGGCAAAGTACGCGAATTGATTAGTTTTATACGGCAATATATTCCGTTACGCACCTGCAAATTGACTCTTTCAAAAACAAATATTGAAAAAGGAAAATTTAAAGTTTGCCTGGAATATCATTTAGGAAATTGTAAAGGCCCTTGTGAGGCATTACAATCGGAGGAAGATTATAATGAAGGACTATACCAGATCCGGCAAATGCTGAAGGGAAATTTAACCCCGGTGATTCAGAATTATAAAAAAATGATGCTGGATGCGGCATCTGAAACTTGAAATTTGAAAAAGCAGCGCAAATAAAGAAAAAAATTGAGCATCTTGAAAATTACCAGGCCCGTTCCGTGATAGTAAGCAAGCATTTAAATAATTTAGATGTCTTTTCAATTTTAAAGGAAAATGATACTGCTTATGTAAATTATCTGATGGTTCAAAATGGTACGATTGTACAAACACATACGATAGAGCTGGAAAAGAAACTGGAAGAATCGGAAGATGAAGTATTGGCTTTTGCAATTTTGCAATCTCAGGGAAACTTTCAATAGTCTTGCCAATGAAGTTGATGCTTCCTTTGCGATAGATTATCCTGAAAGAGCAACTGATCATTACAGTACCAAAAGCAGGAGATAAGAAGAAATTATTGGATCTTTCTCAAAAGAATGTGAACTATTTCAACCAGGAACTGGAAAAACGAAAGATGCTGAAGCTTGAAGAAAAGTCGGATGCCGAAAGGAATAAAGTCTTGCATCAGCTGCAAAATGATTTGCAACTTCAGGAATTGCCTGTTCATATTGAATGTTTTGATAATTCCAATTTCCAGGGAAGTTATCCCGGTATCGGCAATGGTATGTTTTAAAAATGGATTTCCTGATAAAAAAAATTACCGGCATTTTAATGTAAAAACAGTAGCCGGCATCAATGATTTTGCCACAATGAAAGAAGTGGTTTACCGGCGTTATAAACGATTAAAAGAAGAACAGCGATCCTTTCCCCAATTGGTGATTATTGATGGCGGAAAAGGGCAATTAAGTGCTGCTATGGAAAGCATATCATGAACTGGATCTTGATAGGCAAAATTACGGTAATGGGACTTGCAAAAAATGAAGAAGAAATTATTTTTTCCGGGCGATACAGCAATCTATTAAACTTCCCTGGGATAGCGAAAGCTTAAAATTGATCAGAAGAATACGGGATGAAGTGCATCGTTTTGGTATTACTTTTCATCGTAATCAAGCGATCAAGAGGAACTTTTAAAAATGAGCTTGAAACAATTAAAGGTATTGGAGAACAAACTGCGACCCAATTATTGAAGGAATTTAAATCTGTAAAAAAGATAAAAGAAAAGAACTATGGAAGAATTGGAGAAGCTGATTGGAAAAGCCAAAGCGAAATTGCTTATGGAATCATTTCCATAATGTTATAAAATAAAAAGGGGGCCTGGATAAAAATCCAGCCCCGTTTTAAAATCCAATATCCTATGAAAAACCAAGACAAAAGTAGTACTTAAATGCAGTAAACCAAGTTTTTAGGAAATTATTTTTAATTAAATGTAAAACATTTTTTTTAATATTTTTTTAAGCAAAAATTAAGCCCTCTGTATAAGAGGGCTTTCTATATTATTATCGTTTATATTTTAATTAAGCACTAATAAGACCAAAGGATTGTTCGTAATCAAAAATTTTGTCTTTAATTTTCTCACCTTCCAATAAACGGAATAGAGGATCTTTTATATATTGATTCAAGGCGCGGTCATATGGATTATCCAATGTTGATTTGGTAATATAACTGCTAAACATCCTGCTTTCAAATAATTCCTCCCAGGTCATTCGCGACAGCTGAGTTTTTGGGATTATATACTTCATATTTAGAAAGAACAGGCCTTAAATCGGGATAATAAACCCAGAATACAGGACGATCACTATTAGGAACGATTTCACCTGTGGAAAGCTTATATGGAATTACAGGCGCTATTCCTAATATACGCACCAACATACGGCTTGTTTCTTTGTCAAATACCCATTCTTCTTTTATTCTGAACTTATAAATAGAATCCGGATCAACCGCTTTGGCTCTTACTTCGTAACCTACCACATTTCCATCCAGATCATACTTTTTAGAGGTGTCAAAACCACCGCCAAAAACACTCATTGCCTGATCGGGAGTTATAGGTGTAGTAAAACGGTCATCATCCGCGCTGAAAGCTGTAACCGTTCCATCTTTAATAGCTTTTAATAAAATACTGATAAAACGTTGGCTTCCATTATCATCTACCGCGGAATAACGAAAAGGAAGGTTTAATTTTTCCCGCGCGTCAATTTCTCTCCATACCCGAACTTTGTAAACGGCATCATCTTCCCGGAGATTTTCATAAGGAAGCGGAACCTTTTGCTTGATCAGGTTTTTTTCGTAAATCGCGTCATTTCTTAAAGAGGGACGTGATGTATCCATTAATCCGCCACTGGTTGATGGAACTACAGTAATGGGCAATGTTGTATCCAATCCGGCAGGAGCTGCATTTGCATTTCCATAAGCGGAATTGGGATTATTGGCAGGAGCGCGGCGCGTAGTATCCGTAGTAGTTGACGGAGTGCCATAGGCACTCGTATTTGCAGGACGTCTTACAGGATTTCTTTGTTGTGCCATCATTGCATTAACGGTGAAAAAAAACAGCCCGGAAAGCGCAATGAACCTAAAATATTTTGATTTCATACTTTAAAATTATCTAAGATTAAACTGAATGGGCGGCAATTGCCGGCTACCACCTGGACCGTTCACTTTTATTTCATCAATTGTTACAGCAGATCCTGGTCTACAACGTTCAATTAAATTTCTAACATCATTAAAAGTATTTCCCTGCACCTGCCTGAACTGGAGATCCGGAAATCCCGCAGCCTGAAAAACTATAGTATACCCTGTTACGGTAAATTTCACTCCTTCAAATACAAAGTTCTCCAATTCTGCTCTTACGCCTGCCTGTGCTTTAAAATCATTTACCATCATTGGGCCGCCTTTGCTGCCTCCAACCATTGCTATCGGATCCGGAACAGTTTTTACTCTAAAATCGAAATTCTGGGGTTTACCATCAATATTTAAAGTTACTGTAGCTTTTCCCGGTTTTCCCGGTTTAGCAATATAATGTCCTGGCCCTTCCTTCGACAACGATCCATTGTCTATACTTACATGTATGCGTTCATCGCCAACATTGCCACCGCTTACCGATAAAGGATTATCCAAACCAATATAAAGAACTTTTACCGCATCCGCACTTACGCTTGCTCCGGTAGGTGAACCAACTGTATAAGGAATGTCCTTTTCTACTGTACCAGGGGTGCCATCCGGTTTTATGAACGAAATTTTTACCTTTTTAGTATAAGAACCCGGGCCGCCTACCGTTGTTTTATATAAAGCAGAACCATCCGGGCTTAGAGGTACATTCTGACCATCTATAGTAATGGTAGGCTGAGCGGCTTTACTGAAAGCGCCTACGCCGGCGGTAATATTTAGTTCCTGTCCTGGCATCAGGTAAGTGGAATTGGTTCCCGCAAAAGGAACGAATGCATCATATACCAATTGTACCTCACCCACTTTTCTATGACAAAAATCCACCACCATGGCCTCACTGTTTTTTACATCGTTTTGAAACTTGCTCAAAATAGTAATAGCGGCAATGGTAGGCGTCATATTAAAATAAGCAGAAGCCCAGTTTTTGCTGGACTCATTATTACTTTTCGGAGTACTTAGATCAATAGGTAAAGTTTTACTAAACTCTTTTGAAATATCCGGATGAATAGATAAAATCTGTGTTTTGAAATCAGTAAGTCTTTGTAGCAATTTCATTCCTTCAGTGCCGGGAGAAGACATTACCCGGGTAGCAGCTTCCAGACTTTCTTCTTTATAACTGCTGTCTTTTGGAGGATTATAGCCCGCCGAAGTCATTATAGCAAGTTTAAGGCTATCGAGATAGGTCGTTAAATTATCCGCCAGTTGTTTTGCCTGTTGTGCTCTAGGTTCCCATTCCCGTGCACGTTCCGCTGTTTTAGGATCATTCAGCTTTTGCTTCAGAGAATTGAAAATATCAGAATTTTTTTGATCGATGGTCTCATTGGCATTGATCAAACTGTTGTTTACGGTTTTGAAGGCATTTAAAATCTCAGATGATACATTCAGTGCTAACAATGCTGTTAGCACCAGGTACATCAGGTTGATCATTTTTTGCCGTGGCTCTTTAGGTAATGCCATATGACTTATAGAATTTTAATATGCTTTTTGCAAAAAAATATAATTATTCAAGTTATAAACCATTTCCCTTAGCGGCCCTGCATAGCAGTAAGCATATTTCCATATACCTGGTTCAATTTACCAAGGTTATTTGCCAGGGCAGCAATTTGTTCTTTAGCTTTTCTTGCATCGTCTGCACTTCCTATCATTGCGGAAGAAGTTTCAGCAAGTTTGCCATAAAACTGGTTTAATGCTTTTAAATGATTGTTGCTTTCCTGTAATTCCAATTCATAAATTGTATTTAATGAAGAAAGATTTTTTGTTAAAACCTGAACCTGCTCATGAAATACTTTTGTACTTTCTGAAGCCTGATTAAAAGTATTCATGGAAGAAGCTACATTGGTATAAGCGTCTTTTACAGAAGATAAGTGCCGCGGTTGCTTCTTTGTGTTTTAACTGTATAATCTCCGGTAGCCGTTACCACATCTCCTATTTCACCCATTTTGTCAACAGTAGTGCCAAGTTTTTGAAAACCAGCGCTTAATTTTGAAAGATTTGCCGGAGTAATATCTGCATCATGAAGCATTTTTTCCATTGATTTTAAAGCAGGATTACCTTGTTCAATGATGGTTTTCTTAGTGCCAGCCATTGACCTGAGGATTCATCCTGAATTGTAGGATAAATCAGATATAATGCTCCATATACCAAGAAATACTAATGCTTCTGTACCAAGACCTATTTTAAGCATCAGATCGGCATATTCGGTATGAAGTATCTTTTGAAGAGCGCCCAATATTACTACTGCTGCAGCTACAGAAACGAAGATGTCAACGACTCTACTAACTTTTGGAGGAATTGCGGCTGCCATTTTTTTTATTTTACTGTAAGATTAATTGTTAATGATAAAATTTTTATTGTTACCGTGTTAAAAGCGGTAACTGTTTTTAAAACATAAAATAGTTGGATAAATGAAATTATTTTCTTTTTAACTGCGCTGGTAAATCAATTACACAACGGAAACCTATATAGGATTTAGCTGTATCCTGGTATTCATAATCACGTGGTACTGGTTTGAAGATAATATCCAACATCTTTCCAGCTTCCACCGCGAACCACTTTACGTTTCATACGTGGCGGATCAGTATCTAACGCATTCCACCGAATATCAGGGTTCATATCATGTTGAAAATTATAAGCACCTTCATAAAATAAGAGGAGGTCCATTCTGAAACATTTCCTGCCATATTATATAGACCAAAATCATTTGGCCAGTATGCATCTGCTCTTACAGTATAAAATCCGCCGTCTTCAGGATAATTACCGCGGCCGGGTTTAAAGTTTGCCAGTAAACAACCTTTTTTATTTCTTAAATAATAACTTACCCCAGGGAAACATTGATTGTGTACGGCCACCTCGTGCTGCATATTCCCATTCAGCTTCTGTAGGTAAACGGAAATCACTTTCAACAGCTTTTTTCTTTCTTTCCAGAAAGCTGTTCAAATAATGGGATCTCCAATGACAAAATGCCACCGCCTGTTTCCAGTTTACGCCCACCACAGGATAATTTCCAAAAGAAGGATGTGCAAAATAGCGTTTTGTCATTGGCTCATTGTAGGAATAAGAGAAATCTCTCATCCAAACCAATGTATCGGGATATACTTTTTGATCATACCGGTAAATAAAGTCTTTTCTGGGGCGTGCCGGCATTTTCACGTTTTGCCGCTTCTTTTAAATCAAAGCCCTGAACATTATAAACAATTTTATCCGGATCAATTTCCATTTTACCATACAAACGGTTGTCCGGCGCTAAGATAAGCTTACTCAGTTTTTCAAGTGTTGCTTTATCGCTCTATTTTATTGTCTGTGCTTTTTTCCAGTCAATAGCTGTATCACCTTCAACGCCTGTTTTCATATAACCCAATTCTATAGCGGCAAGGGAATCTCGTGTCCACCATACAAACTGGCGGTATTCATTGTTGGTAATTTCCGTAGCATCCATCCAAAAACCATTGATGGAAACCTGTTTGTTGCGGGCTGTAAAATTGTAATTAACATCTTCATCACTTGGTCCCATATGAAAAGTGCCGGGTGGTACATATACCATTCCCAAAGGTTTGGTCATACTAGATCTGACACCAGGCGCAACGCCATGAACCTGCCCGTCATCGGGGGGGCCTTTAACTTTTCCCTTTTTATTACAGCTTATTGCAGTGAGCATTAATGCTGAAAGTACAATGTATGCAAACAGTCCGTTTTTCATTCTATCTATTCATATTATTTGAAGGGTAGAAGCAAATGTAATGATTTAATTATTTTTCTAATAGTTTCTTAAATTATCAAAATTAAAATTTTGAGCTTTTTTCTATACGAATATCCTGCCAATTCTGATCTAAAACGGGATATTAAATAGCTTATTGTTCAACAAAAAAATAATTTTCAACATTAAAGCCTTTTAATTACATTTTAAGTAAGGGAAGCAAAGCCGCCACAGTTTCTTCCGGTTTCAAACATATATAATCTCTGCAAAGAAATATTTCGGTTTTATTTTTTCCCGTTCTGCCTTTTAATAAGGGAAAATTTTCTCCATTACTATTTGAGGATTGTAAAACCCTACAAGGTATAAATTGTTTATTCAATTCCTTTAAATATTGCGGAGCATGTTCACCTGTGATAACTATTTCTCTCATTCCATATATTCTGTCCTGGAAGTTAATAGACCAAACGCCAAAAGAACCCGCATAATTAATAATAGCTTTTCCTAAAGACAACAACATATGGTCTGACTGCTGTTTCCAGTCGCTATGTTCAAAAATAACAGACAAATAAAACAAATTAGATGCCATCATTCCATTACCGGAAGGAGTGGCTCCATCATAAACTTCTTTTTTCCGGACAATTACATCTTGCTGATCATGAGAAGTGTAATAGAAAAATACGCCGTCTTCATCCAGGAACCCGGCTAAAACTTTTTCAGTTAATGATTTTGCTTTCAGCAGATAATCCGGCTTGCCGGTAACTTCCTGCAAATGGATATAAGCCTGAATTAAATAAGCCAGATCATCTAAAAAAGCAGGAATATGGGCCTGCCCGTTTTTCCAGGTATGATACCAGTTTCCGGAATGATCCCGCATATTTTTTTCAAGAAATAAAATATTATTTTCAGCCAGTTGTAAGTATAAATCAGTGCTTGTGGCTGCATATGATTTACACAAGGCTATCACCATCAATGCATTCCAGCCGAGCAATATTTTATCATCCAATGCCGGACGGATCCTGCTTTCCCTGGCTATGCGCAATTTTTCACGACACTGCTTAAGTTTATGATAAAGTTCTGATGGATCTATTTCGTTAGTTTTCAAAAAATTTTCTGGGCTTTCGGGAAGCCATAGAATATTGGTGTTTTCCCAGTTTCCTTTTTCGGAAACGTTGTATATTTTGCAAAATAATGCACTGTCTTCACCAAGTACCTGGTCTATTTCTGTTTTTTGCCATGTATAATATTTCCCTTCTACTCCTTCACTATCCGCATCCAAAGCGCTATAAAATGCGCCCTCAGGAGAAAGCATTTCCCTTTGGATAAAGCTGATAGTTTCTTCGATTGTTGTTGAATAAATTTCTTTTTGTGTTAGCTGGTAAGCTTCTGAAATAACATCAAGCAGCAATGCATTATCATAAAGCATTTTTTCAAAATGTGGCGCCAGCCATTTTTCATCGGTGCTATAGCGTGCAAAGCCACCGCCTATCTGATCATAAATGCCGCCGCCTATCATTTTGTCAAGACTTAGTAATGCCTGATCAAGTGCAGGTTTGTTTTCTGTAAAATAATAATGCCTCAATAAATAACGGATGGAAAAAGTTTGCGGAAACTTTGGTGCATTTCCAAAACCGCCCCATTCTTTATCCGCATTTTTTAAAATATTGGTGCAGATCTCTCTTAAAGTTTCCGGTGTAAACATGGAACCGGCTTCCGAATCTGAAGTTCCAAATGTATTGGCGCCAATCAGATGCTGAACAAGATTATCGGCCTGTGATTCTATTTCATTTCTTTTATCTCTGAACATAGTATGAATGGCCATCAGTAATTCTTTCCAGCTAATTTTATTGTATGCGCGTTTGGGCGGGAAATAGGTTCCGCCATAAAACGGCTTTCTGTCAGGTGTAAGAAAAACATTCAGCGGCCAGCCTCCGGAACCGCTTATGGCTTGCACGGCATCCATATAAATATGATCCAGGTCGGGGCGTTCTTCGCGATCTATCTTTATATTGATAAAAAATTCATTCATCATTGCAGCTGTTTCCTCATCTTCAAAACTTTCCCTTTCCATTACATGGCACCAATGACATGCCGAATACCCGATGCTGATAAGAATGGGTTTGTCTTCAATTTTTGCTTTTTCCAAAGATGATTCATTCCAGGCATGCCAGTTTACCGGATTGTGTGCATGCTGCAATAAATAAGGGCTTGTTTCGTGTATAAGTTGGTTATTATGAATGGGCTTCATACAAACGGAATTAATTTATAGAATAGGTACTTGGTACCAGTTTTATAAAGTTAAGCTGTTTGAGAAATAACCGGGGAATAATAGGATAAACAGTTATTTACTATCATTTAGAAAACAGAAAAATAACCAGGATTTTGTAGTAGAAAAAAGCTTTGTTATAAAAAATTATTATTTTTTATCCTTTTTCATAGTTACAGATAAATATAATTCCAGTGAGGCCGACATGCTGGGAGCCTGGGGTGCAGGAGCTTTTATATCCACATGCAAACCAGCTTCTTCAACAGCTTTCAAGGTATTTCCGCCAAAAGTGCCAATAGAGGTTCCGTTTTGCTGAAAGGAAGGATAATTATCCAATAAGCTTTTTACTGCGCTGGGTGTAAAAAAGCAGATCACATCATAATGCTGGTTTTCCATTACTTCCTGCAAATCATTGCTGACGGAGCGATACATAAATGCCAGTTGAAATCCGCAGCCATTGTTTTTCAGCCAGTTTACAATATCATTATCCTGTTGATTTTCACTGCATACATAAAGAAATTTCTCATTATCCTTATGTTTATTTAATACATCAAACAGGCTTTTATTGGTACCATCGGCACCATAAAAAACTTTTCTTTTGCGATATAATATAAATTTTTGCAGGTATAAAGCAACCGCTTCCGTGATGCAAAAATACTTTGTATCCTGGCTTATGGTTATTTTCATTTCATCGCAGGTGCGAAAAAAATGATCAATAGCATTGCGACTGGTAAAAATAATCGCTGAGAATGCGGTGATATCAATTTTTTGTTTTCTGAATTCACGGGCAGGAATTCCTTCCAGCTTAATAAATGGATGGAATACAAATTCAATATCAAATTTGCGCGCTAAATCAAAATATGGGGATTTCTCGCTTTCCGGCCTGGGCTGGGATATTAAAATCCTTTTCATATTAGTAGTCGCAATTGGAAGGTTTTTAGAGCCGTTTTGTATCATATGTGCGAATCATTCAAGCAATAGATTAAAAATAAATTTAATGTGATTTTTACATCTCATTCAAAATTAATCTATAAATTAATAACAAGGGTACCACTTCTACCGCACAAAGGTAAATAAAAAAGTGCAAAGGACTTACATTCAAGTTTCTGCGAATAATTATTAACGAAACCGCGAACCGATAGATCAAAAACAGCACTAGCAGACTGATGGTCACTGTTATAATGATAGGGGAAACGGAACTATTTGAAAATGCCAGCAAAAAAACAAGCGGAATAAGTATTATGCCTAAAATTTTATTGATTAAAAAAACTACAAACAGGTAGGTGGAAGTAGCTTCAGCCGCATTGAAAACCCAGCCCAGAAAGCGAATAAACAAAAATTTAAAAAGGTATATGCCTGCAATAAGGGCGATTGCATACAATAATAATTCCCAGAATGGCATACCCATAGGATTATATTGCTGACTGATAAGGGATATAAATACCGCAGCAGAATACACAAAAAGCAGATTCAGCAACAGAGAAGGCAGTGGATCATTATGCATATTCTCTTTCGAATGCCTGTGTCCTGAAAAAATCTGGAAAAAAAGCGGTAATAGATTTTTAAAATATTTCGGGAAGGATATTTTAATGAAGGAAAGAAAAAATACCATCCCCAGTATAATATAAAATATTTCGTCCTTTGAGGAAGGTGTTTTTATTTCATCAATCTGGTAAATGGAATTGCCCGTTATATTTCCCGATTTAAAAAATCTGGAAAAAGCAGTGTCCTGATCCCAGGTGAGTTGTGGAACTTCCTTTATGATTGCAGTCTGTGAGCTGTCAATAATTTTTTTGGATTGATTGGATGCCGGAACTTCAGATAATTCCGGATGCCCCGGATGTACAATTCCCGGATTGAGTGTTTTATTTTGAATTTTTAATGAACTTTTCCTGAGTAAAGGCTCATGAATAATTTGCGTATCGAAACTATTTATAGTGTCTAATTTGACAAGTGGAACTTGCTGGCGAGATCTTTAAGGAATCCTTTCTTTTTATTGAATCTCTTTTCAATGGTAAATTCAATCCAACTTTTCCTGAATCCGCCTTTTTTTTTGCAGAACTGTCCTTTTGGGAAAATACCGGTTGCGACAAGAAAATTATAAATAGAAAAATGAGTTTTTTAAGAACCATGTTCAAAAGTATCCAAGTATTTATATATAATCAAAATACGCTCACAAATCCCAAATGAATTTTTGATTGGCGCAAATTGAGATGTTGATCATTCCGTTTACCGGCAGCATAACTGATATTGAAAATTCCCGATTTTGTTTCCAATGCCAGGCCGGCTCCTGCACCGGTATAAAAATGGGAAAAAGCTAGCGTATTGCTTTCATAACGCGCCCAGCCCATATCTGTAAATAAAAAAATATAAGAATTTTGCGCCAATAAATAGCGGTACTCCAGTGTACCCACTGCAAACCGGTTGGCAAAAATGCTTTCTTCATCAAATCCACGCAATAACCGGTATCCGCCAATTTGAAACAATTCATTATTAAAATAGGATGAACTCTGAAAAATGCCGGTTTGCAAAGCTGTTTTAAAAACAGATTGTTTTGCCAAAGGAAAATAATGTGCGGCCGCCAGCCTGATGCGTAACTGGTAGGATTGCAAAGGAAAAGAATCATATAACTGATGATAATTGAATGCAGGATCTTTGATTTCAAGGATGGAATTGTTTTTACGGATAGTTTTCTTTCCTGCACTTCCCATAATAACGATCTCTGTTCCCACTCGCGGATTAAAACGATAATCAGTAGTATTCAGACTGTATTGCAAACCCAGACCAAGAGATTTTACATCAATTATTGATGGCAAGCGTTTTTGTAGAATAACAAGGCTGGTATCTACATTTAATAACCTTGATCCGGATGTTTCCAACAAAATTTTTCCGCTTTGATTTGCTGAAAAAGCATAGTTCAAACCAAGCTGCATGTTCACATTCAGAAAGGAAGAATCTCTTTTATACATTTGAAAATTAAAGTCGAGGCCAAATGGAGTATTAAATAAATAAGATCTTTGAAACATTACATCCAGGCGTGGGGCTGCAGGCTGCAGTTGCTGCCAGTGAACACCGATTGACTCGCCCGTTCCAAAGGAATTTTTTAAATTGATAATGGCTTCACCGGTTATTAAAGGTTTTCCGCCGGTTTGTGTATTGGACGGAAGAAAACCAACCAATAAATTTATTTCATTGCTTTTTCTTGGTTGCAGGTATAAATTTAAGATTGCCCCTGTATTGAGCATTGTAATATTCCAGGGTTGAGTTTGTTGTACAAATGGCAGTTCTGCAATTCGTTGATTGATCTTTTCAAATTTATCCTGGTTGTATAAGGAATGTATTGGAATGTCAAAATAATGATGCAGAAAGCTGCTGTTTAATTTTACATTTCCAAAAATTCGTATACTGTCAATATAATAATCCGGGCCTTTTTCCAGTTTTAAATCGGCGCTGATACTATCGCGGTCAACTACCAGGTTTTCCAAACTTATTCTTGCAAAAGGGTAGCCATTGGAGGAACAATAATTTAATAAACGTTCATATAATACTGCCACTGTTTTGGTATTGAATGGTTGATTGATAAAATTTTCCTTTTGATAATTCAATCCCTTTAAAACCGGCAGTAGCGAATCGGAAATGTTTAAGTTTTTCCATTTATATTGTTCGCCAAAAAATAGTTTCACCTTCATTAAATTTGAATCTGCCATTATGGAATCAATAGAAGCGCTGATATAGCCATTTGAAGCCAATAAGGCCGGAAGTTCTTCTACATATTGTTTGCAAGCTAAAGGCGAACTGAATTCGGTTTTTATTTTAATTGGTTCCAGAAAAGAAAAGGGGCGATCTACCGGCAATATTTGCAAATGATAATTTTGCGCATGAGCGGTCAGTATTCCAAAGAAGCAGAAGAATAAAATGCAACTGCGGTAAGATTTATATTGAATTAATTTTGGCATGTATTAATTTCAGTAAGCCTGAAAAAGATGTTGAACATTTCTTCTTTTTTAGAACATACGCTCTGTTATGTGAATTTATAGAAAGATTCTTTGAGATGCAGAAAATTTCAGTACCGCCAGCCGGATTCCCATTCCTAAAGGTTTTGCTTAATTTTGCACTTTTAAACAAATCCAATGGTCGGTATTTATATTCATATTCCATTTTGCAGGAAAGCCTGCCATTATTGTAATTTTCATTTCTCTACTTCCGGCAGGCATACCAGTGAAATGGTGGACGCTATTTGTGCAGAAGCTTTTATAAGAAAGGATTACATTAATGAAGCGGTAACTACTATTTATTTTGGAGGTGGTACACCATCTATACTTAGTATTGCTGCAATTGAAAAAATATTGCAAAGCCTGCGATCTTTATTTATAATAAAAGACAATGCGGAAATCACTTTAGAGGCAAATCCCGATGATATAGAAGCAGAAAAGCTGGCAGCATGGAAAGCAGTTGGTATTAACCGGTTAAGCATCGGTATTCAATCTTTTTTTGAGGAAGATCTTCTTTGGATGAATCGTGCACATAATGCGCAGCAAGCCATGCAAAGCTTGCAACTGGCACAACAGGCTGGTTTTGATAATATCACCATAGACCTTATTTACGGTACGCCAACGCTTACTGATGAGAGATGGAAACAAAATGTAGATACAGCTTTGTCTTTACAGATTCCGCATCTTTCCTGCTATGCTTTAACGGTTGAATCGAAAACTGCTTTGGAAAAAATGATCCTTCAGCACAAAATTGAAAATGTAGATCCGGAAAAACAAAGCCGTCATTTTGAATTGTTGATAGAATGGCTAAATAATGCGGACTATGAACATTATGAAATATCCAATTTCTCCAAACCTGGGCATCATAGCCGGCACAATACCAGCTATTGGCAGGGAAAATCTTATTTGGGATTAGGTCCTGCTGCACATTCATTTAATGGCAGCAGCAGACAATGGAATGTCGCTAATAACGCTTTTTATATAAAAAGTATCCTGGAACAGAAAAACGTTCCTTTTGAAATAGAGGAACTTACGGAAGTTCAGCAACTGAATGAATATCTTATGACAAGGCTTCGAACGATGGAAGGAATATCATTACAACATATTGCAGCGTATGGAAATGAAAAATGGCTGAATGAAATTTTACACGATGGGCAGAAATGGGTAGAAACTGAGCACCTCGTTCTTCAAAATAATTATTTGAGATTAACGAACAAAGGAAAGTTATTTGCCGATGGCATTGCGGCTTCGTTATTTCGGGAGGGATGAGGTATCAGGTGTGAGGTGTGAGGTCTCAGGTATGAGGTATGAGGTGTGAGATTGAAATTCTGGGATTGATATTTCGATATTTTGAGATTTTGGGAATTGGAAATGCCCTGTAGGGGCAACATTTCGGTAGAAATAGATACCCCCAATGTAATTTTGCCCTGTAGGGGCAAAACAATAAGAATTGAGAAGATTTCAAATAAAGAACGAATAATCAAATAAAATGTCAACTTTTCTAGGGACAAGACAATTAAGTGTGAACGGTTTTTATACTTCTTAATTTTTCATTTTTCATTTTTCATTCACAATGAGAGCTATGGGCTAAATAAAAAAGCTATCCAACTGGATAGCTTTTTTATTTAAAACTATAAAATCAGGCTTATTGTGCTTCTCCGCCTTCTTCTTTTTTCAATTTTTCTTTTAATTCAGCCAGGGCGCTTAAATCGCCTAAGGTTGTTTTTTCCACTTTAGCCTGAATGGTTTTCACGGCTTTTTTGGTTTTATCAGATTCAGCTTTTGCTTCTTTTTTAGCTGTTTCTTTTTCTTCAACCTTAGCTTGTTCCCAAATTCTTGAATGACTTAATACAATACGTTTTTCATTACGATCAAATTCAATCACCACAAATTCTGCTGTTTCATCGGCTGCTACACTTTTACCATCTTCTTTTACCAAATGACGGTTGGGTGCAAATCCTTCAAGACCATAAGGCAATTGTACAATAGCGCCTTTGTCATCCTTGCGGGTGATAGTGCCTTCATGAACAGAACCTACGGCAAAAGTATCTTCCAATGTATTCCATGGATCTTCTTCCAGTTGTTTATGACCGAGCTGAAGTTTACGGTTTTCTTTATCGATGGATAATATGATCACATCAATGTGTTCACCTACTTTGGTATATTCAGAAGGGTGATTGAAACGTTTCAACCAGCTCAGATCACTGATATGGATCATTCCGCCAATACCTGGTTCCAATTCAATAAATACGCCATAAGGAGTGATATTTTTTACCAATCCGCTGTGTTTGCTTCCTTCAGGGAATTTGGCTTCAATAGTGCTCCATGGATCTTCACTCAATTGCTTGATAGATAAACTCATCTTACGGGCATCTTTATCAAGTGTTACCACTTTTGCTTCGTATTCATCACCGAGTTTAAAGAATTCTTTAGCGTTTACAGGAGTATTAGCCCAGGTAATTTCACTTACATGCACCAATCCTTCCACTCCGGGTTGAATTTCGAGGAAAGCGCCATAATCTTCTATGTTAACCACTTTTCCTTTTACGGTTGCATGTTCATGAATCCATTCTGGTAATACATCCCATGGATGTGGAGTAAGTTGTTTTAAACCAAGGCTGATTCTTTTCTTATCATCATCAAAGTCTAATACAACTACCTGCAGTTTCTGATCCAGCTTCAATACTTCGGAAGGATGTGAGATACGACCCCATGAAATATCGGTAATATATAATAAACCATCCAAGCCGCCTAAGTCCATAAATGCACCGAAATCAGTGATATTTTTCACAGTGCCTTCCAATACCTGGCCTTTCTCTAATTTGGAGATAATCTGTGCACGCTGAGCTTCAATATCACTTTCAATAAGCGCTTTATGCGATACAACCGCGTTTTTAATGGCTTCATTGATCTTAACAACTTTGAATTCCATTGTTTTACCCACAAACTGATCGTAGTCTGTAACAGGCTTCACATCAATCTGTGAACCTGGTAAAAAGGTTTCCATGCCAAATACATCTACAATTAAGCCACCCTTTGTTTTGCTGGTGACAGTACCGGTAATGATTTCACCAGTTTTGTGTACTTCCACGATTCTTTCCCAGGCACGGTAAATACGGGCAGATTTGCGGCTTAAATTTAAATGTCCCTGGCGATCTTCTTTATCTACCACCATTACTTCCACAGTATCGCCGAGGCTTAAATGCGGAACATCCCGGAATTCATTTAAAGAAATAAGACCATCGCTTTTAAAGCCAATGTTAATGACTGCATCGGTTTTGGTTAAAGCTACAACTACGCCATTCACAATTTCCCCATCTTCAATCTGTACGAAAGTATTTTCATATACTTTATCATACTTGTCTTTTTCTTCCTGGCTGTAACGGGCTACATTACGTTTGTCAATGCTCCAGTCAAAATCGTCATGTGCTGCAATAGTTTCTTCAACAGGCGGCTGTGCTTTTACAGTTTCCGTCTTTTCTGAAACAGGTTCATTTGTTGTCGCTGCAGCTGCATCCGTTGCTTGTTCAGCAACAGGAGCAGACTCCTGTGTTTCAGGTGTTGCCGGGGAAGCTTGTTGGGCTATCTCAGCAGATTCCTGGTTTTCAGCGTTTTGATTAACAATATTGTTTTCACTCATAATTAAATACCCGATGGTTTATATTCGGGCGGCAAAGGTAAAAAAACTTAGTGAAAACGCAAGGCGTGGAAATTGAAGGATATTAGATTCAGGTTAGCGGATGCCGGTTACCAGTTTCCGGTTGCTGGATAACCGGAAATGTTTTCTATGCAAAGAGGCAAAATATGAGTAGTTTTTTTGAGCCCAACAGCGTTACTACTATTTGGCTTACTTGCGTCGCACTCTTCAAGGCCTTTATCTTTATTGAGCAAAATAAACAAGACCCTAAAAAATGGAACATCCTAATTGCCTGGAAAATTTTTTCAAAACACAAATAATTCATTGAAACTGGTGACTTGTAACCGCTAAGATTGGATATAATTCTGCAAATGAGAAATTGTGTCCTGTTGGGATAGAATGGTTTCCGTAACTACATCTGTAATAGAAATGATACCCACAAGCTTATCTCCATTTTTTACCGGAAGATATCTGAGATTCAATTCAGAAAACTGGTGCATGCAATGGTCAATAGTATCTGCTTCCGTAATAAGCGGAAATTCAGAAGACATGATATCTGATACTGTAGTATCGGCAGAGGCGCGGCCTTTAAGAATCACTTTGCGGGAATAATCCCTTTCGGTCATAATTCCTAAGAATTCATCGCCATACATTACTACTACTGAACCGATTTGCATATCAGCCATCATTCTTAAAGCATCAATTACTTTGGTGGATGGTTCAACAGAAACAACCGTATTACCCTTCCGGGCCAGGATGTGTGCTACATTTCTCAAGATGTCTAATTTAAATGTTAAGGTAAAATAAAATGTTCAATTAAAAAAATGTTAAATCAGATTAGGAAATTCTAAATTCAAACCGGTGAGTTTTATTTAATTGTTCAAAGGCAGGTATAATGTTGCGAAGACCTCACAGGTTTTTCCCAATGTTTTATTCAAACCTGTGAGGTCTGGGTAATTGTTCCCAGGTAGTGTAATGTTGCGAAGACCTCACAGGTTTAGTGCGTTTGCGGGCCTGTGAGGGTAAAAGCCGATAAAAGATATTCAGTTGAAGAGTGCGACGCAACGAAGATCCCACGAAGAACTAATGCCGGGTACAAAAAAAATAATTTTATAAAAAAGTAAAAGCTAAATACGGAGCATAAAAAAAGCCTGCTTTATTCAAACAGGCTTTTTTATTTTCTTAAATGAATAGTTTATTTTTTACCCTGATTTTTTTGTTTCATATCCTGCACTTTTTTCTGTGTTTCCAAAACCTGCTGATAGCGTTCCTGCCATTTACTTTGCTGTTTTGGAGTTTTTCTTTTCACTTCTATCTGTGCCAGTATTTTATTATGATCTATAATATAATTCATGATCACAAACTGGATACCAAGCGTAATAAGGTTTGATACGGTATAATACCAGGTCAAAGCTGAAGGCAGCCTGTTGAACACAAATAATAAAATGAATGGGAAAATATACGGCATGTACTTTAAAGCGGGATTGCTTTGATCGGGCGTCATATTCATATTATATATGGATATTAAAAAACTGGTAACTACGGCCGTTAAAGTAAACAAGCTGATATGATCGCCAAATCCAAGTGGAATGCTGAAGGGAAGTGTTGCTATCACATCATAAGAGGAGAGATCTTTCGCCCATAAAAAACTTTGCCCGCGCAAAAGAATACTGGAACTAAAGAAACTATACAATGCAAAGAATATTGGTATTTGCAACAATGCAGGAATACATCCGCCAAGTGGGTTTACTCCCGCTTCCCTGAAAAGTTTCATTTGTTCCATCGCAAATCCCTGTTTGTCTTCGCCAAATTTCTTTTTCAGTACATCCAGTTCGGGCCGGAGAACCTTCATTTTGGCTCCACTTAAATAACTGGTATAAGTTAATGGAGAAGTAACGAGCCTGATGAATAAGGTTAATAATGCGATCACCCATCCGAAATTGGAAACAAAACTTCCGAAGAAATCAAACACCGGCATAATGATCCAGCGGTTGATATATTTTACAAATGAAAACATACCTGATCCCAGATCAATAATATTTTCCATTTCATTATTATATTTCTTTAAAATATTATAATCATTTGGTCCATAATAAAGCTGAAAAGGTACTGTAGTGGTAGCTGCGGCAGGCAGTTGCATATTCATTGTAGCATTTCCCTGGAATAGTTCATGTGTGCTATCGGGCAGTAAGGTCATTTGTGCTTTCCCGGTATTGAACTGGTTTTTTGCAATAACCGTACTATTGAAAAACTGCTGTTTAAATGATAACCATTGAACCGGCTGATTAAAATCTTTACTGGTTCCGCTTACAGCCCTGTTATAGTCGTAACCGCCCTTTTCTAGGAAGCATAACCGGCTTTGTTCTTTTTCATAAGCCGCCACATCTTGCTGCTGGGCCAGTAAAATATTCCAATGAAGGTTTAAATTGTTTTTAGTCAGTAAGCGGTCAGCGCCATTCAATATTACATTCCAGTCAATCATATAATCATTTGGCTTAATGATATACTGGTGGGTAATGCTTTCGCCATTGATACCGGTTAAATTATAGCTGATGGTTTGACTGCCATCCGCATTTTTTACAGGTTCAGTTTCTGTGAAATAAAGTGAAGATGTTTCAGCGGCCTGGTTGGCAGTAGTATTAATCGTGTAACCAAGTGCATCATCTTTGGCTCCGGAAAGAACAACCGGATTGCCATCAAAAGATTTAAACTTTTTTAATTCAATTGAATGTGGTTGTCCGCCTTTATTGCTAAAGCTGATCTTCATTACCTCATTTTCTACAACCGTGGTTTTTAACTCTCCAATACCTGCGGTCTGAAAATTTCCGGCAGTGGAGATTTTGTTTAAAGAATCCATTCTTAAAGAATCGAGTCTTGCTGCAGCCGTATCTGTAGGAATCATTTTAAGCGCATTCACCCTTGCTATAGAATCAGCCTCTATCTTTTGCTGCTGCATTACCACTTGCTGCTGCTTATTGGTATACCAGAAAAAAACAAAAAATAATGCACCCAATAATACAAAACCAATGACCGTATTTTTATCCGTTTTCATATCAAAATTCAAAATTAAGCGGCAAAGGTAGGGATTGAATGGTAGATTGCATATGGAGATTTCAATAAGCGCAATAAGTGGTTTTATTTCCTTTTTTGGTTTGGATTTTATTTTAAAATGCCGGTATCAATTATGTAAAATCCGAAAAATTTTATACAAAACAATTCAAAAAAATGCAATCGCATACTTATTAAAAATGTTTTAATCTCAATATCAGACTGTTAAAGGGTTGTTCAATTAATTGTAATTTGCGCCCTTAAAGAAGCTGTTTATTCGCTTGTTTTGTAAATAACAAAGTGAATGTCAACACAGTCATCAAATCAATAATATGCCTAACGAATTAAGAAAGGAAGAAGCGCTTGAGTATCATTCTAAGGGAAAGCCGGGAAAAATTGAAGTCATTCCTACTAAAGAGGCAAAAACACAGCGGGATCTTTCTCTTGCTTATAGTCCGGGAGTAGCTGAGCCTTGCCTGGAAATTAAAAATAATCCTGAAAATATATATAAATATACCGCAAAAGGAAACCTTGTAGGTGTGATTACAAATGGTACGGCGGTATTGGGACTTGGTGATATTGGTGCTGAAGCAAGCAAACCGGTAATGGAAGGAAAAGCGGTTTTGTTCAAAATATTTGCTGATATTGATGTGTTTGATATTGAGATCAATGAAAAAGATCCGGAGAAATTTGTGCAGATTGTAAAAGCGCTGGAACCAACATTTGGCGGAATCAACCTGGAAGATATTAAAGCGCCCGAATGTTTTTATATAGAAAGAAAACTTCGCGAAGAAATGAATATTCCGGTAATGCATGATGACCAGCATGGTACTGCCATTATCAGCAGTGCGGCTTTGTTGAATGCACTGGAATTGCAAAAGAAAAAAATTGAAAAAGTTCGTTTTGTAATTAATGGAGCCGGTGCGGCCGCTATGGCTTGTGTACAGTTATATGTGGCATTGGGCGCCAGGTATGAAAATTTTATATTATTTGATAAGGATGGGGTATTGCACAAAGGGCGTAATGATCTGGATGAAATAAGGCAAAAGTTTGCTGTTGAAAAATCCGGCTGGACGCTTCAAACTGCCATGAAGGATGCTGATGTTTTTTTAGGTCTTAGTGTAGGTAATGTGGTAACGCAGGATATGATCAAAAGCATGGCTAAAAATCCGATCGTATTTGCAATGGCCAATCCAGATCCGGAAATAACTTATGATGATGCCACTGCCGTGCGAAAAGATATTATTATGGCAACCGGTCGAACGGATTTTCCTAACCAGGTTAATAATGTATTGGGATTTCCCTATATTTTTCGCGGCGCTTTGGATGTGCGTGCTACTCAAATCAATGAAGCTATGAAGCTTGCGGCCGTTAAAGCGCTTGCTGATCTTGCCAAAACGCCGGTGCCGGATATGGTAAATATGGCTTATAATCAAAAGAAAATGGCTTTCGGTCCGGAATATATTATTCCTAAACCATTAGATCCGCGATTATTGGCTACCGTAGCACCTGCAGTAGCCAAGGCCGCTATGGAAAGTGGTGTAGCCCAAAGAACAATAGATAATTGGGAAGCTTATGAGGTAGAGCTGAATACACGTTTAGGACTGGATAACCAGCTGATGCGTGTATTGGGAAGTAAAGCAAGGCGCGATCCTAAAAGGGTGGTGTTTGCCGAAGCGGATAACCAGAAAGTATTAAAAGCCGCGGCTATTGTATATGATGAAGGCATTGGTTATCCCATTTTATTGGGTGATGAAACCAAGATAAGACTTCTGGCATTGGAAAACCATATTGATATTTCGGATCTTCCCATTATAGATCCACGAAGCAGCAATATGGAAGAGAAAAAAAATCTTTATGCGGAGATATATTTTAAAAAACGGCAACGCAAAGGGTTCAATTATTATGAGAGTAAGAAAAAAATGAACGACCGCAACGATTTCGGATGTATGATGGTGGAAACAGGTGATGCGGATGCCATGATCTCCGGACTTACAAAAAATTATGCTGAAACCATCCGGCCCGCATTGCAAATCATCGGTACGGAAAAGGGAGTGAAGAAAATATCGGGAATGTATTTATTGCTAACCAAGAAAGGTCCCTTGTTTTTAGCGGATACAACAGTTAATTTCAATCCCACTGCAGAAGAGCTTGCAGATATAACCATAATGGCTGCAAGGGAAGTAAAAAACTTTAATATGGTTCCCCGGATTGCGATGTTGAGCTATAGCAACTTTGGCAGCAACAATTCTCCGGAAGCAAGGTTGGTAGCAGAAGCTACAAGATTGGTACAACAACGCGATCCTTCCCTGATCATTGATGGGGAAATGCAGGCCTGGCTGCCATTTAACAAAGAAGTTTTGCGTGATAATTATCCTTTTAGCAAACTGGTGAATGAGGATGTAAATACACTGATCTTTCCCAACCTTTCTGCGGGAAATATGGCCTATAACTTATTGAAGGAAATAGGCAATGCCGATGCTATTGGTCCGATACTACTGGGCATAAAAAAACCGGTACATGTATTGCAATTGGGAAGTTCGGTACGCAGTATTATAAATATGGCGAATATTGCCGTTGTGGATGCGCAACAGAAATGTCAGTCAGCGGCGGACGATAAAATCTTAAATTCGCCCTGGTGGAAAAAATTAAAGAAAAATAAACCAAAATAATTTAACAGGCATGGCTTCACTTTTAACGCATACCGGACGCTATTTACTAATGCTTAAGTCAATGTTTAACAAGCCGGAAAACATTAAAATGTACTGGAAAGAACTGATGCAGCAGTGTGTGGAAATAGGTCTCGGATCTCTGCCCATTGTGGTTATCATATCCTTATTCCTTGGTGCGGTAACAACGGTGCAAACGGCTTACCAGCTTGTAAGCCCGTTGGTTCCTCAATCCACCATCGCACAAATCGTGCGCGATAGTATGATCCTTGAATTATCCCCAACCGTATTAAGTATTGTACTGGCCGGTGTTATCGGAAGTAAAATTTCGAGTGAATTGGGAAATATGCGTGTATCGGAACAAATAGACGCGCTGGAAATAATGGGTATTAATCCTACAAGCTATTTGGTATTGCCAAAAATATTGGCCGGTTTAATTATGATTCCTTGTCTTGTAGGCATTTCCGCTACTTTAGGTATTTGGGGTGGCCGTATGGCAGGGGAATTATCCGGAATATTGTCGGGCGATATTTTTGACAATGGATTAAGACAAAATTTTACTTCTTACAATATTACTATAGCTGTGATTAAAGCATATACATTTAGCTTTATTGTTTGCAGCATTTCATGCTATTATGGATTTAATGTAAAAGGCGGCGCCCTTGAAATTGGAAGAGCCAGTACCAAATCGGTGGTTGTGGCTTGTATTATGATACTGATTGCTGATTACCTGATTGCAGCTCTGCTGCTTTGATGATGTTTTATCAATTAATTTTACAACAGTTACATGAAAAAAATATTTTTTTTGAGCTTGCTTCTTATTGGTTACCAGTTTATCAAAGCAGCAGACACCACTATTTTGTACCATCCAAATGCCAATGCGATGGAAGATATTTCAAGGAATATTGCGATAGCCAAAAATCAGAATAAACATGTGCTCATACAGGCAGGTGGTAACTGGTGCATCTGGTGCCTTCGTTTTAATAAATTTATTACCGAAGATGTACAAACGGACTCCCTGATCCGCGCAAATTATATTGTTTATCATTTAAATTACAGTAAGGAAAATACCAATGATGCCGTATTTGCAAAATATGGTTTTCCCCAGCGTTTTGGTTTTCCGGTTTTTATCATTTTGGATGGGGAAGGCAACCGGTTGCATACTCAAAACTCCTCTTATCTGGAACAAGGCAGAAGTTATAATAAAGAAAAGGTCATTGATTTTTTAAAAGCCTGGACACCGGCCGCGCTGAATCCTGCCAACTATAAAAATTGAATGAATTGAATCCGCAATTTTATTTATTCAAACAAAAAATAACCAACCCGGTTCAGTTCAGGTTATTTATGCTGCGCAATCTTCCGGTTGCTTTTTTTAGCGGATTAAGAATAGAATTTTTAAATGAAGAAAAAGCGGTTATCAGCATTCGGCAAAAATGGTTTAATAAAAATCCATTTCATTCAATTTATTTTGCAATGCTTTCTATGACTGCCGAATTAAGTACCGGCATTTTATGTATGGGGGCGTTGTATCAAAGAAATCGTCCTGTAAGTATGTTGGTTGTAAAAAATGAAGGATTTTTTTTAAAGAAAGCAACCGGAAAAATCAACTTTAGCTGCGTGGATGCAGCGGCCATTAATAAAGCGGTTGAAATTGCCATTGCTACTCAGGAAGGAACAACGGTAAATTGCCATGCAATAGGCACGAATGAACAAAACGAAATGGTGGCTGAGTTTTATTTTACCTGGAGTTTTAAAGTGAAAAAGATCAGCCCACAGTTTTCGCATTAGCGGCAATATGCAATGCAAAAGCGGCCAGGGCAATATCTTTAAGCAGGTTGATAAATGCTACTTGTTGCAATTCCTTGTCGCCACTGTGAAGATAATTGGGTAAATGAATGGTGAGTACAAAAATAAGTAACAAAAATGCGAGTAAATAAGCTGCCGGCCGCACCATCCAGTTGGCAAAAAAAGCAATCCCACAGAAAATAAAAGCAATTCCCACCAGGTAAACCCAGATAATGCCACCTGGAACAAATGTGGGTACCCAAACCACCATATTCTGTGGTCGCATAATATGGTATATGCCAAAAACCACCATTACAACGGCCAATATGGAAATGGCAATGCGGGATACAGTATGTTGATTCATAGCATTGGTTTTAATGCTATTAAATTAATCAATATTTGTTTACCATCCAATGAGTTTGCCGTTTATTATATAAAAGGCATTCTTGAAGCATCGTTCAGAGCCAGGCTAAGCAAAATAAACTGATAATCATGCGAACAAAGGCAAGCAAGATCAATCATAATGAAAACGGCATTGAATTATCAGGCATTTTTGATTAGTCCCTTTCTTACCTTCTACTTTATATACTAATCTATGTTCTCCGGTTATTCTTCTTGACCAAAATCCTTTCAAGTCGTATCTTAAAGGTTCTGGCTTACCTATACCTTTAAATGGTGTTTTTTTTGATATCCTTTAATAGTTCTTTAATTTTAAGAACAATATCACTATCGGTTTCTATCCAATAATCAAATTCTTCCCAAGCGTTTTGTGTGAACTCAAAATTCATGTGTCAATTATTCAGATAAATCGAATTTTTGAGTTTTGCCAGATTTGATTTGACCAATTGATTCTTGAAGTCTTTGTCTATTTGCAGTGGTTGATAGTAGGTGACCAGTTTCGGTGAGAGAATTATATTCTTTGATGGACATAATAACAACTGCATCATCCTCTGTTGTTCTTGGAACAACAATAATGTCCGGAGATTGCGTAACAATATCAAAATATTTCTTAATGTTTGACCTTAATTGAGAAATTGATACTGTTTGCATGGTTCTGAATTTGTACAAACAAATGTACTAAATATTGTACAAAAAATTTCTTCGCAAATCTATTTTTATGCGGACTTTTGTGAGGCTTGCGGCTATTGTTTTTAATAGTGAAGTAGGCTTCTTACCATTTAGTTCTACCAGTTTTGTCAAGTTTATAAACACTTACAGCATTAGTTGGGAGCATTCCCAAAAGAGCCGCTACCATAGCTTTGTACCTCCGGATAATGCTCAAATTTTAGCGTTAGGTCTTTTTCTTCCGATTTTGTTTCAATTGTCTTTTTGAACTTTCAAAAAAATTTTTCAAGCTTTGGTAATAATTCGCCCTTGATTTACATTATTAACTCGTAAAGAATTGCCGCCAAAACAGCTCCCAGAAATGGTCCCATTACAGGAACCCAACTATAGCTCCAGTCTGAACTGCCTTTGCCTTTTATGGGTAAAATCGCATGCATGATCCTTGGACCTAGATCTCGTGCGGGATTGATGGCATAGCCGGTGGGACCGCCAAGGCTTAATCCAATTCCCAATACCAGCAGAGCTACCGGAAGGGCATCAAGGGATCCAAGGCTATTGGCCGAACTTGTAATGAATAAAATCGCAAACATAAACACGAAAGTGCTTGTGGTTTCAGTAATGAAATTTTGTTTATAACTTCTGATTGCCGGTGCGGTACAAAAAACCGCTCTTTGTGTTTCGGGATCTTCTGTGGTATCAAAATGTTGTCTATACGCAATCCAAACAATCAGCGCGCCCAACATGGCACCCAACAATTGGGCAGATATGTATAAAGGCACAAGCGCCCAATCAAGCTTATTCAGGTATGCAAATGCAACTGTAACCGCTGGATTTAAATGAGCGCCGCCACTTGCTGCGGTAGCCACATATACTCCTACAAATACCGCAATGGACCATCCGAAAGTTATTGAAATCAATCCACCGTTTTGTCCTTTGGTTTTTGATAATATTGCATTTGCAACTACTCCATCGCCTAAAATGATAAGCATTGCCGTTCCAATTAATTCGCTGATAAAAGAAAGCATAACAGATTTTGGTTGTTGTTAGTTAATAGTTTAGGTTTTGATTTTTTGCTCAATTACTGGTTTTCAAAAGGGGAGTAGCTTCGTATTCATTCCCCATATAATCCCTCGCCAATTCTCTGAACTCCTTAAGTTGATTTGTTACCCAAAGATTGTCTTTTTTCATGAAATTATTCATCATTTCTGCAATCAATGGTGCAGCCTCAATTGCCGCTTGAGCATCTAAAAATAATAACCTTGTTCTTCGCGCTAAAATATCTTCCACCGTCATAGCCATTTCCTGCCGGATAAACCATTTTACCTCGGCCAGCGTATAAGGATATTGGGGATGCAATAGTTGCCGCAATTCGGGTTCCTGCTGCAGCATTTCCCTTATCTGTTGGGCGGCATTACCGTATAAGGACCAATGATCATTGAGCTCACTCTTTTCAGCAATTTTTATTTGTTTGGTTTTACAGGGATAAAACTGCAATTGCGCTACATGAATAACTGTATTCACCACTTCTTCCGCCATTTTTCTATAAGTCGTCCATTTGCCGCCGGTGATGGTTACCAGGCCCGAAGCCGATATTATTATTGAATGATCCCTGTTTAAAAGCGAAGTGTTTTTTACACCGGTTTTTTTAACCAGGGGCCGCAAGCCGGCAAACATTGATAAAACATTTTTTTTAGAAACCGGTTTATTTAAAATAGTGTTGGCATGTTGCAAAATAAAATCTATTTCTTCTTCAAGCGGTTTGGGCTCAACAGATAGGCGGGAAACAGGAGTATCCGTTGTTCCTAATACGACTTTCTGATGCCAGGGGACCGCGAAAAGTACCCGCCCATCTTCAGTTTTGGGAATCATTAAAGCAGTGTCTCCGGGGAAAAAATTTTTATCAATGACCAAATGAATTCCCTGGGAAAACGTAATTATTTTTTTATGACCGGGCTCATCCATTTCCATGATCTCATCTGTAAAAACGCCGGTAGCATTGATGATGGCTCTGGATTTTAATTCATACACTTCATTGCTTAGTTGATCCTCTATTTTAATTCCCGCGATTTTTCCATTTTCTTTAAGCAGGGAAATGGCTTTGCAGTAATTTAATAATGTAGCCCCGTGCGCCGCCGCCGTTGTGGCAAGATCAATGGCTAATCTTGCATCATCAAATTGCCCGTCATAATATAAAATTCCGCCTTTTAATTTCGAGCCATCAATACCGGGAAGTTTTGCCAGTGTTTGTTTGCGGTTGAGCCATCTTGTTTTTCCTAAACTTAATTTTCCGGCAAGCAGATCATACAGTTTTAATCCGATGCCATAAAACCATTTATCTATCCGATTATACACCGGTACAACAAAAGCCATGGAGCGGGTAATATGAGGCGCATTTTTCAATAAATATCCTCTTTCGCGCAAAGCCTGCATTACCAGTTTAATATTGCCTTGTGCAAGATATCGAACGCCTCCATGCACCAGTTTGGTAGAGCGGCTGGATGTGCCTTTCCCAAAATCGCTTTGCTCAATCAATAAGATTTTGTAACCTCTCGAAGCCGCATCCAAAGCAGCGCCTAATCCTGTAGCGCCACCGCCAATAATTACCATATCCCACTCCGCGGTAAGCTTTAGTTGCAACAACATTTCTTCCCTTTCCATACAGACCTGATTGTTTCAGAATTTCTAAATTAAAGGTTTATTTCCACACGAGCACCAGCATACCCGCAAATATCAAACTGCCACCGATGATTATTTTTGGCGTTACCGGTTCTTTTAAAAAAATGAAGGACAATACAATCGCAAAAACAATACTTCCTTTATCAATTGCCGTTACTTCTGATACTTTACCCAGTTGTAATGCTTTAAAATAAAACAGCCAGGATAAGCCGGTTGCCAAAGCCGAGAAAGCTAAAAATAACCAGTTGTTTTTTGTTAAAAGAGAAATCTCATTTATTTTATCTTTCAATAATACCACCACCCATGTCAGTAACAGAACCATCGCAGTACGGATGGCCGTGGCAACATCTGAATTTACATTCTTTAAGCCAACTTTGGCAAACACTGCAGTGAGGGCTGCAAAGAATGCGGAAAGCAAGGCATACCAGATCCAGGACGCCATGGGATGTGATTTTAATAAATTAATATTCCTTATCGGTTTTCAGACCAGTAACTTTTCCTTTCTTCCAAACTAACATGTCTTTTTTTAATCGTTTTTTATTTTCTTTAGTTAAAGAAGCAGGATCAATATTTGTAAGATCGGGCTTACCTGCATTTACCCAGGCAGTGTACCAAAAGTCAGCAATATTTTCTATCGCGGTCCGCATTTGATTTTCTACCATGCCATTCAGCGCTTTATGAAATGCCGAAGCATAGGCATAAGTGAAAACCGCCTGGTTATATTTATTTTTGACAATTTTACCCTGGCTGTCGTGAACATAAATTTCGTTTTCAGCAAAAGTTTTTTTCAAATTCCGGTCAATTGCAAGCAGGGTATCGCATAAGCTATGAGACTGCCTGATAATATTCCAGGTTTCATTTTCTACGTCTTCAATATATTTCGCTTCCCTTATATGCAAATTGTATGTTTCTCCAAACAGTTCCGGAAGTTGAGATTCCCAAAAACTATGAATCCCGGTTTGCCCCGTTAACTGACCATTATGATTCAGTGTAGTATGTAATGGCATATTGGCATCGGCTAAATAATGCCCAAGATCGGCTGCAAGGAAAAGGATTTCTGTTTTACTTTTATTTGCAAATGCTTTTGTAAGTTTTTGCATCATTTCCCCGATATACCAGGGAAGAATACCATTTTTTTGAAGATAAAGACTGTCATGCTTTTTTAAAGCATCCTTCATGGTGTGGGGAATGCTATTGACATCAGATGCATAAGCTTCCACATCAATATAATGCCTGGCAAATTCCGGCCGGTCGTTAATGGTATATTTTCGAATATCCGGTACTACGGATTCCTCAGTAATAAAATCTATATGATTATAAAAAAACGGCCGCATGGTTTCCGGCAACGCAAACACAGCCGCCCGGTTGATATGCTGATGTCCCCAGGTTCCCCATGCAGAAACGATAAGATAAGAAGCCAATACCAGGGAAAAAGAAAGAATACCGGAAAGCAATAATTTTTTTTTCATCTTAAATTTTAAGTGATAGGATAATAAAAAGAAAAGGATTTTAAATGATAAAAATGATAACCGTCAGATGAATTTTATTTTCTTGATTTATACCACAAAACTCCAGGCTTTTTCAATAGTGATCAATCCACCGCATCCCGCAAGATCCAGCAAGTCACCAATTTTTTCGGTGAAATTGTTGATCTTTTCCTCCATATCCACAATTTCAACTACTATTGGTAAATCGGATGAGATATCAATCAGTTTCGCACTGTGAATATGTGATGAAGCGCCATAAGACATGATGCCCCGTGAAACAGTACAGCCGGCCATTCCGTTTTTGCGGGCTTCGCGCAAAATGCATTCATACAATGGCTGATGCCCCAGCTTATCATTCTCACCTATAAAAATGCGCAATAGTTTACAATCTCCATTAAGTTGCATATTTATAATTTTATTATAAAAGCTTAATGATAATAATACCCATGAAAACGGCCAATATGCCCAATAACACACTGCTTGCCGCATACAATGCCGCGTACATATATTCACCTGTCCGGAGCAGATTCATATTTTCGAATGCAAATGTAGAAAAGGTTGTGAAGCCGCCGCAAAAACCGGTAGTTAAAAATATGCGCCATTCAGGTGTAAGCAGGTTGCCTTTTTCACTGAGCGCATAAAAAATACCGATACACAAACAGCCCAGTATATTTACCATCCAGGTACCCCAGGGAAAGCTGAACGGATATAATTTTGAAATATACAGCTGAGCCAAATACCTGCAAATGCCTCCGATAGCGCTTCCGAGTGCAACAAATGCAACTGACTTCATATTAAAAGTTTAAAATTAATATCAGGGGATCTGCAATATTCGGTTTTTTATGTTGGTAAAATAATTAATGCTGATACGGATGTATTGATTTTATATTAAATTAATTTATGTTGATGACGGATAAGAAGAATTGTCTTTCTGTTATTTAATGGATGATTGTTTATAATCTACCTGCCAATCATTATTGCTGCGCACTACAACCACCTTTCTTGTTGTGGTATCTATGGAGCTTTTATAATGAATAATGTCAGTAGAATCGTTTTTATTTTCTTCATCTAAAATAATGATGGATACTTTCTGGTTTAAATCTTTATTCTTTGGCTTAGACTTTTTTTCGAGTAAAGAGAGTTGTTGAAGGTTTTCGGAATCTTTCAGCATATAGAATTTTGCTTTCTTAAAATCTCCGGTGAGACATCCGTCGATAAACTCCCTTCCGGCATCCATTGAATTTTCAGCTTTAGGATAAGTGGTGTCAATATCATTACAGGAAAAAATCATAAACAAGCTGAAACTGAGTATAAAAATGCGTTTCATTAAAAAGGTTTTACATTAAAAAAAAGGAACATAAACAATGGAATTATACAGCTCATTTTACCGGATTTCTTTCCTTAAGGAATCCATTCCTTTCTGAATATCATCATGCAAATTTATACTGTCTTTTTTAGCCTCATCCATTGCCATTTTCATTACCGCGTTTTTATCAAATGCTACTTTCCATTCTCCATCTTCTTTTAAAAGGTTTACGGTCATGGGTGTTTTCCTGCTTTCCGGTTGAACCTCGGCAGTTGCTTTATCACCGGTTATTTGCACATGGGATACTTTAAATTTTTCCGGTTTCTGAATAATGGAATCTTTTGCATTTTGGGCAAATGAAGAAATCATTCCAATAAATTCCTGGCTGTCTTTGGTTGCATATTTTTTTGCTTCCTCAAAATTTTTTTGATTCAGTGCGATAAAAAATTTTTCAGTAATTATTTTAGGATCCGCACCCGAATGGCATCCGTAATTCATTATTACAAACAACAACAGGGATGCAGCGACTAATATTTTTTTCATATACGCGTTTTAAGCAACTCAAAAGTAAGCGCAATTTTTAACAACGCAGCATCCGGATCAATATTCAAACCGCATTATTTCCCTGCATTTTTTATTAAGGAAAATATTGTCAACGGCTATATATTTCTTGCTATTTACCTCGCTTGTATCAAATACGAATTCCTGCTCAGAGGCCCGGTTTAGGATTTTAGCTACAAACTCAGTGCAATACATTTTGTCATCTGTTGCAAGGTCAAAATTCATGTCGAAGGGAATTTTTCTTGAAAAATAATCCTGTATTAAACTATCCAGTTTTATTTTTATTTCATTTGTTAATGGGAAGCGGAACAGGCCAATTGCTTCATTTTGCGTAGCATCGCAAAAAACGGATAGAGGATCTTTTTTTAATTGCTGATCCGGATTAAATTCTCCACCAACCGCATGATAAACAAATAAGGAATCCCCTTCTATGCGGATGATTCCGCAATGGGAATATGTGGGATCTGTTTGGGAAAATTGTTTCAGACTTTGACTTGTAAAGTCATTACCCGTACGGGTAATGATATCGCCATCGGCCGCCAATAACCTGATTGAATCCATGTAAATTGCAGCCTGAGCAATCCGGTTATTTACTTTAACCGGTTTTTCGGGAGGCTTTGATATCAGCATACATCCGGTGCAAAAAAATAAGAGGCAACTAAAAAGCCACCTCTTCTTGAAAATATGGGTAATAGTAAAAATCATGAATACATCCGGGGTTCTTCTTTATCCTTTTCTTTATCGTATGCTTTTATGATCGCTTTTACAAGGCGGTGTCTTACCACATCTTCTTCATCCAGTTCTATTTGTGCAATACCATCAATATTTTTCAAAATGCGGACAGCCTTGCCCAATCCGCTTCTTTGATTTTTAGGTAAGTCTACCTGTGTTGGATCACCGGTAATGATGGCTTTTGCATTCGGTCCGATACGGGTTAAAAACATTTTTATCTGAAGATCGTTTGAATTTTGCGCTTCATCCAATATGATAAATGCATGGTCCAGCGTGCGGCCCCGCATATAAGCAAGCGGTGCAATTTCAATGGTGCGTGTACTCATATAATATCCGAGCTTATCAGCAGGAATCATATCATCCAATGCATCATATAATGGCCGCAAATAGGGATCTATTTTTTCTTTAAGATCTCCAGGTAAAAAACCCAGGTTTTCACCGGCTTCCACTGCCGGACGGGTTAAAATTATTTTTTTAACCAGCTTATTTTTTAAAGCACGCACCGCCAAAGCAACAGCAGTATAAGTTTTACCGGTACCGGCGGGGCCGATGGCAAATACTATATCATTGCGGTCAACAGCCTGAACCAGTTTTTTCTGATTGGCCGTACGGGCACGAACAGTTTTTCCATTAGGTCCGAAAACCAACACATCACTCGGATGACGATCCACAAAATGATCTATGGATTCAGAATCGTCACCGCCAAGAATCTGTTGAAAATAATTTTCCGTAAGGTCGCCTGTACGCTCCATATATTGAATAATGAGGTCAATCTTTTCTTTTGCTGTTTCTATTTGTTCGGGTGCGCCGCTCAGTTTTATCTGGGTGCCGCGGGATAATATTTTTAAAAGTGGAAATTGTTTTTTTAGTAAATCCAGCTTCCTGTTATTTACTCCAAAGAATTCAATAGGATTTACGGTTTCGAGATTAATGATCGTCTCAGTCAAGTGCTATCTTTTTTAAATGTTATCAACAGTAAATTTACTGGTTATTCAAATTTAATTTATTTCCTTTAAAATTTCCGCTTTCTTTTTATGCACATTTGTGGATATAAAAATTCTAACAAGATTATGGCTTAATCCCTTTGATCTGTGAATTTTTTGCAAAAGAAAATGATAGAAATTGATAAAATTTTTATCAAAATTATGCCTGCTTCATCTGGCTGATTGTTGCAATGGGATCTTTTGATTTGAATATGCTGCTACCTGCTACAAGTACATCCGCCCCTGCGTCCGCGAGGGAGCCGGCATTATTAAGGGTAATTCCTCCATCAACTTCTATCAGCACGTTCAATTCCCTTTCACGAATCATTTGTTTTAATTGCCGGATCTTTTTAAGTGAATGAGGAATGAATTTTTGCCCTCCAAAACCAGGGTTCACACTCATGATTAAAACCAGGTCAACATCCTGTATAATATCCGTTAAAAATTCAACCGGTGTATGTGGATTCAGGGCAACACCGGCTTTCATGCCCAAATCTTTTATTTGCTGAATATTCCTTTGCAAATGGGGGCATGCCTCAATATGGATGGTTAACTGATCTGCACCGGCCTTTTTAAAATCCGCAGCAAAATTTCCAGGTTCAAGGATCATTAAATGCACATCACAAAACTTTGTGGTTGCTTTGCGGATATGTTCAACAATGGGCATTCCAAAACTGATGTTTGGAACAAAACGTCCATCCATTATATCGAGATGAAACCATTCAGCTTCACTGTTGTTTACCATATCGCATTCCTGCTGCAAATGCAAAAAATCTGACGCTAAAAATGAAGGAGCTATTATCATGATTTATGTTGTTTAATGGTTGAAGCCCCCGCCTAAAGGGAGCTTTATAAAGATGCCGACCCGGCGATAACCGGGAAGGTTCAAAAACCTTCCCGGTTATTCAAAGTTGTATCCTCAATCCCAAATCTAATTCCTTAATCTCTTCAATCCTGCCTCCGCTTCTTTCAAATTTTTATCCAGTTGAAGCGATTGTTCATAACGCAGCGATGCACTGTCTTTTATATTCAACATTTCATAACTGCGTGCCTGGTAATAATAGGCATCGGCGTAAAGGTTATTGATTGTTGAAGCTAATTGAAATACCTGTAATGCCTGCCTGTATTGTTTTGCATCAAAATAAACCAATCCTTTCTCTATATATGCAGGCATGTTGGTATAGTCATTTTTTATGCATTCGTCAAACAGTTGAATAGCCAATTCCCGGTGTCCTGAGCGTGCATGATAAACTCCGGAAATAAAAGCGCAATCGGCATCATATTTTCTTCCAAGGCCCATATTTTTCACCTGGTTACAAATCAATAAACTGCGTTCATTTTTTTGTTCGGCATATAAATTTGCAAGACTCAACAATGCATCGGGAGCCGGATAAATTTTTATGGCATTTATATAACTTTCCATTGCCTGGATGGTATCATTGATATCTTCCGATAGCTGTCCTTTCATAAACCATAAACCATAATTGAGCGTATCGGTTTTTAGTAAAGAATCCAATTGTACCAAAGCTTCCTGGTAAGCGCCAATGCTATCAAGTGCGCTGATAAGTTTTATTCTAAGTCCTGCACTATCCGGATGAAATTCTAAATCTTTTCTAAATTTATTTACCTGTAACTCAGCGGGGGTAAGGGTTTTTCGCTGTTCCTTATTGCCTGTTTTATCGTTGTTACACGCTAAAAGAATAACCAAAAAAATTGTACAAAGAGAAAATATACTTTTTATATGCATGATGCAAAAATAAAGAAACATGAGGTACGAGTAGTGAGCAGTGAAAGTGAATAGTGAGTAGTGAATTGTGAGTAATGAAACATTTAGCCAAATACAATTAAACAATATAGCAATTAAACAATTCGACAATTCAACAATTAAACCTTTGTTTGGTGGTTTGTGGTTTGTGCGGTTACTTTGCTGCTACTCATTATCAATCAGTTTTAAATCATTGTTTATGTATGACATCCTTTTAATTCTGCACAATTTATTACGCTGGGTTATCTTAATACTTTTGCTGGTAAATATTTTCCGTCATTTTTCAGCCATTCATCAGCCTTTCACAGTGGGAGATAAAAAATCAGGATTGATGTTAATGATCGCGGCGCATATTACATTGTTAATCGGATTATACCAATGGTTTGCCGGCCCCTGGGGACTGGAACTGGTTAAAAATGCCGGTATGGGTGAAGTAATGAAAAATAGTGTGTATCGTTTTTGGGTTGTTGAGCATCCAACTGGAATGATCCTCGCTATCATTCTTATTACATTAGGAAAAGGCGTGGCAAAGAAAAAGTTGCCAGACAGTACAAAACATAAAAGAGCCGCCTGGCTTTTTACAATTGCATTGCTGATTATTTTAGCTACTGTTCCCTGGCCTTTCAGAGAAGGAATAGGAAGGCCTTTTTTACCGCATATGTAAAGTTCCGGCCCTGGATGGAGAAAAAAAGGTTCTCCGTTCAGGGTCTTTTCAATTCTATTACTTCACAATTTTTCATTTCTGCTCCGTCTATTACAAAACGGATCAATGTCCTTATTTTATGCCAGCCCTGAATGCCTGCAGCTCCCGGATTCATGTGAAGCAGGTTTAACTTTTCATCAAACATTATTTTTAAAATATGTGAATGCCCGCTGATAAATAAAGCAGGTTTTTCTGCAATCAATACATTGCGGACGCCTGGCGAATACCGGCCGGGATAACCGCCAATATGAATCATGCAGACTTTAACGGCTTCGCACTGAAATATCAACTTTTCCGGAAACTCAGTTCTGAGATCCTGTCCATCTACATTTCCATATACACCGCGCAAAGGTTTCAGGTTTTGAAGTTGATGGGCAACCTCCCAGGTTCCAAAATCACCGCCATGCCATATTTCATCACAGGATTCCAGGTGTTTTAATATCGCTGAATCCATATAACCATGCGTGTCTGATAATAGTCCGATTTTTGTCATATAGTACGGTGGCGATGCTGGTTAAAAGATTAATTTTATAGTAAAGATCATAAGATTATGACATCCATCGAAACTTTATCTATTGGATTCATAAAACATAAATGGTATGTTTTCTTATAATAGACGCTGGAGTTGTCTCCACACGTAATTATGTTGAATAGAATTCATACTGTAGAAGAGTGCGACGCAACGACAGGCGAAGAATGAACTATAGCCGGGAACAAAAAAATATTTCTATGTTTTTTAATCATCACCTTCTCAAATTATTACATTATGCCACATTATACAAAGCTTGGAAACATTCCCCATAAACGGCATACGCAATTCCGTAAACCGGATGGCGGTTTATATTCAGAACAATTATTTTCCACCGAAGGATTCAGCAATGATTTTTCCTTATTGTATCATTTGTACCCGCCTACCCAAATTGTAAAAACGGATCCTGCCATTGATGTGATGCCGCGTGTATCGGAAGAAAAAATGCTGAAACACCGCAGCTTTGAAGGATTTCAGATAGCCCCGGAAAATGATTTTCTTAAAAGCAGGAAACCCGTGTTAATTAATGCGGATTGCCTGATCGTATTAGCCTCACCACAACAAGGAACCGGGGATTATTTTTATAAAAATGCGGATGCGGATGAGCTGATTTTTATACATGAAGGAAGTGGTAAATTAATGACGCAGTATGGTGAAATTGAATTTGATTATGGTGATTATTTAATCATTCCGCGGGGAACCATTTATCAAATTCATTTTAATAATAGCCAAAACCGGTTGTTCATTGTGGAAAGCTTTAGTCCATTACGATTTCCTAAAAAATACCTGAGTAAATACGGGCAATTGCTCGAACATGCACCTTATAGTGAAAGAGATATCCGTCCACCGACCAACCTGCAAACCATTGATGAAGCAGGCGATTTTTTAATTAAAATAAAAAAGAAAGGGATGTTGTATGGGATTCATTATGCACATCATCCTTTTGATGTTGTTGGCTGGGATGGATATTGCTATCCTTATGCTTTTAGCATTCATGATTTTGAACCGATTACCGGCCGTGTACATCAGCCGCCGCCGGTTCATCAAACCTTTGAAGCAAATAATTTTGTGGTTTGCAGTTTTGTGCCGCGATTATTTGATTATCATCCGCAATCCATTCCTGCTCCATACAATCATAGCAATATAGACAGCGATGAAGTGATTTATTATGTTGCGGGTGATTTTATGAGCCGGAAAAATGTTACGCGGGGAATGATCACACTGCATCCGGCGGGCATACCGCATGGGCCGCATCCGGGCGCTGTTTTGAAAAGTATTGGTGCAAAAGAAACAAATGAGCTGGCTGTAATGATTGATACTTTTCATCCTTTGCAATTAACGGATACCGCGCTGGAAATTGAAAATCCCGGCTATATTATGAGCTGGGCGGAGTGAAGCCCCCAGCCCTAAAGGGGAGTTGGAACAATGAGGAATGAAGAATTAAAAATGAAGAATTAAAAATGAAGAATTAATATAATGAAGAGCCGTAGGCTCGGCTCTTATTATAGGGATGGACTTTAGTCCATCCAGGGTAAAAGGCAGAAAATTAGAAACAAATGTTAAGAAACAACAATCACAAAATTGATTTGCTGATGATTTGCGCTATTGTTTCTCCATCCATTGCCGCGCTGATGATACCGCCGGCATAGCCTGCACCTTCGGCACAGGGATATAGATTTTTTATTTGAGGATGTTGAAAATTTTCTTTATTTCTTGGTATTCTTACCGGTGATGAAGTCCGGCTTTCCGTAGCTACCAGCAATGCTTCATTTGTATAATATCCTTTCATTTTTTTGCCAAAAGTTTTCAATCCTTCCTGCAGGTTATTGTAAATAAACGCTGGCAAAACCGGCTGAAGCGAAGTGGAATGCAATCCGGGTAAATAACTGCAATCGGGAAGTGAGGAAGATATTTTATTATTACAAAAATCTACAAGCCGCTGAGCGGGCGCTACCATTTTTCCGCCGCCTGCAATGAATGCGTTCCTTTCCACGGTTTGTTGAAAATACATTAATAATAAAGGATGATCTGCCGGCAATTTTGAAGGATCGATTCCGTCAATATCTGCTTTCTTCTGTCGTTTAAAAAAGTTTAGCGCATCATTTATTTCCACCGACACCACCATTCCGCTGTTGGAATAAGGATTGTTACGTTTGCTTGGGCTCCAGCCATTTACCACCAATTCTCCAGGGCTTGTAGAAGCCGGAGCAATGATGCCGCCAGGGCACATACAAAAACTAAACACACCTTTTCCCGCTACCTGCTCAACAAGGCTGTATGAAGCAGGCGGCAGAAATATTGCTTCCTGCTTTTGCTTTTCATTTAGATAAATAGCAGGCTGATGGTATTGAATCGAATTGATCAATAGCCTGCGGATGTTCTATGCGCACACCCAATGCAAAAGGTTTTGATTCAATTAAGATATTTTTCCTGTACAATAAATGAAAAATATCTCTTGCCGAATGACCTGTTGCCAAAATAATGGCTTCCCCGGAAAAATGATTTCCATCGGCGGTTATCACTGATTTGATTTTCTCATTTTCAATAACAAAATCAACTACCTTTTTTTCAAATAATACCTGGGCCCCACATGCAACCAGGTGTTCGCGCATGGCGGTAATAATCTGAGGCAATTTATTGGTTCCGATATGCGGATGCGATTCATATAAAATTTTTTCATCCGCTCCAAAATGAACGAATAAATGCAGGCACCTGTCTATATCACCGCGTTTATTGCTGCGTGTATATAATTTTCCATCACTGTACGTGCCGGCGCCGCCTTCACCAAAGCAATAATTGCTTTCTTCATTTACAACGCCCGTTTTATTCAGCGCAGCCAGATCCCTTCTTCTTGATCTTACATCTTTTCCTCTTTCCAGTACTATGGGCTGAATGCCAAGTTCCACTAACTGTAAAGCTGCAAACAATCCTGCGGGACCGGCGCCAATCACAATCACTTTATGCGGGGATTGGCTTACATCTTTAAATTCAAAAGATTTCAGTGGCCTTGAATAAAAAGGCTCCCGGATAAACGCACGTACAGTAAGATGGATATAAACTGTTTTGCCACGTGCATCAATAGATCTTTTTAGCGGATAAAAACCATTGATCGCATCTTCGGGCTGACCGCATGCCTGGGCAATATGAATGCGGATGCTTGTTTCATCAGCAGCTTCTGAAGGAAGTAATTTTAAAGAAACGGTTTGTTGCATAATTAAAAGCCAGGTGTTTATCCTGAAACGGCTGTAAAAATAAAAAAGGGATTCATGCGAATCCCTTTTTTATTTTCAGGCTTTTGAACGGTTTTTTAAAATGCATATCCCAGGCTAAATCCAAGAGCGGGCAGAAAACCCTTGAAAGGAATAAAATTCTGATCCTCTCCTGATTTATTCTTAACATTTAAACCAAAATATTGGACTCCTCCATTTATATCCAGGGAAAGCCGGCTCTCCCAGATCCACTGGTAACCGAGGATACCTTTGGCGGCGAAACCGCTGACATTGATTTTCTCAACAGGATGTGCATCAATGGGAAGGCTCAATTTGACTTTTCCGAAGGTATAGCCTATACCAGGTCCCGCATAGAAACCAATCGGAGCTTCTTTTGATGACAACAAATAAAACCGGTATTCAGTACCTATACCCATAATGCTGTATTTAAATTTATCCATTTTAAAATAGCCGAAAGAAGGTGAAAGTAAAAAGGAAGACCTTGCATTTAAGGCTCTTTCATAACTTATATGGGCGGCGCCTACCAAGGCTCCAAGCGGATTAATTTTAATAATATTTAAATCCCCGTCCTGAGCTTGAACGGAAATGGTGAGGAAAGCAAGAAGGGAACAGGATAAAAAAAAATTTCTCATTGCTTTGTCAGTTTGGTTTAATATTTTGAAAAATAAAATACTAAAACAAATATTCCAAAGCCCTGATACTCTACATTAAAGACAAACCGGCCGTTTTCAATTAATTATAGTCAAATTAATTAAAAACTGCCGGTTTTTATATTGAAAAGCTTCTTTTACGGGCTTACTTAAAATATCATTAAAAACTCAATCCCTCTCTAAAATGGAAGATCATCGGCCACATCCTGAGAAGAAATAGCCACATGTTCTGCATTGATATCTGCATAATTTTGCTGTCCACCTGCATTCACTTGTTCAATACGCCATGCATCCAGGTTTGTGATATAATTATCTTTTCCGTCTTTAGTCCATTTACTGCCTTTTAAATTAAAGGATACTTTCACTTGTTCACCAAGATTAAAACGATCGGGCAAAGCTGTTTTATCCTGCACACATTGAAACTTGATATAATTGGTAAAAGAGCGGCCATTAAAGTCCTCGGTTTTTTCAATTACAAATTCTCTTGTTTTAAAACTTTCTGTCCGTTGAATGATTTCAAATCTGGCAATTAACTTGCCTTCAATTTCAAATGCCATGAATATAAAAATTTAGTCTGCAAAGGTAGGCTGAAAATAAAAACCAATCCGGCAGGAATTAGTTTTTCTTTTAGGTGGAGAAATACCGGGTTGAATTATTCATGAAAAAAATATTTTATATTTTTTGATGCCATGTTTAATAAAGACGTAATTTTCAAAACGATGAACTTTTTGTGCAGATACTTAGAAACAGGTATTCATAAATCTTTTTTTACCTCTTTTTAATAAAAGGAATAAAAGAATCTTTACGGGATATACACCGCAAAAAATCTAAAAATTATTGTGGATAAATATTTTTTATAAAATAAATTGTGGATAAATCATTGAGTTGGTGATGAATAAGGCAGGAATGAAAATGCCATTGCTACTGCTTGAAAAAAACTATTTTGGTGAAATGCGATACTGTCGTGATTCGGTAAAAAGCAAGAGACTAAAAAATTTTTTTTTCAACATAAAAGGTTGATATTCGCCTCCTGTCCCAAAGAACTTTTTCAACAAATGTTGAAAAGCTTTTTTGGGATTTTTTTCCTAAAAAATTTTATTAAATCTATATAAATAACCTTATGTATCATTATGACTAAGACTGCTGAATCTGTATGGACAAATTGCTTGAAGATCATAAAAGATATTGTTGAATGGCAACATTTTAAAACCTGGTTTGAACCCATTAAACCTGTAGAGTTAAAAGGCAATGTGTTATTGATTCAGGTACCCAGTCAGTTTTTTTTCGAATACCTTGAAGAACATTATGTAAACCTGCTGGCTAAAACTTTAAAGCGGGAACTGGGAAAAGATGCACGTCTGGAATACCGCATTATGGTGGACAGTGGTAATAAAGGACGAATGGAACCATGGATGTGCCGGGAAGTGGTGCGCGCACCTATTCTAATAATGAAATGGATTTCCCTTTGGTAATAAGCAATCCGGTTAAAAATCCGTTTGTGATTCCGGGTCTTAAAAAAATGCAGATTGATCCGCAACTGAATCCTATATATCTTTTTGATTCTTTTATTGAAGGCGATTGTAACCGTGTAGCACGCCGTGCAGGAAAAACCGTTGCCGAAAAACCAGGCACCAATTCATTTAATCCATTGGTTATTTATGGTGGTGTAGGATTGGGCAAAACGCATCTTGCTCAAGGCATAGGTAATGAAGTAAAAAGGATGAATCCAAACAAAGTTGTTTTATATGTAAGCAGCGAAAAATTCATTAACCAGTTCCAGGATCATAGCCGTAATAATGCCATCAATGATTTTATTCATTTTTACCAGTTGATAGATGTATTGATTATTGATGATGTACAGTTTTTTAGCCGTGCGGAAAAATCGCAGGATGCTTTCTTTGCTATTTTTAATCATCTGCACCAAAGCGGAAAACAGCTTGTATTAACTTCTGATAAACCACCAAAAGACCTGGATGGTTTGCAGGAACGTTTGCTGAGCCGTTTCCGATGGGGATTAAGCGCCGATCTTCAAATGCCGGATTATGAAACCAGGATTGAAATTCTGGAAAGAAAGATGAAGAATGACGGACTTGAAATGCCAAAGGAAGTGGTGAAATATGTAGCCTACAATATCAGCACCAATGTACGCGAACTGGAAGGAGCATTGATTTCCCTGCTGGCACAGTCTTCTTTAAATAAAAGAGAAATAGACCTGGAACTGGCCAAAAAAGTATTGCGCAATTTTATTAAAACCAGCAGTAAGGAAATTACCATTGATGCCATTCAAAAAATGGTATGCGAATATTTTGCTGTTCCTTATGATAAACTGTTGCAAAAAACACGAAAACGCGAGATCGTACAGGCGCGGCAGATCAGCTATGTACCTTGCGAAGGCATTTACCAAAAATTCATTGAAAACCATCGGCGAACATTTTGGTGGCCGCGATCATACCACGGTAATACACAGTTGCCAAACCGTTAAAGATCTTATGGATACCGATAGTTTATTCAGGGAAAATGTAATGGAATTAACACAGAAAGTGCAGCTGGCCTCTATGTGATGAGGTATGGGGTATGAGGTGTGAGGTATGGGGTATTTTTTTTGAAACCGGATTCCTTTTTAAATTAATAATTTTCTTTTGGCTGTTTAATTTTGAGCCCCTATTTTTGCACCCCTTACAAATAAGTAAGAAAGTTTAGGTGAGGTGGATGAGCGGCTGAAATCAGCAGTTTGCTAAACTGCCGTACGGGTTAAACTGTACCGAGGGTTCGAATCCCTCCCTCACCGCTGTAATGCGAAAAGTTGAACACTTTTCGCATTTTTTATTTTAATTAGAGATTATCTCAATAAGCTGGAAGAGTTTTTATTGAGCTTGTTTGATATAAATAATTTTTCCCTGCACAATAGTCATATCAATATGGATATTGTCATCAAAAATAACAATATCAGCATCTTTTCCTTTTACCAGTGAACCTTTTTTATCCGCTATTTTAAGAATGTTAGCGGGCGTGCTTGTCATCATTATTACTGCATCCCTAAGGGGCACTTCTGCTAATTGCACCATATTTCTGACAAGCATATCAGCAGTGGCCACACTTCCGGCAAATGAAGTTCTATCCGGTAATTTAGCTACGCCATCTTCTATGATCACTTCCAATCCATTGCGCATTCCGCCTAAAATACTCGGACCGGGCGGCATTCCGGCTCCACGCATCGCATCGGTGATCAGCGCTATTTTATCCGCACCTTTTATTTTGTAAATCAGCTTTAATAATGGAGCCGGCAGATGTTTTCCATCTGCGATAATTTCCACGGTCATTTCATCAATGAGGTAAGCACTTTCAATTACGCCCGCGTAGCGAAATGCGTTGCGCCGCATCACGCCCGACATGGCGGAATAAAAATGTGTTGCATGTGTATATCCTTTTTCAAAAGCTTCGAGTACTTCTTCATAAATGGCATCCGTATGTGCCAATGCTACCAGTATACCTTTGGAGTGTACATATTCGCCAAATTCCAGTGCTCCTTTTAATTCCGGTGCGGCGCTCCAGCGTTTTATAAATGAAAATTGCTCCAATATTTCCTTGTATTCAGACGGATCAGGATCTCTGATATAACGTGGATCCTGTGCGCCCTTTTGATTGAGGGCAAAATAGGGACCCTCGAGATGCAGCCCTAAAAATGCAGCCCCGCTTTTATTTAATGCATTAGCGCTTTCATATATAGAAAGTGTTTTAAACAAATCTTCCTTTTCACAGGTAAGGGTAGTGGGAAGCATGGAAGTGGTTCCATGTTTTGCATGCAGTTCCGCTGCTTTTAAAAAAGCGTTTTCACTATTATCCATAAAATCAAAACCGCCGCCGCCATGTACATGCATGTCGATAAAACCGGGTGCGATATATTTTCCGCCGGCATCAATTTCTGCTGCATCCGCAGCTTCAATATTTCCTTCCTGCACGGCAATAATCGTGTTTCCTTTTATCAGTACGGTTCCATTAGGAATGATCCTATAAGGCGTTATGATTTTACCATTAAATATTTTAATCATCGTTGCTAAGACTTGTTTTCCGGATTATATTTTCGGTTCCCAGCCTTTCTCATATTCCCTGCTCCAGAATTTTTGTGCAGCAGGATTGTTAAGGATATGGCCATTGTTTGGGTCAATGGTTAATGCACTGCCCGAACGCTGTGCGATGTTTCCTAACTGGCACAACAGCGTACTTTTATGACCGCTTAATATGTCGGAATTCAATGCCGAACCTTTCCGGATTCCGTCAAAAAAGTTTTGCAGGTGCAGGGCATCAAGGTCTTCCGCAGGATTGGAAAGGTTTCTTGCATCAATCACTTGCTCATTTTTTACTTCTTTAACCAGTTTATTATTCAGATCATGAATCGTGTAAGCGTTTCCATCAATTTGTAAGGAACCATTTTCACCATAAAAAATCACTCCTACGGAGCTTCCTTCCACATTCCGTCCATTACAGCTTCTTCCTTCCCATGTAATGGCGGTATTGTTATTGAATTCCAATGTTATCACTTGCGTATCCGGCGTTTCCCAATCATCCTTATAACGGTAACGGCCGCCGCCTGAAGTTGCTTTTACCGGATAATCCACACCCAATCCCCAACGTGCCAGATCAATCATGTGTGTTCCATTGTTGAGGGCTTCGCCTGTGCCCCAGTTCCAGAACCAATGCCAGTTATAATGAATCAGGTTGTCTTTATAAGCGCGGCGCGGAGCAGGACCTTGCCAAAGTTCATAATTTAGCCAGGAAGGGATTGCCACTTCTTTGCCTGTGCCAATGGATGCACGATTATTTGAATACCAGGTTTTAGCAAAATAAGGACGACCAATAGTTCCATTATGCAATTCATTGATGGCTGCAACTACATTGGGCCATGAACGGCGCTGATTGCCCATCTGGATCACGTTTTTATATTTTAATGCGGCGCCGAGCAGCAGCTCACCTTCATGCGGATTGTGGCTGCATGGTTTTTCCAGGTAAACATGCTTACCCGCTGCAGATGCAAGCAAAGCTGCGGGAGCATGCCAATGATCCGGCGCTGCCACTACCAGGCCATCCAATGATTTGTCTTCGAGCGCTTTTCTAAAATCGCCTTGAGCAGTAGGTTTTTTGCCGGTTTGCTTTTCCACAGCGGCAATACATTTATCCATAGCCCTAACATCCACATCACAGATATAAGATATTTCAGCATTGGGCTGACGAGCAATATTGGCTGCAAGCGCCGACCCCCGGCTATTAACGCCCATCACAGCTAATTTAATGCGTTCATTTGCGCCCATAATGCCGGCATAGCTTTTTGCACTGAAACCAGGAAGGATGCCGCCTAATGAAACAGCGGCTGCGCTCATCATTGTTTTTTTTATAAAATCCCTGCGATTATTTTCCATATAATTGTTTTTAAAAAAATGTTAAGCCTCCCGGGTTGTGCCCGTCCTAAAGACATCTGACCAAAACAAGGAAGGTGAACGCTAAAACCAGGAAGGTTTCAAAAACCTTCCTGGTTTACTCAAATTCCCAATCCTAATTCCAAACTCACTCAATCCAATATCTTATACCATCCCTGCCAGTTGACGCATAGATTCCAGGCTTATGGTTTTACCATTTTGTCGCCTGCTTTCATCCGCGGCTTCAATAAAAGCGCAGATTTCCAGGGTTTCCTCCGCAGTTACAGGTGGCTTCCCGGTTTCAAAAAATTTAATAATCTCTGTCAATAATGGTTTATAACTTTCGAAGGGGCCCAAAATAGCATTGCCTTCTTCGCCAAATGCTGTTCCGCCATACAAATGTTTCCCTGATCGTGTACCGCGAAAAGTCCCTATGCGCCCATCTTCCCAGGTGCCTACAACTACATCCATGTCTGGCGTATTGGTGCGGGACACCTGCTTGCAACCTGTTCCCATTACGGTATACAAAGTTTCTATTCCATGTATCCCATACCAGTAAAAGTCAGGATGCGTTGGTTCAAATACTGCGGGACTATAGCAATCGGCGCCAATCACTTTTCCTATTTTGCCCTGTGCCACTTCCTGTGCACTGGCCATAAATCTTAAAGAAGAAGAAGAAAAAACGGGTACTTTATTTTGCCGGGCCTGTTTATAGATTTTCACCGCGTCAGCTAAGGAAGCTGCAACCGGTTTATCAATAAATAGCGGTTTGGCCGCCTTTATTACCTGTAAAGCCTGCTCGAGATGTAAACGTCCATCATTGGTTTCCAATAAAACAACATCCACTTTTGGCAGGAGTTCTTTAATGGAACCGGCTATTTCAACACCCATTGTTTTTATTTCTGAAATATAGCCGGGAATTCGCTTTACACTTGATTCAATATCCTTACTGCCATAAGGATAAGCGGCAACTACTTTATAGCCTGCATATTGATTTCCTGCATCAGCGCCATTAAGTTCTTTTGTAAATGCAATGCTATGCGAAGTGTCCAGGCCAATGATTCCAACTCTTTTCCCATTGAATGCGCTTTTTTGAGCCAATACCGTGCTAAATGGTCCAGACAAGCCTAGTCCAAGGCTTGCAAAAGTTGTGTTGCGTATAAATTTCCTGCGGTTACTGTATAATGACTTCATAAACAGTTTTGGTTATAAAAATAATTTGTTTCGGCTTAAGCTTCTTAACAAAGCGCTTATTAGTTTTTATACTTAACAGAATATTGCTCTTTTTGTATGTCGGGAACGTAACTTACTGAATGTTTTATAAAATACTGAAAAATTTTTCCAGAAGAAAATGACGTAAAGCCAAATGGTATTACCCTATGATCTTATTTTCTATATTTTTTAAAATTGTTGAACCATTTTCTTTATTAGTGATTATTAATAACGGAACCATTTATATATTATCATCGCTTCTGGCTCTATTCTTGTTAAAATAATGAATGACACATTTTTATTGGTGCGAAACTTGATTATTCTAATAAATGATAATTCAGGTTTTATTTAGAATAAACCCGGTCTAAGTGATCGTAACATTTCAAAACCAATAACAGACTTTTTTAAACCATCAAATATTTAAAGCTATGAAATTTAAAAAAGAACTTAAAAATTTATCAACTGATTGTTCCTATGACAGGGATAATAAGGACCTTGTAGTTTCTATGATTATTGGTGCAGCCGTTGGAGGAATTCTTGCATTACTTTTTGCTCCTGACAGCGGAAAAGGAACCCGGTCCCATCTATCAGAATCTTTTAATCAGTTGGGATCTTCTATTAAGGATAAAGCAGTAAAAGGGAAAAATAAATTGTCTGAAATTATTTCTAAAAAAGAAGGTGCCTGATTATTGTTTTCCATTATATTTTTAAAATATTACCCGACTTTTTTAATATCCTATAAAAAAATGAAGCCTGCAGAGGGTTTCATTTTTTGTTTATACCAGTCCAAAGTAGCAAAGCAACATAGTTTTTGATGATTTATGATTACCTTCCGGCACTTTTTAAAGAGACGGTTAAAGGGAAATTTTTATTTTTCTAAATAAAACATCTTTTAATTGTGAAATAATTTTGATGGGTATTTAGTTTTTTACCTGGATAAATATCGGACACCAATCTTTGTGAAATTGACATGAAAGCAGGTTTTGTAAATATTTTTGGTATGCCCAATGCGGGTAAAAGCACATTGCTGAATGCCTTATTGGGTGAAAAACTGGCAATTGTATCTTCCAAAGTACAAACAACGCGGCACCGAATTAAAGGAATTGTAACAAAACCGGGTGCATACCAGATCATTTTTTCTGATACACCTGGAATTATTGAGCCAAGATACCGGCTGCATGAAAAGATGATGCGGTCAGTAAAAAATGCACTTGAAGATGCGGATGTAGCCCTTCTTATTGTAGATGTAAAGGAAGATCTACAGAAAAATGATGAAATTTTTCTGGCATTAAAATTAAAGGTTCCCGCAATTGTGATCCTGAATAAAACAGATGCTGCAAAACCTGCGCAGGTACAGGCCGCGGAACAATTTTTTTCCAACAAGCCATATTGCAAAAAAATAATAAAGATATCTGCTTTAAAGCAGGACAACTTCGATGAATTAATAGCCGCAATTTTATCCTTTCTTCCGGAAGCTTTGCCCTTTTATAGCGAAGATGAATTAACGGATCTTCCTACCCGTTTTTTTGTGGGAGAGATGATCCGGGAAAAAATATTTGAATTGTTTGGCGATGAAATTCCTTATCACACTACCGTGGTAGTAAATGAATTTAAAGAAAAGCAAACCCTGATAAAAATACAGGCAGATATTATTGTGCAGCGCGAAACGCAAAAAGGAATTCTGCTGGGTGAAGGCGGAAAAATGATCAAGCAGATCGGAACGCTGGCGCGTGCCGACATTGAAGCGTTTTTGCAGCAAAAAGTATTTCTTCAGATCTTCATTAAAGTCCGCCCAAAATGGCGGGATAATGAAATGCAACTAAAGGAATATGGTTATCATTAGCCGGTTTTTTCTCTGATGGAATAAAATTGAAGGCTTATTTAATAATAATTTTTAAAAAATACCCTTTCAAAAGGGAATGTTCATGAGTTTTACAATAGCAATAGTAGGCAGACCAAATGTGGGTAAGAGTACATTTTTCAATCGTATGCTTGAAGAAAGAAAGGCGATTGTGGATGATGTGAGCGGCGTTACGCGCGACCGGCAATACGGTGAAGGAAACTGGAACGGGAAAAAATTTAATGTCATTGATACCGGAGGTTTTGTGCCAGGGAGTTCAGATCTTTTTGAAACGGAGATCCGTAAGCAGGTAAAAATAGCGATCGAGGAAGCCGATGCCATTATTTTTATGACAGATGCAGTAACCGGAATAACCGACCTGGATGAATCCATGGCTGATTTATTGCGTCGCACAACCAAGCCGGTTTTTCTTACTGTAAATAAAGTGGATAATCATAGCCGGTTATTGGATGCAAATGAATTTTACAGTCTTGGATTTGAGCATATATACTTTTTAAGCAGTATGACCGGTAGTGGAACGGGTGAATTATTGGATGCCATTACCGCTGATACAAAATTGCCGGAAGAGGAAGCCGAAACGGACAATCCTATTCCTAAATTTGCCATAATCGGACAGCCGAACGTTGGAAAATCCTCCTTGTTGAATGCTTTGGTTGGGCAAGATCGCACAATTGTTAGCGATATTTCCGGTACTACGCGGGATACCATTCATACCCGGTACAAACTTTTTCAGAAAGAATTTATACTAATAGATACGGCTGGTATCCGGAAAAAAAGTAAGGAGAAAGATGATCTCGAGTTTTATTCGGTTATCCGTGCAATTAAAGCAATGGACGAAGCCGATGTTTGCATGCTGCTTCTGGATGCCGAAAAAGGCATCACTGCCCAGGACGTAAACATTTTTTCCCTTGCCACACGTAAGGGAAAGGGAATTGTGGTTTTGGTAAATAAATGGGATTTAATAGAAAAGGATACCAATACTGCCCGCGACTATGAAAAAAGATTAAAAGAAAAACTCGCTCCTTTTACTGATTTTCCGGTCATTTTTATTTCAGCAACTGAGAAACAAAGGATATTTAAAGGAATGGAAACCGCCTTGGAAGTATTTGATAATAAAAAACGGAAAATATCTACCAGCAAGTTAAATGAAGTGATGCTTAAAGCCGTTGCCGCATATCATGCACCGGTTGTAAGAGGTAATTCCATTAAAATAAAATACATTACTCAATTACCTACACATACCCCTTCTTTTGCTTTTTTTACCAATTATCCGGATGATATTAAAACACCTTACAGGAATTATCTTGAAAATCAATTGCGTTCCAATTTTGATTTCAGGGGAGTGCCTGTGCGGATTTTTTTCCGCAAAAAATAATTGACGCGGTTAATTTTTACACAATCCTTATAAATTGCATGGTTATTGTTTGTTGTATATAATTCGTTCAGGTTAAAACAAAGATCATGAAAAAATTATTAGCAATTTTTATTATCGCGGGTGCATTTGTAGCTTGTAATAATAATAAGCACAATGAAAATGCAACCGATAGCATGGGATTAGGTCCTTCGGAAGGTAATTCAAACAGTACAATGCAACAGCCCATTGATTCATCTCACAATGATTCTATGCATAGGAATGATACCATGCATATGGGGGATTCTTTAAAGAAATAGTTAGAGATAATTTAGGTTTTAGGATTTTAGATTTAGGATTTAATGACCAATTCATAAATCATAAATCTAAAATCCTAAATCTAAAACTTTGGACAAGGAAGCCCTTTGCTGTTACCGGATTTGGCAATGTAAATCAGGGAGATCTCAATTCCTCCGCGGCTTTGGGAAGCCGTCTTTAAATTTGAAACATTTACATCATAAGTTATTCCAAGTCTGAAATCATTATATTCTAATCCCAAATAAGGAATTATTGCATCCTTCAGGCGAAGCCAGCTTCCGGCATAAAAGCTAACGCCGTTTGCCAGGTCATGATCGCCAACCGGAAATTGAAAAGCACCGCCCAATAAGGTCTCATGAGCTTTGGCCTGGCTGCTGTATAAAGCGCTCAGGTGCAAAATAGTTGTTTCTCCTACAGGAAAATATCCGCCGGTATGAAAGGTAAACCTTGGGTTTAAAAGATAATATCCTGTATCGGTAAATTCCTGCCGCGGCCGGGTAATATGATAAAGGCTAATGCCCGCATAAAAATTATTATCTATTGTGGAACTGCTTGTAAACAGGATACCCGCGTTTAAATCGAAATAACTTTTCTTAAGATTGGATTGATTAAAGGTTTCTGAAGTAACGCCGGTAAAACCGGAAGGAGTCAACTGATCTTCAAAAGTTAATTTTGTGGTATTGATCGCCATATTTGAGTAAGAACCCTGGAAACCGACTCCAAGTTGTTTAAAGCCATCTTCATCTAATCCTTTATGAAAAGCAGTGGATAATGAGGCATAATTGAAGGTAACGGCGCCATTTGCGCTTTTATCGGAATATGCCATGATACCGGCTCCCCAGGTATCGGTATAAGCGATTTTATTTTGCATAATGGGAAAATCCACAGAAACGGTTTCTGTTTGAAAGGCGCGGTTAATGGTAGGCCATTGATTCCTGTAGTTGCCTGCAACACGCAGGGTGCCATCAAACTTGCCCGTGAATGCCGGATTAAGGGTGAGGGGAGAGGCAAAAAACTGGGAAAAATGAGGATCCTGTGCTACACAGCAAAAGATGCAGCTCAAACAAACAGATAAAAGAAAAACTTGTCTCATTAACAGGTTGGTTTATCAGGAACAACCATTCCTGAAAGAAGGCAAATTAGATATTATTCATTAAATTTTAAAATTGTGTTTTAGCTCCATAAGCCAGATCTCCGGCATCACCCAATCCGGGAACAATATATCCTTTGGCGGTTAATTCTTCATCAATATCTCCACACCAGAAATTGATATCATTTCCTGATTCTCTTTCTACCAGTTCTATCCCAACTGCACAGGCAATCGCCGTAACAACATGAATTTCAGCAGGCTTACCTTCAGATTTTATTGCTTCAATTGTTTTTATTAATGATGCACCCGTAGCCAACATCGGATCACTGATAATAACAATCCTGTTTTCGATAGAGGGCGAACTGATGTATTCGAGGCTTATTGTAAAACTTCCATCGCGGTGATGTTTGCGATAAGCGGAGATGAATGCGTTATCCGCATTATCGAAAAAATTCAAAATTCCATGATGCATGGGTAAACCGGCCCTTAAGATGGTAGCAAGTACCGGCTGTTGTTTCAAAATTTTGCTGTTGTGTGTGCCCAATGGAGTTTGAATGGTTGTTTCTTCCCAGGGCAACTGCTTGCTGATTTCATAGGCAGCCACTTCACCTATGCGCTCAAGATTTCTTCTAAAGCGCATCCGGTCGGTTTGAATCGCAGTACTTCTTAATTCACTAACCCAGTTACTGACAAGGCTATGTGTTTCACTTAAATTGATAACCATTGCGCTAAGATATGATTTTTAAGTTTCAGGTTTGAGCTGTTAAGGTAGAGCTTATTTTGATCTGCGGATAAAAAAAGGAGTAGATTTTTTTGAGCCAGGCAGTATTACTACTATTTGGCTTTTCTTGCGTCGCACTCTTTAGCGTTTTTCCTTTATTGAGCAATTTTCAAGGCCACTAAAAAAATACTAATTTATATATTGCAGGTATGGACATTTTTCATTTCTAAAGGATTAAAAATACATCCGCTTTTAAAGCTACCTTCAGAGGTGCTTCACGGTACATTTATATATTTATGTATCTGAAGGCTGAGTTCCCATTGCGGATTATCTTTAATATAATCAATAATCATTGGAGTTACCTGCTCAGCTTTATCCCATTCTGGTTGAAGGTATAACTTACAGCTGGCTGCTACCTGTTGTGCATATTGTTCTGCCCACAGAAAATCATGTTTATTGAAGATAACCACTTTTAATTCATGTGCTAATGGAACTATTTCAGGAAGAGGCGCTTTGAATTTTTTGGGTGATAAGCAAATCCAATCCCATTTACCGCTGAGAGGCGAGGAGCCCGATGTTTCAATATTTGTTTTAAAACCAGCCTGATGCAATTGTTCGGTCAACTGGTCGAGTGAGTGGAGCAAAGGCTCGCCGCCTGTAACTACTGCCATCCTTCCCGGAAATACGGAGGCTGCGGATACAATTTCATCAATCCTGAATTTTTGGTGTGCTTCAGCATCCCAGCTTTCTTTTACGTCACACCATACACACCCTACATCACATCCTCCAAGCCGGATAAAATATGCAGCTTTGCCCTGATGAAATCCTTCACCCTGCAAAGTATAAAACGCTTCCATGACGGGTAATGTAGTAAAATGAGCTGTTAAATCCATAAAATGCAAAGGTAGGGAATAGTCTGCCTCCCAAAACCCAAAAAAACAGCTTTAATATTTTTAGGATTGAAAATTCTAAAAATTAAAACTGTTTTTTTATAATTATTCAATTGATTATCAAAGGTAATAATGGCCAAAATTATTATCGTTGGCTATCAATGATAAATAATTTAATCATTAAATATGGTTAATGACCTTATTCGTCATTGGCTTTTAAATACTTATAATAACAACTGACTTAATGATTTGATAAGTAGGCTCTTAGGGTATTTTTCATCAGCCCGGCAATTGTCATCAATCCTACGCCACCGGGAACGGGGGTTATTGCCGAAGTTTTTGGCGCAACTTCTGCAAATGCTACATCTCCTTTCAATCTATAACCTTTTTTTGCAGTGGCGTCTTCCACCCGTGTAATCCCTACATCAATTACTACTGCACCTTCCTTTACCATGTCGGCTTTTACAAATTCTGCTTTACCTAATGCGGCTACTAAAATATCTCCCTGGAGACATATTTCATTTAAATTTTTTGTATGGGAATGACAAATGGTAACCGTACAATTTCCATAAGAATGGTTGCTACTCAATAATATGCTCATGGGGCGGCCAACAATATTGCTTCTGCCTATTACTACCGCATGTTTTCCTTTGGTTTCAATATTAAAATGCTCAAGCATTAATAAGATGCCATAAGGTGTGGCTGGAATAAATGTTTCTAATCCCTGCACCATTTTGCCAATACTTACAGGATGAAAACCGTCTACATCCTTGTCCGGATGGATTGCCTCAATAATTTTTTGTTCGCTGATCTGTTTTGGAAGCGGAAGTTGTACGAGGATGCCATCAATACGGTCATCAGCATTTAGCTCGCTTATTTGTGCCAATACAGTTGCTTCGTCTACATCGCTATCGAAGCGGATAAGCGAAGATTCGTAGCCAATTTCTGCGCAGCTTTTTACTTTTCCGGCAACATAAGTTTCACTCGCCCCATTGTTTCCTATTAATATTGCTGCAAGATGTGGAGGCCGTTTACCGTCTTTTACCAGTTGACTAACTTGTTCTTTTAATGCTTCTTTTACAGATTGAGAAGCTATTTTTCCATCTAATAACATGCGTGCAAAGGTATTGGAGCAAAAGAAATAAATATAAACTTTTAAATAATTATTTAAAAAAGCGATGAAAACGACTTGTTCAATACTATCGGGGATTTAATGATTTTTTATTTCCGTTGTTTTAATGTCTGTGTTTTCCTTTTCCTGAACAGATTTTTTCCCGGTTTCCACTTCTACTGTTTTTGTAGTTACCGCGTATTGATCGGGATGAATTTCAGAACCGAATTTTACAGCAAAAGCTTTTGTAAACTCAGCGCCGAAATAAAGAATAATGGCGGAATAATATATCCATAATAATAAAATGACCAGGGAGCCCGCCGCGCCATAAGTACTGCCAACATTACTTTTGCTTATATAAAAAGATATAGCCATTTTCCCCAACATAAACAGAATTGCAGTGGCAAGGGAACCAGAAAGAACATCTTTCCATTTTATTTTCGCATCGGGTAGCACTTTGAAAATAACCGCAAATAATAGTGTAATGACTGCCAGAGTAATTAGAATGTTAAGAATATAAAAAACCACCACCGTAATATCCGGGAAATGATTTTTAAGTGATTCGCTGAACCCATCAACCAGTGATGTGATGGTTAATGAAACCAATAAAAGAAATCCAAGGCTGATAATTACGGAAAAAGACAAAAAACGGTTGATGAGCATTTTAACCCAGCCTTTTTTCGGCTTTGGCTTAAGGCCCCAAATAATATTAATAGAATCCTGGATTTCAGCAAAAACAGTTGTTGCGCCTACCAATAGAGTAACACCGCCTATAATAGCCGCAAATTTGCTTTTACCTGCAAGGGATGCGTTTTTAATCATTTCCTGCAGTTGTACTGCGGTATCGGTGCCAACAAAACCGGCAAGTTGTCCATAAATCTTTCCTTCTGCGGCTTCTTTACCTAAAAATAAGCCGCTTAATGAAATGATAATTATCAGCAGCGGCGCCATGGAGAAAATTGTATAATAGGCCAGAGAGCCGCTCATCTTTGTTACCTTATCGTCAGAAAAACCAGAAAACGAATTTTTTATTACTTCCCAAATGCCTTTTAGCGTTACTTTTTTCATATAATCATTTATAAGACTTATTGCAAAAAAGCTACCAACAAAAAAATATAATTTTCTATCTTATTAAATGATTGGGGAAAAAAATCAGTAACAGGAAAAATAAAGGAAGAATAAAAAAAGGTCCGATTACTCAATCATGACCTTGTTGTTTAACCATTTTGTTGTAAACGCCCAGTATAAGGAAAGGCGCGGCCCATTGACCTACAAATAAACTTTTTTCTTTTTTGCCGGCCAGTTGAAGAACGAGTGAGGCCGCCATTGATCCTATTGCACACCACAAAAATACATCCGATGGGATTTGTGCAGTCTTGTCTTCAATTTTCTTTGCAAAAGTTCCTTCTTTATGTTGTGGATTTGAAAAGTTTTCCATAATGTAGTTTTATGAGAAATTCAATCAAGTATTGTGCCATGGGGTACTGATCATATACCTGGAATCCGGCTCATGCAAAAATGGAATGGAGCGATGAGTATGTATGGGAATAAATAAAAAAAGAGACTGAATTTTTTCAAATCAGTCTCTTTTTTATTATTTAAAATTTACTTTATTATCTGGCTTTGCCTTTTGCTTCAACATCCCCGTCGATAACCAATATCACAGGTTCAGCAACATTGGCAAATTTTACCGTTACTTTTTTCTCAAAATGGCCAGGGCTGGCTGCATTATAAGTTACTTTAATGCTTCCCTGTTTTCCTTTCATTATCGGGGTTTTGGGATATTCCGGTGTTGTACATCCGCATTCGGCGGTGGCCACTTCAATAATTACGGGTTTGTCAGAATTATTGGTAAAAGCAAATTCGGTAGAAGCGGGATTGCCTTGTTTTATTTTACCAAAAGAATGTTTCATGGTTTTAAAACTTACAGGCGCTTCGGATTGCGCAAAAGCAATTCCTGTCCAGGCAAGAAATGCAATTAAAAAGATTTTTTTCATGTGTTCATTTTTATTTTTTCTGATTGCTCCCGATAATTACCGGGAGAATTCGCTCTATTTTTTACAATTATAAATTTTAATCCAGGGTTGGTGGTTTAAACCTGAAAATTTAAAGGTTTAATTTATAAAGATAAAAATTACTGATTTCCCTGTTTTGTTTTTTCATCAGTAGGGTTCGCTTCTTCGCTAGGTCGTACCCCTTCGCCATGGAATTTAATTTGCTGGCTTAAGCCACCTTCAAAAATTACTGCAACTGATTTTTCAAAATGACCGTCTGCATATCCATTAAATCCGAGGTTTACTGAAAATTCCGTGCCAGGAGCATAAGGACCCGGTTCCCACTTTGGAGTAGTACAGCCGCAACTTACCTGCACATTTTCAAGCTTAATTGAATCTGAACCAATATTTTTCATTTTCAGGTCAAAGGAAACAGCTTTACCATATGGTATTTTCCCAAAATCGTGATCCAATTCCTTAAATTCAATTTTCTTTTTAATGTCCGCAGGCGTATCAGTTTTTGCTGCCGGTGTCTGTGCATTTATTATACTTGAAATAAACAGTGCAACAGATAAAATAAACGCATTTTTCATGCAAGAGTTATTTTTTAAGAGATAAAAATATTAATAAATCACAAGAAAAAAATTTATTGATGGCCTGGAGGATTTAATTTAAGGTATCCTTAATAAAGTTTCAAACATTCAATTCATTCTATCGGAGCTGTGAAAAATAAAGTATCCGACAATATTGTGTTCCGGCAAAAGGTAATTTAATATTTTTGCTAAATGGAAAATACAAAACTACTTCAGGCCGACCAAGATATGCTATCGTATGAAGATTTCCGTACTACGGTATTGAATGATTATAAAATTGCAATTGAGAGCCGGGAAGTTAGTTTAATTGGTCGTCGGGAAGTACTTACGGGAAAAGCAAAATTTGGAATTTTTGGCGATGGTAAAGAAATAGCGCAGGTAGCCATGGCTAAGTTTTTTAAACCAGGAGATTTCAGGTCGGGCTATTACCGCGACCAGACATTTATGTTTGCTGCCGGCCTTGCTAACTTCGAACAGTTTTTTGCAGAATTGTATTCAGATTCTAATCCGGAACATGAACCCTTTAGTGCGGGAAGGCAAATGGTAAGTCATTATTCCACTCCAAATGTGGATGAACATGGAAACTGGCTTGACCTGATAAACAGAAAAAACGTTTCTGCAGATATTGCTCCTACGGCAGGACAAATGCCGCGTGCTGTCGGCCTGGCGCTTACTTCAAAAATTTTCAGAGCCAATCCCGGGTTGAAAGCATTTCCTGAGTTGTCGGATAATGGAAATGAAATTTGTTTTTGTACCATTGGCGATGCTTCTACTTCGGAAGGGCATTTTTGGGAAGCAATTAATGCAGCCGGTGTTATGCAGATACCTTTGGCCGTTTTTGTTTGGGATGACGGGTATGGAATTTCCGTTCCTAAAAAGATTCAAACAACAAAAGGATCTATTTCCACGGTTTTAAAAGGATTTCAAAAAAGGGATGATTCAAATGGAATAGATATTTACCGGGTGAAAGGATGGGATTATGCCGGCATGTGTGAAGTATTTGAGGCCGCTATTCAAAAAATCAGGGATACTCATATCCCCGCTGTTTTTCATGTGGAAGATATCACTCAACCACAAGGGCATTCTACTTCCGGAAGTCATGAGCGGTATAAACCCGTAGACAGGCTTGAATGGGAAAGACAATGGGATGGGGTTAGAAAAATGAAGGAGTGGATTATCGAAAACGGTATTGCTTCCATCCAGGAATTAGAGGACATAGAACTTGAAGCCAAGCAGGTAGTGAGACAAAGCAAAATAAATGCGTGGAACAAATATCTTTTACCAATAAAAGCAGAAGTGAAAGAGGCTGTGGATCTGCTCCAGCAAGCGGAACTGACCGATGAGAAAATGGAAGCTGAATTCAAAGAAATCATTTCGGTTCTTCAAAGCAATAAAGAACCTTTAAGAAAAGATGTGATGCAAGCCCTGGCCCTGGCAATTGAACGGGGACCCCAAAATGGTTCAACACAAAAAATAAAAGACCATTACAAAGGATTAAAAGAAAAGTATAAAGCTGTTTATAATACTTACCTGTATAATGAAGGTGAAAAAAGTGCTCTGAAAGTAAAGGAAATTAAACCCGTTATTTCTGGTAATGCGCCTGATTTAAACGGATATGAAATTTTAAATAAATACTTCGACCTGCTTTTTACCAATAATCCAAAGCTGGTAGCTTTTGGGGAAGATGTCGGCCAGATTGGAGATGTAAACCAGGGATTTTCCGGATTGCAGCAAAAGCATGGCATCAGTCGTATTTTTGATACCGGTATCCGGGAACAAACCATTGTAGGGCAGGGAATCGGTCTTGCATGGCGCGGATTGCGTCCAATAGCCGAAATACAATATCTTGATTATTTACTGTATGGCCTGCAGACCTTAAGTGATGATCTTTCTACGATGCACTACCGAACAGCCGGTAAACAAAGCTGCCCTGTCATTATCCGCACCCGTGGTCACCGGTTGGAGGGTATCTGGCATAGCGGATCTCCAATGGGTATGGTGATAAATGCTTTGCGTGGAATGTATGTTTGCGTTCCCCGGAATATGGTGCAGGCCGCCGGAATGTACAATACTCTATTAAAAGCCAATGATCCGGCTATAGTAATTGAATGTCTGAATGGTTACCGTTTAAAGGAAAAATTACCTTCCAATTTGCTGGAATTTACAGTTCCCCTGGGAATTCCGGAAATTATAAGGGAGGGATCTGATGTTACGATTGTTTCTTATGGATCTGTTCTGCGCATTATACAGGAAGCGGCGGAAAGGCTTCAATCTCTGGGTATTCAATGTGAAATAGTGGATGTGCAGACTTTAATTCCTTTTGATACTGCACATATTATCGGGGAATCATTAAAGAAAACCAACCGGATTGTATTTGTAGATGAAGATGTGCCCGGCGGCGCTTCGGCTTATATGTATAATAAAGTAATGGAGGAGCAAAATGGCTATCGCCTGCTTGATGTAGCGCCCAGAACGATTACATCAAAAGCACACCGCCCTTCTTATGGAACGGATGGCGATTATTTCAGCAAACCAAATGTGGAAGAAATAATTGAAGTGATCCGGGAGATGATGAAAGAGTAGGAAATTAGACAAACCCGGAAGGTTTCAAAAACCTTCCGGGTTTAAACTTTTGATAAACCAAGAAGGTTTCAAAAACCTTCTTGGTTTTAGCTTTTGAAAGCATTGACCAATTATCAACCATCAACCATTCTCTTTTTCGCTCACCCACTCAATCGTTAAAGCCAACTGTTCTTCAGGAGTAAGAAAAGTATTATCCAAAATAAGCGCATCGTCCGCTTTCCGGAGAGGACTTATTTCCCTGTTGGTATCAATATAATCCCGCATTGCAAGATTGGCTTTTACTTCATCAATACTGATATTTGAATTTTGCTTAAATAATTCTTTAAATCTTCTCTCTACCCTTACCGCCAGGTCGGCTTCCATAAAAATTTTTAATTCAGCATTGGGAAACACTGTGGTTCCGATATCTCTGCCATCCATTACCAGGTTTTTATTTTCGCCCATTTTTTGTTGCTGGGCTACGGCAAAATCCCTCACTTCTTTAATGGCAGAAACTTCTGATACCGAATCGCTGACAAGCATTTCCCGTATAGGGGAGCTTACATTTTCTTCGTTAAGGAAGATCTCAGTTTCATTTGTCTCCGGGTTATAAATAAATTCAAGGCTGATGTTTTTTAATGCTTTTCTTACTTCAGCAGATTTTTCCCAATCTACCCGGTTGCGTAAAAAATATAAAGTAATGGCCCGGTACATGGCGCCACTGTCAATAAAGACATAATTCAATTGCCTGGCCAATTGCCTGGCAAGGGTGCTTTTTCCACAGGAGGAGTATCCATCAATGGTGATAATCATCTTTTATGTTAAGGATGAAAAGTAGTGAAATTTATAAATATTTGCAAGAAAAGGAACCTTTTTACAATGGGTTTCAACTCATTGGGTTATCACTTCTACATCCGGATGTTTGGTTTCATCAAAAATGAATTTCGAATCCGGAAGTGTGGCGTTTGTATTTACATTTGAAAGACTGAACTCTATTGTATTATCCGATTTGTCTATCACCTTCGCTTTGGTGATAAGATCTTTTGTCTTATCAATGAATACATTTACCTGCTTAAAATTTTTCCGCTTATCCACCGGGATCAATTCTATCTGATAGAAATTTCCGGCTGAAGAAACCAGCTGATAGGTAAAATCCTTATCATAAAAATTTGATAAAAGTTTTTGAGGAGTTAAGGTTTTGCTATCATCGTCCACATCGGCAACCGTTACTTCATTGTCGCCATTAAAATTCCAGGTTTTAACGGCATTGCAAAAAATTTCTGTAGAACCTTGTTTCAAATAATATTTTTGCCCTTTAATAGAAATCTGCCCGCTTACCGATCCTCTTTTTACATTATTCCTGTCCTTGGTAGTATAAGTAAAATTGGCTGTAACGCCTTTAAACGATTGTAATTTAGCACTTACACGATCTAAAATACTCTTTGCCGTATTAGCTGATTGTGCGAATGACAAGCCGCTAAAAAATACCATAAAAAATAAAACAAAATTAATTTTTTTCATTTCCGATTTTTAAAGTCCAAAAATAATGCAATTGTATAATTGCATGCTTGTTAATAAAATTACTTCTTATAAAACCTAAGTTCGATGAAGAACTTATGTATGAAAACATAGTGCCATACCGATTATGAACTTTGTGAATTTCAAATGATTTGGCATATAATTAACGCTGCGCTTTATTTATAAAAACTTGCAGTGTATATATTGCCGGAGAAAACCTAATTTTGCAGACTTTATGAAGATTCTCATTCAGCTATTAGTCGCCGGCATTTTATTATCTTCCTGTGCTTCCAAATATGGAAAAGTACTGAAGAGTAAAGACAATGAATACAAGTATAAAATGGCTGAGCAGTATTATGCACAAAAGAAATATGATAAGGCACAGCATCTTTTTGATGAACTGTTTCCTTATATTAAAGGTACGGCCCGTTATGAGGACATGTTTTATAAATATGCTTATTGTGCCTTTAATCAGCGCGATTATATGAACGCGGAAAACCTGTTTAAAACTTATACCGAAAATTTCCCCAATGGGCCAAGGGCGGAAGAATGCGAATACATGCGGGCATACAGCTTTTATAAACAATCTCCTAAAGTTGATCTCGATCAAACCAATACGATCAAAAGTATTGCGCTGATGCAGGCTTTTATTAATACCCATCCCGGTTCGCCCAAAATAAAAGAAGCGGAGAATATTATTGTAGTTTGCAGGGAGAAGCTGGAACAAAAGGAAACCAAAGCTGCTCAACTGTATTACGATCTTGGCTTTTTCAAAGCAGCTGCCATTGCTTTCAGTACATTAATGGATGATTATCCTGATTCCGACAAAAGTGATGCTTATAAACTGGATGTTATCAGGTCTTATTTTAAATATGCTCAAATGAGCATTACTGATAAACAGGAGGAGCGATATGAAAAAGTTTTGGTGGAATGTTCGGATTTTTCGGAACGTTTTCCGGATAGCAAACTGAAATCGCAGGTAGAGGAATACAAATCACTTTCAAATAATTCTATAAAACACATACAAAATGAGCAAATTAAGGCGACAACTCAGCGCTAGTACACCTAATGTAGTAGAAACAAAAAGCCTGATTGATATTAAAAACCGTACCGGAAATGTATATGAATCCATTGCAGTAATCGCAAAAAGGGCCAATCAGATCAATATTGCCATCAAGGAAGAATTGCACAATAAGCTGGAAGAATTTGCCAGCCATACCGACAGCCTGGAAGAAATTCATGAAAATAAAGAGCAGATTGAAATTTCCAAAGCATATGAAAAAATGCCAAACGCGGCTATTCTTGCAACCCAGGAATTTATGGAAGACAAGATTTACTATCGCAAAAATGAAGATGATCTTTTCAGATAGACTGTTTTATATCAGGTAAAATAAAAAACGGCAGTTCAATACTGTCGTTTTTTGTTATTTTGAGTATTCAATCAGGATTCATGTTAGCCGGAAAAAAAATATTGATAGGGATCACGGGCAGTATTGCCGCATATAAAGCAATATTGCTGATCCGGTTATTGATAAAATCGGGAGCTGAAGTAAAAGTGGTACTTACCCCCTCAGCCAAAGATTTTGTATCGCCACTGGTATTGTCCACACTTTCAAAAAATAAAGTTTATTCCGATCTTTTTACAGAAGATACCTGGGCCAACCATGTAATGCTCGGACGATGGGCGGATCTTTTTATCATTGCTCCTGCAAGCTGTAATACGATTGCAAAAATGGCAAATGGAGCCTGTGACAATGTATTGCTTGCCGTATATTTATCGGCTGTTTGCCCGGTAATGGTTGCGCCCGCGATGGATGAAGATATGTGGAAGCATCCGGCTACTAAAAGAAACCTGGAAACACTCAGAAGTTTTGGTCATACGATTATTGATGTGGAAAAAGGTGAATTGGCCAGCGGATTGTCCGGAGAAGGCAGGTTGGCCGAACCGGAAGATATTTTATTGCAGATAAAACATCAGCTGGCAAAGGATAATGCTTTAGCGGGTAAAAAGATATTGGTTACCGCGGGCCCCACTTATGAAGCGATTGATCCGGTAAGGTTTATAGGCAATCATTCTTCCGGGAAAATGGGATTTGCACTCGCCGAAGCCTTTAATACCCGGGGAGCGGAAGTTGTATTGGTTACAGGACCAAATGCGCTTCCAAAACCTTCGCCTTCCATAAGGGTGATTCCTTTAACTTCAGCCGAAGAAATGTACAATATTTGCATGGATTTGTTTGCTCAAACGGATATAGCTGTACTTTCCGCTGCCGTTGCGGATTATAGGCCTGCACGCCCGGAACCGGAAAAAATCAAAAAAAAGGATGGTGAACTGGTTTTGAATTTGGTTAAAACAAAAGATATTTTGAAATCCTTAGGCCTGAAAAAAAAGGAAAACCAGTTTTTAGCCGGTTTTGCGCTCGAAACAAATAATGAGAAACAAAATGCGTTAATAAAGCTGAAAGACAAGAATGCCGATATGATCATCCTTAATTCCATGCGCGATAAAAATGCAACTTTTGGATTTGATACCAATAAAATTACCATTTTTGATGCCCAGGGAAATGAGACTAACTTTGATCTGGCATCCAAGCAGCAAATTGCGGATTCTATCGTAAATAGTATTATTCAAAAAATAAATGATCAAGCGTAACCTGTTTTTAGCCGGATTATTTTTATTGGCTTTTTTGCCAATGCAAGCCCAGGAATTACAGGCCAAAGTAACCGTATTATCCCAACGGGTGGGCAGTACGGTAGATAAAAAAATTTTTACAACGCTTCAAAACCAATTAACCAATTTGCTTAACAGCAGAAAATGGACCAACGATAATTTTCAGCCACAGGAAAAAATAGTTTGTAATTTTTTATTGAATATTGAATCAGGGGATGACAATTTGTTTAAAGCAACGCTTACCGTACAGGCGGCGCGCCCGGTTTACCATGCATCCTATCAATCGGCACTGATCAACTTTCAGGATCCGGATGTTTATTTTAAATATATTGAATACCAGCCGGTGGAATTTAATGAAAACCGTGTTTCGGGCACCGATCCTTTAGCTGCGAATCTTACAGCCATATTCGCCTATTATGTATATATGATCTTAGGCATGGATTATGATTCTTTTGCTCCCAAAGCCGGCGTTACTTATTTTCAAAAAGCAAATAATATTGTAAATAACTCCCCCGAAAGCCGCGGTATCAGCGGATGGAAAGCTTTTGATGGTTTGCGCAACCGCTATTGGCTTGCAGAAAATATTATGAATACACGCTACAATGTATTGCATGATATCATTTATACTTATTACCGTTCCGGATTGGATAAAATGTATGATAATGAACAGGAAGGACGTGAAAACATTATTATGGCATTATCCAAACTGCAAACCTTCAACAGGGAAAACCCTAACACCATGTTTTTGCAGTTTTTTATTCAAAGTAAGTACCAGGAACTAACCGGTATTTTTAAAAAAGCGGCTCCAGATATCAAAAACCAGGCGCTGGATATATTATCACAGGTGGATGTTCCCAATATTAGTAAATACAAAGCTGATTTGAAATGAAGCGGTTGATCATCTTATTTTTTTTCGGATTAATGTTTTTGGCAGGTTGTTCTTCTGATAACAAAATCCCCGGTGACGTTATTCCACCGGGAAAAATGAAAGTTATGGTTTGGGAGTTTATGCTTGCCGATCAGCTTGTACTGCAGGAACCTGATAAGTATAAAGGAAAGAACGCTGAACTCTATTCCAAGGTATTGAGCATTCATGAAACGGATAAAAAAACCTTCTACCAGAGTCTTGCTTTTTATGAAGGCCGCCCTGATTTATTGAAGGCTTTAATGGATTCTGTAAACACTTATGGTGCAGAAAAAAGGAATGATCTCTATCGCTCGAAATCGGATCGTCCAAATACGGAACACTGATTTATTTGAAATTTTCCCTACTTAGTTTTAACTTGTTGTTTATGAATAAAGTGTTTGTAAACGCAAATGCCGCATTGCATGATGTGGAAGACGGCAGCACCATTATGCTGGGCGGTTTTGGCTTATGCGGTATTCCTGAAAACTGCATATCAGCCCTTGTAAGCAAAGGCGTCAAAAATCTTATTTGTATTTCAAACAATGCGGGCGTGGATGATTTTGGGTTGGGATTATTATTAAAAGGAAGGCAGATCAAAAAAATGATGGCCAGTTATGTAGGTGAAAACGCTGAATTTGAACGCCAGTTGCTTTCCGGAGAACTTGAAGTAGATCTCATTCCCCAGGGTACGCTTGTCACCCGTATTCAAATGGCCGGAATGGGAATTCCGGCATTTTTTACATCCGCCGGGTATGGTACTGAAGTGGCGGAAGGGAAGGAGATAAGAGAGTTTAACGGAAAGATGTATTTGATGGAAATGGCATTGCATGCGCGTTTTGCAATGGTAAAAGCCTGGAAAGGAGACAAAATGGGAAATCTTGTTTTTAGGAAAACAACCCGTAATTATTCCACTTCCATGGCCAAGGCCGGGGATATTACCATTGCGGAAGTAGAGCATCTTGTGGAACCAGGTGAACTGGATCCCGACATGGTGCATGTAGCCGGAGTGTATGTACACCGCATTTTTCAGGGCGTTGATTATGAAAAAAGAATTGAGAGAAGAACCATAAGATTAGCAAGGCCCTGAAGAAATAAATAAAAATCAGGTTGATTTCTGGTAAATCAAAAAATTATGGCATTAGATAAATTTGGAATCGCAAAGCGAATAGCCCAAGAATTAAAGGATGGCATGTATGTAAATCTCGGTATTGGCATTCCAACGCTTGTAGCCAATTATATTCCTGATACCATGACCGTAATACTCCAGAGTGAAAATGGAATTTTAGGAATGGGCCCTTATCCTACAGAAGATGAGATAGATGCGGATTTAATCAATGCCGGAAAGGAAACTGTAACCACAATTCCGGGAAGTGCTTTTTTTGATAGCGCGGAAAGTTTTGGCATGATCCGGGCCGGAAAAATTGACCTTACCGTATTAGGCGCAATGGAAGTGAGTGAAAAAGGAGATATCGCCAACTGGAAAATTCCCGGCAAAATGGTAAAAGGAATGGGAGGTGCTATGGACCTTGTGGCTAGCGCCCGTAATATTATTATAGCAATGCAGCATACCGATCCGAAAGGGAGAAGTAAATTATTACCAGCCTGCACCTTACCGCTTACCGGTATCAATTGTGTAAAAAAAATTGTAACCGATCTAGCAGTCATCCAGGTAACGCCGGATGGTTTTTTATTATTGGAAAGAGCGCCTGGCGTAAGCGTGGAAGAAATAAAAAATAAAACACTTGGCCGGTTGATCATACCCAATGAAGTACCTGAAATAGAGATTTGATTGTTGTTGGTCAGGCGACCAACAATGGCGAAGAGAGCGCCGGGTATAAGCGTGGAAGAAATGAAAGAGAAAACACTTGGACGATTGATCACTCAAAATGAAGTGCCTGAAATAGAGATTTGATTGTTGTTGGTCCAGGCGACCAACAATGGCGAAGAAATAAAAGCGAAAACACTTGGCGCTTAATAATTCCTGCCGAAGTGCCGGAAACTGAGATTTGACGTATAATAATCCCTATTTGATTGTTGTTGGTCAACGACCAGCAATGGCAAAGAAATTAATTTGAATCAATACCTGCTAATTTTCATAGTTAGCCTAATAAAAACCTGCTTAATAATTTCATAATCCTTCTTTTTCTAAAAATTATATCTTTTTTTAATAAGTTTGATGATCTATTAAAAATATTATTTTGCCAAACAATGATTGATATGAAGCACCTGTATAAAAAGCTTTCCGTTATTCTGGTTATTTTCTTGTTTTTTAGCAATGCCATCCTGGCGCAACAAAAATATTCGGCTCCAAAATTGAGCCATCCGGGATCCTGGTCTATGATTCTTATGCCTGATCCTCAAACATATGTAAAATATGAGCGCAACCAGCCTTTACTTGAATTGATGACTGCCTGGATCAGCGAAAATGTTGACCTGCTCAATATTAAAATGGTATTGTGTACCGGCGATCTGGTGGAGCACAATGAAATGATTAACCCGGATAGCATTCATGCCAATCAGCCCAGTAAAGCGCAATGGGCATCTGTTGCGCGTGCTTTCAGCCGCCTGGATGGAAAAGTTCCTTATATCACTGCCGCGGGCAACCACGATTATGGATACAAAAGCATTGAAAACAGGAAATCGAATTTTAATAAATATTTTCCTGTTGATAAAAATTTCCTGACTCAGAAACTTGTGCGCGAAGTAGGAATGAACGGTGAAAATATTCCTACACTTGAAAATGCCAGTTTTGAATTTAAGGCGCCTTCCGGGAAAAACTTTTTATTTCTTAGTTTGGAATTTGCCCCGAGAGATACAATTATCTCCTGGGCTAAACAGGTTATCAACCAGGAAAAATATAAAGACCACACGATTGTTTTGCTTACCCATTCTTATATGAATGCTAAAAATGAACATATTGAAAAAGAAAATTATCCCATAACAGATGGAAATTATGGAGCAGCTTTATTTAAAAAGCTGGTTCAGCCGTCTAAAAATATTGAAATGGTTTTTGCCGGACATATTGGAGCGCCAAATGATGCTAAAGCGCATACCGCGTTTAAAACGGATACCAATGCCGCTGGTAAAAAAGTGCAGCAGATGGTTTTTAATGCCCAGGCCCTTGGTGGCGGGTGGTATGGAAACGGTGGCGATGGCTGGCTGCGCATCCTTGAATTTTTACCGGATGGGAAAACTGTGGAAGTAAAGACCTTTTCACCTTTTTTCGCAATATCGCCTACTACGCAATCATTTGCATGGCGAACAGAAGCTCATGACCAGTTTAGCTTTCAGTTAAACTAAATAATTTCATTTTATCTACTTCATAAATTAACTGAGTGGCTTATTCTTGTTGATCAGGAGACCAACAAGAATGAGCCATTATTCAATTTAGGGTTATCTGCGACATTCGTTTTTACTTATTGTTTCAGCCTAAAACTGACTCTGAAACTTATTAATCATTTATATTGCGTACATTTTCCTAATTTTGATTTATCCGCCTGGTTTGATTATCAAAGGGTCAAACAGGTTGGTAGGGATTTTTTGTGAGACGGGGCAATTCGATTTTTGAGAATTGCAATACAGCATGTGTTTTGTACCGCTATTTATTATAAATATTGATGAAGGAAATTTTTTTCATTTCTCAGGATGGTTGGTTTCGCGACTGCAGCCCAATTATAGAAAGGCGCTGAAGGGAGTGACACAACGAAGCTAAATAGCATTACTACAGCCGGTCTCAAAAGAAATTCCGTATTAACTAACGATTCTAACCTAAATAATATGGGATGTGGAAGTTGTGGAACCGGCAAACCGAACGGTTGCAAAAGTAATGGCGGATGTAGTACGGGCGGTTGTAACCGCCTCAATGTACATGACTGGCTGATGAACCTGCCTTTCAGTGATCCTGAAAGTAATTGCAAAGTGATTGAAGTGAGCTTTAAGCAGGGCAGCAGGAAAGAATTTTACCGCAATCCTACCTTACAGTATTTTGAAAAAGGCGAATGGATAACGCTGGAAGGCGTAAGCGGTTTTGATGTGGGCGAAGTGAGCCTGACCGGTGAACTGGTGCGCCTTCAACTGAAGAAAAAAGGCGTGGATGAGTTTAACCCGGAAATGAAAAGGATTTTACGTCGCAGTACAGAAAAAGACCTGGAACTGTACAATCAAAATAAAGCGCGGGAAAGGGAAGCATTGATGCGTTGCCGGGCCATCGCCAGGCAACTGAACCTGCAAATGAAACTTACGGAAGTGGAATTTCAGGCCGACGGGCGAAAAGCTACTTTCTTTTATACGGCTGAAGACCGCGTGGATTTCAGGGAAATGATTAAGATATATGCTTCGGAGTTTAAAGTGAAGGTGGAAATGCGCCAGATCGGGATCCGCCAGGAAGCGGGGAAAGTGGGCGGAATCGGCAGTTGCGGCCGCGAACTTTGCTGCAGCACCTGGCTGACGGATTTTAAAAGTGTAACCACCACGGCGGCACGCTATCAAAACCTGTCTATCAACCAGACAAAACTGAGCGGACAGTGCGGAAGGCTGAAATGCTGTTTGAATTATGAACTGGATACTTACCTGGACGCATTGCAGGATTTTCCGAATAATGCGGAAACCATTGAAACCTCAAAAGGAAGGGCTAGCCTGATTAAAAAAGATATTTTCCGTCACCTGATGTGGTATGTATTGCCGGATACCAACAAACAATATCCGCTTACCATTGCACGTGTAAAGGAAATTCAACGCCTGAATAACAGAGGTGAAAAACCCGATGATCTTCAACCTGTTGAATTATTGTCCACTAAAATAAAAGAAATAGAACCGACATTTGTAGATGTGGTAGGACAAATAAGTCTTCGCAGCCTGGAGCGGCATAGTAAAAAGAGAAAGGATAAGGAAAGAGATGTGAAATTTACCGGTGAACGGGGGGGCGACAGGAAAAAACCGGATACGCGGAGTACTGAAGCAACAACAAAACCAGCTTCTCCTTCAAGGCCGGTACGGCCTGCCCAGCCGCATAACCAGCAAACGAATAAACCATCGTCTAAACCACCGGAAAAACCATCCCGGCCAAGACCGCCTCAAAGGCATGGGAAGCCGGGTGGAAGCAGACCGCCAAAGAATGGTTAGAGGTAAATTGTTGAATTGTTATTTTGTTTAATTGTTTGATATTTAAAAAAAGCATCCGGAATTAAAATCCGGATGTTTTTTTTGTTCCTGCCTAAGTTACAGGCAATAAAAAACCGTTCTAACAGCATTGCTATTAGAACGGTTTCTCTCTCCTCCCTTTAGGGTTGGGGCTTTATGCGCTTGCTGCCTGCATACTTTTAGAAGATTTTTTACGTTCTTCTTCGTCAGTATCACCTTACGCATACGAATATTTTTCGGAGTTACTTCAATGCATTCATCCTGCTGGATATATTCCATACATTCTTCCAGAGTCATCAGAGTTTTAGGAGCAATGCGGGATGCATCATCACTACCGCTCGCACGGTGGTTGGTGAGCTTTTTTCGTTCCGTCGCATTTACGATCAGATCTCCTGGTTTGATATGTTCGGCAATGATCTGGCCGGTGTACACTTCTTCTCCCGGATCTACAAAAAATGTTCCGCGATCCTGCAATTTATCTATTGAATAAGCGGTTGTACGTTCCTGGTTTTTAGAAATCAATACACCATTGTTTCTTCCGGGAATCGGTCCTTTCCAGGGTTTGTATTCATTAAAGCGATGCGCCATTACTGCTTCACCGGCTGTATTGGTAAGCATATTCGAACGCAGTCCGATCAAACCGCGTGAAGGAATTTCAAATTCCAGGTGCTGCATTTCACCCTTGCTTTCCATCACCAGCATTTCACCTTTGCGCTGTGTAACCAGGTCAATCACTTTACCACTGAAATCAGACGGAACATCAACCACCAGATATTTCATAAGGTTCGTATTTTTTGCCATCAATTTCTTTTACCAATACCTGCGGCTGACCAACGGTAATTCATAACCTTCGCGACGCATGGTTTCGATCAGGATACCCAGATGCAGGATACCACGTCCAAAAACCAGGAAACTATCGGCACTGTCCGTATCTTCTACTCGCAGAGCCAGGTTTTTTTCCGTTTCTTTCATCAGGCGGTCGCGCAGGTGACGGGAGGTAACAAATTTTCCATCTTTACCAAAGAAAGGTGAGTTGTTGATGCTGAACAGCATGCTCATCGTTGGTTCATCCACGCTGATCACCGGTAATGCTTCCGGATTTTCAAAATCAGCAATGGTATCACCGATATTAAAATCTTCCAGACCTACTACGGCGCAAATATCACCCGCAATTACTTCAGTTACTTTCTTTTACCCATTCCTTCAAACATATACAATTCTTTTACTTTGGATCTTTTAATGATGCCATCGGCCTGCATCAGCGCTATGGTCTGACCTTCTTTAATTACTCCGCGGCTTACTTTACCAACGGCGATACGACCCAAGAAAGGAAGAATAATCGAGCGAAGTGATCTGCATTTGCAATGGACCTTCATCCACTTTTGGTTCAGGAACATATTTCAAAATACCATCCAGTAAAGGATGAATGTCTTCCGTTTGGGTTAAACTGTCATTAAACCAGCCATTTTTTCCGGAACCATAAAAGGTAGGAAAATCAAGCTGTTCTTCAGTAGCATCGAGGTTAAAAAACAATTCAAAAACCGCATCATGCACTTCATCGGGACGGCAATTGGCTTTATCTACTTTATTGATAACTACGATCGGTTTCAGATTCAGTTGTAATGCTTTTTGCAATACAAAACGTGTTTGTGGCATTGGTCCTTCAAAAGCATCTACCAGCAGCAGTACGCCATCGGCCATTTTCAAAACCCGTTCCACTTCACCGCCAAAATCAGTGTGACCCGGAGTATCTATTACATTGATTTTTACATCTTTGTATTCAACTGCGGCGTTTTTGCTGAAAATGGTAATACCGCGTTCGCGTTCCAGGTCGTTGCTATCCATGATCAGTTCACCGGTTTCCTGGTTGTCGCGGAAAACCTTGGTGGCGTGTAAAATCTTGTCAACCAGGGTAGTTTTGCCGTGGTCAACGTGTGCAATAATGGCAATGTTTCTTATATTCATAAAATTATTAAGTTAATGGGCTGATGACTGAAATAAACAGGTGAAAACTGAAGATCAAAATTACTTAATGCACCCATCAACACAAAAATGAGGGCGCAAAGGTACGTTAAATCAATGGAATTGCCGAATGTGGAAATGAATATTTTGTTACCAGCTATATATCATTGGGCATCGCCTGTTGCTACGCTCAGTTCGGGGTTCAGTTTTTTATGGCAACTTTTTGCGACTAATTACAACCTTTTTCTGTGAAAAAATTAAATCTGAGCACCGTTCCTTATACGGTTTAAAAAGATGAATCCGGATTCAATTCTTCTGTATTTTCCTATAAACTGCCCTTTTCTAATGATGAAACCATTGAGTGAGTACTGGTTTGTTCAACAACATTATATCTGGAGTTCACAAAGAAATTTATATAATTCCATACCAAAATCAAACCTGGAAAATAATTATTAAACTCTTATTGAACAGGTTTGAAATCCTGGTTCACTACCGGCAATGCGGCAGGAACAGTTACCCGGATAAATTCATGTTGTGTTGCTTTATGGCAACTATTGCAGGTATTTGTTAATAGTACAAAACTATTTTTAAACAATATTGGGTTCTTTTGCTGAATGGCATTTTTAATACTATCCATCGCTGGATTAATCATTTTAATATCTTTCGATTCTGGCCTTTCGGTATTGAATTTTTGAATCTTTACCAAAGCTTCTTCTATTTCATGTAGTTCAAAATCAGCCAGTTGCCAGTTTTGATATTGCCCGGCAAACCAAAGTTTGGCATGATGCGCCTGGATGCTACTCATAAATTCACCAAAACCGGGTGTATATACATTGGTAAGTTTAGATTCCAAACTGTCTATACGGTTTTGCTGTGCTTTTCCATTATCGGTGCTCTGAGAACAGGAGAAAAGCATTAAAAGCATTGTGGTATACATGGTGTATTTCATTTGCCAGGAATTTAGAGATTTCTATGGGCTTGGAAAGTTACAAAATCTCCAATTTTAAACTTTTTCTTTTTAAATATGCGTAATTTTTAAAGGGTGCATTTTAAAAAATCACATTAATAAAAGGGTAAGAAGCCCGAAGGGCTTCAATTTTAGTAGCCGCAGGTGAAATCTGTGGTAAATGAATTTCAATGGCTTCCAACCCTGAAAGGGTTGAATATGATAGCTTGTAATTCGGTGCATTTCAAATTCATCGTACTCTTGTGTTGCAACAAGTACACTCTTTCTAAAGCGTTATTGTATTAAAATTCCTGCTTATACCCGCACATAAATTTTTCTTTTATCCAGGAAATATCCAACCAGCCAGCAGATAAGCATATAAAATATAGCCAGAAGCAATGATCCGACATACGGAGTGGCATAACTGAAAATATGTAAAAACAACCAGCTATACACCGATACACCCGGTTCTACTTCAATCATATATAATATTACGATCAGTATTTCGGATAATAAATAGATGAACAAAGGATTTTTGCCAAATACTTCAAAAAAATAAGTCCATTTAGTGTGATGTTTGAAATCAATAATATAGATAATTGCGGCAAGTATCATACAGTCTAAGCGCCACAGTATGCAATACAAAGGAACTGGTCCATAATTTTTTATTGATGGGAAAAACATAGTTCCAGAAATGAGCGATGATCAGCAATACAAGACCTGCCAGCAACAGTTTGGTTAATCCTTCATAAGTTTTTCCCTGGCGCTGAATAAATTTTCCCACCAAATAGCCCGCAACTACATTTCCAATGGAAGGAAAAGTGCTTAACAATCCTTCAGGATCAAATGGAAATCCTTCACCATTGTATAAATGTTTTGTACCAATTAGCCAGGTGTCCAGTTTCAATACCGCATTTCCATGTACATCCAATGGATCCGCCGCATCGCCAAAATAAAGCATCACAGGCCAGTATGCAATCAATATCAATATGGTAATGATGACCGTTGTGCGCAATTTTAAAAAATAAATCATCAAAGCTGAAATTCCATAGGCCAGCGCAATGCGTTGTAGTACGCCAAAGATGCGGGTATCGGCTATAGGCGAAAGACTAAAATGATTGTTTTCATCCAGGCGGAAAAATGGAAACCAATACATCAGGTAACCCAATAAAAAAATAAGGAAGGTGCGTTTTAAAATTTTGGCCACTACCTGCGAACTTCGAAGTGTTTCCCATTTGCGCATTACAAAACTCATGGCATTGCCTACGGCAAACATAAAGGATGGAAATACAAGATCCGTTGGGGTAAATCCATTCCAGTGTGCATGTTCCAAAGGCGCAAAAGTGGTTTCTCCATTACCGGGTGTATTTACAACGATCATCAAACAAATGGTCATGCCTCTGAAGACATCAAGGGCTGTAAAGCGTTGAGAAATAGTTTGCATTGGTTGCTGATTAGTAAATAAAATTGTTGTTTATTTTTAATTTACCAAAATAAATATTTTAAAGAACTTTAAATCAGGAATTATTCATTACTGATGCATCTATGTGTCTGTATTTTATAATTTTCAATATTATATTTGTTCCTGAATTAAAACATTTATTTTGCATCCCTCCATTCCCTTAGACGTTTATGCAAAAAATTTTAAGCATTTTAAGACTTAATGATGAGTCGCTTGTATTAGAAAAAAGGATTTTCATACTTATTTGCACCATTCTCATCTTTGGTAATTCTCTTGCACTTCTTTCAAATATTTTATTGGGATTATCAAGGAAGTTAGATATCCTTTTATTGCTTTCAGTGATCGTTTTCAGCTTTTTTTTATTTTTTTCAATAAAAAAACAGGTTTCGGATAATACAAGGGTATGGTTCGTGTTGGGAGGTTTCACCTTTTTTATTCCCGGATGGTACTTTAATGGTGGTTCGGAGGGGTCCACGCCTTTTTATTTAGTGTTTTTTATTTGCGGCGGAATGTTATCTCTGCCCAAAAGGATGCATTTAAATGCTGCCATTTCATTTTTGTTAGTATATATAATGCTTTTGGTTTCAGAGCATTTATTTCCAAAACTGGTAACTCCTTATCCCAATCCGGAATCCAGGCACCTGGATTTTATTGTGTCTGGCATATGGGTTTCAGTAGTCATGATCACTTTAATTATTTTTTTCAAAAATATCTATGAAAGCAATCTACAGAATTTAAAAAAAAGCAATCAGCTTCTGAAAAATAGCAGGATCCAATTATTATCTTTAAAACGAAAGGCGGAAGCTGCCACCAACGCAAAATCTTACTTCTTGGCCAATATGAGCCATGAAATAAGAACGCCCCTGAATGGCATCCGGGGTACAGCAGAATTGTTGAAACAAACCCCACTCAGCCGGGAACAATTGGATTATATAAAAATATTGGAGTCAAGCAGCGAACTTCTGATGAATATTATTAATGATGTACTTGATATTTCAAAGATTGAAGCCGAAAAATTAAGCCTTTCCTTAAAACCGTTTGACCTGCATCATTGCCTGCAAAATGTAGTAAATATTTGCACCCCTCAAATCAAAATCCAGCAAAAGGATATTCAGTTACATCTTGTTATAGATGAATCGCTTGTTCAGTATGTGGAAGGTGATGAAGGGAGATTGAGCCAGATACTGCTTAACTTAACTGGTAATGCCATCAAATTTACCTCTAAGGGACAAATTGTAATTACTGTATCAGCACAAGAAATGAATGATCAGGAACAGTTGATCAGTTTTTCAATATCTGATACCGGCATTGGTATCGCTCCTAAATATTTTCAACAATTGTTTTTGCCCTTTTCACAGGTGCATATGAATGCTACCAGGCAATATGGGGGAACGGGACTGGGTTTGTCTATCTGCAAAAGGCTTGTTGAATTAATGGGTGGTACAATTCAAGCGGAAAGTGAGGAAGGAAAAGGATCGGTTTTTGCTTTTACCATTCCTCTGAAAACGGCTGTTAAGTGTGAAAACAACTATTCATCCGCATTGCTTGGGGATGAAAATAATTTCGATCCTGTTACCATTTTATTAGCTGAGGACAATAAGATGAATCAAATGATCATCCGTAAAATGTTTGAACATATTGGTATTTCCATCGAAATAGCGGATAATGGGTTGGAAGCTGTAACCAAAGCTATGAATAAGCATTATGACCTGATATTTATGGATATTCAAATGCCGGAAATGGATGGAATAGAAGCCACGGGTAAAATTTTAAAACATTGCGCTTCCTCCCAAAAGCAGGAACCCGTTATCATTGCTATGACAGCCAATGCTTTTGATGAAAATAAAAAAGAATGTCTTGAAGCCGGAATGAAAGATTTTGTAACCAAGCCTGTTAGTATGCAGCAATTAAAAAGTTTTATTACCAAATGGACTCAGAAGGAGGAACTCCTGGCAATCTGATTTTTTGGTTTGCTCAACTTGTCGGAACATTAAAACAGCTTTTTGAACAAGAAAAGCAATAATGAAATGAAGATACTCGCAAGGATCATGGTAGTTACAGGAAAATAAAATTTGAAATTTTCCCTTTCAATCCGAATATCTCCGGGTAAATGCCCGATCCAGTTTAATTTGTTGTGAAAAAAATAAATGATAATACCAGCCAGTAATAAAAAAACGGCAATAATAATGAGGTATTTTCCGGTATCCTGGTTCATAAATGATCAATTGGATAATCAATGCAAATTTATGCCAGGTTATATTAGTAAGGATGAACTTGATCCTAAATCTTGCAAGTTCAAACTATCTTTGCCGGATATAATTTTAAAATCGTATGAATAAAAAATTTACAGAACGTATCAACCGGGAATTAAATGAAATAGAATCAGCGGGATTGTTGAAACGGGAACGGGTTATTACAAGCGATCAGGGAGCTGAAATAGAAGTGAATGGAAAAACGGTCTTAAATTTTTGTGCGAATAATTATCTCGGACTTTCGTCCAATGCCAAAGTAATAGCAGCCGCGCATGATGCCATTGATACGCATGGTTATGGCATGAGCAGCGTTCGTTTTATTTGCGGCACCCAGGATCTTCATAAAGAACTTGAAGCAAAGATTTCAAAATTCCTGGGTATGGAAGATGCGATTTTGTATGCTGCTGCTTTTGATGCAAATGGCGGTTTGTTTGAACCATTAATGAATGAACAGGATGCGATCATAAGTGATACTTTGAACCATGCGTCTATTATTGATGGCGTCCGTTTGTGTAAGGCGCAACGTTTCCGCTACGAACACAACAATATGGCGGATTTGGAAACGAAGCTAAAGGAAGCGGAAAATTTGCGCAGCCGTATGATCGTTACCGATGGATCTTTCAGTATGGATGGAACCATTGCACAATTGGATAAGATTTGTGATCTGGCAGATAAATATGATGCTATTGTGGTTGTGGATGATAGTCATTCCACCGGTTTTTTGGGAAAAACAGGCCGTGGCACGCATGAATACCGCAATGTAATGGGAAGAGTGGATATTATCACCGGAACACTTGGAAAAGCATTGGGTGGCGCTTCTGGCGGTTTTACCAGCGCCAGCAAAGAAGTAGTGGAGCTATTGCGTCAGCGCAGCCGGCCATATTTGTTTTCCAATACACTGGCTCCTGTTATTGCCGGCGCTTCCATTGCGGTGCTCGACATGCTTTCCGAAACTACGGATCTGCGCGATAAGCTGGAATTCAATACCCGCTATTTCCGGGATAAAATGACTGCGGCTGGCTTTGATATTAAACCCGGGGACCATCCCATTGTTCCCATCATGTTGTATGACGCGGTAGTATCTCAAAACTTCGCTTCCAGGTTATTGGAGGAAGGCATTTATGTAATTGGTTTCTTCTTTCCCGTTGTACCAAAAGGGCAGGCAAGGATCCGTGTGCAACTGAGCGCGGCACATGAGCAACAACATCTTGACAAAGCCATAGCGGCCTTCGCAAAAGTGGGGAAGGAATTAGGTGTATTAAAGGCATAATTATTTGAATGATTTAAATTAATTGAATGAAACGTTATCTGTTATTGTTTGTTTGTTTTTTTGTAATAATTTTTTCCGCGTGTTCGCCTAATAATGTTACCATTGATAGTAGTCTGAAAAAGTATTTTGATGAAAATAATGTGACCGGTAGCTTTGGTTTATTTGATAATGGATTGGGACAATTTGTTATTTATGATCTGTCACGGTACAGAGACTCCGCTTATCTACCCGCCTCTACTTTTAAAATCATGAATTCGCTTATTGCACTTGAAACCGGAAGAATAGCGGATGAAAAAACAGTGCTCAAATGGGATGGCATTGTCAGGAAATTCCCAAATGGGGATACTGCGGAAACCTGGAATAAAGATCTTTCTATGGAACAGGCATTTAAAGCTTCCGCTGTTCCTTATTACCAGGAAGTAGCCCGCAGGATTGGAAAAGATACCATGCAGTTTTGGCTTGATAGCATAAAATATGGCAATCATGTTATGGGAGAGCACCTGGATAGCTTTTGGCTGGACAATTCATTGAAGATTACTGCGGATGAACAATTGGGACTGGTAAAAAGATTATATTTCCAGCAATTGCCTTTTCAGAAAAGAACGCAGCAGATCGTAAAAAATATGATGATGCAGGAAAACAATGCCAATTATTCACTCAGTTATAAAACCGGCTGGGGCATTCAGGGAAAATGGTGATGCCATTGGTTGGATTGTAGGCTGGATTGAAGAAAACCGGCATCCTTATTTTTTTGTATTAAACATAGATGGGCCGCACAATACGGATATGGCTACGGTGAGGATAAAAATATTGAGGGATATATTGAAAGGAATGGGCTTTTTTGAAGGAAAGAAATAGGATGGAAAATAATACCAACTTTAAATCCATTGATCAATAACAAGCGATTCAGCCAATTGGCCTGATGCTTGCGTAGTTCAGAAAATATGATGGTGAATTTTGAACATACCGGATTTTTATGGGGATTGTTAATCCTGCTGCCATTAGGGGTACTTTTCTTTTTGGTGATCCGGTGGAAAGCAAAGGTTAAGCATGCTATTGGAGATGAAGCGTTGGTAAATGAGCTCACCAAAACCTATTCTTCCAGGTTATACCGTTGGAAATTTATTATTGTTCTTTTAGCCCTTTTACTAGCAATACTTGCTGCCGCCAATTTACGCAAGCCTGCTGCCGGCAATGAAGAAAAAAGAGCAGGAATTGATATCATGATCGCTTTGGATGTAAGTAAAAGCATGCTGAGCCAGGATGTTAAACCTACACGGCTGGATAAAGCAAAACAATTTATTTCCCAACTGATGGATCAGGCAGATGATAACAGGATTGGTCTGATTGTTTTTGCCGGAAAAGCTTTTTTGCAAATGCCTCTAACATCCGATTTGGCCGCTGCCAAAATTTTTATTTCCAATGCCTCCACCGATGCGGTACCCATGCAGGGAACGGTGATCGCGGATGCATTAAGGCTTTGCGGTCAATCACTGAATACCAAAGAAAAAAAATATAAAGCGGTTATCCTTATTACAGATGGCGAGGATCATGATCCTAATGCCGCCGCGGCCGCTAAAGAATTGTATGATCAGGGGGTAGTTGTTTACACCGTTGGCGTGGGTACAGCACAGGGATCACCGATTCTTGACCCGGTAACGAATAATTACAAAACGGATCAAAATGGCCAGACCGTAATTTCAAAATTGAATGAGTCTGAATTAGAAAACATTGCAAAAAACACCGGTGGTAAATATTATCATCTTGAAAATTCAGTAACTGTTGCCAATGAATTGAGTAATGAATTAAACGGAATGGATAAAAAACTGTTTGAAGCGGGTAACGGTGGCCGGCAATACAATTCATTTTTTCCTTTTTTTATAGCCATAGCACTTGTTTTGTTGGTAGTTGAAATTTTTATTCCTGAAACAAAAAAATTAAAAGGTTGAAAATTTTTATCATTATAATGAATCTTTTTTTTATAACTTCTGCACTTATGGCACAGGATAATGTGCAAATAAAAAAAGGGAACGAAGCTTATAAAAAAGGCGATTATAAAGCGGCTTCCGAATATTATAATAATGCTTTGCAAAAAAATGCCAAAAATGGTAAGGCGCAATTTAATTTGGGCAATGCGTTGTTGAAATTAAATGAGCCTGATTTATCAGAGAAAGCTTATGATGCTGCATCCAACAGCAGAAGCGGACCTTCAATCCAAAGCGGCGTATAATAAAGGCCTCGCCTTTGTGAAACAAAAAAATCTGCCTGATGCCATCAATGCATTTAAGCAATCATTGCGCCTTTCGCCGGAAGATGATGATGCGCGGGAAAACCTGCAGCTCGCTTTAAATGAGTTAAATAAGCAACAGCCTCAAAATGAACCGGATCAAAAAAAGAAACCCTCAAAAGAGCAACAGAAGCAAACTCCCCCAAAGCAAAATAATCTGACTCAGCAACGTGCCGATCAACTTTTGAATCAATTGAGAGACCAGGAAAAACAATTGCAAAAAAAGTTGCAAAAACAAAAAAGTTATTCCGGCCAGCAGGAAAAAGACTGGTAAATGCGCCCGGTAAATGGGAGCCTTATTATTAATTATCTTTGCAGAAGAAATTTAAAGGTTATTGCGAAAGCTGTCAGCCTGAAAAAAATTATCTGTTTGTTATTATATAAGCAATACTTTTAATAATAACAGTATGTTGTTGAAAACAGCGGTGAGGTAAAAGTGTTCTTAATAGTAATTGATTATTTCTGTTTTTCCATGATATCCGTATTAATGAGTTTAGGGTGGATATTGCGAAAACCGTTAATGAAGTGCCATTATAAAAAGTTTGTATTAAAATATTTTTTCGAATAAAGTACTGTATACATGCAATTGTATTGTAATTCACTTACCGAATATAGCCGCTTAAAGACAAAAGAAGTTAAGATTGGCGATCTTTTGATGGGCAATTTTCATCCCATCCGTCTGCAAACGATGACGACTACCGATACCATGGATACACTGGCCACTGTTGAGCAAACGATCCGTTGTATTGAAGCTGGTGCAGAATTGGTTCGCATTACCGCTCCAAGTAAAAAAGAAGCGGAGAACCTGCGTAATATTAAAGCGGAATTAAACAAACGCGGATATTTTACACCGCTTGTTGCCGACATCCATTTTACCCCAAATGCTGCTGAAATAGCAGCACGCATTGTTGAAAAAGTGCGTGTGAATCCGGGAAATTATGTAGATAAGAAAAAATTTGAACAGATTGATTATACCGATCTTGAATATGCAGCAGAAATAGAACGGATCAGAGAAAGGTTTACACCTCTCGTTAAAATATGTAAAGAATATGGTACTGCCATGCGTATCGGTACCAATCATGGAAGCCTGAGCGACCGGATCATGAGCCGTTATGGCGATACGCCCATGGGTATGGTGGAAAGTGCGATGGAGTTTTTGCGTATTGCGCGCGATGAAAATTATCACAATATTGTACTGAGCATGAAGGCCAGCAATCCCAAGGTAATGATGCAGGCATACCGCTTATTGATTCACCAGATGTTAAATGAATTCGCTGAATGTTATCCTTTGCATTTAGGCGTTACAGAAGCTGGTGATGGAGAAGATGGAAGAATAAAAAGCGCTGTAGGAATCGGTAGTTTACTGGAAGATGGAATAGGTGATACGGTTCGCGTTTCTTTGACTGAAGATCCTGAATTTGAAATCCCGGTATGCCGCGACCTGGTAAAAAGATACCAGCAGGTTAAGGAAGATAAGTTACCGGTTTCCGGTAACCGGTTACCGGTAACATTGTCATCAACTACTTCCATTCCCCCTATCGATAATATTCCTTATGATCCATTTAATTATAACCGGCGAAAATCATTTGCGGTAAATAATATAGGCGCTCAACAGGTTCCTGTTGTAATTGCTGATTTTAGTAAAACACGAAAATATTACGCCGCAACATTTAAAAAGCATCGGTTATACCTATGATGAGATAAACGATAAATGGATGATCGGTGATTCAGCGGCGGATTATATATTTACCGGACATCAATTTTTGGATTTTGCATTGCCCGGTACACTGAAAGTGATTGTATATCCTGCCACCTGGTTATTGGCGGCCGATAAAACAAAATATTTCCCGCTTTTCCAGGATAGTGGATTTGTGGAAGCAGAGCATAAAAGCGATGCAATAAATTTTGTTATGGTGGATTGTTTTAATGATGAAACTTCCGTCAATGATTTTACCCATCTGAATGCTGTTTCCAAAGATCCTACGGTTGTCATTTGTTTAAGCAGTACCGCAAAACAGGCAGTGCAGGCTATCAGAAGAATGTTTATAGAGCTCTTAAACAGGAATATAGAAAATCCTGTGATTTTTATGTGCGACAGCAATTGGCAAACGGCTGATGAACATCTTATTCATTATGCTACCGAATGCGGAGCATTATTGCTGGATGGTTTTGGAGATGGAATTTCTTTGGGAATGGCATCTGATAGTTATTCAGCATCCATTTCTTCCAAACATGAGCAGGTGAATGCCGCAGGACGTAATTATATGACCAACCAGACTATTGAGCAATTTTTGAATAGTACTGCTTTCACCATTTTACAGGCAACACGTACCAGGATATCCAAAACTGAATATATCTCCTGCCCATCCTGTGGCAGAACATTGTTTGATCTGCAGGAAACAACCGCCAGGATCCGCTCGGTTACCAATCATCTAAAAGGTGTGAAAATCGCTATCATGGGTTGTATTGTGAATGGCCCCGGTGAAATGGCTGATGCTGATTTTGGTTATGTAGGAAGTGGCATAGGAAAAATTACTTTGTATAAAGGCAAAGAAGTGGTTAAACGTAATATTGACAGCACCATCGCTGTGGATGCATTGATAACGCTGCTGAAAGAAAGTGAAGCCTGGGTGGAACCGGCATAGGTCTTTGGTATTTTCCTTTTTTAAAACCTTTAATTTGGTTAATAGTTTAAGGCAGGTAAGTTGGTGCAACCTCACAGGTTTGGCCGGAAACCTTCTTTAAAACCTGTGAGGTCTGGTTAACAGTTAAGGCTGTGCAGACCTCACAGGTTTGAACCGGAGACTAAAGATGCCCAATGATATTCAGATGAACGGAATGCGACGCAACGAAGATGCCATAAAAAACTAAAGCCGGTATCCCACAAAGACTATTACAAGACATGCTTATTTTCTTTTATTCCGGTTAACCCTTCTATAAATCATCTCAATCAGCCAATGTTTTATTAGTTTGCACCGGATTTGATTTTTAGCTGAAAATAATTAACCGAACATGTATCAAACGGATTTTTTAGTGATTGGAACAGGGGTGGCGGGACTGACTTATGCCATCAAAATGGCAACTCAGTTTCCTGAAAAGAAAATAACCATTATCACCAAAACTCAGGCCGATGAAACCAATACAAAATATGCACAAGGTGGTATTGCCGGTGTGATGGATGAAGTGAAGGACAGCTTTGAAAAACATATTGAGGATACGTTGATTGCAGGCGATGGTTTATGCAACCGTGAAGTGGTTGAAATTGTGGTAAAAGAAGGGCCGGAAAGAATTAATGAAATCATTGCCTATGGTACCCGCTTCGACAAGGAAGCTTCGGGAGAATTTTCACTGGGCAGGGAAGGCGGTCATAGTGAACACAGGATCCTGCATCATAAAGATATTACCGGTAAAGAAATTGAAAGAGCATTGTTGGAACAACTTCGGCAAAGCCCTAATATTGAATTGATACACCATTGTTTTGTGGTGGATCTTATTACACAGCATCACCTCGGCTATCTCGTAACCAAGGGCACACAGGATATTACCTGTTATGGGGTTTATGTTTTAAATCTTAATACCCGCCAGATTGAAAAAATAATTTCAAAAATCACTGTTTTGGCTACAGGTGGTTGCGGTCAGGCTTACCGTACCACCACCAATCCGAAAATTGCAACCGGTGATGGCGTTGCTATGGTTTACCGTGCCAAAGGAAGAATAGAAAATATGGAGTTTATCCAGTTTCATCCTACAGCTTTATATGAGCCGGGTGTATCGCCTTCTTTCCTTATTACAGAGGCTGTTCGTGGCGATGGTGGAATATTAAGAAATAAGGATGGCGAAGCCTTTATGAAGAATTATGACCTGAGGGAAGATCTTGCTCCGCGTGACATAGTAGCGCGGGCTATTGACAGTGAAATGAAACGCGGTGGTACTGAATATGTTTACCTCGATTGCAGGCATATGAATAAAGAAAAGTTCATTCATCATTTTCCCAATATTTATGAAAAATGCCTGAGTATTGGTATTGATGTGATGGATCAGATGATACCTGTAGCGCCAGCCGCCCATTACAGTTGTGGCGGCATAAAAACAGATGTTTGGGGCGGCACTTCCATCCGGCATTTATTTGCCTGCGGCGAATGTGCAAGCACGGGATTGCATGGCGCAAATCGACTGGCAAGTAATAGTTTGCTGGAGGCAATGGTATTTGGGCACCGGGCGTATCTGAAAAGCAAAGAGCAGGTTGATTGTATTGCTTTGAACACTGAAATTCCTGATTGGAATGCTTTGGGAACAACGGATCCTAAGGAAATGATATTAATTACACAGAGTGTAAAGGAATTGCAACAGATTATGAGTGATTATGTAGGTATTGTGCGCAATGATATGCGTTTAGCCAGAGCTTTAAGGCGGCTTGATTTATTGTTTGAAGAAACGGAAGCTTTATACCGTTCTACCCGGGTTTCACCGCAACTTTGTGAATTGAGGAATATTATCACCGTTGGATACCTGATTGTAAAAGGTGCTGAATTTAGAAAAGAAAGCCGCGGACTTCATTATAATACCGATCATTCTGAAAAAAATAAGGTGCTACAGAATATTGTATTGTAATAGGTTTGGGGTATGAGGTATGAGGTTTGAGGTATGATTTTGAGATTTGGGGATTTTATTTGAAATGCCCTGTTGAGCAACAAGTGGGTAGAAATAGGATGCCCCAATGAAATTGTTGCCGAGTGGCAAAACATTAAGAATTGGGACTTGTAAATTTTGAAAATTGGGGATTTGATTTGAAATGCCCTGTAGAGGCAACATTTCGGTAGAAATAAGATACCCAATGAAATTATTGCCCTATAGGGCAAAACAATAAGGCTTGGGATTTCTTTACTTTTATTTTAATCTATGTACTACTTAGTTTACGGCATTTTATATCTTTTTTCTTTACTGCCTTTCCGGGTATTGTACCTTCTCAGTGATGGAATTGCTTTTTTACTGTATTATATTATCGGGTATCGCAAGCAAGTTGTTTTTCAAAATCTTGCAATTGCTTTTCCCGAAAAATCAGCTGTAGAGATTAAGAAAATTGCAAAGCGTTTTTACCGGGATTTTGTTGATAATTTTATTGAGTTCATCAAATTGCTGTCTATTTCTGAAAAAACGCTTAATAAACGGTTTGTCTGTGATTATAGTCCGATCAATGATTTATATGCTACCGGACAAAATGTGCAGTTGCATCTCGGTCATTTTTTTAACTGGGAATTGGCCAACCTCGCTTATTCGGCAAATGTAAATTATCCTTTGGTTGTGGTATATATGCCCATTTCCAATAAAGTACTGGACCGGGTATTCATTAAAGCAAGAAAAAGATTCGGTTCCTTACTTGTAAGGGCTACCCGATACAGGCAGGATTTTTCTAAATATAACCGTGACCGGTTTGCCCTGGTGCTGGTAGGAGATCAAAATCCGGGCGGTCCTGAAAATGCATATTGGGCAGATTTTTTTGGAAAAAAAACGCCATTTGTTAAAGGTCCGGAAAAAGGCGCCCGGCTCAACCGCGCTGCAGTAGTGATGTGTAATATTTATAAATTGAAAAGAGGGTATTATAAATCGGAGGCTAGTTTGCTTACTACGGATCCCAGAAGTTTGCCCGATGGGGAAATTACACGCCAGATGATCGCTTTTATTGAGAATAATATCCGGCAGCATCCCTCCAATTATTTATGGAGCCACAGAAGATGGAAATGGGAATATATACCTGAAAAATATGAATCACTTGTTATTTAAGAACGCCTCGATTTCCAACCTTTTTTGATTCAAAAAATACTGAAGGGAATATATAATGCCACTTAAAACGATGGCACTAAGTTTGAGCATTTTCTAAATGTCGAATTTATTTTTCCTACATACATATTCTGCAAAATGGAAAATGTTTCAGTAGAAGAAAGATTCACTTTCTTCAATATTAAAGCCGGGATAATTTGTGGTATTTTATATTGTATTCCAATGTTCTTTGTATTGTTTCATGCCGATTTTAGAAATGTCTGGGTTCTGTATGTCGGGAGTTCAATATTTTTATTTAGTACTCTGTTTTCCGTTATAATTGAAAACCGGAAACGACGGGGAAATGTAACGATAGGAGAACTGGTAAAGGGTGGCATGATTCGAGTGGTGATAGGCATTCTGACCATTTTTATTATTACAATTGCTACCATTATTATTGCTTTTCCGCACCTGATAGGCACTCCGCCAAACACCACCCAATTAACGGACACTCCGGTAAATATGATTGAAGGTGAAACAAATGGGCTGGTCTATGTTTTATTTATGAACGGAGCGTTTGTAAATCTTGCCGCGGGCGCTTTTGGCGCTTTTATAGGCTCACTTTGCGCCAAACGCTTAAAATCAAATATGGGCGATGATGTGGATGTTGAAGTAAGCAATAAAAGCCGGATTCAATAGCGGATGTTTTTATCTTCATTTTTAAGATTATTTTCTTTCTAGTTGTATTTATTGTGCAAATGCATTAATTAAAAACTCTTTATCAAACAATCAATCATCATGTTTTTTGCAAAAAGCTCCTTTATTTTTCATAACTTATAGAGAAATCAATTTTTCTATAAAATATTATGAAATGAAAACTTTTTACAAAAAAGAAAGCCTGTTCTTCTACCAGCTAAGAGCCGCTTTTGTTTGTGCTTTATTGTATTGCATTCCTATGTTTATATTGCTGTTTAAAGCAGATTTTGAAAGCGTTTGGTTGTTGTATATAGGAAGTGGCTTATTCCTGTTTGGCATTGTAACTTCCATATTGCTTCTTAATCGAAAACTTAAAGGAGATGTAACTATTGCTACATTGATGCAGGAAGGACTCAAGATTGTAGTGGGAGGTATCATTATAATTTCTATAATTGTGGCATTAACTATTCTGATTGCTTTTTCACATGTTTTTAGTGGCCTTCCTACAAAAGAAATTTTAGCGGATTCACCTGCAAACATGATTGCGGGAGGAGATGAGGAAGGATTAATATATGTTTTATTTATGAGTGCAGTATTTGCAAATTTTGCGGCCGGCGCTTTTGCAACGCTTATTGGTTCCCTTTCGGCCACAAGAAAGATATCCAATATGGGAGATCAATAATTTGATTTTCTGAAATCTTTGCATTTTCGGCAAGACAATGATTCGCTGAAATGATTTGTGAATAAGCATTTCAAAATAGAATAAAAAAATCCGCTTTTAATTTTTAGTTGACGTCTTGTCCCGAAAAAGTTGACAGTTTTATTTGATGATTTGAGTCGCCTATAATTACAGTATAAAGATGCGGTGTCATGAGATTCCCAATCCAAGAATTCCATTGGGCATCTTATTATTTCTACCGACATGTTGCCCCTACAGGGGGCATTTCAAATCAAATCCCCAAATCCCCGAAAACTCAAAATCCTAAATTCCAAACCCCAAATCGATTCCCAAATCCTAGATCACAACTATCTCCTGCTGGCAATTAAAAGGTTCAGGTCTGTATATTTTAAATCGAAACGCTGGCTGATATAAAAATTAGTCAGGTAGCCTTTGTATAAATAAATTCCATTGCGCAGGTTGAAGTTGTGCCAAAGCATTTCTTCAAATCCGCCTTCATCTCCGGCATCGAGTAATAAGGGCGTTAATACATTGCTGATAGCCTGGCTGGCCGTCCGCGCAAAACCACTCGCTATATTGGGAACGCAATAGTGAATTACATCATGTTTTCTAAAAGTAGGTTTTTTATGAGTGGTTATTTCACTTGTTTCAAAACAACCGCCTCTGTCAATGCTAACATCAATGATGATGCTTCCCGGACGCATGGCCATTACCATTTCTTCCGTTACCACAATAGGAGCGCGGCCATTTTCATTACTTAATGCGCCAACGGCCACTTCGCAGGATTTCAATTGCTTGGCCAGGATCTTTGGTTCCAATACACTGGTCCATACCCTTACGCCGAGATTATTCTGTAATCGCTTCAGCCGGTAAACATTGTTGTCAAATACTTTTACGGAAGCGCCCAGTGCAAGTGCGGTCCGCGTAGCAAATTCACCCACTACTCCGGCGCCAATTATAATCACTTTTGTGGGTGGAATGCCACTAATACCGCCGAGTAATACACCTTTGCCATCATTGGCACTTCCCAAATACTGACCGGCGATTAACATTACAGCGCCGCCTGCAATCTCACTCATACTGCGTACGATAGGGTAGGTGCCGCTATCATCTTTTAAGTTTTCAAAACTTAGCGCGGTGATGCGCTTTTCCATCATTTTATCTATCAATTCCTTTTTTAGCAGAGAAATATGAATCGGTGAAATAATGGTCTGATTGAATTGTAAAAATGGAATGTCAACATCTACAACCGGAGCGCTTTTAATCAAGATGGGCGCTTTATAAACAGATGCTTTATCATAAGCGATCTTTGCGCCTGCCTCGCTATAATCCTTATCCGAATAATTGCTGCCTTCACCTGCTTTTGTTTCAACAACTACTTCATGCCCGTTATTGATCAATAAACCAACCGCCTCGGGGATGAGCGCAATACGATTTTCCTGGAAAGCAGTTTCTTTTGGTATGCCAATATATAACCTGGCCCCTTCTGGTTTAATATCTAATGTTTCTTCTAAAGTTTCATACTTGAAAGAAGGACTGACAATGGATTTGGAAGATGCCATACTTTGTTGTGGTTTGACTTTGGTCTTATTTTGTTGCGATAAAAAAATAAATAGGAGAATCTTTTACTTAAAAAAAGATTTGTATAAAGCTAATTCATTTCAGGCAGATTTGCAGCTGGAAGTATTGCCTGATTAGCCTGAAGAAATTTTGCTGAATATTCTTCTCGTCTGCTCATCAATGATTTCTATATATAGATGTAAACAATTGTCGGGTAATAAACCAGGCGCTTGTTCGGGCCATTCTATCCAGCATACCGCACCGCTTAAAATGCATTCCTCCACACCCGCCTGAATGGCTTCTTCTTCATTATTCAGCCGGTACCAATCCATATGGAATACTGTTTTTCCATCCGGAAGTTTATATTCATTGATAATAGAAAAAGTTGGACTGCTTACCGGATCGCTTATTTTTAATTGTTTCCCCAAAGCACTGATGATACTTGTTTTACCGGCGCCCAATGACCCATGAAAAGCCCATACAGAATAAATTTTGTATTGTTTCAATAATTGTTCGGCTGTTTGGTTAATTGTGTCCAGGGAAAAATTTACATCCATTCCGCAAACCTACAACAACAACAGAAATGTTAAAAGCCGATTTTTAATAACAAGGATTCAAACATTTGCAACAACGTATAAAAGATATATGCATCTTCAATAGCTTGATGGAGTTTTGCCTGGTAATTTTGTATTAGAAATAAAAGTCTGGAACTGGTAAGAATTATGGCCGGTTCTATCAAAATAAAATAACTGGTATGGAAAAAGTGAATTGGAAAGTACAAGGAATGAGCTGCACAAATTGTGCGTTGACTGTACATAAATATCTTGAACAGCAGGGCATGCACAATGTGAAAGTTAATTTTATGGCGGGGGATGTAAGTTTTGAGAAAAATGGAAATGCTGCCGGAGTAAATCTTGAAAAAGGAATAAAAAGTCTAGGTTATACCGTAATAAACGGATCGGCTGAAAAATACTGCTAAACAGCCATTGTTTAAAAATCATTTCCAGCGGTTTTTGTTTTGTCTTGTATTCACCATTCCGTTACTGTTGCATATGGTAGGGTTGCATGTGAATATTTTAATGAATCCTTATGTTCAACTTGCATTAACCATTCCGGTATTTATAGTCGGTATGGATTTTTTTGGCCGCAGTGCGCTGAAAAGCATCACTAAAGGCATTCCTAATATGAATGTACTCATTGCATTGGGCGCCGTGGCTTCTTTTGGATACAGTTTGTATGGAACATTGATAGGCGAAGGAGAGAAATTTTTGTTTTATGAAACTACAGCAACCATTCTTACACTTGTTTTTTTAGGAAACTGGATGGAAGACCGGTCTGTTGCTTCCACTCAGGCTTCATTGAGAAAGCTGGCAGTTTCTCAAAAAATAATGGCTCATATGATCGCTTACGACGATCAGCACCAGGAGCATGTTTTCCCTGTGGAAAGCACCAGCTTAAAAGTGGGTGATCTGCTGCTGATTAAAAGTGGTGATCATGTGCCCATGGATTGTAAAATATTATGGGGAAATGCTTCGGTAAATGAAGCAATCGTAACCGGAGAAAGTCTGCCGGTGGAAAAGAAAATGAATGATAAGCTCATCGGTGGCAGCATCCTGGAATCCGGAACGGTAAAAGCTTATGTAACTGCGGTGGGAGATGATACCGTTATCAGCAATATTCTAAAAATGGTAAAAGATGCGCAAACGGAAAAACCACCGGTGCAGCAATTGGCTGATAAAATAAGCGGTATTTTTATTCCGGTCGTAATCAGTATTGCTTTAATAACATTTGTAGCCAATTATTTTATTGGTAATCAAATATTCAGTGAAAGTTTATTAAGAAGTATCGCGGTACTGGTAATCGCCTGTCCCTGCGCTATGGGACTTGCCACTCCTGCTGCCATTGCAGTTGGTCTTGGTCGTGCGGCAAGAAACGGTGTATTATTTAAAAATGCCAAAAGCCTTGAAATTTTTAAAAATATCAAACAGGTGGTTTTTGACAAAACAGGTACGCTCACTACAGGCGATTTCACCATTATCGGGTTTAAGGTTTTTAATAAGTGTACACAATCAGAAAATGACGCTTCTGAATTTCAGCGGATTGCTTATTCTCTTGAAAAATATTCCAGTCATCCTATTGCGAAAAGTATAACCAAAGAATGGAAGACGAAAAATGAGATCCGCTGGCAAAAAATTGAAGAGATCAAAGGTTTGGGAATGAAAGCATTTGATAAAGAAGGTAACGAATACCTTGCAGCTTCTTACCAGGCCGCTGCCCGTTTTACCAGGGAGGATACGCATAATGTTTATGTCATTAAAAACAATGAATTGCTGGGCTGGATAGATGTAGCGGATGAAATAAGAAGCGAAGCCAAAACTGTAATTACAATGCTTCATAACAAAGGCATTAAAACAATTTTACTCAGTGGTGACAGGCAATATAAATGCGACCAGGTAGCGCGCCAGTTAGGGATTGATGAAGTAGTGGCGGAGCAGACACCGCAGCAAAAACTGGAAAAAATCGATTTTTACAATGCAAAAATGCCCACTGCAATGGTAGGTGATGGCATTAATGATGCACCAGCGCTCGCAAAAGCTACTGTAGGTATTTCTTTAAGTGACGCTTCACATATTGCCATGCAAAGTTCGCAGGTTGTATTAATGAATCATGGGTTAAAAAATCTTCCTTTATCATTGGGGTTGGGTAAGCATACTTATAAAACGATCAAAGAAAATTTATTCTGGGCATTTTCTTATAATATCATTGCTATTCCGGTAGCGGCATTTGGTTTTTTAAGTCCCGGTTTTGCGGCATTGGCAATGGGATTGAGCGATGTGGTACTGGCCATTAACTCTGTAAGATTGAACTGGAAAAAGGTGATTTGAAATCCTTAACTTAGAGTAAAAATGAGATGTACACATTTGAAGAAATAATTGAAAAGGTTGAATCTTTTAATAAAGAAGAATTACAAAAAATAAAAAATGTAATTGAGGAACGTTGGACTCTTATAAAACACCAGGAATTGGTAGAAGCCATAGAAGAAGCCAGAAATGAAAGAAATGAAGGCAAAACCATTATTCTGTCTTCACCGGAGGAAATTAAGACTTGGTTTTCTAAAATGATTGATGATGAAGATTGAGCTTAGTCCGCGTTTTAAAAAATCATTCAAAAAGCTAATTACTAAAAGGCCTGGTACTTCAATCAACGTTTTGGAGAAAATACTTCTGTTTTCACAAGACCCTTATAATCCCGTATTAGAAATGCATAAACTCAAAGGCTTTGAAAACGTTTGGTCTTTTTCAGTGGAAACTGACTTAAGAATACTCGTTGATTTATCCATTCCGTCCATCGCTTATTTTATGATTATAGGTACTCATGATGAAGTTTATTAAACAATAATAAATAGTCCAAAAGGCTTCTTGCCACTTGCAGAATTAATAAAAGCATTGCAAAAAACTTTATGCCCTATTTATAAAAAAAAAGTACCGGTAATCAAAAAATAAATTTTAAACAGTTTCTTAGCGCCATGCTTTCACCGCAACAAATTCTTCAACAATTCTGGGGACATGATTCTTTTCGTCCGGTGCAGGAAAGCATAATTGAATCTGTTATTGAAGAAAAAGATACGCTGGCATTGTTACCTACCGGTGGTGGAAAATCCATTTGTTTCCAGGTTCCGGCATTAATGCTGGATGGAACCTGTCTTGTGATCAGTCCGTTACTTGCTTTAATGAAAGACCAGGTAATGAATCTTGAAAAGAAAGGAATTTCAGCGCTTGCATTGCATAGCGGGATGACTTATTATGAATTGGAAACAGCCTTGCAAAAAGCTTCACATGGTCATTATAAATTTCTTTACCTGTCGCCGGAACGACTGGAAAGCAAATTATTTCTTGAATATTTACCTGCCTTGCAAATCAGCCTCATTGCAGTGGATGAAGCACATTGTATTTCGCACTGGGGATATGATTTCCGGCCGCCTTATCTCCGTATTGCAAGTTTGAGAAATGAGTTACCCCGTGTACCTGTACTTGCTTTAACTGCATCAGCTACTTCCGTGGTTCAACAGGATATAATTGATAAGCTGCAAATGCGCGATGTTGGTTTGTTTAAACAATCTTTTGCGCGTCCAAATTTATCGTACAGTGTATTTAATGTTGAAAGCAAGATCAATAAAATACTTGAAATATTAAATAATGTTCCCGGCAGCAGCATCGTTTATTGCAAAAGCCGGAAACTGACTAAAGAAGTAAGCGGATTGTTGAAACTTCAAGGTATTTCAGCGGATTTTTATCATGCAGGATTAACGCAGGAACAACGGAATCAAAAACAGGAAGCATGGCTTTCTTTTCAAACAAGAGTGATGGTTTGTACCAATGCTTTTGGAATGGGTATTGATAAACCGGATGTAAGAACGGTTATTCATTATAATGTACCCGACTGCCTTGAAAATTATTACCAGGAAGCCGGACGTGCCGGCAGGGACGGAAAAAAAGCTTATGCCGTTTTATTATACCAGGCAAAAGATATTACTGAATTAGAAGCCTTGCCGGATGAGCGTTTTCCATCAGTTCTGGAGATTCGTAAGGTCTACCAGCATCTGGCCGATTATCTGCAAATCCCTGTTGGCGTAGGGCAGGGAGGGTACTACGATTTTGATTTTAATACCTTCATTAAAAATTTCCATTTGCCTGTTACAACGGTGATCAATGTTTTGAAAGTTTTAGAACAGGAAGGCCATTTGTCTTTTAATGAAAATATTTACCTCCCTTCCAAATTAAGTTTTAAAACAGATAAAGATCTGTTGAATCAATTTGAAAACAGTCAGCCACATCTCGAACCTTTGATTAAATGTTTATTAAGAACTTATGAAGGCATTTTTGATAACAAAGTTTCCATATTTGAAAAACAAATTTCAAAGATTACCAGGATACCTGAAGCGCAGGTTGTAGAGCAACTAAAACAATTGCAGGCATTCGGAATAGTTGAATATTTGCCGCATAAAGAAGTGCCGCAGATCCATTATATATTAAATCGTGCTCCTGCAAACTTTCTTTATATTGATCATGAATTTTACCTGAGACGAAAAAAGCAATTCCAGGAAAGGATTGCCATAATGTTGAAATATGCAGACATAAAAAAAGAATGCCGCAGTAAGTTTATCGGCGCTTATTTTGGGGATACTGATTTATTGAACTGTGGCATTTGTGATAATTGTCTTCAACAAAAAGATATGTCGCTGACTGGTAAAGAATTTGATCAGGTAACCGAATCCATTTATAAAATTATTCCACCGCAAGGTGTTCCTATAGCAGCATTAATTCAGCAGGTAAAACATATTCGCAAAGAAAAGGTTTGGCAGGTTCTTAATTATCTCCAAAATGAACGCAGGCTACTGGTAGATGATATGGGAATAATAAGAAAGAAATGATTGTCAAATCATTTGGTTGGATTATAATAGAGCTTTTAAATAGAATAACAACTTATAATCCTTTGTATTGTCCGGTTTATCCATTCGGGTAAAAAACTTGTATAGCCGAATCAATCTTGTATTTTTTTAAAACCCTTAGGCGGCATTTACCAAATGCTTTTTTTACTTCTGCCACCCATCCCCAATGCTCCCAGCAAACTGCGGGTGATAATGGATGCTGCTGTCCGTCCTGCCTGTTTCACTATGGGACTGTCAAAAAAACCAGGTTCTGGTTTAGCTTTTGCCTGCGTTTTGCTTTGTTGCATTTCCTGGTTCTTTTGAGCCGCCTGTTCTAGCTTTGCGGTTAAAATTTCATAAGCGCTTTCATTGTCAATGGTTTTATTGTATTTATTGATCAATTTACTTTTTGTAACCAGGGCATCAATTTCCGGTTCAGTCAATAACATCCATTCTGCTTCGTGGCGGGCACAACATTACATGCGCCAAAGGTGTGGGAATGCCTTTTTCATTTAATATGGTTACCAGGGCCTCACCGATACCCAGTTGTGTAAGCAGATCTTCCGTTTTATAATAAGGAGTTTCGGGAAAATTTTCAGCCGCCAGCTTAATGCTTTTTCTATCCAATGCGGTAAATGCACGCAATGCATGCTGCACTTTCATACCAAGCTGGCTCAAAATAGAAGCCGGTACATCCTGCGGGTTTTGCGTGCAAAAGAAAATCCCGATTCCTTTTGAACGAATCAGTTTAATAACGGTTTCAATTTGCTTCAACAACGCGTCTGTTGCTTCTTCAAATACCAGGTGCGCTTCATCAATAAACAATACCAGTTTGGGTTTATCCAGATCGCCTTCTTCAGGGCAAACTGGAATAGAGTTCATGCCAGCAATTGAAGCATAAAGGTAGAAAACAGCTTTGGCTGGTTTTGCATATCCGTAACACGCAAAATATTGATCATTCCTCTTCCATCATCATTGATGCGCATCAGGTCTTCTACTTCAAAACTGGGTTCGCCAAAAAATATATCCGCTCCCTGCTGTTGCAATTCCACCACCTTTCGCAATATCGTACCGGTTGATGTGGTAGAAATATTTCCATAATCTTTTTGCAGTTCAGCCTTTCCTTCATTGCCCACGTACTGTAGTACTTTAATGAAATCTTTTAGATCGAGCAAAGGCATTTTCTGATCATCGCAATATTTAAAGATCATAGCAAGCAAGCCACCCTGGGTATCATTTAATCCTAAAATTTTACTTAATAATATTGGACCAAATTCACTCACAGTAGCCCTAAGCCGTACGCCCTTCTCATTACTCAATGTCAGCAATTCCACGGGAAAAGCGGATGGCGAAAAATGCACATTCAGCAGTTTGCATCTTTCTTCAATTTTAGCGTTGGTACTTCCCGCTGCTGCAATGCCACTCAAATCACCTTTGATATCCATCATTAACACTGGTACACTTGCATCACTCAGGTATTCACTGATCAATTGTAAAGTTTTGGTTTTACCTGTGCCGGTGGCGCCCGCAATCAGGCCATGGCGGTTCATTGTTTTTAAAGGTAAGAACACATCGGCTCCGCTTACCACTTCTCCATTCAACATACCCACACCTATTTTCAGGTGCTCGCCTTTAAAATTGTAACCTTCCTGTATTGCCTGTATAAAATTGTCATTATTTGTCATAATAAAAATTTTAATGAAAGTTACTGCTTTGAGATTTATGGTGAAATTTTTTGTTGGCTCATCAGTAAAATCAATTTTGAGGAATTCAAATCGTGAAGTTTCTATTAAAATTAAACTACAGGCATTTAAAGAATTTTTGCATGATGCCAAAATCAGCAGTAAATCGTACATTAGGCCGTTATCCATTATTTTTGTCAATAAAATAAAAAAGGCATGGAAAAAGGAACTGTGGAAAAGGTTCATTGTTTAATAATCGGATCGGGGCCGGCCGGATATACTGCGGCCATTTATGCGGCAAGGGCCAATTTGAAACCAGTGCTATACCAGGGCGTTCAACCCGGTGGCCAGTTAACCATTACTACCGAAGTGGAAAATTATCCCGGCTATTATGATGGTGTACAAGGCCCTGAAATGATGATCCATTTTGAAAAACAAGCCATACGCATGGGAGCAGACATTCGCTATGGGATGGCCACAAAAGTGGATTTCTCAGGCCCGACACATAAAGTGGAGATTGATGAAGAAAAATGGATTGAAGCCGATACGGTAATTCTTTCCATGGGTGCTTCTGCAAAATGGCTGGGATTAGAAAGTGAGCAACGATTAAACGGTTACGGTGTAAGTGCCTGTGCCGTATGCGATGGATTCTTTTTTAAGGGGAAAGAAGTGGCCATTGTAGGCGCCGGAGATACCGCCTGCGAAGAAGCCATTTATCTTTCTAAAATAGTGGAGCAGGTTCATATGATCGTCAGGAAAGATGAGGATGGAATGAAAGCCAGTAAAGTGATGCAGGACCGCGTTAAGAGCATTCCGAACATTAAGATCTATTGGAACAGTGAAACCGTAGAAGTATTTGGTAATACTAAAGTGGAGTCTGTAAAAATTAAAAATAATAGGAGTGGAGAGGAACAAACCATTCCGGTGAATGCTTTTTTTGTGGCTATTGGTCATCATCCCAATAGTGATATAGTGAAAGACTGGCTGGATACGGATGAGTCCGGATACGTTAAAACCATTCCGGGCAGTACCAAAACAAATATTGAAGGCGTTTTCGCCGCCGGCGATCTTCAGGATAAAATTTACCGCCAGGCGGTAACCGCCGCCGGAACGGGATGTATGGCCGCACTAGATGCGGAAAGATATTTGAGTGCAAAAGGAGTGGTGTAAATGATTATAACTGGTTACCGGAAACCGGTAACCAGTTATCAACCTAACTTTTTATCCGCACATACACATGCTTAATATTGGATCGTTCGGTTTTTCTTTCATCAATTTCAAAATGCGATTGAAGCGCTTTCAGCATGGGCGTAAGTTTATTAAAACCATAATTGCGGGGATCAAATTCCGGTTTCTTTTTATTAATAAGGTTGCCCACATCACCGAGGAAAGCCCATCCGTCTTCATCGGCCAGGTCGTCAATGGATGCGGAAATTAGTTTGATGGTTTTGGCATCCACTTCCTTTAAGATGGCTTGAGTAGTTTCCTCTTTGCCTGCCTTACCTTTTTTCAGTTCTTTTGATTCGGTATCGGAAGCCAATATCTCCACATAAATAAATTTATCACAGGCCACAATAAAGGGTTTCGGCGTTTTCTTTTGCCCTATACCAATCACTTTCATTCCCGATTCGCGCAATCGCAATGCAAGCCGGGTGAAATCACTGTCGCTCGATACAATACAAAATCCATCCACTTTATCGCTATACAAAATATCCATTGCATCAATGATCATGGCGGAGTCGGTCGCGTTTTTTCCGGTGGTATAGCTGTACTGCTGCACAGGCGTAATGGCATGATCGAGCAAAACGCTTTTCCAACCGGAAACAGTGGGTTTGGTCCAGTCGGCATAAATGCGTTTGGTGGTGGGAATGCCCCATTTTGCAATTTCTTCCATCATCCCTTTTACATTGGAATAAGGCACATTGTCGGCATCAATCAGTACTGCAAGTTTCAGGTCTTTTCTTTCTTCTCTGGTCATGAGGAATTATTTAATAAACGGCTAATCCGCCGGAGTTTTTTTAATAGTAATAATCGGATAAAGTTAAAGCATTTGAAATCGCTGATGAGATGTAAGCGGTAAAAAAGAGGAGTAGATTTTTTTGAGCCAAACAATATTACTACTATTAGGCTTTTGTTGCGTCGCACTCTTCGGCGTTTTTATCTTTATTGAGCAAAATACAAAGCGCTGAAAAATTAACCGGTTTATCGTTTTCAAAGAATATTATTACAAATCAACTTTAAATCTATTACCATTAATTAAAAATCCGGCGTGGTTTTGTCGCTGCCCCGGTTGGTGGCCTCACCAACCTGCAACAATTTGAAATGTACCCAAATCTGTTGACCATTAATTAAAAATCCGGCTTAGTTTTGTTTATGCTTACGATTGAATTAACGCAGCTTATTTTTCATGGTTATCATGGTTTATATGAAGATGAAAAAACAGCGGGCGGCGAATTTGAAGTGAATGTTTCCATCGATCATCATCCGGGAAAAATTCCGGTTACCAATCTTGAACAAACGATAGATTACAGCGCTGTTTATGAGTTAATAAAACAATCCATGCAGCGGCGGACTTATTTATTGGAAACCATTGCCACCAAACTGGCTCAGGAGATCTTGTTAAAATTTTCGCAGGCTGAGGAAGTAAGGGTTTCAATCAAAAAAGCGCATCCGCCTATAAAAGCTTTTGAAGGCCAGGTAGCCGTAATTTTTTGTTTAAAAAGATCCGAACTGATTAATAATTCCTGATTATGAAACCAAGGATAACAGATTTTTATACCCAGCGGGATAAACAACAAAATTCCATCCGGTCATTGGAATGCGAAGCGGACATTTCAATAGATGAAAAATGTCCTGAAAGAAGTAAAAAACATGTTGTCTGGATACAAACAATCTTTTGCTTCCTGTTTCTTTCCTTGGTTTTTAGTTCCCGGGCGCAGGATACCAATGCTCAATTGAAACAGGCGGAAAACCTGGAAAAACAATTTAAGGAACCTGAAGCATTGGCTGTTTATAACCAGCTATTGACTGCCGATCCGGGCAACATCAAATTAGCAGTAAAATGTGCCGAATTAAATTGCAGTATCGGCGCAAGGCAAACAGATAAAAATGCAATGGAACAATATTTTTCTCACGCAAAAGCCGATGCAGACCAGGCGCTGGCATCCGACAGCAATAATGCCGATGCCTGTTATGCGCAGGCAATAGCATGGGATAAATTAGCTTCTATAGAAAAGGAAAACAAAAAACGTGTGGAAGACCTGAGACAGGTGCATATGCATGCTTTTAAAGCCATCACTATAAATCCCGATCATGCAAAGGCTAATTATATGCTGGGAAAATGGAATCTCAACATGCTGGAGCAAAACTGGCTGAAGAAAGCCGCCACCAATACGCTTTATGGTAAATTCCCAAAAGCCGATATTGATACAGCCATTTTGTACATGGAAAAATGCCGGACACTGGAGCCCTATTTTGTAAGAAATTACCTGGATCTCGCCAAAGCTTATCAATTCAAAAAACGACCGGCGGAGGCCATAGAAGTGTTGCAAAAACTGGTACGGCTGCCCATCCGCACCGCGGATGATGCAGACCTGAAAGCGGAGGGGAAAAAAATGCTTGAAGCAATGCAGTAGGGAGGAGAAAGGTGAAAGGTGAAATGGGAAAAGTGAAAGTTGAGGGGAAATGGGAAATGGTTGAATTGCCCTGAAAGGGCTTAATAACTTAGCATAGGGCAACGCCCTATGCTAAGTTATTATTCATAATCAAAGCCCTGTAAGGGCGGTATGGAATAATACATAACACTCCTACAGGCTTCGGGAAACATAAATAGAATTTCGAAATCTTTTTATTCCGCCCCTTCAGGGCTCATGAATCAACGCTCTCAAAAGAGCATCGGGCGATGCCCAATGCTAAAGTATAGCCGCCCTTTCAGGGCTTCAGCCGAAGTTTATCGCTCATAGCTGAAAGCACTTCTTACTACTCACTTTTCACTTTTCAAACCTCATGCCTCACACCCGAAACCTCACATCTCATACTCAAAACCTGAAACCTCATATCCTCTTCCCCTTCCATCTGCCTGATTTTATATACCAGAATGAGGGAACAAACAAAACGATCCAATAAAGCCATTCACTCATCCATCCTATGGTGATGGGCAGATTCAGCACTTCAAGTACTACATAAACATAAGTACAATAAAGTACAATTGCTATTGCTTCAGTAATGAGATTCATGGTGCTGTTTCCTGTGCCCGTTACGGCATTCAGCCATACGGTGGAAACTGATTGCATTAAAAGCGCAATGGATACGATCCTTACCACTGGTACTGCCGCGCTGATAAATTCATCACCCTGGCCATAAACCTGTAATAAAAAAGCTGGCGCGATATTCAACAGGATAAACATGACCACTGCAAAACCGGCGCTTAGCCGCGTTATTTTATTGATTAAATGGATAACCTTATGTTGCAATCCCTGGCCAATGATATTGCTGACCATTGCATTGGATGTAGCCGCGAATGCCCAGGTAATGCATCCGCATAAGCCAAAAATATTGCGCATGGTATTGGATACCGCCAGGTCCCTTTCTCCATGATGTTCTATTAAAATATAAAAGAACTGCCATGCTATAATGCTGATGGCATATTGTACGATCAGCGGAGAAGATTGAACCACCAGCAGCCGTGTGGTTTTGGCGTCATATTTTATGTTGCGGAATAGTTTCAATTGCCTGCTGATTCCTTTCCATCTCATGATGGCAAAAATTACCACCAGCCCGCAAGCTTCCGCAATGATGGAAGCAAAGGCGGCTCCATTAAAACCCAATGCCGGCAACCCGAACTTTCCATAAATAAATCCATAATCCAGCGCCACATTGGTAACGGTTTCGGCCAGCGTGCCTATCACCAGGTATTTACTTTGGTTGGTTCCTACCAGCAAGGCATTGCGCATTTGATAAATGAACAGGAATGGCAATCCCCAGATTCTGATATATAAAAAATCAACGGCAATTTTTACGTTTTCCTGCGAACGCAGGGTAGCGCCTAAAATAGCAGGCGCCACAAAATAAGTGATCGCTATACCGGCTATAGAAATAGCCAGTGCGAAAAATAAGCTCTGATGAAAAAGATTTCCTATTTCATCAATCCTGTTTTCCCCGGCTCTGCGGGATATCAGAGCCTGCAGGCCATTATTCAATCCCAATCCAACAACGCCAAAGATCAAATAATAAACACCCGTTATTCCGGCAACGGCTAATGCCTGCTCCCCCAGGCCACCCAGAAAAATATTGTTTGTAATAAAATTGAGTTGTGGCACAACAATGGATGCAGCAATCGGCATCGCCATATTTAAAATCTGGCGGTTCCCGATGGTTAACTGAAAATTTGTTGTTGAAGCCTTACTGCTCATTGGGGGCGGCAAAATTACATCAATAACTATCAAAACCTAGCCGCAAAGATTTTAGTATTATTGCAGCCGAATCTGTTTATTATGATACAGAAGACTTTGGGTATTTACAGTGAAAGAAATGAAGATTGTGCATTATTTGTAGAAATTGGCATTCGCCATATTGCGTGCTGGTGTACAACTCTGCGGCAAAATGAATTAAAAAGCTTTGAGTATTTCAGTTTTGATGAACCAGAAGGTGAAAGCTTTGACGAAGTGATCAGGCAGGTGAAACTGAATTCAACATTGCTTGAGGGAAGTTTCGTTTCTACAAAAATAATTTGGGAAAATGCTTCCTGTATTTGTATTCCGGAAAAATATTTTTCGGATCCTTTAAAACAGGATTATCTCCGGATGATGGTTGGGGAAAAGCAGGATGAACAGAGTTTTTCCATTGCAGTCAACAAAATGGAATTGGTGTATCATGTTCCCGATGTGAAGCTACAAGTCATGCAAAAATATTATCCGGAAGCGGAATCATTGCATAAATATGCGCAGATGATTTATGCATTGGACAGTATAAAAACCACGGTTCCCGGTTTTGTACAAGTTGTTTTTTATCACACTCATTTTTTATTGATGGCTGTAAAGGATCAGCAGTTGCAACTGATACAAACATTTATTTATAAGAAGCCCGATGCCGTTATTTATCATGTACTGAATGTATGTGAAAGATTACAAATGGAGGTAGCTGAAACGGAATTGCTGGTTTCAGGATTGATTGATACGCAGTCCGTATTATACCAGGAATTGTATAAATATTTTAACCGGATAAAAATGGATAGCGCAGATAGTTTGCAGTATAATACGGAGGTCTTCACAGACTATCCGGCGCATTATTTTATTCCGTTTTTCAAATACATGTTATGAGAATTATTTCAGGAAAATGGGGCGGCAGGCGTATAAACCCTCCGGCAAAAATGCCGTACACAAGACCAACCACCGATATTGCAAAAGAGGGATTGTTTAATATTTTACAAACAAGGATCAACTTTGAAGGGTTGAAAACATTGGATCTTTTTGGCGGCACAGGCAGCATCAGTTATGAACTTGCATCGCGGGGCGCTTCTGAGCTGGTGATCGTGGAAAAGGATCCAAAGATGTATGCTTTTATTCAGAAAAATATTGGGTTGCTACAGGTTGAAAACTGCAGGTTGGTGAAAATGGAAGTATTCAATTTTCTTAGAAGCTGCCAGGAACAATTTGATTTTATTTTTGCCGGTCCGCCCTATGCGCTGAATACGATTGACGATATTCCAAAGATCATTTCAGAAAACGAAATGCTGACCTCCGGCGGATATTTTGTACTGGAACATACGCCGCGAAACAATTATGAAGGATATGAACATTTTAGTTTTCAACGCAATTATGGTTCAACGGTTTTTTCTTTTTTTGAAAGATAGGTATGAGGTGTCAGGTGTGAGTAGGGAATAGTGAATAGTGAGTAGAGAAGTGATGGTGAGGAATATTTAGGAATTGGGATTTTGGAATTCGTTGGAAATGCCCTGAAAGGACAAAACAAAAAGAATTAAGAATTGGGACTTGGGAATTTTTAGATTGGTGGGTTGGAAATGCCCTGTAGGGGCAACATGTTGGTAGAAATAGAATACCCAAAGGAGTTCTTGCCCTGTAAGGGCAAAACAATAAAATTGGAATCTGAGACATTATCAGCGACTTGAATCATCAAATTAAAAACAAATAATCAAATAAAACTGTCATTTTTTTCGGTAAATGGTTCTGGAAAGTTGTCTTAGAATCTGTCTGAATTTAATTTGAAACGTTGAGTTTGAAACCTGATGCTGATTTTAACAATAATGTTTTTTATAGGTATTCATGAATACGCTTTGCTATTTGCGATGCAAAGAAGCAGCCATGAAAATATTAGTTGGTATTCATAAAAATCATTTTTAAACAGCTTCTGACAATGATATAAAAAGAATTTTTAGTCAACGGCTGCAAATCAATTAATTCTAAAGTTCATGCGCCCAATTTTTATTACAGGAATAGGTACCGGAATAGGAAAAACGGTTGTTTCGGCAATTATTACGCAGGCTTTGCGGACAGATTACTGGAAGCCTGTGCAGGCAGGATTTACAGAGGGAACAGACAGTGAATGGGTAAAGAAGGTGATCGCTAATAATCAAACAATAATCCATCCGGAAATATATAAATTGCAATTACCCGCATCACCGCATATTGCCGCTTTTCAGGAAAATAGAAGGATCCGGATTTCTGAGATACTGAATCAATACCTGGAGATATGTAACACTTCAAAAGGTAGCAACCGTGCTTTGGTCATTGAAGGAGCCGGAGGATTGATGGTACCATTAAATGAATCGGAATTTGTAATTGACCTGATAAAATCTTTACAGGCAAAAGTTGTTCTTGTCAGCCGCAATTACCTGGGAAGTATTAATCATTCTTTATTAACTGCAGCGCTTTGCAGACAATACAGGTTGGATGTAGGCGGCTGGATTTTTAATGATCAGTATCTAAATTATGAGGATGAAATTGTAAGGTGGAGCGGTTATAAAAAAATTGCTTCCATTCCTTTTTCAGATCACGCGGATGCAGGTTTTATACAGCAGCAGGCCGAGAGATGGAGAAATAAATTGTATTCATTGTTATGATAAAAAAAGAACTGCGAAAACTCTATAAAGAAAAGCGTCAATCCCTGTCTTTTCAGTCAAAAAGCCGGCTCGATGACCTGTTGCTGATACAGTTTCAACAACTTTATTTTGAGCAGTTGGATGTCTTATTCAGCTATTGGCCAATGGAGCATACAGCTGAACCCGATACAAGTTTGTTCAATCGTTATTTGCTGCATATGATACCCGGGCTTCAGATAGCATATCCCTCATCAGATTTTGAGAAAAGCAGTATGGAAGCAATCATTATTAATGAGGAAACGGACTATCAGAAAAATAGGTACGGAATCACAGAACCCGTTCATGGCGAAGTTGTGGATCCGTTAAAAATTGATATGGTTTTTATACCCATGCTTATTTGTGATATGCAGGGTTACCGCGTAGGATATGGCAAAGGTTTTTATGACAGGTATCTTGCACAATGCCGGCCGGACCTGGTAAAGATCGGCTTCAGTTATTTTGATCCAATAGATAAAATTGAAGACACCCATCAATTTGATGTACCTTTAAATTATTGCGTTACGCCTGAGCATATCTATGAATTTGATGCGTCATCCGGCAATTGATAAATTGATTATTAAACAAATAGCTGTATAAATAACAGCACGATAAGTTAACAGCACTGATGAATTTTAATGATTTCTTTTTAAGATCTTTCCGGATTCTTTTATTTCCGTTTGCATTGCTTTACGGGCTGATTGTAATTATCCGCAATTACTTATTCGATAAAAAATACCTTGGCTCGGCGAGTTTTAATCTCCCGTTAATTTGTGTGGGTAATCTTGTTGTTGGCGGAACGGGAAAATCTCCGATGGTGGAATATCTTGTATCGCTGCTGTGGCCGCATTTTGAAGTTGCTACTTTAAGCCGCGGATATAAGCGTAAAACAAAAGGCTATGCATTGGCCAATGAACAGACCACCGCGCTTGAAATTGGGGATGAACCGATGCAGTTTCATATGAAGTTTCCGGACATTGCAGTTGCGGTGGGCGAAGAACGCATTGTAGCCATTCCGCAATTGCTGCACGACCGGCCGGAAACACAGGTGATCCTGCTTGATGATGCATTTCAGCACCGCTCAGTAGAAGCCGGGCTTAATATTTTATTAACGGATTATAATGATCTTTTTACCCGCGATTTCTTTTTACCTACCGGCGATCTGCGCGATCAGCGTTCTTCTTATAAAAGGGCGCAGATAATTGTGGTTACAAAATGCCCGCCTGATTTATCTGAAGTTCAAAAAAATGAAGTTGTAAAAGAAATTGATCCGTTGGCAGAGCAGCAGATCTTTTTTACCACCATCCGGTATGGAACGCCCTATCATATTTTAAGTCATGAAGAAAGAGCCATTAGTCCGAAGGATGAAATTTTATTGGTTTGTGGCATTGCTAATCCGAAACCATTGAAAAGTTACCTGGCTGATCATGCTTTTACTTATTATCAGCAGTATTACCGGGATCATCATATTTTCTCCATTGATGATCTGAAGGAAATTGGTAAAAAATTTGATCAGATTCAGGCAGAGTATAAATTTATGTTAACCACAGAAAAAGATGCGGTTCGTTTTATTAAATTTAAAAATCAATTGGAAGAATTTCCTTTATATGTGCTTCCCATTAAGCCGGAATTTCTATTCAACGGGGAAGCTGCATTCAATAAAACCATTGTTGGTTTTATTTCAAATTTTCAATTCAATACGGTAGTATGAGTAATAAAAAATCCAAAGAAAAGCAGAAGTCTAAATCTGGTTCCAGGCCATTATTAAAGGGTGCGCTTGATATTACGCGGTCAGGAATGGGTTATGTGGTAATGTCTGAAGGAAGAGGCGATGTGTTGGTTAGACCGGGGGATTTCAATACGGCTTTGCATGGCGATACTGTGCGGGTAAAAGTGGTAAAGGAAAGTAGTATCACCGGTCGTAAAGAAGGTAAGATAATGGAGGTGATCAAACGGAAACAGACGGAATTTATGGGCGTTTTGCAAATGAGCGCCCGGTATGCTTTTTTTGTTTCCGATTCCGATAAACCCATGCCTGATATTTATATTCCATCTGAAAATTTAAACCATGCAAAAGATAAAGATCATGTAATTGTAAAGCTGGTGCAATGGGAGAAAACGGATAAAAAACCCGTAGGCGAGGTGATCAATGTTTTAAAACCGGAAGACATCAATGACCGGGCAATGAAAGATCTGATTGCTTCCAATGGTTTTCCTTTGTCTTTTGATGAACAGGTATTGAATGAAGCAAAACAGCTTCCTGATATAATTAGTGAGGATGAATTGAAACGGAGGAAAGATTTTAGAGATGTGCTGAGTTTCACCATTGATCCTGTGGATGCCAAAGATTTTGATGATGCCATTTCTTTCCGGTCATTAAAAAATGGCGTGGTACGAAATAGGTGTGCATATTGCGGATGTAAGCCATTATGTGCAAACTGAAACTGCATTGGATGAAGAAGCATATAAAAGAGCAACTTCTGTGTATTTGCCCGATCGCGTAAATCCGATGTTGCCCGAACATATTTCCAATGTTTTATGTTCCCTGCGCCCGGATGAAGACAAACTTTGTTTTTCCGCGGTTTTTGTTTTAAACGAAAAAGGCGAAATGAAAGAATACTGGTTGGGCAAAACAGTATTGCATTCCGATCATCGTTTTAATTATGATGAAGTGCAGGAAATTATTGAAAATAAGAATGGAATTTACTTAGAAGAAATTCTTTTATTGAATAAGATTGCGCAGCAATTCCGCAAAAAACGTTTTGAAAATGGCGCCATCAGTTTTTCTTCCGAGGAAGTGAAATTTCAACTGGATGAAAAAGGAAAACCCATTGGTATTGTTATAAAAGAAAGTAAGGAAGCGCACCAGCTTATTGAAGAATTTATGCTGCTGGCCAATAGAACCGTTGCCGAATATGTATCTAAAATAAAATCGCATAAAAAAGAAATTCCTTTTCCTTACCGTGTTCATGACCAGCCGGATGAAGCAAAACTCACCCCTTTTGTAGCTTTTGCGAGAAAATTCGGACACCGTTTTGATACCAGTACACCGGAAAAAATTGCTGAAAGTTTTAATCAAATGTTATCAACAGTTCAGGGTAAACCCGAACAACATGTATTGGAGCAACTTGGAATCCGTACGATGGCCAAAGCCGCTTATATGCCCGAAAATATAGGACATTATGGATTGGGATTTGAAAATTATTGCCATTTTACTTCACCCATCCGCCGATACCCCGATATAATGGTGCACCGTATTCTTGCATCCTGCTTAATGGACAAACCCATTATAGATAAAAAAATGGAAGAAGAATGCCGGCATTGCAGTGAAAGGGAAAGAGCGGCTATGGAATGTGAACGTGCGGGCAATAAATACAAACAGGTAGAGTATATGCGCGATTTCCTCGGCGATGAGTTTGAAGGCGTGGTGAGTGGTGTTTCCAGTTTTGGTTTTTGGGTTGAAACAATTGCACATAAATGCGAAGGCCTGGTATCTGTTGCCAGTCTTGCGGCATATGATGATTTTCGTCTTATAGAAGAGGATTATACATTGAAAGGATTGAGAAGCGGAAGAAGCTTCAGAATGGGAGACCGGGTATGGATAAAAGTAGTGGCTGCCAATCTCGAAAAAAGACAATTGGATTATGAGTGGGTAATAAAAGGTGAAAAGGAAGCAAAAGGCGAAAAGAGTGTAAAGGGTGAAAAAGGAGTAAAAGGAGAAAAGAAAACTTCAAAAGGAAAAGAAAAAATTAAAAAATCAAAAAAAGCGCCGAAGAAGGAAAAAATTTAGGATATTAGGGGGATAAGTCATTGTTGGTCATTGTAAGTGAATGCAGTCGTCAGGTAAAAAACTTTTTTGAAATGTAAACAACTGGCAACAAGTAACCGGTAACCGGCAACAGGAAACCGGCAACAATAGCAGTAACCATTTTCCTCACCCCCAAAAACCAAAATTATGCCTCCCAGCAGAAAAAGAGTTAAAAAGCACAGTTTTCATCCAAAGCCTTCAGAAAAGAAAACGACTAAAAGAAATGCTGCAACCATTCTTGCGGTATTAATAGGATTGTTTGGAGCGGGCATCGGCGCATTTGCAAGCAGTTCCAATCTTATTTGGGTTGGCGCCGGAGCTGTTGCAGGAGCAATAACCGGTTATTTGGTAGGGAATAATATGGATAAAGCGGCGGTAAGAAAATAAACCGCACACCTCATACCCCAAAAGCAATAACCGGTTATAAGAACCATAACCGGTTATTGGGTAGATAATAATATTGAAAAAGCGGCTGTTAAAAAATAAATAACCTCATACCTCATACCTCTAATTAACCACCGGCAGAAAAGCATATTTTTTCGAATATTCCATCATCTGGTCAAAAAATGAAGTTGGATATTCCACATGCACATCCTTTATTTGGTCTCCTTCCATTACCGGTACTAACCGGGGCTGAATAAATCCTTTATAGGGTTTGATGTTGAGTTTTTCAAATCTCGCCAACACTTCTTTCAGCAGGTTCTGATCCACTTTTACACCGTAGGTTTCCACCAGGTTTTTTCCCGAATTATAATCACCTTCCGATTTAATGCGTTGAATTTCACGTAGCAACCGGCCAAAAAGTTCCCGCAGCTTATTGTAGTCATTGATCTTTGTGTAAGTTTTTCCATTCTCTTTTACAAATTCAATCACATTGTCTTTTTTACCCATTTCATAAGCCCAGTTCGAATTAAGCTGGCGGTTGCGCATATGTGCTTCTTCCAGGTTATGGCCGGGTTTTATGCGGGTCAGCTGTGTGATCAGTCCATTCATGATATAACTGTCAAATTCTGCTTTGCCTACTTCCAGGGATGGCATTACGCCTATCTCTATCAGCTTCGGATCAAGAATATAATAGAGCGCCACTAAATCGGCCCTTGCTTCTTCAAGACAGGAGGCATAATTTTTAAGCGTTTTATCGGTTGTTTCTACGCCGGGATTTATCTGACCGGAAGCATGCCCAATACATTCATGCATATCGGTATGCAGATCCGAAGCCAATGAACCATATTCGCGGATACGGGATTTTACACTATCGCCATAGGCAAATTCATCTAGCATCCCGCTTTTATTGCTCATAATATCATAGGAGTGAACAATGTTGCTCAATGAAACAGATTTCGAACCATGTTCCTTCCTGATCCATTCAGAATTGGGAAGATTGATTCCAATAGGAGTGGAAGGGCTTGTAGCGCCGGATTCTGAAAAAACCGTAATCACTTTTGCAGTAATGCCTTTCACCTGTTTCTTTTTATGTTGAGGCATTAAAGGTGAATTGTCTTCAAACCATTGTGCCTGGTCGGCGATGGCTTTGATGCGTTTGGTGCCTTCCAGGTCTTTCATAGAAACCACGCTTTCATAGCTTCCTTTTTTCCCAATAGCATCATTATACACTTCTATAAACCCATTCACCACATCTATGGTAGAAGCTGTATCGGCTACCCATGCTATGTTATAGGTGTCAAAATCTTTCAGATCGCCCGATTCGTAATATTTCACCAGCTTTTCCAAAGCGTCTTTTTGCTGCGCATTCTCGGCTACGGTAATGGCTTTTTTCAGCCAGTAAACCACTTTTTGTAAAGCCGCATCATACATGCCGCCAACCTTCCAGGTTTTCTCTTCCAGCCGGCCATTTATTTTCATCAGCTTTGAATTTAAGCCCCAGGACGGCGCATCGCCTTTTGTATCAAATTTTGAGTAAAAATCTTCCACTTCTTTCTGCGTTACGCCTTCATAAAAGTTGTTGGAAGAAGCTTTGATGTTGTCCGTATTGGGAGAAAGATCCACAAGCTTTGGTTGAAATGTTGTGTCAAAAATAATGGGTTGTAATCTTTTTAAAAACCCATCCTGCGTTTCACCGGAATTCATGGGAAATCCTGCGGGATCCGAATTTTTTACCAGTTCGCCAAAATATTCAAATGAGCATTCCGGAATAAATTTTTCATTACCATAATGATGATGATTGCCATTGCTGAACCAGAAACGCCCTGCATAGGTTTTAAATTTATCCCAGTCGGGCGTATTGCGATCGCCTTTGTAGGAACCATAAATGTTTTCAATGGTTTTACGAACCAAAAGATTGTATTTCCCATTCTGATCATAGACGATGTCGCGGCCGCTCAATCCCGCTTCAGAAAGATAATATGCCAGTTGTTTTTGTTGCAGCGTAAGTTCATCAAAACCCGGAACCTGGTAGCGCAATAATTGCAGGTCGGCAAAACTTTCGGCTGCCACTTCAAAGCTGGAATCCGCCTTTTGAGTGCCGGTTTTTAAAGGCTCATTTTGTTTGCATCCTGCAACCATGCCCGCAGTTAAGGTTGATATCAATAATAGTTTCAAACATTCATTCATAAAATAAAAAGTTTCATTAAAGTTCAGAAGCCGCTTAAAATTTTCATTTTGGATACAGTTTTTTTTGAAGGCGCGCAATATTTTTTTGGTGAATCTAATAATGCCGCTAGTAGTATGTTACCGGCAGCGGCATTTCATGGCATCGTTCCTTGCGTCGCATTACGTTCATCTCCATATCATTGTGCATCTTCAAATCCCGGTTCAATATGCATTACAAATTTCAAACAGCCCTTTCAACAAAATCAAATGTAGAGAAATTCAATTGATAAATCTTTTCCGGGAGACATCTGCAAGTTTACAATAGCGCGCGGATATCAGGGCTATTACAGCCTTATAATAAAATACATCAACCAACGACTGCCATACTGTATTAACTTTGCCCAAAAAGCAACAGGCATTTTATGAAATACCAGGTAGGTGATGATATACTAGTATTACACAGCAATGAGGAAGGTAAAGTGATTGAGATCATTAGTGATGAAATGGTGATGATTGAGGTGCGCGGCGTTAAATTTCCTGCTTATATGGACCAGATCGATTTTCCATATTTTAAACGTTTTACAGAGAAAAAAATCGTTCCGCCGCCGAAAAAATCAAAGCTGTATATTGACCAGATCCCGAGGGAGAAAAAGCCACAAACCGATATCAAAACCGCTGATGGCGTTTGGATTTCTTTGTTGCCAAAATTTGCTTTGGATGAGTTTAATGATGAAGTAGTGGAATTGTTTAAAATTTACCTGGTAAACAGGACGCCGGCAGGTTACAAATTCAATTATCAGCAACAGTTTTTTGGTAAATTAAACTTTGAACTGCAAAATGAAATTGCCGCATTCACTGATTTTTATTTACATGATATTCCGTTTGAAGCATTGAATGACAGTCCCTCTTTTGATGTTGAATTTTCCTTGTTATTACCTGAAAAAAGAAAAGCCGAATATCTGGAAACACAGCTGAAGCTGCGGCCAAAGCAGATCTTTCAAAAGGTGGAAGAACTAAAAGAAAAAAATCAACCTGCTATTTCATACCAGTTGTTTGAACAATACCCGGATAAAATAGAAACCGAAAAATTTGAATTAAGCAGTCTTGCGGCCAAAGGCTTTAAGGTCTACGAAGCATCCAGAACCAGGCAGAACCTTGAAGAACCAAGAAGCGTAGTGGATCTGCATATTGAAAAATTAACCAATGACTGGGAACATTTATCCAATTTTGAAATATTAACGATCCAATTGAAGGAATTTGAAAAATGGTATTATCTCGCCGTAGCGCATCGTCAACCAAACCTTATTGTCATTCATGGCGTGGGAAGCGGAAAACTGAAAGACGAAATTCATGATATCCTTAAAACCAAACATGATGTAAAAACCTTCATCAATCAATATGATCCGCGTTTTGGATATGGGGCCACTGAAATCATTTTTCAATATTAAACCCGGGCTTCCTCGTATCTTTGCCCGGCTACAAACCCGAACTATCGTTCTATTGCCGGTTTATAAATCGGCATATAGAAAGGAAAGTCCGGACAGCACAGAGCAATCCACCGGTGAATAGCCGGGTCCCGCATTCGCGGGAACAGAAAGTGCCACAGAAAATAACCGCTCATTTTTATAATTTCTTTCTTCGGGAAGGAAAATAAGAAGGTGTAAGGGTGAAAATGTAGGGTAAGAGCCTACGGTAGCTATTGGCAACAATGCGTTGCGGGTAAACCTTGGGTGCTGTAATGCCATGTATAGGTTCGTTTGAGGGCTGCTCGCCCGATGAACCAGGGTAGGCAGCAACAGGTGAATAGCAATGTTCATCGCAGATAAATGATAGTTTAGAAACAGAATCCGGCTTACGAGGTTTGTAGCATCTTTTTAGTTGTCGGGTACCAGGAAATGAGCTATTAAAGAAAACTTTATGCAGAATTTCCTTTAATAGCTCCTTCAGGGCAAGAGATTATTTCACCCCTTTCAATACCGCATCAGGCCCATATTTATTTCCACTCATTTCCAAAAGTAAAGGAACTTCAGGATCATTCAGCAACCAAACTTTGGTTACTCCATCTTCTGAAATGGCATGTATGGCATCAACCAGATTATTTTCCAGTTTAAATATTTTCGCATCAGCACTCTCTTTCAATATAAATTTTATACCATCATAAATAGCTGATTTTTTTGAAACAAGTTCCTGATAAAATGCTTTAGAAAAGCAGGCAATTGTCTGATCATTTTCCAAACGGGTGGTATCAAAACTTTCTGCCGGTCCCCAAAAAGCGCGGTTTCCATTTTCAAAAGCAGATTCAGGCATTGAATACCATCCGGAATTGCCATCCGGAGAAGTCCACTTCAACAAATAAGCTTCACCTCCGCTAATCAACTGAATGCCGTAATCAAATACTTGTCCGTTTAAATTGATACTGTAGGTTAATTGAGTTCCCTCCTGGATAGAAATACCATTTTGGGCATTTAGTTTGGTAAATAAAAAAATGGTTACGAATAACAATATTGATCTCATAAATGTTGGTTTTGAAAATGAATATACTTCTATTTTATAAGATTTTAATAAGAATTGGTATTGAGAAGCCCAAAGGGCTTCAATGTTGGTAGCCGCAGGTGAAACCTGTGGCAAATGAATCCAATGGCTTTCAACTCTGAAAGGGTTGAATAAGATAGCCTGTAATACCACCAACCGGGCCAATTTTAGCCAGGCCTACGCTACAATTTGAATTATACCCTATTTTGAAAAAGCTAAGTGCCTTCATGAAAATTAAAATTTGTACCTTTAAATCAATTCCTTAACTGTTTAGACCTTAATTTTCAATATGGATATCCTTAAAATCCTCCAGGACGAATTCACAGGTTTCTTTGGCATACGCGGATTGATAGAAATGTATCAAAGCGGGGATTACAGCAGTCTCCAAACTTTAAAAGGCCTTTTTACCGTTTTATCCCCCGTCATCCCGCTTATCCTGGTGATTGAAATAATCCGGGCATTTGCGTATAAGAAATTCAAAGTGGAAGAATACAGGATCACGTTTTTTATTTTTGTATTCAACCGTTTTGTATCCAGGTTTATTTCCATTGCTGCTGTGGCTTTTTGTATCGGGCTTTTTGAAAAATATTCCATTTTTAAATCAACCGTTAGCTGGTACTGGTTGATTTATGGCTATGTGATTTGGGAATTCGCGCACTTTATTTATCATTTTCTAGCACATAAAGTTCGCATACTTTGGTGTTTGCATTCCACACACCATGCACCGCAAAACATGAATCTGAGTGTAACTTTCGCGCATTTTTTCCTGGAGGCGCCTTATGCCGATGTGATCCGCACTTCCATTTGCATATTGCTGGGCGTTAATCCGCCGCTTTTATTTATCATTATGTTTATTGACGGATTTTGGGGCGCCTTTATTCATGTGGGAGAAAATGTATTGAAAGATGGCCGTTTGGGTTTTCTCAATAAAATCATTTTAACTCCTTCACATCACCGGGTGCATCATGCGCGTAACCCTGAGTATATGGATACCAATTTTTGCAATCTGCTGAATATATGGGATAAGGTTTTTAAAACCTATGTGGTTGAAAAAAAAGATCTGCATCCGGAATATGGCATCACCCGCCAAATGAACCCAAATAGTTTTATAGATGTTTATTTTGGGGAGATTGCCGTACTATGGAAAGATGTAAGAAAAGCGCCGGGTATTAAAAATAAATTTTTATACCTGGTCATGCCGCCTGGATGGAGTCATACCGGTGAACATAAAACCGCTAAAATTGTTAAGGAGCAATATCTCAGATCAAAACAAAATGCTGAATTAGTTGAAGCTGAATGAATACCAAAATCCATTTATTTTATAGTGTACTTTTATCCACCGAATTTTCAGAATTAAACTATGCAAAAAGATCGGAAGACAAATAGCGGTCGCCGCGGTCGCAAATGATGCAAACGATGATTCCGGAATCCAGTTTTTCAGATAACTCTATGGCGGCATGCACGGCGCCGCCACTGCTCATTCCACCAAAAACACCTTCTTCCCTGGCCAGTTTTTTAGTCATGCTCCGGGCATCCTGCTCGCTCACTTCGATGGTCTGATCTATTCTTTTTTTATCAAAAATTTTTGGCAGATAAGCCTCCTGCCATTTGCGTATACCGGGAATATGCGAACCATCCGCTGGCTGGCAACCGACGATTTGAATATTGGAATTTTGTTCTTTCAAAAATCTTGAAACACCCATGATCGTACCGGTAGTACCCATTGCTGAAACAAAATGCGTAATCTTTCCATTGGTATCGCGCCAGATTTCAGGACCGGTTGTTTCATAATGCATGCGGGAATTATCAGGGTTGGCAAATTGATTAAGCAAAAAATATCCACCTTTTGCTGCCTGCGCATGAGCATAATCTATCGATGCTTCCATAGAACCTTCTTTGGGCGTAAGTATCACTTTTGCGCCAAATGCTTCCATCGTTTGCACACGCTCTTTCGTGGCATCTTCAGGCATTACCAGTTCAATTTCCAATCCAAACAAACCGGCTATCATAGCAAGCGCAATACCGGTGTTTCCGCTGGTTGCTTCAATCAGTTTTATACCGGGGGTCAGTTCACCACGGTCAAGCGCTCCCTTTATCATACCATATGCTGCCCTGTCTTTTACACTTCCACCCGGGTTATTGCCCTCCAGCTTTGCAAATACCGATACATTTTTATTCCGCACCAGGTGTTTCAATTCTACCATCGGGGTATTTCCAACAAGGTCTAATATTCCAGCCATATATTTTTTTTAAAATAAAAAGTGAAGTTCCTTTATCTGAGTCAAATTAGAAAATCTAATCAGAGCCCGGGAAATGAAAAATGAGGAATTAAAAATGAAAAATCAAGAAGTAAATGCCGTGTTGCTGTTCCGGGTGCAGAAGGCTAAAGATGCCAAATAAACTACAGATAAGCGAAATAAGAATTATCTATTTTGGAAACCAAACAAAAAATACCATGAAGTATTGGAAGGAATTAAAAATAAAAAATGGAGAAGTAAAAACCGTGTTACTGTTCGGGTTTCAGAAAACCTTTTTATATTCAAGAAAAATTTGCATCAATAAACATTTTAAATAAATCAAAACATGAACACTTCGAGAAGGAAATTTATAACAAAAACTGCACTCGCACTGGCTGGAACGGCTTTGTTTTCCAACAAAATTTTTGCCGCTACCAGGCGCACTGATCTGCTGGGTATTCAATTATATTCCGTTCGGGATGACATGAAAAAAGATCCGCTGGGAACCTTGAAACAATTAGCTTCTATGGGATATCAGAATGTGGAGCATGCGAATTATGTTAATCGCAAATTTTATGGTTATTCCGCTTCTGAATTTAAAAAAGTATTGGATGGCCTGGGAATGAAAATGCCAAGTGGTCATACTGTTATGGGACCACAGCATTGGGATAATGCTAAAAAAGATTTTACTGATGAATGGAAAAACACGGTTGAAGATGCCGCTATTGTTGGCCAGCAATACGTAATAAGTCCCTGGCTGGATGCAAGTTTGCGTAAAACCTACGACGACATGCTGCGTTATATGGAAGTGTTTAATAAATCCGGTGAATTGTGTAAAAAATCAGGGATGAAGTTCGGTTATCACAATCATGATTTTGAATTCAATACGCGGCTGAATAATAAGACCGTTTATGATATCATCATGCAGAATACCGATCCTGAACTGGTAGCCCAGCAATTGGATGTAGGTAATATGTATGGCGGCGGAGCTAAGGCCCTGGATATTATAAAACAATACCCCGGCAGGTTTGATCTTATGCATGTAAAAGATGAAATAAAAGCGGAGAAAGGAGAAATGGGTGGCTATGAAAGTACAGTGTTAGGAAAAGGTATTATTGGAACTAAAGCAGTAACGGATGAAGCAAAGGCAAAAGGCGGAACCTTCCTTTTCATCGTGGAGCAGGAATCCTACCAGGGAAAAACCCCTATTGCCTGCATGAAAGAAAATTATTCGGTAATGAAAAAATGGGGTTATTAAGGAGTTTTTAGGCCTTTGAAAAAATGATAAAGCTGTTGACAGGGATGCTTGTTAACAGCTTTATATTTTACGGATAGTGATTCTGTAATTTATAATTAAGTTGTTTCTTATAACCAGGTTAATAGTTTTAAAAATGGTTCGTAAGTTGATAGCACCGTCATATTCCTTCCGTTAACGCCTTCATCTTTTTTAACGCTGTTTCGGCAACAAGCAACGCATCCTGGCTATAATAATTTTTATTAAACACCTCCACTGAAATAACAAGTGGGCTATCCTGCTTTTTCAAAGTTTTTAAAATACGACTGATGGGAGCCACTCCATCCCCGGGATAGATCCGGTCCGCATCGGTAATGGCAGAAGCCGCAATATTGGCCGGATAATCATTGAGATGCAAAATATCAACCGCTGAATTATTAATTAAAGGAAGAGTATCTATACTGGAGCCACCTTTGTATAGATGAAAAATATCCAGCAGTATTTTTGCTGAAGGATGCCCGCTTTCCAGCGCCACATACATCACATCGCTCACCCGGCCAAGATTTTTTGAAAAACCCCACATTTCCAATTGGGGTTTTACACCGGTTTTATCACCCAGCTCAAGAATAGTCCGGTATCGCTCTGCCACTTCTTTCAAATCAAGGACAGGAAGTCCTGTTGCACCCATCGGAGGTGCGGCAATGCGTTTACAGCCTATTTGAGCAAGCGTATCCATCTCTTTTTTGATCTGATCCAACCCAGCTTTTCGTTTCGCCGCATCATCTACTATCCATGTGGCAAAACCAATTGCATTTTCAAGAGTGATTCCCAAGTCATTTATCCGCTTAGCTGCATCCTTAACCGTTCCTCCTTTACTGAGAAAAGCCTGTAAGGAATCAATCCATATTTCCACCGACTTAAAACCGGCTTTCGATGCCAGTTCCAGCTCCTTTATAAAACCAAGATTATGACCTCGGATAGTGGCCATATTTAAGCAATAGGTAAAAGGCTGACCGGCATTACGGGCAGTACTGAATGATGATTTGCCTACCCGTGGCAGTAAGGCAGTAGCGGATGCCAGGCCAATGGTCTTGAGTAATTCACGTCTGTTTCGCATTTGTTGGTGTTTGGATGAATTATTTTTGAGATTGCAATTGTAAAGAAAAATTTGGTAATCCAGGGGACTCAATTGCGCGGCTGCAAGAGGCAATTCGTTCATTGCTGGTCTTCGCCATATTGAAGGAGCAGCTTTTGCTGGCCAAAAAAAGGAAGCGAAAGCTGCTGGCGATTGAACAGGAAGCAAGGTTTTTTGTGATGAACTGGAAATGATGTCGTTTGCTCACCCGATTGGAAAGGGGCCTGATCATTTGGTTGTATTGATTCTTTTTTGTTTTCGGTTTAGAGATGCAGTTATTGATCAGCAAGGTAAATGCGAAAGAAACCTATTATGAAAAAAACGTGAAGCATTATATAGCTTTACAGATAAAAATACCGGCGGCATTGTTAGGGCGATAAAATATTATGTGACGGACATAAATCTTTTGCCATCAGCAGCATACACAATCGACGCCCAACTCCAACTGACGTTGAGCGTGAAAAACCTATGTTACTGTTGATTATTGAATCGGGCACGCACACTATCAAGTTCTTTTAGCCTGTCTTGATTTTTTGTGAGATCTTTAGTGAGTTGGCTTATTTTTTTATTTTGATTGTTAAGGGCATTACCGGCTTTTCTTGAATCTTTTGCATCTTTAACTGATCTTCTCGCTTCTTTCTTTGCCCTCCGGGCATCTCTTACACTTCCATTAGTAGCATGTGATGCTTTATCTGCAGTTGTCATAGCGGTGCTTTGCGCATCTGAGCTGGCTTTGTCGGATTTTCGGTTATAATCTGCCAGATCATTTTTTGCCTTCGTGAGCCTGGAAGTAAGGTCCGCAATATTACTGTTTACCTTTGTATATTCCTTATTCAACGCAACCGAATCTGCAGCGGATTTATAAGTTTGAGAAAAGGCGGGTAGGGCAGCCATTGTAAACAGCAGCACCGGCAATAGAAAAATCTTTTTCATTTTATTTTGTATTTCGTGTAAACTTACTTTTGCTGAAGTCTGCAAAGCTTAATCAGAAGAATCGAATCGTAAATATTAGCACCAATAAGCGAGTATTAGCATCAATAAACGAGCCGGATGTATGTTTTATTCAGTACTTGCTGTTAAATGAAAACTTTTTTGAAATTCTGTTTTTATAAAAAGCAGATACAACGGCTACCCTCGTTTGTGCATCTTCGGGATTATTGATAAGCGCCAAATCTAAAAAGGATATATGGTGCTTACCGTAACGAAACAAACTATAGAAGCATTGACAGCATCAGAGAGTTATAACTGAAGGGATTTATGCTGCTTTTCTACATGTAACAGAGGCAACTATTTGTTATATAAACCTGCGGGTAGCTTCAACAGAATGGGGTAAAAATGTGGTAGAGGATTTGGCAAATTTCATTAACCGTACTGAATCATCAGTAAGAGGTGTTTCTGATAAAAACCTTTGGCGCATGAAACAATTTTATGAAACCTATCATTTGGGTGATGAGGTGATGAAAGTATATAAGATGAACAGAAAACCAAAACCTGATGATTACATATCAGGAGTGGTACTTAAGCCGGAACTAAAGAATGATTTTGAACCAGGTAGAACTCCCTTTATTCAACTACAAATGCAGACAAAGACTCAATTACTCATCCATTTCCCGATTTAATTCGGGCAACTGATAAGCACTAACTCCAACATCAATTACGGGGATGATTATTGCTGGGAATGCAAAGCAATTTTATTCCCTTCTGAATCAATAAAAAAGGCCATATACCCGATTTCAGGACTTATCTGTGTTCTGGGCATGGCAACCTTTCCGCCGGAAGATTCAATACGGTCAATTACAGGTTGCATATCCGGATTGGCATTTAGATAAATAATCACACCATCCTGGGAAGGTTTGTGCATCTGTCCCTGAACCAGTGCACCACCCACTTTACCATTTCCCATTTCTGCCGGAAAGCCAACCATTTTCATTCCCATCATTTCCGGGAAAGATTCCATTTTAATTGAAAAAATGGTTTCATAAAATTTTTGAGCCCTGTTTATATCCAATGCTGGTATTTCAAACCAGTTGATGGCATTAGAAGTCTTTTCCATAACAATCGTTTTTGAATAATAAAATTACAGCTCTGTTTTAATAAATAAAAGCTCCTTTTCTGATTGTGGATAAGAGCACTCAATTAAAAAAGCAGATTTGATCTCGCATAGTCAATTTCCATTATTTTTGCGGCACTATGACACAAGAACAAATTAGGGATATGAGGGACCGCGTAGGTGTCCTAAGGAGGTTTCTTTGACTTCGACAACCGTTTTCAAAAAGTAGAAAAAGACCGGCAGCTTTCTTTATCACCAGGTTTCTGGGATGATAATCAAAGAGCTACCGCTATCATGAAAGATATCAAGGTAAATGAATACTGGCTTAAAATGTATAAGCAGGTGGAAACAGCTGTGGAAGATTTTGCTGTATTATTCGAATTCTGGAAATCGGGCGATGCCACTGAGGAAGAAACCAAACTGGCTTATGATACCGCATTAAAAGAAATAGAGGACGCAGAGTTTAAAAGCACTTTAAATAAACCTGAAGATGAAATGCCGGCAGTTGTGCAGATCAATTCGGGAGCCGGCGGTACCGAAAGCCAGGATTGGGCCGAAATGCTGATGCGTATGTACCTGATGTATGGCGAAAAACATGGCTATAAAGTATCTGAATTAGATCTTCAGCAAGGCGATGGCGCCGGTATCAAAAGCGCTACTTTGCAGTTTGAAGGAAACTTTGCTTATGGTTTTCTAAAAGCAGAAAGTGGGGTACACCGCCTGGTGCGCATTTCTCCATTCGATAGTAATGCCCGCCGGCATACTTCCTTTGCTTCCGTATTCGTATATCCTTTGATTGATGACAGCATTGAAATAAATGTGAATCCATCGGATCTTGAATGGGCATTTTTTAGAAGCGGCGGCAGCGGTGGCCAAAACGTAAATAAAGTTGAAACGGCAGTACGCCTCAAACATATTCCCAGCGGATTTATTGTAGAATGCCAACAGGCAAGAACACAAGGTGAAAACCGGGAAATCGCATTGCAGATGCTAAAGAGCCGTTTATATGAAGATGAAATGCGCAAAAAGCAGGAGGCGATGAATGCCACGAATGCGAATAAGAAAAAAATTGAATGGGGCAGCCAGATACGCAGCTATGTTTTTCATCCCTATAAAATGATCAAAGACCATCGTACGGATTACGAAGTAGGAAATGTAGGTCCGGTAATGGATGGGGAATTAGATGGTTTTATAAAGGCTTACCTGATGTTGGAAAAAGAAGAATAATTGTTGAATGGTTGCATTGTTTAATTGCTCACACACAAACCTGTGAGGTCTGGCACACATCCGTTTATTTAATAAAACGGTTAAGACCTCACAGGTTTAAAAAGGATTTAATTTTTCAATCAACGTGATACTCAAAACCTGTGAGGTCTGCTTACATCCATTCATTTCAAAAAACGGTTAAGACCTCACAGGTTTAAAGAAGAACTTTATTTTTCCAAAAGCTTACTATGCTTTCTTCCATATAAAAAATAAATGGTAAGTCCAAGTCCCATCCAGGCAAAAAACCAGAGCCAGCTTATAGCGGGAATTTCAATCATTAAATACAAGCAACATAAAGCGCCGGCAACGGGAATAAAAGAAAGATTTCTGCGAAAACTATTTACCGCCAGTACACAGGCAATGACCAGGAAAACCAAAAATAATATCTCCTGGTAACTTTCGCCATTAATATGAATAACAGCATTTACAATGCGTTCCTGAAACAACCAGATAAAAGCTATCAGCAAAACAGGGATCAGCCATTTTCCATTAATATAAGGGAGCTTAAAACGACCGTCCTTGCTAAGAATTTTTGGCAACGCCAATACGCCCAGGCATACTAGTACAAAGGCAAACAAAGTACCGATACTTGTAAGGTCGGTTACCAATTCGCTTGGTACAAACAAGGCAGGAATAGCCACCAGGCAACCTGTTACGATGGTAGCAAATGACGGCGTAAGAAATCTTGGATGCACCTTTGAAAATTTCTTTGGTAATAATCCATCGCGGCTCATGCTCATCCAGATGCGGGGTTGTCCTAACTGAAAAACCAACATTACACTTGTAGTGGCAATAACAGCGCTTACAGAAATCAGGTACCGCACTTTATTCATTCCCAGCTTGCCAAAAACATAAGCCAGCGGATCGCTTACTCTCAGTTCGGAATAGTTAACCATTCCCGTGAGTACTAAAGCAATCAGTATATACAAAACGGTACAAATGATCAATGAATAAATCATTCCCTTAGGAAGATCCCGCTGTGGATTTTTACATTCTTCCGCAGTGGTGGAAATGGCATCAAAGCCGATGTAGGCATAAAAAACGGCGGAAACGCCAGCCAGCACACCACCAAAACCATGTGGCATAAAAGGCTTCCAATTTTCAGTATCCACATAAAAAAAGCCAAGAATAATAACAAAGATGATAATGGCTATTTTAAATACCACCATAAAGTTGGTTGTTTTTTTACTTTCCTTAATCCCGATGTACGCAAGTATGGTTATTAATACCACGATAACGAAAGCCGGCAGGTTGATAAAAAAATGCCTGCCTGCAATCAGCGGAGCAGAGTTCCATATTTCAGTGGCAGAAAGCAGGTGCCCTTCCAACATTTTTCCTTCCGCAAGTAATGCGGTTGCTTCTTTAAAATTAGTAGATGCTGTAAATGGATCGGTTAACAACCATGTGGGCAAATGAATACCAAACCCTTCCAATAAATTATTAAAATAACCGCTCCAGCTAATAGCCACCACGATGTTTCCGATTGCATATTCCAATATCAATGCCCACCCGATAATCCATGCGATCACTTCTCCGAATGAAACATAAGCATAGGTGTAAGCACTGCCCGCAATAGGCACCCGGCTCGCAAATTCGGCATAACACAAAGCGCTGAAACCACAGGTAATTGCAGTAATAATGAATAAAAAAACGATTCCCGGCCCACCATTGTAAGCGGCCAGTCCGATAGTGGAAAAAATACCGGCGCCGATAACAGCTGCAATCCCCATAAAAGTAAGATCGCGCACACCAAGCACCCGCTTTAAATTGGAAGGATGGCCCTGAATAGCGCCCGCTTCTGAATCCGCAACTATTTTACTAATTGATTTTCTCCTAAACAAGGAATTAGCCATGCAATGAATTTTGGCGTGTAAAATACAGTAAATATTAAAGTTTCCGGTTCATCTTATCTTTCCGGCAACCGGCTTTATTCTTTTTTGAAGCGGCATGTTGGATTAACAATCCCGTTGAATAAGAAATTGCTCCAATTCCATCAATGGTTTTTTGCGGGCAGAAACAACAGCAATGGCTTCCAAATGATAAAAAGCTTTGTCAACATACTGTTGCTGAAAACTTCTCGCCCATTCATCTACTTTGCAGGCCCGGAAAATATCCAGCACGCGCGGAACTTTATCTGCCGGATTTTGCTCCATTAAATCCAGCAATTCTTTTTTCCGCTGGCTGTCTGCCACCTCGAGCGCTCTTAATAGTAAAAATGTTTTCTTATTTTGCCTGATATCTCCACCCACATCTTTGCCAAATTTCCCCGGATCGCCAAAAGCATCCAGGAAATCATCCTGGATCTGAAATGCAATACCAAGATTAAGTCCGAAAGCATAGAGGTGATCGCAATTGCCGCGGGTGGCACCTCCAAGGATAGCGCCCATCTGAACACTTGCCGCTAGTAAAACGGAAGTTTTCAATTCCACCATCTGAAGATATTCTTCCAATGAAACATTATCCTTTTTCTCAAAATCCATATCCAGTTGCTGGCCTTCGCATACCTGTTTTGCAGTACGGTTAAACAATGCAAGAATGCGGTGCATATAAGTGCTTTCCATTTTATTCATAGCTTCATAAGCCTGGATCAGCATTACATCGCCTGCAAGTAAAGCGGTATTCTCATTGTATTTGGTGTGCAATGTTTGCATGCCGCGGCGTAGTAATGCCTTGTCCATAATATCATCATGCGCCAGAGTAAAATTGTGAAACAACTCTATTCCCATCGCTACATGCCAGGCATCAGGATTAATGGTATCAAACAATTCATTTCCCATTAAACACATCACCGGACGAATACGTTTTCCTCCCAGAGACAAGAAATAATTGGCAGGTTCATACAGTGTATAAGGCGCACCCGGAAAATGAACCATATTAAATTTCTCCGAAAAATCTTCCGCTAATTCTTTAAATGTATGCATCAGTATCATTTATATATTTTCTCAGATCAGCCGCTAAAATACCACGCTTCGGGTAGATAAAAAACAATTCAAATAATACTGCAAAATAAATGGTTTTTGAAACAGTTCCTTTAATGAGGTATTCCAGCATGCAATGCATGGTTATTGCAATTATATTTTTTATCTGAAAAAATTCAAAGGAGTTAGCTGGAAAGCAGTTTGTTTATACCGGAGCATAACCTGAAGTTGTGTTCAAAAAAAAACTTATAGCAGATGAAATACCTGGTATCAAGCGATGTACTTACACATAGCATATGGAATGCATTAAAAAAAGAAGGCCAGATGCTGAGCCTTCTTTTTATGACCATGAGTTGCAAAAAATGGATGTTTAAAATACGATCTTAAATTTTTTTCACTGATTCTGATCAGCCGCTGTCATGCTTTTATTTGCTTGTATTTCTGATTGTGGAATCTTTAAATTGAAACGATTGTCATTAGCTGGAATAATATAGTTGATAGGTATTGGATGGTTAGAGTTGGTTCTGTCTGATGGGCATTTGCAATCTTTTTGCATCCGATCCAGTCAATACCAAGTTCGCCATACAATTCCTTTCTTCTTTCCAGTAATATTTCGTTGATCAGCGCCTGGCCGGTATTTCCGGATTTTACTGCTTTTGGATCACGGTTTACTTGCAATGCATACAATACAGTTCGCTGGCATCCGCTTTATTTAGCCTGGCTTTGGCTTCGGCTTCAATTAAATACATTTCTCCCACACGCATCATATTAAGGGATTCATTAAAATCAGTCATTTTTTGAGGCACGGTATTTCCATTCAGCAATGTTACCGCGGATGTCGCTTGCAGTACCAAATTTATTTGTAGCCACATAATCAGGCTTGTGAAGGATCCGGATCATAAACAAAAAATGTGTTGCGGATATCGGTGGTTGTAAAATGCTCAACGAGTTCTTTGCTCATCCAAAAAGCATCATAACCTTCACCTGTTTGTTCAAAAAAGGAGCTCGGCGTTCCGTAATAAAGCGATTGGCCGCCATTGCTGGTAGTTTGTGGAAATCCCCAGAGTACCTCGGTTGAAGTAAGTCCGTTGTAATTGTCAGGATAGCCTGTGGGATCAAGACTATGTCCCTGAATTGCATTCTTAGCCGCGTTTTCGGCATCGGCCCAACGTCCCTGTTCAAGGTATATCCTTGCCGCCATTCCCCATGCTACATTGCTGTTTACCTGGTCTTTTAATAATTGCGTAGTACCAATATTTTGTACGGCATAATTAATATCGTCATCAATCTGATCATAAACCTGCTGCACGGTTCCTCTTGGATTACCTCTTGTGGTGTCTGAAGTGGGAGTGGTATAAATGGGAACACCAGGCGCTGCCGGATTTTTTAAATAGGGAAATTGAAACTCGCGAATCAGTTCGAAATAAAAATAAGCTCTCAGCGCCCTTGCTTCGGCAATGATTGCTTTTTTACTCATTGTCATCAATTGTGGTACTGCTTTGCGTACCGTCTATTAAAACATTCAACTGGTTGATCAGTTCATAGAAAAAATACCAGGTAAACCGCACTCTTCTGTAGGTAGGTTCCCGGTTGGCATTTTGATAGTCGAAATAATACCAGTTATTGATAGGGCATCACGATGTCTTTACCTTTTACATCCCGGGCCATAAAAATGGAATTATAACCCCAGGTATCGGTAGAACCTCCTGCGGCTGCATCCGTGCTTTGCCATTGGCTACGCATGGTGCGGTAAATGCCGTTGAAATAAATACGAACCGCATCGGGTGAAGAAAACACTTGAGTGGCAGTGGCGCTGTTTGTAGGCGCAATATCATTAATAAAAGATTTTTTGCAGGCGCCAGATATTGTGGCAATGCATATTCCGGTGATGAATATTTGCAGCCAATATTTTTTATAGCTCATTGTACTGATTTTTAAATTTAGAAATGAAAATCAAGGCCGGCGGAAAAGGTTTTGAAAACGAGTGCATTACCCTGCGCGAAGCCGCTTATATCTGACTCAGGATCAGAACCCTTTTTGAGCTTATCCCAGGTGAGTATATTATCGGCCTGAATATAAAACCGTACACTTTTTATTATTTTTTGAGATCTGTCGGGGTTGAATGTATATCCGATCGTTACATTTCTGAGCCTTAAATAATCTCCACTGACTAAAAAGCGCGTAGAAAGCTGTTCTTCATCATTGTTATTGGGTTTAAGCCTGGGAACATTTGTAATATCTCCGGGCTTTTGCCATCTTTGGAGTTCATCCACGTTTAGTTGTGCCCCAAAACCACTGTAAAGGCCATTCATTAAGCCTGCATAATTGTCGTCATAATATTTCCCTCCTAAAGCATAATTGAATAAAATATTGGCATCGAAACTTTTGTAATTAAATTTCAAAGTAAGCCCCCCGGTATATTTTGGTATGCCGGACCCTACCCATTTTTCGCTGGTTAGCGCGGTTGTATAGCTGTCGGTAGTTACTTGTTTGCCGGTTAAATTTCCATTTGCGTCCCTTTCATCTATCCACCATAAACCGCCGCCTGTTTTCGGGTCAACACCGGCCCATACAGGCAGGTAGAATTCATATACAGATTTCCCAACAACATTCCGAAATGCGCTTTTTGCAGCAAATGTATCTATGCCGGGTAATAAACTTTTAATGGTGTTTTTTAAATAGGTTGCATTAAACAATACATCCCAATTGAAGTTTTTGCTGCGGATAATACCATAACCAAGGTTTAATTCGATGCCTTTATTTTGCACTTTACCTACATTGGAAAGTACACTTCCAAAACCGGAAGAGGGCGGCAAAGGTTTGTTTAGAATCAGGTTTTTTGAATTTTTTTCAAAAAAATCAATACTGCCCGTTAACCTGCTTTTAAATAATTCAAAGTCAATACCAATATTGGCGCTCAATTGTTTTTCCCATTGAATTTGATGATTGGCAAGCTGGCTTAAATATACCCCGGAATTGGTAAGATCATTGATGCCGCTTGCGTACGTGTTTAGATAGGGAAAAAATATCCGGTTACCACTTCCATCCAGCAATCCGTTATTACCAACCGCGCCATAAGAACCACGAAGTTTCAAAAAGTTAATCCAGTTGGTATTTTTGATAAAATCTTCCTGGCTCAGCAACCAGGATAATCCACCGGCAGGAAACCATCCATACCTGAACCCGGGCGCAAATACAGAAGATCCATCTCTGCGTACAGTAAACTCGCCAAAATATTTACCCTTGTAATCATACAATACACGTCCTAAATAAGCAAGCAATGTATAAGAAGTAGTATATCCTTGAAAATCTTCATTTGTAGATGCATTGGTTAGCTGTTGCTGACCGCTGAAAGCAAAGCCGGTTTTAGATCCAAAAATGGTTTCAAAATTAAATTTGTAGGATTCATAGCTGGCCATTGCTTCAATATGATGGTCGCCAAAACGATTTTCGTAATTAAGCATATTATTCCAGGTCCAGGAGGTGGTTAAATCCTGTTCCCTGATACACACGGCCACCCACAGATGCTGCATCGCCAAAGTCTTTGTTTTCATAATGAAGTTGATTCAGTAAACTTCTATTGATGCCAAAACTGCTTTTGAAATAAAGGTTTTTGGTAAAATTTACCTGCGCAAAAGTATTTAAATCTGTTAGCAGCCTGTTGAAAGTCCAGTTGTCCAGGTTTAATGTAGCCACTACATTGGATGGTTGAAGCACCGGTCTGTTTACATTTACTTTTCTGTTTGGATTGGGTTTTCCAAAATCGTATATAGGATTTCCTTCAGCATCTTTAATGATCTGGCCATTGTCATCCCGGGCAAAAATTGGGAAAACTGAAGACATTGTTCTTCCATATTGCACCACGTCTGAAAAAGTTGCCTGTAGCCCTGGTCGGGATAATTTTGCTTGGATGAAATAATTGAAGTGCGGGCGCCAAGTTGTAACCAGTTGGTAAGATCTGTTGTATAATTTAATCTTGCTGAAATTCTTTCATAATTCGATTTTGCAATATATCCGTCCTGGTTAAGATAACCTGCTGAAAAAAAGTACCGCGATTTATCTGAACCTCCGCTGATACCTAAATTAACATCCTTACGCGCGGCATTTTTTGTTTCCAGTGCTTTTGTCCAGTTATCATTCCAGAGTAAATTAGCGCCTGATACTAATTTTCCGTCAGTTCCAACAGGATTGGGAAAACCAGGGCCAAAAGGATTGTAATGAAAACCGTTTTTAATTAAATTTTGGGTAGCCAACTGTGCTGCATTAGCGCTGTCCGCAGGATTTGAACTTCCCTGATAGGTACTTTTTAAACCTTCCCAGCCCAATTCAAAAAGTTGTTGGGTATTCAGATAGTCATAGTCACTGGATAGCACGGGATGAAACGCCATAAACCGCTGATAAAGTAATGGCCGTTGCCGAGTTTTTTTTACCGCTTTTGGTAGTGATTAGAATTACTCCATTGGCGGCGCGGGAGCCATAAAGCGCTGTGGCAGAAGCATCCTTTAAAATAGAAAAATTATCAATATCACTGGGGTTGATCATATTGAGGTTTCCATCGTAGGGAATGCCATCCAATACAATTAAAGGATCCGCACTCGCTGCAATAGAAGCTATGCCCCGAATACGGATAACAGGGTTTTCCCCCGGCTGTCCGTTTGCATTCACTACTACAACTCCCGGAGCAGTTCCCTGCAAAGCCTGGCCTGCGGAAACTACCTGCTGGTTTTTGATGGCATCCGCACTAACAGTGGAAATAGCACTAGTGATTTCTGATTTCTTCTGGGTGCCATAAGCTACTACAACTACCTCTGCTAAATTGCCTGTGACAGATTTAAGCGTAACAGATAAATTGTCTGAAATGGCCACCTCATTTTCTACGAAATTGACAGAGGAAATAACGAAAGTTTTCGCATTTGCAGGTACGGAAATAGAAAAATGGCCGGATTGATCAGTAACCGTTCCAATTTGAGTCCCTTTTACCAAAACACTAGCTCCTGAAAGGGGATTGCCATTTTCATCTGCAATTTTCCCGGTGACCGTACGGTTCTGTGCCCATATTTGAAAAGAAAACAGGCACACACACAATAGTAATAGCAATCTTTTCATAAAGTGAGTTTTAATTATTTAAAATTAAAAGAAGGTGGACCCTTTAGATTTTAAACACACTCTGTTTATGAAATCCGATTATAGCGCTCAGTATGAGAATACCTTTTGATTGACCAATTTTTACAAATCTCTAAAAGGTTCTAAAGCTTAGGGAAGTTATAAAAAGACAAACGGCTTGGGCAAAACGTTGCAGAGGAGGAATAAAAAATGAAACTGTTAACACCATGTTCAGTGTAAAATATTAAAAAAAATAAGAGTGAGCTTTTTTGGAGCCAAAACTTAGTATCATACGCGGTTTGTTACGAATGAATACTTTTTTAAGCTTTTTTGTTTTATAATGGTTTATACTTCATGATTCCCGCTGATTTTTGGCTGGTTTATCCCATGTATAGCAATCATTTTATTTTAAAAAAAACTCCCATAATTTTTAATGGGAGTTTTTTTTAAAAAAATTTAAACCTGAAATATTAAGCTACCGCTTTCTTTACCAGATCAGCCGCTTCACTTAAAAGAATCGCAGATTGAACTTTCAAACCGCTTTCATCAATAAGTTTTTTAGCTTCAGCTGCATTGGTTCCTTGGAGACGTACAATGATAGGAATATCAATGTTACCCAATTTATTATAAGCTTCAATAACACCAGCGGCTACACGGTCGCAACGGACAATACCTCCAAAAATATTGATCAGGATGGCTTTTACATTCGGATCTTTCAAAATGATGCGAAAGCCGGCTTCCACCGTTTGCGCATTGGCAGTGCCGCCCACATCCAGGAAGTTGGCAGGTTCACCACCACTGAGTTTTATCATATCCATGGTAGCCATGGCAAGACCGGCGCCATTTACCATACAACCCACATTACCATCCAGTTTTACAAAGTTCAGGTTGTACTGTCCTGCTTCCACTTCTGTAGGATCTTCTTCAGAAATATCGCGCAATGCTGCAAGATCAGTATGACGCATTAAGGCATTGTCATCCAGATTCATTTTGCAATCAACGGCAATGATCTTTTCATCACTGGTTTTAAACAGCGGATTGATTTCAAGCATGCTGCAATCCAGTCCTACATATGCATTATATAAATTGGTTACAAACTTTACGCAGTTCTTAAATGCTTCGCCGCTTAATCCAAGATTGAAAGCAATTTTACGTGCCTGGAAAGCCTGTAAACCTCCACAAGGGTGCACCCATTCTTTAAATATTTTTTCCGGGGTATTATGCGCCACTTCTTCAATATCCATACCACCTTCGGTGCTGTACATGATTACATTTTGACCTTTGGCGCGGTCGAGCAAAATGGATAAATAAAATTCCTTTACAGGGTTAGGGCCGGGATAATATACATCCTGTGCTACTAAAATTTTATTCACTTTTTTACCTGCTTCACCGGTTTGAATGGTTACCAGTGTGCCGCCTAAAATATTTTTCGCTATGGTGGTAATGTCTTCTATGTTTTTACCAACAGCTACACCGCGTTGCTCCTTACCCATTATTTTTCCCTTGCCGCGGCCACCTGCATGTATTTGCGCTTTTACAACCGCGAAATTATTGCCGGTCTGGCTTTTTATCTGGCGATAGGCTTCTTCGGCCGACATGACGTTGTCTACTGCAATGCCTTCCTGAACGGGAACATTGTATTTTTTTAAAAGTTCTTTTGCCTGGTATTCGTGAAGATTCATCGGCTTTTTATTTGAGGTGCAAAGATAAGACAATCAGTCAAATCAGGAACCGCAATTGCGGCTCCTTATTTTAAAGATCTCCTTCATAAAAATTGACCGGTACGCCTTTTACTCCCGGTTTTATAGCGAAGACGCCGCCGCTTAAAGGAAATTTTTTCAATTGCTCTTCATTCATTCCGATCCTTGCAGTGGTGATATATAAAGTGTCCAATTGTTTGCCGCCAAAGGCGCAGGAAGTAATATTTACGGCCGGAACTTCAATTTTTTCAAGCATCTTTCCGGTGGCCGGATTCCAGCGGGCTACACCGCCGCCGCCCCAAAGCGCGGTCCAAAGCATGCCTTCCGCATCTATTGCCATGCCATCGGGATAGCCTTCTGTTACTTTAATAATATTTCTTCCGTTGCTTATATCGCCGGTTGAATTATCATAATCAAAAGCCTGGATAGCACCGGTTGGCGTATCAATATAATACATGGTTTTTTTATCTGCAGACCATACAATTCCATTGGAAGTGCTCACATTATCCAGCATCTTGTGTACAGTTTTGTCTTTATCAAACCTGTATAAAGCAGCTCCGCCTTTTCCTGGGCCCAGGTGCATGGTGCCAACCCAAAAACGCCCTGCCGGATCACATTTGCCATCATTGAAACGGAACAGCGAATCCTTTACCGGATCGGTGATAAAAGTTAGTTTTCCTGTTTTAGTATCCATTTTATGAATACCATTTTGTAAAGCCACCAGAACGTTCCCATTTTTTACAGGAACTACCGTACCTATTCTTGAACCTGTAGGAAATTGAATGTCTTTTTTTGTGGAGGGATCATAAATATGTAAAAACTTTCCTTCAATGTCTATCCAATACAATTTATTTTCAACCGGATGCCAAAAAGAACCTTCGCCAAGAGTTGCCCGGGCATCCAGAACCAAAGCTGCCTTTTTTGTTGGTACGGTTTGGTAAGAACTGCATAAAAATGCGACGCATAAAAAGAATACATTAAACTTCATTTTGTAAATATTGATGATTTAAAACTGGTCTAATTTACTTCTTTTGGCCGGTGTAAAAAATCAGGCGCATGCAGGGGGTAAAAATGAAGAATGAAAAATGAAGAATCAAAAATGGATGAAGGAAGAATGATTGTAATCATATAATAATATAACCATTCAACAGAATAAACCATTCAACAATATAACCATTCAACAATGTAACAATTCATCAATCTAACCATTCACTCTTCACCAATTCCTATCTGCATTCCAATTTTCTAATTCTTTAGCTACAGCCGTTAGAAAGGATGCGCCGATGCTGCCATCCACAATACGGTGGTCATAGCTTAGTGACAAATACATCATATGGCGGATGCCAATAGTATCGCCCTGCTCTGTTTCAATAACAACGGCTCTTTTTTTAATGGCGCCTACCGCAAGGATCGCTACCTGTGGCTGATTGATAATAGGAGTGCCCATTAAACTTCCGAATGTTCCCACATTGGTCAGCGTAAACGTGCCGCCTTGTGTATCATCGGGTTTCAGTTTGTTGTTTCTGGCAGCTTCGGCCATATTATTTACGGCTTTACTTAAACCTACAAGATTCAGGTAGTCGGCATTGCGTATTACCGGAACGATCAGGTTGCCCGATGGTGTGGCGGTTGCCATCCCAATGTTGATGTCTTTTTTAATGATGATATTGTCGCCTTCAAGTGAGCAATTGATGAGCGGAAAACGTTTGATTACACGGGCCACACAATCAATAAACATAGGAGTGAATGTGATACGCGTATTCTCGGTTTTTTCAAAGTCCTTTTTTATTCTCTCCCTCCACAATACCATGTTTGTAACATCCGCTTCGGAAAAGCTTGTTACATGCGGACTGATACGCTTGCTATCAACCATATGCTTTGCAATCATCTTGCGCATCCGGTCCATTTCAAGATTTCCACATTCTCCTGAAACAGGCTGAGAAACCTGATTGCTCACAGTTGCCTGCTCATTGCTGACTGCTGATAGCTGACTGCTGTTAGCTGCTTGCTGATTGCTTATAGCAGAAGGCTGATTGCTCACCAAAGCTTTTCCCGACTTTTTATCTTCTATATATTGTAAAATATCTTTTTTAGTTACTCTTGCATCATTACCTGTGCCCGGAATTTTTTCAATTTCCGCCATGCTGATGCCTTCACTGTTGGCAATATTCAAAACCAATGGTGAATAAAAGCGGTTGATTTGTTGATCCGGTGCCGCAGTTTGCTTTGGAGCTTCCACAGGTACATAAGGAACTTCCTGCGCTAATTGTTCAGCCCCGATTTCGCTTTTTGGTTGTTCGTGAGATGCTGCAATGGTTTCAATGCGTGCAATGACTGCGCCCACAGGAACCACTTCATTTTCATTAAATAATATTTCTGTGATAATGCCTTCCGTGGTAGAAGGCACTTCGCTATCCACCTTATCTGTAGCGATATCCAGCAGGGTTTCATCCTGCTGAATGGAATCGCCTGTTTTTTTATGCCATTTAAGAATGGTAGCTTCCATTATACTTTCTCCAAGCTTTGGCATCACAAGATCTACTACAGCCATATGAATTTAAGATTTCAGATTTATGATCGGCATTGATTATTTTTTCAGCAATTGAAAAAATAATCACCATTTAAGCAGATCGCATTTTCATTTTTTCTTTCGTTCATTCGTGTACAAATTCAGCCCGGCCGTTTAAGAAAACTGATTAAAATGCAATCATTTTATCGCATCAAAAGTAAATGATTTGTTTATATCTGCATGCTTTATAATAAATGAAGCGGACCGGTTTTGCTCCACTGCTTGTTTTTAATGATTCTGGAGAATAAACTTCCGCAACATATTCATCGCGTTCACTGCTGTTAGCTGGATATTCCTTTTCCGGTCGTAGCGGAAAAAAAATTCCTGGGTTTCTATTTTCGAATTGTCACCAACACCAATCCAAACGGTACCTACAGGTTTGTTTTCATCGCCGGCATCAGGACCCATCAACCCGGTAACGGCAATTGCATAAGCCGATCCCATTAATTTCAAAGTGCCTTCCACTAATTGTTTTGCTACATTTTCTGATACTGCTCCCTCTTTTTCCAGCAGTGCTTTATCTACATTTAAGACATCGGATTTTATTTTAGTATCGTAGCAAACAATGCTTCCTGTAAAAAAGGAGGATGATTTTGGATTTGCCGTCATTAAATGCGCGATATAGCCGCCCGTACAGCTTTCGGCTGTGGCAACGGTTTTTTTTCTTTCATTTAATATGTGGCCCAGCAGGGTTTCCATGGTTATGTCTTCGTCAGCAACCATCACATCCGGGATAATTTTTTTCAATTGCTCAAAAGCTGAATCCAGTTGCGTTTCTATTTCCGTTTTATTTTTTCCAATACTGGTAATTCGCAGGCGAACCATGCCGAGATTGGGAAGATAAGCGAGTTTGATATTGGAAGGAAGATTGTTTTCCCACTCTTTAATGCGCTCAGCTAAATATGATTCACCGATTCCTGCTGTTAACATTGTTCTATGGCCGATATAGGGCATAGTAAAACGTTTTGAAAGCATGGGCAATACATAATCCGTCATCATCGCTTTCATTTCAAAAGGAACGCCGGGCATGCTTACAAAAATTTTACCTTCTTTTTCAAACCACATTCCCGGAGCGGTGCCCCGTTTATTCTCAATGACAGTGCATACATCGGGAACAATGGCTTGTTGCAGGTTGCTTTCAATCATTGGCTTTTTTAAAATATTTTCAAAAATATTTTTAATGTTGGCAAGAGCAGCTTCATTCACCTTCAGTTTGCCACCAAAATATTCATTCAACACTTCTTTGGTAATATCATCTTTTGTAGGGCCCAAACCTCCGGTAATTAAAATAATATGAGAACGTTTAAATTCATTATCCAGCGCCTCAATTATCTCATCTTTTACATCTCCTACAGCAACCCTGTGATGCAGCCAAACGCCAATCTTATTTAATTCCTGCGCCATCCACGGACTGTTGGTATCCACTACCTGGCCTATTAATAATTCATCCCCGATTGTTATGATAGATGCGGTTATTTTTTCCATGTTTATTGCATTATGATACTTCAAAAGTATTCATTTACGATGCATCAAAGTTTTGGTGAATTAATTTTTTTGGCATTTTTAAAAAGATTCTTCGGTAAAAACAGTGGTAATCCCGGAGGGATTTAATGTAAATAGCCCTGCCTGCAAGGCAGGGTATGAATACGATTCGTACAACAACCACAAAGTGGTTGAATATTTTAGCTGCAAAGTTGCTCTTCAAAAAATTATTCAACCCTTTTCAGGGTTGATCTTCTATATTAATTTCGCCCGGATTTCATCCGGGGTTATTCGAATTCAAGCCCTCCAGGCTTGACAAATAATTAAATGAAGGGTGAAACTATATGCAATTTGAGATGCAACCTTTGACCATGAACTAAAAGATTTAAATAATGGAAAGCATAGATCGCTTCAAAAAATGAAATTTTTATAATCTAAAGCACAGATTGCTTCAAAAATCCGATGCGCAAACCCGCGCAATTTTTTCGCAATGACGTAGCCGCTGAACGTCATTGCGACGAAGGAAGCAATCTGTGCTTATGAAATTAAACAATCCTTATACTACAAAAAGGGAGATTACTTAAAAATTAAAACGGTTCATACGGCAAAGCACAGATTGCTTCAAAAATCCCATGCACAAGCCCCTGAAATTTTTTCGCAATGATGCAGCCGCTGTCATTACGACGAAGGAAGTTCCGGCACGTCAATTTAGTAAACGAAAAGCTGCTGTATATTCTCTGCTGTACAAGAGTGCGACGCAACGAAAGCCGGATCAGGGCTCAATTGCCGGAAACATAAAAAATGTCTTGTGCTTTGAAATTTTAAATAATACCGTAAATAATTCTATGGAATTTTATAAGAAAATCAGCGGATTTATACAACCTGTTTTGCAGTGGAATGTTGTCTGAAAGTTTTCTTTTTTTTCTTTTTCATTTTATTGATCCATATCAAAGTTCCGGTTACAGGCAAACTGGTGGCGATTAAACAAGCCAGGAAATAAAGTATTTTGGTAAAAGTTCCATATACATTTCCTACATGGAGTGCTTTGATGGAACCCGCAATCCTTTCATTAAAAGGCTTATCGCGAAAAATTTCTGTTTTTAAGATATCGCCCGAGTATTGATCCAATAAAAGTTTGTCGCCGGCGGCGGGAGCAAAAAATCCGATCCGGGTTTTAGTTATGCCCACAGTGGCTGTAGAGTCTGTAGCAAGGGTTACCAGGTAATTGCCCCGGTAAGGCAATGCCGTATCGGCGGCTTTTAGGTACTGATCAATAGAACGAACCGTTGAAGCTTTATTTTCGGCGGGTATCCGGGAAATTATTTTCTTTTCTCCGGGAGCTTCCTTAGAAGCATCTTTGGGTTTATAAGTTCCCAGTGTTTTCTGCATTCCGTCGCGATACCATTCGAAAGACCATTGCGGACCCGTAAGTCCCATTAGTAAAAGGAATAATAGGGCATATACCGGCCAGTGTATTGTGCAGATCATGATTGATTCGTTTCCAGTTGGATTTCCACTTTATTTTCAAACCCTGCCGCCAGCTACTGATCTTTTGTGGAAACCAGATGATCAGCCCGGTAATGCATCCCAGGGTAAAAATGATTGTGGCGATACCCGTGATGGTACTCCCCAGCTTCCGGTTTTCCATGCCGCCGATAATAGGCGTTTCCACCTTGTCGAGCAGGAGCCAGCGGTGCAAGCTGAAAATGGTACTCATAAATTCTTTCATGGAGTTTTTTTGGGCTGAATTACCCAATATTTCCCCGGTATATGGATTCACCATATAAGCCGTACCAAACCTGCTTTTATCACCCTTTTTTTTGACATTGAACCGGTAGGTTTCCGCCGGATCAAAAGGCACCTGCACACTTACTACCTGCCCGCCGGAAGTTTCGGCAACTTTTCCCAGGAGTGCATCAGCAGGCATGCGTTCTGAATTTGCAACTGGTTTTACCTTATATAACAGCGGCGTGGCGGCTTCGGTCAGTTCGGTATTAAAAACATATACTGTACCGGTGAAACATACAACGATCAATATCAAACCGCTGGATAGCCCAAGCCATAAATGGATATCATTAAAAAATTTTCTGACCTTTTGCCAGGCTGGTTTATTTTGTTTTCGCATTTTTATTTTTATCAATAATTATTCATCCTGTCATAGTACCGCTAACAGGCATTCTGTTTATTGCCAGCCAACTTGTTGCTGCCATTTCTTGTTTGGGATAATCGTCTTGATTTCGCCTGGCTTTATCAGATTTTTTTTGATTTGCGGATAAAAATAGAAACAGAAACAAAATATCATTTTCAAAATCGGGAAAAATATTTGGTTCTCGCAAAGTCGCTAAGCGCGCAAAGAAAAAGTCTTTAATTGATTTATGCTTTTCAACCGGAAGAAATGTTGCGAAGCAATACCAAATCTTTGCGATCCTTGTGTCTTTGGGTGAGCTTTTATTTCACGCAAAGTTGCTAAGCGCGCAAAGAAAAAGTCTTTAATTGATTTATGCTTTTCAACCGAATGTTGCAACACCAAATCTTTGCGATCCTTGCGTCTTTGCGTGAGCTTTGTTTCACGCAAAGTCGCCAAGTGCGCAAAGGGAAAATCAGCTTTTTCGCCGCTAACTTTCCAAAATACAAAGTCCTGGAAAACTAACTGATTATCCCTTACAAAGTATAGTTTTACTTTTCGGTTATTCTTTAATTGGTTAATAATTTTCTATGCGAATAATGCGCTTATTGGTTGCAATAAATGTTTTGCTTTTAGTATATACATCCGGTTTCTCACAAACGGTGGCTCAGAAATTAACTTCTGCGGTTAATAATTTACTGAAAGATGGCCAAATGAAACATGCCATAATGAGTTTGTATGTAATAGATGCATCTACGGGTAAAGCTGTTTACGATTACAATAGCCAGTTTGGCCTGGCACCGGCGAGCGCTCAAAAAATTTTTACCGCTGCTGCGGCGTTGGAATTTTTGGGCGCGGATTATAAATATAAAACTACAATAAGCTATACCGGATCCATTAAGGATAACATATTGCTCGGTGACTTATACCTCACCGGTTTTGGCGATCCTACCCTTGGAAGCTGGAGATATGCATCCACGAAACGGGAAATGATCCTGGAAAAAATTGCCGCAGTTTTGAAGAGCAATGGAATCAATTCCATACGGGGAAATATTGTTCTTGATAACAGTGGTTTTAGTTACCAGCCAATACCCGGCGGATGGTTATGGGATGATATGGGAAATTATTATGGCGCAGGAGTATGGGCATTGAACTGGAATGAAAATCAATATGATCTTTTATTGAAACCCGGAAAACAGGAAATGGATGAAGTGGAAATTATTGGAACAAAACCATTAATGAATCAAACGGATTTTATCAATCATTTAAAGACCGGGAAACCAAAATCAGGTGACCATGCTTATATTTACCTGGCGCCTTATTCCAACCAGGGTTTTATAGAAGGAACCGTACCCGCGGGTGAAAGATCTTTTACTATTTCCGGTTCTTTGCCCAATCCGGCGGAGGTTTTCGGGGAAGAATTGAAACTGTTTTTGAATGCAAATCAGTTTCAGTTTTCAGGAAACATAAAAAATATTGCAGGCGATGAAAATTCATATTCATTACAGCAAAACGCAGTTCAGTTACCGGAAAGTATTTATTCACCAACATTGGATAGTATGGTATATTGGTTTTTACAAAAAAGCATCAATCTTTATGGTGAGGCTTTCGTAAAAACATTTGCTTTGGAATCTGCGGGCTTTGGTGCAACAGATAAAGGTGTGGAATGGTTGAAAAAATTCTGGCAGCAAAATGGCATTGAAGCATCGGCGCTGAATATCCAGGATGGCAGTGGTTTATCGCCGCAAAACAGGGTGACCGCGCAATCATTGGTGCAGGCATTGCAATTTGCAAAATCAAGGCCCTGGTTTCAGGGTTTTTATAAAGCAATGCCTTTATACAATAATCTGAAAATGAAAAGCGGAACGATTGGCGGAGTAAAATCTTTTGCCGGTTATTCCAATGCAAAAAACGGCAAGAGCTATACTTATGCCATCATCATCAATAATTTTGATGGCAGTGCAGCTTCGATTGTTCAAAAAATGTTTACCGTACTCAATGAATTGAAATGAGTGCTTAAATTCACTGATTTATAATAAAAAAGAGAATGAATTTTGATTTTCATTCTCTTATCGGCTGTTGGTGAGGCCACCAACAAGGGCAGCCGTTGGCGGTGGCCCCTCCGCCAACTATAAGGACCATTTATGATTTTTTTATCTTACTTTATTCGGCCGGTTGGTATTCCAGCTTTTTTCCCTTCTGAAGTTGTTGGAAGATCCCGCTCGCCTTGAAGCAACTTGTTTTTGCGGCAATTGATGCGATGCAAAAGGCGGCACTTCAAAATGAAACGGATGATCCTTGATGACAGGAATTGTTTGCGTGATCAGTTTATTAATATCTCTTAAATATTCCCTTTCTTCTTCGCCATCACAAAAGGATAATGCAATGCCACTGGCGCCGGCTCTTCCGGTACGGCCAATGCGATGCACATAGGTCTCAGGAATATTGGGCAATTCAAAATTGATCACATGGCTGAGATCATCCACATCAATACCTCTTGCTGCAATATCTGTTGCTACAAGCACTCTTATCTGGCCATTTTTAAAATTATTCAACGCTCTTTGCCTTGCATTTTGAGATTTATTTCCATGAATGGCATCTGTTTTTATATCCGCTTTGTTTAGTTCTTTAGCCACTTTGTCTGCGCCATGTTTGGTTCTTGTAAATACAAGCGCACTGCTGATGGATTTATTTTTCAACAAATGAATCAGTAACGAACGTTTATCGTTTTTATTCACATAATAAAGTCCCTGTTCCACTTTTTCAGCGGTGGACGATATAGGCGTTACTTCTACGTGCTCCGGATTTTTAAGAATCGTATTGGCGAGTTTAGAAATTTCAGGTGGCATGGTAGCTGAAAAGAACAGCGTTTGTCTTTTTTCCGGAATTTTTGTAATGATCTTTTTGATGTCATGAATAAAACCCATATCGAGCATACGATCTGCTTCATCCAATACAAAGAACTGCAATTGTTGCAGACTGATAAATCCCTGGTTCATCAGGTCCAGCAACCTGCCGGGGGTAGCGATTAAAACATCTATGCCATTCCTTAAAGCATTTGTTTGCATTTGCTGGGAAACGCCGCCAAAAATAACCAGGTGTCTCAGACCGGTAAACTTTCCATAAGCGGCAAAGCTTTCATCAATCTGTATGGCCAGTTCGCGGGTAGGTGTTAATATGAGCGCTTTTATGCCCCTGCCTACATTTCCCTGTTGCTTGTTTTGATACAACATTTGTATAATAGGAATGGCGAAAGCTGCTGTTTTTCCGGTACCCGTTTGAGCACAACCCAACAGATCTTTTTTTTGTAAAAGTATGGGAATGGATTGTTCCTGGATGGGAGTAGGAGTGGTGTATCCTTCAGATTTCAGAGCCTTCAATACGGGCTCAATGAGATTCAAATTCTCGAATGTCAAATTATTATTGTTTTATGTAAATAAAAGTTAACCAGGCTATTGCAAGCGGTTAAATGAATATGCTCGACAACCTATGACTTGATGAGCTTTACGGAATGGAAGGTATCGAGTCTGCTAAGAGGGAGTATATGAAGGGCAAAGATAAGAAAAAAAATCGGAGCTCCCCCGCTTTTAAAAGGGGAGCTCCGAAAGAAGCTGATGATTATGGCGGCAGGAACCATTCAACAATGAAGCAATTAACAATTTAAATTTATTTTTTTTTACCAGCATTAGTTCTTTATTCATCGTCCCTTGTGTCACTCACTTGTACTTTTTGTTCTTTGGGCAACAGCCTGGGCATCAAGCCTGGAGCTCATAAAAGAACAAACAGATGCAGTGTGCGACGCAACCAATGCTGAGTAAGGAACAAATGCCAGGAACAAAAAGAAATAGAATTCTCAAAGCTGATAGCTGATGGCTCGAAACCTGAAACCTCATACCTGATACCTGATACCTATTTAGTAAGTGCGGCAAGCTTTCTTACATTTTGCCAGTTGGCATTTACTGTACTGCTATCAGAAATTGATCCGCTTAAATGCCCTATTTTGCTATCGTTGTTAATATTGATAATAGATAAGCCTTGTATTTGCATATTCAGTTCGCCAATGTTTGCAGATTTTTCTATTGAGATATTAGAAGCATGCGCATTTATAAACAGCTTTTTAAATATGCCACTCGTTGGGTTTGCAACGGTATCATCGGGTTGTTCGGTTTGCTCAAATGTATTCATTTCAGTTGTACCGGTTTTTCCCAATTGAAGCCTTGCGTTGTTTTTTAAATCAAAATATATGTCAGGGTTGGCTGTGGTATTAACAGCATCCATATTTATGGTTGCACCAGCCGCAACAATCGTATTAAAACTGTTGGATCTGATGTCGATTTTCCGGTGGATCTGCTCGGTATTTGCGGAATTTTCATTTTCTTTTACATCTACATAACGTACCACTAAAGTATCGCCACGTTGTTCCACTTTTATACTATCCTGGCCATAATAATTTTCTTCTGAATAAGATGAAGTATCGGCCGGTATAAGATTGCAGGTTAAAACCTGGTTGTCAGGTCCTACCAGTTTCAATACCTTTAGATCATTTGAAAAGGAACGGGTTTGATAATTACCCGGGTTGTTTTCTACCGTGGTATATTCCCCGTTTTTGATCATGGTTTTAAAGGCCATGAATAAAAACAGGGGAGTGGAAAAAATTACCACTAAAAGGGTGAATAAGATTCTATTGCTGGTTCTCATGATTGACAATTATTTTTTGTTTAATGCTTTATTGTTGGTGATATCGAATACAGTTTCCTGCTATTTGATGGAGGAGAAGTGCATTTTTTTATATTTTTCAAATCGCGGTTTTAATTCTTCCAGATCAATATCCAGCAGATGCATGGTTCGAAAAACGGTGGGCAGGTCTTTTTCTAAAAAACTCTGTTTTCGCGGTATTGCTGCGCGTGCTTTACTGCATTTTCCGTTACAAAAAATCCAATGCCGCGCTGGTTGTAAACAATGTCCTGCTGCTGCAAAAAATCGTAGGTACGCATGACGGTATTGGGATTTACTTCAAGCAGTACCGCCATCTCTCTTACCGAAGGGATCTTTTCGTGAGCCTTCCATTCTTTCAACAATATCTTCTCGCATACATAATCAGCTATCTGCAGGTATATGGCTTGTGAATCTTTGAATTGCATGTTTTAAATTTTGAATTTTGTTTCAGTAACAAAACATATGGATCAATTAAATTTCCTTTTCCTTCAACCTGAATAAGGCTGTTACCCAGAATATAGGCGCCCATGCAAAACAGAGTAGAAATTTAAGGGTGTCCTTTACTGTTTGCGACAGATTATATTGTTTGGAAGAAGAATAATCGGAATTGTATTCAACGATTTTAAAGCCTTGCCAACTGGCATTGTTTAGGAGGAACTCTGATACTTCTTTTACATACAAGATAAATATGAATATGAACAAAGCCCCGGCAATAGTTGTTTTAATAAAAGCAAAACGACTGAAATAAACCGAGCCTAAAAGATATAAAGCCTGCACTGCAAAAAAAGCATAGATAAAATATGGGAATGCTTCGCCAAACCCGTTTTTTTGCTCCCAGTTCATTCTGCTGATAGTTATAGGTAGTTTTTCTGCAATCCTTGATTCCAGGTAACTCATAAATATTGTTTTAAGCACCAAAAAACAAGCGCAATAAATTATGAAGAACACTATTGTACTATAGAAAATCGCGCAGACCAGTTTTTCTAAATGACTTGCAGGAAAAGCCAACCAGTAAATACCTTTATCTTTTGCACTCAGCATTTGAAAAGCCATGCTGGCAAATACACCACCGGCAATGAATAAGCCAAACAGAAAAATTCCATACAGCGCTTCTTCATGATACCTAGGGCCAGATGTTGCAAACCAAAACAGGAATACAAAAGCCATTATTCCAAAAAGAGCGAGTGATGAAAGGCCATAGAGTTTAGCATGCTCGATGCCGTGTTTTTTAATTAAAAGCAATAATCGTTTCAAACTGAAAATATGATTCATAAATAGCAGTGTTTCTTATGAGTTAAATATGGTTTCCACCTGTTCTTTGTTTGTTATAATGGCTTTATACAGCATTTCCAGATCCAGCTTACTTTCTTCACCTTCGGTATTGGCACTTACTATTGCGCTGCCTTTCAGGGAACTTTCATTGTAGAGTGAATGCCGTACCTCTTCGCTATCAAAAGATATTTTGAAAGATAGTTTTCGGGTTACGCTATCAATGGTTTGGTCAAAGAGTATTTGTCCCTGGTCAATGATGGTGATGCGGTCTATCAGGCTTTCAAGATCCTTCACCTGGTGGGTACTGATGATAATGCATTTCTGCTCATCAATAGCGCCTGCAATTATTTTTCTGAACTGGCTTTTACTCATGATATCCAGGCCATTGGTGGGCTCATCCATCAACAATAATTTAGTATTGCAGGCCAGCCCAAAACTGATCAATACTTTTTTCTTTTGACCATAACTCATATCCTGTAGCGTATTGTCGCGCGGGATGTCAAACTCGGTTAAATACCGGTCAAATTGTTCCTGGTTAAATTCCGGGTAAAAAGGCGCGTTGGTGCGTACAAAACTTTTAATGGAAACATTGGGCAGGTAAAATTCTTCCGCCACCATAAATACCTGCTGCAAAAAAGCTGGGTTTCTTTTTCCGGGTACAAAGTCTAATACGCTTATTTTACCCTGGTCTGGAAACAGCAATCCGGCAATGTTACGCAGTAAGGTTGATTTGCCGGTGCCATTCTTACCCAGCAAACCGTAAATATGGCCGCTTTGCAATGAGAGGCTAAGACCGGTAAAAACTTTTTTCTTTTTGTACCTGAAATGTAGGTTTTGAATATCTATCATAAGTCTGTTTTAGTGTACTATTGTATTAATACAGTACAAACATAAAGTAATTTTGAAATAAAAAAGAAAAAAATAAAATAATTTGTATAAAAAATGCAAAGCTGTAAGGGGTTATATAATTTTAATGAGTTCGGAAACCCACACTATGTATAGATAACAGGTAAATTCCCTGTGAGATATTAAAAATCATTTGCTTTATGCCTTCTGTCTTTTTTCTTTGTTTTGCCCTTACCGGGCAGGAATTCAAAAGACATCTTATTTCTACCGACATTTTGCCCCTACAGGGCATTTCCAAAATCCCAAATCTGAAATCCTAATTCCTACATCCTAATACTCCACACGTAAGATATTTTTGATAAAAGTGGTAATGACTGAAAAACTAAATGATGAACAAGACGAATGGCTAAACGGTAACCTGGACGCATACCGCTAAAAATGCCAGGAGGAAAATTCTGGAATATTGGATGAAGCATAACGGCGCTCAAATATCTATTCAAAAAAATATTGTTTTGCCCTTACAGGCAAGAATTCGAAAGGCATCCTGTTTTTACCAACATATTGACCCTACAGGGCATTTCTAATCCCAATTCTGGAATTTCAAATCTCAAATCCCCAATCCGCAATCCTAAATCCTTACACCTGATACCTCACACCTCCTTTGCTACATATCTCAACCACATATAACCCATCATCATAGCGGCGAATGAACCGATTAATACAGATATTTTAGCAATATCCTGGTGCAAAACATCGCTGAAAGCCAGGGTGGATATAAAAATGGACATCGTAAATCCGATACCGGCCAATATGCCTGCCCCAAACAATTGATTCCAATTGGTTCCATTGGGCAATTCGGCATATTTTCTTTTTACAAGTAAATAGCAAAACAGGAATATGCCCAAAGGTTTGCCAATGAATAATCCAAGCATTATTCCCCACGATAAGCTGCCGGTTAATGCCTCACCGGAATTGGATGGAAAGATAATAGCGGTGTTAGCCAGCGCGAAAATGGGCATGATGATGAAATAGACAATATGATGCAATTTCACTTCAAACTTATTCAATAAATGAACGGGTACCAGGAATGCAAAAACTACTCCTGCTACTGTAGCATGAATGCCGGAATTGAACATGCAATACCAAAGTATTATTCCTAAAATAAATTGTGGAATGCCGAATTTCTTTGTGAACCGATTCAATAAAATTATCAGGAAAATCAGGATCGCACATGCAACCAAAAACCAGATTTTTATGGAACCTCCATAAAATAAAGCAATCACTACAATAGCGCCCAGGTCATCAATGATGGCCAGTGCGGTAAGGAAAACTTTTAAAGCAACTGGTACGCGCTTACCTAATAATGATGCCACACCTAAAGTAAATGCAATATCCGTAGCCATTGGAATGGCCCAGCCATGGCTGTAATCTGTGTTTTTTGTAAAAACTAAAAAGATAATTGCCGGAACCAGCATTCCGCCAAGGGCAGCAAAAACGGGAAGTGCGGATTTCTTAAATGAAGCCAGTTCGCCTTCGGCCATTTCACGTTTTATTTCCATTCCGGCAAGGAAAAAAAACAGCGCCATTAATGCGTCGTTAATAAAATGCAGTAAACTTTCCGGTAAATGCATCTGTGCAAAGCCTGGTAATTCTATATGCCAGAAATGGAGATAATTTTCTCCGATAAAAACATTGGAAAGCAATAATGAAACAACGGTACAGGATAATAAAACGATTCCGATAGCACGACTGTCATGGATAAATTCTTTAAAAAAATCTATAAACCGATTGTTTGACGATGCCGGCATAATCTTTACAATTTATTTTTCTTAAATAATTTATCTGTTCAATAATTCGAATTTTGATTTTGGTCTTCTTTCTGCCTGCCATTTAAAATTCCGGATCTTTAATTCTTCATGATTCACCTGGCCCATTGGATAAGACGTTCCCTTAAGATCATTTCTAAAGACGACTTTCTCCGGTTTCTTGTTTTCAAAATACATATCTATGGCATCGGAAGATGCTTTGTTTACTCCTATAAATTTATTGTTGTCATCCAGGCCATAATATACACTTTCGGCATTTCCTTTCGCGCGCAAATAATCTATATTCCCGTCCACAAAATAACCATTAATGGTTCTTCCTTTCACCTGGTTGTAATAAGCCGCGCTATCTGTTACTTTACTTATGGCCATAGCGTTTTCCCATACATATAATCGTTTGGGTTGTTTATGAAAAGTGTACAGAAAAATGGTATCGCCCGTTATCTGGTTGGCTTGCGACCAAATAATCGGATCTTTAAACAAGCGGAAAACAGAATCTTCGGATGAATAATACAAACTGTCGCCCACTGCCTGCAGGGAATCGGAAAAGATCCGGACGTTGTGGTATGCTTCAAAAAAACGATCCTTTGTGCTGTCCTGCTCATTTATTGCGGTATCTTTTATTACCTGGATAGAATCCTGTTTTATCAAACTATCAGTACCCAGTGTATTTGACTTTTGAAATTGGGACAGGCGCCCGGAAAATAAAGTATCGGCTGCAATAAACAGCGAATCCTGGTCCTGTTTGATCGCCATAACAGGATTTTTTGTAGCAAGAAATGAGCTTTTTTTATTGTTGGTTTTTAAATTATCCGCCCAGATCGCCACTCCCTGCGAGGTATCTTTATAAATTACGTTTCCGCTTGCTTCACCAAACCCGGTGGAGTCATCACTTGCTACTTCATCTGCTATAAGTGTTGTGGTACTATCCTGTAGGATTGGCCTTTTGCCGAAATACGCTTTTTTGTTTTTAAGATCGTAGTAGCCATTGGAAGCATTGATCTTTTTTTTGCCGCTCACAATTTCTGTGGGCACTACAAAGGTGGCTACATCGGTATAAGTATTATAGAGTAAAGTGTCGGTGTGAATAGTATAATCCGGGTCAATCAGTACTACTTTCTTTTTAAAGATCACATCTCTTGTTTCACCATAATAATAACCTTCGGTGCTGGTAAGTACCGTATTGCCGTTTACCAGTTTTCCACCTTTTGTATATATACCCTGTTTGGTTGGCACTTCATACACGAGATCTGGTGTAGTTAGAATGCCTTTTCCATCCGTAAGCTTTACATTATTTTTTAAAAAAGCTTTTCTTTCTTTGCCTTCATAGCGCGCATAATCCGCATAGGTTTGCACACTGTCCGCATCATTGATATGCACATGACCAAAAGCTTCTAAAATGTTGGCACGCTTGTTTAGTACGGCGCTATCACAATAAAAAGTTGTTTGCTGTTGCTTTACAACCACATTTCCAGCCAAAGACTGGTATTCGGTACTGTCATTGATTTTTTGAAAGTTCAACCTTTCCGCCCGTATAATATGTATTTGCTTTTTGGCGGAAGTATCAGCGGTTGGCACCTGGGCAAATAAAGCCTGGGTCAACATTAAAAGCAATGCGGGAAAAATTAATTTTTTGATCGGAAAAATCCTCATTTTTGATTGGATGTAATAGTGCTGTCATTTTTCAATGGCGCAGTTAAATAACCGCTTTTATCTTTTTTTCCAAAAACAGAAATATTGATATAACGTTTGGGATGAGCACGCAGATCATCCATAAGAATATTTAAACTGTAAATGGAATTATTCAGATTATTATAAAGCTGTTTATCATTAATCAATAACCCGAGCGAACCATCTGTAGAATTCAATTTATTCATGGACTGACTAAACTCATCAATAGATTGTTTTAGTTTATTGACCATTCCATCAATATCGGCATTGGCCAGATTCTGAGTGGTCTTTTCCAGGTTGGACATGGTATTACTAATCTTTTCATTATTGCTGTCCAGGTTTTTGGTAAAGCTGCTAACATTATTCAGGGACTTTGCCAAGGCTCCGGTTTGTGCATTTAAAAGTTCAGATAAAGATGCAGAGGATTTAACGAGGCTGCCTGTTGCCAGATTTACATTGGAAATAACGCTTTGCAGGTTCCCTTTTGTGGTAGGATCGAAAATATGATTGATATTACTTAGTACAGAATCCAGGGTAGAAAGCGTATGCTCTATCTGGTCGGCAACAGGACCAAATTTATTGGTGATATCGCCCATCAATCCACCTGATGGCGTAGTGGTAATGGTATCTGAAGGAGCCAGGTATTCACTGCTATTTCCCATTCTGATCTCTATACTGGGCGATCCCAAAGGATTGGTGTTAATGGAGGCTACCGAATTTTTAGGTATTTTATAATCGCTTTTCAATTTTATTGTTACTATAATTCCGGATAAATTCAAATCCTGGGCTTCAATTTCATATACACTTCCTATCTGGAAACCATTGATATAAACCTGGTTCGAGGGCTGCAATCCTTTGGTATCTTTATACCTGGCATAGATATAATCACCTTTTTTAAATACATCCTTACCTTTTAAAAAATTAAATCCTATAATTATTAAAGCCAAAGCGATGGCTGTAAGCGCACCAATTTTGGTTTCGTTAGGTATCTTCATCGGTTAATAATTGTCTTTTGATTGTGTTGAAACAGAAATATAATACTGTGCCAATAATTTTAATTTAAAAACGTACGGATTGTTATAATTTAATAATAACCATTCGTATAAGTAAAACAGGGAGCAAAAATAAGGGTTATTTGTAAGAGCAATTAATTGCGCTGATTTATTTTAACGGCTGCCGGGATTGTTATCTGAAGCAGCGCCATGATCAATAATATGATTTTCCAATGAATATTTGTAGCGCTTTAAAGCATTTACAATAGCGGTGGTAATTTCATCCTGCCCTTTTTCACTGTTGAGATAATCCTCTTCTTCAGGATTGGAAATATAACCGGTTTCCACTAAAATGCTCGGCATAGCTGTGGCCTGTAAAACCCAAATGCCTTTTTGGCGTTGCCTTGCTTCCCGGCTGATCCTGCCGATTTTTTTAAATTCATCTTCCACTGTTAAGGCAAGATTAGCGCTGCGGGAAAAATATTGCTTTGTTTTAAGTGAATACAGGATCATCTTTTCAGGGGAATCAGGATCGAAATCGGCTACCTGCGTAGCTAAAGTACTGTCCAGATACAAAGATTCATTTTCTCTCATGGCCAGTTCTTTTTCATCATTTTTATGAGCGCCCCAAATATAGGTTTCAGTTCCCATGGCGGGATTGGGGGTAGTCCAATAGCGGTATTGGGGAATTTTACGGGTATGTTTTTTTCGGTTTTTGCCTTTTCCCGTGTAATAAGTTTGAGTTTTATGCCCGATTAATTCACTATGGCGGATGGGATCCACGCTATTGCAATGTATGGAAACAAATAAATCGCCTTTTGCCTGGTTGGCTTTACTGGCTTTTAACTGGGGCGGATCAAAAATATCGGTGGTTCGGGTCATTACCACATTTATTTCGGGCATTTCGGCATTCACCGCAGCCTGCAATTTTAATGCGATAGCAAGTGAAATATTTTTTTCAAATGAGTATTTTCCCGGAGCGCCTGTATCACTGCCGCCGTGGCCGGCATCTATAACGATGGTTCTTAATTTTGGAACCTGGTAAAAAGAACGATAGCCGGAAAGCGCCGCAGGATGAATGCAGCAAAGAAATCCATTCAAAAGAATTATATAAAAAAGCTTTAGCTTCATAATGAATAAACTGTTTACCGCAATAAGATAAATATATAGTGTAAAAGTTTATAAGCAGAATCTATTTTACAATGGAATTTTACTTTAACTTTTCTACAATCATCTTATTGCTGCGTATTTGTTTCAGTTAGTTTTATCGCGGGGTTTTCAATGGTTTGTTTGTATCTTAATATAGCATTCATTACGGCATAAGATACTTCATCCTGTCCTTTTTCACTATTTAAATATGCTTCTTCATCCGGATCGCAAATAAAGCCGGTTTCTACCAAAATGCTAGGCATGGCCGTAGCCTGCAAAACCCAGATCGCTTCATTATTTCTTTGTTTTACGCCCCGGCTGTTTCTTCCTTGTTTTATAAATTCCTCTTCTACCAACCCGGCAATGAGCCGGCTGTTGTCAAAATATTTTTTTGTTCTTAAGGAAGCAAGGATCATGGCTTCCGGTGAATCAAAATAACTATAAGAAGAGTCTGCCTGTTCGCCAAACATATCTTCTTCATTTGAACCCACGAACTGCTTTTTAAGATCATTTTTATTTACCGCCCATATATATGTTTCGGTGCCCGATACATTACAGGGAAGTCTATAATATTTATATATGGGAACGGATCTCGTTTTTGCAACCTTCTTACGACTTTTTCCTTTCCCGGTATAAGTGTAATAAGTTTCTTTTTTATAGCCTGTGATTTTTTTTGAATACCGGTCGGCGGCGGAGTTTAAATGAATGGAAATAAAAAGGTCACCCCGGTTTTCATTCGCTATTTTAGCTCTTAGCCGGTTGGCTTCATTTTTATTCATCAGGCCCTGCGGTAAATTTTCGTTGGTACGGGTATAAACTATTTTACAATCCGGTAACACTTCTTCCAGTTTTTTCCCAAGTTTTAAAGCTATAGCCAGTGAAATCTGTGATTCAGTACTATTACTTCCTTCTGCTCCGGGATCGGGAAGACCATGACCGGCATCAATTATTATAGTTTTTAATACAGGGGTTGAAGGCGGCACCGGCCGGCCACTTGTCTTCTGAATAGCTGCAATCATTGAAAATAGCAGGGATAGGGAAGCCGCAGTCCAAAATTTTCTAAACATATTCACGTATCATTATGGGTATAGTATATACTGATTTATGTATTAAAACCTATTTTTGCCCCAATTCTTATGGGTAAGCGTTGTAAAGTTAAGTCAAATTATGTTTTATCCGGGCCAGGGATTCTCCTCTTGCTCTTTATAACGTTTGAAATAAATGGAAAAGATAAGGTTCCTGGTTTTTTTTTCAAACACTTAACAAATCTGGCTGACACCATCCGGCCTTCTGATACTTCCGTTCACAAAATCAATTTGGATACTACCGGTAAAAAAACGGACACCATTTTCTCAGATACTTTGCACCCTATTGTGCGTATAGACAGTTTGCATTTTTCAAAAGATTCTCTGGATTCGCCTATTGAATATGCCGCCCAGGATTCTGGCGTACTCATTATTCCAACAAGGCAGTTTTTACTGTACGGAAAAGCCAATACCAAAAATAAAGATGTGGACCTTGCAGCTGCCACAATCCGGTATGACCAGGAAACGCAGATGGTAAAAGCTTATGGCGGACTGGATACATTGAACAATCCATTAAGCAAACCTACCATTACCCAGGCCGGAGCAACTTCTATCAGTGACACTATATTTTTTAATATAAAGACAGGAAAAGGGCTGACAAAAAACACTTACTATAGCGAGGGCGAGTTGTTTGTGAATGCGGAAAAGGTGAAGAAGATAACCGCGGACATGGCGTATGCCTACCGGGCCCGCTTTACTACCTGCAACCTGGATACACCGCATTTTGATATCCGTGCGCGGAAATTAAAAATCATCAATAATAAAATAGCTGTTTCCGGGCCCGCATTTCCTGAGTTTGAAGGTGTGCCAATGCCCATAGGTATTCCTTTTGGAATCTATCCGTTAAACCGTGGAAGACATTCGGGATGGCTGCCACCGCAATTTACTACCAATGAGAGCTTTGGCCTGGGCCTCGAAGGATTGGGATATTATAAAGTGATCAATGACTATTGGGACATCACCCTGCGATCGAATATTTATACCTATGGAGGTTATAATTTAAATATCAATCCGCGATATTTTAAACGGTATAAATACACAGGAAATTTAACGCTTGAAATACAAAAAACCAAGATTCTCAATAGTTCCGGCATTTCAAAAGAGGAATTTACTCAAACCAACGGATATTTTATTACCTGGAGCCATGCGCAGGATACCAAAGCGCGGCCGGGTACAAGTTTTTCTGCAAATGTAAGGGCTGGAAGTACCAAGTTCAATCAATATGTACCCAATAATGCCATCCGGAATTATCAGAACCAGTTGAGCTCCTCCGTTGTTTATTCAAAAACCTGGGACCAGGGAAAATACAACCTTTCGGTAAGCGCCAACCATGATCAGAATAACAATCTTGGTTTGATAAACCTGAGAATACCCACGGTAAATTTTACAGCCAATACCATTTATCCTTTTCAGAAAAAGGAAGCCATCGGTCAGCCAAAATGGTATGAGAAACTGGGGATCTCTTATACCGGAACTTTATTGAACCAGATGTCTTTTTATGATTCTTCTTTCAGTATCCGCCGTTTACTGGATACTGCGCAATGGGGCGCCACACATAGCATTCCCATCAGTTTGTCTTTGCCGGCTTTGGGCCCGATCCTGATCTCGCCTTCTGTGTCTTATAGTGAACGCTGGTATGGTCAGAAGATCATCAGAAGCTGGGATGAAGCCCGGGATACGGTAAATACCCAGATTCAGCGCGGACTTTTTACCGCACGCGAAATGAATTTTGGAATATCCATGAATACCCGCATTTTCGGAACAGTGAATTTTCCCAAATCCAATGGCATTACTGCAATCCGTCATGAGATAAAACCTTATATCAGCATCAATTACAAGCCTGATATGGTAAAGCAGTATTTCTATAATCTGCAGGTGGACTCTGCCGGCCATACGACCCGGCTTTCCCAATTGGATGGAGGTGTTATCGGATCTTTTAGTGAGGGTAGATTTGGCGGTTTATCTTTCGGAATAGATAATTTACTGGAAATGAAGGTGAAGAATAAGCAGGATTCTACTGCGGAAAATCCTACAAAAAAGGTAAAACTGATAGATGGACTGAGCATTACCTCCGGATATAATTTTTTGCAGGATACGATGCAGTGGATGCCCATCAATATGAATTTCAGGAGTACTTTATTTGAAAAAATAAACATCACCGGCGGAGCTAATATTGATCCTTATGCCAGTGACAGCTTTGGAAACCGTACCAATAATCTCTTGTGGAAACAGGGTAAGATCGGCAGGTTTACCAATGGAAATCTTGCCATCTCCACCTCTTTGAAAAGTAAATCGAAGGATAATAAAACGCAGGAACAGCGCATCCAGGCCGATGAAACCCTTACGCCGGATGAGCAAATGCGTCAATTGGATTATATCAGGGAAAATCCTGCAGAATTTGTAGATTTTGATATTCCATGGACGCTTCAGCTTTCTTACTCCTTAAATTTTTCCCGTGTACCCCGCACCAATTTCCGGGGATTTACCACCCAGGTTAATTCGAGCCTTAACCTGAACGGCGATTTTAGTCTTACGGAAAAATGGAAAATGGGTGGATCGGTTTATTTTGATTTCAGATCCGCTAGCATTCAAACACTTACCATGTTTATTACGCGTGAAATGCATTGCTGGCAGATGGCAATTAATATTACGCCGGTAGGAACCTTCCGTTCTTTTAGTATTGTTCTCAATCCAAAATCCGGTATTTTAAGAGACCTTAAGATCAACCGGTCAAGATTTTTTTATAGTCAATAGAAAAGGAGGTTGGTAGTTGGTGGTTGGTAGTTGGAGGTTGGTAGTTGGAGGTTGGTAGTTGGAAGTTGGTAGTTGGTGGTTGGTAGTTTGTCAATGCCTAAATATGGTTGACCGTTTTAATTTTTCTTTTGAAATAATTGTCAGGAAATCATTTCAGCAAAACATTATAGGAGGTAGGTACTAAAAAACTAACTGTTTTATTCTTATCAAAGTACAAGGCTACAGAGATAAAAGCTGTTCTTAATAAGAATAATGCGGCTAAGCCTCGATCTAATATTTACTCTTCGGCAATAAATAATATAACGGCAATGGATAATTCAACGGCAGTAGATAAAATAGATATTCAACGGTAATAGAAAAAGCGATCATCTGTATTGAATGAATTAAGGAAAAGCATGTCTACAAATTGTGGTCGGGCTTTAGCCGACGGATTAAAATAATGATCAATGCTTTGGCTTTAGCCACATAAAAAAACCTTGATGAAGGACGGATGTTGGACTGAAGTTGCTGAACAAAGGTCTAACAGTACAAGAGTGCGACGCAAGGAACGATGCTCAAAGATTTGCTGTTGGGAACAAAAAAATTTTTACCGGTGAAAAAACCTGTGAGGTCTTTGAGAGACCTCACAGGTTTGGAAGAATTTTATACGTAAGCTTCTGTAGGTTCGCAGGTGCAGATCAGGTTGCGGTCGCCATAGGTATTATTGATGCGTGATACCGCGGGCCAGAACTTATTCTGCGCAACATAGAACAATGGAAATGCGGCCTGTTCCCTGCTGTAAGCATGATTCCATTGATCAGCGCAAACAGTGGCTTGCGTGTGCGGCGCATTTTTTAAAGGATTATCTGCTTTGTCGGAATTGCCATTTTCAATGGCTTTTATCTCTTCATAAATGGAAATGAGCGCATCGCAAAAACGATCGAGTTCGGCTTTGTCTTCACTTTCCGTTGGTTCAATCATGATCGTGCCCGGTACAGGGAAACTCATGGTTGGCGCATGAAAACCATAATCAATCAATCTCTTGGCTACATCTTCTGCTTCAATACCGGCAGTAGTTTTAAAGGGACGCAGATCCACAATAAATTCATGCGCTGCCGTGCCATTTGCGCCGGTGTATAATATTTCATAATATTTCTCCAATCTCGCCTTCATATAATTGGCATTTAAAATAGCATATTCCGTAGCCATTTTTAATCCTTCAGCTCCTAACATTTTGATATAGGCATAACTGATGAGCAGGATGGATGCTGAGCCATAAGGAGCGGCGCTTACTGCATGATGACCGGTTATGGGTTGATGGTTGGTGGTTGGTAGTTGATGGCTTCCGGTTACTGAGAACCGGTTACCGGTAATTTCATGTCCGGGAAGATACGGGGCAAGATGCGCTTTCACACAAATAGGACCCATGCCGGGGCCGCCGCCTCCATGTGGTATGGCAAAAGTCTTATGCAGATTCAGATGGCAAACATCAGCGCCGATAGTGCCGGGAGATGTGAAGCCAATCTGAGCATTCATGTTTGCGCCATCCATATAAACCTGTCCGCCAAATTGATGAATAACCTGGCAAATCTCTTTGATGCTTTCTTCAAATACGCCATGCGTGGATGGATAAGTTACCATTAACGCGCCGAGTGTATCTTTATATTGTTCCGCTTTTGCTTTCAGATCACCTACATCAATATGTCCTTCGGCATCGCTTTTTACCACTACTACTTTCATTCCGGCCATTACTGCTGAAGCAGGATTGGTGCCATGTGCGGAAATGGGGATGAGTACTACATTGCGATGCGCGTTGCCATTGGCTTTGTGGTAACCCATGATGGTTAGCAGTCCGGCATATTCGCCCTGTGCGCCACTATTGGGCTGCAGGCTGCATGCGTCAAAACCGGTGATGACGCTAAGGTATTTTGACAGTTCATCAATGATTTGACGGTAGCCTTTTGCCTGTGATGCCGGAACAAAAGGATGCAACTGGCTAAATTCAGGCCAGCTAACAGGGATCATTTCTGTTGCCGCATTGAGCTTCATGGTGCAGCTACCCAAACTGATCATACTGGTATTGAGTGCGAGATCTTTATTTTCCAGTTGTTTCATGTAACGCATCATCTGGGTTTCGCTGTGATGCGTATTGAAAACCGGATGCGTTAAATATGCTGAAGTACGGAAGGAAGGAATACAGGTTAGCTGGTCCGCCTCCGTATCAAAGCTAACCGATATTATATCTGATCCATTGGCTTCAGAAAAAATGCTTATGATGTCTGCAACATCTTCCTGGGTAGTGGTTTCATCCAAAGAAATGCCAATATGCTGATCATTGAAATAAAGGAAATTTATTTCATGTTTTTCAGCGATGGGTTTTATTGTTTTTGCGTCCGCTTTTATTTTAAGCGTATCGAAAAAGAATTTATTTTCATTATTGAAGCCCAATTCTGATAAAGCGGCAGCTAATGATTGGGTCAGTAAGGCGACGCGTTGTGCAATTTGTTTCAAACCTTCCGGTCCATGATAAACTGCATACATGGCAGCCATATTAGCTAATAAGGCCTGTGCTGTGCAGATATTGGAAGTTGCTTTTTCACGTTTGATATGCTGCTCTCTTGTCTGCAGCGCCATACGCAGGGCGCGGTTGTTATCAGCATCAATGCTTACGCCAATGATACGCCCGGGAATATTTCTTTTAAATTCATCTTTGGTAGCAAAAAAGGCGGCATGTGGCCCGCCATAGCCCAATGGAACGCCAAAACGTTGTGCAGAACCAATGGCCACATCAGCACCTAGTTCGCCCGGAGAAGGTAATAAAGTTAAAGCCAGCAGATCCGTAGCCATTACCACGTAAGCTCCCACATGGTGAACGGTGTCTGTAAAGGAGCGGTAATCTTCTATAGAGCCATTGCTATTCGGATATTGTACAATGGCGCCGCAATAACGGTTCATCAATAACTGCGTTTTTATAGTCCCCAAAAATCAATTCTATTCCAATGGGCTGCGCACGGGTGATCAGTACATCTTTTGTTTGGGGAAACATATTTTGATCTACAAAAAATCTTGGTCTGCCGGCAGCGGATTTATTTACATGATGAAAGATCATGGCCATAGCTTCGGCAGCGGCGGTAGCTTCATCCAATAAGGAAGCATTGGACAATTCAAGTCCTGTAAGATCGGCCACCATTGTTTGAAAGTTCAGCAAGCTTTCCAGGCGTCCCTGTGCAATCTCCGCCTGGTAAGGCGTATATTGTGTGTACCATCCCGGGTTTTCAAAAAGGTTGCGTAAAATTACACTGGGCGTAAAAGTATTGTAATAGCCCTGTCCGATATAAGTTTTGTATAATTTGTTTTTGGAAGCGGTTTTTTTAAGTTCCTTTAGAAAGCTGTCTTCGCTGATGGCATCCGGGATATCCAGTTGTTGGGGCAAACGAATATCCTGTGGAATGGTTTTGTTGATTAATGCTTCCATTGATGTTTCGCCAATGGTTTGCAGCATTTCTGTGGTTTCTGCTTCATTAATGCCGATATGCCGCCGCTGGAAAGCTGTGGCCTGCTGTTCAAATAGATTCATATTGTATAATATTGACCAATTATTTTAAGAATGGCAAAGTTAAGACCAATGGAAGGAATTTTGAATTGTGAATTGGGTATAAGGGGTTTTGTTAATGTTATTTTTTATGCTGCAGCCCAGAGATCGGCGTGTAATCTGAAAGGATAAGCCATTATCTATGCTTACTAAGAGATTATAGTTCCGCACAACAATTAAACAATTAATCCATTAAACAATTTATCCAACTCCCTCCGTCCACTGATCCCTTTCATCGGGAGAAAATTTCCAGGGAGCAAAATTGTTTTCCGTGTTGCTGAACATGGCGTTCCATTCCTGGGGCGCATTGCTTTCTTCCATCACCAAATAACGGCGTAATTGGGAAATGATATCTAATGGATTGATACTTACCGGGCATTCCTGAACGCAGGCCTGGCAGGTGGTGCAGGCTCTTAATTCTTCTTCGGAAATATAATCGCGCAGCAGTGTTTTGCCATCATCCACAAATTGTTTGTTTTGATCCATGTTTTTGCCCACATCTTCCATACGGTCGCGGGTATCCATCATGATCTTACGGGGACTCAGTTTTTTACCGGTCATGTTTGCCGGGCAGGCAGCGGTGCACCGGCCGCATTCAGTGCAACTGTAAGCATCCAACAGGTTTTTCCAGCTTAAATCAAATACATCTTTTGCGCCGAATTTTTGGTGATGTTCCGGAATGGCATCCGCAGCAGGGGCCATTTCCGGCTGCATGGCATACAATACTTCATTTTGAATGGCGGGCATGTTTTGCATTTTGCCCTGCGGCTCCAGTCTTCCATAATAAGTGTTGGGAAACGCCAGTAAAATATGAAGGTGTTTGGAATAGGGTAAGTAATTTAAAAAAGCGAAAATTCCCGTAATATGCAGCCACCAGCATACACGCTCCAATGTTATTAATGATTCGTTGCTCATGCCGCTGAAAAGTGGGTGTAACAGGGAAGAAAAAATAAAATTGCCGGTATCCGCTTCTGCATAATGAGCAACGCCTCTAGCCTGAAGTTCGGTATCAGCAGCATTCATGGTAAGAAACAAAGCCATCAGAAGAATCTCCGTAATCAGGATATAATTGGCATCCGATCTGGGCCATCCGTTAAGATCTTTACTGATAAAACGCCGGATTTTGAGGGCATTTCTTCTTAATAAAAAAATAGTACATCCGGCTAAAACCAGTACGGCCAGTATTTCAAATCCATTAATGAGCCAGCTATAAAGGGCCCCTAAAGGCGCGGCGAATAATCGATGTGTTCCCAACAAGCCATCCAGCGCTATTTCCAGTACTTCTATATTGATGATAACAAAACCCGCATAAACGAAAAAATGCAGTATTGCCACAAGCGGGTTGCGAAACATTTTTTTTTGTCCGAATGCAATCAATAACAAATTTTTCCAGCGTTTTTCAGGCTGGTCATTCAGTGATTCGTCGCGACCCAATAATATATTTCTCCGGATTTCCCGCGCTTTGATGCTGAACAACCAAATGGCAACAACTACAAGTACTATAAACGCTATTTGGGCAACCAATTCCATACTACAAAATGTTATGGCCGCTAAGGTAAAGTTTTTGTATGGTTGCAAACAGGATTGTTGGATGGTTTTATTGTCTTTAATTTTGAAACCTGGGTTAAAGAAAGAGAATGATTTAGCCTTGACCTGGTGATTTGTTTAATATTGGGCGGAAGTTTCGGATTTTACAATGCGCATTTGATGAAAGTTGAACACTGTGAAATGTTGATTGGAAATATGGGAATGTTGGCGAATTTTGCCGAATAAAATTCCTGGTGTACAAGAGTGCGACGCAACAGGCGATGCGTAACCAGGTATAGCTGGGTACAAAAAAAGAAAATTTAAAAGAGCAGAATTCATTTTTATTTATTACGATTGGGATGATTAATTTAACTTTCACCTCAAATAATAAAACGACGGTCAATGGCTGAAAAAAATTATGTGCTGACAAAGGAAGCCGCGCAGGAGAAACTTCATCGCATGGCGCTGGAAATTGCCGAAAACATTAGTGAGGATGATGCTCCACTCGTATTGATTGGTGTGCGTCATAATGGTAGTGTGATTGCGGAAAAACTCAGTGTATATTTACTGGAATATGTAAAAGTGATGGTACAGATTATTTCCGTATCCTTTGATAAACATTTGCCCGTAGATGTTTCTTTGAGTGAAGGAATTGATTTTACAGGAAAAAATGTGATCGTAGTGGATGATGTCAGTAACTCCGGCCGCACTTTGATGTATGCGCTGAAACCCTTGCTGGACTTTCATCCCAAGCGCGTGCAAACTCTGGTGCTGGTGGAAAGAATGCATAAATTGTACCCTATTAAACCGGACTATGTAGGACTTTCACTGGCTACTACTTTGCAGGATCATATACAGGTGGAAGTGGTAAATGGGGAAATTGTGGGCGCTTATGTAGAGTAGGAGATGATTTAGGATTTGTGATTTATGATTTCTGGATCATGGATTTTTTGATTTAGCGATTTTGCTCATAGCTCATAGCTGATAGCTCAATGTAATTTATATTTAAATTCTTCAATTAATACTATGGATGCATCCATTCAGACTACAATTAACACATGGCTTAATGGTAATTATGACCAGGCTACTAAAGATGAAATCATTCGTTTACAAAAAGATCATCCGGATGAGTTAACGGAGGCGTTTTATAAAAGCCTGGAATTTGGTACCGGTGGTTTGCGTGGTTTAATGGGTGTGGGAACCAACCGTATGAATAAATATACCGTTGGCATGGCTACACAGGGCTTTGCCAATTATTTAAAAAAGACCTATGGCGATAAGGAAATAAAAGTAGTGATTGGTCATGATAGCAGAAACAACAGCCGTTTTTTTGCTGAAACCGTTGCCAATGTTTTTGGCGCCAATGGCATAAAAGTGTATTTGTTTGAAGATCTGCGTCCTACGCCGGAATTGTCTTTTGCCATTCGCCATCTTGGATGCCAGGGCGGTGTGGTTTGCACTGCATCGCATAATCCAAAAGAATACAATGGATATAAAGCGTATTGGAATGATGGCGGTCAGCTGGTGCCGCCGCATGATGAAAATGTGATAAAAGAAGTAGCGGATATAAAAAGTGTGGATGATGTGAAATGGAGTGGTGGTGAAGATAATATTACCCTTATAGGAAAGGAGATGGATGACGGCTTATATTAAGATGGTGAAAAGCCTGAGCGTTTACCCGGATGTAATAGCGAAACAACATGACCTTAAAATTGTTTATACACCCATACATGGTACGGGTATTACTTTGGTACCGCAGGTTTTAAAGGCTTTTGGTTTTACGAATGTGACCATTGTAGCCGAACAGGAAAAACCGGATGGTAATTTCCCTACAGTGGTTTATCCCAACCCGGAAGAAAGTGAAGCCATGAGTATGGGATTGAAAAAAGCCCGTGAAATAGATGCGGATATTTTATTGGGAACAGATCCTGATGCAGATCGCGTAGGTATTGCCATTAAAAATAATCAGGGCGAATGGGTACTGATGAATGGAAATCAAACTGCTGTGCTGGCTTTTGCTTATATGATAGAAGCGCGCAAAGCAAAAGGAATTGCCCAAGCCAATGATATGGTGGTGAAAACCATTGTTACCACCGATCTGATTGATGAAATCGCAAGACGCAATAATGTGGCTTGTTACAATGTGCTGACAGGTTTTAAATGGATCGCAGAACTGATTAAAGAAAAAGAAGGGAAGGAAAATTATGTTATTGGCGGGGAAGAAAGTTTTGGCATGATGATAGGAGACCAGGTACGAGATAAAGATGCGGTTTCCGCGGTGGCTTTTTTATCTGAAATGGCTGCTTATGAAAAAAACAAAGGGCAGTCATTGTATGATAAACTGATCGAATTGTATGTGCAATACGGATTGTATTATGAACAGCTGATCAGCATCACTAAAAAAGGAATGCGCGGCCAGGAAGAGATAGCGGAAATGATGCAAACCTATCGCAATAATCCGCCAAAACACATTCATGGTTCAGCCGTGGTACAGTTGCTGGATTATGAAACACAGATTGGAAAAAATTTACTGACAAATGAAAGCTGGAAGATCAGTTTACCCAAAAGCAATGTGTTGCAGTTTATTCTGGAAGATGGAACAAAAATTTCAGCCCGTCCTTCTGGAACGGAACCCAAGATTAAATTCTATTTCAGCGTGCATACAAAATTGGACAGTAAGGAAAATTTTGAATCTAAACTGGCGGAATTGAAAAATAATATTAAGGGGATGATAGAGGATATGAAGTTGAAGTAAAGTGTGTGGCCTAAAGGGAAAAATCCATATTTCTTCCGGGAAATATGGATTTTTTATTTTTTGATATTCAAAAATGAGATCCTTATTCTGTATTACTCTTGTATAAAATTATGCTTGGGTCTTGGAAAATTTTCGTTTGCAAGGAACATATTATGAATGAGAAGATATTGGAAAATACAATTCCTGTTGAATACAATCTTTCAGATAGAAAAAAACAGCCCTTAATGAATTTTCAGATAAATTAGGATAGCTTTCCAAAATCTGTTTCTCCGTCCAACCGGAAGCAAGAAGTTCTAAAACAAGCTCAACAGAAATTCTTGTACCCTTAATAATGGGTTTGCCAAGAAGAATTTGTTTATCTGATATAATATAATCCTGCCACATTCAATCTCAAATATACGGACTTTCTGAATTTTCATCAATCAGTAGCTTACCAATCTTAAGCAGCCGGGCAACCAAAATCCTTTCAGTTGCCCAGCCGGAAGATTTTATCAATTCTTCAATATAAAGTTGCAGTTTTTCAATTTCGTTTAACTTACTCCAAAATAATTTACGGCATTATGATAGCAAATATCTGCAGCCATTTTCCCCAGCCATTTCATATCATTGGGCAATTCTCCGTTGTGCATATCATTACCAATGAGATTGCAAAGAATACGTCTGAAATATTCATGACGCGGAAAAGAAAGAAAGCTGCGTGAATCTGTTGTCATGCCTACAAAACGGCTCAGCAATCCCATATTGCTTAAGGTATTGATCTGTTTTTCCATTCCGTCTTTCTGATCCATAAACCACCATCCGGATCCAAATTGCAGTTTACCTGCAACGCTTCCATCCTGGAAATTACCAATCATGGTTGCAAACAATTCATTGTTGGCAGGGTTGTTATTATATACAATAGATTTAGCGAGTTTATCTTCTTTGTCCAGGCGGTCAAAGAATTTCGACATCTGTCCTTTGCGATCAAAAAATCGCCCATTGAATCTACGCCTGCATCAGCGCCCAATCGTTTCAATAAACGGGAATTGTTGTTGCGCAATGCGCCCACATGAAATTGCTGCACCCAGTTTTTTTCATGATTCCATTCACAGATAAAATGAAGCGTGGCAGACTTAAATTGCCTGATTTCATTTTCATCTAAATTGCGTCCGCCAGTGATTTTATTAAAGCTTTGTTCCAATGCACTCATGGTAAAATCATCGGCATAAAATGTTTCCATTCCATGATCGGATAAACGGCAACCTACACTGTGAAAAAACGCATGCCTTTGCTTTACAGCTTCAAGTAATGAAGCATAGGAATTGATTTCAATATTCGCAGCAGCCGATAATTTTTTGATGTATTCATTGTATTGTCTCACATGCTCCACTGCCATCACTTTATCCGGACGAAAGGTGGGAAGCACTTTAGTACCAATAGAATGCTGTTGCAAATATTGATGATCTTCCAAAGAGTCAACCGGGTCATCACTTGTGCAGGCCAGCTCCACTTTAAAATATTTCAGTAGTGATTGAGTGGATAATCCCGGAAGTTGTTCATTGCATTTTTGGTAAATATCTTCGGCGCTTTCGGCGTTTAAAAGTTCAGTAATACCAAACGGTTTTTTCAGTTCCATGTGTGTCCAGTGGTACAAGGGATTGCGCATGGTATAAGGCACAGTAGAGGCCCATGCTTTAAATTTTGTCAGATCATCAGCATCGCCGGTAATATCATTTTCATTAATGCCATTGGTGCGCATTGCACGCCATTTGTAATGATCTCCTTTCAACCAGATTTCTGTCATCGTACCAAAACGATGATCGGTTGCAATCTGGTTTGGAGGAAGATGATTATGATAATCTACGATAGGCAGGTGTTGTACATAATCGAAATACAACTCTTTTGCCTGGTTGGTTTGTAACAAAAAATCTTCAGCTAAAAATTCTTTCCCCATCCTTTGTTTTAATTAATTTATTATCAATATTATTTTATTCTGCTTGAGTTGTAATAATGAATGTTCAAACTTGTTATTGAATGAAAATGTTTTTTTGGGGAACCGGCAATGGTTTTTTATGGCATCGCCTGTTGTGTCACTCCCTTGTACTGTATCGCATTTTTCAGCAACCGTTCTTCCGCCCGTATCGCCATTAGTATTTATTGGTTTTTTTTAAACCGGAAACCCGTAACCAGCAACTAGCAACGGGTTTCCAGCCACCACCAACTATCAACTATCAACCACCAACCAATCCCTTTCCTAATATTCCCATTTCCAATCCACGCAATTCTGCTAATCCTCTTAAGCGCCCGATAGCGGAATAACCGGCGTTGGTTTTTTTGTTCAGATCATCCAGCATCTGGTGTCCATGATCGGGGCGGAAGGGGATAGGTTCCGGAAGGTTTTGCTGTATCTGAAGTAATTCATGCATAACCGCATACATGTCCACATTACCTTCAAGATGATTTGCTTCATAGAAATTTCCTTCTTCATCCCTTTGCACATTACGCAGGTGCGCAAAATGAATGCGTTCGCCAAATTCTTTTATCATGGAAGGAAGATCATTGGCAGGATTGGCCCCTAATGAGCCGGTGCAAAAACAGATGCCATTTGCTGCTGCATCGGTAAAGGATAAAATATCCTGGTAATCCTTTTTAGTGGATACGATACGAGGTAAACCTAAAATATTAAAGGGAGGATCATCCGGATGAATAGCCATTTTAATACCGCATTCAGTGGCTACCGGCGCTACTTCCTGAAGGAAATATGCAAGGTTGTTTTTTAAATCGGCAGCGCTGATATTTTTGTACCGGTCCAATTCTTTTTTAATACCATCAACAGAGCGTTTTTCTTCACCCGGAATACCGAATAATATGGTTTCAACAAGATGATCAATTTGCTCCGGAGAAAGGGAAGAAAATTTTTGCGCTGCTTTTGTAACTATAGCTTCGGGGAAATCTTTTTCCGCATTTTCACGTTTTAAAATATGGATGTCAAATACGGCCAGATCCGTCCAGTTGAAGTACAATGCCTTTGATCCATCCGGCATCAGGTAATCAATATTGGTTCTTGTCCAGTCGTTGACAGGCATAAAATTATATGTCACTATTTTTACGCCACATTTGGAGAGATTTAATAATGACTGTTTATATTTTGCAATATATTCCAGGTAGTTCCCGCTGCGTGTTTTAATGTCTTCATGCACGGTAAGGCTTTCCACTACATCCCAGTTAAAGCCGGCAACTTTTAATTCATCCTGCCTTTTGGTAATTTCTTCCACTGTCCATACTTCGCCATGAGGAATATGGTGTAGAGCGGTAACAATGCCTTGTACTCCTGCCTGCTTAATATCCTGTAAACTCACCGGATCCTCCGGCCCAAACCAACGCCATGATTGTAACATCTTTTTTTGATTCATAATTTTTTAGTTGCCTGTTGCTATTTTAAATTTTTAATTTCTCACTCTTCATTTTGATTCTTCGGTTTATTTACTGGAAATCAAAATAAAAGAAAATGATTTGATCTTTTTTATAAAAAAAAACATTCAACCAGTTTGTGGTTGTTCCACTACTGTTGTTTATTCCCCGGACTTATACGGGGCTATTCATATTAAATCCCGAAGGAATTAAAAAACACATCCTGTTATTCCTCATTCTTCATTTCTCACTTTTCATTCTTCATTTCTCATTTCCCCCACTCACTCCTCTGAAAAAACCAGTGGACTCTGCAATTCCAGCTAAAGGATCATTCATATCTTTTTCAAACTCAATACTGCAGATACCCTGGAATTTTATTTTTTGCAATGCGCTTACCAGTGCGGGGAAATCAATTGCGCCGCGACCTACTTCTATAGCTTTACCATCTTTTTGGGCAGCGGAAACATCTTTAATATGCAGATCAAAAATTCTTTCTTTATAATCCTTTACAGCTTTTGCAGGGTCGGCGCCTGCTCTTATTGCGTGACCGATGTCGAGGCAAATGCCCATTCGTTTATCCCTGTTCTTTACCTGGTCATACACATCTTTAGGACCGGGATAAAGTTTGTCTTCCGGACCATGATTGTGTATGGCTAATTTAATATCATATTCCTTTACTTTCTGCTCCGAATAATCCAGCAGATCATAATTGGGAACGCCCACGATCATTTTTACACCCACTTTTTTTGCATAAGCGAAAGCCTGATCCACCGCTTCCTTTGATTTCATATAAATAACACCCACTGCATATAAATTGATATTGGCATCATTCAGTTTTGCAAGCACGGATTTTATTTTTTCTTCACTACTATTTAAGGGCAAATGAAAATCTTTGATAGAAAGATATTTCAGGTTCACCCTTTTCATCATTGCAATGGACTGATCCAAATCGAACTTGGCGAAGGTATAGCCGGCCACTCCCATCGGCAGGTTGGTATTATTTTTTATTTCAGCCTTCTGAAACAAAGCTGCTTTACCAGAAAAAGGAATTGCTGCGGAGCCGGCGATTCCCAATGCGGCTGTTTGAATAAATTTTCTCCTTGAAGACATAATTATTATTGTTGTTTTTTAAACTATTTAAAAAATTAATTCTTTGTCCTGATACGCATAACTATTTGTAATTGATAGCGTCTCAGTGTATCTGAAATAAAGATACCACCCTGGCGATTAAAAAATACACCAGGGCGGTATCTTTATTAATTATTCCGGTATTTCAGTGAGCGGTGGCATATTATTCTGGAAACCATCATAGCCTTCATTTTGATTTAATAGGCCGCGGGTATTACTGTTAATAGCATTTTGAGGAATGGGCCAAAGAACGTGATAAGGACTCATGGTGTACTTATCTCCATGATTCGTTACCACTCCCTTATTATAAAAATTGTTTTTTTCCATAACACGGTCATAAAAAAAGTTATCCTTTGAAAAATTTTGCATGTTGTAAGTTTTTCCATTGTATGCAGGTGTTCCTGTTTGCGCAAAAATGTAAGATATTCTTGTCAGTTCTACTTTACGAGGCTCTTCATAATACAATTCACGTCCCCGTTCATCCAATATGGTTCCTATATTCACTTCACCAGCAGTGATAGGTTTAGCGCCTGCTCTTGTTCTCACTTTATTGATATCATCGGCAGCTAAAGCGAGCTGGCCTTTCCAATAATATGCTTCTGCTCTCAATAAATAAGTTTCAGCAAGGCGGAATACATACCAATCTGAATGACCTCCGCTTGGGGTGGCATTTTCATTGTCAGGAACGTATAATTTATAATGGGGCCATCCAAACCAACTTCTGATAGTATCGGTACACAGAATTCCTGATTGATTGTACAGTTGAAGATTCTTTCCATAAAATGGATCAGGTGTTTGCATTGTTTTAAGCGCCGGATTGTTGTAAACAAGATCCTCCATTCGCATCCAGTTTCCTGGCGCATGACGCAAATCTCCCCCATCCGTCCAAAGAGAATGCGTGCTATACCAGGTTCCCCGGCACCGGCCAATTCCTCTTCCATAATTGGTAGCCTGATCGAAATCAACAGCTGCATTATTTTTTTTCAAGGCATCCGACGTGCCTTTATTACCAGTTGGGGTATTTATATTGGAAAACCAGAAAGGCACCGCTTGACGCATTGTAGATCCCCCTCCGCCAAAATCTCCATTGTCCTTAAATCCATCTCTGTCTATTACCAGCATCAGTGTTTCTGTGTTTTCTGGTCTTGCCTTATTAAGTGGACGATGCAGGTCCCAAATAACATTTTTAGTAATATCAGCTTTATCAACGCCAAATCTTTCAGTCATCAAAGCATGAACTCCTCCATTAATAACATTACTTGCAGAGGTAATGGCATCATCAAATTTTCCCAATGCCAGATTGACTTTCGTAAGTAAATGACTTACGGCCCCCTTCGATACTTCGCCGCCGCTTACCTTAGAAGGCACCCACTTTTCTGCAAATTCAAGATCCTCTTTCATTTTTTGTAAAATGACTTCCCTTTTTACAGAATAAAAATCCAGTTTTGGCGCAGTCATTTCCTGCATTACAACGGGTATATCCCCAAATTCATTGCAAAGATCATAATAACGATAAGCCCTGTGGAAATAAGCCGCTCCTAATACAGCGTTTTTTTCCTCTTCAGATTTCCATTTAGGCTGATCAATATAGGAGATCACTGTATTTGCATATTTGACACCTTTATAACCTTCATACCAATACCAGCCAATACGGTTATAATCTATATGATTCAATTCTGTGGTAGGAGTAATTTGAAGATTCATATTTTGTGCCGGGCCAGATTTGTCTGTGGTCCCTTCAACAGCCATTTCAGAAAATATTAATTGAGTAATAATAGGGGCTCCATCTCCAAACCATTCATACCGCATATTTCTTTCACATGCTACCAATACACTTTTTAAACCTTCAGGAGTGTTAAATGTATTTTCAGGTGTGTAAAAAGATAAGGGTTTAGGTTCTAAGAATGCTTTTTTACAAGCCGCAAAACCTGCAAGAAGCATTGTGGATAAAATCAAATGATATATGGTTTTATTTAAAAGCTTTTTCATGTTCAATTAGTTTAAAGTAAAGAATGCAGGTAACAACTAAAGTGTAAGATTGATGCCCAGTGTATAAATTCTTGGTGTAGGCCCGCTGTTTTCCGGATCCCAAAAATTCCACTCAGAAGCATAAAATGCTGCATTTTTAATGGTGAAATAAAATTTCAGATCTTCTACACTTATTTTTTGCGATATTTTTTTAGGAACATTGTATGCGAATGCAATATTATCCAATCGGATAAAGGATTTTTTCCTGTATACACTATAGCTGGCGCTTCCATCGCTGGAAGCCAGTCTTGCGTAATCATTGATGGGATTGTCTTGTTTCCAGTAAGGCAATACATAAGAATTTACCCGATCCGGAAAAGCATTGCTTCGGTTTTTAGCCTGATTGTACCCCGCCAGATGCCCCCAATAAGAATACATCATAAATGAAAAAGTGAAGCTTCTATTAAAGGAAAATTCATTTCTTAGTGTCCAGCGGAAACGTGGTTCTGTAAAACCTAAAAACTCTCTATCAGCATTGGTATATTTTCCATCTCCGTTGACATCCTTTACTTTAAAATCACCAGGATAAACTCCATATTTAGCTGCTAATTCGGCTTCCTGCATTTGCCAGATCCCAATCGCCCGTTGGTCCCAGATTGCATCCAATGCCCGGCCAATAAACCATTTATTCGTTTCATCATCTGCTTCTTTTTGACCAATTATTTTACCGCTTTCATCTTTAATATCTACCATATCGCCGTAAAGACGTGCAACCTGATTACGGTTAAGAGAAAAATTGATTGAAGTTATCCAGTTAAAATTTTCTCTTTGAATATTGCTCGAGCTAAGATTTAATTCTATTCCCTGATTATTTACCTGGCCGAGATTGTCATATACGAAATTGAAACCCAGAATATCAGGTAATCTACGTTGAACTAAAAGATCCGTTGTTTTACTCTTATAAGCTTCTATGCTTCCGTCTATTCTGCTATTAAATAAAGAAAAATCTAAACCAATATTAAAAGCAGTCGTTGTTTCCCATTTTAATAATTTGTTGCTCATATTGTTTACATACAATTGAGAAACAAGATCAATAGATCCATTGGGCAGAACATGTAGATATTTGCCTGTGTTAAGATCGGATAAGGCAACATACCGCCCAATATCCCGGTTACCGTTCCGGCCATAGCTTAAACGGAGTTTCCCATAATTCAGCCAGTTTGTCTTGATAAAAGATTCATCAGTAAACACCCAACCTAAAGCAGCAGATGGAAAGGTTGCCCTTGGATTAGATTGGCCAAATGCGGAATAACCATCGCGACGGACAGTCGCAGTAAGCATATACCGGTCTTTGAAGGAATAAAATAACCGGCCCATCAATGCATCACCGGTGCTATACTGGTCGTTACTGCTGATGACCGGATTGTTACCGGCGCCGATATTATGATAGCTCAATACATCACTTGGTGAAAAACCAGAGTTGGTCATTGAGTTATTATAACTTTGGAATTTTTCTGCATTGGCCAATAAAGTAACATCTACATGATGTTGTTGAATGTCTTTATTCCATGTTAATAAATTATCTATTTGCCACTGGTAAACAAATTGATTTTCCCTTGTTGCCCTTCCGCCTATATTTGCCCAGTCCTGGTATTTGGAAGATTCACCATTGAAGTAATTATACCACTCAAAGCGGGGCGTAAAATTGAGTTGATATTTAATGCCAAATGGTAATGCAGCTTTCGCATATATATTGGAGTTAAGTGTATAATAACGTTTTAACCTATTGGTGTATTTGGGAACCGAAAAAGGATTTCTTCCCCCACTTGCTTCATCATTTGGAATATACCTGTAATCGGAAGAGTCGTTATTCCAAAATGAACCCCAGGGTGAATTGCTGGTTATCACTCCCCAGTCAACTGGTACCGCGCTTTCGTCCCGTACGCTAAACTGCGTATTTGTTCCAACGCTCAGAAACTTGGTTACTTTAGCATCTAAATTAATACGTGTACGAATCACATTGTATTTGTCACCCACAACAATGCCTTCATTATCCATATATCCTAATGACCAGTAGTACGTTAATCCTTCCTTTCTTCCGGAAAGGCTCAGATTGTAGTCCTGTCTTAAGCCATTTTGGAAAACCATATCATACCAATTCTGTGTCTGACCTTTTTTATAATTTTCAATTTCAACAGGCTGGAGATTTAATCTCTGCAGCCAGATTACTACGGGATCGGCCTCCGGATTTGCATTGTCGTAAGCTAACCAGTCGGTTATAGAAATATTTGATGGCAATTTCCGTGGGTCGCCATACTGGTATGGTTTTGCATTTATGTTGGTACTATATTTCACATCTTCCCTCCATCGAAGAAACTCTTCGGGGTTATTTACCCGTTGATGAACGCCCATTGTCGCCAAACCGGAGCTTGCATTAAAATTAATAGTAGGTTTATCGCTTTTTCCCTTTTTGGTTGTTACCTGTATTACCCCGCTGGCGGCCTTGGCTCCATAAACAGCGGCTGCACTTGCATCTTTCAATACATCAACTGTTTCAATATCATTAGGATTAATATCGGCTAATGCACCGTAATAAATGGTCCCATCTAATACTATCAATGGGGAGGAGCCTGCATTCAAAGTGTTTTTGCCGCGAATTTGAAGACCGGCATCGCCTTTGGGTGATGCGCTGAATCCGATATTTAATCCAGGCACATTTGCCCTTAAAATGTCTTGCACGGATGACGGATGTTCATTCTCCAATTGTGTCGCTTTGATGGAAGAAATTGCCCCTGTTAAATCCTTCTTCCGGGCGGTTCCATACCCTATCACTACCACCTGGTCAAGCGTAGATGCATCCGCCTCAAGTATTACATTTATTTCGGTACGGCCTTTTACTTCTTGTTCAACTGATGAATAGCCTACATGAGAAAATACAAGCGTAGCCGAAGGCTTTAGACCAGATAAGTGATACATACCGTTTGCATCTGTTGTAGTTCCAACCGTAGTACCTTTTACTGTTACCGAAACTCCTTGCATACCACTGGGGGCTTCAGGTATGGTTACTTTTCCTTTGACAGTAATGGTTTGGGCGACTGCCATGCCCCAGCTATACAGGAGCATAAATCCTGCAAGAAGCAATGTTTTGTAAAAGAATCGTTTCTTCATAATAGTTGTTTTGTTGGATGAAAAATTGAATTGTAAAAATTTTTATCATCATAATGCCTGATATTAAAATTTGTCAAAATCCAATCGAATTGCCACCATCCACCGGCAACACAACTCCTGTAATATACCGTGCCGCTTCAGAAGCCAGAAACACTGCCGCATATCCCACATCATCCGGGGTTCCCAGCTTTGCCATTGGCGTGCGGGACAGTACTTTCCTGGCTCTTTCCGGGTCGCCATTCAATGCTTTGGCCGACATATCGGTAGCAATAAATCCCGGCGCTATGCAATTCACTCTTATACCCAACGGAGAGAGTTCTACAGCCAAAGCTCTGGTCATTCCTTCCACCGCTGACTTCGAAGCGGTATAGGCGATCACTTGCGGAAGTCCGTATTTTGCAGCCATAGAACTGATCATGATCACAGAACCTTTTTTCCGCTCTACCATTCGTTTTGAGAGTTCTCTTGTAAGCGCAAAAACAGCATGCTGGTTTGTTTTTACGATCCGGTCAAACTCTTCATCTGTACTGGTTAAAGAATCTTTTTTCATGTGTATTCCCGCATTGTTAACCAGTATCTCTATAGCCCCTTCTGTTTTTTCCAGGTCTGCAATAAATGCGGGGATCTTATGCATTTCCATTAGATCAAACACTATATAAGAACAATGACTTCCCAACTCACTGCATGCCTTTTGCAATACATTTTCCTGCCGCCCTATTATGACCACTTTTGCCCCATGGTTGATCAATGCTTTGGAAATAGCAAAACCCAGTCCGCTGCCTCCGCCTGTTACAAGGGCCCGTTTTCCACTTAAATCAAACTGGTTATATTGTTGCATCATTGTTTATTCAGTTATTATGATATAATGCGCTTTCAGCTCTCAGCTATGAGCTGAAAGCTGAAAGCGATGTCTCCATGATTTTAATGACTTGATGGTCACCCAATAACCTATAGTCTATTGTTTTTGAGCCATTTCCAAAGCTTTGGTAGTGGTATAATACTTAGCGATTATGTTGGGTACTTCCCAATCAGGTAGTTTTCCTGCTTTCAAATAATTAAGGTAGCGTTCCATCACTTGTGCAAAATGCGCTTCATGCCCTACTTTATATTTTTGAGGAATGATTAGTTTCCAGCCATCCTTTGTTTTTTCAATTGCAATTCCCGGATAACCAGCGTTAATTTTTTCAACTGCTTTTTGTACAGCTTGTGCATAATTTTTTTCCTGGTTGTCTTTAGCCGGAATAATGTAAAGCGTAGGTTGAAAACCTTCTTCCTGGCCTTGTCGTATTTCAATATTTGCTTTAGTTCCTTTTAAAATGGAATAATGCGTATCGCCACTTCCCTCAGGCGCTTTATAATCCCATCTGGCTATGATTTTGGTATGAATCCCATTGATGGTATAATTCATTTCGCCATTGGCATGTGTTTGAAGGATAGAATCATTTTTTACATATTGTTTTAGAAAATCGGGATAAGCATCTTTTTTGGTAATGGATGCAAACTGTGATAAACCAAGCGGCGTAGGCCAGATTTTAGCAGATAAGATTTCAATATCTTTTTTATAATCAATAGATTTTTCGGGAAAGCATTGCCATTGTACGAGATCTACCAAATGTGTTCCTACATCTGCTATCGCATCACCCTGTTGAAGCGGATCAAAAAACCAGTCCGGACGTGTAAGCACTTTGCCGGAAACATATTTATAAAAGAAATGAACACTTTCTATAAAAACAGAAGGATCATTTACAGTGCCTTTTTTCAGTTCCCCAAAAACCTCCGGAATATGCGAAAATTCTTTTTGAAGAATATTGGTGATTTCCGAACGTTCGGTCATGATATCATATAGCAATACCTTGTTTTTTTCCGCATCCGCAAACGCCTGTTCCAGCAATTTAAAATTATTGGTATTAATGGCCATAGGTTTATCGCTTAACACATTAAAACCGGCGTCAATTGACTTTTTGATGTAGTCAGTTTTCCGCAGGTTGTTGCCGGCCAGTACTACTACATTCCCTTTTTTTTCTTCCAGCATTTTTTCCAAAAAATCATTTCCTGTGTACAGCTTTTCTTCCCAATGTGTCGGATTTTCAGGCCTGTCATTATATTGCTTTACGAGGTTCAGGTGAGCATCCAATTCAGAACCTTCCTGCGCATATACATGCACTACTGAATCTATATCCTGATACATTTCTTTTTGAACCAGCGCCGCATGAAAATGAGCCGGAGCCAAAGTGATTAATTTAATTTTTTCCTCTTCCTTTGAAGAATTCGCTGACTGACAGCTTTGCATTAAAACAGAAGCCATAACAAACACAATTGAAGATCCGGTTAATTTCATTTTTAATTTGTTGTTTTTAATTTTTAAAGTCGTTTTTTATTTGTTAGTAATATTCTTTCCTCAAAGTATATTCATTTAAAAGTATATTCATTTAATGGTACCGGCTGGAGTATCTACGGCATCGTCCCTTGCGTCGCATTCCGTTCATCAGTATATCATTGGGCATCTTTGGTATTCATTTCAAAGTTCCCTTTAAATATTCAGAAGCTTCTAATGAATAAAAAACAAATGTTGGCATTTTACGTTCCGGAGGAACGTTTCATGCTAATGCAACCAATTTGAAATACCTAAATCCTTGTTATTGTTTCATTCTTCGATTTATTTAGTTGAAATTAAAATGAAGAAAATGATTGGACCCTTTTATAAAAAACATTCAACCACTTTGTGGTTGTTTCATAACTGTTGTTTATCCCGGATTTTATCCGGGGCTATTCATATTAAATCCCTCCGGGATTAAAAAACACATCTTGTTATTGTACTATTTTTACAAGGGAATCTCATTCTTCATTTCTCATTCTTCATTTCTAATTCTTCACTCTTCATTCTTCATTCTTCATTCTTCATTTCTCATTCTTCATTCTTTATTTCTTCATTCTTTATTTTTCATTCCTCATTTTAAACTCCCATCCAGGTTTTAACATCATATTCCTGGTCAATCTGGTACGGCCATCTTTGTGCACGTGTAAGCATGCTGTTGGCTTCATCATCATTTATAAATCTTTCTTTTAAAGGATTCCATTTTAATTTTCTTTCGAGCTGCATAGCAATATGATTGAGCAAACATACAGAACATGCACGATGGCCCACCTCTATAGGAGCAATAGGTGGTTGACGACTGATGATACTATCCAGCCAGTTTCCATGATGTTCTTTACTATCAATTAAATGAATTTCATCAGGACCAATTACGGAAGTTAAAATCTTAGGATCACTGGCATCCAGGGCTTTATTGTTTTTACCCTGCGCTACAGGATCACTGGCAGTAACGGAATAATTGCCGCGGGTTACAAATATCCAGCCTTCAGATCCTACGAATTTTACCCCATTAGGATATTCATTACTGGCCAATACTTTTACACCATTGGCAAACAGGGATTCTGTTTTAAAATTTCCATGTACATCCCATAAAGCGGCTTTGGCCGGCCAGTCAGACTTGCCTGATATTTCAACAGGCCCGGTATATTCTGTTCCCATTCCCCAGTTGGCAATATCAAAATGATGCGCACCCCAGCCTGTGATCATTCCCGCGCCAAATTGTTTACAACGCAACCATCCGGGACGTGAAAAATCGCCCTGCGGATGAACCAGTTTTTCAGTATAAGGAACATAGGGCGTAGCGCCCAGCCATTTTTCATAATTCAGATTTGAAGGAATGGGCATTTCTTTTTCTGTTGTGCTTTCTATTGGATTATCCACCGGCAATCCAACATACACGGTATGCAGTTTTCCAATACGGCCATTGCGTACCAGTTCGCAGGCTTTTTTAAACTGTGGCATAGAGCGTTGCTGACTGCCAATCTGGAAAATACTTCCAGCTTTATTTGCTTCATTACTCAATATTCTTCCTTCACTAATGGATAAGGAAGCTGGCTTTTCCATGTACACATCTTTGCCGGCGCGCACCGCATGGATGGCCGGAATTACATGCCAGTGATCGGGTGTGGCAATGATCACCGCATCAATATCTTTATCGGCCAGTAAATCTTCGTAATGCTCATACGTTTTTGTACCGCTGTAGGAGGATCCATTCTTTTTTGTATAGTAATCGTTCACCAGTTTTTGCGCACTTTTTACGCGGTTGCTATCCAGGTCGCAAACCGCCAGAATGCGGGCCCTGTCATGCTGCCAGGTTCCGGGCATATCCCATTCCCGCGCAATCCTTCCCGTGCCGATCACTCCAATGTTAATGCGTTTGCTTGGAGCATAAGCGCCGAAAACGCTTGCTGGAACAATGGATGGAATATGAGCAAGCGCCATCGCGCCTGCCGTTCCCTTTAAAGTGTTTTTCAAAAATTTTCTTCTTGAATTACCCGTATGATTTATTTCATTGTTGCTCATAAGTAATAGTTTTATTTGCTAAAGAAGGATTGGTTTATTAGAGTCTTTACTTTTTAATTATTCATTATTAATTTTTTATTTCTCATTTTTCAGCTTAATACGGCAACGCATCATCCGGGCTTTTTGCATATGCTTTAGAATAATCCAATGGCTTGTTTTTTTCAACTACCCATTGAAGGCCTCCAAGAATATGTTTTTGAAAATCCGGTTCTGAATAGGTTTTAATATCATGTCCAAGTGAGGTGTACCACTGACGGCCGCCATCAAATTCATGGTGCCAAACGGAAGGAAAAGACTGGCCGTAAATTTCCGGTTTATCTTTATCATCAACGCTGTTGAGGTCATGTACAGCCAAAACTTTAATATCAGGATTTATTTCTTTTATGTAATAACATTCATCGTCGCGTTCCCAGATACGCGGTAAAAAGTTAGTAGAAGGATGTGACTTGTCAATTACGATTTCTTTAAATTTCTGATGATTGGCATGCCGTACAAAAGTGCCGCCTACCAATCTTTTAAACCAGGGCCAGTTTCTTTCTGTTCCGGTAACGGAATGGATCGCTACAAAGCCGCCGCCCGCCTGAACATAACGCATGAGTGCCACTTTTTGAGCATCTGTATCAAACACATCATTATTGGTGCTGGTAAAAATTAAACTACTGTATTTTTTAAGATTGTCGTCATTAAAATCTGCGGGATTGTCGGTTACATCCACTGCAAAACCATTTTGTTTGCCCAATTGCTGAATGCAAGCTACTGCGGCAGGGATATTATCATGCACATATCCTTTTCCATTTTTAGTATAAACCAATACATGTACTTTTTTCCAGTTAACAGCAGTGGTGGCAGCATGCTTCGTACTACTGCAGGCCATAAAAAAAATGGTACATAAAAGCACGATCAAAATATTTTTAATCATCTTGTTTGTTTAGCGTTATTATTTTACAATTTTTGAAATGGTTATTTTTGGCGGATGGGCAAAACTTTTCCATGCTTCTTCCGCCTGACGTGCGGTAATACTACCATCATATACCAGTATTCGATATTTTAATGCATAATTCTTCCCGGCATGTAAAGCCCAGTCTTTATTTTTAGTGGGACTGAAATTGAAAAACACATCACCTCTTTTGTTAGCATCTTCGGGCCATACACGCAATGGTTCCGGGAAGTTGTAATTGGCCGGAAAGCCCATAAATAATAATCCTGAATGACCAGTGTTCATATCGCCGTCAATCATGCACCAGCGCGCGTTGCTGCCATCAGCCTCTTTGCGGTTTTTCCCTTCCGAAGTCAATACTTTGCTGTTTTGATTATTCCATTCCGGTGTAGCTCTGAAACCAAAACCTCCATAGCGGTATTCCTTTAAAATCACAGAATCCACATCAGCGCAATTGAGATTGGATGTAAAATCCCATAACCAGATTTTTTCATCAATATTATAAACCCGGATATCCCAGGTTTCATTTAATGCTTTTCTTTCTGATCCTGCGAAAGGTAAATCAAATGCGATATGCTCCTGCAAGGCCTTAAAACCCGCATATACAGGTCCGCTGTTTTTTGATATGAAACCGGCAAAACGAACGGTTCCTTTTTTATCGCCCAGGTTCCAAAAATCCACTGTTTTTCCTTCCACTTCAGTAAGCGTCCAGGGATTCCAGATTCCCATATGATGATAATGGTCTTTGGGGCTTATTTGTGTAAGTATATTTCCTGAAGGCGACCAAAGCGGATGAATAAAGCCACTGCGTTTAAAAACTGTATCCACACCTGCGGGTGGATAAACTGCACCGAAATTATATTGAAGTACTTTTTTTTCGCCGGATTCTATAGCCAGTGCGCCATTATTTTCGCTTAGTTTTAATTCATTTGGGGCTGGTTGAAATGATTTTGGTGCATTTAATTTTACCAGTTCAAATACACGTTCTTTTTTTGATACAAAGTTTTCTTTCTTTATCATCCACCATAAAAACCGATGATAGCCTTGTTCGACCTGGAAAGGGACCGTTATGTTTTTACCATCAGTTATTTCTCTTAAAAGCAATAAAGAGTCTGCAGCGTTGGTTAACTCATCCAGGTTGATGTACACGGGTGCGGCAATGCTGTTTTCCACAGCAACGGTTAGTCTGGCAATAGATTGTGAATGAGCCTTTTGCCAAAGCAGCATCGTAGCAACGGACAGGCTAAATAAAAGGCTTTTCTTCATATTCAGATTATTAGATAATCATAAAAACAGATAGTCTATTTTTTCTAAAGATAAGGAGTTGAGCGTTTGATTTCGCTATATGCGCATCTTTGTATGAAGGGGAATAGTTGCATTCGTTACCGGGAACGATTGCATTGTATTTTTTCTATCTAAATGTTGAAAAAAATAGAATTTATCTACAATATTTGTAAAACAGGGTTATATTTTGAATTAATTTTTATTATTGTGCGATATGCTTCCAATGTATGATTTCAGAGTGGTTAGATACTGGGGATTAATGATTAAATTTGTAATGCAATTAAATATTTATAAAGTGGTACAGACTTTAAATATCAATGATATACGAAAACTTTATCCGGACGAGTGGGTTTTGATTGGTAATCCGGAGATGGACAAAAGCAAAATTGATGTTCTTTCAGGAATTCCAATTTTCCATAGCAAGGACAAGAAGGAAGTTTGCTATATAGGAAGATCTAAGACATCTGCTTTTGACAGAATCACATTGATTTTCACGGGAGCCTTTAAGCCAACACGAAAGATTACAGGTATTTTCAATCGTAAAAAATAATGACATTCCATTTCAAGCGTGAACCGGAAAGTGGACTTATCGTCGTGAGCATAGAAATAGACAATAAGTATGAATTAAAGATGGTGCTTGATACTGGTGCGACCCATACAACTATTGACAGCAATGCATTGTATTTGTTAGGTTACGATTTTAAGGACAATATTGGAACAGTAGAAATTGAAACAGCAAACGGAATTATAGAAACCGAAGTTTTTGAAGTAGGTGTGTTTTCTTCACTTGGAATAACAAAAAATAAATTTCAAATTCAGGTTTACGATTTTTTTTCCCATAGTGTTTTTTCAGATTACAATGGACTTCTTGGATTGGATTTTTTAGAAGGCACTAAGTTTTGTATTGACATGCAATCCAATACAATTAATTTAGACTGACGAAGAAAATTGGAATCACCAACAAGATATTGTAAGAGCAGTAGTGGTGAAGGCATTCAAGCGTTTTGGCTCATATTCGTTTGTTAAGCTACAGTAGTTATCTTCATCTTTTAATTTTAAGTTATGATTGGCTGCGGAGAAAAACAGCAATAGAATTATTTTAAACCATATTGTTTTTGAAAAGAATGAAACCTAGCCACCAGGTAACCATAAAAGATATAGCGCAGCATTTGAAGATTTCTTCTTCTACTGTGTCCAGAGCTTTGAGAGGAAGTACCGAAATTAATAATGAAACCCGCCGGCGTGTGCAGGAACTGGCGAAAGAATGGAATTATATTCCGGATCCTGTGGCGCTTTCCTTAAAGGACAAAAGAACCAGGGTCATCGGAGTAATTGTGCAGGAAATCGCGAATAATTATTGCTCTGCCACCATCGCCGCCATTGAAGAGCTTGCATATAAAAAAGGATATCATGTGGTAATTTTTCAAAGCCATGAAACGTATGAATGTGAAGTAACCAATGCAAAATTATTGGCTTCACGAAGGATTGATGGATTGATCATTACCGTATCCAATGAAACAAAAAAGTTTGATCATCTGAAAGAACTGATCGCAAATGGTATTCCTGTGGTGATGTTTGACAGGGTAAGTGAAGAAGTGAATACGCATAAAGTAGTTGTGGATGATTACCAGGGCGCTTTTGACGCCACTTCACATTTGATACAGCAAGGTTATAGAGATATTTTACATTTAACCATTTCTCCTCATGTATCTATTGCTCAAAACCGGTTACGCGGGTATATGGATGCTTTAAAAGCGAATGACATTTCAATAAATAAAGAATGGATTGTTTACTGTGGTTTTGATGTGCAAAATATTGATAAGGTAGTCCGGCGGTTTTTGAATAAGAAGAAAAAGCGGCCAAATGCAATATTGGCATCGGTGGAAAGACTGACGATAGAATGTTTGAAAATATTGAAGGATATGCAACTGCGCATACCGGAAGATATAGCATTGGTAGGCTTTTCAGATAATCCGCTCAACCGGCATTTAAATCCGGCGTTAACTTCCATTCAGCAGCCCACTTATGAGATCGGGTATCATGCCGCGGAACTTTTGATTGAACTAATCGAGAGCCCCCAAATGCCGGAGGAGTTTAGAACGGTGGAATTAAAAACCATATTGGATATTCAGGAATCATCCATGAAGAAGGTTAACTAAGACTGCAATGTTGGTCAGGCGACCAACATTGGCAAGAGAGCCCGCAAATGCCGGAGGAATTTTAAACGGTGGAATTAAAAACCATATTGGATATTCAGGCATCTTCGATGAAAGATTAATTTTAGGAAACTGGCATTAGATTTTCAGGACAACTTTTAGTTAAAAGGTTAAATAATTATTTTTGTATAGAAAATAAATATGATGGAAAAAGTAACAGAAAAAGAATGGAACAGTTATTTTATGCAGCTTAATGATGCAGAAAAAAAGTCTGTGTTGCTTATGCTAAAAATCTTTTTGCAGCGGCGGATTATTGAAGATTCGGGTAGTATTAGTATTGACCAATACAATAAAGAGATTGATGAAGCGCTTGCGGAAGTTGCAGAGGGCAATTATATTACCCAGGAAGAAATGGAAAAACAGGCAGCTAAATGGTAAGAGAGGTAAGATGGCCTCCTGTGGCTCAAAACCAATTGGCAAAAGCATACCAATATATATTATCTTACTCTTATCAGAATGCAGAGGGGGTAAAGAAAGATATTTTAGAATCTACCCGTAATTTGGCGGTTAATCCTGAAATGCATCCGCCAGATAAGTACAAAAAAAATAATGATGGAAGTTTTAGAGCTTATGAATTGCATCATTACCGGATTACTTACCGGCTGACTGAAAAAGAAATTATTATAGTTCGGGTTCGGCATACAAACATGAAACCCAAAGTGTATTAAATTTATTTTAGGCTTCAAAAATTCCAGCTCAAAGTCTAAATGTGTTTTTCGGCCTTGGCCAATCCACGGTGAAAATTTATCAAAGGTTTTTTTTAGGGTACCATAGATGCCCAATGATATACTGATGAACGTAATGCGACGCAACGAAGATGCCATAAAAAACAAATGCCGGTATCAAAAAAAACTTCTTCCTTTATTGAATCAATACTATGCCTAAAATGCCGCATACCGCTTTTACCAGCATTAGACCATCAATTACAGCGAGATAATAGATAATCGGTTTGCGCAGGTGCATGGAATATGCTACCAGGATCAATAATAGAAAGGGAATGCAATTTATAAGGATATTCTGCAGCAAAAAATGATTGGACCAGGCAAAAAATATATAAGCGAGCAACCCGGCCATACTTAGGGGAATGATGATAAAAAAAATTGTTTTTCTTAAACCGATCCTTACTACAAATGTTTTTAACTGCTGATTTTGATCAGCCGCATAATCTTTTATATCAAACATGATGGCAAGCACACTGATGAACATCCAGTTTTTTATAAATAGCCAGCCACCGAAAAAAGATAAATGATGATGATAAGTTGCCGATTCTATTTGTTTAAAAAGAATGGGATAAATGGTAACCACTCCTGCCCATACAAAACCGATGACAAAAGGTTTGAGCCACCCAGGACTACGCAGCCGGATCTTTAGATGTGGTGATAGTACAATTCCATAATAGAGATAGGCGGTAACAGGAAAAATAACTATTAACACCCATTGCCGGGGTAGGAGGCTGCGTAATCCGCTGATGTTTTTTATTAAAAGATATGCCGCAAGCAGAATGGATAAAGCGATAAAAAATTTTTGAGAGGTGAGAATAAATTTTTTATTGCTTTTATACCATGCGGACCGTTCATTGTAAGTCCGGTCGGAAATTGTAGCGCCAATATAAGCATAGGTATAATAAACAACCGTGCCGGAGAATAATAAAAGATAAAAAGCAATGGAATTTAATGGAACCTGTTGTTGCATGCCGGCTTCAACAGAAAGCGCGACCGTACAAAGCGCAATAAAATAATTGCCATAAAAAATTGCCAGTCCCGCATTTTTTAACAACTGAGTTTTATTTTAAAAGTAAAATGGTGGGCGAGCTGATGGTATCGCTCACGTTTTGCGCTTTATCTTTTAACCAGAACCGGAAATAGCAGGAGTCATTTTTTTGTGAACAGCCTGAAACCGTAGGATAGCCCTGGTTGATGCCGCCATATAAATAAGTAATATCAAACTCGCCTTTTAAATCGCGGATAGGGGTGAATTGGGGTACGGCCTGAGGTGAAATAAAACTTCCGTCATCGGGGCAGATGTATGAAATTTTCTGAATCCATATTGTATCCTGAATGTCCCCTTCTTTATCCGTTACTTCTATTTTAAAAGAAAGAAGTTCTCCTTTTGAAAGTGTAGTGGCATTTACGGATTTAAACGTCAATTCGGGCCGGGTATTGAATTGACTTTTTTTACAAGCGGTGATTCCTGTCAGTATTAGCGTAACTATCAATAATTTTACATTCATTTTAACCGGGTTCATGTGTTAATTTTTAATTTTTTTTGTCACATGGATTCCGCATAAAAATGATCATCATCGTTTTGTATAAAATTAACCGATAATTTTTTATGCTCCATTTCATGTCAAATTTAAACAAAACAAATCATCTGTATAGTGTGGCAACTGAGTTTGTTAACAATATTTTTGTTGAATCTCCCATAAATGATGCAACGGTTTTAGAAATGTTCAGATTTCAGTTTCAGCAAAATGAGGTTTATCAAAACTGGTGCAGGGCCATGCATGCTGATCCGGATATGATTCAGCTGGAACAGCTTCCATTTTTACCCATTTCCTTTTTTAAAACCCATTCCGTTGCCACCGGTAATTTTGTGCCTGAAGTCATTTTTAAAAGTAGTGGCACCACGCAAAGTTTACCAAGCCGGCATCTTGTAAAAGAAACGGCGGTATATAAAAAAAGTTTTACAAAAGCATTTGAGCTTTTTTATGGGGATCCTTCCGATTGGTGTATTCTCGGTTTACTGCCATCCTACCTTGAAAGGGCGGATTCTTCCCTTGTAATGATGGTAGAGGAATTGATTCAATTATCGAAGCATCCTGACAATGGATTTTATTTATATGAATTTGCTCAACTGGCGGAAATTATAAAAAAGCAGGAAGCTGCCGGCCAGCAGGTTTTACTGATCGGAGTAACTTTTGCGTTGCTCGATTTTGCAGATGCCTTTCCCATGCAACTTCGGCATACTACGGTAATGGAAACGGGTGGTATGAAGGGGCGGAGGAGTGAATTGACGCGCACGGAGGTGCATTCGATTTTAAAAAAACAACTGGGTATTCAATCGGTACATTCCGAGTATGGGATGACGGAATTATTGAGTCAGGCCTATTCGAAAGGAGCGGGGCGTTTTGTATGTCCGCCCTGGATGAAAGTATTGGTACGTGATGAGGAAGATCCTTTACTGGTAAAGCGTTCCGGGAAAGGTGCGCTGAACATTATTGATATGGCCAACCTGTACAGTTGCGCCTTTATTGCCACAGATGATGTGGGCGAAGTATTTGAAGATGGAAGTTTTGAAGTATGGGGTCGTTTGGATAACAGCGATATCCGCGGATGCAGTTTAATGGTGGTGTAAAAAACCTTTTGCACAAGAAGAATGGTTACTCTATATTTGCCATCCGAAAAGTACAAGGCGTATTTTTTGAAGAAAGCCCGGGTGGCGAAATTGGTAGACGCACTGTGTTCAGGTCGCAGCGTTCGCAAGGATGTGCTGGTTCGAATCCAGTCCCGGGCACCTGGAAAAAAGGTTGTAAGTATTTACTTACAACCTTTTTTGATATGTACGTTTTAGTGGATTTTGAGGAAGTGTAACGTGTTAGACAATATCTGAAATTGTCATTCGCCAACGGGTAGTTGAACTGCTTTTGATAAAAACTGAACAATCAAGGATTAATGCTTTAATTGCAATTGAAGCTTTGAAGAAGGATACTTTTCCGCAACGAACAATTATTAAAACTAAAAACAACTGCTGCAATGATTAGAAGGCTTTTATTAAATTTTTTCATTTCTGCCGGACTGCTGATTGTTGCAGTTTGCAGCAGTTACCAGCATGCAATCGCACAGTCTGTATCTTCTCTTAAAGAAGTATTTAAAAAGGATTTCCTAATTGGCACAGCTATCACCAGGCAACAAATAGAAGAAAAAGACAGCGCAGCCGATAAACTCATCAAAGAGCAGTTCAATGCCATTACGCCGGAAAATATTATGAAGGCTTATGCACTACAACCCAAATGGGGTATTTATAACTTTGATTTAGCAGATAAACTGGTTGCTTATGCAAAAGCAAACAATATGAAACTAAATGCACACACATTAATATGGCATAGCCAGTTGCCTGCCTTTATGAGTAAAATGAAAGATACGGATTCAATCCGTCAATATTTTGAAAATCATATTTCTACAGTGGCGGGTCGTTATGATGGAAAGGTTTACTCATGGGATGTAGTGAATGAAGCATTGAATGATGACGGCACATTGCGTAGATCCATCTTTCTTGAAAAGCTTGGCGAAGATTACATTGTCGAGGCATTCCGTTTGGCAGAAAAGGCATCGCCACATTCAAAACTTTATTACAACGACTACAACATTGAACAGCCCCGGAAAAGAGCAGGGGCAATTTCAATTATTAAAAAGATACAGGCTGCAGGTGTACGCATAGACGGGGTAGGCATACAAGGACATTGGAGAGCTGACAACGTTCCAATGAAAAATATTGAAGCAAGTATCAAAGAATTCGGCGCTTTAGGTATGGAAGTAATGTTTTCGGAACTTGATTTAAGTGTATTGCCTAATCCTTGGGACAGTAATATCGCCGATGTAAATCAAACAACCCAATATACCGCACAAATGAACCCTTATCCGAACGGTTTACCAGCTTCAGTTGAAAAAATGCAGGCAAAAGCATATGCGGATTTATTTCAGCTTTTCTTTAAATATAAATCAAAAGTAAGCCGGATAACATTCTGGGGAGTACATGACGGGCAATCATGGTTAAACAACTGGCCTATTCATGGACGCGCCAATTACCCTTTATTGTTCGACCGGAGTTTAAATCCTAAGCCTGCATTTTTCAGCGTTATTGCAACTGCAAATCCTTAGGAAAGACCTCTGTTCCGTATTATCTGTACATTGATTAATGAGGACAATTTTTCAATACTGCAAGGCTCCAAAACGATCCTGATGGTATAAAAACATAAAAAGAATCCTGTTTTACACTGCCGGCCATTATTGGCCAATAAGAATGAACCTGTCAATATTGGGGAACATTATCTTCATTATAATGCAGTTTCTATCTCCTCTCTTGCTGACGATAACGTTGAAGGATTTATAAATCAACAATTATCATTGGGAACAAAACCGTTTTTTATGTACGTGCATTAAGAGGTGGGAAAGCTGCAAGAATCTACGTGTTATTCCGGGTAATTAACACTGTACAGAAACGATAAAAACACATTTATTGAAATTCCAGATGATCCCGCATATCCAACACTTAAAAATGAATGTAGTAACCTAATAAGACCAGCAAGTGCTGCTGAAATTCTTTATAAATCCCTATACAAAACGCGCGTTCTATTCTTTTTAAAATTATTTTTAGAAAAAAACTAACAAAGCTTATGAGTAAATTATCGTTATGGCTAATGATAATGTTATTATCTGCCATAAACCTTCCAGCACAGGAAAACAGGTATCCTGTTTCCGGAGTTATAAAAAATGAGCGCGGGGAAACGCTTGAAGGCGCCAGCATAAAAGCTGAAAATACTGCCACCCGTTCTGCACAAACCACTGCCTCTGATGGTCAGGGCTTTTTCTTTTTTTCGAAGCTTCCCGCCGGTACTTATATTTTTATTGTCAGTTCGGTAGGATATGAAACGGATACTTTATCGGGATATACCCTTAACGCTGCCGCAAACATATCTCTATCGGTAACGCTGAAAGCCAGTTCCGAACGTTTGAATGATGTGGTGGTAGTAGGATATGGTAAATCTTCAAAACGGGATATCACCGGCGCAATTACCACCATTTCTTCAGAAGAATTCAACAAAGGTGTTATCAGTTCTCCCGGGCAATTGCTACAAGGAAAAGTACCCGGACTGAACATCACAAAAAGCGGTGATCCCAATGGAAGTCCTGCGGTTATTCTTCGTGGTCCTTCCACTTTAAGGGAAGGTGGGGCGCAGGAACCGTTTTATGTAATTGACGGAATTCCCGGCGCGTCCATTGATCTCGTTGCCCCGGATGATATTGTTAGTATTGATGTATTAAAAGATGCGTCCTCAACCGCTATTTATGGTTCGAGGGCGTCTAATGGCGTAATCATCATTACCACCCGGCGCGCTAAAATGGGGCAGACGCGTTTAACATATGATGGCTATGTTGGAGTTGAAAAGGTATCCAAACGTATTGATGTGCTTACGGGTGATGAATTGCGTGCTTACCTTGAAAAAAACGGCCAGTCATTAATTCCCGCTAAAAACAATCCGGGCGCCAATACCAACTGGCAGGATGAAGTGCAACGTGCAAGTATTTCGCATAATCACAACATCGCATTTGGCGGCGGTACGGATAAAACCTTATATGGCGGCAGTATTAATTACCTGGACAACCCGGGCATTATGAAAGGAACTTCTTTAAAAAGATATATCCTTCGCGCCAATGTGGAACAAAAAGCATTCAATGACAGGTTAAGGCTTGGATTGTCGTTGGTGAATACAGTTACCAAACAACAAAATATAGACGGGCTGGTTTTTCAAAACATGCTTAAATATTTACCGACAGTAAACGTAAGGCAGCCGGATGGCAGTTATACAGAGGACTTCAGCCAGACCCGCAGTTACTATAATCCGGTATCATTGATAGAAAATAATATCTATGATGCGAAAGTGAAAACCTTTTTAGGCAGTGCATTGGCTGAAGTGAAAATTTTGAAAGGGCTGCAATATACTTTAAGCTTTTCCATGCAAAATCAGCAGGTAAATACAAAATTCATACAACAACAGCCAGTCCGGTATTGCACAAGGCGCACATGGTATTGCTTCGCGCAGCGCTTATGAAGGCACTAAAACAATCATCGAATCCTTTTTTAATTATGATAAAACTTTCGGCCGTCACGATTTAAAACTTTTGGCAGGTTATTCCTGGCAGGAAGATCGCGGCGGAGACGGCTTCGGCGTTACCACGCAAAATTTTGTGAGTGATCCCTTGACCTATAACAATCTTGCTTTTAGCAATCCGCCAACAGGTACCATCGCTTTTGCAAATACCACCATTGGTACCTTGCGTTTGATATCTTATTATGGCAGGGTAAATTATAGTTTTGCCGGGAAATATTTGTTCCAGGCATCGCTGCGCAATGACGGGTCTTCCGCATTTGGAGCGAACAACAAATGGGGATATTTTCCATCGGTATCAGCGGGTTGGCGCATCAGTGATGAAGGATTTTTAAAAAATGTTTCCTTTTTAAATGATCTTAAAATAAGAGTGGGATATGGAGTGTCTGGTAACTCGTTGGGCTTCGATCCATTGCTGGCCAAATTGCAATATGGAATAGCAGGCAGGTATTATTCAAACGGTGAATTGCTCAATGCCATCGGGCCGGTGCAAAATGCCAATCCCGATCTAAAATGGGAAAGTACGGCAATGAGTAATATTGGTTTGGATTTCAGTATACTGAAAAACAGAATTAGTGGTTCCGTAGATTATTATCAAAAACTTACCTCAGATCTGATCTGGTATTACCCGGTATCTTCCACACAATATTTTGTTCCCAATCTTTGGGCTAATGTAGGTAAGATCAGCAATAAAGGAGTGGAAGTATTGCTGAATATCACGCCCATTGATGGTAAAAATTTTAAATGGCGTACCAGCTTTAACGCATCGCACAATACCAATTCAGTAAAATCATTGTCCAGCGATAAATTTACTTTAAACTATGTATATACAGCTTATACCGGTGGAAAAGGTCAAAGCAGCAACTGGTCGCAAATTGTGAAGGAAGGCTTGCCTATAGGCACTTTTAATATCTGGCATTATTTAGGAAAAAATGAAAATGGTGTAACTACCATACAAAAAGCCGACGGCACTGCTACCATTGCACCCAATACCGATGATTATATTCTTCCGGGTAATGCGCAACCAAAACTGTTGTACGGCTGGAATAACAGTTTCAGTTATAAACGCTTTGACCTGAACTTCTTTTTCCGCGGAGTAACGGGCAATAAAATATTGAATGCTACATTAGCAGACCTGAACAGTCCGGCTGATTCCAAAACGCTGAACATTCCCCGTTTTACTTTAGGAGAATCTTATAATGATAACAATGCTTATCTCATTTCCGACCGGTTTTTGGAAAAGGGCGATTATCTCAGGCTGGATAATATTACCCTGGGTTATAGTTTTAAAACCAATACGCCGGCTATCAACAAACTCCGTTTATACGTTGCTGCAAATAACCTTTTTATCATAACGAAATACCGTGGAATTGATCCTGAAATTAATATGGGCGGCTTAACACCGGGCATTGATAACAATAATTATTATCCGAAAACAAGATCTTTCATGGCCGGTGTAAATGTTATTTTTTAACAATAAAAAACTACTGATGAAACCAGGCTTGACAACATTTTCATTGCAACACAAAAAGCAAATGAATTTTTTGTTGAAGAAGTTTTATCTAACCCAAAAAACTATAGAAATGAAAAAGCATATTATATACATTGTTAGCGGAGTAATGCTGATGATTACCGGTTGCCGGAAATTGGATGTACCCGTTAAATCCCAATATACGGATGAAAATTTTCCTACCACACCTGCCGCTTATGCCGCGGCAATAGGGCCATTATATACGCAGTTGGCCAATAACGGTAATGTAAGTTACGCGGTAGATTATTGGCGGATACAGGAACTATCTACCGATGAAGCAATCATCCCGGCAAGAGACGGCAATTATGATGATGGCGGCCAATACCGGTTTATGCACCTGCATACCTGGACCAAAGACCATCCTTATGCCAGCAGCAGTTGGGAATGGGGCTTTGGCGGGATAAATACGGCCAATCGTTTATTGGCTTTGTTTGGAACCGCGCCGGATAATGAGAGTAAACCCAAAGCTATTGCGGAAGTAAAAGCCATGCGTTCTCTTTTTTATTTTATCATGATGGACCTGTATGGCAATATTCCCATAATAGATTCTTTTCCGGTAAAAGATTTGCCAGCTACAGTGGAAAGGAAAAAAGTTTTTGAGTTCATAGAAAATGATATTAAAAGTGCATTGCCAAATCTTTCAGCAATCAATAATGCCAGTACTTATGGTCATGCCAATAAATGGATGGCATTTGCATTGCTTACAAAAATGTATCTCAATGCTGAATATTATACCGGCACACCAAGATATGCGGATGCGGTAGCTATGGCCGACAGCCTTATTGCCAGCAATACTTTTGCGTTGGATGCCGATTATACATCCATCTTTAAAGCCAGCAACGGACCGGGAACGAAGGAGTTTATTTTTGCGGTTCCTTATGATGCCAATCTTATTCCGGGCAACCATTTCACCCGTTTCAGCCTTCATCCTTACCTGCAGGCTAAATACAGCATCCCATTCCGTCCGAGTGTGGCATTAAGTACGATTCCCGACTTTTATGCACATTTTAATTTGCCCGGTGATGTTAGAAACAGTACCTGGCTTTCCGGAAAACAATATAACTGGGATGGATCTCCGATCATGGTTAAAACCACGATGAAAACGCTGGATCAGACTTTTAGCGGCGCGGATTATCCGATCGAATGGCAGGTAGAAATATCTCCGGAATTAAAGCTCGTAAAACCGGAGACTATGGATGTGGGCAATGATATTTTAGGGCAATTGAAAGGAGTGCGTTCCATAAAATTTTACCCGGATGCCAATTCCAATCCTTCCACCCGTTATCAGAGTAATGATGTGCCTGTTTTCCGCTTTGCAGATATATTACTGATGAAAGCAGAAGCCATTCTGCGCGGAGCGGCTGCAACAACTGTAAATGGCGAATTGCAGACAGCCGATGTACTGGTGAATAAAATCCGTAAACGTGCCGGAACTACGGAAGTAGCTTCCATCAGCCTGGATGAATTGCTAAATGAGCGCGCAAGAGAACTGTATTGGGAAGGCTGGAGAAGAAATGACCTGATCCGCTTTGGAAAATTTGAAAACGCCTGGGGATTTAAAACCAATGCCGAAAAGTTTAGAAGAATATTTCCTGTTCCAACAAAAGAAATTGCATTGAATCCAAATCTTAAGCAAAATGATGGATATTAAAATGGTTGAATAATTGTTTTGATTTTTTTATTGAAAAAATTAGTTTTAAAACGACCTCATAAAATAACAAAAGCCACCTGTGCAAAAGGTGGCTTTTTTATTTATAAACATTAAGAAGAAAGGCTAAACGTTTGAAGTCTTTTTCTGCTGTCTTTTTTTATAATAGATACCAATGCAGGCCAAAATGGCGATCCAACCGATTACAGAAGCTGTGGTTGATATTTTAACGCTATTGTAATAAGACGCTGGTTTGAATTCAAACCTTATCTCATGTTCTCCTTTTGGAATGGCAAGCCCTCTTAAAGCATAATCAGTTTTGATGATGGGTGATTCCTTATTATCAATATAAGCTTTCCAGCCTCTGTCGTAATAAATTTCACTGAAAACGGCAAACTGATCGGTTGAAGCTTTAAAATGATAAGTGATGATATCGTTATCATTTTTTATCAGTGAAATGGATGCGGTGGAATCCCATTGCGGCTCAAAAGGAATGCTGCTTTTAAAACTGTTTTCCACGATAGCGGTATCTTTCGGATCAAAATTATCCAGCGCTTTCATAGCGGCCGCAGGGCCATCCACAAATTGGATATGTTTTATAAGCCAGCAATTTCCTAAAGCTTCATCATTCAAAGCTACTACAGGCTGATTTTGCGGACCTGGCTGAATGATATATTTAGCATTAAGCATATTCAGCACCTGGCGGTTCATTGGTTGTCTGTTCCGCAACTGATGATTCAATAGATCTTCTGTCAGGCTGAGTTTTGCCGGATGATAACCACCTAATGAATTGTGATGATAAGAAGTGATGGCATCATTAAATACATCCTGGGTGAGGTTTAAAACCCGGTAATTACCGGTATCTTTTAAGATCTGAATATCCGCCGGGCCAGGTGTGAAATAACTTTCATCAAAGGTTTCCGCATCCTGGTAATTGCTGTCGTTGAGGTATCGCCTTCCTACCGCAAAAAGATCAAAAGAACTGAGTAATAACAAGCCCGCCATTGCATGCACCGGTTTAATTTTATTACGGATGAAAAGCCATAATAATGCAAAGCTTAATCCTATAAAGATCAGGCTTCGAACCAGGTCGGCGCCAAATAAAGATTGACGATCCTGCATAAGTGCGGAATAAAAAGTTTTACTTTCTTCAGGGTTGTTTTGCACCATTTGATTGATGGAGCTGATAATACCCTGGTCGTTATCGCCTTTATAATTAAAGCTGATATAGAGCAATGCGGTGACAACCAATAAACCTGCGATTGCATAACCGCTTTTCTTTAAAATAGCCTGCGCATAATTTTTATTTTTTTCTTCAAACAAAAATTTCTGCAGTGCGAGTACGGCCAGTAAAGGAAAAAGAAGTTGTGGAATAACCAACGCCATGGAAGGAGCCCGAAACTTATTATAATAGGGGAGGTAATTAAAAAGAAAACTATTGAACGTATTGAAATTTTTTCCCCAACACATCAAAATACCCAATAAACAGGCAACGGCGATCCACCATTTATCCTTTGATTTTATATAAAATAAACCCAGTACAAAAAGGAAAACAATTACAGCTCCTAAATACACCGGTCCTGAAGTGTTGGGCTGAGGGCCCCAATATGTGGGGAAGCGCGAAGCAAATTCCGCAGCCTGTTCATCAGAAGCGCCTTTACCCATTACCAGTTTGGCCAGGTGTGACTTTTCACCCAGTTGTCCGCCGCCGCTGCTGCCACCGTACACATCCGGCACCAATAAAGTGAACGTTTCAGCCACGCCATAGCTCCAGCCAAAAGCATAATCAATGGGAAGTCCGCCGGTAGTTGGTTTGCTGCTGTCACTTAAGTTTAAGGTGCCATTGCGCATGGTTGCTTTTGAATAGTCATAAGTGGTAGCAAGACTAACCATGTTTACTGCAGCGCCCACTAATCCTGCAACTACAACGATCAGAAGACTTTTCCATAAATGACCATATTCTTTGTGTTTGATCCAGTCAACGACATAAAATATCGTTGCGATAAAAGCGATCAATAAAAAATAATAGGTGATCTGAAGATGATTCATGGCCACCAGCAGGCAACTAAAAATGATTGTAAATACAGCCCCAAGCAGGTACTGTCGTTTATACACCAATAAGATGGCACCCAGCAGCGCCGGCAAATAACCCATCGCAAGTACTTTTGTATCATGCCCGGTAGCAATAAGGATGGTACTATAACTGGCATAGGCATAGGCAAGGCTTCCTAAAATGCCGAGGTATGGATTGATTCGAAAAACCTGGCTTAAAAAATAAAATCCAATACAAAGCAGGAAAAAGAATCCAATGGGTTTTGGAAGAAATAACATGAAAACATGATGAAAATATCCTAAGGATATAGGATTGGCGCTTTCCATAGCAATCTGGTAAGCCGGCATGCCGCCAAACATACTGTTTGTCCATAATGGAAAATGGCCATGTTTTTCCTTATACTCAAATGATTGCTGCGCCATTGCTTTCCATTGTATGACATCGGACTGACTCAGCACCTTACCTTCGAGCGCCGGCTTGCAATAAATGGCCGCGACAATGACGAAAGCAACTATGGCTATGAGATGCGGTAACAGATTTTTCCAGGAAAAATTTTTCATGTTATAGTTTTGTTTTTCAGCAGGCACAATGAGATTGTTTATGAATGAAACTTTTTTATTTTTTTCTATAAAAGTTTAATAAAACTTCACAAACCTACATGAACTGAATAAATTCACAAAGCATAATAATGAAAGCGGGTAATTGCTATTTTTGTTTTTACTTCCATTTTGTCAATTATTAAATCAAATGAACGGAAATAAATGGTTTTTAGTTTTAAACCGGATAACTTTTATCAGTAATTCACTTTTCATTTTATGCGTGCTTTTCCGTTATTTTCCTTTGAAGCTTCCTGAGTTTGTAGTGGGTTTTATGATCATACTCGGATGGGCGCCCTTATCGCCATTGCTCAATTTTGCAACTGCATTTTCCTTTTTGATGTTCGCAATAAAAGGAATAAAAACGGACGCTAAAATCTGGATACTGGGCTTTAATTTTTTCTGGTTAATCTTTCAGCTTTTCTATTTTATACTTGTTTGATGAACAGTTTAAATTGATTGCTTAAGAGAAATTGCCTGTAAACTCACTGATGAATTGACAAAAAATTATCTGCGTTGATTCGTTGAATCCGCGGGAACTCACATTTCACACTCACATTTCACTTTTCACTTTCACCTCTCATTATTGAGCAATGGAAACTCAATCCGGAATCAAATCTATCATTTGTCTTTTATTGGATATTACAATAGTATAATCCTCAGAAGTTTTTATCTTCACTCTTTAATCAAAATTACCTTTGATTAATTATGATTTATGGAATGCTGACAATTTATTCAGGTAATGTTTAAATTAATATCCATATTCTAAACCTCATTAAAAACAAATTTACATGAACAGGTTTCTGCCGTTTCTATTGCTATCCATTTTATTTATTGCCTGCGAACAAAAAAAATCGAATGTTCCGGTTGTTGGTTTTGCAGATGCTTTTGAAGACAATACCATTGCGCAGGCAAAAAAAGGCTTTATTGACGCATTGGCCAATAATGGTTTCGATGAAAAAAATGGAACGGTAAAAATCATCTATCGCAATGCACAGGGAAATATTCCCACATTAACACAGATCATAAAATATTTTATCTCCGAAAAAGTAACACTTATAGCGGCTAGTCCTACTTTATCTACTATTACTGCTGTTCAAAATACAAAGGAAATTCCCGTTTTTATGATGGTTGCAGGTACACCAACTACCATGAAGCTCAATGATGCAGCCGGCAACGCTCCTAAGAATCTTTTTGGGGTAGGAGAGAACCTCGATTATATTGATACTTCTTTTTTATTGATACCAAAATTGGTTAAGCCAGCATCGGCAAAACTTACGGTTGGTATGATTTTTAACCAGGCCGAACCTCAGTCGGTAGAAGCCATTGGACGCATAAAACAATTAGCCGCTGCGCATAATATCAATCTTATTTCATTGCCTGTAAACAGTACTGCGGATGTGCAGATGGTAACCGCTTCTTTATTGTCAAAAAAGATAGATGCTTTTTTTGCCAATCCGGATAATACGGTTTTTGCTTCCTTTGAAACCATTGTAAAAGCATGCGATAAAGCCGGTGTTCCTATTTTTACTAGTGAAGCGGGATTGGTGGCAAGAGGCGCTGTAGCCGCTTATGGCGCGGATATATACCAGTGGGGATACCAGTCGGGTGAAGAGGCTGCAAAATATTTAAAAACAAAAAACTCCAATGACCTGCATTGGGAAATTGTACAACAAAGAAACAGGGTGTTTAACCCTGCTGTCGCCAAACAATTTAACCTGGATATTCCGGAAGATTATAAAGCCGTTCAGTAATGGAATTTTACCTCTCAGCGCTTCAATTATCATTATGCCTGGGCGCCATGGCTATGGGTGTTTTCATTACAATGAAAATATTCAACATCCCGGATATTACTACGGATGGCAGTTATACTTTGGGAGCCGTGGTAACAGCCGTTTTGCTTACCCATCAATGGCCCGTGTATTTTGTATTGCCGGTAAGTATGATAATGGGAGCGGTGGCAGGAACCTGTACCGGGTTTATTCATACCCGTCTAAAAATTGAAGCGCTGTTGGCCGGTATTTTAGTGATGACCGGCTTATATTCCATTAACCTGATCATACTCGGCCGATCCAATATTCCTTTGATCAATATGCCAACTTTATTTACTTATTTCCAGGTTTTTTCCAATGAAATTTATAATGAATTATTTGTGGGAATAGTATTGATTACTGCATTAGCATTGTTGTTAAGATTTATATTGAAAACAGATTTTGGGATTGCCATGCGTGCTACCGGAAACAGCGCTACCATGACAAGGGCTTTAGGAATTAATAACGATCGAATGAAAATCATCGGCCTGGCTATTGCAAATTCCTTAACCGCATTGAGCGGATCCCTGGTTGCACAATACCAGAATTTTGCAGACATCAACATGGGAATCGGTATCGTAATCGTAGGCCTGGGCTCGGTGCTTATTGCCGATGTATTGCGAACCTGGTTCAACATTATTTCCATTGGCTGGCAGATTGTATTTGTAATATTGGGAAGCTTTTTGTTTCAAATGGTACTGGCAATTACATTGTCTTTGGGCGTGGATCCTAATTTGTTGAAATTGATAACCGCTTTGTTTGTGTTATTGATTGTGGCATTGCCGGGGATAAGCCGGGGAAAATTAAGAATGAAAAATTAAGAATGAAAAATGAAGAAGTGAAGCAGGGAGATTAGAATGAGAAATTAAAAATGAAGAATTAAAAAGTGGAGCAGGGAAATAAAGAATGAGAAAATTAAGAATGAAGCAACTGTTATTTTTAAATAATAAATTGGAATTACACGCGAAGAGCCGCAAGCCCGGCTCTTATTGTAGGGATGGACTTTAGCCCATCAATAAAATTTCATTGAACATGATCAAATTGCAACATATTACCAAGGCATTTAATAAGGGGAAAATAAATGAAGTATTGGCTTTGGATGATGTGTCGTTACAAATAAACCGCGGAGAATTTGTAGTAATGATCGGGGCGAACGGATCGGGTAAAACGACATTGCTAAATGTTATTTCCGGCGCTGAATTGCCTGGTAACGGAAGCGTGGTTATCAATGGAATTGATGTTACGGTGTTACCTGAATATAAAAGAAGTAAATGGATTGCGCGCGTATTTCAGAATCCATATAATGGTACTGCACCAGACTTAACGATCCTCGATAATTTTAGGCTGGCGGCTTTGCGAACACAACATAAAAATTTATCCATCGGCATCAATGCCGCTTTCAGAAGAAAAGTGCAGGATAAAATAGCAAGCCTGGGTATGGGACTCGAGCATAAACTGAACCAGCCCATTGGAAGTCTTTCCGGTGGCCAAAGACAGGCTTTAACCTTGCTCATGAGTATCATGGATGAAACCTCTGTATTGTTGCTGGATGAACCCACAGCCGCATTGGATCCTAAATCCGCAAAAATTGTTTTGACCCTTGCAAATGAACTCATAAAAGAATATGGTTTAACGGCTTTGCTGGTTACGCATAATTTAAAAGATGCGCAGCAATATGGCGACAGGTTGATTCAAATACATGAGGGAAAAATTTTAAGAGATATGAATGGCATAGAAAAGAAAAACCTGTTGTTGCAAAGTATGTATGAATGGTTTGTATGAGATTCTTTCTTGTTGGTCAGGCGACCAGTGGTGGCGCAAAAATTATTAATTGTTGATCCGGAAAAGGGCGTTGTAGAGTTTATCATCTTCAGGATTTAAAAAATTGTATAATTTAGGAATTTTTCCCGGTAAACCATACCATTTACATTAATCTGACGATTTAACTTGAATTATCAGGCAAAAATTTTTAACGTTTCTCAATAGGCCGGCCTTCTCTTGAATGAGTATTATAATTGTAAATTCATAAAATGAAAGCGTCCTTTTTACTTTTTATGTTTTTGCCCTGCCTCATTTTTTCTCAAACCAGGCATGACTATAAAAATTTAGTATTAGAAGGAGGCGGAATTCGCGGACTGGCTTATTCCGGCGCTTTAGAAGTGCTGGAACAAAAAGGAATTCTTCACAATATTGATCGTGTTGCCGGTTCTTCAGCCGGCGCTATTGCAGGTTTAATGGTTTCTTTGGGATACAATTCCTGTGAAATTGATTCTGTATTACAAACTTTAAAAATCCAGGAATTCAACGATGGGAAATTTTTTATTGGAAAAATAAGAAGAATAAGAAAAGAATATGGATTTTATAAAGGAGATAGATTTGAAGCATGGCTGAAACAATTAATTCAACTTAAAACCGGCGATGCCAATACAACTTTTGAAGCGCTTCATCAACTTCATATAACCAACAAAAATTTCAAAGAATTTTATTGTACGGGTACTAATATTACGCTTCAGCGGTTGGAAACTTTTTCACAGCAAACCCGCCCGCACATGAAACTGAGCACCGCGGTTCGTATCAGCGGATGTATCCCTTTTTATTTTAAACCGGTGCCCATTGATGATTCAGGAAAAGAAGTGGCGATATTCGATACATTGTCGAAATATAATTTATTTGTCGATGGTGGAATGCTTTGTAATTACCCGATCAATATGTTTGACTCAAGCCTTGACGGAAGTGATCCTTTAACAAGTGAAAAATTAATTTATAACCCGCAAACATTGGGATTAAAACTTGAAAGAGGTGACCAGATAGATGAATTTGATAAAGACAAAACAGACATTGCACCCTATCAGATCAATAGCATGAAAAAATATACCAGTGCTGTTATGAACCTCATGATGGAAACCATGAACAGGAAATCTACGGACCTTAAAAATGAAAAAGGAAGAACCATATATATCAGCTATGGCGATTTTTCGGGAAAACTGCGCAAGGTTTCATTAAAAGAGAAAAAGTTATTACATGATAATGGTTCAATAGCGGCCAATAAGTTTTTCACCGAACCGATTGCGGGCAATTAATTTATCTTATTATGTTGTTGGTCAGGCGACCAACAATGGCTAGAAGTTACTACTGAATTGAATTGATCTTCAAAACTGAAAGCACAGATTGCTTCAAAAATGCCATGCACAAAACCTATGCTATTTTTTCGCAATGACGTCGCGAATTTCAACAACCATATAACCACTCAACGTCATTGCGACGCAGAAAGCAATCTGTGATAATGAATTTAAACATCCTTATAATCCAAAACACAGATTGCTTCAAAAATGCTATGCACAAAACCTATGCTATTTTTTCGCAATGACGTAGCGGCGGAACGTCATTGCTGACGCAGAAAGCAATCTGTGATAATGAATTTAAACATCCTTATAATCCAAAACACAGATTGCTTCAAAAATGCCATGCACAAAACCTATGCTATTTTTTCGCAATGACGTAGCGAATTTCAACAACCATATAACCACTCAACGTCATTGCTGACGCAGGAAGCAATCTGTGATGATGAATTTAAACATCCTTATAATCTTTCGCCGTTGTTGGTCGCCTGACCAACAAATTCTTGTTCTTATGTTGGCTCTAACAATAATAAGCGTTTATAAAGCTGCATTTTCTTTTAACAACCGTACCACAATTTTATCTATCGGCAATGAAACCGTTTGTTCATTAAGCGCATCAAAAGGAATCCACCGGAAAACTTCACAGTCTTCACCGCTGGATTTCTGGCTGTCTGTAAAATCAAAAAGGCCGGCTTTGGTTTCCAATAAAGCATGATCTTTTGCCTGAACAAAATAATATATTGAAATGATCTGAGCTTTGGCATGAAAAGCGGACAACTGGAAATAATCGGTGGTATAAATATGATCGCCAATTTCCACATCCAGGCCGGTTTCTTCTTTGAATTCACGCATTAAGCCATCGCGGGTTCCTTCGCCAAATTCCAGTCCGCCACCGGGAAATTTTGTATAATATTTTCCTTTGATGATTTCATCGCTTACCAGAACGCGCTTGTCTTTATCCATCAAAATGCCATAAACGCGGATATTAAATTTTTCTTCTTCAGAGGTTGTTGACATATTGAGCCAATTTATTGATGCTGTTTGAAATTAATTATGCGCCTTGAAATCCGGCCTGAAGATGCCCATTGATATGCAGACCAAGTGCTTGCGACGCAACGAAGATGCTATGAAAACTGATGCTGGTACCAGCAAAAAAATCAGGAATTAGGATTTAGGATTTAGGATTTGGGATTTAAATTGAACGTTCCTGCTCTGTATCCTGGTTCCTTGAGCTTTGTTCCTTTAAATCTCTCCTTTAAATACAAATTCTGCCGGGCCGCATAACCAGATGTTTTCAAAACTTTCATCAGTTTTTTTATCAAATTCCACAGCCAGGTGACCGCCCTGGGTTTGCACTTCCACGCGGTTGAATCCATTATCATTATGAGCAAATACAAGGGCGCTGGCAGTAACGCCGGTACCGCAACTTAGGGTTTCATTTTCCACGCCCCGCTCATAGGTACGCACGAAAATGCCGCCATTGGTTTCTTCCACAAAGTTTACATTTATACCACCAGATGCGAATTCTTCCTGGTTGCGTATTTGGCGACCTTCTTTCACCACATTATAATTTTTCAATCCTTTTACCGATTTTACATAGTGCGGAGAACCCGTGTCGAGAACAGAATCCGCTAAAATGTTTTGTACCGTTAGTACATCTTTCATCTTTAAATGAATCCAGTTATTCGAGGCAATAAAAGCTTCGTGCATTCCATCAATTGCAAGGAAACGGTACTGGTTTTTATGCATACCGGAATCGTAGGCAAACTGTACAAGACAGCGGCCGCCGTTTCCACACATGGTACTTTCATTTCCATCCGCATTAAAATATTTCATTTCAAAATCGTAGTCGGCGGAAGGATTTAAATACATCAATCCATCTGCACCGATACCAAATTTGGGTGTACACAATTTTTGTATGACTGCAGGTGAAAGGTCGGTTTTGCCATCAAGATTGTTGATAATAATAAAGTCATTTCCTGTTCCCTGGTATTTATAAAATGCTATTTTCATCAGTTTATTTTTTCTTATTTGGTTCAGGCTAAATTTATATTTTTGAAATGATCTCCAGTGTTTTTTGAATCATATTTTCCATGGCTGCCACACCATTTTTTGTAAATTCTTTGGTAACACGATTATTTATAATGGCGCTTATACTGATACAGTGATGTCCTAATAATTTCCCCAATCCATAAATGGCGCTGGTTTCCATTTCAAAATTAGTAATACAGTGATTTCCATACCTGAACTGGCTGAGCTGGTTTATCAGTTCAGGCTGTGAAAGTCCCAGTCGCAATACCCGGCCCTGGGGACCATAGAATCCCGGACATGTAACCGTGATGCCGTGATGAAATCCTGATACAAAATGTTTTAAAACCGATGATCCCGCGCTGGCAATATAGGGTTGGGAAATATGATTGTTGATTTGTGAATGGGCGATAAAGTGCTGGAGGATTAGTTTTTCTTCATCATTATTTTCATACCTGTAATAATTCAACACATTATCAATACCCAAACCATGCGTACTGGTAACGAAAGCATCTACAGGAATATGTTTTTGTAAGGAACCGCTGGTACCAGCACGAATAATGGTAAGTGATGAAAGTTGTGGTTTAATGGTGCGCGATTGAAAATCTATATTGGCAAGGGCATCCAGTTCATTTAAAACAATATCGATATTATCCGGGCCAATACCGGTGGAAAGCACTGTAATTCTTTTGTTTCCCAATAGCCCTGTATGCGTTAGAAATTCGCGGTGTCTGCGCTTTATTTCAATATGATCAAAATATTTACTCACTTCCTGTACCCGGTCCGGATCACCCACAGTAATAATGGTTTGCGCCAGTTCTTCCGGTAGAAGATCCAGATGATAAATGGCGCCGCGGCTGTTTAAAACAAGTTCACTTTCAGGAATAATATTCATAACTGAAAATATTGAGTTGCAAAAATCGGCATTCAAAACGACAATAATTCAAATAGACTTTTATATTTGATCTGTTTGCTTTATTTTCGCAGCCTAAATTAAATCTTTTGGCTTCTTAGTTGAAAGATTTTGTTTGAAAAAAGGTTCCGTGGCCGAGTGGTTAGGCAGAGCTCTGCAAAAGCTTCCACAGCGGTTCGAATCCGCTCGGGACCTCTGAAGTAAGGATTACAGCAATGTGATCCTTACTTGTTTTTACACTACTTTACTTTCAAGTAGCTGATTTTGAAGATTTTATAACAGCGGCTCCGCTAAGTTGCATTTTACCTTTACAGAAACAGATATTACTTAAATCGACAAAAAATCGACAAAAAAAGAGTGATTGGATCATCGAATCCCAAAGGGATTCCAACTGATTCATTCTTTTTAAATCGACAAAAGTCACAAGTCATTAAAGTATGTTACCTGTAAAGGCAATTTGTGATCGAAGGAGTCGCAAGGATGGTACAAATCCATTGTGTATTCAGTACTGTTATCGTCCTGATCAAAGAACTGTTTTGAACACGGACATCTATGTTCCCATTCGGTATTGGCATCGTAAGTTGTGCCGTGTTACCTCGGAGTTGCCAACTCAATTTGGCGATGCAGAAACAATAAATAGTAAAATAATGGCAATGCTCCGTATTGTGGAAGATTTGATTGATATGGCTATCAAACAGAAAATTAATCCATTGGAGTTTGTAAAAAATACATTTTGTCCTGATCTTGATCTTAGCACGCTTGACGAGAAAGTATTACAGGCGAAAAAAGAGGAAGCACAGTGGCCATAGAAATCACAAAATAAAGCGTATTTTACGAATGGGCCGCGGCCAACTTGTCATTCCATTTGCCAGGAAAACTTTTTTCTATGCTGAAACGAAACTTGCGTTACTTTTTTAAAAAGTTTAACCGTTCAAAGACTACATATAGTATTAATCTTATTGGATTATCTGCGGGATTGGTTTGTTGTCTGTTTATTTATCTATGGATATATGATGAGTTGCATATCGATAAATTTTATCCCAATGAAGACAGGATTTATAGCGTCATGGTTAACGATCAGCAGCCAGACCGCATTATTACTTCCAACACTGGCAGTGCGATACTAGGTAAGGCGCTAAAAAATGCATTTCCGGAAATAGAATATGCAGTGACCACCACTCCTGCTGCATGGTTTAAATCTTTCAGTTTGTCATATAACGACAAAGACGCTGTAAAAGGAATCGGCAATTTTGTGGGTAAAGACTTTTTTAAAGTATTTCCGCGTCGATTCCTTGATGGTAATCAAAATACTGCCTTGGTCAATGAAAATTCGATTGTGATATCAGCAGGGTTGGCCAGGAAAATATTTAACACAGTTGACGGGGTTGTAGGCAAATCAATTAAGTGGAAATGGCAGACAATAACAAGGGAGCCAGTGATTTCAGGAATATTTGAAGATTTTCCACCAAATTCAACGAATAATTTTGATTTCCTTTTAACTACTCCTTCATGGAATGAAATCATAAAAGCTTCCGAAGCAAGCGCAGATTTAAGTGGTGGGCCCTTCAACACATTTGTAGTGTTGAACAAAGGCGCAAAATTGGAAGATTTCAACAAAAAGGCAGCCAACTTCATAAAAAATTATGTTCCCAATTCTACTTATACGTTGTTTCTCTCGAAATACTCAGATGCTTATTTGCACGGAGCTTATGAAAATGGAATACAGAAAGGCGGCAAAATCGAATATGTAAAATTGTTTATCATCATCGCTATTTGTGTCCTTGCAATCGCCTGTATCAATTTCATGAATTTATCGACTGCAAAAGCGGCAGAAAGAATGAAGGAGGTAGGTATAAAAAAGACATTGGGTGCCGGCAGGAGGTCGCTTATACTTCAGTTTCTTGGAGAATCTGTTTTATTGAGTTTTTTATCTTTAATAATTGCAATCCTGGTTGTAATTCTCCTGTTTCATCAATTTAAAATTGTAACTGAGAAGGAATTTATACTTCGGTTAGATCCAAAATTAATCCTATCAGTTGTTTTGATTACGTTAATCACGGGTATTATTGCCGGCAGCTATCCTGCCTTTTATTTGTCTCGTTTCAAACCCGCTGCGGTACTGAAGGGAAAATGGGTCGGTTCTTTAAGGGGTGTATATATCAGAAAAATTCTTGTCCTATTTCAATTTAGTTTGTCTGTTTTGTTTTTAGTGGTAGTTATGGTTGTTTTCAATCAGATAAAATATGTTCAGACAATCAACCCGGGATTCGATAAGGACAATGTCATTTATTTTGAAATGCAAGGAAAAGTTGCAGACGACATTGAAGTTTTTCTAAACGAAGTGAAAGGAATTTCGGGAGTGGTTCAGGCGTCAAGTATTGAAAACACCATTATTCTGCCTACCTATACACCGGCTCCCGGAGTTCATTGGGAGGGAAAGAATACTGATGATAAGATTCGATTTTATCAAGAAGGAGTGAATTATGGTGCCATTGAATCGCTCGGAATAAAAATTGCTGCCGGTCGGTCGTTTTCCCGGCAATTTGCAGATACCTCGGCTGTCTTATTAAATGAATCTGCAGTTCGAGCAATGGGGTTAAAAGATCCGGTGGGCAAAAGAATCAGTGTTTGGGACAAGGAAAAGATTATAATAGGTGTGTTAAAAGATTTTCATTTTAATTCATTGCATGAAGAGATCAAGCCATTTATTTTTCGGATGGATCCTCAGTCCTGCCTGTTGGTTTTGATTAGAATAGATGAAAAGCGACGTAAGCAGGCCATTGAATCAATTCAAGAAAAATATGCGGCATTCAACCCTGGAATTTATTTTGATTATAAATTCCTGGACGATGATTTTCAGGCTCAATACGCTTCTGAGAAAGTAGTGATTACCCTTTCGAAATATTTCGCTGCATTTGCAATACTTATATCTTGTTTGGGATTATTAGGCCTGACTGCTTTTACTGCTGAGCAAAGGGTAAAAGAAATTGGTATACGGATAACATTAGGAGCGAGCAAGGGCTCAATTATTTATTTGTTGTCCGTTAGTTTTGCCAAAATCGTTATTTTATCAATAATTATTGGATTGCCTTTAAGTTATATAATATCAATTAACTGGTTAAATAATTTCGCTTACAGAATAGAATTAACTCCGGTTTATTTTATCGCTGCAGCGCTTATTACTTTTATAATTGCAGGATTAACAATAGGGATACAGGCGGCCCGGGCTTCTATGGCCAACCCTGTTGATAGTTTGAAAAGTTCCTGAGTTTTTTATACCAAACTCATTTTTTGTAATCATTATTGTGTGAAGCTACTCGCTTTGCGAAGTAATCCGGTTGCGTTTATTGCCAGTGAAATTTTTTTAACATGAAATATACCAATTTTGATGTCGTAATCTGCGGTGGCGGACTTGCGGGTTAACAGCCGCAATTGTTTATCAGATAAGAATATGGGTGAGGAATGTTATGCATCATATTGGCTATAGCAAGCCGTTAAACCGATTTATCAAACCACAGTAATTAATAGCATTTCAGGATCCACCGATGAATCATTCGATTTTCTCAATAATGGTCTGTTTTTATAAAATATTCTTGCTTCAAATACAATTTACTTTATATCTTGTAACCTGTTTTTCAATTACTTCTCACCTTAAATCTGTGGCTGAGGAGGCGAATGCATTGAAGTCAGGTGATGGAAAATATCAAACTAACACGATTCTTAAAGCCATATTATTTGCAGCGTATGGTGCGGGCCTGCGTGTAAGCGAAGTGATCAATTTACGCCTTCAGGATATTGACAGGGAAAGAAAGCAATCATTTGTGTATTGCAGTAAGGGATAGAAAGACCGGTATTGTGGCTTTAAGCCCGCTCTTACCCGATATATTTGAAAGCTATTATAAAATGTGGCAACCTAGTCCTTTGAATGCATTATATGCCAAAGGCTAACAATGTTAAAATTTGTATTGAAGCAACTACAATATAAAAAACGCAATACATAAGTGCTGGTAATCAATTGCATAATATTTTTTTGAAGGCAAGTGGATTTCGTATAATATTGTGTTATAGGCAAGCAGAACCAAACTACCAATGACACCACGACTAATAGCAACATTGATTTTAATAATTGGACTTGGACTATTTTCATATTCCTTGACTTTACCTTATTACAAAGACCAAAAATTGGCGGATGATTTAATAGAAAACTCTTACAATATGAATAAAACTGACTATTATAAAAAAGAAGCTGAACTTAGAACAAACAAAACGACATTTATGGATTTGGGTTCAGGCATTGCCATTACTTCAGCCACAATTTTAATATTTTTATTTTTTGCAAAAGTCAAAACATTCAAAGACTTTAGAAACAATAGGACGCTCACCAAAACTGCAACATTCATTTCTGCAAACCTTGTTTGGCTTATACTTATACCAGGAACTTATTGGTATTATATATTTCGCGCCGCACGTGACGACTATCCACCATTTGCAGACAGTATAGGAATTCCATTAATGACACAAATTCCATTTTACTTATTCTTGCTCTTCCCGCTAAATATTTTTATTCTCTTGACAACCATAAATACAAACTTGCCGGCTAAACTTTTTCCTAAACCCCACAAATACAACAGCACAAAAATATTGTGGGAAATTTTCTTTGGCTTTTGGATATTACTAAACTTTGTCTGTCTAATTGGCTTTGTGATAGATGGCGACCATTTTTCTATTCCTGTTAATTTATTTTTTACATTTATACTTTTGACTTTACGAGCAGGACAAATAAGCAAATATGAAGACAGAAAATGACGCCTGCCTATAACATTGGGCTTGACTGCTATGCTGGCAGACGAATAAATTCTCATCTTTTTGTTCGCTATCAGCAGCGGTTTCGGCAGAAGGATTTCTTTTCAACTTTTGTTCGTAATTTGAACTTTAATAATTTAATTGGGCTAACGGTTTGGGCTGGACGATCAATGAATACCAGCACAGCAGCAAGCCCTAAACGTAAGCGGTAATGGCTGCGAATCATTTACCTTGAACAGCAATTCGTAACTTTATCAAACAATAAGAAACAACCTTAAATTATAAATGTATGGCTAGATGTACAGCACCAGTTAGAGGACACAGTTCAGCAGCAGCTGCAGCAGCTTGCCCTGCATGTCGTTACAGAAGCTATGGTCGTGGCTATTCATCATATTCTGAACCTTCACGATCTTATTATACGCCATCATATTCGGGTAACAGCGGAGGAAGTCGAAGCACTGGCGGATCTGGAAGAAGCACAAAACCCCGCTGGTCCGGAGCTAGTTCGCCTGTTTATTATACGCCCGCTGAAGTGCAGGCTCTTACACCTATTCGTGAGACATTTGAGACTAGAGCCACTGTGCCTGACCTGAGGGATATTTTTCTCTGCCATGCTTGGGATGATCGCCAAGCTTCAGCAAAAGAGCTGTACAACTTACTTATTTCAAAAGGAGTTTCTGTATGGTTTAGTGAGAAAGATGTAAGTCTCGGAGAGCCGTTGATGCGTGCCATTGATAAAGGCTTAGCAAATTCTCGAATTGGATTAGTACTTGTTACCCCCGCATTCCTTTCTCGTCTGCCTAAGGAGGGAATTGCCGATAAAGAGCTTTCTGCTTTACTTCATCGCAATCAGCTTGTTCCTATCGTGCACAATACGACTTATGAATCTCTCCGTGAAGTCAGCCCTCTTCTCGGTTCTCGAAGCGGCTTAGATACTGCAGAAGAATCTATGTCAGACATAGCTGCTAAACTTGCCGAGTTAGTTGCGCCTTTGAACCCAATTGTGAGAATAAGTAACTGATTAAGAATTTCAAACATAATCGCCACTACCGCTAATAACTAAGGTTTCGTTTTGCCCAACGGGCAAGAAATGAAACCCTTGTTGAACGAAACCGGGGAATAGCAGGTCCTTATGGATTTGTCGTAAAGCGGTTGTAGGATATTGAAGCAGGCAGGGCGCCTGTTTTTTTTCGTAGCGGCTGAAACCTTTTGAGTGCGGGCATTTTAGCCTGCGTTTCTTTATGCTCAAAACGTTGTAAAGTTCCGCAAATCCATCAACTTCACGGCAGGCACGTTTAAGGTATTTGTTGTATCTCAGTTTTTCCGGCGATTTTTTTACTCATTTTGTTGATTGTTTTTTTTATTTGTATTCGTGAGTGCTTCGCAATTCGTTGTCATAATAAAATTGTTTTAACGGCCGTTAAATTTACGGATAGTTGCGGAAGACTACCATAGGTTTAGTTCAACAGGTGGTTTTGTGCAAGTGGGGCACGACGTTGTTACATCACATAATACAAGCATCGACTTTAGCTCCGGCGTGACAAACAACATTCAGCAACAGAATAAACAATGAACTTAAATTTATAAATTGAGCAGCGGTTATCGGCAAATGGAATACTAATTTCCAACCTGCATAAAGCCCCTGCTCGTTGTGCGTCATACAAGTATCCCCCGAACAAATGAACAGTTTAGTAAAAGTTATTGATAGACAAATCGAATTCAACCAAGGGAAAAATATTTTTCTTGACAACCTTGATATTTTTAAATTTTCAAATGAAACAGTTAAAGCCCTAACGAAATTAAATGAATTAGCCCCTGATTTTAAACAGATGCTTATTAATTATTCTGTCGATAAAGCGATTGAGGAATTTAGCAGAGTGAATCAATATTATTCGTTCGACTCAAAAACAAAAGATAATTTAAGAAAAATCTATACTGACCTTTTAGAGAGTATTCATACAAAATCAGATTCAATTGAAATTATCTCAAAAAACCATTACACAAAACTTAAACAATGCCTTTTAGATAGCAATCCCTTTGCTGAAAGGATATACAAAAAAGCAAACGAAAAAGTTAATCCCGTTACTTGTTCACAATATAGCCCGGAATTACAAATCAAAATTTTAAATATTGATATAGCGAATTTGGTACAACCTGTTTTAGATATTGGGTGCGGGAAAGAAAGTCTTTTGGTGAATTATCTTAAAAGCCAGAACATTGTTATTGTAGGGATTGACAGATTCAAGTTTGCTTCATCATATTTGATAACCACAGATTGGTTAGAATATGATTATGGAGTAGAACAATGGGGAACAATAATCAGCAACTTAGGCTTCTCGAATCACTTTCAACACCACAATTTGAGACCTGACGGAAACTACATGGAATACGGAAAGGTATATATGAAAATTCTACACTCATTAAAAGTTGGAGGGCGCTTCCATTATGCCCCGGACTTGCCTTTTATTGAAAAATATCTCAACAGTAATCACTTTTTTATAAAAAAGTATGACATTGACAGTTTGGATTACAAAACAACAATCATAGAGCGACTAAAATAAAAAACCATATAACGTAGGCGGTGAATTAATGACTGCAACGGTGAAAGACCCTTTCGGAAATATTATTGGCTTAATTTACAACCCATATTTTCAGAGTCGAAATAAATCAAAGAGTTTATACTTTTTTTGTATCCTCAAACCAAATGGCAGGTTCAATATTCTATTGAGCCTCTTTGAAGATTCAGAACATCCTTTTTTATTTCAATAATTCATTACTAAAAAATATATCAATTTACAGTTGGAGACAATTTGCAAAAAAATATTATCTTTGCAACTAAGATACTTATTTACTAAATATTATGAAACATGCAGATGACGTTATTCAAATAAGAAAATTGAGTCAGAAATATGCCTATACTTCCCTTCAGATGCACGAAATGATTGGAAAAAATTTGGGCTTTAACGGTACCGATCATAAATACTTAGGACATTTTATTCAAAAAGGAGCAATGACCGCCGGAGAACTTGCCCAACTTACGGGGCTGACTACCGGTGCTGTCACAGGATTAATTGACCGGCTGGAGCGTAAAAAATTAGTTAAAAGACAGTATGATAAAACAGACAGGCGAAAAATCATTATTGTTCCACACGTTGACAAGATAACAAAATTGATAACACCTCATTATTCCGATTTTCAAGATAATACGGACAAATTTTTATCGTCCTTCACAGCTCAAGAATTGAAAGTTCTTAAAAAATATTTTGAAAATGCAATTGATATAATGACCCAAAAAATACTAACAATAACCAAATAAAATAATAACAAAAAATGGAAACACAAAACCAAGAGAAAGGAATTCAATCGGCTAGTGCAACTCCTTTTGCACAAACTTATTTTCATGGAACTAAAGCGGAATTAAAATTAGGCGACCTAATTGAAATTGGTTATAGCTGCAATTATGAACAAACTATAAAATCTAAGTACATTTTTCTATCTGCAACCCTGGATGCGGCCATTTGGGGTGCTGAACTTGCCTTTGGAGATGGAAGGGGAAGAGTTTATTTAGTAGAACCCACCGGAGAAATTGAAAACGACCCCGACTTAACGGATAGAAAATTCCCCGGCAATCCCAGTATGTCTTACCGTTCCGTACATCCATTTAGGGTTGTTGGCGAAGTGACTATTTGGCAAGCTCATCCGGCAGATCAAGTAAAAAAAATGAAGGATTCAATTGAACAGTTAAAAGAAAATGGAATCAGTTCTTTAAATGACGTATAAAGCTAATAAACCAACAACGAACCGCTAACAAGTATTACCCAAGCAGGGCTGAACGGCTTCGACTGGACATTCGTGCAAGGTTCAACTTTCGTTATCTGATTGAACTTAGTGCTAAAAATCCCCGCCTTCGGCAATACCCAAACCGTTAGTGGTCAGGCTATGACGACCACCAAACAAACATTAACAAGACAAGAATTTTATGGTAATTAAAAAAGAAAGACAGATAAATGCAGACACCAAAACCACGTGGACTGTTTTGACAAACCCTAACGAAATAAAAAAGTGGTTAGGTGTTGAAGCAAAAAGCGACTGGGCACCGCAAAGCGACATTACATTTACTTTCACTTGGGATGGAAAGGAGTATACTGATAAAGGGAAAATCATTCAATTTGAAAATGAAAAATCATTTGTTTATTCTTATTGGAGTGGTTTGTCAGGGCTTCCTGACGACCTGGAAAACTATTCAAAAATTGAATTCCAGTTAGAGCCAACGGACAAAGGAACTTCTTTAAAATTAACACACAGCGAGTTTGTTACAGAAACCATGTATGAAAATTCGGATAAAAATTGGGAAGAAACATTAGACATGATAAAAAAACTATCAGAAGAAAAAAGCCCGAACCGCTAATAACTAAGGTTTCGTTTTGCCCAACGGGCAAGAAATGAAACTCCCGATAGCTATCGGGATTGAACGAAACCGGGGAATAGCAGGTACTTATGGATTTGTCGTGAAGCGGTTGTAGGATATTGAAGCAGGCAGGGCGCCTGTTTTTTTTCGTAGCGGCTGAAACCTTTTGGCGGCGGAGCGTTTCAGCCTGTGTTTCTTTGAGGGCGGCACACAAGTTCCCTTACCCGCCACTTAGGCGACAGGCGCATTTTGTGTATCCGGTAAATACATTTTTGGTGGCCCCGCGTTTGCCAAACACTTCCAGGGTGATCAGCGTTCCGCTCTTGCAGCAGGGACATTTGCGGAGCATGGTTTGAGGTTTTACTTCCGGCCGCTGCACGTGCAGCTGTCTTTTGCAAATCCTGCAACCGGCCCCGCTTCCAGCTGCTGCTCAGGATGCCGTAATGCCGGATGCGTACAAAACGTAGCGGCAAAATGTGTTGCACAAAGCGGCGGGTAAACTCCGCGTGACTTAGGCGCATGGTTTTTGTAGTCCCTTTCTCGAGGTAATCTTTATACGAAAATGAAACCGCAGTTTCGTTTACTTCCTGCGTTTTCTGTCAGCGGGTCCCCGGATGAAAATGTTGAGCTTGAAGTAAATCTGAAAATCCTAAATTTACGGATAGTTGCGAAAGGCTATCGTACGTTTAATTCAAAACTGCGTTTAGAATATTGTGGCGGGACGTTGGAGCATTAACTATAAATCGCTATTTTGCTTTTGTGGTTAATTGAACCTGATGTTTTTCAAATACCACAATTTCATAAAAACTTAAACGTTGTGGACAATTTTGGTTCATTTCACTAAACAGATAAATTTCAAACGACTAATTTTCACGACTAAAAATAAATCAAATGCAAAAAATAATTCCAAATCTTTGGTTTGATGGCAACGCACAAGAAGCCGCAGAATACTACTTGTCAGTTTTCAAAGACGGAAAATTGATTAACACAACTTATTACCCAAAGACAGAAGCCGAAGGATTGGCAGAATTTCAAAAAGACTTTGCAGGAAAAGTTCTTACGGTTGAGTTTGAGATTTTAGGTATGCGATTTATTGGCATTAACGCAGGACCATTATTCAAATTTAACGAAGCGATTTCGCTAATGATACCTTGCAAAGATCAAGCGGAAATAGACTACTACTGGGATACACTCACATCAAATGGGGGTGAAGAAAGTGTTTGTGGGTGGCTTAAAGATAAATATGGATTAAGTTGGCAAGTTTGCCCTGAAAATTGGGAAGAACTCAACAAAAAACCAGGTGCATTCAAAAAAATGATGGGGATGAAAAAACTAATTATTGCTGATTTTTAAAACAAATTGAAATGGCAAAGACAGACTATAAATCAATAGATGAATATCACAAAGTATTTACGGGCGATACTTTGAAAAGAATGCAGACCATTCGGGAGTTAGTGCATAAAGTTTCACCCGAAACAAAGGAAGTAATCAGTTACCAAATTCCAGCCTTCAAAATTGGAGACAAATTTCATCTGATTTATTATTGTGCATTTCCTAAACACATTTCCATTTCAAGCCCTTGGAGTGACACAATGTTGAAAGAATTTGCAGACGATTTAAAAGGGATGAAAGTTTCAAAATCAGCAATTCAATTTCCACACGACAAACCATTGCCAACTGACTTGATAAAACGAATTTTGATGTTTAGAAGAGCAGAATTTGAAGCAAAGAAGAAATAAAAACTGCCCATCACGTCGGCAAAAAAAATATATTGTGATTGGTTATGCTTGTCTTGATGTTCTAAAGTCAGCATATTCAGCTCTGGCCGATAGTCGTTTTCGAGCAAATAGTTTATTTGTTCAAACGCCATTGCGAGAAGTTATCCCGAATCGATGGATTCAAATGCTGCCATCGGCTTTGAATAGTTTAAATTTTTACATTTCGATATTAAAGAACACAAAATTTAAAAAGTCTCACTGATAATGCCACAAAAAAGAGGAGCTTACAACACCAAATGAAAGTATGGCGCAGCCAAAAGCTCATTGGATTTTCAGTTTTAAGATGCATTATCAAAGGATTTTACCTGAACTTGCTGAAGAAAAATTAAGATTATGAAGCTGAAATCTAAAAAGCGAGCCAGGCGTTCAGCTTTTCTTAAGATGTATAAGAACTAAAATCTGACAAGCATCGAAATAACATTCTAGAATTATAATCATTTATGAAGAGACTCAATTTTGGTTTAAAAAGGCAACAAGTTGTTTTATTATTTGCGGCTATATTTCTACTATCTGCAACACGGGCATGGGCACAGAATAACCCAGTGCAAAAAAACAAATCGGAAAAAAAATTTGTCCATAAAGGAGCAGGTAATCCTTATCTGCCGCTTTGGGAGCATTTGCCAGATGGAGAGCCGCGTGTTTTTGAAGATCCCGATAACCCGGGAAAATATCGTGCTTACATCATCGGATCACATGATTTGAGAGTTAATAGTTATTGCGGGCCGGACATCAGGGCCTGGTCTGCGCCTGCGGAAGATTTATCCAGTTGGCGTGATGAAGGCCCCATTTTTACTTACCAGGTCGATGGACAATGGGATGTTATGTATGCGCCGGATCTGGTAGAAGTGAAAAGAAAAGATGGAACAAAGGAGTATTATCTGTATCCGCATAGCCGTGGACCTAACAGGGAAGCAATGGTATGCAAGGGCAGCCGCCCGGACGGACCTTTTACACCCATTAATTTAACTGAAGATGGAAAACGCACTGTTCCCGGTAGTATTTTAGGATTCGATCCGGCTGTATATATCGAATACGTTACAGATCCGAAAGATCCTGATTATGAGATTGGTTTCAGGGCATATGGATTTTGGGGATTTCAAAGGTCGTCAGCAGCACAGTTAGATCAGAAAACCATGTATTCGCTCAGACCCGGAACCCAGGTGATTAGTTACCTTCTGCCGGCCAGTTCAAGATATGGAGTGATAAGGGAACCGGCAGGCACCCAATATCCTCAAATCTATCCGAACGAGGATTTGGGAACATTTAATTTTTTTGAAGCCTCCTCTATACGTAAGGTGGGAAATAAATATGTTACCGTTTTTAGCGGATACTCCGGTCCTGAATATGGCGTTGGTAGTTCCAACTCTACTTTGCGTTACGCATATGGAGATTCGCCTTTAGGACCATGGAAAAGCGGTGGTGTTGTGGTTGATTCACGTGCTCCGGTGCTGAACCAGGATGGCACTGCATTGCAGACTACGAATGGGGGACATAACACGCATGGTAGTATTGAATTGATCAACGGTCAGTGGTATGTGTTTTATCACAAGCCTCCCAGGGGATTTGGGTTTGCACGCCAGGCTGTGGTAGCTCCGGTTGCCATTAAATGGGATGAGAAACCGGTATCAGAAGGTGGTACTGTTTCCATCACGGGCTATGATCCATACGCACCGGATGGTATTTGGACCGCAAAAGACAACCAGGGAAGAGAATACAAAGGCGCTGAAGTGACTTCCGAAGGTTTTCATGTCTATGGACTCGATCCCTATCAGTATTATTCGGCCGGTTATGCCTCTTATCTTTCCGATATCGGTCTTCAACAGGATTCCTGGGATATATGGGATAATCACATGCCCATTGGCACTGTAAAGAATGGCAACATCATCGGATATAAGTATTTCGGTTTTGGCGGGCTTAAGAAAAATCAAAAAGGATTGAAAGCTTTTAAGGGAACTAAAAAAGGAAACAAAACAGCGTTCAATGTTTTCCTCACACCAAAAACGGAAAAAAGCTTTAAGGTGAACGTTTGGTTGGATGGGCCATGGGACAATGCTGCCTGGAACGGGAAAAAAATCGGAGAGATCGTTGTTGCTGCCAATTCAAAACAGGAAGTAACGAAATTCATTATAGACGTTTCTAAGTTTGTTGATCATCTGGATAAAAAGCATGCTATTTTCCTTGTTGCCGAAGGTGCTGAATCGGATGGACTTTTTGATTTGATCGGGCTTGGATTCAGTTCAAAGAAAAAGAAAATTGAGCGTCACGTGCCACCAACAGTAAGTATTGCCGTTAATGGAAAGGCAATCGATCTTCCAGCTACTCCTGTTCGGTCTACAAATGCCAACGGCATTGTTGGTTACGATATTTACCAGGCAAGCTATAAACTTCCTGCCGGCACCACAGGAATACCTACGGTAACTGCTTCTTCAGATATTTCGAAAGTAAAGGTGAGTGTTACACAAGCAGAATCATTATCCGGAACCGCTGTTGTGGAATTTGATTATAATGGTGTTGTCAAAACATACAGCATTGTGTATACTTCGGAATAAAAAATTATGAGTATGAAAGATTGTCTTGTCCGGAAATAGGTTGACTAAAAAACAGCCTATTTCCAATTGAACGATTTACAACACGTTTAAAACAAAATTCAAAAATAGTTTGTAATGATCTGGACCTAATATGGGACAAAAACGACTGGCTTGAGTAATCAAGGCGCACAATAACTATTTAGCTTACGCCATGACTTTCCCAATGAATGGGGTGGCATTCGTCCATGGCGCAGGCGATTTCACTGCTACGATTCGCAGAGATTACTTCCCTTACTTCACTCAGGGAAGACGATAAAGATTGCTGGAAATAAAGTTTATGGAAAAGATTTAGCGAAACGTCATGTGGCAGGGGATTATAATGCCTGGAGTGTCGCCTCTAACGGGCTGCAGGGCAAAGACAAGGCTTTCTCCATTCAACCTGATTTAGCCAATTCAGACGCATTCCTCTAGTGCGGTATGTCTTGGAATAACAGGTGTCAAAAGGCTGAAGAGTTAATATGCTTCTATCAATTATTATTCACTTTGGAAGTGCTACATTACGCCTATATCGCAAATGAATCCTTATTCCAAATCTGAAAGCTTTTCTATTTCCTTACCACCAAATGACTCAGCCACGGATCATTCAGCAACCGCTCCATTTCCGACTGAATAATATCCTGCACATCCTGCTTTATCTGAAGATAGTTCCGCTGCACCATACCATTATCCAGCTTGCGGATAACCTGTATATCCTTGTACTTGTCTTGCTCCCTTTTCAGGGCTTTATGGTCATTTAATATGGAGCAATGAAACCCTTATAATTCAATTTTACAGTCCGGATCATCAGCTACCATGCCCACAAACTCGCCCGAACTTAACGCTGAAATTTTAGAAGACGGAATTGCGGATTCCAGTTGTTTGGATTGGCTGATGGAAGTATCTGCGCTATTATTGGAATAGCTTTCCCTATCCTGCATGATCTTTCCAAAACGCTCTGAAAGTTGTTTGGCTGTGTCGCCTGTTACCTGTCCGGCAACAGTGTTCCCTGTGATATTCATAATCACATCCGCCTGCTCGCAGCCATAGTCTTTACGAAGCTGACTGAAGTCCTGGATGCCCAGGCAAGTGGCTACTTTGTTGCTTCTGGCTGTGGCGATCAAACTGTCCATGTTATTGAGGTAAATAGTAGGAAATTTGTCAAAAATCAGGCTGCTTTTCAGCTTTCCTTTCTTGTTAACCAATTTGATCAGACGGGTAACGAAAAGAGAAAGTACTGCTCCATATATCTGTATCGTTTGTGGGTTATTGCCCATGCAAACAATCTTCGCCTCATCAGGATTATTGATGTCCAGATTAAAGTCATTGTCCGACACTGCATAATACAATTGCGGTGTGAAAAGCCTTGTCATCGCTATTTTCACCAAAGCGATCTGACCTTCCAATTGTTCCATCACATCGTTGAGGTAGGCATTTACAAAGGGGTTGATCAGGACCTCGATTTCCTTTTTTGTTCTGGGCAACGTAAACAGGCTGTCATAATCTACCTGCATCAGTATTCTTTATTGGCCCTTAAGCATATTTAATTTTCAATCAAATATGAAGGCCTTTTGCAATCAAAAACCATTTCAAATTAGAAATTTAATCAGGTTAAAAAAGTATACACCTTAAATGAATTATGATATTTTTTTTCTTTTTTGGCAATATAAATTTACCAAACCTTTTTATCAAAAATTAACTGCCAAATGAAAAGCTTTACCTCAAACAATTTTTACTCATTTTTTATCTCTCATTTTATGAAGGGTGCATTACTTTTATTTTTTGGGTTGTTCTATCTGGTATTCTCTGTACATGCTCAAAGCAGGAAAATTACTGGTCAAATTACAGATCAGCAAAGTAAAGAAAACCTGAGTGGTGTTTCTATAGAAGTTAAAGGCGCTTCAATAGGAACAACCACTGATGCATCCGGAGTTTTTACTTTAAACGTTCCTGCTGGAAGTAAGGTTTTAATTGTATCATATGTTGGTTATGAAAGAATGGAAGTATCTATTAATAATCGTTCTGTTATTAATATTTCTTTAAACCCTGACAACAAGGATTTAGATGATGTTGTGGTTACAGCTTTAAACATTAAAAAGAATCCGAAAAGCCTGGGTTATTCCATTGCACAATTGGAAGGAAGCAAGGTTAATACCGTTCAAACGCCAAGCCTGGTTAATGCTTTGTCAGGCAAAGTTGCGGGTGTTGACGTTGGAAATATTGCCAACGGAGTAGCTGGTTCCAAGAGAATAATTATACGCGGTGCATCTTCATTAACAGGCAACAATCAGCCTTTATGGGTGATTGATGGTATTGCTATCAATTCTTCAAGTTTGGGAGGGCTCGCAACAAATGCCCCTGAAGGTGGCAGAGACTTCGGTGACGGATTAACCGGAATCAATCCGGATGATATTGAAAGCATAAGTGTATTGAAAGGAAATGCGGCCGCCGCCCTTTACGGATCAAGGGCATCTAATGGTGTTATATTGGTTACCACAAAAAGCGGTAAATCGGGCCAGGGGAAAATGAATATTGATGTAAGCTCTTCCTTTTTAGCAGACAAATTTATTGATCTTACGGATTTTCAATATGAGTATGGACAAAACTCGCGTGTAAATATTAATCAATTGCCTGTCAGCGCTGCTGATGCTTTCACATCAGATAGCTGGGGGCATAAATTAGATGGAACCCTGGCACCTCAATTTGATGGCGTTGAAAGGCCTTTCAGTGCGGTTAAAGATAATTATAAGCGCTTTTTTAATGTTGGGAGCACCTTAACGAATACCGTGGCATTATCGGGTAGTACCAACAATCATAATTATCGGGTGTCTATTTCAGACTTAAGGAATTCTGATTTGATCCCAAATGCAAAATTTACCAGAACAAGTTTAAATACAAAGACGTCTTCGAAGTTTGGAAAATTAGATCTTGACCTGGTGCTTAATTATACCTATGAAAGGGCAAATAACCGGCCTTTCATAGGAGGCAACCATGACAATTCATTTTATTCGTTACTGTACTTGCCTTCAAATGTTGATATAGAAACCCTAAAACCGGGATATAATCCAGATGGCTCTGAATTCCTTTTCGCACAAGGCATATCCAATCCATATTATGTTATTAACAAAGAAAATGAACTTGATACAAAAAATCGTTTAACAGGTTCTGTAAGTCTGAAATATCAATTTACTAATTGGTTGTATGCACGGGGAAGATTAACCCGGGATTATTATTTAGCTAAAAGGTTTCAATATATTCCAGATCATAATCTTTCAGCGAGCTTTCCTGGTGGACAATTGGATCAACGCTCAAGGGATAACACTGAAAATAATTATGAACTGCTGTTAGGCATCGATCCCGGACTAAAAAGTAAATTCAATGTGAATGGCTTTTTTGGCGGAAATATCAATTGGCGTACGTATACACAATTAACGGCCGCTGGCAATACTTTTGTTGTTCCTGGAGTTTATACGTTTAATAACCTCGCCAATAAATTGCCATCAACAAGCGAAGCAAAACAAAAAACCAATTCACTCTTTGGAAGTGTTGAATTATCCTACAATAAATATGTTTATTTGACCATAACCGGCCGCAACGACTGGTTTTCAACTTTGCCTATTAATAATAATAATCTATTTTATCCCGCAGCGGCTTTATCCTTTATTTTCTCAGATGCATTTAAACTGCCTTCAGCCATTTCCTTTGGTAAACTGCGTGCATCCACTGCCCAGGTGAGTGGAGATACCGATCCGTATCAATTAGATTTAAGTTATGCTTTGGATCCTCTACAATATCGGTCCCTGAGCATGCAAGCAATCGGTACCAGTAACATACCCAATAAAGAATTAAAGCCACTTTTATCAACGGACTATGAATTTGGCCTGGAGATGGATTTTTTTCAGAACCGTTTTGGCTTTGATGTTGGCTACTACAACCGTCAAACCAAAGATGATATTGTAACAACGGCCGTTTCCAGTACGACTGGTTATTCTACTGCTGTTTTAAACGTTGGTAAGCTGAAAAATCAGGGGATTGAAATATTGTTAAGGGCTACTCCAATACAAGGCAAAGATTTTTCATGGAATTTGACTACTTCGTTTTCGAAAAATGACAACCGGGTTATTGCACTGGGAGATGGAACAAAAGGTGCCCCAATTCAATTAGCCACAGCAAAAGATGGTTACGCTTCTTTACTGGTAGTGGAAGGCCAAAATTATGGTGGAATTTATGGCTATACCTACGTGCGTGATGCGAATGGAAGAAAAGTTAATGATGCCAGAGGTTTTCCATTGTATAACTCCAAACAAGAGTTTTTGGGTAATGGTGTTTATGACAAATTGTTTGGTTTTAGCAACACGCTTTCTTACAAAAATTTTTCCTTGTATTTTTTATTGGACGGAAAATTTGGAGCTTCTATTTATTCAGAAACGAATGCAACAGCATATGACAATGGCAAACATAAAGCAACCTTACCTGGCAGAGAGAATGGACTTGTGGCTGAGGGGGTAAACGAAAGCGGGAGTGAAAATAACGTGCGTGTTCCTGCCATTGATATCAGTTCCTATTATAAGCAAATAAGACATATTGCGGAAGAGTTTATCTATGATGCAAGTTTTATAAAAATTCGGGAAATATCACTCCGGTATGTACTTCCAAAGCCATTAATAAGTAAGATTGGCATCACTAATGCATCTGTTTCATTGATTGCAAGAAACTTAGCGACCCTATATAAAAATACGGAGAATATTGATCCGGAAAGCAGTGTTTCCAGCGGAAATGCACAAGGGATCGAACGAATGGTTTACCCCACAACCAGGAATTTTGGAGTGTCATTAAAATTTGGACTATAAACCTTTAATATAATTAGTTATACCAATTACTAAAGTAGACATTATGAAAAAGCATATTAAAAAATATTCCTTTATCCTAATCACACTTATTTCGGGAATCTTTTCTTCCTGTGATAAAGGATTTGAGGACATCAATAAAAGCGTTGATTTTGTTTCAGTGCCCAATCTCGATTTTATGCTTCCTCCCATTCAGCTAAATATGATAGATAGGAATTATTATACCATTTCCGCGTTTCAAGCGCCTTATGTAGGTCATGTAAACACAACCTATGAGTTCAAAGACCTGGTTGTTCCCGGTGATGCTGATATGGCGGAGCACTTTCAATGGATCTACAGAAATGCGCTTAAAAGTGTTGCGGACTTAATTGACCGTTCCAAAGAAAATCCGGATATGGTAAACTATTATAACATAGGCCGTATTATTAAAGTATACTTAGCCCACCAGCTTACGGATGTGTATGGCGATGTGCCTTATTTTGAAGCAAACAAGGGCTATACAGACCGGATATTTACACCTGCATATGATCCGCAGGAAAAGATATATGAAGACATGTTTAAGGAACTGGAAGAAGCCACGCTTGGTTTTGATAATAAAAAAATCAGCCCTGTTCAATCAGACATTGTTTATAAAGGCGACCTCACGAAATGGAAAAAATTTGCTAATAGTTTAATGCTGAGATTGGGGCTGAGAATAATGGATGTAGATGCTAATAATGGGAAAAAATGGATTGATAAAGCTATTGCCGGCGGTCTTCTGACAAGTAATGATGATAATTATGTTGTTTATTATCTTCCAAATTCCGGCAAATCTTCTACTGCCAATGGTACTCCTCATATTTTTATAAGCGCCAGTTATATTGATAAATTCCGACTTGCATCACCTTTTATTGATTCATTAAAAAATCGCAAAGATCCCCGCACTACGGTTTATGCTATGAGGATGACTGCGCCATTTACATCCTACCATGATGGCGACCATAATTTTGACAATCAAAGAGGATACCCGCCCTTTGGCAACATTGCTGAAACAAGAAATAATTTTTCCGTTTCCAACATCAGAACGTTTGGAAGATATGATGCTCCATACGTTCACCTGAGCTATGCGCAGGTTCAGTTACAACTTGCAGAGTGTGTAGTTCGCGGAATCATTTCAGGCAATGCAAAAACGTACTATGAAAATGGTGTGCGGGCAGCTATGGCGGAGTTATCGGTGTATGGTCCTGAGGCGGTGATATCAGTTGATCAGCAAAATGCTTATTTGCTCGAAAATCCTTACGATCCTGCAAACGCGTTAAACATGATTAATACGCAATATTGGATTGAAACACATTATAACTGGTATGAAACCTGGGCAAATATGCGCAGAAGCGGATTCCCTAAAATGTATGAAATGCTGGATAAAACAATACCTGGAAATATAGGAGCTGTTCTTCCGAAAAGACTTACTTATCCTCCAGCAGAAATTATTGCCAATCCTAAATTACAGGACGCTATTCAAAGGCAGGGGCCCAATTTAACAACTACTCCGGTTTGGTGGGATAAGCCGTAAATGGAAACAAGTCCCCATAAATGCTTTCTATAGGGACTGGTTTCATGGTTGATTAATAATCAATGTTGTTTGTTTAAATTTTACTATCCGTAAAATGAATTTTAAAAGATGTTGCATCGCTTTTTAATTGTAACTGTTGCTTGTATTTTTTTTCAGTTTCCTGTCAATAGTATGGCACAAAAGAAGCCGTCCGATTTGGCAAGCACCTTTGAAAAGTTTCCGGCCACAGATCTTCCTTTTAATGATGATGCCAGCAAAATTCAATTTGCAATTGTTTCTGATCTTTGGGGTGGCTATAGGCCAGGCGTATTTGATGATGCTGTTACCAAACTCGAATTGTTGCAGCCTCAGTTTGTACTGTCCGTAGGTGATTTAATTGATGGGAAGACATACGATTCAGTGGTAATAGAAAAGCAATGGCGGGAATTCAATGAAATGATACAGCCTTTATCCATGCCCTTTTTCTACGTTCCTGGAAATCATGACATCTCAAATCCATGGATGGAAAAGGAATGGAAAAAAAGATATGGACAAGCATACTATCATTTTGTTTATAAAAATGTTCTTTTCTTATGCATCAATACAGAAGATGGAGGCGCTGCCGGTATCCAGGAAGCACAGATCAGCTATTTTCAAAAAGTTATTAAAGAAAACACACAGGTGAGATGGACTTTTTTATTTATGCACCGGCCGGTATGGTATGGCGATAATGAAAAGAAGGAAGGTTATGAAAAAATAGAGGGCGCTTTAAAAGGACGTAATTACACGTTGTTTTCGGGGCACCATCATACCTATTTAAATGTTATAAAAAATGGCAACAAACATTTTGTTTTAGGAAGTACAGGCGGAGGAAGCGATCTGCGGGGTGAAAAATTCGGCGAATTTGATCATATCAGTTTAGTAACATTAAACTCGAAAGACTCACTTAAGATTATAAACCTCAAACTAGAGGGCATGATCAAAGAAGACGTGGTAAACGAAACAACTTTTCCAATTACTCAAACTTTAATTAATGAGGATTGGGTAATGACGCCAACATATGTTTCAGCAAACCAGTTTGAGCCATCCATTTCACCTGAAATCATATTTTAATAATCCAACGGCCTTTCCATTGCAGGTATCCGGTAATTTTCCCCTTTTGCCAGGATACAAAATTAGTCCTGAAAAGATAGACCTTGTTATTCCTGCCAACAGTAGGTTAAAGCAAACCATCGTTATTCGTTCAGTAAACAATTCCATTTTAGATTTATCGGCATTGCCTTTTATTGAAATTAAATTAAACGGCGCTTATCAGTTCGATACGCTGAATTATGCGCTTCCTTCTAAAAAACAGCTGAATCTGAACTGGAAATATAGGCTGCATAAAACGGGTAATGCGCGCATTCTAATCCATAATCAATTTAATAGTCAGGACAGTTCCGGTTTTATATCCATGATAAATCCAGAGCATTTGGAAAACAAATGGTATTGGAGTGGACCAGACGATGCTCATCTCGGTTTTAAATTAATAAGGGATTCCAAATATTTGTATTTGTTGGCTACCGTTAAAGATGATCAGTTGGTGTTGGAATCCGGTAAACAAAGCGATGAGATTTATGTACAATTTGAAGACAAGAATGGCAGTCCAACAAGATTTAATATTTTACCGGGTAAACTAAAATCCTCAATTGAATCAATAGATAATACCATGATTGGTATTAAAGATCTTCAACTCAAGACTGTTATAGATGCAAGTGGAAGTACAAGGATTTTATTGCAGATTCCACTTGATAAAATTGTCAAGCCCGACAATTCTTTTCGCTTCAATATAGGTTACAGAGATCAGGATAACCATCCCTCCAAACAACATTCAATCATGTTTTGGAAACCATTATGGGGAACAGAAACGGATTATAAAGATTCAGGTAGTTTTCTCATTGAAGATTAAAAGTTATGGGATATGACGAGTCGCTCCAAATGATTCCCAAAGACCTGACTAAATCAGCTTGTTCCATCTTCATAAAATTTTGGATGAACTAATCTATAATTTCCTTCTTCCGGGCTATTTTGATGGGATTGATTTCTATCCTGTCGGAATGTTAGAAAAGTACACATTATTAATCAATAAACGTAAATAATAGTTTAAATGGATTGGGTATTTTTACTATTAATAAACTGTTTGTTCAAGCTGCTTATTGCTACCCAATTTTTTGATTCGTGTAAGTAAAAAAAATGAGTAGTTCCTTCCCTTAAAAATTATTTCATGATTTTCATAAATAAACTATTGCGTATGCAGGTATACCTTAAAAAAAAGAAGATCATTGTTTTGTTGATTACTTGCGTGATCTGCGAAACAATATTTGCCCAGGATTTAAGCTATAGTAAACCTGGTAAAACATTTTACAAGGAAATGGCGAATCCTGCAAAAACAGATATTGCAGAATGGGCAAAACTGGGCAATGATATATATGTCAGCTACGCAAGCGATAATATCAGGTATCCAAAGGAAAAAGTGCCTTTTGGCAACTCTGCAAACAAATTGGAATGCAACAGGCTGGAAAGGCGAAAAGATCCATACGCAAATACTGGTTTGGACCAAAAAAAATATTCCGGCGGTTAGTGTTCAATTAAATGATCTTGTGAATGAAAAAGGTAATCGAATTGACGCGAAAAATATAAAAGCCGCATTTGTACGGTATGTGATGTCAGATGAATTTGAAGGCGGATGTTCGCATGAGGCACCCACGGTATACGATTCCTCTTTAGTAGCAGATCCGATAGATATTATTGACAAGATTCCGGTGGTGGCAAATACCGTACAGCCGATCTGGTTAAGTATTCAGTTGCCTGGCGATATTCCCGCAGGAAAATACACAGGTACTGTCACGGTTAATGCAATTAAAGCGTATAAACTGAAAATTTCATTGAATGTATTAAATCATTTGTTACCTCCTCCAACTCAGTGGAAGTACGATTTTGATCTCTGGCAATATCCTGCACCTATTGCAAGGATTCATGATGTGGAATTATGGAGTAATGAGCATTTTGAATTAATGCGGCCATATTTCAATACCCTGGCAAATGCAGGTCAAAAAGTAATTACAGCCAATATTATTGAGCAACCCTGGGGTTTGGACCATGTTCATTTTGATGACCCCAGCCTTGTAAAGTGGAGCAAGAAAAAAGACGGAAGCTGGATTTACGATTTTAGTTTGTTTGACCGTTACATATCATTTGTGATGAGCTGTGGTATTACTCAACGGATCAACTGCTACTCCATGATTACATGGGACTTGTCATTTATTTATTATGATGAAGCGCTGGGTAAAAACACTACAGTCAACCTTAAGCCCGGGTCGGACGAATACACGGATTTTTGGTTGCCTATGTTGAAAGAATTTACCCGCCATTTAAAAGCAAAAGGTTGGTTTAATATTACCGCAATAGCAATGGATGAAAGGCCGCTTGAAAGTATGCAGGCTGTAATTGCCTTACTAAAAGGAATTGATCCGGAATGGAAAATTGCACTAGCCGGGGATAGTTATCATCCTGAAATTGAACCGGACATTTATGATTACTGCGTCGCTTCTTATTTGAGTTTTGATGAGGAAGTATTGGCTCAGCGTAAAGCACAAGGGAAACCCAGCACATTTTATACCGCTTGTGTGGAAGAATATCCAAATGGTTATTCCTTTTCTCCGCCTGCAGAAAATGTATGGTTAGCCTGGCATGCAGCAGCAAAAGGCTATACAGGGTACTTGTTTTGGGCATTCAATACCTGGGTTAAAGATCCTTTGTCAGATGCCCGTTGGCGGCGTTATCCATCAGGGACCCTTTTTCAATTTTATCCAGGGCCACGCACTTCCATTCGATTTGAAAAATTAATAGAAGGAATACAGGATTTTGAAAAGATCAGAATTCTACGGGAGCAGTTTATTAAAGAAGGGAACGATGAAAAAGTAAACGAATTAGATCAGATGTTGTCCGCTTTTGAACTTAAAAATTTAAAGACAATACCTGCTGCTGAGATGGTAAGTAAAGCAAAAGATATCGTGAATAAGTATTGACGTATCTTTTTACCGCATGACAAAATTATTCGAATCTATGAATTTTAAAAATAAATACCCGATTGTAATCCTGATTGTTTTATTGAACATGGTAGGAATTAATGGTTATTCTATTGTCAATGAAAAGCCATTGATTTTTCCTGTTCCTTCTGAAGTTAAGATCAATGCTGGTAAATTTTACCTGGATAAATCTACTTTCCTGATACTTCCGGAGAAGGAAACTAAAGCAGATGGATTTTTGGGAAAATTATTTTCAAATGAATTGGCGGATCGATATGGTTATGCAATAAAAAACATTCGGCGATCAAAATTTAACGCTAAAGATAAATTCATATTAATAGGCGCCATTTCGAATCCATTGGTTAAAGATTATTGCGAACAAAAGGGCTTGGTTTCTACTTTGAAAGGATTGGGAGAGGAAGGTTATATTCTCGTTGTGACGGAAAATAATGTGGTAGTTGCAGGAAATACAGAAGCTGGTGCGTTATTGGGTTTGGCTTCTCTTCGTCAAATCATTCATAAAGAGGAAGGTGGAGTTTCTATTCCGCAATTAATCGTAAAGGATTCGCCGGTATTTCCATTCAGAGGAATTAAATTATACCTGCCTGGGAAAGAGAACATTTCTTTTTTTAAAAGATTTATTAAAGATTTTGTTGCACTGTATAAATACAATAAGATCATATTGGAACTGAATGCGAATATGCGACTGGAAAGGCATCCCGAATTGAATATTGGCGCCATTGAATTTGCAAAACATCTGAAATTCAGCAGGCTTGACCGGCCGCCGGGTGTGCACAAAGAATATCAAAACTCGTCACATCAGGATAATGCAGATGGTGAAATATTAGAGAAGGAAGAAGTAGCCGACCTTGTCAACTATATCCGGAAATTTAATATTGAAATTATCCCTGAATTGCCTTCATTAACACATGCCTATTATTTGCTTTCTGGTCATAAAGATCTGGCGGAAAATATGAACCAGGAATATCCCGATACCTATTGCCCGTTAAAACCGGAGAACTATAAAATTTACTTTGATGTTCTGGATGAATATATTGACGTTATTCATCCGGCTATGATTCATGTAGGCCACGATGAATGGAGAATGGAAAAGGATATTTGCAAGCTTTGTCGTGGAAAGGATTATGGTCAACTCTTTGCGGACGATTTAAATAAAATCCATAATTATTTAGCTAAAAAAGGAATCAAAACAGCAATTTGGGGCGACCATCTTCTGGAATCGGTTACGCAAAAAGATCATCAAACCTGGAAGACCTCAACAGGTTATGAATATAAAATACCTGGCGCCCTCAGACCTGAACAAGTTTTACAATTAATTCCTAAAGACATTTTAATTTTTAACTGGTTCTGGAATGATGTAAAAAACGATAAACAATTAGCTGCTTTCGGTTTTGAGCAGGTGTATGGAAATCTTCGTCCTGATATTGATACACTGGGATGAAAGAAAAGTATAAAACGATTATCCGGTGGCGCGCCTTCATCCTGGGCAGGAACTACTGAAATGAATTTTGGCAAGGACCAGCTCTTTGATTTTTTAGGTTGTGCCAATCTCTTATGGTCTAAACATTATTTGCCTGTTGACAAACTTGTCTTTACAACTGAACCATTGATAAGTGAAATCCATGCAAATTTGAGTGGAAAAATCTTGCCAAGTAACAATGGTGCTAAGGTAAATCCGGTAAATATTTCTTCTAAACTCAATTCCTCTTTAATTGATGGTATTGCTGCTTTGGATAAAACCATTCGTCTAAAGGGTAATATTAAAACCGCGAACAAAATCTTTGATTTGAATTTATCTGGGCTACGGGGGGAAAAGGCAATTGTTGTTAGTAATCAAAATGGCGAAACTAAAACAGAAGGAATTCAAATAAATAAAGACGTTAGCAGTATTATTTTTTTACATGCTTCTGCCAGGGAAGCAACGAATGCCAAGGCTTATGGTATGATTTATAATTTCGATGATACGGCAGAACCTTTAGGATGGTATGAAGTTGTTTATGAAGATGGAATGATTGAAAACATTCCTATCAGGTATGGTGTGAATATTTTGGATTGGAGATGGCGACAAAGAATTACCAATAAGGAAGTAGATAAGGTTAAATACAGTCAAAATAAATATGCTTATGCCGCATCAGCTTTAAACTGTGCGGAAGAAGATTCAAATCCCGCTACATTTTTTTCATTTGAATGGGAGAATTCCCGGTTGGGAAAGGTGATTAAAGAAGTTAATCTGAAAGCTGTTCATGCAAAAAAAGGAAATGAAAATGCCATCATTCTTTTAGCACTCAGCATATCTGAAAATAAGAAGATAGCGGATGCTAAAGGTACGGAAGCACAGTAATAGAAATAACAAGTTGTCAATAAAGAGATTAACTCTATGAGAAAAACATTCGTAACCGTTGCTTTATTTATTTGTTCCATTCCTGCATTTTTAAATGCCCAGTATAATGTAAAAACCTTTGGTGCCGCAGGCGACGGTAAAGTACTGGATACCCGTTCAATACAGCTAGCAATAAACAAAGCTTATGAAAGCGGCGGCGGAATAGTTGATATTCCGCCAGGAACATATAAGATCGGCTCTTTGATACTTAAGGATAATATTAACCTGCATCTCCAGGCTGGCGCTGTATTAGTTGGCAGCCCGGATTATAGGGATTATACAGAAGTAGCCCAGAAGTATGAATCAAGAACTAAAGAGTTGTATGCAAAATATTTTATGGTTTTTGCACAAAATGCTAAAAATATTTCAATTACCGGTACCGGAGCAATCCATGGAAACGGGTTACAGCATTTTCAGGAAGTAAGGCCCCAAAATTTGCGCCCTTTTATGGTGCGCCTGGTTAATTGTGATAATATAACAATAAGGGATGTCAAGCTTTTAGAATCTGCTAACTGGACACTGCATTTATTGGGTTGCAAGGATGTAAATATTGATGGTATTGTAATTGAAAATACCGGAGAAGGTAACAGGGATGGCTTGGACATTGATGGTTGTCAAAGGGTAACTGTTGCCAATTCAAGGTTTTCTACCACAGATGATGCAATAGTAATGAAGGCTACAAACGATGTTTTGTGCCAGGACATTGCGATTACCAACTGTATCCTGCGATCACATGGCTCGGCTATAAAAACCGGAACAGAATCAAACGGCGGATTTAAAAATATTACCGTAAGTAATTGTGTAGTGAAAGATATTCCTGTTCATGCAGGCATAGAACTCATAACTGTTGACGGTGGAATGATGCAGAATATTTTGTTGGAAAACATTACTATGGATAATGTGGCTACGCCGGTTTTTATCAAGATTGGGAATCGTGCAAGACCCTATAAACAAGGCCAGTATGTTAATGCAATTGAAGACGTAAAGGATATCTTTCTAAACAACATCACCGTTACGAATGCTAAATTACCATCCAGTATTATGGGACTGCATAGTAAGAAAATCAAAAATGTATCAGTTAATAATTATTCTGTCAGGTACAGGCATACACAGGAATCCATTCCATACAATAAAGTTCCATTTGAAGAATTCTCCTATCCAATGGCGCTGATGTATAAAAATTTACCGGCTTATGGTTTATACTGCAGAAATGTAGAAGAACTCCGTTTGCAGAACATCATTATGTACTCAACCGAAAATGAAAAAAGGCCGGCGCTTACATTTGACAGGATAGATAATCTTGAACTATATGCAGTTAAAGCGAACGTTAAAAATGGTGTTACACCAATGATTTATTTAAGGAACACAGAAAATGTAATGGGAAGTTTTTGCAGATCATTGGATGCTGTTAAAACTTTGTTTGAAGTGGAAGAGCGGAGCAATCAAAAACTACTTTTATCCAACAACCTTTTGCACCAGGACCAGCGAGAAATCGTAAAAGTTAAAGCGCTTCCCGATGCGCCTATTTTCGAGGATTTTAAAACTGAAATAAAATATTCTATTGATAAAGGCGAAATCCATAAGGGCCTTTACAAGCATAATCTTAATTTAAATCCGCTCAAAGTTAATTTGAACATTACAAAAAGAGGCAGCCTTCAATTATGCCTGCTGACTAAAAATGATTGGTCCAGGCCTGAAAAAAGATCGATAAAATATGAAGGGATAATGCAGGAGTTTACTATTGATTGGAATGAATGGGGATGGGCGCCCATTACCTTATTGAAGGAATATGAAAATAATAAAAAAGTTGATTTTGAAATTATAGCGAATGAATCCAAAACCAATTTGAAAGTATCTAAAATTTATTTACGCTATCAGGATGTTGCAATAACTGATTAAAAAATATGCATGCTTCTGAAACATTGCTTTGTTGTAATTAAAGATTTAATCAACAAAGCAATGTTATGTACTACTTACACGAAAAAGAGCAGGTGTTAAAAAAGTATAGATAATTGATTGTAAAATGGAATTGTGCCCCTTTTTTAAAAATTAAATTTCAATGAAATTAGTTATACAATTCACGTATTCATTATTATCAGACGTTATTACTAATGTTAACGGGCTTGGTGAAAGAACGTTGGGGAACACCATGGTATACCGGGCGCCGTAACTTTAAATTTCAATAATAAACCAACATATACGCTTAATAAGCCTGATTCTTCAACGGCTTGCTTCACTTATAAAGATTTTACAAGGAAAATTAATTATTTAAAATTTTCAGCTCATGAAAAAATTATTACAATGCTGTGTGCTTTTATTCCTGTTTTTAGCAGGAAATAATTTATATGCACAAGTTCGAACCATTAGTGGTACTGTAACTGCAAAGGAGGATAATCTGCCTTTGCCGGGTGTAAGTGTAACACTTAAGGGAACTTCAGTAGGTACAACAACAGATGGGTTTGGAAAATATTCAATTAAAATTTCAAAATCAAATGATGTACTCATTTTTTCCTCGTTAGGATATGCTGAACAAAGCGTAACTGTACGAGGAATTCGACTTTGGATATTGAATTGGAATCAGATATTAAAGCTTTAGACGGCGTTGTGGTTGTTGGTTACGGAACCCAAAGAAAAACGGAAGTTACAAGTGCTATTACACATGTGAAAGCTGAGGACTTTGTTCAGGGGTCGGTTAAAGATGCTGCACAGTTACTACAGGGCAAAGTTGCAGGTTTAACCATTGGCACTCCTAGCGGAGATCCAAGCGCTTCCTCCCAGATATTATTGCGCGGTATGACAACTTTGTTTACAAGTACGCAGCCATTAATTCTAATTGATGGTATTCCGGGTGGATTGAATACGGTGGCACCCGAGGATATTGAAAGTATAGATGTACTGAAAGATGGATCTGCCGCGGCTATTTACGGTACCAGGGGTACCAATGGGGTAATCCTGATTACAACAAAAAAACCTAATGGTACAATTGAACCAACTTTAAATTATAATAGTTATGTAAGTACTCAATCTTTTGTAAATGTTCCAAAGATGTTAACGGCGGAACAATATCGTTTTCGCCTTGCCCAGGGTTCTGCAGGATTTCAGGATGGAGGATCGAGTACTGACTGGGTAAAGGAAATAACCAGGAATAAGCCCTTAAGCCATTCTCATCAAATTACTTTGAAAGGAGGGAACACTAAAACCAACTATTTGGCAACGCTGGCTTACCGCAATCTGCTGGGAATGATCATCACGTCTGAAAGCAGGATGATCAATAGCCGGGTGGATGTCAATCATAATATGCTTAATGATAAATTAAAACTGAACATCAATTTTATAAATAATGATAATAAAAGCAGCGTTGATTTTGATAAAATGATTTTTAGAAAATGCGGTAAGATACAACCCAACAGTGCCAATACTTAAAGACGGAGAGAATTATTCAGAGAGTTTTGGGCCCACCGAAAATTTTAATCCAGTCGCCATGTTAAAAGAACAATTTGGAGATAGGCAGTCTCAATCAACAAGGATAAGTGGTAGCTTAATGTGGACGCCGGTTAATGATCTGAGATTAAAAATGCTGGTTTCCAGGAATAAATCAAATAGCGTTAACGGTTATGGACAAACTAAAAAACATTATTCCACAACGAGGAACGGAATGAATGGATTCGCATCTAAAAATGATTATCAAAGTACCGGTCAACTACTTGAATTAACCGGCGAATACAGTAAGGCCGTTCAGTCTCATAAGTTCACTGCAATGGCCGGATATAGTTACCAGGATAATGTTTATGAAAACTCAGGGATGACCAACGATGACTTTCCGGTGGGCAATTATTCCTACATAGATAATATTGGTGTTGGTAATGCTTTGAAAATTGGTCAGGCTACTCAGTATAGTAGAAAGGAGGCGTCTAATCTGATTGGTTTTTTTGGAAGGATAACATACAGTTACCAGGAAAAATATTTACTGATGGCAAGTCTTCGGCATGAGGCGGCATCGCAGTTTGTAGGCACCAATCAGCCCTGGGGAACATTCCCTTCTGTTTCTGTTGGTTGGAGATTGAATGAAGAACAATTTATGAAGCGAATAAGCTTTATTGATAACTTAAAATTAAGAGCCGGATACGGCGTAACGGGTACCTCTCCGGATGCTTTATTTTTAGGTGTTCCGCGCCTGGGCTATTCCGGCTCATTTTTGATCAATGGACAATGGCAGCCAAGTATTATCCCGGTTAGCAATGAAAATCCATATTTGAAGTGGGAGGAAAAAAGAGAAGCAAATTTTGGATTTGACTTCTCCGTTTTGAAAGGAAAGATTAGTGGCAGTGTTGACTATTACAATCGGAAAACTGTAGGCTTGCTATACGATTATCAGGTTCCCTCGCCGCCGAATTTATTTAAAACCACTAAGGCAAATGTGGGTAAAATGGAAAACAAAGGATTGGAAGTGCTTAATCAGTGGCATTCCTGTTGAAACTAAAAACTTTTCATGGAATTCAAGCGTAACTTTTTCATCCAATCACAATAAGTTGATTTCACTTGAAAATGATCTTTATAAAACTACCAATCCGTTTTTTGATGAAGGGAGAACACCAACGCCTATAGGCGATATTTCGCACCGTATTGAAGTAGGACAACCTATAGGTAATTTTTGGGGATACAAGGTTATCGATATCACCGAAGACGGACATTGGGTTTACGAAGATGGAAATGGAAAAGCTTCAACCGAAATTCCGGATCCTGCCAACGATAGGAAAGTAATTGGTAATGGATTACCTAAGTACTATGGCGGCTGGAATAATACTTTCCGATATGGCAAATTTGATTTAGGCATTACTATGAGAGGTGCGTTTGGTTTCCAGATTATCAATTCACAACGCATGTTACATGAAAATCCGGGTTTTCAAAGTTATAACCTGTTGAATTCGGCTTATGACAAGGTTTTTGGAAAAACGGTTTTGAATACCGACGTTAATGTTGATTTTAATAGCTACTATGTTGAAAATGGTAATTACTGGAAGGTTGATAATATTACGCTTGGATACAATTTTGGTTTATCTGGAATAAAGCATTTTAAATCCGCCCGCTTGTATGTTTCCACATTAAACAGTTTCACTTTTACCGGTTATAAAGGTATGGATCCGGAGGTAAATCAGATCGGTTTGACACCGGGGTATGATGATCGGGATAAATACCCTACAACAAGGGTTTATACAGTCGGATTTAATATAACTTTTAACTAAATACTTTATAATTATTATTATGAAAAAAGTAATTAAGTGTACGACTTTTATCGGTATAATCATTACCATGCATTCTAATCTGCAGTTCCTGTACAAAACTTAAAGACGAAAATTTTTCAGACCTGGTTGCTTCACAATTTGTTCCTTCAGATGCTGAGGTAGGCGCGTTATTAGGCGCTGCTTATGGAAGCTGGCGGGATGTAATATTTCCATCGGACTGGTCGGAAGGACAATGGCTGGTTCAGGAAATGTGCAGCGACGAACTTTGCATTCCCAAAAAACCTTACGGGTGGGTGGATGGTGGAAGGCATAGAAGAATGCATGAGCATACATGGACCGTTGATGACAGTTATATTGGTTCTGTTTGGTGGCCTGCTTACCAGGGAATTACAAATTGTAACCGGGTACTCGCCCAGGTGGATGCAATGCCTTTGGATGCAGATGTAAAGGAAAGTTTAGTTGCAGAAGTAAAAGTGTTAAGAGCATCCTTTTATTGGGTGTTGTGCGATAATTTCGGCAATGTTCCCATCGTAGATAACTTCGTCGTTCCTGAAGGGTATTTGCCTCCTTACAATACAAGGAAAGAGGTGTATGATTTTATTGTTAAGGAGATTACGGAATCGCTTCCTTTCTTAAAAGATAAAACGGATGTAACTACTTACGCCCGCTTCAATAGTAAAGGAACCGCAAACGGCCTTCTCGCAAAGGTCTATTTGAACGCGCAGGTTTATACAGGAACACCCGAATGGGACAAGTGTTTAGCAGTCTGCAATGCTATTATAAATTCCGCTCAATACAATTTGGAAGCCAATCAGAAAGATATTTTCAGAGATCAAAATCAGAATTCAAAAGAAATCATATTCTCCGTTCCCTATGATGTGGTTTATACTCCAAATTATGATATTTTAAATCTCATGTTTGACTATGCACTTCCCGCCCAGGCGCAGGAAGTATTTGATTTAAAACAACAACCCTGGGGCGGTATCGTAGCCATTCCTCAATTTATAAGTACTTTCCACCCTAATGATAAAAGGCTTACAGAAGGTTGGCTCTATGGCCAGCAATATTCCTCTTCGGGCGTTCCTTTAAAAGTTAGTTCAGGATTGAAGGACAGTGATCTTAATATTATTAATGAACTCCCCGGAATTGATAGCAGTCAGGAATTTCATGGTTACGTTCTCAATAAATATGAAATTATAAAAAGCGGCTACACCGATATCTGCAACAATGATTACGTTGTTTTGCGTTATGCTGATGTTTTAATGATGAAAGCAGAGTGTTTACTTCGAACAAATTCGCCTGGAGCCGGTGCGCTTGTATCACAGGTTAGAATGCGCAGTTTTCCCGATAATCCGGAACTTGCTATTGTTACTGACGCTCAGTTAAAGCAGGGTAGCAGTTATGATTATGGGTTGAGAAATTTTCATAAAACTACCAGGGAGGGCGGGGCTGATATAAAGTTTGGAAGGTTCTATGATGAGTTGGGATGGGAATTTGTTGGGGAAGGACGCAAACGACAGGATATGATCAGGTTTGGCGTTTTCTCTACTAAATCATGGCTTTCCCATTCACCTGCCGGAGAAAATAAATCAATTTTTCCGATTCCTTTGGATGAGTTAAACAAGAATGTAAATCTTAAGCAAAATCCTGGATACTAATTTCGCGTTCCTTACTTACGTCATATAAGTTTTTTTCACGCAAAAACTCAAAGTCGCAAAGTTTTAAATTTTTCTTTTTGCGTTCTTAATCATCCTATCGTGCGCTTGTTTTTGATGTAAGGAGCGCTTAGATTTTTATTCGGTTTAGATGAACGATAGAAGAAACCGGTGATTAGATCATCATGGCGATGGTTTGGTGTACTGGCGCTTACTGAAATGCATACCTTTTTTGAAAAGAATGGTAACCAATAGATGGTGATCATCTATATTTTTTGCATAATTAAGGAAAGATGAAAAAAATAATTTTCTTAGCTCTCTATTTTTTTCTAATGCTGTAATTGCACAACATGGCAATGCAAAAATTGATGCGCTGCTTAATGTAAAAAAGCGCGAAAAAATTATAACAGTCGGTGGAATAAACGCAGACGTTCCCGGTTTTAACAACAAGGCTATTCAAATTGCTGTTGATGCCTTACCTGCAGATGGCGGAACCGTGAAGATGAATGCAGGTGAATTCAAAATGATGGCTCCGGTTCGCCTTCCGTCGAATGTAAAACTGGTAGGCGCAGGACCTGAAACCATACTTAAAAGAATAGATGGTTTTCATTCAAAGTTCGTTGTTGACGCTGATTACGGGGAGCTTAAATTGACTGTGGAGGATGCATCAGGTTTTGCTGTAGGTATGAGTGTTCAGGTAAAAAATGATCCCTATAATGAGTGTTGGGATGTAACAACAGGCGTGATAACCGATATAATCGGTAATGTGATTTACATAGATACACATCTTATCAGGGATTATGAATCCGATAAAAACGGGATGGTTACCAATGCGGGTTCATGTGTTTCCGTTATGGGAAGTGACGAATGTGTTTATTTCAAATTTTACCATTGATGGAAAAAAAGAAAAAAATGATCTTTTGGATGGTTGTAATGGTGGCGGTGTTGTAATAATCAAATCAAAGGATGTAACGGTCGAGAATGTGCATGTAAAAGATTTTAACGGTGAGGGTATTACCTGGCAAATTACGGAAAATGTCACTGTCCGGAATTGCGAAATCAGTGGTTGCACCAATATGGGCATGCACCCTGGATCTGGTTCGCCCAATTCTGTGATTGAAGGAAACAAAAGTTATAATAACAAGGTTGGATTGTTTATATGCTGGAGAGTACAGCATAGTCTCGTTAAAAACAACCAGTTTTACCAAAATGAAACGTATGGTATCAGTACCGGCCATAAAGATTCGGATGTTCTTTTTGAAAGCAATCATATTTATGAAAATGGTAGTGATGGAATATATTTCAGGGAAGAAGAGAAAAAGAATTCTCCTCACCGGAATACTTTTCTTAATAATACAATTGAAAATAACGGCGGGTATGGAATTTCCATTAATGGAAATATTATGGATGTTGTATTAAAAGAGAATGTTATCCGCGATACCAAAAAGGGAAGTCAAAAGGCTGCGATTTTTATCAGTAAAAAAACATCTGCAATAAAAGAAACGAATAATAAAATGAGCGGTCATTCAAATGGAAATATCGTTTATGAAAAATAGTGAAATAGCATTTTGCAAGTTTTATAATTATTCTTTGCGTAATTCTTTTTAGAGAAATTCGTTATGTTTTTCTATTACCTTCTTTGCGAAAAAATAACCTCAATTTCATTCTCATGCTTTATTACTGAAATAATGAATTTCAGGCTTTACCATCAAACATACATCCGTTATTTCTTGTTAGAAAAGTATAAGTAAATGCGGGTAAATATGAGTTTTGCGTCTATTTTAAAAATTACATTTGAAAATGAAATGCTACCATAAACCGGCCAGTCGAAATTAATATTACCAAAACATGACTGAATTACAAAAGAAGGAAATTAAGACAAAAAAGAGTGGAGTCGGAATGCCTGTAAAAGACTCAAAACGCCTTTTTTCACTCGATTTTTTTAGAGGGTTGACCATGTTTTTTTTAATAGGTACTTCAACCCGCCTGTATGGTCTGATGGAAGATTCGGATATTGGGATTATTTCCGCTATTGGATGGCAATTCGAACACCGTTATTGGCATGGGATCACCTTATGGGATTTTGTGGAACCATTTTTTATGTTCATTGTGGGTGTTGCCATCCCGTTTTCCGTTTTGCATCGTTTAGAAAAAGGAAGTTCCTGGAATGAAATAATCCGGCATGCACTACAGCGTTCTGCCGCTATTGTTTATATTGGGCATCATTGATTACAGTATAAGTGCAGGTAAACCTGTATGGAAACTATGGAGTGTTCTTACGCAATTATCAGTAATTTATATGGTTGCTTTATTGCTGATGAGGAAGTCCATAAAGTTTCAGGTAGTGATAAGTTTTTTACTACTCTTGATAAGCTTCCTGCTTTATCGCTTCTGGCCTGTCGAAGGATTCAATCAGGCCTACGTGCAGGATCATAATTTCGGTTCCTGGTTTGATTTAAAACTAATGGGCATTCTTGAAAGTGATCACTGGGTTTCATTCAATGTTGTGCCTACAGCGGCTTTCGCCATTTGGGGTGTTGTAGCCGGGTTAATATTAAGGAGCGAAAGATCTAATAAACAGAAATTAAAAATCCTGCTGACTGCCGGAATAATTGGAATAATCGTTGGTTTTGCATTGGATCCTTTTATTCCAATGATAAAAAGAATCGCCACCGCATCAATTGTTATAGAAACCGGTGGCTGGTGTTTCGTGGTTTTGGCTCTTTCCTATTGGATGGTGGATATTAAAAAAATTCAAAAGATTCCTAAGTTTTTTGCTATTGTAGGAATGAATCCACTGTTTATTTACCTGTTTGCGCAGGTGGGTGGTACGGCACTTTTATCGCGTATTGCAAAGCCTTTCAGCTATGGATTGTTTTTTTGGTCAGGTGAAACCGGATTGGCATATGCCAATGGAGTACTTACCTGGTTTTTATTATGGTATATCTGTTTCTGGTTGTATAAGCATAAAATATTTATTAAGATTTAATCATTTAAAATCAGGATTCTTATGCGAGTTGTTAAGCGAACGCCTATAAAAGGGACAATGGCTATTCTGTCACTTATGCTTTCAGTTAGTATAATCTGTGCTCAGGATAAACCCCGTAAATGTATCATGGTTTTTGGCGCCCATGCGGATGATGTAGAAGCTCTTGCCGGAGGTACACTCGCTAAGTATATTGCGATGGGATATGAAGGTATATATGTGGGTGCTATTAATAATCTTGCTGGTTGCAGCCTTGAAAGGACCCCGTATTTTAATGGCGCTCCTAAATTTTCTATTTCTAATTCGCCGCATAAATATCCCGTTGGAGCGCTCGAGACGAGTCAGATTCGGGAGGAAGAAGCTTTGGAGGCCGCGGCTGTGTTTGGGGCAAAGCCTGTATTTCTTAATTTCAAAGAACCCTGGTTTTCGATGGGTCGCAAGCAAATTGATTATGGTACGGATTTGTTTAATCAATATAACCCACCCTGGAAGACATCTTATCAGCGTTGCAACTTATCTGAACGACGAAGTTGATTTTGTTTATGAACTACTTAAAGAATATCAGCCTGAAATTGTCATCACTCATACTTTGGGCGGAGAAAAACATGATCATGGAAATGCGGCTTATATGATGTACATGGCATTTAAAAAAGCAATGAAAGATAAAATTCCGGTAGGTAAATTATGGATGACAGTAAATGGCTGGCTTGCGGAGAGTGATGCCCAGAAAAACAAAAGAGGAAAACCTGATGTGCAGGTTAACGTAAAGGACTATTTAAAGATTAAATACGAAGCTTACGACAGACATGTTAGCCAGAATGGAGGATTTGGTAGGGACTATGTAATGAGAAATAAAAAACAACCTAAGGAAGTGATAGAAGAATTCATCACCGTGCTGGATAATACAAAATGAAATTTATTGGGTAAAGTTTAAAACTTTAATGGAATAAATATGGACCAAAAACGCAATAATAAATCTTTCAAAATTTACATCTATCACCTGTACTTGCTCAAATGTTTGATGTTGCCGTTTCTTTTGATCCCGGGTTCATCCCATGCGCAAGATAAAGACAAGCCCCGGAAGTGTATTTTGGTATTTGGCGCTCACGCTGATGATGTGGATGAAAATGCTGGCGGCACACTTGCTAAATATGTAGCCATGGGGTATGAAGGGATCTATATAGGTGCAATCAATAACCTTGATGGATGCAATCTGGAAAGGACGCCCTGGTATGATAAAGGCCCCAATTTTTCCATTTCTAATTCACCGAATAAATATCCGGTTGGTGCCCTGGAAACAAGCCAGATCCGGGAAGAAGAAGCCAGGCAGGCCGCGGCGGTGTATCCTTCTACTCCCATATTTTTAAATTTTAAGGAACCTACTTTCTTTATGGGGCGCAAATACGTTATTTATGGTACCGATCTGTACCATCAATACGACCCGCCGGGCAAACAACTTGTAAGCATTGCAAGCCATTTGGATGAAGATGTTGATTTGGTTTACAATTTATTAAAGCAATATCAGCCGGAAATAGTCATTACCCATACGTTAGGTGGCGAAAAAATGGATCATGGAAACAGTGCTTATCTTATTTACCTCGCATTTAAAAAAGCTATGGATGAAAAAATACCAGTGGGCAAATTATGGATGGTGGTGAATGGATGGTTACTGGATAAGGAAGCTGAAAAAACCGGAAGGGGAAAACCTGATGTGCAGGTTGATGTAAAAGATTATTTAAACGTCAAATACGAAGCGATTAATAAACATGTCAGCCAGAATGGAGGATTTGGGCGGGATTATGTAACAGGAAACAAAACCCAGCCCAAGGAAGTGATTGAAGAATTCATTACCGTGCTGGATAATACAAAGAAAAAATAAAGCGATTTTAAAATTTTAAAAGATCAATAGCAATGAAAAAAAATAAATCTTTTTACCTAATGCTTTGCGTGGCCTGCGTTTTATTTGGAGGCATGCAGGTAAAAGCACAAAGCAACCTGGTGATGGTCGAAAAATGGGGCGGGTTTGGAAATAAGCCCGGGCAATTTAAATTCCCGGCAATGATGGCAGCAGATAAAAATTCAAACCTTTATGTTGTTGATCAGCACAATCACAGGGTACAAAAATTTGATTCTCAGGGAAATTTCATAACCATGTGGGGTAAGGCTGGGTAATGAACCCGGAGAATTTAATTATCCCTATGGCATTGCCATTGATTCGAAGGGCGATATCTATGTTTCTGATATGAACAATCACCGGATTCAAAAATTTACCTCAAAAGGTGAATACATTGCTTCTGCTGGTTTATATGGAACCGGAGATGGGCAACTGAAATATCCATATGGAATTGCGATAGATGAGAAGGACGTTTTATACGTAATCGATGCGTTTAATCACAGAATACAAAAGTTCAATTCCGATCTTAAGTTTATATCAAAATGGGGATCGCAGGAAGCGATTGGTATAAAGTTATATATGCCGCATGAAATAGCGATAGCAAAGGATGGCAACATAATTTTAAGTGACCGGCAAAATCATCGAATCGCTGTCTTTTCAAAGGATGGGAGCTTAATTAAACGGTTTGGAGAATATGGCGAAGGTAACGATGCAAAAGGAGGACAATTTAGTGAACCGCATGGTATTGCGGTTAGTTCAGCCGGAGACATATTTGTATGTGATCGTTATAATTTCCGGGTTCAAAAATTTAATTCGGATCTGAAATATCAAACCCAATGGCTTACATCTGGTAGTAATGATAACAGCCAGTATTTCCCATTGGGCATTGCTGTTTTAGCTGATGGAAGCGTGTTTATTGCTGATCATTATTCGCATTCAATTCAGAAATTCAAGCTATAATTTCATTAGATAGCCAGAGGTACATTTATTCAAAAATCTTAAAGATCTTTTTGAGGTTTTGAAGCTGAAGATAGTACATCGATATCCCGTGGTTGGATACCCGGATGATAACTTTAAACAAAGTAAAACCTGGATGAACACTCATCACATCCGAAGACTTTATAAATCTGAATTGCCTATCTCCTGAATAGATTAATATTAAAGCTCAAATGAATGAAGTACTTAATTGTAAACCTTTGCCTTGTTGTTTTAGTTTCATGTAACTCAAACCCGGATAAATTTCTACATGTTTATGAAGGAAAACCCAGGATCAACGACCCAGTAGTAGTAGGAAATAATCCTAACACGCCCTTTTTGTTTGCTGTGCCCACTTCCGGTGAACGGCCAGTTACATGGACCGCAAAAAATCTTCCGGCCGGGCTTGAAATAGATCCGTCAACCGGATTTATTACAGGCGTCGTTCAACAGGCAGGAGCATATAAAGTGCAATTAACAGCTGAGAACAAATTGGGTAAAACATCCAGCGAGCTGACGATAAAAATCGGCGATTCACTTGCCCTTACACCACCAATGGGATGGAACAGCTGGAATACATTTACGAAGCGATTATCCGATTCCCTGATACGTGAAGTTGTAGATTCAATGGCTTATTTGGGAATGCGTGATTTAGGCTATCAATACGTAAATATTGATGATTTTTGGCAATTGGTAGAACGCGATAAAGAGGGAAATATTCAAATAAATAAAGAAAAATTCCCCAATGGTATTAAAGCGGTTGCTGATTATGTTCATTCTAAAGGTTTTAAGCTCGGGATTTATTCAGATGCAGCTGAATTTACTTGTGGCGGAGTAGCAGGAAGTTATTTGTATGAAGAGCGCGATGCAAAAGCTTTTGCAGAATGGGGTGTTGATTTATTGAAGTATGATTATTGCGGTGCGCCTGATTCCAAAGACACTGCTATTACACGTTATACACGAATGGCTAATGCGCTTAAAAATACCAACCGTTCTATTGTTTACAGTGTTTGCGAATGGGGGGCATATGACCGCCAGCCATGGACATGGGCGCCATCCCTTGGTGGAAATTATTGGCGTACTACATGGGATATCCGGGATACCTGGGTTTTAAAAAATGATAAAACGCATGTTGGTATAATGGATATACTGGATATAAATGCGCCTTTGTCTGAACATGCGGGACCAGGACGTTGGAATGATCCTGATATGCTGGTGGTTGGTATCAATGATAACCCAAATGCAGTGGTAACTGTTAATGAAGAGAAAGGTAAAGCGCTCACCCATGAAGAACAACGTTCGCATATGAGCTTATGGTGTTTAATGGCAGCACCTCTGTTAGCGGGTAATGATATCCGTGTAATGAACCCGGTTACAAAAGAGATACTTTTAAATCCTGAAATACTTGCAATTAATCAGGACCCGCTTGGCAAACAGGCAAAGCGTATTCGTGATGATGGTGACATTGAAGTCTTTGCCAAGCCTTTGGCTGATGGAACTTTAGCGATCGGATTGCTGAATCGTTCGGATAAAACGTCTAAAATAAAAGTTTCCTGGGATGAGTTAAATATTTCCGGGTCCTGGAATGTCCGGGATGTGTGGCAGCATAAAAATCTTGGAAAAGAAAGCACAGCTTTTGAATATGAAGTACCGGTTCATGAATGTATGGTAATCAAAATTTCAAAATAGTAATTATCCACTTAATCACATTGAACAAATTCATTTACATAAAGGTTTTTTTTTTATCAGGACTCACTTCTCTCCATTTGCCATTCCCATAAAACGAATTCTATTTCCAATGCCGAAAAAGAAATGAATTAGTTTTATAGATGGCAAAAAAGTACACATCATTAAAGAATTATCTGATATCTGTGCGCGGTGATTGCAATAAATTTGATTTGATGGTTTTTTAAAATCGCATATTTTTTCTAATGCTTGATTTCACGATGATGCTTTGAATTTATGTTTGATAAAAAGTAACATGTAGGCAGCTTAATTCACTTAATTAAATTATTATACTAAAATCATAAAAAAATGACGGACAAGTCCAGAAGAAGCTTTATAAAAAAAACAGGCATGGTTAGCCTTGGTTTTTTAGGATTGAACCAACTGATGACATCGGGATGCAAACAGGAACCTAACTTTGATTTTGGAACCCTTTCTCACAATCCCGGTGATATCCTAAGTTTGCCTAAAGGATTTTCAGCCAAAGTAATTTCCCGGAAAGGTGATATAATGAATGATGGTCTTTTCTCTCCGGGCGCTCATGATGGAATGGGTGTATTTAGTTGGAAGGATGGAAAAGTTATATTGGTTAGAAATCATGAATTATCACCAGGTTCATATGGTTCAGGGCCTTTTGATGAGGGCAACAAGCTGATTAATAAAATAAGTGTTGATAAAATTTACGATTACGCTAAAGGAGGTGATCGAACCTGCGTTGGGGGCACTACTACCATGATTTATGATGAACAAAGCCAGAAAATTGAATTGGAATATCTTAGTCTTATTGGTACAGTTAGAAATTGTTCCGGCGGTGTTACACCATGGAATTCCTGGATAACCTGCGAAGAAACGGACTTTCGGAAAGGCGATATTGAGGGCCGGCTGGAAATGGATCATGGATATAATTTTGAAGTGCCTGCCAGCGATCAAATAGGGCTGGCAAATCCTTTACCAATTAAAGCGATGGGACGTTTTGTTCACGAATCTGTGGCGGTTCATCCCACTCTTGGAATTGTTTATCAAACGGAAGATGAAGGCGAAGGGTTGCTTTACAGGTATTTACCCAATACAACACCCAATAAATTCGGCGATCTTCATAAAGGTGGTAAACTTCAATGTTTATCGTTAACGGATTGGAAAAGTGCGGATACCAGAAATTGGGAAAAGTTTAAAACAGATCCTTTCCCTGAAAAAAAATCGTTTAATGTAACCTGGATTGATCTGGATGATGTAGAATCACCAGACAATGATTTGCGTTTACGTGGTTTTAAAAAAGGCGCTGCCATTTTCGCTTCCGGAGAAGGAATGTCTTTTGGTAAGGATGAAGTTTTTTTCACAGCCAGTTCGGGCGGAAAAAAAGAAAATGGACAAGTATTTAGGTATGTTCCAAGTAAATTTGAAGGCAAACCTGAAGAGAAGGATTTCCCAGGAACGCTGGAGTTATTCCTTGAATCTAAAGACAATGATACTTTCAGATATTGTGATAATCTCACAGTTGCTCCATGGGGAGATGTGATTATTTGTGAGGACAATTCAGATGCCAGGATTATTGGGATTACACCAAAGGGGCAAACATATGTAATCGCTAAAAATATTGGTTATCGCGAATCTGAGTTTGCAGGTCCTGTATTTTCACCTTCAGGAAAGACGCTTTTTGTAAATATTCAATCACCGGGCCTCACATTAGCTATTACAGGTCCGTGGAAATCTTAAGTTTGTTTGATAGATGAATGTGAAAAATCGATAATGATGTTTTAGATATTTCATCTTCATTTCAAAATAAAAATTTAATACAAAACATGAAAAAATCTATCAGGTATTTGTTTATGTTCTCCATGTTTGCTGTTGCTTTTTTTTGCGAGGCTCAGCTGCCGGAAGATGTCTATAAAAAACCTTTAACCGAAGTGTTGACTAAGGTAGAGAAAACTTATCATGTAAAACTTAGGTACCGGGATAAGATCGTTAAAGATAAGAGTGTAACTTATGCCACATGGCGTTTTACATCGGACGTAAATAACACGTTGGATAATATTTTAAAACCCTTGGATCTGGTGTACCGTGAGGTGGATAACAACACATTTGAAATATCAGAACTGGAATATTACAGGCGTTCGGAAGAAGAGGGAAAAAAACATCTTGATGCGTTGTTATCAGCCTATTCAAATGCCGGGGCATTTGACAAAAGAAAAGCAGAATTAAGAGAATGTATTTTAAAAACATTGGGAATAAATAAGTTTTCGAGAAGAACTCCTTTAAATCCAATTTACAGCGACAAAAAAGTGATGGATGGATATACGGTAGAAAATGTAGCGTTCGAAAGTATTCCCGGACATTATGTTACCGGTACATTGTATCGGCCGATACAAGGAAAAGGTCCCTTTCCTGTTATCCTGTCGCCGCATGGCCATTTTTTTAATCCGGTAGATCCATCGGTTTCAAAGGATAGCGGACGTTATACACCGGATATGCAATATCGTTGCGGAGGATTGGCAAAAATGGGCGCTATTGTTTTAAATTACGACATGTATTCATGGGGCGAATCTGCTTTGCAAACGGGTAGTTATGATTTTCATGAAACTGGTTTTTCTTTGGCTATGCAAACCTGGAATAGTATCAGAGGATTGGATTTTCTGCTTTCACTGCCCGGTGCAGATAAATCAAGAGTGGGAGTTACCGGAGCATCCGGAGGCGGCACTCAAACAATTCTCGTTGCTGCATTAGATGGCAGGGTAACGGCAAGTGTTCCTGTTGTAATGGTTTCATCCAGTTTTTATGGCGGATGCCCCTGTGAAAGCGGTTTGCCGATTCATGATGTATGCAATAATCATAAAACAAATAATGCGGAAATTGCGGCGATGGTAGCTCCATTACCACAGCTTCTGATTTCAGATGGAGCTGACTGGACAAAATCAGTTCCAGGAACAGATTATCCTTATCTAAGGAAACTATATGGATTTTATGGAAAGGAAGGAAATGTAGAGCAAGTTTATTTGCCCAATGATCAACATGATTATGGCATAACCAAACGCGTACCTATGTATAAGTTTTTTGCAAAAACGTTTGGTTTAAATTTAAAAACACTTACCGGAAAAGAAGGCAATATTGATGAAACCGCAATTACGATCCAGAACAATAAAGATCTGCGGGTATTTGAAAAGGGCGGAATACCAGCCAATGCCCTGAAAAGTCATGAAGAAATTAAAAAAGCATTTATGAATTATCATTCGGGGGATTGACGCGAATAAAATTTCAATGTTAGTTTTTGTGGTTAATAGTTAGGGGAAATCTGCTCAATATCAATTGAGCGGATTTTTTTGTTCAAAAGATTGAAAAAGATCAGGCAGTGTTTTTTAAAAACCTGGTTCTGTATTCTTTCGGAATAATGCCGATAATTTTTTTAAAATGTCTGTAAAAATTTGATAAATTTTCAAAGCCACTCATGTAGCAAATCTCAGAAATGCTACAATTGTTTTCCATCAGTAATCTGCAGGCCTGGCCAATCCTTATTTCGGTAACATAATCAGAAAAGGTTTTATGGGTATGATGTTTGAAATATCTGGAAAAAGATGCCGGACTCATATTCAGGTTTGATGCGATTTGTTCAACATAAATTTCATCCGTATAATTTTTCAGAATAAACTCAAATACTTTATTAATTCTATCCGTGTCGCCAGTATTGTTAGCATGAAAACCTGGTGATAAGAGTGGTTTTAAGTCCCTGCTATGTGATAATTGTATAAGAATTTCCAAAAGACTTAAAAGCCGGTGAGGCGGCTTTTCATCATACATGTCATTTAATTTGTTTATTATGTGCAATTTCGTTTTTCCTTCAATTTGAAGGGCCAGAGAAGATTTATCCAAAAGTCTTTGCACCAATTTCATTTCAGGTACTTCAAAAAATTGATTTCCTAAAAAATCTTTTGTAAAATGAATAAAGATTGAACTAACCTCAAGCGCACTGTTTTCTTTATAGTATTCCTCATTGTTCCGGTACAGATGAGGAATGTCTGAACCGATCAGGGTAAGATCTCCTTCCTGAAAATAACTTACATTATCTCCAATAAATCTGGTACCTTTTCCCTTGTTAATTAAAACCAATTCATACTCCTTATGAAAATGCCAGGGTTTATCAAAATAGTTGCAATCCCATTTACTATAAACAAAAGAAGCGTCGGTGGATATAGGTAATTTGTGTAATTGGGGACGTCTCATTCTAACAATTTATTATAATTAAAGCTAAGATTTTAATGGTTAAAAAAGTATAATTAAAAGAAATAAAGAATCATATTTCGTTTTATTATAAATAATAAAACGAAGAATAAGCTACTAAATGAAAAAAATATGTGGTTTTGTTTTTAGTGCATGTATATAATATTCATCCTTCCAAACAGTGTTAAAAAAGTATGCATAATCAATTAATAAACGGAATTTTCTCAAAGGCGCAGTATTTAATTTTATAATCTTTAAAATACACGTTATGTTATTTACGCAAGCCAATTACATTACACTAAACAAGGCAAGCGATTATGTGGTTTTGTTGCCTTTGGGTGCAATAGAGCAGCATGGACCGCATCTTTCCGTATCTACTGATACCGATCTTGTATCAAGTGTTGCTCTGGCTGCTGAAAAGCTATTAGCCGACAATATACTTTTATGTCCCACGCTTCCTTTCGGCTCCAGTAATCATCATTTATTATTTGGAGGCACAATAAGTCTTTCTCCTGCCACCTATACTCAGGCGATAATTGAATTGGTAGAATCACTCATTGAAAGCGGCTTTCGTCGTATTGTTTTACTCAATGGGCATGGCGGAAATATTACACCAGTAAAGCATGCGTTAGCAATTTTAAGCGGCAAATTTGACGCGACAATTAATCCAAACATTGCGTTTGCAACATACTGGGAACTTGGTGGTAAAAAATTTGCCGGTGACCCTCCGATGGAAAGTCCTGCCTTGAGTCATGCCTGTGAATATGAGACCAGTTTAATGCTGCATTTATTCCCCGAGAAAGTGTGGCTGAATAAAATTGAACGCGCAAATCGGCCTCAGAAAAACGGTTATATTCCCTATGAGGATGATGAACCTTACAGGGGTGTTACAATGGTTAAACAAACTCAGTTTATTTCAAGCAATGGAAGCAGTGGTGAGCCTCAACTAGGATCTGCGGAAAAGGGTGCGCATTTGTTTAATCACGCGGTTAAAGCTTTGGTGGAATTTCTTAAAGAGTTCAAAACCTGGCCGTTTTTAGAAAACTTATCAAAATAAGCTTATGAAGAAAATCGAAATTAAACACCCGGATAAAGCAGTAAGTACTGGTGCCTATTCAGCAGGTGTTTTAATTGATGGATGGTTATACATCAGCGGGCAGGGACCTTTGGATTTAGCCACGGGTGAAGTGATTCATGGAACCATTGAGGAAGAGACCTTGCTCACATTATCCCATATAAAAAAAATTGTAGAGGCTGCCGGCGGAACTATTGATGATATTGTAAAATGTACGGTTCACCTGACAGATATTAATGAGTTTGACAGATACAACCTTGCATACGCTTCTTTTTTTTCGGGAATCAAACCTGCGCGGACAACGGTTCAATCTGTTCTTTCGGATGGAATAAAAATAGAAATAGATGCAATAGCAAGGATAAATTGATTAAGAAACTTTAAAAATAGATGCTTTATGAGTGAAAAGATTTCTATCGGAACGGTTGGCCTTGGATTGATGGGAAGTAGTATTGCCACCTGTATTTTAGCCGCCGGCCACCCTGTTACTTCATTGGTGAAACAAATGAGTAAGGCAGGTAAGGCAAAAGAAAGAATATTGGTGTTCCTGAAGCAGTTACAAGCGGAAGGATTTTTGCAAGAAGATCCTGACACAATTATAGAAAGACTTACTATCACCGATAATGTTTCTTTACTTGCAAATCATGAAGTAGTTATCGAATCCATTATTGAAAACATCGACGAGAAGAAATCGGTATTTCAAAAACTAGAAGCAGTTTTATCTCCAACTGCTATTATCGGCAGCAATACTTCAGCCATTCCAATCAGCATTTTGCAAAAAGGCTTAAAACATCCGGAACGTTTGCTTGGAATACATTGGGGTGAACCCGCGCATATTACCCGGTTTCTTGAAGTGATTTGCGGTGACCAGTCAGATATACAATATGCACATAAAATAGTAAACCTGTCGCAAGGCTGGAATAAGGAACCTTCTGTTTTGAAAAAAGACATCCGGGGATTTATTACCAACCGGCTTATGTATGCCATGATGCGGGAAGCTTTTTACCTGGTTGAAAATGGGTATGCAACCATTGAAGATATCGACCGCTCGCTCAGAAATGATCTTGGTTATTGGATAACATTTGCCGGCCCCTTCCGGTTTATGGATCTTACCGGAATACCTGCTTATTTAACTGTAATGAAAGACTTATTTCCGGAGTTGAGTAATTCAACTAAGGTTCCTGCTTTAATTGAGGATTTGGTAACAGCTGGTGCAAAAGGCGTAAGCAATGCTCATGGCTTTTATCCTTATACAAAAGAGACTGCTGAAAAATGGGAAAAGTTATTTGTTGAATTCACTTATGACATTAGAAAATTGGCAGAAAAATATCCACAAAACGCCGGCGATCTTTAAACGAAGATTATGAAAAACACACTCATTAAATCAGTACAGGCGACGGAGGTAGTTGTACCCTCAAAACCTGATAGTTTAAATTCCGAATCTGTACTTGATAAGGATGTTCAATTTGCAAAAAAGTTTATGACCGGCGGAAGCTGGACCGAATTTGCCGATCAATCAAAGTGGATTATTGAAATAGAACTGCAAAACGGTTTGACAGGAATAGGGGAGACTTACAGAAGCGCTTCTAAAGAGATTATTCTGGATGCAGTAAAGGTTTTTACGGGTTTGGATGTTTTAAATATGAACTGGAGAAGACTTCCTCTACAAGATCAAAGAATTTATGAGGCCTTTGAAGCAGCCGTATTGGATGTGGTAGGAAAAATTTTGAATGTACCTGTTTATCAGTTATTAGGTGGTGCATACAGAGATCGCGTTGATTGTAATGGCTGGACCGGCCGAAGAACACCTGAAGATGCCGCTGAGAAAGCATTTGAAGCAATGCAGAAAGGACATAAGGTTTTTAAATTCAAATGTTCGGATGAAGATCCGGTGCGATTGTGGACGGAAGAAATTAAGAAAAAATGTGGGGATGGAATTAAAATAATCCTTGATCCAAATCAAAGGTGGACTGATGTTGAAACTACGCTTCGTTTAATGGAAGGTGTAGAAAAAGAGATAATGCTTGGTCTGGAGGACCCGATTTTACATGCAGATGTTGAAGGGTTTAAATACCTGAAACAAAATTTGGGAATACCAATATACAGGCATATTTCATTGCCTTACACGCAAGATATCAAGGATATTATTGCTTTTGTAAGAGCAGGATGCCGTAGACGGATATAATTTTAATGGGTCAGCATTCAATTCTGTACTTCTGGCAGAAATAGCTCATCTGGAAGGAAAACAATGCTGGCGTGGATCTGAAGTGGATCTGGGTATTTCAGAAACCATGGGGCTTCATATTGCGGCTGCAAGTATCAATTGCACCATTCCTTCTGATATTTTCGGTGAGCTCGTGAGGGAAGATGATCTGATTGTGGAACCTATCCAATTTGAACAGGGTGCAGCCATAGTTCCAAAGGGCGAAGGATTAGGTATATCACTTGATTATGCTGCAATGGAAAAATATAAAACCGGCCAAAGATTAGTAAGTGAATTATGAAAAAAACAATCATTTCCTGGGGCTTACTGATTGCATGTAATTTAATGTGGGCGCTTCAATTTACCTGCATCAAGCTTACACAGGACCAGGTAGGGCCTTACTTTACGGTTTGGGCTCCTATGCTGTTGGCTACTGTTTTTTTGGCACCATTTGTTTTGAAAGATTTTAAAAAAGGTGACAAAAAAATTAAAGATGTGCTGGTTTTTGTTCAGCTTGCTTTGTTAGGAGCTTTTCCTGCACAGGTATTGATGACATGGGGTACACAATATTCACTTGCCAGTAATGCCGCAATTATCACATTAAGTCTACCTGTTATCACTGCTTTTTTTGCATTTCTTATTCTGAAGGAAAAGATGAATAGAGTAAGATGGGTGAGTTTTATTATTGCCATCATCGGGGTTATTCTTTGTTCAACCGGCGACATCAATCAATTAGATTTCGGATCAAAATATGCCTTGGGGAATCTACTTATTTTTTGTGCCATAGTGGGCAATTCTTATTACAATGTGGGATGCAAAAAAATTGCCGAAAAGTATACGGAAATGGAAATGGTGTTTTATACTTATGTGGTCATGGTCATTCTGCTAACACCACTTGTATTGTATTATGAACAGGATGTTTTTTCACGAATATCTTCTTTTACAACACAGACCTGGACAGGAATGGCTTTGCTAACATTTTTTCATAATTTTCTTTCAATGATCCTGTTTTTTAAAGCGCTGAAAGCTTTAGATGCCATGCAGGTAGCTTTATCCAATTATCTCATTACATTCATTGGTTTGCCAGTTGCCGCCATCTGGCTTGGTGAAACCTTAAATAACCAGGCGATTGTCGGTGGTATTCTGGTGTTGGTTTCCACACTGATCATTACAATAGTTGATTACAGGATGAACCAAAAAATAACGCCAATAAACAAGACATCAATGCAATCAATTAATCAATAAAATTATAGTGATGAAAATTAAAAAAGAATTATTTGGTGTAGTCCCTATCATTCCAACTCCATTTACAGAACAGGAAGAAGTTGATGTGGAAGCTTTAAAAAGATTAATAGATTTTGCTGTGTCTAATGGTGTGGAAGCGGTGTGCTTACCTGCTTATGCCAGCGAATTTTATAAATTAACGGATGAAGAAAAACTGCAGGTTGTAAAAATAGCTGTAGATCATTCGGCAGGCCGGTTACAAATTGTTGCACAGTCCAATCATCCTTCTTTAAAAGTAGCGGTTAAATTGGCGCAGGCCAATGTTGCAGCAGGTGCCGATATGATCTCAATAGCTGTGCCCCGCATATTTAATCTGCCTGAAGATTCCTTAAAGGAATATTTGTCCGGTATTTTGGAGTCAGTTCCTGATACGCCTGTTTTGATACAGGATTTTAATCCGGGAGGATCGTCTATAAGTGTGAATTTTATTAAAGAATTAATGGATGAACATCCCAATTTTAAGTACCTGAAACTGGAAGAGCCTTTATGTGCGCCAAAGTTTGAAAGTATTATTAAAGTTACCGATGGAAAGATAGGATTATTTGAAGGTTGGGGAGGCTTGTATATGCTGGAATTGATACCTGTGGGTATTACAGGAGTGATGCCAGGATTGGCCGTATCAGATATTTTGCAAAAAATATTTTTATACAGAAGGAATGGCGAACATGCAAAAGCATTTGACCTGTTTGAAAAAGTAATGCCGCAAATATTTTTCTCTCTTCAGAATATGGAATTGTTTCATTATGCGGAAAAAGAATTATTGATTGCAAGAGGAGTGTTGAGCAATAGTGTGGTCCGTAAAGCCGCTTACAAACCTGATGCGGCAACTGCAAAATATATTAAAGAGTTGAATGATAGGATTGTGGAATTAGTAAAAGAAAACTAATGTGCCCTTTTCAAAACGACCAGGAACTATTTGCTTTTATTAAACAGCATCTTTATGTAGCTGCAGTGTGTGATATTCTCGATGATCTTGGTTATCGAAACCAGGCTATGCATCAACGCTTACGACCGCTTTTGCCCGACATGCGTACCTGTGGGTTTATTGGACGGGCACGAACGTTTAGATGGATGGAAACAGATCATGTTGCGGAACATCCTTATGGGCTGGAAATTGAAGCAATGGATTCACTAAAGCCTGGCGATGTTGTTATTCATTCCACAGACCCGGGTGGAACCAATGCTCCCTGGGGTGAATTGATGTCAACCATTGCCAAACGAAATGAGGCCGCAGGCTGTGTTTGCGATAGTCAGATCCGTGATTGCGTAAGGATTATTGAAATGGGTTTTCCCGTTTATTATACAGGGATTCGTCCATTAGACTCCAAAGGCCGGGCTATTGTAATTGATTATGATGTACCCGTCCGTTGTGGAGAGGTGCTTGTTTATCCCGGCGATATCATTTTTGCTGATTTTGATGGTGTTGTTGTGGTTCCAAAATCAACGGAAAAGGACGTGTTTCAAAAAGCACAGGAAAAAGTTCATAGTGAAAATTTATCACGCAAAGAATTGTTAGAAGGAAGGTCTTTGCGTGAAGTTTATGATAAGTATAAAGCATTGTAAGATGAATGAATTTAAAGGTCAGGTTGCAATTGTAACGGGAGCAGCTTCAGGAATAGGTTGTGCAGTTGCTCACATGCTGATACAAGAAGGCGCACAGGTTGCAGTGTTTGATATTAACGGCAAAGGTTTAGAAACAGAATTTGGTAAATACAAAACTGCAGCCGGTTTATTTACTGTTGATATTACAAATGAACCCTTAATCACGGATACGATTAATCAGGTAGAAAACCATTATGGAAAAATTGACATCTTAATTAATTGCGCAGGTATCTCAGGTATTACCAATGTTTTAACTCATGAAGTTGTTCGCGATGATGTACAGAAAGTATTTGATGTAAATTTTATGAGTTGCTTTTACACAAGTAAAGCAGTGCTTCCGCATATGCTGAAAAAGGGATATGGACGGATACTTCATCTTGCTTCGGTTGCGGGAAAAGAGGGAAATGCAGGAATGCTGGCTTATTCCGCATCTAAGGCTGCAGTGATTGGAATGACGAAAGTACAAGGTAAAGAATATGCAGAAACAGGAATTACTATAAATGCATTAGCGCCCGGAGTAATTAAAACCGCACTTGTGGATGCCATGCCTGAAACACAGGTAGCGTATATGACAAATAAGATTCCAATGAAAAGGTGCGGGACATTGGATGAAGCAGTGAATCTTGTGGCATATATTATTTCAAAAAAAAACAGGTTTACAACAGGTTTTACGTTTGATTTAACTGGCGGCAGAGCTACTTACTAATCAATGAAATACAAATCATTTACAAGTAACAAACATAAAAATTCAAATGATGAATACATTTAAGGGACAAGTAGCAATTGTTACAGGCGCAGCTTCTGGAATAGGTCTGGCTATTTCTCAAAGGTTATTAAAAGAAGGAGCCCTGGTTGCACTTATTGATATAAACCGGAAAGGATTAGAAACAGAATTTAAAAAGTATAAAGTAGAAGCCAGTTTATTTGCCATTGACATTACTCAACAAACATTGGTGAATGATGCCGTTGAACAAATCGCGAAACTTTATGGTAAAATTGATATTCTCATCAATTGCGCAGGCATCACAGGTATCACCAATAGTTTTACGCATACCGTTTGCCCGGATGATTTGCGCAAAGTGTTTGAATTGAATTTCATGGGTAGCTTTTATACAACTAAAACCGTTCTTCCGTATATGATGGAAAAGAATTATGGTCGTATTTTGCATCTGGCTTCGGTTGCAGGTAAGGAAGGTAATGCCGGCATGCTTGCTTATTCTGCCTCAAAAGCAGCGGTAATCGGAATGACCAAAGTGCAGGGAAAAGAATATGCTGAAACCGGTATTACAATTAATGCTATGGCGCCGGCTGTAATAAGAACGCCCCTTGTGGATGCTATGCCGGAACAACAGGTAAAATACATGACCGATAAAATACCTATGAAAAGATGTGGCACTTTAGAGGAAGCTACAGACCTGGCGTTGCATATTGTATCCAAACAAAACAGCTTTACTACAGGGTTTACTTTTGACCTAACCGGGGGAAGGGCCACTTATTAGAAAACCATTTACATCACATTTTACTGCAAAAACAATGAAAATTCTTTACTATAAAGAAGGGAATCAACTTTTGCCCGGTATTGTTACAAAGAACGGAGTTTTACCGGTTAATAATCTTGAAAATTCAAATGGAAATAAGCAAATTCCCTTTACAGTTGAAGCCATTGAACAATTGAAAACCGTTGATTTAAATCAACCAGAGCTATTGCTACCTGAAGAAAGCCTGATCATTGGACCCTGTGTTCCGCATCCACCTAAAATTATCTGTATAGGATTGAATTATCGCAAACATGCAATTGAAAGTGGAATGGCAATACCGACTGTACCGATAGCATTTACAAAATACAGCAATACACTTACAGATTACGGATCGGATGTTACTTTAGGCAATGAAGGTGAACAATTTGATTATGAAGTTGAACTCGGCGTTGTAATTGGAAAAAAATGTAAAAATGTTTCAAAGGAAGATGCTTTAAAATTTGTATCAGGATATTGCGTCTCAAATGATCTTTCCTGCCGCGATCTTCAGTTTAAAACATCCCAATGGTTATTAGGTAAAAGCCTGGATCAGTTTTTACCTTTAGGAAAATATTTCGTGACCGCCGATGAAGTGGGTGATCCGCAAGATTTACAACTTACCTGTTCATTGAATGGAGAATTAAGGCAAAATTCAAATACTTCGGATATGATATTTTCCGTTGCTGAAATAATTGAATTTCTATCCCGTTATATGACATTGGAGCCAGGTGATTTAATCTTGACAGGTACACCGGAAGGGGTAATAATGGGCTTGCCTGAAAAAAAATGGTTAAGATCAGGAGATGTGGTTAAGGTCGAAATTGAGAAATTGGGGTATTCACAAAACAGGATGGTATAAATAACTTTAAGGAATAAAAAAGTTCTGTTACATAAATATTAGTATCCTCTCTTTAAAGCCTGTTTTGTAAAAACTAGGTTCATAGATTTAAATAATTCTGCCTTTATGAATTATTGATTGGCTTATGGAAAAGGAATTACAGCTTTTGGCAAAGGAAATCAAAGGTGCATTATACTTTAATGCATCACCTCAGCATAACGCTCAGTTATTAGCCTATTCAACTGATGCATCTGTTTATCAGGAAAAGCCGTTGGCCGTCGCCATACCTAGAGACATAAACGATATAAAACGGTTGATTGCCTTTGCACGTCGTCAGCATGTAACTTTAATTCCCAGGGCCGCGGGTACTTCACTAGCCGGACAGGTGGTTGGTAATGGAATTGTTGTAGATATTTCCAAACATTTTAATGAAATAAAGGAAATTAATGTTGAAGATAAATGGGTAAGGGTACAGCCGGGAGTTATAAGGGATGATCTAAATAAAAGCCTGCTTCCTTATGGACTAATGTTTGGGCCGGAGACATCCACCGCCAACAGAGCTATGATCGGAGGCATGGTTGGTAATAATTCATGTGGATTGCATAGCATAGTTTGGGGTGCGGTAAGGGAGCATTTGCTTGAAGTAAAAGCCGTATTAAGTGATGGTTCTGAAGCGGTTTTTAAAGAAGAGCAAATTGAAACGCACGAGACAGGTTTTAAAAAGGAAATTTATAACGGCCTGCTACAACTTATTGTCAGATGATACCAACCAAAATCTTATTAAAACGCAGTTTCCAAAAGCTGATGTAGTTAGAAGAAACACCGGTTATGCATTGGATAGCCTGGTACGAATGCAGCCGTTTGCCAAATCTGGTGAACCTTTTAATCTCTGTAAACTGATTGCCGGATCAGAAGGGACCTTGTTGTTTATTACAGAAGTCACGCTGCGATTAATTGATTTGCCTCCCAAAGCAATAGCGTTGGTTTGTGTGCATTGCAATTCGCTGGAAGAGTCATTGCGTGCAAATATAGTAGCGTTGCGGCATCAGCCGATGGCTTCTGAACTGGTGGACCGGTACATCATGAACTTTACACGGATTCATCCTGAATACCATAAAAATTGTTTTTTTATTGAAGGCGATCCTGCCGCCATACTCATGGTAGAATTTATGACCCATGATAAGGACACCGTATCGCTAAAAGCGCAGCAACTGATTGATGATTTGAATGAAAATGGGTATGGGTATGCATTTCCGGTGCTATATAATGACGACACAAGATATGCATGGGAAGTGCGGAAAGCCGGCCTTGGGTTGCTGCGAAATTTACCTGGCAATGTTCAGCCGGTGAATCTGATAGAAGATTGTGCGGTGGCGCCGGGCGATTTGCCGGATTATATCCGGGATATACAAACCATTTTGCAAAAGCACAACGTCAATGCTTCCTACTATGCCCATGCAGGAGCAGGTGAGCTGCACGTAGAGCCGATGATCAATTTAAAGACCAAAGAAGGATTGGCAATATTCAGAAACATCCTTGCTGAAACAGTAGAAGTTGTAAAAAAATATAACGGTTCCCTTTCCGGAGAACATGGGGACGGGCGCTTGCGCGGAGAATATATCTCGTCAGGGACCGGTAATGAAACTTTTGAGTTGTTTAAAAATATAAAGCATCTCTTCGACCCGTATAATATCTTTAATAAGGGAAAGATTACTGATACACCACCTATGGATTCGCACCTTAGAATAAAGGTATCACAGTTACAACCCATTATAAAAACGAATTTCGATTTTTCCGCACAGGAAGGTTTGCTGCATCTGTCGGAAAAATGTTCTGGCTCTGGTGATGGCAGAAGAAGCGCAATAGCTGGTGGAACAATGTGCCCGAGTTATATGGCTACCCGGAATGAAAAAGATACAACCCGTGCAAGAGCAAATGTATTGCGCCAGTTTTTAAGCAATGCTTCCGACGAAGATCCCTTTAATCATAAAGAAATAAAGGAAGTGATGGATCTGTGCCTGAGTTGCAAAGGGTGCAAAACAGAATGTCCATCGGGAGTAGACGTTACCAAAATGAAAGCTGAATTTTTGCAGCATTATTATGATAAAAATGGTATTCCCTTTAGAACGAAATTGATAGGTAATTTCACTGCTCAAATGAAATTAGCTTCCCCGCTTTACCTGGTGTACAACCTGGTTTTCGGAAACTCATTTCTTCGTAAAATCGCCAACAGGGCCGTTGGATTTCATCCTGAAAGATCTATTCCCTTATTATCAAATACTTCACTTAAAAGCTGGCATAGAAAAAGGAATAAATCATCTAATAAAATTGGAAAAAAAATAAACTTTTTCTGTGACGAGTTTACTAATTATTATGATGTCGAAATCGGTAAAAAAGCAATTCTTCTGCTGGAAGAATTAGGATATTCGGTTATTATTCCTGCTCATCTTGAAAGTGGCCGAACCTACTTGTCGAAAGGGTTGGTAAAGAAAGCTTCCAATCTGGTTAACAAGAATATCGTTTTACTATCCACGGTTGTTTCTGAGGAAATGCCTCTTGTTGGGATCGAGCCTTCTACCATTTTGACATTGCGGGATGAGTATATTGATCTTGCAACAAATGAAAATAAAATGGATGCCTTGCAGTTAGCAAAGAATACTTTTACCATTGAAGAATTCATTGCCAATGAAACAGGTAAGGGCAATATTACAAAAGAACAATTTACTAAGGAAGAACGTTCCATTGCATTGCATGGTCATTGTTATCAAAAAGTATTATCCTCCCAGCATCCTATCAATACAATGTTAAGTATTCCGGAAAATTTTAGTGTCCAGGTAATTCCTTCTGGTTGTTGTGGAATGGCAGGATCATTCGGATATGAAACCGAACATTTTGAAGTGTCGCAACAAGTAGCGGAGCTGGTATTATTTCCCGCCATCCGGCGCCTGCCAGAGGATGTGATAATTGCGGCATCCGGCACTTCCTGCCGGCATCAGATAAAAGATGGTACTAAAAGGATTGCACAGCACCCGGTTGAAATTTTATGGGAAGCATTGAAATAAGTAAGCAACAAATTAACAATAAGTTCCGCGATCCAGTCTGTAGGTATTTATAGATTTTATTCTTGCTTTTAATGGAAAACCGGTTTTAAAAATTAGCCCGATTTATATCGGTACTCAATTTACTTCTTCATCCTCCTCCTGGTTCAATCTGTTTAAGCAATGTTTTCTATTTAAAAGTTCAGACGCCATTCTTATCTGTTAAAAAAGTACATACATTAAATCGAATTTCAAATATTCCGGCCAATTTATAAATGTAGGTTTGAGAAGCCTTATTTGAAAAATCAGATTAAAACTAAATTTATGAGAAATCAGATTTTCTTTCTCTTCAGCATGTTTTTTATGCTTTTATCCGTTGATAAACTTTATGCCCAAAATCTCAAAGAAGTACGAGGCAATGTAAAGGATAAATCCGGCCATTTACAAAGTGTTTCTGTGGTTTTAAAGGACGACCCGGCAACCGGAGTTACAACTGATGTTAATGGTAATTATGTTATACAAGTTCCTGAGAATGCTACCTTGGTGTTCAAGTCAATTGGATATAAATCAATTGAGCTAGCCGTTGCCGGAAAAACAACCATTGATGTGGTGCTGGAAGAAGATGCCGCAAATTTGGACGATGTTGTTGTAGTGGGCTATGCCACTCAGAAAAAAACAAGCCTTACAAGTGCTGTTGCAGATATTAAGGGCGAGGAGTTAAATAAGCGTCCCGTTGCTAATGCGCCACAGGCATTACAGGGTCTGGCTGCAGGCGTAACAGTAATTGATGGAGGCGGCAGCCCGGGGCTGTCAAATGCCACAATAAGGGTTAGGGGTGTCACTACTTTGAGTGGCAATGATCCATTAATTATGGTCGATGGAATAGAGCAGAGGTTTCAGGATATCAATCCAAATGATATTGAATCACTTACTGTGCTTAAAGATGCCGCATCGACCGCTATCTATGGATCGCGTGGAGCAAACGGAGTTGTTTTAATAACAACAAAAAGAGGGAAGGCAGGAAAGGTGTCAATAAATTTAAATAGTTATTATGCCATACAGAAAATAGCAGATCATCCCGAGCATATGGGGACGGAAGATTATATGAGAATGCTTAATGTAGGAATGAAAAATGCAGGAGAATCAGAACCCCGTTTTACAGAAGAAGAAATTAAAAACACTGTAAATGGAACTGACCGGATCAAATATCCCCTTCCAAATGATTGGTACAACATATTATTTAGTGCGGCCCCGCAGCAGAATCATACATTAACTATCGGAGGAGGTACTGAGCAAATAAAAACCTTACTATCAGTAAATTATTTTAATCAGGATGGTATTATTCCCAACTCCAATTCAGTGCAAAATGGGGTACGCTTAAACACAGATTATAAAGTTTCCAATCGGATAAAGCTATCCGGAGATTTTAATTATCGGTTAAAAAACTCAAATTCTCCGTTACATGAAAACGGATATAACCGGGCGATCAATGCAATATTTGCAGGAGGAAACTTTGTGGTGCCCCGTTATCCGGATGGAACGTTTGGTGTAAGTCCTGCTGAAGCTAACAGCCCTTTAGTACACGCCCATTTAATGGGTAAAACCAAGTTTAAGAATAATAATGGACTTATCAATCTTAAGGCGGAGATTGAATTGCTAAAAGGTTTAAAATTTCAATCCCAGTATGGACTTAATATTGAGCAGTTGGCGGAGAAGCATTATAAAAATGAGTACGAGATTTTGGATTACTATGATAAGAGTAGAGTGTTGACCTCGCAAAAACCCAATGCTCTTACTGAAATCCGAAATAATAGTCAACAGTATACATGGAATAATCTTTTAACTTATGAAACAAAATTGGGTAACCATTCTTTAAATGCATTATTGGGGTATTCTCAAATTTCTTTTACTTCTGATTATTTGTCCGGGTCGCGCAATACATTTTACAACAATGATGTTCAATCTATTTCGCAAGGTTCATTGGGGTCAAGAGATAATAATGGATACGAAGCGGAGTGGGGATTGAGGTCCTATTTTGGACGTTTAAATTACAACTACTTAGAAAAGTATTTTCTTGAAATAAATGCGCGAAATGATGGATCTTCCCGCTTTGTAGGCAAGAATCAATATAGTTTCTTCCCTTCATTTTCGGGTGCATGGCGTGTTTCACGTGAGGCATTTTGGGATGGCTTTACGGACGTTGTTGACGAGTTTAAAATCAGGGGATCCTGGGGACAAACCGGCAACAACAGCGTGGGATTATATTCCTACCTTGAAACCTTGTCTGCTTTAAATTATACATTTGGTGGAAGTCCGGCCCAGGGCATTTATCAACCCACTCTTGCTAATAAAGATTTGACCTGGGAAACCACCACTCAAACGAATTTTGGATTTGATGCACAACTATGGAAAGGCAAGCTGGGCATAACTTTGGATTATTATAATAAACAGACAGAAGGAATTCTTCTTTATCTCCCAATACCCTCTACAATTGGACTCAATGCTCCGCCTCAAAACGCGGGGAATGTAGAAAATAAAGGATGGGAGCTTTCTCTTTCTCATAGAAATGTTATAAATGATTTACGTTATAATATTTCGTTTAACATTTCTGATGTACATAATAAAATAATAAGTCTCGCGGGCACAGGTCCTTATCTTGTTGGTGATAATACACAGATGCTCACAATCCGAAAAGAAGGATTGCCAATTGATGCCTATATGGGTTATAGAGTTTTGGGGCTGTTTCAATCCTTCGAGGAAATCAACAAGTATCCGTTAAATGATCCGGGCACACAACCGGGGGATCTTAAATATGAAGATATCAATAAGGATGGCGTAATTAATACAGAAGACCTTGTTATGGTTGGTTCAGATATCCCTCATTATACGTTTGGATTCAATTTGAACCTGGAGTATAAAAATTTTGACTTGAACCTGTTTTTGCAGGGGGTTGGGAAGTCTCAAACAACTTCTTTCGGCGCAATGAGGGAAGGAGGTAATTGGGAAGGTTTTACCTGGGATGTTCAAAAGGATTATTGGACACCGGAAAATCCAACAGCAAAATTTCCAAGGCCCGAAGCCTATTCTCAACGCAATGATTTAATGTCTGATTATTGGATGATAAATACCGCATATTTAAAACTAAAAAATATTCAAGTAGGCTATACTGTACCTAAAAGTTTAATTGCAAAATACCCTATTCAGGCGCTCCGGATTTATGTAAGCGGAACCAATTTATTTACATTGTCCGAAGCAACCAAATGGGGTTTAGATCCTGAATTTCCCTCAAGCAAGTTGAATTATTACCCTCAGGTTTCTTTATATACGTTTGGTATTAATTTAACCCTTTAAATAGAATCCTGGGAATTACAAAATCTAAACTTATTTAAGGTATTAAAACTAAAAATCATGAAGACAATTTCAATATATGCATCCTTTTTTATCATGCTTTTAAACATAGGGTGTAAAAAAGATTTATTAGACACCATCCCCAATGACCGCATTACATCTTCCATATTTTGGACGCAGGAAAAAGATGCCAAACTGGCTTCAAATGCCATTTATACTTTTCTTGATGGAACAAATGTTTTTGCAAGAGAAGCGCTTTCAGATATAGCTCATACGAATAAAGAATATATTACTGAAGCTGCCATGGAAAAAGGGATATACAATCCACTGAGTGAAGCAATTGAGAACGAATGGAACAATAATTATAAAGGCATTAGAGCTGCAAATTATTTTTTAGAAAACGTGGATAAGGTTCCAACAACCAACCTGGATCTTATTAACCATTTGAAGGGCGAAGTGCGCACAATCAGGGCATATCTGTATTTTAAATTAGTTTTCATCTACGGTAGTGTTCCATTGGTTACTTCATCCATCTCTATTAATGAAGGACAAAATCTTGAACAGACGTCAACAGATAAAATTTGGGATTTTATTCATGCAGAATTAACGGAGGCGTCTGATCTCCTTCCTCAAACGCAAATGGAAAAGGGCAGAATTACAAAAGGTGCTGCACTGGCTTTAAAAGCCCGGGCAATGCTATACGCAAAAAGATATCAGGAAGCAGCAGATGCGGCAAAAAAGGTAATGGATATGGGAGTGTACAGTATTTATCCAAAATATGAAAATATGTTTTCTTATGAGGCGGAAAACAACAATGAGGTAATCCTTGATAAACAATTTCTAAAGGACATATATCCCAATGATGTGTTTAGTATACTGGCTACCTGGTCCTTAACATTCGAAGGAGGACCATTGTATATACCCTTAAAAAAGATTGTAGATGCTTATCCCATGAATAATGGTAAAAGCATTACGGAAGCAGGAAGTGGATTTGACCCATATAATCCTTATAAAAATCGCGATCCACGACTTCTTTATTCCGTATATGTTCCTGGAAGCGTGCTGCCGAATGGAAAAGTTTTTGACCCTCGTCCCAATAGTGGTACTGCAGACGCAATCAATAAGGATTATCATGCTCCCCAAACCGGCTTTACAATTAAAAAGTATATTAATAAGGAAGATATGTCAAATCCCGTTAATAGCGGCATTAATATCATTCTAATACGTTATGCTGAAGTGCTGCTAACTTATGCAGAAGCTAAAACAGAATTGAATCAAACAGATGCCTCTGTTTACAATGCCCTTAACCAGTTGCGCCAACGTGCAGATGTAAACATGCCGGTAATTCAATCAGGACAATCGCAGGAACAATTAAGGCAAACCATTCGCCAGGAACGCATGATAGAGCTTGCTTTTGAAGGACAACGATTTTTTGATATTCGTCGTTGGAGTATTGCCGAACAGGTTTTTCCTGTGCCAATTTTGGGGATGACTTATGTTGATGTTAACGGGCAGCTTGTAACAGCAAAACAGGAATCATTTGTTCGTAGTTTTAATCCTCAACGTGATTATTTATGGCCCATTCCTCAGAAAGAGTTGGATTTGAATAAAAATTTAGTACAGAATAAAGGTTGGTAAAGTTTAGATGGATGAACGTTTCCTAATTGATTTTAAACTAACGAATGGGTTGATTTTGGCTTATAGTATTTAAATATGAAACTTATGAAAAATATACCGCGGAACGCTTTTAGGGTCCTGAAAATATGCGTGCTCATTTTGTCTGCCTTATCCGGCTTTTCCAATAAAACAAAAGCTCAGCAACAAACATTAATATTCCCTATTCCCCAGGAAATGCAGGTTACCGGTAATTCATTTGTTTTGGATGAAGCATTGACAATTATTGTTCCTGAAAGCAAAACGGATAAGGACATGTTTCTTGCGCGTTTTTTAGTAAGGGAATTAAGTGATAAATATGGTATAGCGGTTAAAATTGAAACCAGCAACCATATTCCAAAAGATAAAAGGGTTGTGATAATGGGAACGCTTTCAAATGCCTTAATTAAGAATTATTGCAGTGATAACAAATTAGAGTTGACGGCGACTAACCCTGGACCCGAAGGTTATTTATTGCAGGTAGATAATAATAAAATAGTTGTAGCCGGATCTGATGATGCGGGCGCCTTTTATGGATTGCAGTCGTTGCGCCAATTAATTTATAAAGGAAACGGAAAGGAAGTTGCAGGAATTAAAGTAAAAGACTGGCCCAGCTTAAAGTTTAGAGGGATAAGGCTATATGTTCCCGGTCCTGATAATATGGCGTTTTTTAAGCGGTTTATGCGGGATTTTATGGCGCTCTATAAGTTCAATAAAGTTATTATCGAAGTAAATTCAATGCGGCTTGACAAACATCCTGAAGTAAATGCCGGTTGGATAGAGTTCGCAAAATATATGCAATACACGCGTTCCAATTCAACTGAAGGCGTGCAGGGCGAAGAGAAAAATTCAAGTCATTTTGATGCCGGGGATGGCTTTATCATTGAAAAGAATGACATAAGAGATATGGTAAGCTATGCCAATGAAAATTTTTTAGAAGTTATACCCGAAATCCCATCACTTACGCATGGATACTATTTGCTTACCAGGCATCATGAACTGGCGGAATATCCTGGCGATAAATGGCCGGATACCTATTGTCCGTCTAACCCGGAATCTTATAAGTTAATGTTTGATGTGTATGATGAATACATTGATGTGATGAAGCCAAAAATGGTTCATATAGGTCATGATGAATGGTGGGGCGCGCCACTCGATGTTTGCCCGCGCTGTAAAGGAAAAGATCCTTCTGAGCTATTTGCTGGAGACGTTAGTAAAATACATCGATACTTAGCGGATAAGGGCATCAAAGCGGCCATGTGGGGAGATTATTTATTGGAAAGTGTGCGCAATAAAGGACCTCAAAACAGGACTTCTTCCATCGGTGTTAAATACCAGACACCAGGAGCGGTTCGTCCTTCGGTTGTACAGGAATCTATTCCAAAAGATATCCTGGTCTTCAATTGGTTTTGGGTGGACCAGCAAAAGGAAATGGAATTGGAAAAATTCGGCTTTAAGCAGTTGTATGGAAATTTTGAACCAAACATTAGCAATTGGGATGAAAGGATTAAAAAATTAGATTTAGCCGGTGGTGCTCCTTCATCGTGGGCAGCAACAAATGAGTACAATTTTGGTAAAGATTTATTATCTGATTTTCTGGGTTGCGCTAATCTTTTATGGTCGCCACATACGTTAAAACAGATTGAACTGGGACCGATCGTTCGCGAATTAATGCCTTTTATCAGATCGGGATTAAATGGAAAAAGAATTCCAAGCGAGGATGGTGATCCGATAGCATTTGTTGACATCTCCGCTCATTTAAATTTATCAAAAGATTCAAAGGCCTTTGGTATGAATTTAAATGCAATGAAATCGGGAAAGGTTCAAAACAGATCTAAAACATTCAATCTGGCAAACACCGGTGGAAAACAAATAGTGGCCGTAGGCACTGAAGGTGTTGGGAAAAATGCTTTCCCCAACCAGGTCAATGGAATAAAAATTAATGAAGACGTGAGTAGCCTGATATTTTTACACGCCAGTGCACGCCAGGCTGAAAATCAAAAAGCATACTTTAATATTCCCAGCTTTTTTGATTCTCCGGACTTGTTGGGATGGTATGAAATTCTGTATGACGATGGATTCAAATCTATTGTGCCAATACAGTACGGCGTTAATATTCTGGAATGGAATCCTGGTGGTGAAAAAAGTCTGAACACAATTGAAGGTCATACCGGATCGCCGCAAAGGTCTTATAGTTATGATGCCGACCCAATTAATTGTTCGTCCAATCCAAAAGATTCAGTCACATTTTTTGCCTATGAATGGGTTAACCCGCGCTTTGGTAAAAAGATTAAACAAGTTAATTTGCACGGGTCTATAAACTATCAGTCTTTACAAAAGGATTACGGCAAAGTGGTAACCAAGCCTATGCCTACAAATGCGATTTTATTAGCGGGAATAAGTAAAGTAGTAAAAAGGGAAGCTTTTATACCTCAAAGCATTAAAAAATAATTTATTTTAAAAGTGAACACCATAAATCCACGTAGTTTTACTAATGATTGGAATCCGGTTCAAGTATTTGTAAGATAAATTATATAAATTTTTTATTTTGCCAGGCTTCTTTGTTATATATACAGAGAAGTTATGTAAGCAATCTGATCAACAGTAACGTTGTTCAGATTGCTTAATATTTTCCGCTAAAGGCTTCCTCGTCTTTGATTTTTTGAGGATCCTTCATGAGAGTTTAACTGCAATTCATGTACTTTCAAATCAGCTTCACCATAAACCATTTTATGTCAATTCCTAAACTTGCATGATATGTTGTATATTATATTTAAACTTAGTTTGGCCCCCATTCTTCCTAATAGCGCTGAAATTTTTTCAGACTTTTTACATCCAAGTATTTCAGCTAATTGAGTTTAATTAAGTTTTTTGCCTTCATAAGTATCTCGATTTTTTTGACTTTAAACCTTATATTATAATTGCAGATTATTGGTTGGTTAGAATGAAAAATTGGTAGTATTCTAATTGAAATTAAAAATAGAAGGTGCCAAACTACTATACTATTAATGAGTTTTCTTATTGAGTTTTCTGCTTCAATAGTTTGTTTAAAGATGAAAGAATATCTTTATTTTCAAATCATCTGATTTATCCGACATCATCAACAAATTAATCTATATAAGCAATTATTGCAATTTTGCAATCATGCAGTTCTTTATTGGAGTTTCTTACCTTTCTCCTTGCATCTTATAAGATAAATAATTAACGATTTTATCGTTTTGGCCTCCTTAATAGTTATAAAAGAAAACGAAGTTTCTTTCATTTCAACTTATAAATTTTTGATTCTCTTCACCCATTATCCTTTCGTGGGTTGTATTATATAAGAACGCCGGAATGGCATTAAATCAATTGCTGTTATATGAGAAAAAGATTTACTCCGCTTACAGTGTGGTTATTAAAAAAACTTGCTGCAATTTTTTCACTGCTTTGCTTCATTTTATTGTTTACAGAACCGCTTCTTGCAAAGCAACCAGATCCATTAGACAAGTTATACATCTCCTTTTCAAAACAAGATGTTACTATCAATTCAGTTTTTAAAGAGATCAACAAACAAACTGGTTTAACGGTATTTTTTAGTCACAACCTCTTGGATGAACAGGAAACAGTAGGGCTAAGTACAGTTCGTATGCAACTAAAGACGTTGCTCGATTTGGTGTTAATTGACCGGGCTCTAAGCTACAAGCTGAATGGCAAAGTAATAGTGTTGCAAAAGAAGTCTGAAGCAACAAGTACGAATACAAATATCAAGGCTACTCCGCCGGTTAAGGTTACAGGAATAGTGACCGATGAAAAAGGTGAACCTTTAGAAGGTGTAAGCATTGTTGAAAAAGGGACTCAGAATGTAACAGTTACCAAAAATGACGGTAGATTTTCTATGGAAGTAAAAGGTGAAAAATCCATCCTCGAAATTTCTTATGTTGGATACGAAAAACAGGAGGTTTCAGCGGCAAATCACTCCTTAATCATATCTCTAAAAAATACGCAAGCTCAGTTGGAGCAAGTCGTTGTAGTGGGTTATGGTATCCAGAAAAAGGAAACGGTTACCGGGTCTGTTGTTTCTGTAGGTAACAAAGAATTGATGCAAACGCCGGTTTCAAATGTCGGTAATGCATTGGTAGGTAGAGTTGCTGGTTTGACCGCTACACAGTTTAGCGGTGAGCCTGGCGACAATGCTGCGACCTTAAGAATTCGTGGTGTAGGAACTTTAAACAGTTCGGGTCAGGAGCCTCTGGTGATAATAGATGGTATTCAAAGCACGTTTTCCATCATGAACGCTATTGATGCAAACGAAATAGAGAATATCAGTGTCTTGAAAGATGCATCTGCAACTGCTGTGTATGGAGTTAGAGGTGCAAACGGTGTTGTAATAGTAACTACAAAAAGAGGAAATTCGGGCAGACCTCAAATAAACTTTACTTCCAATTACGGCCTTACAAGCTTGGCTACAAAGCTTAAAATGCTTGGTTCCTATGAATATGCATTATTTAGAAACGAAGCAATCCGTACAGATGGAGATGCAAGCATGAACCGATACTTATTTACCGATGATGAGCTTTGGAAATTTCAAAATAACAGGGATTATACTCCAGCCGAAGTTGCTGCCATGAGTCTTCAGCAAGAGCAGAAGAATTCATTGCTTGAAAGTCCTGCACTATATTACACAAGCCACGATTATTTTGATGAACAATTTGGCGGCGCTTCTCCTCAGCAACAATATAACATCAATATTTCGGGTGGAGGCGAAAGGGTGCGTTATTTTACTTCATTAGGTTATTTTTCACAGAAGGGATTATTTAACCACTCTGATTATGGTGGTGCCGATGTCAATTCCTTTTACTCCCGTTATAACTTTCGTTCAAATTATGATATTGAGATAATTAAAAATTTAAAAATTTCAGTCGACCTGGCCGGCCAATTCGGAAGTAACGGAGGGATTTTAGGTAATTCTCAAGATGGTGATATTACCGGCCCATATAGCAGGCACAAAGCAATGCTTGTAAGTATTTTGAGCAGTACACCATATAATGGTCCGGGCTTGGTTGACGGCCATTTAATATCTGGTTTTGTAGGTACTACCAATCCAATGCAAGGAAAGAATGCATCAGGTTTTTCTCCAATAACAAATCTATTGTCGCGTCCTTATTTAACCCGTAAAAACACCAATCTTAATGCAAATATTAAACTGGTGCATACAATGGATTATATAACAAAAGGATTGTCGTTAACGGGTACCGTTTCTTATAATGATAACTATATCACAGGTGTCTATCGCTCAACACCAGTACCTCAATACACAGCTACCAGAAACCCTGCTAACCCTGCAGAAATTCTTTATTTTGGTGGCGCTGTAGGTCCTGTAACAATTACTGATAATTATAATAACAACAAATGGCGTAGAATTTATTTTGAAAGCGCTTTAAATTATAAAAACAATTTTGGTAAACATGGCGTTTCGGGTTTGGTATTGATGAATGCGCAAAGAACGCATGATCCGGGATTATTATTTAATGTGCCTGCTGGTTTAATGGGTGCTGCAAGCAGAATCACTTATAATTACAATCAACGTTACCTTGTAGAATTTAACATGGGATATAATGGGTCGGAAAACTTTCCTGAGAAAAAACGATTTGGATTTTTTCCGGCCTATTCACTCGGCTGGGTAGTTTCTAATGAAGCATTCTTTCCTCACAACATTGGCATAAACAATCTTAAAATAAGGGGTTCTCATGGCGAGGTTGGTAACGATCAGGTTGCAGGAAGAAGGTTTTTATATCTTCCAAGCACATGGGGTTACGGTTCACTTAGTGGTATTTCAGGTTATTATTTTGGTAATTCAAACGGAACCAGCCGCGATCCTTTTTATGCAGGTGCTTATGAAACTACTGTTGGTAATCCTGATGTTACATGGGAGAGGGCAAAGAAATCGAATATCGGTTTAGAGATCAGCTTTCTAAAAAACAGGTTATCATTTACCGGAGATCTTTTCCAGGAAAAGAGAGACAACATATTATGGAATCTAGGTACTGTGCCCGCAACCGTAGGGGCAAGCTTACCACCAGCTAACATAGGCAAAGTGTCTAACAAAGGTTACGAGGCGCAACTCGGATGGAATGATAGGGTAGGTAACTTATCATATAACCTGGGTTTTAATTTATCGTATGCACGAAACAAAATCGAATACATGTCGGAACCGGCTTATGCCTATCCCTGGATGAACTCAACGGGATTTTCTATTGGCCAATATAAAGGTTTAAAAACTGCAGGTTTCTATAATAATGAAAAGGAAGCAAGCACTCATCCCTATTCTAGCATTGATGGTAATAAAGTACAGGCAGGTGACCTTAGGTATATTGACATTGATGGCGACGGTGTAATTGACAGTAAAGACAGGGTGCCTATTGGCTATTCAAACTTGCCTCGATATGCATTTAGCTCTACCATGGGGCTTAATTACAAAGGATTTGGACTTTCTATATTGTTGACTGGTACAGCCCAGGGCTCATTCGTTCTTTCGGACTTTTACTTATTAAATCCTTTCTACCAGGCATCGGGTGCCGCAATGGCTTTTCAGTATGAAGGACGTTGGACACCTGAAAAAGCAGCGCAGGGAATTGAATCAACTTTTCCCCGTTCATCTCTAAGAAATTATTCTACGCAAAATGGAGTAGTGAGCGATTTCTGGGTCAAATCTTCTGATCATATTCGTTTAAAGAACGTAGAAATAAGCTATACTTTCCAGAACATAGATATATTTAAGAAAGCCGGTATGAAAGGCATTCGCATATATGCAAATGGTAATAATCTTTATACCTGGTCGAATCTTATAGATGGTATAGATCCTGAGCAACAGGCATCGAATGGTGCAAACTCTGGTTATGTATATCCTATGACTCGAATCTTCAACTTTGGTACAAGCATTCAATTCTAATATATAATACTAAATTCATATGAAACCTGTATTGCTAACAATAATTATACTGTCTGGATTGATTACAATATCATCCTGCAGTAAAGACTTTCTAAAAAAACCTCAGGGAAGCGACAGTACTGTTGATTCCATTTTTTCCACTCACCAAAAGGCCCTGGCTGCTATTTCCCAGGCATATGCCATGAGTCTCACCTCTGGTATAAGAAGAGATGATAACAGGATTCATGGTTTGAATAACGGCACGCTTAGCCAGATTTCTGGCGAGATAAATGGCCTTAAATTTAACTGGGAAGATACCTGGTTAATACAAAGAAGCGGCATGACTGCTGATGACGGTAGCGGCCGTCCACGTAGCGAAGATGGCTTTAATTTTAATTATGTGGCAATAAGACAGAACTTTCTTGTGTTTGAAAATATTGACAAGGTAACAGACATGTCTGATGCGGAAAAGAATCAGGTGAAAGCAGAAATGAAGATATTGACTGCTTATCGTTATGAAGAAATGTTTAAGCGTTATGGAGGTGTCCCGCTTGTAAAGAAAAGCTTAACCCTGAGTGACGATATCTTGTTGCCTCGTGCTACCTTACAGGAAACGCTTGATTACATTATTACGCTTTGCGATGAAGGTGCTGCGGTATTACCAGACAGTTATCCAAGAACGTTGCAGGGAAGAGTAACTAAAGGAGTGGCATTGGCTATTAAAGCAGAGGCGCTTATGTATGCTGCACGTCCGTTGTTTAATTCCGCTATACCTTATCTTGATCTAGGCGATAATAATAGGTTGATAAGTTTTGGAAACGTTGATCAGGAACTCTGGAAAAAAGCCGCTGAAGCAAATAAAGCGGTAATAGACTGGTCGCTAAAAAATGGTTATCAAATTATCAACACTGGCTCACCTCTTGACGATTATGGAAATGCAGTAGCCACACCTGGAAATCCAGAAGTACTTCTTGCTTATAAAGATCAGACAAATTTTAGTTCAGGTTATGATCCACGTGGCCAGGGTGGCGGCGCAAATGGAATGAGTTTCTACCAGCTTTCCCAATACTATAAAACTGATGGAACAAACCAAATCTGGACAGGAACTTCGGATGCCCCTTTTTCTGAATATATAGAGAAGATGGAGCAGATGGAGCCACGATATAAAGCTTCGGCCATGGCTGCGGGAATGGATCCATGGAATAATCCTAACGATGCAAGCTGGCGTAGTTCGGTGCTTTCTAATTCGTCGAACTGGGAAGGTCGTGCAGGAAATGAAGCGTGTGGAAGAAGGGTTAAATTCTGGTACCGGGCCGGTACGAGAAACTGGTTTGAATTTCCAATTTATAGGTTAGCTGAGTTTTATTTAAATGCCGCGGAAGCTTACAACGAATATGGTCAGTCCGGTCTTGCACTCGAAAACTTGAATGTGATAAGAAAGCGCGCAGGATTACCAAATGCAACTGAAACCGATAAAGCGACGCTGCGCCAAATAATTCAAAGAGAGTGGGCTGTAGAGTTTTATGAAGAGGGACACCGCCTGTTCGATGTCAAACACTGGAAGCTGGCAGACATAGGGAATGGCATTATTGGCGGATTAAAGAAATCTTTTGTATTCACCTATAAAAATGGAAAGGAAGGTTACGTGGTTGCAGATTATTTATCGTACTCAATGCAGGTTGTTTATACTGGTTTTTGGGCGCCAAATCAATATTTAAGTCCTTTTCCTATTGCAGAAATAAATAAGGGTTACCTGGTTCAAAACCCTGGTTATTAATTTAAAACCTTATCGCTCCAAATAAATAAACACATGATTAAAACACATAAAAAAAATTATTTTGCTTTGTCTGTTCTTATATGTTTACTACTTGGTAAAAGTGGTTTGTATGCACAACAGGAAAGTGCCGATACATTAAATAACTCCTCAAAATCAGCCCGGCAAACATTCTTGGGCCCATTGATTGAGGTAAGTAATAGCAATAGCACTGCCGCGATTTCCACTATTTCAGGCGATGTTTTGTATAAAACACCTACGGCCAATCTTTCCAATACGCTTTATGGTCTGCTACCGGGCTTAACGGTGTTGCAAGGTTCGGGAGAACCTGGTAATGATGCAGCTTCATTATGGATACGTGGTAATGCTTCTTACAACTATGGCGATTATGCCGTTTTTGTGGATGGCTTTCAAACTACTTTTTCTTATTTTCAATATTTGTTGCCTTCGGAGATAGAAAGTGTATCTATATTGAAAGATGCTGCTGCATTGGCAACGTTCGGACATAAGGGCGCTAATGGTGTGTTGTGGGTAGTTACAAAACGCGGGAAGGTTGGAAAAACGGTGGTTCAGCTACAGGCTAGAACAGGTTTTCAACAGCCTCTTCACATCAATAAACCAGTTAGCTCGTACCAATATGCCAGTTTATACAACGAGGCAGTAAGTAATGATAATGGAAGAGTTTGGAGCCCTGCATATAACGATGCTCAATTGCAGGCTTATAAGGACGGAACGGGTATAAATACCGATTGGTATGATGAAGTACTTAAAAAACAAGTGCCTTTCACAACAGCAGATGCAAACTTTAGTGGTGGTAGCGAATCAGCAAGATATTTCGTGATGTTTGGCTACATGAAGAGTCAGGGACTTTACAATGTATCAAACGATGATACTCATGCAAATGCCGGCTTAACTCAGTTTAACATTCGTACTAACCTAGATTTTACAGTGTTTAAAATATTTGATGGCAAAGTAGATCTTGGCGGAAGGACAGAAGACAGGAGATATCCTAATTATAGTAGTTCAAGCCTTTGGAATAACCTTGCAAGGTATCCTAACAACGTATACTCTGCCAAAAACGATGATGGAACGTGGACAGGTAACAATGTATATCCTAATAACCCTTTAGCATCTATCAGAGAGCTTGGTTATAACAGCACACACGATCGTACTTTACAGGCAAACTTTACGCTAAAGGAAAGACTCGATTTTATTACTCCTGGATTGTATTTAAGTGAATCTGCGTCTTTTAATACCTGGACTCGTGGTAGTTATAACGTATCAAAGAACTATGCACGATTTATTGGAAGCCAGCAACAAACTACCGATCAAAATACAAACTATATTATCAACGACGATAGAGGAACAAATCAGTGGAGTTGGAACCAGTTTAAGGCATCAGCTGGATATAGCAGGATGTTTGGCAACAACAATATTAATGCTGCGGTTGACTATCTACAATACACTCATACAGTTGATGCGAATCAGAATGGTAATAGTGGCCGTAATACAACTTATGCTTTCCAAAACATTGGCGGCCGGTTTAATTATAATTACAATGATCGGTATACCATTGAGTTTGGTTTTGCTTATAGTGGCTCTGATAACTATGCCAAAGGCAATCGTTTTGGATTTTTTCCTACGCTTTCTGGTGCCTGGAATATTTCACAGGAAAAATTTCTTAAAGATAATTTATCTATTAACTCGCTTAAATTAAGGGCATCTGCGGGTAAGTCGGCGTATGATGGTTTTACCGGAGGACGATATCTTTACCAGTTGTATTATAATAACATGGGTTCATTTCCTACCGGTAACTCAACACCAACCTGGAGATCTGGTATTGGGCAAGCCTATGTTCCCAATCCTGAAATATTTTCAGAAGAAAGTATGAAATATAATATAGGAATTGATGCAAAGGTTTTCCAAAAGCTGGATATTACCCTCGATGCATTTGTTGATAAAAGAACCGGTATCGTTACTAAGGATAACACTTTGATGGCGGTGTTTGGATCTACAGCTCCTTTTAAAAATTTAGGTAAAGCAACTTCAAAAGGTTTTGAAGCAAGCGCAAATTTCTCCAATGTAATAGGGACTGTAAAATATACCATTGGTGGATTGGTTGCATATAATACAAATAAAATAAATTATATGGCAGAAGTGTCGCCGGTAGCACCGGGGGCTGCTCAAACGGGCAGAAGTATCGGTGCTCCATTCGGTTATGAGTTTGCCGGCTTTTACGACATCTTAGATTTTGACGTAAACGGTAACCTATCAAGTTTGCCTGTTCCAACATTTGGCGCTGTACAACCCGGCGACATAAAATACACTGATATGAATAAAGATAATATCATTGATGAAAGAGACAAAGTTGAAATTGGCAATACTTTCCTTCCAAAATTAACTTACTCTTTTATAGGCAGTGCACAATTTGCTGGCTTAGATATTAGATTTGTATTACAAGGTATTTCAGGAAGAAGCGTTAACCTGCTTGATGCGCGCAATCAAACTGTTGCTTTCGAAAATAATGGCAATGCTCCTGCAATTGCACAAAACCGCTGGGCTTACTATCCAGATAAAGGCATAGATACAAGGGCTACAGCAACTTATCCCCGTTTATCCGCACAGGGGAATACAAACAACTATCGCAGTTCTACTTTCTGGATGAAAAGCGGCGATTATCTGCGTCTTAGAAATATAGAACTCGGTTATGTTTTTCCTCATTCACTTATCAGGGGTTTGCAAATGAGCAATGTGCGCATTTTTGTCAATGCAGTTAATTTGTTTACAATGAGCTCGTTGATGAAAGAATATAACTTAGATCCTGAAACCATGTCTGGCTACCCTGCACTTAAATCTTTCACCGCAGGTTTTACAGTTAATTTCTAAAAAAATATATTACAATGAAAGTTTGGAAACCAATTATATGTTTGTTCGTTGTTGGAGGCATTGTTACAGGTTGCCAAAAACTCGATACCAGGAAAGATCTTTTATTAACCGAAGATCAGCTGGAAACTGATTATAAACAATTATGGAATTTAGGTTATGCTGCTTATACCCGTTTACAACATGGGTTTATGAGTATTGATGATAACATTTTTGCAGCAGCAACCGACGAAGCTGAACAAACCGCTCCAAGTTCAGAAGCGCAGCTCTTTAACCAGGGAACCTGGAATGCTTTTAATAATCCCGATGAAGTTTACGTAAACAATTACGAAGGAATAAGAGCAGCTAATTATTTTCTCGAAAGGTCAGCGAACTATATAAGCACCCTTCATTTAAACCGTGATACATTGTCGGATAATGGCCGCCAATATAAGTTGGACGTAGCAGACATAAACTGGTTGCGTAATGAGAATAGGGTACTTCGTGCTTATTTTTATTTCGATTTATTGAAAAGATATGGAGGAGTGCCATTTGTAACACGTTCATTATCGCTTACAGATAATACAGACCTTCCCCGGGCCAGTGCTGAAAATATCTTCGATTTTATTGTTTCTGAAATTGATGCTGTTAAAGACAGTCTGCAAGTAAATTGGAAGAATTATGATGCAAGTGTGGATGGGCGAATGTTTAAGGCTGCTGCACTTTGTCTTAAAGCACGTGCGTTGTTATACGCAGCAAGTCCTTTATTCAATCCAACAAACGATAAAAATAAATGGATAAAAGCAGCTAATGCTGCACGTGAAGTAATAAGTTTAAACCAATTTGGCGTAAGTAGTAATTACCGGAATCTCTTTCTTGATGTTGCAAGTACAACCAGTTCCGAAGCTATTTGGGCCATCCGTCTGGGGGCAAGTAATATGATGGAGGTAAAGAATTATCCAAGTGGAACTCCGGGTGGGCAAAGCGGGGTAACACCTTCTCAAAATCTTGTAGCTGCGTACGAATATAAAGGAACTCCTGATCCGGATAATCCATATGCTAATCGTGATCCGCGTTTGGATAAGACGGTCGTATATAATAACAGCACATGGAATGGTAGAATCATAGAGATATGGCAGGGTGGCAAGGATGATTACACCTCAACTAACGCATCAAGAACCGGGTACTATTTAAAAAAGTTTTTGAACGATAATCTCAACCTTGTTCAAAATGAAGCAAAGCTTAGAAGCTGGCTTGTTTTCAGATATGGTGAAGTGTTAATGAATTACGCTGAAGCTATGAACGAAGCTTTTGGTCCTGATGATAATAACGGCTGGAATCTGTCAGCAAGGCAGGCAGTTAATATGATAAGGAATCGTTCTGATGTAGGAATGCCGCCTGTTCTTGCAACCACACAAACAGAGATGCGTGATAAAATTAAGCATGAAAGAAGAATTGAATTTGCATTTGAAGACCATCGCTATTGGGATTTAAAACGTTGGGGCGATGCAGCAACCGTGTTAAATCAACCACTTAAAGGCATACGTGCAAAACAAAATTCTGATGGAGGTTTCTCGTATACAGAGTTTACTGTTGAAAACAGGACTTTTATCGCTCCTCAAATGAATTTTTATCCTATTCCCTATACGGAAATCGGTAAATCGAATGGTATTTTAAACCAGAACCTTGGTTGGTAGTAAGACATGCAAGAGTGATAAATGCATCTTTGAATAAGAATTTTAAAGTATAAATAATGAAACACAATTCAATAAAATTAACTTCTATCTGTATTTTAATCAGTTCGCTGTTGATTATTTCATGTAATAAAGAAATTGAAAACAAAGTTGAATGGGGAAGCGCCTTAGTATATATGCCACAGGCCGCGGTTCTTAATGGTGGCACTAACAATAATTATCCTGTTCCTTTAAACAATAACCCTGCTGCCAGGAATTATGTACTTGATTCAGTGGGCAATACAATGAACATAGTTTTAAGCGCAACAAGGTCTGGTTTGCAACCGCTTGAAAGTTTTACTGTAAATGTAGAAAGTTATGTTGATACAACTATCCAGATATTATCGAGCGGTGCTATTGCAAATGGTGTTCTGTTACCGCAGGATTTATATACACTTCCTAATGAGGTAACAGTTGATAATGGTCAACGTGAAAAGATTTTCTTTTTATCAATCAATACAAGGAAGTTAATGGATGAGTACCAAAAGTATATTGATAAACAGTTGGTCTTAACAATTGGAATTACTACTTCTCCGAAAAGCAATATTGTTTTAAACCAACAATTAAGTAAGACAGTTGTTATAATAGATGCTAAAACATTCATGCAATAATTGCATATAAACATGTTTGTTGGCGCTTGTCTGTACCTTAAGTGATGTTATTTGCAATTTCGCAGATTAGTTTTTCAATTGTACTACTATTGGTCACTCATTTATGCATCCTCAAGTATAAAGACAATGTCAACAATAAATAATTCAGTTTATGAAAAAAGTTACCTGTTCCTTGATCTTACTTTCGCTTTATGTTTTATATAGCGGATGTGCCACATTTAAAGCTCGAATAAATAGGAACGACATGGTTGTTCGGGTTAGTAAAAAAAATCACAATTATTTTGAAACGGCTGATGGCAAAACATGGGTGCCGGTAATGATCAATTACATCGTTCCTTTTGGACAGGAAGAAAGCAAAGCTTTGGCAACTATTGAAACATATTTCAAAAATTTTTCGGAGAACGGAGGTAACGCTATGCGCATATGGATCAGCTCTCCGTTCCTTGAGATTGAAGATGAAAAAGCGGGGGAATACAGTAATATAAAATTCAGCAGAATAGATAAAGTATTGCAGTATGCAAAGCAATATAACATTCGCATAAAGTTTACACTTCATCACATTAGAACTATTGCAAGTGGCGAGGTAAAAAATTCATGGGCAAATAGTAAGGCATTGCATACCGGTCAAGGGGGCCCTTTTACAAACATCATGGAGTATATTAATACCGAAGAAGGTAAAAGATACTACATAAACCGGGTGCGAGCATTGGCCGAGAGATATAGCAATAATGATCAGATTTTCGGCTGGGAACTTTGGAATGAAATGGATGCGGTGCATCACAACGACTGGTATCCATTCTCAAAAGAAATACTGGATTCGGTGCAGGCGTTGTTTCCCCATCATATGGTAACCCAAACTCTGGGAAGTCTTCACTCTGAAGATGCGGCAAAGCGTTATGAAAAGTTTTTTTCACTTGCAAACAATCCCTATGTTTCATTGCATCGTTACATTGATCCAGGTAATGATTGGCAACAATATGATAACGTGACCTTTCCTGTTGATTCGCTGATATATGATGCTGTGAATTTTGCAAAAGCAAAAGTAAGCGATAGGCCAGTAGTTGTAAACGAGATTGGTGCTGTTGAAGCGAATCATGCTGGGCCTTCTAAATTATATCCTGTAGATTCAGAAGGTGTGCTTATTCACGATATGATTTTTGCTCCGTTTTTTTGCGGTGCCGCAGGCACGGGTGGCATGTGGCATTGGGATACTTATGTTCAACGTCAGAACCTGTGGTATCATTACCAGCGCTTTCAAAATGCTATAAAGGGTGTTGATCCCGCTAAAGAACAATTTACGAATTATACTTTTTCAAAGAATGGTGTAAATGCTTATGCTTTAAAAGGAAAAACGCAAACTATGATCTGGCTTAGAAATGCTGACAATAATTGGAAGACAGAATTAAGGGATAAAATCAAGCCAACTTCTAAAACTGGGTTTAATATTCATTTGCAGGAAGCCGGGCGAATAAAAGCAAGTACAGCAAGTGTGTATGATCCATGGAAGGATAAATGGACAAATGTTGTAATCAACAATGGAAGTATAACATTGCCAGAATTTCTCAGATCAGTTGTTGTTGTGATTAAATAAGACCTGCTCAATATAATTATTATTTCTTAATGTGCTTTTATAATAAGTTGTATTGCTTTCCTGGTGCCAACATTGCCGGATGATAACGATGTTAATCTGGTTTTCGTATTCAGTTTTTCCAAGGCATTACCCGTCTTAATGTTTATCTGCCCATAATGCACCCCTGTCGTTACGCAAATGGGGGAGGGTTATGGGCAGGATAAACGCTTTAACTATTAGTTAGCTAGTTTGTAAAAACTAGAATATTATTTTGAAGGCTGTAATTAATGCCGGTAGTTGCTTTCAGGTTCTCAAGAAAATCAAGGAGTTTCCCCTTTTCAATAATTCCCGATACGGTTGTTTTTTCTAATGAATTTTTATTTAAATTGACCTTAACACCAAACCATCTTTCAAGTGGTCCTTTCAAATCATTTAATTGGACTTTATTAAAGTAATAAACGCCGTGCATCCATGCGAGTACCATTTGTTGGTCGAAAGACGTGGTTTTAAATGTTTGTATATTGTCATTGTAATAAGCCTCTAAGCCAGGAAAAAGTAACACTTTTGCACCGTTGTTAGCTTTAGTGGTAACACTTCCTTCAACCACCGATGTCTTTACAATTTCCTTATCATATGTATTTATGTTAAAAGCAGTACCCAATACTTCAACCGTTGTTTTTGGGGTGTGTATTATAAATGGCTTTTTTGCATTTTTTGTTACTTCAAAGTAAGCTTCACCTTCAATATAGACTTCTCTTGTAGAATCCGGAAAGTTAAATGGAAATTTCAGGCTTGAGCAGGAGTTGAGCCAAATCTTCGAACCATCGGATAGTACGATTTGGTATTCAGCTTTTTCTGGAATTCGAAGTGTATTGTATTCTACTGCTTTTTCTGTTTCATCCTGGTATTGTAAAACATCGCCCGATGCGTTAATCTTAACATCATCAACATTAATTGTTTGTGGTTGGTTAGTAAAGCTAACCTTTTTTCCACTGCTTAATAGCAGCTCTATTTGTTGTGCAGAATCCTGTGGTGCGGTGGTTGAAACAGATGCAATAGGGGTAACTGTATTATTGCTTTCTTTCCATAACCAGGTAGCGGTTATAATAATAAGAACGGTTGCGGCGGCCGCCATCCATCCTTTTTGGGATATCGTTATAGCTGGTGGTTTAGCTTCTGTTATCTTTTTGTTTACCTCTTCCAGTCGACTGGCAACATCGATGCTTTCAAGGTGATCATCGCCGTTTATAGCCAACCACTTTTGTTGAAGTGTATTCCATAACAATTCTACATTTTTATCTTTGCGGATACATTCCTCCAGGTAAAGCTCATCTTCGGATAGAATATTACCCGTTAGCTTCTCTGTTATTAATAGGTGGATATGATCCAGATCATTCATGATGTCCATATAAATACAATATAAAACCACCTTTCGGGTGAAGTTTTATCTAAGATGATTTTTGTGTTTTTTTAATAAACTCATTGTATTTTTCAAATGTGTCTTGATTGTATTGATACTTACACCCATCTCATTCGCTGCCTCTCCATACTTCAGTTGTAATAGGTAAACCAAAGTAAAAGCACGTTTTTGCTGCAATGGCAGTTTGCTAATGATAGGTGTTATCTCATTCTGCAAAGAAGTAAATTCTTTTTGATATACAATAACAGGCAAATTTCTTTGATAGTTACTTAATTTTTTATCATAATTTTTTTTCTGCTTAATGTAATTGAGGCTTTTGTTATAAATGCATTTAAATAAATAGCCTTTAATATCACCTTCAAGACAATCGTAAATTTTTTTTTGCCAGAATTCAATAAAGAAGGATTGTACTATATCTTTAGCATTGTCTTCATTTTCTACTATTAACAAAGCATTTGCCAATAGCAGTTTATAATATTTTTTAAAGAGCAGATCAAAAGCTTTTCTTTCTCCAGCTTTTATTAAAGCGACCAACTCCTGATCTGAAAAAGGTTGATTGGGTTGCAACGTTAGATTTTTTGATAAGAAGTTAAATTTTTTTTACAAGTTAGCTTATTACACAATGCCAAATGGAAATTTTGAATCTTTTTTTAGGGTTCACTTATTTTAGCCTTTGATTTATATTACTTTGTAAGTAATAAACACCTAATGATATCCCACTAAAAACAAATTGATTTTCAGTAAATTTCAATCAATAAAGCATCCAAAGCTTCCCCTTTGAAATCAAAATCGGTTTAAAATATTTTTTGATAAGATTAAAAAAACATACACCTTAAATGGATTATGATATTTTTTTCAGTACCTTAAATTTACCAAAACTTTTTAATCAAAATTTAAACTGCCAATTGAAAAGATTTATTTCAAACAATTTTATTCATTTTTTATGTCTCATTTTATGAAGAGTAAGCAACATTTTATTTCTTAATCTCTTGCTCTCTCGTCTTGAAATAGGTTGGACTAAAAAAAAGACTTTTAAATGGACATATAAGAACAGGTTATTTATGTGATCCCCATTCCAACATATCTTTGTGTTGCGTAAATTGATTACTTTTATTTTTAGTTGTTTTGGTAATGCATAATGAAATTTACAAACTTGTATTCGCTAATCATTTTTTAAAAGTTTTTGTAGCGATTTTATAAATCGGAGGGTGCGCTGTTTGAATTCGAGTGCTCCCTCACAAATTATCAGGAGGCCATCTCAATGATAAAATAAGACGGCCTCTTATTCATTTCTGCATATTACCAACAAATTCATTAACATATTATTTTTCTGGTAGTTGAATTACGAATAATCAATTCTGGCACCAATTACTATTCTCGTAAATTCTTTAGGCCGTCTTTTACTTTCAATAAGATTTAATAATAGTTCAGTAGCCACTTGGCCCATTTCGAATGCTGACTGACGAATTATGGTTAGGGAGGGATTTAAAAGTTCAGTTAATTCTGAATTGGAAAAACATGCAAGTCCGATTTGGTCGGGAACATCCATGAATTTATTCTGTAGCACTTTTAAGGAGTCAGTCGTTAACTTATCACTTAAACTTAAAATGGTATCCTCATTTAGTTTTTTTAAATGTTCCGTATTTTCAATTTGCGAAAAAAAGCTGTTTGCAATTTCGCAAACGAATTTCAGTTTGTTTGACCGTTACATCATTTGTGATTAGTTGTGACATTACTCAACGTATCAACTTCCATGATTACATGGGCTTATCATTTATTTATTATGATGAAACTCTGGGTAATAACACTACATCAACCTTAAGCCGGGGTCTGATGAATACACGAATTTTTGGCTGCCTATGTTGAAAGAATTTACCCGCCATTTTAAACCAAAAGGTTGGTTTAACATTACCGAAATAGCAATGGAAGAAAGGCCGCTTGAAAGTATACAGGCGGTAATTGCATATTTAAAGGAATTGAACTCAATTAAGAAGCGACATAGTAATCATAAATGTCGGGTTCAATTTCGGGATGATAACTATCCCCCGGCTAACGCAATTTTGCATTCCGGATTGAGGAAGTATTGGCTCAGCGTAAAGCACAAGGGAAACCCAGCACATTTTACACCGCTTATGTGAAAGAATATCCCAATGGTTATTCCTTTTCTCCGCCTGCAGAAAATATATGGATAGCCTGGGCATGCAACACCAAAGGGTATATAGGGTAATTGTGGTTATTTATTGCAGGTAGATAATAATAATATAGTTGTACCAAGGTAAGCCAGTCATACTTGAAATCCCTTCAGCACATCCTTCGCTTTTTACATACGTTGCTCTATTAAATAGGATCCAATCAACACAAATTAATATCTTTATAATGACATTTCTGTTTATGTAAAAACAGGTAAAATGAACTCGGGTTCTTTGATTGAAATCGACAAAATAATCGCCAAAAATTTCAATTCATTGAAATCAATGAATTGAATATAAAAAATACGCTCGCGACCTCTGAAGTGAGAATTACAGCGATATGATCCTTATTTGTTTTTACAGTAGTTTACTTTCAAAAGGCTGATTTGAAGAGTTTATAACAGCGGTTCCGCTAAGTTGCATTTTACCTTTACAGAAGCAGAAATTACTTAGTAAAACAACTTCAATAATCATACGGGGCATACGACATCCAATCAACTTCCAGTTCATAGGGGTGCAATGGTTTCTCAGTTGCGTTAAGATTGGTTTCAACTCCCCAGTCTTTGGTATGCCAAAAGTTCATCCTGTAATACGATTGATGTTGGGGTATACCTCTTTGAGATCCCTGGTAATCCCACAAAACGATTTTCTTACCTGTTACCGGGTGTATCATCCACCATGTAAGATGATCAGGGTGCCAGTCAAATCCGTACGTATAAAATCGGGATGAAGCATCATAATTATCAATAGCCTCAATTGTTTCAGGCTGGTTTTGAGCATTGGTTAGAGTTGTAGGTTCTCCTTTATAACCTTCTTTATAAATTGTATTGTAAATAATACCCTTAGCTAAATTTATTGTTCGTCCAATTCTCTTAAGTTCGCCTTTGTTACCAGTCCAGGTGCCTATATAAATAATAGAAGGGTCTGCAACGAGCCATTCAAAATCAATTTCACTAAGCCCGATACACGCTATCCATAAAGTAAGTAAAATAACCAACAACAGCGCCTGTATTAGGTTGAACATCTTTTACATCCGGAACTTTCAACCGAGCAGAATAAGTACCAAAATAAGTAAAGTCATTGGATATAATTTCGGGACCACGGCCTGCACCCGCACTGTCCTTGGGATCTATTTTAAACAATAGCACTTTAGCGCCCGGTTCGGTTTTGGAAGTAACCCCAGATTGCCATTTAAAAGCGGCTTTATTTCCGGTAGAGCCATACCTGAAATTATCTAAGATTGGAATCCGTTGAAATTTTCAATAAAAGAATGAGATAACTTTCCCTTCTGAGCATGGATGGTAACACTGAAAAAAAATGAAATGAATAATAGTATTTGTTTCATAACATGATGAATAATTCTTTCTACGAAAATAACGATATTTTGATCCCTGTTGGCGAGCCACTTTTTGGTTCAGATTTTCCTTATTCATGTGCTTAAATGGGGTAAAAAAATCATGCGCCGCTAAAACTGAATTTAAGCAATAGCGGTAGAAGAGCTAAATTTAAGTACAAATCGTAATTAGGCTTTAGTACTTTGATTCGCCAAAGCCGTCACTGCTTTAAGCCCTTTAACCCTAAGCAGCAAGGCGGTCTTTTAGCAGTCATTCGTGTTCTGATTATTGTTAAACTCATCACCCTCTCCGAGCCGGCCGCCGTTTTGTCTCCCGACCAACAGCAATGGGGTAGGGTAGCCATTGGTAATTTGAGTGAATAATCGTTAAATGAGGTATAAACAATTTAATTCAAACAATCTTTTGCGGCCTATTATTCATCAACAATATTTTATATTGATAGTTTAGATAGTCTTAGAATGTTGAAACATTATTCAGGGAATTAAATTATCCTAAACCCCTTGGTCGGTAAACCGATAAAGTTTGCGTTTTTAAAAAGAACACCCACACTGGGAAAATATCTACCTGGAAACTATTTGACTAACTTATACTTTGGCAGATTAACTTTATAAAGAATATTAAGACAAACACTTCTTTATCTTAAAATTGAAATTTTATGAAACCAAAGCATATATGGGCAAATCTAACTGTGGAGGATTTAGAACGAACTACTAAATTTTATACTGAATTAGGATTTAAATCTAACGGGGCTTCTAAAGACCTAACAAGTTTTTTTGTTGGCAAAGATGATTTTGTAATTCATTTCTTTTTAAAGGACATACTTAAATCGAACATTAAAGGAGAAGTAGCCGACTTAAAATATGGAAATGAAGTTGTGTTCACTCTTTCGGCTGACAGCAGAGAGCAAGTTGACAATTGGGAAAAAGAGGTTAAGAATGCAGGCGGAACAATTATCTCCGGTGCTGAGGAATTTGGACAAGGATATTATGGTTTTGTTTTTACAGACCCGGATGGACATAAATTCAATGTATTCTATATGTGAAAATTTTGATCAGGCATCCTTGAACCATTATTTCATGAAAGTTCATTTGGGGTGCCATACGGGCAGGAGCTGAGGGCATATATAAAAGAAAGCCAGGCCTCTTGTTTATTTAAAGATGTGGGAGCGGAAACCTCCTATAGTGTGCAAAAGGTTTTTCAATTAGCTAAAGAAAAGGCGGCTTTCATGGATTTACAAGTAAGTAAAAAAGCTGGTAAACATTGTCAGCCTCTTTTGATGATCTATGGAAAAAAGAATCCCTTGATTTGGACAATATCTAAAACTAAGTTGCATTTTTGTTTTAATTGAAAACGTATTAAAAATAAATTTAATCGGATTGGCTAACAACAATTTGATATGTAAAACGCTAAATGATTGGTTATTAATGGTATTTTTACTGATTACGTATGGCAAAATATAACAGAAGTTCGACTGACACTTGCAGCCTTTATTTATGGTAAGAAATAGACCTTAAAAACGTAATCAAAAAATATATTGCGCCTTTTTATGAGGCCATAAATTTTTTCCAAGACAACGATCTTCAGTTAAAAGTTGTAGAAGGTTTAATAAGGAAAATCCTGGCGTTGATTACAAGAATTCTTTAGACGATATTGTTGACTTTTGGATTTCGGAGATACATTCCTTCTTCTCAAAAAGAACAATCCTTTTTTAACGATTTCAGCAGCAAACGATGACGCCATGAAATATTATGCATGCAACAAAAATCATCCATATTTCATGTTGGAAATCCGAAGCCTTATTAGACATAAATTTGTAGATCAATCATATTTATGAAAGCCATCGTTATTACAGAACCAGGCAGTCCCCAGGTACTTCAACTGCAGGACAGACCGATACCTGTTCCCGGCAAAAATGAAGTATTGATACGTATAAAAGCGGCAGGCGTAAACCGCCCGGATATTGCACAACGCAAAGGACATTATCCCGCTCCTACAGGGGCTCCGGCTGATATTCCCGGACTGGAAGTTGCCGGCATGATTGAGGCTATTGGCGCTGAGGTAAGCCGCTGGAAAAAGGGCGATAAAATTTGCGCCCTGGTTTCTGGTGGCGGTTACGCTGATTTTGTAACGGTGGATCAAGGCCAGTGTCTTCCAGTACCAAAAGACTTAGATTATGTACAAGCGGCGTCCCTACCCGAAACCGTTTTTACGGTATGGCACAATGTTTTTCAAAGGGGCTTGCTAAAAGGGGGCGAGCATTTCCTGGTTCATGGCGGCAGCAGTGGCATTGGCATCACCGCTATCCAGTTAGCAAAAGCATTTGGGGCAACTGTTTTTGCTACAGCAGGATCGGAAGAAAAATGTAATGCCTGCGTTTCTTTAGGAGCAGACCTGTGCATCAATTACAAAAAGGAAGATTTTGAAGCGGCTTTGGAGTCAAAAGGTTTGGATGTTATATTGGATATGATTGGTGGCGATTATTTTCAAAAAAATATTCATTTGCTTCGCCCGGAAGGCCGGCTGGTTTTTATCAACACAATGAAAGGGAATCTGGCGGAACTGAATATCCGGGATATCATGCAGAAAAGACTTACCCTTACCGGAAGCACTTTACGCAGCCGCGATATCGCATTTAAAGCAGCGCTGGCAAAAGAGGTAGAAACGCATGTTTGGCCACTGATAGAATCGGGGAAATTTACGCCGGTAATTTACCAGAGTTTTCCAATGGCAGATGCATGGAAAGCGCATGCGTTAATGGAAAGCAGCGAACACATAGGCAAGATCGTTTTGGTAAATGAAGATTGAATTTTCGCTGATAACGAGTTGCCGGTTACTGGTTGCCTGACCTGCGCCCTGATATTTCTTGTTTTACAAAGCACTCATTCCCCATTATTGTTACTTCACAATTAAGTAGCTGCAACTTTAAGTCAAGTAAGGAGTTGGCTTTAATTCCATCAAAGTTTTCGGTATAATTCATCGCAGTTTTTTTATATTGATTTAATCGTTTTTCTGTTAAACCCCTATCAACAAATATAAGATATGCATCAATATCTTGTTGTAGCAACGAATCCCTGTCACCGCTTTCAATCGTTTTCAGAAAGATAGATATCTATCATTTATTTAAGATGATCTCTTCATTTCATCTTTAATATTGTGCACAACACCGGCTCTGTCGCCGGTTTTTATCCGGCATCAATTCAAATGCACCATTCATAAACGGGAAGGCAGAAAATAACCGGTGTTTTTATCTGAATTTTTTAAGCACAATTCCGAAAAAAATTTAAAAGGAATAACCATTTCATCGGTATCTTTGTGGTCTAAAATGAACTATTATGGCTGCAAAAAAAACAACAATAAAACCTGCTGCCGATAAAAAAGAAAAGGCTGCCACCACTCCTTTAAAGAAGGGCAATATAAAACCGCTCAGGCCTACTTCTTAATCAACCGTTGCAATTTCCAGGAATTGGGATAACAGCATCAACGCGAACCGGTATTATTTTTTAAAATGGTTTTTTGTGTTTTGATCCTAGATCCTTTAAGGTTTTCGTTTCTTTCGGTAAGCTTATTTATCAGGGAATGTTCGAGCCGGTGATGTGCAGGCACCAGTAATGCCGCAATAGCTACAAATACCAGCAATTCCAATATGGGAATATGATGAGTTAAGCGGGCAATTGCCGGATGCAACAGTAAGGTGAGAAATTCAAACAAAAAAAGCAGGGAAATAATGCCCATAAATGTTATCAGCTTCCTGTTTATTTGTATGCGGCTTACCAACAGGGTAATTAAAAACAATCCCGGAATGCAAACGGCTATTATCCACAATTGTAATTGCTGAAATCTGGCTTCTTCTCTTCTTATTTTTTGCTCGGCAATTTCTTCCTGGCGCAATTTTTCATTGATGGAAAGGTTTGCAGCGGCTCTTATTTTTTCCTGGCCTTTGACGGAATCTTTCAATAATACCGCTTGTTGCAGGTAAAAAAATGCCTGGTTGTACTGCTTTGATTTGTTGTATATGCCACTAAGAAATAACGCCGCATCCAACTGGTGGGATAAAAATTTACTTTTTTTCGCCAGGGAATAACTCCTGTTACCAAAGTACACGGAAGAATCATTTACGCCGAGTATTGCATAAGCTTTTGCCATTCCCAGGTTTAATTCGCAAAGTATATCCATGTCTGAACCCCGGTACAAATAACTGTAAGCCTGGTGATAGTATTGCAAAGCTTCCTGAATTTCATTTTTCAATGCCAATACATTTGCTTTTCCAAGTATGGCGACTCCCACAGCCGCGCTGTCACCGGAAATTTCTGCCAGGCTTAAAGCGCTGTTGAAATAGATGAAAGCCGGGTCGGGTATTTTCATACGGTAATATGCTTCGCCTATGTTTATTGCAATATCATACTTCAATTCTTCTTTTGTTTTTCCGCCTGCTGCGTTTACGGTAGAATCGGCGCGAAACAGGTATCCCAATGCATTGGTATAGTCTTCGAGTAAAATATAGGTGAGTCCAATATTATTCAGGGCGCTGGCATAATTGCGGGGATTGTTTCTTTTCTCTTCAATTTTAAGTTTCAGCATATAGTTGTTCAATGCGTTCGGATAATCACCCAATAAATATTGCGAAGTGGCCAGCAGCGCCAGAGACCGGGATTCCCCTTCTGTAAATTTTATTCTTTGTGCAAGTAACAACGCTTTTTGAGCCAATAGTAAAGATGTGTCTGGTTTAAAAGACTGGTATTGCTCTGCCAGTTGCCAGAGAAGCGTAACCTTATTGCTGTCCGCCTTTTCTGATGATAATAATTGGGAAAGGCGCTCTATTTTAGATGCCTGTGCATAACCATAGGGTATAAATAATGTAACAAAACAACACAACAGAAAAAAGCGAAGCGTTGATTTCAAACATTTCATGTGTAAAATTGCTCATTTTTTTCAATTTTTTTCAATATTATTTCCTGGCAAAAACGGATACCTGAAGGGTTGTATCTTATTGGGAAATCAGATTCTTTTTTTTGATCTGCCCTTCGATCAACCTTCTGTTTATGACTTATAATAAAGCTGTTGTATTTAACAATTTCATTTCAGTAATGTGCTTAATTTTAGTAAGACCTTATTTCCACATATAAACCATATCGTATGGGAAATTATAAGCAACCTGGAATGGCGGAATCTTTCTTTGAACAAAAAAAGCAATTCACTGAAAAGATGTCGAAATTGGCAAAACGTGCTAAAACCAAACTTATACTGGTGATTGCAGCCAATACGATAGATCCTATGATCGGCAAAGGTTGTGCGGAAGACATTGATTCCGTACAACACATCTTTGAAAAGCTTTCTGAAGAAATGAATTTCCATTATATAGCGCTTATTATACAGGGTGAAGATTATGGCAAGGAAAACATACTGGGCGCTATTCATTTGTTAAAGCCCGGAAGCAACGATATTGTGGTGTTTTATTATTCTGGTCATGGTTTCAGATATGAAAAAGAAACTGCAAACCAATATCCGCAGGTAGATCTGCGGTCGCACCCCGCATCAGATAAGATAGATGTGGTAAATGCGCATACGGAAAATCTGGCGGATCTTTTTGAATTAATCAAACGCAGGGGTGCACGGCTTAATATTGTAATAGGCGATTGCTGCAACAGCCTTATTCACTTTAAAAGAAATTACAAAGGCGGCAGTGAGGATTTGAGGAATGAGCATAAAGAACCTGTAATTATTAACAAAGAAACCTGTGGAACGTTGTTTTGCGACTATTCCGCTTCTATTATTGTAGCTTCAGCAAGTAAAGGAGAATGCGCGGTATCCGATGATAAGCTTGGAAGCATTTTTACCTATAATTTCGCCAAATGCCTTAAAATGCTGATAAAAAAAGACGTAGAAAAAGGCGCCGGACTGCCATGGGAACAACTGCTGGAAGAAGCCAAAGATAAAACCATGGAACTAAGTAAAACCTACGATATAGGCGATGGCGTACCAGGAAACCAAAAAGCGATCTATAGTATAGAATTCAAGGAAACCCGGTATTAAAAAAGATGCGCTACCTTATTTCGTTAAGTGAACGTTTTAAACGCACAGCCTGAATTCCGCCCGCTGATTTAAAACAATGCAATCTTCATTGATAGAACTGATTTAAAACCTCATTTTTGTTTGAGAGATCAATCCTTGCTTTACTAAACTTCTGCGATTGGCATTTTCATGAAATGATTGATTTCATTTTCCATATGGTACAATTTAAGCGTTGGTGAGCTTTTTATCCATTGAATGATTTCCGCCGCCATAGATCAGCAGGTAAATCAATAGCATTGTCATGGCAAAATCCGTACGGTATTCATGGGCAAATGACCAAAAACCTTTGTCTGTAGTATGGAACTTTGTAGTAATGAAGGCCGGGATCACCAGCAAAGGAATGGCAGCAAATCTTGTAAACAGTCCTAGCAACACCAGGATACCGCAAACAATTTCAAAGGAACCTGTGAAATATGCCCAGAATGAGGGATTACTAAAACCAATTTTTGCAAACCTTCCTGCTCCGGTAGCATCAGGCGTAATGTATTTCTGTAAACCTTCGGAAAGAAAAATCGACCCCACCGTAAGGCGAATAAGCAGTGTAGGAAGATCAGCCGTTCTTAATATTCTTTTCATGATACTTTTTCAGAGGTAATGACTACAAATTTCATACAATAAATTAAGCAAAATATGGTGAAAATGAAAATGGTATCGTATCAGTAAATGGATTGCGGGAATAATTGCGGTGTAAAGCCGGCTGCCTTTTGAAATATTCCACAAAGTGGAAAGAGGCTGTAAATTCGAGCACCGTATCGGAGATATCGTTAATAATGGATACCAGGGCCAACATAACCTAAGTAGCCAAACTTTAAAATTTATGAGTCAACAACAATTCGCAGATATTTTATAGATTTGAAAAAAGGTGTTGGATAATGAGCCTTTATTTTTGTAATATCTATTTTAACCACAGCAGCTTTAAATCCTTGCCCTAATGCATTTAAGGCAATTCCTGTACAGATAAATAAAAGGATACAAAACATTAGTGCAGATTATTTTTTGCACTTACGGGAAACACAATGATTTTTTTGAACCTTTTTATTCCCAATTTCTTTTTCCATGCTATGTATAAATTTTAGAAAATTGTTACCCTGAAATCTGCAGGCCTCCCTGCGGCAATTGCTTATTTCAATAATGTCAATCTTATTTCCCTTAGATCAAGGATTGCTCCCTTATCAAAATGCTGGTTGGATTTGAAGGTTATGTTTTGAATTCCCGCTTCAAGTTTGACAGTACCTATAGGTTCCGTTTTAAATGTTTCCCATGAACCGCTTGGAGCTACTTTTCCCGTTAATTTTTGATTTTTGGTTTCCAAAAGAAATTCCTTACCGGCTTCTTCATCAGAAACTGACCATTCCAGTGTTGTTTGATATTCTCCTGCTTTCTGCACTTCTACCTCCCATTCAACTTTGTCTTTGGCTGTAAACCATCCAAAAGCTCTCCATTCGGGCATGTACTTAATCTCAGGACCTGTAGCTTTTCCATTTTCTGCCGTGAGTTTTAGTACACCATCCACTTCTATACGAACAAGTTCAGGGTTATTAACGCCGTTTAATTCAGCTACAGCCTGTTGTGTGACAGGCTCATCAAATTCCTTTTCATTAGAACTTGAAATATTATTACATGCCATAAAGCTTAAAGAGCATATCATTCCTAAAACTTTAATTGCTATATTCATAATTATATTTTTATTGTTATTTAAACTATTCAGATTTTTAATCCTTTAATTTCCTTGCTTAGGTATTTTAGAAGGCGAAGATTTTTGAGTATTGCCTTGAAGATACCCCACAACTGCCTCTGAAGATCTTTGCTGCTGATGATGTGATTTTCCGCTAAAAATGAAACTTTGCTTGCCTTGAAGCCGACAACTCAAAAGCAAAACAATTATTGATAACCAACATGTATTACAATTTTAGTAAAAATCACAAACTGGCAGCATCAAACTGATCCGAGCAGATATAGCATTAGTAATTCGGATTTTGAATTAAATTTTGATTTTTATCAATAGCTGATTGAGGTATTGGATATAGGTAATTTTTGTCTGCATAAAATGTCCTGGCTCCCTCAGCGGCGGGTACAATTTTATAAACCCATTTGTTATTTTCATTTTCAATCAACATGGCATGCAGCGGACCATTCAGATTTTTTTCAGCGATCTTTAACCGGATTAAATCGTACCAGCGCTTTTCTTCAAATGCAAGTTCCACCCTACGTTCTCTATGAATTGTCACACGCATCTGCTCCTGACTCAACCCTTCCGGTAAAGAAGGCAAATCCGACCGATGTCTCACCTGATTAATTGCCTCATATACAGATTCATCGGGTCCTACTGATTCGTTCTGCGCTTCCGCATAATTCAACAACACTTCTGCATATCTAAAAATGATAAAGTTGGCACTGTTCTGCAAATTATTTCCATTGATTGCATATTTGGGATTTAATCCTTTCCGCAAATAATAACCGGTGTTTGTAGACTCATTAAGGTTACTTAGATCGGTTTCATTTCTACTGCCAATTCCGTGCTTGATCACTATTTCAGAACCAGCCCAAATTGATCCATCGTATACTATAGACTGATAAAACCTTTTTTCCCTGTTTACATAAGGATTTTGAGGATCATATCCTGAGTTAGGATCAGTAATCGGTAACCCGTTTGACATCACATATTCATCAACCAGTTCCTGGGTTGGATCCACACCGCCGTATGCCCGTTGCACGCCGCCCACAATCCATGTTCCCTGTAAGCCTTCTCTACTTCCACCAAGATTTGTTCCGCCTAAATATTTCTTAGCAAAAATTGTTTCTATATTGTCATTGTTGTCTTCAAAAAACTGCGTATTATAATCAGGAAACAAACCGTAGATTTTTAAATTCAAAATCTCCTTATTTGTGCTTGCGGCCAAAGCCCATTTACTTTTATCATTAGATGGATTTTTCAATAGACTCGCTTCAAATAATTCACACCATCCCTTTAAAGTAAGTGCTGCCCCTTTGGAAATCCTTCCTGCTTCTGCCTGAATTGGCAGGTCATCAACTATAGCCGCACATTCATCAACAATGAATTTAAATGTTTCGGCGTCGGTGTTTCGAGGCCGGAACATTTCATCTCCCTGGCTCTGGGTTAAAACATCGGTAATAATAGGAACCCCTCCATAATGTGTCCAAAGTAAATGATAATAATAGGCTCTCAAAAACCGGGCTTCACCTAATCTTTGTTTCTTCCAGGCATCGGGAAGAGCAGAAGCTGTAACTTTGTCAATAAATAAATTACATGCTCTTATATTGTTGTAATGTCCCCAATAACTTGGCGCATTGCTGGCAGTATATACAGAATTTGCATATAGCACTCTGCTAACTTGCCCATTCACCCCATTCATAGCATTATCTGTAAAATTTTCGGTTGGGTCAAACGTATTGAATGGACCTGGTAATCCTGCGTAAATATTATTCAAAAACAAATCCGCATTGCTGGTACTTTCAAAAATTGAATTAGCTGTAATTTGATCCTTAGGTTGAACTTCTAAAAATTTATTACAAGATGCTAACCCGGTAACCAATAATATGAATGTAAACTTTGCATATAATATTTTAATGTTAAACATAGCTCTGGTTTTTAAAATTCTAGAAGGTGATATTAAGACCTATTGAGATAACTCTTTGTTGAGGATAAAGATTCGAATATGGCGCAGTACTTTCAGGATCAAAGTTTTTTAATTTCGACCATGTAATAATATTCTGTCCCGAAACAAAAAGCCTGGCATTCTGGATGCTAATTTTATTCAAAATGGATGACGGAAGGGAATATGCAAGTGTAGCACTTTTCAATCTTAAATAACTTCCACTTTGCATCCAGAAAGATGAGGTTTGTGTATTGTTAGTAGTTGGACCAGAAGTGATACGAGGATTTTTTGCATTTGGATTTTCGGGTGTCCAATAATTCATATTTTCTACAAGCGCCGACATCCCGTTATAAAAAGCCCATGCATTTTGTCTGTCCATATAAAGATTCGCTTTCGCTACACCTTGAAAAAATATATCGAGCGTAAATTCTTTATAACGAATCGAAGGAGATATACCATAGATCAATTGTGGTACCAACGGATCACCAATTTTTGTTCGATCATCGTCATTAATTTTTCCATCTCCATTTATATCTTCGTATCGAATGTCACCCGGTTGCACTTTCCCCCAAGGTTGAATGGCAATCCCTTTTTTCAAGCTTCCGTCCTGGTCAAAATCCGAAACCTGGAAGAAACCCAAAGAGTGAAAGCCGAATTGAGTTCCAAGCGGTTTGCCTGTTATTCTACGATTCGGATTATTGTATGTCGTTGACGTTTCAAAAACCTTTAATAAACTATTTTTTGCATAGGTAAAGTTCCCACTTACGGATACACTGAGATCTTTTGATATGCTGTAAGTAGAATTAATGGAAATATCAATTCCCTGGTTTTGCATAATGCCGGCATTTACCTGACTAAGTCCGATTCCATATTCAGCCGGAACAATTACATCAGGATTTACCAGCATATTGGATCTTTTTTCGAAAAAATAATCGGCTTCCACACTTAATAATCCCTTTAGAAAAGACGCTTCAAACCCTATATCGCTTTTTTTAGCTCTTTCCCATGTAATATTTGGATTATTTTCGTTACGTTCACTTGCAGCTTGTACTGCTTGGCCACCTAAAACATACGCCGGACCAAATGCATTAAATGTACTTAAGTACTGGAATGGTGCACCGGCAAGTGCTCCTACTTCACCATAAGATCCTCTCACTTTAAGATTATCGATCCACTCTATATTTTTCATAAATTTCTCTTCTGACAAACGCCAGCCAACTGAAAACGCCGGAAAAAAACCAAATTGACGATCCGGAGCAAAATAATAGCTGCCATCATATCTTCCGCTTGCCTCGAATAAATATTTATTTGCGTAATCGTATGTTACGCGATATACTAAGCCAACCTGCCGGGCATCGCTGGATGTACCAGTTGTGGACATATCAGCCTGGCTTGAGCTTCCCATATTAATTTCATCAATATTTAAATTGTAGTTTCTTCTTGAAGCTCCCAAACCAAGGCTATTATTGTCTTTTGCTTCAAACAAACCCTAAAGCGCTGATGTTATTTTTTCCAAATAGTTTACTGTAGCTCAGGGAACCTTGATATACCAGCTGGTAAGCTTGTGTAAAGCTTTGATTAAGGGAAGATTTGGATTGTTCAAATATGCCATCCGTAATTACATAAGGATGTTGAGAGGTATCTATAGTTGCCTTATGAACAGGTGTGCGCCAAAGCTTATTCATTATTGATTGTTGGATCATAAGCAATTGTTCCTTTCGCTTTTAATCCGGGGATAAAGGTTAGCTCCTGCTCAATGGATAATTGTGAATACAACGCCGTTGTATTTATTTTCGAATATCCACTATTAAACAGGCTCGCAGTAATATACGTGCCTGGTAAACCATTACTAAAATACAAAGGTCCGTTTTGAGTATGTGTGTATCCTATCAATTCAAAAAGCCGGCCTGTGGTGATGGATGGATAAGATGCTTGCTGTACTCTTCCATTGACATTAAAACTTATTTTAGTTGAATTTGTCACCTGAGCATCCAGATTAATGGCGAGATTATATTTTTTGTCATTGGTAGTAGGCCACATTCCTTCCTGAAATTGATAACCTAAACCAGCATAGTATTTCACTTTTTCGGTACCTCCTGAAACTTCAATATTATGATTGGTTAAAACAGCATTTTTGGTGATTAAATCCTTATAAACATCAGGATTTGGCAGCGCATCCGGATCTGAACCATCATTTAACTTCTGAAGGGCTTTGTCCGAATATGGAAGCGGCAAGCCGGAACTTTTTGCCGCTGCATTTTGCAATAAACCAAATTGATACCCGCTGACATATTTTGGGAATACTGTTGGATTCTGAAAACCTACATAGGCATTATACGTCACTGATGGTGTCCCTGTTTTCCCCCGTTTCGTTGTTACAAGGATTACGCCATTAGCACCAGCAACTCCATAAGGGGCTACAGCAGCCGCATCTTTCAAAATAGTAAACGACTCAATGATATTAGGGTCGAGTTGTTTAAAATCCCTGGGTATGCCATCCACTATTAATAAAGGCTGATTTGCCCCTGTTGAGGATATTCCCCGTATATAAATATTAGATCCATCATTCCCTGGTTCGCCGTTGTTTTGCCTTACTATTACCCCTGAAACTCTACCACCTAAACCATTACTTAAATTAGTAATTGGGGTAGACGCCATTTCTTTGCCTTTTAAGGTAGAAATAGCGGCTGTTACAGACTCCTTTTTCTGTGTTCCATATCCCACTACCACAACCTCGTCGAGTGATTGGCGATAAAGCATTTAATTGGACATCAATAATTGTTTGGCCATTTATCGACACTTCTTTATTGTCAAAACCTACATTACTAAAAACAAGTATTCCCCCGACAGGTACTGAAATACTAAATTTACCTGCTTCGTTGGTACTGGTACCGACTGAACTTCCTTTTACTATCACGCTTGCGCCCAGTAATGGGAGACCTTTTTCATCCTTCACCGTACCGGTAATAGTTGTTGTCTGAGCCAAAAGACTTAATGAAGGAATAAGTAATAAGCAAACAAAACCAGCTATTATTTTTCCCTTTGCTCCATTTTATCTTAAGAGAAAATATATCAGGTAAATTATTTGCGGCTAATTTTTTCACCCATTCAAAAAAAGCAGAAGCAAACATCAGCAGTGGCAAATTTTTCAAAATACTGTATGGAAAGAAATGTTTTTTCATATTAAGCAGTTTTATTTATGAAGAATTTGTTCTTTTTGGTTTTGAATATATTTGGCAACAGTTCCTACAGGTGCAATCCATATCCCATTTGCCGGATCTTGTGCATATTCACATAATTTTTTCAGCATCGAAAGCCGGGTAGTTTGATTACCTGATTCTGACGTTTCATGTCCGGCAAGTACAACCCATTGCCCATGTAGTTTAGCATTTTCAAATATTGCAAGGATTTGTTCAAAACTTTTTCCATCCATTTCCATTCCCGTCAACTGAGCCATGTCACAATAACCGGGATCATTCGGAGCTTCATCAAGCCAACCACGGCCGGCCAGAAATAATTCTGCAACAACCGGAACATAGCTTTTTGTATTCACTCCCCTGCCTACAAATTTTTGTCCGCAGGGATAAGCAAAGACTTGGGGCTTGACACCCAGTAAATCGTAAACCATTTTATTCCCTTCCAGTAATTCGGCCCGCATTTTCTCAAGTGAATATTCCTCTAATGCCTTGTCTCTTGCCCAGGGAAAATTGCCACTACAGGGGTGATAAACCGAATGATTGCCAATTTCGTGGCCATTGGCAACTGCTTTCTTCCATCCTTCCATTCGCTGTTTGACACTTGAAGGAACTACAAAAAAAGTAGCCTTAATATTATATTCGTCCAGCAGTTTGGTTCCTTCATCCACATTACTCAACCTTGCATCGTCGAAACTTAGACTCACTGCTATTTGCTTTCCCTGCGGCCATGCAATGGTTGTTTTTTGACAAAATCCAACATCATGGAATAGCATTATAAAAGAAAAAGAAGCTAAATATGACTTTAGAAGATAGGTGTTCATGATTGAATTTTTAGATTATGATTATTGCTTAACAGATTGCATTTTTCCTGTGAGATAACCCAAAACTGATTCTGTAAGATCTCTTGCAGCAGAAGGTGAATAAGGGGAAACCGTTGGTTCATAACCACCATATTGAATTTCTTCTTCGGCCAACAAATAACCCAACCAGCCATTGGTATAACCAAAATAAAATGTGTAAGGAAAGGGAGATTTATCACGCACTTCGTTTGATATTTCGCAAAACAATTCCAACGGCGCACTCCATATTGCCAAATCATCATTTATATTAAGGAAAGCGTATTGGCAAGTTTAACCAGGTTAGTTCCAGCCTTTGTGGTACGGGTATAATCTGCCTAGTTCTGAAGGCCAGCCTAATCCTTCTTTCCTGGGTGTTTCAACTGTCATTGAACCCGCTTTTAATAACAACCTCATCTGTCATGGAGCTAATTTTGGCATTCGCATCCAAAATTTTATTTCCCAATAAAACTTTGAACTCTTTTAAATGTCCTGCCGCAGGACTTGGATAAACACTATAAATGGGAGCAATATTTCCCGCGGCTCCATTAATAAAAAGCAGTGGAACGCCGGTTTTTTCTTCTACATATTCGGAAACGATTCCCGGTGCATCCCCGCTAATTTCAAGGTTGGTCCCACTCATTACCGTACCATGAATGGCGTAATTGGCCAGCAAAGCGAGCGGACTACCCTGGTTATTTTCAATTCTTATTAATCCGATCCTGCGATCAACCGGCCCGTCAGGATTTAATCCCAGGGAGGTTTTTCCATCTATGTCCCGTGCACGCCTGTTGATGTTTGCCTGTGAGTAACCCCAACCGTACCCGAGTTTAGCAGGAGCTAATTTTTGTATGGCTTCTGCAATTCCATCAACCAGTTTTTTTTCAACCATTCCGGTATATTCAGCATCAAATTCGTGCTTGTATCTCTCGCCAAGAAAAATTGCAGGAAGCCCGGCAGGACCTACCTCCGGCGCTGAATGCGTATGTGTTACCGACCACCAAAAATTTATTGGATTAATATTATACTCCTTTTGAAGTCTTTTTGCAACCTTATCATATTCAGAAGGCGAAACCAGGCAGATGTCGGACGACACAATAAAAAACCGGGTTATTCCATCATCAATGGCTACAATGCGGTGGTAAATTTTATCATGAACACCCGTAGATTTTCGTGCCTGGTAACCAAGTAGCTGTTGTGAATTATCAGGAGTGATATCAACTTTAACAACAGATGCGCGAAATGTATTTTTGAACCTGGCATTGGTTGATCCCGCTTTCGATTTATCATTCAATGATGCTGTTCTTTGCACATCATTTTTGCTGAATACCTGAAAAGGAAATAAAAAGCCGGATAAGAAAACAAGAACCAAAACTTTAAAGCAATCCGGGACAAAATAATTCCCGGATATTTTTTTGTTTGTAATCATAAGCCATCGATTGAAGGTTTTAAATTTAATTGCTGTGGTATAATTTGATTATTCCATTTGAACTTGTTTAATACAAGCACTATTTGGGATTCCGGATATATTTTAATAAATCAGCCATTTCCTGCGGACTGATTTGTTTTTCAAGCCCAACAGGCATAGACGACATTCCAAGCGCTTTCAAGGATTTTATATCCTGGCGCGAAATAGTTTTCTCCTGTCCGCCATAATTTTTGAGTGTGAGGGCGGTGGGTGTTTCTGTAGAAATTAATCCTTGTAATGATTCTCCTGAATTCAACTCTATCAACCATACATCATAGCCATCCGCAATAGATTTATTTGGATCCAGAATATCAGTTACAATTGACAGAGGATTGCGGTTCCTTATTGTACCAAGATCAGGACCAAATGAGATTCCTCCGGTTCCTCCTATCTGGTGACAGGTAGCGCAATTTTTTTGAAAAACCACCTTCCCGTTTTCCAGTTTACCATTTAAACTTAATGAGGATTGATATTGCTTTAAAACTCCTTCCCGATCATCGTCCTTTTTAGTTAATAAAGCACGGGCGCGGTTCCGCAAACTTTCATTTTTCTGAGCCATAAGCCTAACACTTCTTGGCCATCCAATATTTGCCTGATCTATTTTTCCCTTTTCAATTGCATCAAGTAAGAGGCTGGTACGTTCATCATTTCCAAGAAATGTATTAATAGCCGCATCCCTAAGATCAGGTGTAAGCGTTGGCCATTTCTCCAATACAAAATGACTTACTGTTAGTCCTTTTATAGCACTAAGTGTACGCAATGAAGCCATTTGAACAGGTAAGGGCTCATTGGGAGTAATTAATTCTTTAAGTAAATCTGCCTGTGGGGCCGGATCTCCCAGCGCTATAAACTGTATAGCTTCTGTTCTATTTTGGGGAGGTGCATTGTTATCTTCTGCAGTTTTAATAGCTTTTTCTAATGCGGCTTTTGTATCAGTTCCGTCCGGCAAACCTATTACTTTCAATAAGCCTAAACTCGCTTTGCGAACCGAAGAAGCCGGATGGTCAAAAGCGGCTTTAAGCAGTAATTTTTGTTCTGATAGCAAAGAGGAAGAAACATTTTTTTTGTTCCTGGCTCCTTCCGCCAGTCCATTCAGGATCGCAGCCTGCCAACCACTCTTATCTTCAGGCAAGGGTTGTATTGATTTACGGATCAGAGATTGTATTCTTGTCATTTGCCCACCGGCTCCGGCTATTGCACTTAATCGCTCGACCAATAAATCAAAGGCCGGAACGCCAGGCTGATAACGACGCAGTACGGCTTCCATCAGATCCGTTTTATTTGAAGATGGGGCAGAAAGCGCTGCAATTTGCATCCAGGGATCGTCTAAGTCTTTAAATAAAATATTTTCCTTGGCCTGGGCTACTTCATGCGTGTCAATAAAACCCAGCGTACAAAGCAGTTGAAATCTTACTTTTGGATCCGGATCATTTTGCAATGCCAGCAATGCCCTGGTAAGGTCCGGCTGTGCATTGAGCTGTTGCTCTGCCAGGCGTATTGCATTTTCACGAATGCCGGCGATGGAATCGGTTAATGCTTTTTTTATAATTTCAGGACGAAGCTGATTTAATCCCTCTAATGTCCAAAGCGCATGTAATCGGCCTAAGAAATCAGGATTGTTTTCAGCCATTTGCTCGAGTGCCGGAACAGCATCATTATTATTTCGGTCAATCAGCAAACGTTGCGCATTGCGACGCCACCACACATTAGCATCAGCCAGTTTTTTAATTAATTCCTCGTTGCTCGCATCTCCAAGTTTTAAATTTTTTGACCAGTCAGCAGACTTAGTTCCTTTTGGAGTGACACGATAAATACGCCCTTTATCCATTCCATTGTAAAGCGCTCCTGATTTTACCACTTCTTCTGCCATCCATTCCGGATGTTCAATAATTTGCCGATAATAATCCAGTATGTAAAGCGCTCCATCCGGACCAACATACATATTCACCGGGCGGAACCAGGCATCTGTGGAAGCTAAAAATTCTTTATCAGGAAATACACGGCTGGCCGTAAAACTTGCTCCCTTATCTTTTAACAAATCTGCATGTACAATATTGCTAACCGGTTCAGCCACGAATGTTACGTTATCATATGGCGCAGGAAACAACCCTCCTCCATAAGCGGTAAGTCCGCAGGCTGATGTAAAAACGCCAACATCAGTCAACAGCTGGTGTTCCGGATTTTTAGTGATGGGAAATACTTCTGCAGCAGTACCATGATCCGAAAGGGATTGCGTGGCATTTGCTACAAGCAATTCCGGGTTTCTGTTAAGATACGGGGCAGCAATCACTTCATGAAAAATGTGGTTCGCATTGCTCACCAAAAGATGCCGTCCAAACACATCAAAACTGTGTCCGAATTGGGTATTGGAAGATAATATTTCAAGCCTGGAATGATCAGGTCGAATACGTACACTACGACCTCGGGCATTTTGGGGAAGCCGTGGACTTTGCGGTTGATTTGGATAATAAATATCTCCACCTACATCTCCAAACTCTTCTTTGTATAATTGCGTTGTAACCGCCGGTTCATGACCGATGTATATCCAGTTATCAATTCCTAAAATGGGATTATTGACATTATGCTGGGGGTTCGATACGGCAAAACCTGTCAACAGGGTATCCCTTATATCTGCCCTTCCATCGCCATCGGTGTCTTCAAGGTACAATACATTGGGAGGATCGGTCACTAAAATTCCTTTTTTCCAACGCATTACACCTGTAGGCAATAGTAAATTTTCGGCAAAAATGACGGATTTATCCATTAGGCCATCCCCATCCGAATCCGTAAGCATTTTTACTTTGCCGGACCCGCTTTTATCAAGTGGATAACCATGCATTTCCACTACATAAAGATGTCCGAATTCATCAATTTCCATAGCTACCGGATCTGAAATCAATGGCTCACTTGCAATCATTTCAATTTGAAAACCGGGAGCCAATTGAAAAGTAGCGAGTGCTTTTTCAGGTGGTACATCTGAGGAAGCAGTATTTGCATTTTTACAGCCATTAGTGATTGCAAAAAAAACAAACAATGAAAGATAAATAAACGATTTAAAGTAACTTCTACAACTCATTTGGATATGTTTATTTTTAAAATCAATAGGTTATTTCTAGATAAAGGCACTAAGGTTTTGATCAAACAATTGATCGTTTGATTGGGTGTCAAAAAAGAGATAATTATTTTTTAGCGTTTAATGATTAGTCCCGGTAAAAAGTGAGTTTGAGTCTGTTTTGATATTTTGTGATCAATAATTATGTGTATGCTTAGATTAATTTTTTTTGAATAACCTCATCAGATCATGCACAGCCTTTTCCATATATTTTAATCTCATTGCCCTCCTGCTTATATTGTGTTTTCGTTAGTCGGCTAATTACCTTCAACACTTCAGGTAATGATTGATGACTAAATACAGCAGAGATGCGGCAGCCTGCTAATTGATTATTTTCAAGAGAAACTTTTACTCCGTATTTTCTTGAAAGCTGGCTGGCAACTTCTTTGAGTGAAGTATCATCAAATATCAACTTGTTTTGCATCCAGCCAATGGCATCCTCCGGACTGGATATATCCGATTTTATAAAGCTGTTATCATCAACATTCAGTGTAACGCGTTGTTTGCGAATAATTGTAACCTGCTGTCCTGATGCAACTTCATCCACTGCCACTTTGCCTGACAGTACTGTAATTTCCTTTTTTGCAGAGGTAGAGAAAGCCGAGATATTAAATGTTGTTCCCAAAACTTTCGTTTTTAAATCTCCTGAATAAACAATAAATGGTCTTTTAGGATTATGGGTTATTTCAAAATAACCTTCACCGTCCAAATAAACACTTCTTTCATCTTTCTCAAATTTTTCAGGATAACGAAGGCTGCTCCCTGCATTTAAAGTGACCTTGCTTCCATCAGCCAGTAACACCACCGTTGTTTGAGTAAACGGCACCGTTTTTTCAACAAAGGCTATTTCTAATTTTTCTTCCCTATTTAACATAAAATAGAAACTGAATGTCAAAACGAATAAAGCAGCCACGGCAGCGACTCTGTACCACATTCTCCTTATGCCGGAAGTTTTATTTTGGCTCAATGGATATAGGTTTGCCTTTGATGTGGTAACATTTACATACATCCTATTCCAATCGACCGGAAAAACAGGATTCTCTTCTTTTTTTTGATGCCAGATGGATTGCATTTGATCTATAAGTATATCCTCATCCTTATTTTCCTGGAGTAATTTTCCGAGCTCCTTCAATTCCTCTGCCGTGCACTTATTTTTCAAATATTTTTCAAACAATTGCTGTAGTCTAAATGAATGTTCCATTCTGTAAATGTTACCTTGTAGAAAGAAGCTATATACTAAAGACACCTCAAAAGCAAAACAGGACTAATCAAGTAATATATTAAAATCTTGCGTACTCAATAGCCAGGATTCTGCAATAACGTAGCTGCTCCATTTTGCATGCTTAAGTCAATCTGGGTTTGTGGTATTGGATACAATTCATTTTTCCCTTTTATGAATTTGGCGCCATTCATATATAAAAAGTTGTATCCCGGAATACTGGTTTCATGCTGGATGTATCTGTTCAAAACATCAGCCATATAACCAGTACCATTATCATATCGTTGAAGATCAAAAAAACGATGCCCTTCCATTGCAAGTTCCAGCTTTCTCTCAAAGCGAACCGCTTTCCGTGCAAAATCTTTACCCTGGGCTGCGAATTGACCATTGTAAAGACCAATTTTATAATTAGCAGCAGGTACATCTGTGAATCCCTTTAAGGGATCATTGTTATCCACGTAAGTGTGTACCCAGCCATTGGGATTTGCGGCCCGCTTTCTCACCTGGTTAACATATAATTCGGCCTGGGCCGCGCTTCCCACTTCCACTTCCGCTTCTGCTGCCCATAGCAATACATCCGCAAAGCGTATCATGTTGTAATTATTTGAGGTGGTGGTGGCCCATCCTCCGTAAGATTGATATGTTGTATTTTTTGCAGCCTGGTAATAAATGTTTTTAATGGGGATGTATGGGCCCATTCCTGATTGTGAAACAATCCAGATTGCCCCGGGCATGATTCCCCAATCCAGGTAAGGAATGCCTCTTCTTCCTACGGTATAATCCAGGCGTGGATCCAATGTGCCTGAATAAGGAGTAAAAGGACTGGTGGAAGCAATACCCTGGTCATTCTTGACATCGAATTCATTCCAGGTTTCAAGCAATGGCAGGCCGGTTGCAGGATCAGTTTTAAAGGAATTAACAAGACTGAAAGAAGGCTGATAAAACCCGCAGCAATTCGCCGGACCGCCGCTGGCAAAATTCAACAGGTCACCTGCATTTCCATTTAGTCCATTAGGAGCATTATCATTCACAGACATTTGAACTGCAAAAACGGATTCTGAATTATTCTTTTTTAATGGATTAAAGTTATCTGAAAAATTATCCACCAGGGCATATTTTTGCCCCAACGAATTCACGCCATTATGTATAATCTCAGTAAGCAACGATTTCGCCTCCTCATATTTATATTGAAACATATATACTTTGGCCAAAAAGGCTTTTGCCGCCCAGCTATTAGCTTGTCCAATATCATTTTTGACTGGCTTTAAATTTTCAATGGCAAATTTGAAATCAGCTTCTATCAACGGCCATATGGGTATAGTGTTGGAAACATTATAATTGCCATCTTTAAATGTTACTGATTCATTGACATAAGGTATATTACGCCATATTTTTGCTGCTTCAAAATGATATACCGCTCTTAAAAATATAGCTTCCGCTTTAACTTGCAATGCTTCATCCTCAGATATGGAGCCATCCGTAACTTTAGCCAGTATGCGTAAGACGTCGTTTGATCTTTGCACTCCTGCATACAATGCAATCCATTTTTCATTGAAAGGTGCGGTAACAGGAGTATGTGTATAATTTTCAATTTGTTCAAAATCTGTTATATCTCCGTATTCAGATCCTTTATGTGCATCATCTGAAGCAATGCCACCTAAAATGTAGTTGCTAACAGGTGTATAATAGGGAGCGCCTGAGCCATTGGCGCCAACTCCGTCCAAAAGCGAATAAGCGCCGATTAACAATCCGTTTATGCCTGCTTTATTTGCCATGGTGGCTTCACTCAAAGCGCCGATTGCACCTTTTTCAAGAAATTCTTTTTTGCAGGCAGAAAACAAAGCCAGCCCCGAAATACAACCTATAAACAATATTTTACTATATAGATTTTTCATATACTTATAGATTTTCAATCTTAATTAATTTTAAAATGAGATATTGATTCCCACCAGGAAATTCTTCTGGTTATTAGGATAATTGCCATAGTCTATACCAAATGCAGCGCTGGACCGGTTACCACTCAAACTTCCTGTCAGTTCAGGATCCAAACCTGTATATTTGGTAAGCGTAAATAAATTGGCTGCTTGCAGGTAAGCTCTGAAATGGTTAATGCCCCATTTTTTTAATGCGGCAGGATTCAATGTATATCCTATAATTACTGATCTCAATTTTAGGAAGGAACCATCCTCTTTGTAATAAGAATTAAACACTCCATTAGTGCTAAAAGAGCTGGTATATTCTGCTATGGGAATGGAAGCGTTTTGATTTTTAGGCGTCCAGGCATCTTTTAAAACATTACTCCTTCCTTTTCCTTCAGAGGTACCAAAAAAGTTGGTATAATACCGAACAAAGTTGATTACATCATTCCCTTGGGAACCATAAAGCACACCTGAAAAATCAAAGCTTTTGTAATTGATACCAAGATTGATCCCATAAGTAAAATCGGGATTGGGATTTCCAAAAAAGATCCGATCCGCAGGACTGATATTATTGTCTCCATTGGTATCCCTGTATTTAAACCTGCCTGGTGCTGCATCCGTTTGTGCAGGGGAATTGGATACGTCCTCTTCATTTGTAAATAACCCAATGACATCATATCCAAAAAACGAACCTACCGGATACCCTTCCTGATTACGAACCAGATTGCCAATACGTGATCCGGCCACATCAAAATAGCCAGGTGCAGGGATTTTGTACACGATATTTTTGTAGGATGTTAAATTTAAAGCTACCCGGTATTGAAAATTGGTATTTATCCGCCCCCGGTAGGCAGCTGATACATCCCAGCCTTTATTTTGAATGTCTCCAATATTTATTGTGGGTGGTGCTGCGTCGCCCGTGGTTGCAGGCAATGGCTGGGGAAATAATAAGCCATTGATTGATTTTTTATACCATTCAAACGAAAAATCGAGTTTGTTATTTAAAACTGTAACATCAAAACCCATGTTGGTAATTACATCCTCTTCCCATTCAGTATTCGGATTACCGATATTTGATTGAAAGAATCCCTGCCGGGTAGATCCTGAACCGGATATGTCATAATAAGATGTTCCAAATCCTGAAGAAAACAAAGTATATGCATTGGATGCATTCACATTGGCTTGTGAACCCAAAATTCCATAGCTCCCTCTAAGCTTCAGATCATTTACAAAAGTTATATTTTTCATGAATCTTTCGTTAGATAACCGCCACCCCAATGAGAAAGAAGGGAAGATCCCATATCTCTTATCTGAACCAAATACTGAAGATCCATCTCTCCGGATGGTAGCCGCTAACAAATATTTATCATCAAAAGAATAATCCAAACGGCTAAAAAGAGAAAATAACGAATTGTCAAAAGCATTACTGTAATTGGTAATATTAGAAGTCCCGTTGTTCAAAACGAGATAATTAATATCTGTTGAAAAATAATCCCTGGCACCGCCTCCAACACCCCTGCCATATCCCTTTATGGCTTCAGAGCCGGCTAATATTTTCACATTATGTTTCCCAAAAACCTGATTGTAGTTTAAAGTATTTGTCCAGGTATAATTGCTGTTATAAAGAGCGTTTTCATTGAAACTGTTAGAAAGGGTATGTGCTTGCTTGTCATTATAGGTGTTAAAACCAAAATTGAAGCTATATTGGTTAAGGATGGAGCCGCCAAAACTGGTACGAGCGGTAAAGTGGTTCAGAAAATCAACTTCTGCATATGCGTTGCCCGTTATATTCCAAACATTGTTCCTGTTGTTCCGGGTTCTTTCCTGAACGGCCACCGCATTTTCCACCGTGCCCAATTCTGGTCCCAGCCAGGTGCCACCATAATTTCCATTTATATCATGAACAGGGATAATCGGAAGTGTTCTGTATGAAAGAGAAATTGCATTTCCTTCACTCAGGTTACTAAATCCTGGATTTTGTTTGTAGTATAAATATGCATTTTGGCCGATCCTGATGTTCTTCCTTATGCTATACTGTGTATTGATCCGTGCAGAATATCTTTTCAAAAAGGTTTGAATTAAGGTTCCCTGTTGGTTTAAATATCCTAATGAAAAAAGATAGTTGGATTTATCCGTTCCACCGCTTGCAGTCAAATTATGACTTTGCATGAGTGCAGGTTTAAAAATTTCATGGAACCAGTCAGTACCTGTTTTATTCACCTTTTGAATCAGGTAATCATTTTCAGGATTGGCTGCATCGAAATTATACTTCGCAGGATCAATGGCAGCATCCCCGGCCATTGCTGTACCGGCGATTCCCGGGCCCGCATAAGTGTAATCCGGTAAGCCATTAGCAAATAATATGGTGCCCGGATTTACTTCTTTATAAAGCCGCGCATAGTCTTCGGAATTGAGCAGGTTAAATACATTGCCTTGCGGCGGAGTTTGAATACCTATGTAAGCATCATAAGACAATATGGGCTGACCTGATTTTCCTTTTTTGGTAGTCACCACGATAACCCCATTGGATCCCCGCACGCCATAAATAGAAGCAGCACCCGCATCTTTTAATATCTGCATTGATTCTATATCATTAATGTTAAGGTTATTCAGATCGCCCTGCACACCATCTATAATGATTAAGGGCTGCGTATTTCCAAAGGAGGTAACACCACGAATAAAAATGTCATTTCGGCCGCCGGGCGCACCTGAACTAATGACATTCACACCAGATGCCTGTCCCTGGAGTGCCTGAGAGGCAGAACCCGCAGGAATAGATTTCATTGCCCTGATATCCACTACTGCAACAGCCCCGGTGATGTCTTTTTTCTTTTGTGCAGAATACCCGGTTATTACAACTTCTCCCAACTCTTCAACAGTCGCCTTCAATTCTACGTTTATCATTAATTGTGAATTAATAAGTACTTCTTTTACCGCATATCCAATAAATGAAAATACCAGGATCCCATTTTCAGGTGCATTTAAAGTGAAATCACCTGTTTCATTAGTGACCGTTGCCAAAGAGGTTCCTTTAACCGTTATACTTACACCCTGCAGCGGCTGGCCTCTGTTATCTGTTACTTTGCCTTTTATCACTTGTTCTCTGGGCCCATGCTGCTTTTCGGCACTTTCAGCAGGTTCAGTGTCAGGCTCGATTTTTTTATCCACTTTTTCAATTAAAATAATGCCTTCTGAAACCTGGAAACCAAGGCTAAATGGAAACAACACCTTTTTAAGTACGCGTTCCAATGCTTCCTCTTTTACCTGGATACTTAATTTTTCGTTTGATGGAATGTAATTTGAGCTATAAGCAAAACTTACATCGGCTTCATTGCTTATTTTTTTCAACGCTTCTTTCAAAGAACCGTTCTCTAACTCTAAAGAAATCTTTGTTGACAATGATTTATATGCCTGGTTTCCCTGGGATCTTGCCGCAGTAATGCCCAACAGTGTCAAAATGATAAGCAGGAAGCCCGATTGCATAAATAAGTAGGAATGGCAGGAGCGAAATAAAAATTTTGTCATAAGTTTGTGTATAGTTATTTTAATAAATAATTACCCTTTCAATCCCCACTAAATGGGATTGGTAAGAAAGCCAATGGCTGAAATTTTATAGTTTGAATGTGCCTCAATCACATTCAAACTTTTTTATCAGTAATAAAAATCTTCCATCATACGCAGGTTGTTTTTGGATTGTAAAAGATTCAATAATTTATTTTTCAGGCAGGGATATATTATCCTGTTAGTTTTGTTCCTGTCAGGTAGAAGGCAGCCGGTTTATTTAATATTTGAGTAAATAATAAGGCGATATAAAGAAACTGGGATGCTTCTATTTAATAAGACACATCATGTAAGAAATAGGACTAATCAAAATCGTAAGAAATTAAACTATCATTCAAGAATGATGATAATATATTGAAAGAAGGAGCTATTGAAGCAGGAAAAGGGTCAACATTAATGAACTTGTTTCTTTACCTAAATGAGCCCTAATGTGGCGAAGTGCATCAACGAGATGATTTTTTACAGTATTCTTTGACAGATTGAGGCGAATGGCGATTTCTTCATGCTTTAAGCCATCTTTCCTGCTTAAAAGATAAACCAGGCGCCGTTGAGGTGATAGCTTGGTTAAAGCTTCCTGTACTATTTTCTCATAATCCAGGCTTAACATTTTTATATCAACATTTCTATCTTCATGGACCAGATACTGCTGTAGATTTTTGATCAGCTTTTCATCATAAGCTAATTTGCGTAATGCATTCAATGAGATGTTGCGTGCAATTTTAAAGATAAATCCATCAGGATTTTCTACCTGGTCCAGCATATCCCGGCAAAGCCATAGTTTGATAAATATTTCTTGTGTTATGTCTTCAGCAGACTGCGGAGATTTAAGGATACTTAAGACATATCCAAAAACCCGGTTTTTGTAGGATTCAAATAAATGATTAAATAATTTCAGTTCAGAACTTTCTATATCTTTCTCAAACATAGTGCAGGATTGAGGCAGTCAGTAACTTATCAAATATAATAAAATTTTTAAAATTTTTTTCGGAAAAAATTTTACTCCTGAGATAAGATGTTCTTTTTACTGTTATGCTAGTGTTATGTCCTGCAGTTAATCCTTCCTGCTTCATTTTAAATTGCAAATCAATCGTTGTAGCGTTTTGTCAGCAAGCAACCGCAACGACCATCTTGTGAAATCTTCAGCTGCTTACTACAATCTAAGGGCTATTAAATGAGCTTCACCGTTCCATTAGCCTTGCACTTATACAATCTTGTGGTTGGCCTGCTCTTTAACATGGCCTAAAAACCTTCAACAAATTTCTTCTTCAACCGATCTATTCAGCTAAGGATTTCTCCCTTTGTTATGGAAAATAATTTGTTCTTTCTTTTTGAATTAAGGTAACCACAAGATTAAATAATTATGCGTCATCGTAAATACGGACAGGACAATAGAATGCTTGCCATATTGACCAATTAAGATTATATAAAGGATACAATAGTTTTAAACTTGATACTAATTTTTATTTTGCAATGTAAGCGACTTAAACTTCCGGGTTAAGTCCGTTAATGATTGTTCTACGCCCATCCGCTCCAAAGAAGAGGCGCCTACAAATCCATGCACATTCGTGCTATCTAATATAATGCGTACATCTTCCGGTGTATTGATTGGACCACCGTGCGCAAGGAAAAATATCTCAGGGTTTACTGCTCTGCCGGCTTCTATAATCATTTGAGTCCGCTCAGTGGCTTCTTCCATACTACAGGAAGCATCCACTACTCCTACTGAACCGCCAACTGTAGTACCAACATGAGCGATAATTGCATCCGCGCCCGCTTCGGCCATCTGCCGGGCTTCTTCAGGTTTGGCTACATAAACAATGGAAAACAGATCCATTTTAGTGGCAAGCCTTACCATTTCAACTTCTTTGTCAAAACCCATCCCGGTTTCTTCCAGCACATTTCTGAAATGCCCGTCAACAATACAATGTGTAGGAAAATTATTAACGCCGGAAAAGCCCATTTCTTTCACCTTCAATAAATGATGCCACATTCTTCTGCGCGGATCCGAGCCATGTACACCACAAATCACCGGTATTTCTTCCACTACCGGCAACACTTCAAATTCACCGATATTCATTGCCTCCGCGTTGGCATCGCCATAAGCCATTAAGCCCGCTGTTGAGCCATGCCCGGCCATGCGAAAACGGCCGGAATTATAAATGATAATTAAATCCGCGCCGCCTTTTTCAATAAATTTTGCGCTGATACCCGTGCCTGCACCAGCGGCAATGATTGCCTTGTTTTGATCAAGGGTAGCCTGTAACCGATCCCTTACTTCCTGTTTTGTATAAGGATTTCCTTTCCCGGTCCATATATTTGGCATAATTATTTTTTTTAAAATGATTTAAATGCTTTTTATAATGATTCTAAAATAATTTGATTACAACAATCGCATGTTTTAATGCGATCATTTAGAAATTTTCCTTCCCCGCATTTTGTTGTTTTTTATCAAGTCTAATAATACACCAACCAGCATCTCAGAAAACTTTTCATCATTGATATGCGCATCCGCTTCTATAACATTTACCGTTCCCCTGACATTTTCTTTTATCGCTTCAAACAAAACCTGGTTCACTTCAGGACGATAAAACGCACCGCCTTCCGTATCTATTTGTGACAATCCCTTTGTTGGCAATAAAACCGTAACTGCGGCAGGAGAGCGGTTTAATTTGCATGCAAGTATTTCGCCCAATATTCTGTTCTCCTCTTTATTGGTGCGCATCAAAGTCACATTTGGAGCCCATTGATAAAACTCGCGATGTTTATACTTTTCCGGTATTGTATCCGGTTCTGCAAAATTCACCATATCCATGCAACCAGGCACCACTACCTGCGGTATTCCCAACTCAGCAGCTGCATTCAACCGGTCAGAGCCCGCACTGCAAATGCCGCCACATAAATCATCTGCCAGCTCCGTAGTGGTAATGTCTAAAACAGCGTCGAAACAACCTTCGCGAATTAATGATTCCATCGACCTCCCGCCAACGCCATTGGCATGAAAAGCGAATACTTCAAAACCTTTTTCCTTCAATATTTCTCTGCATTTAGCTACACATGCTGATGTATTCCCAAACATGCTGATCGCGATACTTCCCCGGGGAGCTTTGTCTTCCGTATCCTGTATGTTTGCCATTGCACAGATAGCCGCGGCAGCTTTTCTTATCAATGGTTTACTGATACTATTAAGTCCTGCCACATCAACAATTGAGGGCATCAAGGTTATATCCTTGCTTCCAATCTGCCGGGATAGATCTTTGGTAGCAAGGGTTGATAAACAGAGTTTGGGTATGCCCAAAGGTATTTCCTGCATGGCAGAAAGCGCTATATAGGTTCCTCCGCCGCCGCCCATTCCAATTGCCCCTTTTACCCTTCCTTCAGCAATTAATTTAGCGACAAGTTTTGCAGCTCCGGTTCCCATTATTTCCACAGCATGTCCGCGGTCTCCGGTTTTCCTCAGATCATTTATTGAATGCCCGGCCTCCAATGCCACAAGATCTGACTCAAAGTCTACCGGAAAATATCCGGTAGTACCCATAACACCTGTGTTGATTGTTAGCACCTTTTCTCCATGTGCTGTAATGCATTCGCGGAGGAAGGAGAAATCTTCCTCTTTGGTATCAAAACAGCCAAGTACTAAAATGCATTTTTTTATTTCAGGCATTCCCGGAATTCCCTTTTTATTATCCGTAATATGTTTCAAAAATACTTTATGGCTTTTACAGATAGGGTTAAAATATTTCTGATCCTGTTATCAACATCTGTTTTGCCGGTTGTTAAAACAAATATGGATAAGATTTTAGTAATGGTAAAATTTCAAAAATTAAACAGTAAATAATTGCTTGTAAAATGCGAGCCCTTCGCTTGCCAGCTCATCTGCGCTGTTAGCAAGCGGGCGCCAGATACTGGCGGCCCTTGCTAATTCTTTGGATGGAGCTCCAAAAGTTTCTATTACAATAGCTCCTGAATAATCAATTTCCTTTAGTGCGGCTTTAATCCCTTCCCAATCCACATTGCCGGTTCCCGGAGTGCCCCGGTCAGATTCATTCCCTTGTACATGGCAAAGACTTTTACCTAGTTTACGAATGGTATGGGCGATGTTTTTTTCTTCAATATTACAATGAAAAGTATCCAGCTGAATTTTCACATGCGTACTGTTTACTTCTTCCATTAAAGATATTGCCTGATCAGCCGTATTCACCATATCCGTTTCAAACCGGTTCAAAGGCTCAATTCCTATTATCACGCCATATTGTTCCGCAACTTTGGCCGCTTTCAACAGGTTTTCAATACACCAGTTTCGCTCCTGCTTTTTTTGATCCGGAGACACCAGTCTTGTTTTTCCAACTGCTGAATACACCGGACCTACCGAATATGGGGCTTTCCATTTCAGCAGCAATTTTAATACAGTCAGTAATATAGGTAAGTCCCTGCATCCGGATATCAGCATTATCGCTGGAAATATCCCTTTCAGCTCCAAAAGCGCCACTTATGGTTACACTTAAACCTAGTTCTTTTGTAATTTTTTTCAGTTTCGCCCAATCAATTAGATCCTTGTCTTCCACCGCTACTTCAATAATGTCATATCCCATCTCCTTTATCTTGTATATAAGATCAAAGGAATGGGTAGTAAAGGGGGAAACCCAAACGAAAGTGCTTACTCCAAATTTCATATTTAATAAATTACATCTTGGATAAATAAATTGCTTTTTAAGAATATTGCATTTGCTCAGTAAAGAGAAAAACGCTGATCCCGCAAAAAGCGGGACGACGCAACCAAAGCCGGCAGTAGTAATACTGCCTGGCTTATAAAAAATATCCGCCTCTTTTTATGCCTCGTGAAAAATAAAACTATTCCTTAAAAGTATCTGTCTTATAATTCAAAATCAGGAATACTTACTCTTATTCCACCCTTCATTGCTGATTCATGCGCACAAATACCTGCACAGGTATAGTTAGCGGCAACATCTGCATCCACGGCAGAATTTCTTCCTTCAATGATGGCAGCTACAAACTCCTGCACCAGATGCGGATGTGAGCCTCCGTGACCCGCGCCCTGCAAAAAGGACACATGATTCGGATCATCTATTTTTTCTCTTTTGGTAAAATGCGCAATCTCTTCAATCAGCATAGGATCTGTATCCGGAACATCAATGCGGCTTGCATTTTCACCGCCATCAAATATCACATGGCTTTCATCCTGCAATTGTTCCCATTCAAAAGACATCTTAGTGCCATAAACATCATAGCTTTCTCTGATACTGACGCACCACATCAAACAAAGAACGGGTGGCTTCGGCAACAACATCCGAATTTTTTAATGTAAAAGTGGCCGTTTCTACTGCAAACGGAGCATTGTAACGCTTTGGCCAGGTCTTCACTTAACCGTCCGGATCCATGACAAACTACGGATTCAGCTTTTGTATTATTGATGCGCAATAGGGGGGATATGGCGTGCGTACCGTTCAGCATAGGCGGAAAACCTTTCCAGTATTCTGCCCAGCCTTCCATGCTCATATCCTGGATATGTGATCCTCTTACAAACTGAATACGTCCTAATTGCCCTGTTTCAGCCAAATTAAGTCCGTAAAGAAATTCGCGGGTATAAAGCGCTGTTTCCATCATCATATATACCTTATTCACTCTTCTTTTGGCTTCCACAATTGCTGTACAATCTTCCACGGTCATGGCCATTGGTATGGTACAGGCGGTATGCTTATTGGCGTTTAAGGAAGCAAGGGTCATTTTTGCATGCTCCGGTACCGGGGTTACTATATGAATGGCATCCACATCTTCGCGGCCGGTGATATCATCAAAATTGGTAAAACATAAATTTTCATCCAGGTTGAATTTTGTCTTCAACTCCGATAATGTATTTTCATTACGGGTACAAATACCTACCGCTTTAATATGGGGATGCGCCTGGTAAATGGGAATAAACTCTTTCCCGAAACCCATTCCTACAATTACTACCGTGATTTTTTTCTGATCCATTACTATTGATTTTTTTTAAATTTTTTATTTTATAAAAAGAATGAATATTAAAAGCGTTTTGTCAAAAAACAGTGGAATATATTTTGGGGCTTGCATCGTTCAGTTCAACGTTGAGCTTTAGTCCGGGCTGTACGCTACAAGTCCGGCACAAAACCAACCACACAAAGCCTCACCGGGCTTCCGCTTCCATCCCGCAGCCCATCGGCAACAGAATATCTATTAAGCAATGGCAAACATGCTTCCCTATCTATTCTCACATTAAATGACAAAGAACCCTGACAACTTGTAACACCTGTGAGGTTTTGGAAACCTCACAGGTGTATTTTCTTTGAGCCCCCTAAACCTGTGAGGTCTCGAAGACCTCACAGGTTTATTTCAATTAATTTATTTACCTGCCACCCATTTCACCGCATTTCTCAAAATTTGCTGATAAGGCGCAAAATCGTGCGATTCGGCATCGTGCCCCAGTGCTATTGCAACAATACGCGCTTTGGGATGCTTCACAACAAATACCGAAGGATAGGAAACATCTGATCCTTCCTTAGCTGCATTGGCAAGTATTTCAATACCCGGTCCGGCGGTATCTTGTTTATAATAATACAATTCATCTTTCAGGGTAAATTTTTTAGGAACTCCTTTTGTAACCGGATGCTTTGAATTTAAAATATTGAACATTAAAACTACCATAGGCATCGTGTCCTCTGGAACCTCCGCTCACCAGTTGAAGATTGTATTCAGGCCAGTCTTTCCAATTGTACCAAAGCGCCGCATGCCCCAATACAAGTCCTTTTCCGGCAGCAGCGAATTCAAAAATCGCTTTTCTTGTTTCCGTGTCTTTAATGGGTTGATTATTGGTTAAATACAGTACGTCTGCATCTTTTAAATTTGAAAGGATCTGACTTACATCGTCAATATAAGTAACCGTAGCCAGGCCATCTTTTTGAAGCGTTTGGGCATCCGCTTCTTTATACCAGCGGTTGAAATCATGCGATGCACCACCGCCAACTAACAGTACACGGATGGGTTTCTTTTTATAATTGCTTTCGGCATGGGAAACTACGGTTCCCATAGTACCAATCATTAAAAGCAGTAAAGGAATCCAGTTCCGGATTGATCGTGTCATAATATTTTTTTGAAATTTCATTGAATATATTTTTATTAAAAATGAATGATATTAAAATAATTATCTGACAACACGCAATATTCCATTCATGCCGCGCCAATGCCCTGGAAATGTACAAACGAATGGATAATCACCCGGTTGATCAGGCACGGTAAATTGAAGCGTTTCACTATCCCCGGGACTCAACAGTCTGGTAGCGTGTAACACTTCCGGAATTTTGGGTACATATTGCATTTCGGCAGCCTTGGGTTCGCGTAGTAACGCATCCGCCGCCGCACCTACTTTATTCAGTGTGCCAGGTTTAATGATCAGTAAATTATGCGGCATGCCATCGGGATTTTCAAAAATCAGGGTAATTTTCTGACCAGCCTTTACAGTAAGTAATTTTTTGTCGTACTGCATTACATCCTTTACTACTTTTAAGATAATAGTAGTTGCTTTTGATTCTTTTGGATTAATGGCGGGTTCTGTTTTGGCAACCGGTTTTTTATCCTGCGATGCGGCTTCTTCTTTGGCCGGACGTACCAGCTCTAAGGAAAGATTTTGCAGATTACCCGTGAATTCAAAGCGCCCGGAATATTTTCCTATTGTATAATCCTCATCTGCATCTGTATTTTCATCTTCGATGTCTCTTCCTGACCGGGCATTTATTACAAGTTGTTCACTGAATAATCCCGGAGCTTTTGCTTTCGCCGCAGACGCCCCATTAATTTCAATGGTCATATTTCCATTCTTTGTGAGTTTGGCTAATACATCAAATTTTTCCGGTAATGGTTTAGTAGTAGTGGCCAGAAAACTTTTACCTTTTTGATTCACCTGCATTTTCAGCTTGCCATCCTGCATAAACAAACCATAGCCATTCTTTTTATCGCCTTGCGCCATTATCAAACCCTCGGGCTTTTTTGAACCATTTTGAGCAATAGAAGCTTTAATAATAATTTCTTTGCCGCTTACATCGGGCGAAAACTGAAGCGTGCTCCGCCTTCTTAATGGGTAGACTTCCTTTTCAAGCGCTGTAACTATTTTTTGCGTAAACTGCATAGAAGGAGATGAAAGTGCTGCAGGCTGCGATTTTATGGCGTTTAAAAACCCTTCTTCATGCGTTACGGCAGCTGCATATAATGCCGGCGCCAACCATTTGTCCTGTTCATTTTCCTTATTCAGACTTGCCTGGTAAATCATTTCACCGATTTCAGCAGATGCCGGAAGCGAAGCCAGGCTTACAAATGTAGCAAGGCGCGTATTGAGATTCGGATCATTCATTAATCCATTGTTTTGAATCGCTTTTATTCCCTGCTGGTTTTTAGGCATTACCTGCACGGCAGCTTTTCTAACACCCGCGGCAGGATGCTTCATGGCTTTTTCCACCACCTGCAATGCTTCCTGATCAGATCCATCAAGTGCACCCAAACCATGAAGGGTCCATAAAGCATTAATGGCCGGCCCATTCAATCCTATTTCATCAACTTTTTGGTTGTTGATGATTTTATATAACCCTGGAAGAACAGATTTGTTTTTCAATTCTACCAGTAAGCGCTGCGCCGTCATTCGCCAAAAAAGATTGTCATTTTCAAGTGCTGCCAGCAGGCCAGGAATATCCTCCTTAGACAATTTCAATGCAGCATTTGGTTTTGCATTTTTATACACGATCCGGTAAATTCTTCCGTGGTTGATGTCGCGTAAGGGACTTTGAAAAGCATTTCCCTGGCCTTGCGGTTGTTCTGTAAATGGCAATACCATTTCGGCCGGCGCCTGCGCGGGTACGAATACATTGTGTTGAATAATGAAATTGTACCAGTCTGCCACCCATACTGCACCATCAGGTCCTACTTCAGCCTGAACAGGGCCAAACCATTCATCAGAACTGGCCATGAAGTTCCAGCCGTCCTTTTCAGTAAAACCGGCGCCATCGGGTTGTATGATGGCGTTGTGCACCAATCGAACGGTAGGCTCCGTAACAAAAGCCATGCGGTTCCAATATTCTTTGGGATAATTTCTTGCCGTGTACAAGCGATGCCCGGCTGCCGAAGTAAAACCACCTACCACATCCACCTGTCTTAAGTTGGGCGTCATGGCATGGGCATCGTAGTGCCCGTCAAGTTGCTGAACCGCCTGTATGGAAGAAAGATCGGGTGATTCTGGTAGCCTGCGTTGTAAAAATTTTTCAGGCATGGAATAATAAGCACTATGTGTATTATTGGCAGTGGATATAAAGACATTATTGTCTTCACTAAATCCAAGGCCCCAGGTATTGTTGCTGGTGGTTGCATGAAATTGAAAATCTTCTCCATTGGGTTTTAAACTATAAACGCCCTGAGGTAATATTTGTCTTTTTCCGTTTACTTTTCCATTAAATCCTGAATAACCGGTAACACCCCATATTTTATTGTCAAAGCCATAAGTTAAATTGGAAGGTCCGGCATGGGTGTCGCCTTTACCCCAACCCGTCATAATAATTTCCTTCACATCAGCCACATCATCGCCATCCGTATCTTTTAGAAAAACAAAATGCGGCGCCATGGATACAATCACTCCCCCATTTGCAAAAACGATACTTGTGGGAATATTCAAACTATCCGCAAACACGGTAAACTTATCAGCCACGCCATCACCATCAGTATCTTCGCAAATTTTAATGCGGTCGTTGGATGCGCCATCTGTTTCCACAAAAGTGTTGGGATAATCTACGGATTCAACAATCCATAAACGTCCTCTTTCATCCCAGGCCATTGCGATGGGATTGGTAATATTTGGTTCGGAAGCAAATAATTTAATATCGAAATCCACCGGTACCTGAGTAAGTTTATTAGACTCTCCGGCGCTTAATGCCTGCTGCATTTTAGGCACCAGGTGACGCTCAGTGAATTTTGATATGGTATCTGAATTGTAAATATCCACGTCCGGAATATTTAAAGCTTTGATTTGGGTATTCACCGCATCTCCTATAGCCCAAATACTCCATTGCGAACAAGATCCAGGAATCCGATATTGGTCCAGGTCCTGTCTTCATGACCATAAGCAGTATAAAACACCCGGCCCTTTCCTTCATTACGAACCCAGGTATAAGGCTCACGGTTATTTCCTTCAACCCGCTCCATAAGAACAGTCATATCAGGATTTATATTTTTATGCGCATAAGTTTCATCCCAGGTCGTGAACTCTGTTATACCCTTCATAACAGGATGATCCGATTTCACAATCGCACCTTTAAAATCACCTTCGCCATGGGAGGCAAACTGACCGCCGATGGTTTTAATATACCATTCAGAGTTTTTAAAACAACCGGCTGCGGAATGCAAAGGAATCAACCCTTTGCCACCTTGCACAAAATCGCGAAGCGCTGATTCCTGCGCTAAAGAAATGGAGTCATGATTGGCATAAATAATTAATCCATCGTACTTGCTTAGATTGTCTTTATTTAAATCATTCAGATCATCTGTATAAGTTAGATTTACTCCGCTTTTGAATAGCTTAATTGCCAACCAGGGAGCATACCTGTAAGAATCATGATGTTTGCTTTTATGCCCTAAAAAAAGGACTTCGCCCCGTTTGGGCGTTACCGGAATCACCGCTTCCGCAACCTGCGTTTCCGGAATTGACTGAGTTTTGGCCATCAGATGATTTTCCCGGTCCTTATTTATTTTTGGAGCGCAACTATTCAGGATAAAGCCGGAAAGAAATAATAAAACAACGATAATACGCATTTCAATAAGTTAAGTTTGGATATAATAGCGGCTGGCAATTTAGTATGAACAATAAGCCCTTCGATTAATAGTTAGTGCACTATCAATCGAAGGGGTTATCGCTAATAGCTAATCGCTATTGCTGATAAAGTTTTGAATTTAATTGGTGTAATTCCTTCAAAGGAAATTTAATAACTTTTCTGTCGTAGGTCATAAAGCCATTTACTTCGCCTTCCACATCGGTAGTTTGCGTGTAAACCGCAGCAGACAATCCTAGTTTTTTTAATTCCTGAAGTTTATCAATTAAGCCGCCGTAGCGTTTAAATAATTCGGCTTCGTTTTTAAAACTCTGGTAGCCCCAGTTTTTATCCGATTGCCAGGTATGGCCCTGAACGGGTAATCCAAGCCCGCCAAATTCACCCAGTACCAAAGCCTGTTTGGCGCCGAATAAATCAGGCCGCGGCATGGCCGGATCGGGATAATTGTGCAGATCGGAGATATGACCAACGGTAAAGAAGTTACCACCGCTGGCGCTGTTCACAAGTCTTGACGGATCTTTCTGCATCGTCCAGTTGGTGATTTCAACGGTTTTAAACTGGCCCCAGGCTTCATTAAACGGTATCCAGCTTACGATGGATGGAAAATTGTGCAATGCATCCATGATGGCATTCCATTCCTTGCGGTAATAACCTTCCGATTCAGCGCTGCGGTCACGGTCGGTCTGGCGGCCAATTACACCCGGGCGTGGCTCCCAGTGATTACCCAGGTCGCCGCTGGGCATATCCTGCCATACCAGCATACCAATGCTGTCGCAGTAAAAATACCAGCGCGCGGGTTCTACTTTTATATGTTTGCGGATCATATTGAAGCCCATCTCTTTGGTTTTTACAATATCAAACTTCAAGCGCTTCATCCGTAGGTGCGGTGTACAATCCATCCGGCCACCAGCCCTGGTCCAAAGGACCAAACTGGAAAACAAATTCGTTATTCAGCAACATTTTCTGAATACCGTTTTTATCGGGCGCCATGGAGCTTTTTCTCATGGCAAAATAAGTTTTTACCTCATCCACCAGTTTTCCTTTCCGTACTATGGAAATTTTTAAATCATATAAAAACGGATTGGATGGAGACCATGCTATTACATCATTGAGTGTAAGGGTTGCAGAAGTTTCATTGCCAGTTTTTTCCGCTACAAGCTGACTGCCTTTGTAGGCCGATATTTTCACCTGATCACCGGCTTGCAGGTTTTCAACAGAAGCATGCACTGAAAGGGTTTTATTGTCCAGGTCGGGCGTTTGTTTGGTAGCGGCGATATAGGTTTCGGGAACCATTTCGAGCCATACGGTTTGCCAGATACCGGTAACCGGTGTGTACCAGATGCCTTCAGGCTTTTTTACCTGTTTGCCATGGGTTGCGGACCATCATTGGTAGGATCCCAAACACGCACGGCTATATCCTGGCTGGTTCCTTTTTTTAGTGCCGCTGTAATATCCATACTAAAAGGATCATAACCGCCTTCATGCGAACCAACTTTTGTTCCATTTACATAAATTTCAGCACGCCAGTCCACCGCGCCAAAATGAAGCAACAGCTTTTTTCCACTCCTTTTTGCGGGAATGGTAATGTTTTTTTTGTACCATAAGATGCTGTCTTTACCTACTGTTTTTCCAACGCCGGAAAGGGCAGACTCCACCGCATAAGGAACCAGGATATTTCCCTGAAATGATGCCGGAACATTTTCATCCGCCGATACCGGCAGGATGGAATATTGCCAAAGCCCATTCAGGTTGATCCATTCAGTACGCTTCATCTGAGGCCGCGGATATTCGGGTAATACATTTGCAGGATCTACCTTTTCAGCCCAGGGTGAGCTGATTCTTCCCGGAACAATTTTCCAGGTGCTGTTCTCTTGTGCAATTGAAAAAACTGCTACAAATAGAAATGCGTGAAACAGGGTTAATTTTTTCATTGGTTTAATTATCCATTCTAAATTAAAAATAGCAGATTCATTTTTTTAAAACTGCCTCATCAAAATTCATTGAATCAGCTAAACGGCTGAGCCCATGAAATACAAAAGTTGAACTGAGCGTAGCAAGGAACGATGCCACAAAGAACAAAAGTCGGCAACATAATATATTTTATTAAGAATCAGGCACTGACAACTAATAAATAATTGTCAATGCCTGAAAATTTTAAAACGTAATTTTTTGTACGGGTGAAAAAAGCAGGTCTTCCACGCCGGCAATTTTTACTCCGATGCGGGCAAATACGTAATTCTGAGCCGGCACCATTGCAGGAACTGGCATCTGGATGGATATATTGTTTGGATCAACGATATCGCCACCTGCCAAATCCTTTACTTCAATCCTGGTGGAAGGTCCAACAAATTGTGTCTTATTGATAAAAAGGCTTACTCTTTCCACATTTTTTGCATTGGCGTCGGTTATAATTTTTTCCAGTTTAAAACTGGCTGAAACCGATGTTGCGCTGCCGGTTATTTGCGGATTGCGGATCATATAAAAAGGTGTAACCTCCAGGTCGAGTGTTTGGCTTCCTTTCAAATTAATGGTTAAGGAATCCGGCGCTCCTGCCGCGGTTTGTTTCCACATAAAAGGGCCCTGGCCATTGGGAATAATCAACTTATATTCTCCATCAAAAAGCAGCATGGAATAGCTGCCATCGGGTGCAAAAGTACCTTCAATAGCGCCTACTTTTCCAAAGCCATATTGATACAATTGAAAAGGTACCTGGCCATATTCAACACCAATGGCTTCGCCCTGGTAAACGACCCTTCCGCTTAACTGCGAATTGGGTGGATTGTAATTATCCTTTTTACAGGATAATAAAAAACTAAAGCCCATTAATACAATGATATGATTGATTGAAATTTTCATAATCTTGGTTTTAAAAAATAACACTATTGATTCGGCTGTTTTTCGATCTTAGGATTGTTGCTGCGAACATTATCATCAATAAAGGAATAATAATTCCCCAACTGAAACCTGTTGGCGCCGGTAACTAAAGAAGGTAAAACAATTTTATACACCCATTTACCATTATTGGCACTGCCGGGATTATAGATCTTATAAGGCCACAAAGCATAAGGTTGGGTGTTTCTCTTGGTAGCTTTTCCAATATTGCTAACAAGATCTGACACGCTCATTGCATTACCATCCCAAACATTTTGCGCGATCCGCCAGCGCTTCATATCATATAAAATATGACCTTCAAAACTAAGTTCCACACGGCGTTCATGAACAATTCTGTCGAATGTGATATCAGCCGCCGTTAAAGGAATAGTCAATCCCGCTCTTTCACGTACCTGGTTCATATAACCTGCGGCAGTAGCTTTATCGCCCAATTCAAATGCGGCTTCAGCGGCATTCAGTAATACTTCCGCATAGCGATAACGCTGAAATGGTACTTCGCTGTTGGTACCGCGTGATCCCGCACCCGGCGAAGGATCAAGATATTTGCGGATATAAAAACCAGTTTGCGCCGTAAATTCTTTAGCATTGATAGGACCGTCAAACCCAACTACCTGCACCGGAGTTGTTGTACCCGGCAAAGGTTTTTGCGCTCCTCTGTCATCTCCCGTTAAAATACTTCCATCGGCTAACTGGTAGCCTGCCCAGATGTCTACATTCCTTCCTTTGAATGCAGTTCCGGGTACGATAACGGTACCGGCAAGCCTTGCATCGCGGCCGGCAAAAATATCCGCCTGGTTGGTATAATAAATGGGATTGCCAGAAGCATCCGTTACGGGTAACGGGCGCGAAACTATTGTCCAGTTTCTCAAATGCCTGCACCAGGTTTAATGAGGGATTGATCCTTCCACCTTCTTCTTCTTCAGCGCCATAGCGGGGCTGGTTCCATCCGGTGAAATAATGTACTTTTCCGCTCTTCAATTTAAAGTCTTCAATAAAAATCGATTCTGGATTATTGCCTTTTTCTAAGAATATATTGGCAAAATTTTCAGCCAGGTCTGGCTTATTTTTATACAAGGCATATGCACCCGCGCTGCCATTTATGATTTCCTGCGCCGCTTTTAATGCTGTTTTGTAATAATTATCGGCCATACCTGCCGGAATGCCGATTTCACCACCGGGAAGGGAAACCTGCGGCGTATTGGCGCCATATTTTGCAATGGAACCGGCATACAATGCTGCACGTGCTTCCATAGCCAATGCAGCGCCTTTGGAGGCTCTCGATTTTTGCTTAACATCTGCAGGCAACATGTCTTTAATTGCTTCCGCTTCGCTGATCACAAAATCATACATTTCGGATTCTTTTGCCCTTGGCTTCTGAAGATATGTGGGATCGCCTTTAAAATCATACAACATGGGCTCCAATATCAAAGGAACGCCACCCATTCTTTTGGTCATTTCAAAATAGAAATTGGCTCTGAGAAAGCGGCCTTCGGCTAAAAATGTTTTTTTATCGCCTTCAGATAAATTAAGCGCAGCCTCACAACGTTGCAAAAACAGATTGAGTTCCCGGATATAAGTGTAGGCATCAAACCAGTTGATCCCCCATTCGCCAAATCCCCAACCATTTCTTTGCACGATATTCGCCCGCCCGTTTTCGGAAGGAAAACTTTCGCTGAAATCGGCCATGGAAGCCCAATCTTTAACCGTGGAGAAATCCATCTGCCGGTTATACAGATTGGCCAATACAGACAATACCTGCGCAGAATTTGCAAATGCCTGCTCATTGTCTAGAATTGAGATCGGCTGCACATTTAAAAATTCACTGTCTTTTTTACACCCCCCTGCACCTAACAAGGAAGTGAGTACCATTATTTGAATAATCTTTTTCATTTAAATAAGTATGATTAGTTAAAAGGAAAGGTTGATACCAACATTCACTACCTTGTTTTGAGGAAATTGAAGGCCGTTTTCTTCTGTTACTTCAGGATCAACTCCAAAGCTCTTCAGGTTGTCTATAGAGAACAGGTTGTAGCCATTCACATAAAAACGGGCTCTCTGCATACCAACTTTATTGATAAGACTGGCCGGCAAAGAGTACCCAAGTTCAATGGTTCTTGCACGGATGTATTTTACATTGTGGGCCCAGAAAGAGGAGCTGTTGTTATAATTCCTGTGGCCGCCTTCATTGAACCGGTTGGCCGGGTATTTACCGGGTATCCATGCACTGTTCAGATCATACATATCAGTGCGATGCCATCTGTCTGTAAAAATGGTATTTAAGTTTCCGTCATTTTGAAAAGCCCATTTGGTTTCCCAGTTCTGATACCAGGTATAACCGGCGGCGCCTGAGAAATCGGCATGAAAATCAATTCCCTTATAAGCCAAAGCGATGTTGAAACCAAAATTGATGTTGGGTTGCGTACCTACGCCATAGCCGATGGGTCTTTCATCATAACCATCAATTTTTCCATCACCATTCAGATCTTTATAAATCAGGTCACCGGGAAGCATGGTACTGTTTCCTTTTCCATCAATATTAACCGGGTAATTGTTTATTTGTTCGAATGATTCAAACTGCCCGATCACTTCATATCCCCAGTTTGTTTTTGTAAACCTGTTTTCTGAAGACGATCTGTATTGATCCCAGGAGTTAAAGAAACGCGGTTTATAAGAGTTTAAATTTTTAGAACGGGAATAACTGATGTTTCCGCCAACGGTAAAGCTAACTTTATTCAATTGTCCATTATATGCCAGGGACATTTCCTGTCCAAACTGCGCATCACTTCTAACATTTTCCCCTGGTAATCCATACCCCAATTCACTTGGAATCAATATATCATACTTTTCTCCCAACAGTCCTGTACGTTTTCTATAAAAATAATCCAGCGTACCAGTGATTTTTCCATTGAACAAACTGAAATCCATACCTATATCGGTCATCTTACTTCTCAACCAGGAGATATTTTTAATCGGAACGCCTTTGTCTCTTGATCCTACTACCGGATTCCCATCTAAAATTGCAATACCCTGGTTATAATTGTATCCTTCTAAGAAATCGAATGGATTGAACTAGTCCTTGGTCATCACCCATTATTCCATAAGATCCCCTGATTTTCAAATCGCTAAGAATATTATTAGCCACCAAATTTCTAAAGAAGGGTTCCTCTGTTATTCTCCATCCGGCAGAAACCCCGGGAAAATACCCTACGCGTTTACCAGGCATAAAAAGATATGAAGCATCCCGTCTTGCAGATAATTCTAAATAATACTTATTTGAAAAATTATAACTTAACCTGCCGATATATCCTATCCTTGCCTGGAGATCATTACTATCATCATAAGTATCCGCTGTAGTAAAATAAATAAGTGGCAATATATTGGTGGTAGGTACGGCATGGATCCAGTTTCTAAGACGGTTATTTTTAAGTCTTTCAGCCACAACTGTTGCCGAAACTGAATGTAATCCAAAGTTCCTGTTGTAATTCAGCTGCAACTGTCCGCTTTCATTGATTTGTTTTGTTTGCTCTCTTTCACGCCAGGGATTAGTACTACCGCCGGTTGCCTTATAAGTATCATCCGTTGGATTGTAGGTATAGGTATTATAAGTATATTCATGATTGTTTAAAACATAATCGGCAATATAATACGAGTAAATTCCATTGATGGAAAGCCCTTTCACCCAGGGAATCTGGTATTCCGCTGTAAAGTTGGTTTGCAATACGCGCCAGTCATTGCGATATCTTCCTGCATTCTTATAATTCAGATAAGCCCAGTTGGTTTCGTTGTGTTTGATATCGTTTAAATACTCGGGGTTGTCATTGGCATAAGGTCTTTCAAGCGGCGTATTTCTTAAAATAGCGAATCTTGCCAACCAATAATCATCACCGCCGGGAACGCCGGGATTTTCGCGGCTTTCAATACGGCCATTAATATTAACGCCCACCTTAAAGCCATTTGCCACTTTAGCCGTAACATTGGACTGGATATTGGTGCGCATAAATTTAAACTCTCTGCCCAATACGGAATTCTGGTACAAATGTGTACCGGATAAATAGTAATTGATTCTATCAGAGCCGCCGGTCACATTCAGGTTTACAGAATTGAGCGGTGCATTTTTCTTGATAATAAAATCTTTCCAATCGAAACTCTGGTATCCGGATTCTGTTCCTTTTTTATATTTTTCCAGTTCCTCCGGTGTAATGGTAGTTTTTCCATAACGATTTATTTCCGCATCGGCCCGGTAACGCATATAGTCGTAAGAATTGTTCAATACATCCACAAATCTTGACCAATTCTGGTATCCCAGGTAGCTATCCACATTGATCCTGTTAGCCGAATTAAGGCTTCCTTTTTTTGTGGTAACTACTACAACGCCATTAGCCGCCCGTACGCCGTAAATGGCTGCAGAAGCATCTTTCAGCACAGTAATGCTTTCAATATCATTGGGCGCCAGGTTGTTGAACTGACCCGCATCCTGCTGAATACCATCTATCACATACAAAGGGTTTCCCAGGTTACGGATCTGAATGTTGGCGCTGGCTCCGGGCCTGCCATCGGGCATACGAAAAGAAACGCCGGGCAACTTTCCTGCAAGGGCCGAACTTACCGTAGATCCGCCATGTACCCGGTCAATATCCTTTGAGGTAATGGTAGAAATAGCCCCGGTTAAAGACTCCTTTTTCTTGCTGCCATAACCAATTACCACTACATCGCTTAACCCGGAAGCATCCGGATATAAGCTGATTTCGAAAGAAGCAGCGCCGGAAAGACTTTGCGTGAATGGCGTCATTCCAACATAAGTAAAAAACAGCGCTTTATCGGCGCCGGTTACCTGTATGCTGAAATCGCCATTGGCATTGGTTACAGCATTCTTTTTAGATACATCTGTAGAAACGGTAACTCCTATCAGCGGACTCAGGCCGGTAGAATCAGTGACTCTTCCCTTTATAACAGTATTGTTCTGCGCATGAGCAGCCAGTGAAAAGAAAAGGAACAATGAAAAAAAGAAATACTTTTTAGGCAGCGATTCCTGCCACCATTGAGGTCTTATTTTTGACGCCTCCAATAAATTGTCCATGCAATGTTTCATAATGACATTTTTAGTTTTAGTAATTATTGTGTAGAAATGAAAATCGGGACTGTACTCCCGGATTGTGTTGTAAGTAATCTTCCATAAGCAAACATTATTTTTAAGTTATGTAAAAATTATAAACGCTCTGATTCCTCTCGCAGGAAAGCAAGGGGCAATAAACTAACTGCATATATCAACCTGTTAAAAACAATATTTACCAACCTGATTAGCTATTTTTAGAGAAGAATGAGCAATCGTTTGCACATTTCACTATAAGGAATTTCCATCCATCTTTACGACAGTTTTTCTATAAGTGGATTCCCGAAAATGTGCTATTGGCTCTAAAACCACCTTTGATTTTTTCATATGTTTTTTATTGCTTTCGTTAATTAATTCCAATAATAGTGTGAACGCTTCCTTTCCCATCTGAACGGTCTGCTGATCTATGGAAGAGAGACTGGGTGTTATATGTTCACAAAAGGATTCATTGGCAAAACCTATTAAACCTAAATCGTTCGGTATATTGATTTGCTTTTCCTTTGCGGCTTTTATCACTCCCAGCGCCGTAAAATCTTCAACCGCAAAAATTGCATCAGGAGGATCGGTTAAGGTTAAAAAATAATCCATTGCTTCCTTGCCTGCATTTATGGAAACATTACCAGTGTAAACAATCGTTTCATCCACCATAAATCCGAAATCTTCCAAAGCAGCTTTATAACCGTTTAAACGATCTTTAAAAATTTTCAAATGTTGTTGCCCGGAAATATGCGCAATTCTTTTGTAGCCTTGTTTGATCAAATGTTCCGTTGCAATGTAAGCGCCTTTAAAATCATCTATTATCACCGCGGGAATGTTTAGGGAATCTTTGCTCCGGTCAAAAAAGACCAATGGTATATTCCTGCTTTTCAATTCCTGGTAATGTGAAAAATCAACCGTTTCCTTAGCAAGGGACGCAAGTATGCCATCCACTTTTGCACTTATAAAAGTGGAAATCGCTTTCTTTTCATATTCAGGCGATTCATTGGATTGATATAAAAGAATATGATAGCCATTCGTATTGGCAATGCTTTCAATGCCATGCACTACAGAACCAAAAAAATTCATTTCCAGACTTGGTATAATAACACCTATAGTATGTGTTTTTCCAGAGCGTAAAGAGGATGCCAGGTTATTGCCGCGATAGTTTAATTTCTCCGCCAATTCATGCACATTCTTTTTTGTGCGTTCACTGATCCTTGGATGGTTATTTAAAGCACGGGAAACTGTAGCGGCAGTTAATTTCAACTCTTTTGCAAGATCTTGTATGGTAATCTTATTGGTCAATTTTGGAACAATCGTTTACACAATTTGAGTTATTGATAACCGGAAAAATTCAGGTTCAAATTGTAATGTGAAGAAAGTGAAAAGAATATAAAATGATTATTCAAAACGTATCATAATTTTTACAAAATGTTTCATTTGTATTGAATCTGTGTTTTGTTGATTTTGTTCAACAGAAGCATTCAAACCTGTGAGGTCTTCGGAACGGCATGCAAAGGCTGCAAGTTGCCGATTCGCAGACCTCACAGGTTTTTCTCCTCAACGTCTTATTATTTTCAAAAGAAAAAGTATTCAAACCTGTGAGGTCTGGAGGTTGTTCAGTAGCCGGAAAGGTACATTACAGGCAGGATGGCTTTATTTCTTCCCGGTTTGCAAATAATAAAAACTATCTGCATCAATAACCATTTTATCTGTTTGAGAGCTATCTTCTATAAATTGCCCTTTTACAATACCGGTTATCCGGGGCGCCACTACAGAATCTGAACGATGGGTATGAAATACATATATCCAATCACCATTTTTATCTTTAATAAAATCCCCATGTCCGGGACCGTTTTTCTTAATGTTATTCCTGCTTATAATGGGATTGCCTTCAAATTTTTTCCAGGGCCCATATGGATTATCTGCTACCGCATAACCAACAGAATAATCAACATTCCTGAAATCATTGGCGGAATAAAAAAGATAATACAGGTTGTTGTGTTTTAAAACCGTTGGCCCTTCTGCAACAGGCCATTCAGAATTAGCAGTATTTTCCCATGATTCAGTTGCGGAAATGCATTCTTTTAACGTCTCCGCTTTTATATCTGAAAAATCATCTTTCATTTCCGCAATAAATAACCGGTTGCCATTTTGCAGACGGACATGGTATAAATATTTTTTGCCATCGTCATCCACAAAGACAAACGGGTCAATTTGTTTACCCATTCCGGAAATAGTTGTAAAAGATTGCTGCTTAAAAGGACCACGCGGATGATCACTTTCCGCAATTGCAATATTTTCATTAGCCGTATAAGCCATAAAAAATCTCTTGCCACTCTTGAAAACCTGTGGCGCCCAGAAACCTTTATTGCCATAGGTTTGACCCTTTATAAGCGCATATCCGCCATTTGCACCAACAGGGCCTTTCCATGTTTTCAGATCTGAAGATTCATATACTAAAAAGCCTTCAGTATTACCGCCTGTTCCATATAAATAATATATTCCGTCATGAAAAAAAATTGTTGGATCCGCCAGGTAAATCGTGTCTGAAACGATCCTGTTACTTTTAAAATTTCCTGAAGAATTAAGACAATACCCCAGGCTTATTATCAAAATAAATATGGGTTTAAAAACTTTGCTGACTTTTAAAAAATGATATCGGGAAATCATGACTTCATTTATTTTATCAAACATTATCGCTAATACGATTATTAATTATTTATAGGACAGTAGTTCTAAAATGCTAAACTGCATTTCAACTATTCGCCTGAAGGTTTTCGAATTTCCGTATGAATTTTTACCGGCACTCCAAAATCAGGAGTACCGTCAGCTTTCCAGGAAAATTTTTGTGCCCGCGGACTTCTTGCATTCTTGCAGCCTTCATTGGGCCCAGAGTTGGCATGATAGATTATCCAATCTTCTTTTCCATCGGCAGATTTAAAAAAGCTATTATGTCCCGGACCATAAGCGCCGTTTTCGGGACTTTTTGTAAATACAGGTTCAGGAGATTTTATCCAATCAGCTGCATTTAACGGATCTCCACCCTCTTTCAGGGTAAGCATGCCGAGAGCGTAATCATCGGTCCAGCATCCGCTGGCAGAATAAATAAGAAAAACTTTGCCATCAGGATTTTTAAGAATTTCCGGCCCTTCATTCACATGTGGCGTACCAATTTTTTCCCAATCATATTGAGGCGCAGAAATCTCTTTACGGGAGGAAGCCAGCGTCCAGGGATTTAGCATTGGCGCGATATACAATCGCTGCGTTTTATCTGTTGAATTAATATGGCCACTCCAGATAAAATAGTCCTTTCCTTTATGGTTGAAAATTGTTCCATCAATAGCAAAAAAATCAGTTCCCGGATCAAAGATTTTACCTTTATCCACCCATTTGCCCTCTAATGGATCTCTTGAAGAATTCTCCAGGACAAAACTACGCTGAGTACTCAGATCCGGCGTAGCGCCGGCGGTGTAATAAATATACCATTTATCATTTAGCCAATGCAACTCCGGGGCCCAGATATTTTTCGAATTGGCGCCTGTTCCGGTTGAAACCCACACTGTGGTTGCCGTTGCATTTTTAAGGTCAGAAATGGCTTTTGTTTTATAGATCCCGATACGGTTTCCTAAAGTATGCAGGTAATAATACATGCTGTCTTTTTGAATTACCCAGGGGTCAGGGCCGCTTTGCAATAAGGGATTTATAAAGCTAACTTCCTTTTGTTGCAATGAAGAATCTGCAACAGTTCTCGTATTGATTGTTTTTCTGCTACAGTTGATTGTCAGGGACAAAAACGAAATCAGTACTATTGTATTTTTAATGTTCATTCTGCTCATTCAAATGTTTATAATGCGGTTACCAATTTTTTAAATATCGTAGAGATCTTTAATGGATTTAAACAAACGAAAATTAGTACCTGGATGATACCTGAATTAATGGTGAAGAAAGCAAAAAGAAATGAACTTATTTATTCAATTTGTATCATAATTTTTACAAAACGATTCATAGTTGTTAATAAAGCGGGCGAATCGAATGTTTTGTTTAAACAATTCCCGCGCCTGTATGAATATCTAAACAATACCGGAAACTGCGGATGAATATCGTACCAAAAAGGGAAAGTCCCGAAATCTATTTTTATTGTTTTTGATAAAGCGCTATAAAATTTATATTTTAGACTGCTTTGTTTCTAGCCTATGTTATTATTAAATGATTAAAACTTTTTTTAATAAATTGTAATACCAAAACCAGTTGTGAAGGATCTGTTTAAATGTATCATTTTTCTATTCATACTTATTTGCAATGTTACTGCACAACCTTTCTATTTCCGGCATTACCAGGTCGAAGACGGTCTGTCAAACAACACTGTGAATTGTAGCATCCAGGATAAAGACGGTTTTATATGGTTTGGAACAAAGGAAGGGCTTAACCGTTTTGATGGTTACAATTTTAAAGCATTCAACATTGATCAGAAAACTGATGAAAGAACCCTTAGGCCAGATTATATTCACTGTTTGTTTATTGATAAAAAGGGTGCGTTGTGGGCAGGTTCGGATAAAGGTTTATACCAGTACGATGGTGAAAGGGAAAGACTGACTCCTTTCATTGATTCTCTTCCAAATATTAACAGTATTCAGACAGATGAAAGCGGGCAGATATGGTTTTTATCCGGTCATTCCGTTTACCGGTATAATTTTAAAACCCGATCGCTAAAATCATTTCCCCCTTCAACATATTTTTATGCTAGCTCCATTTGCCAGTCAGATGATGGTACCATTTGGCTTTCAACCCTGAATGGTTTTATACAAAGATTTAATCCTGTAACCGAAACGTTTACCGGCTTTAATGTTTTTGAGCATTCGGCTCCCGCAAACTCCCGTTGGATTCAAAAGATTTATCCCGGTGATGATGGTTCAATCTATATAGGTACCACCAACCAGGGAATTAAACGTTTTGATATTGCATCTTCCACTTACAAGGATATTTTGACCCGTAACCAGGATAAAACAACCATTTTCGTAAGAGATATTTTAAAAAGTTCAAAGGATGAATATTGGTTCGCCACCGAATCGGGAATTTTCATTTTTTATCCTGGCAAGCATGAATTTATTAACCTGAAAAAAAAGTCTAACGACCCTTATTCCCTCTCCGACAATGCGGTCTACAGCCTATGTAAGGATACGGAAGGTGGTATTTGGGCAGGTACTTTTTTTGGCGGAGTTAATTATTACGCAAAGCAGAATGCGGTATTCCAGAAATATTTCCCGGACAACAGCAAGAGCAGCATCAGCGGCAATGCGGTAAGAGAAATATGTGGCGATCAATATGGAAATTTATGGATTGGAACAGAAGACGCCGGCTTGAACAAGTTGAACGCTAAAACAGGAATCATTACACATTTTGAGCCTACAGGAGATAATACCGCCATTTCCTATTCCAATATTCATGGACTGATGGCGATTGGTAATGATCTATGGATCGGAACATTTGAACATGGACTGGATATCATGGATATAAGGACCGGAAAAGTGAGAAAGCATTATATAGCCGGACCGGGTAAACTGGATTTGAAAAGTAATTTTACACTTTGTTTTATGCAAACCAGATCCGGAAAAATTATCCTGGGAACCAGTAATGGCGCTTATGAATACATTAAAAAAGAAGATGGATTTGAAAGGCTTACAGTTGTACCAAACAATACATTTATTTCAACGATAACCGAGGATCATAATAATACAATCTGGATAGGAACACATGGCCGTGGTGTTTTCTGGTTCAACCCTTTTACACAACAAAAAGGACATTTCGAAAATAAACCAGACGATAAAAATAGTCTTACATACAATTCCATTAATGCAGTATTTGAAGACAGTTACCAAAACATATGGTTCGCAACTGAAGGAGGCGGATTATGCAAGTTAAACCAGGACAGAACCACCTTTACAAGGTATACCACCAATAGCGGACTTCCCAGCAATTTTATATTTAAAGTGCTGGAAGATAACGACAGGCATTTATGGATAAGCACTTCAAGAGGGCTGGCAAGTTTTAACCAAGCGGATCAAAGCTTTACCGTCTACACTAAGGCAAATGGCTTATTAAACGACCAGTTTAATTATCATTCAGGGTATAAAGACGCCGAAGGAAAATTATATTTCGGAAGCGTAAAAGGAATGATCTCCTTCAATCCCCGGGATCTGGTTCCGAATGACTTCATTCCTCCTGTTTTTATTACAGGTTTACAGGTGCATAACAAGGAAGTGGATACGCAACAGGGAAATTCTAATTTAATTAAATCCATTGCATACACGCATGAAATCACATTACCCTATTACCAGTCTTCCATCAGTATAGATTTCGCTGCCTTAAGTTATATAGCGCCTGGAATGACCGAATACAAGTATCAGTTGGAGGGGTTGGATAAGGAGTGGACTTACCTTAAAACCAATCGGAAAGTTTATTTTACCAATCTTTCACCAGGCATGTATACTTTTAAATTAAAAGCCGGCATAAATGGCGTATGGAGTTCAGAGGAAAAGCAGCTGGTGATAAAGATAGAACCTCCTTTTTGGGCTACAGGTTGGGCTTACATTATATATGCTATCCTTGCGATTGTTATTTTCTATTTCCTTTTAAACAGTTATCACAAACGAATAGAAGATAAAAAAGAGAAAGCCATTTATGAAGCTAAAATTGATTTTTTTACCAATGTGGCACATGAAATAAGAACGCCGCTCACCCTTATAAAAGGACCTGTGGAGAACCTTCTTGAAATAACAGATGAAGTTGCAGCAATTAAAGAAGATGTATTGTTGATGGAAAGAAACACCAACAGGCTGATTAACCTTGTAACACAAATTCTTGATTACCGGCAAACGGAGACCAGGGGCTTTAGTCTTGATTTTAGTAAAGTGAATATCACAGAATTATTAAAAGAAACGTATTTGAATTTCAAATCGCTTTTAAAAAACAGAATGCTTGTTTATGAATTGCACTTACCGCCTAATGAACTATTCGTTCATGCCGATGAGGAAGCCTTGCAGAAAATATTCAGCAATCTTTTTAGTAATGCCATCAAATATGCTGAAAAAAAAGTTCATATCCGGCTATTGCCTACAGATATGAATAATGATCATTTGGTGATTGAAATTGAAAACGATGGAAATATCATTCCGCCGGAAATGAAAGAAAAAATTTTTGAGCCATTTTTCCGCTTAAAGCAATCTTCCAAACAAAAAGGCACCGGCATCGGCCTCACTCTTGCGCGCTCATTAGCAGAGCTGCATAACGGAAGTCTGTATCTGAAAAATTCCGAAACCGGTTTAAATCTCTTTGTGCTTATATTGCCTGTTCGTGCTGAAAAAATTAAGAATTCAATTCGTCTCCAAAGGCAAAAATCCTATAAACAAACTTAAAAAACATGTTGCCAGCGCTTTTACTTGTTGATGATGATGAAGAAATCCTGGATTTCCTGCAAAGAATATTAAAAGGTAAGTATAGTATCATAAGGTCGGAAAATGCAGCGGATGCGCTGAACATTCTGAATGAAGAAGCTGTTCAGTTAGTTATCAGCGATGTTATGATGCCCGGAATGGATGGCTTTGAATTTTGTAGAATAATCAAATCAAATTTTGAATATTCACATCTGCCGGTAATCCTGTTAACCGCCAAAAATACAATTCAGTCAAAAGTGCAGGGATTGGAATTAGGAGCAGATGCTTATATTGAAAAACCCTTTTCCAAAGATCATCTTCATGCACAGATAGCAAGCTTGTTGACAAACCGCAATACGATCAGGCAATATTTTGCCAGCTCGCCGCTGGTGCATTTAAAAAGCATTGCACATTCCAAAGCGGATGAACTTTTTTTAGAATCATTGGATAAATTAATCCATACTCATATTGATGATGTACAATTAGATGTTGAAAAACTGGCCCGGCTTATGAACATGAGCAGAATAACCTTGTACCGTAAAATAAAAGCGGTATCTGATTTGTCGCCGCTGGAACTGATCAATATTACACGTCTTAAAAAAGCCGCAGCTTTGCTGGCCGAAGGCAACCTTAAAATTTATGAGATTTCTGATATCGTAGGCTATAGCTCACAAAGCCACTTTACACGCAATTTTTTAAAGCAGTTTAATATGACCCCAACAGAGTACATAAATTTTAAGTAAAGGTTTTTTTATTTGCTTTACTGTAATAGTGATATTAGTATCGGAATAAAGTGATAAAAGGATATATAAAAATCTAAAACATTGATGGTTTTGAGGCTTTTTCTGAAATTCTCTTCTGCAGTTAAATACCGGCCACGACCAAAACCCTGGTATAATAGGTTTTGATGACTTAAATGGAAAACAATGGCGCCTTCAATAAAATTTCTGCCAACAAAACTATCCATTGTTCTCCACCGGGCAGATTTCCAGACCTGTGCCAACTCCTTACTTTTTTTTTAAAATAAATGATCTCTTATTGTCTTGCCGATATTCCTGTATGGCGCTAAAAATTTTTGTAGTCAAATAAGGAAATGAGCAGCGTTTTGCTGGGGCCGGGTGTCAATATAACAGAAAAAAAATCTGATATTGGTTCATTGCTTCAATAATGGTCAGCTTGGATTTGTTGACTTTTGCATCCCTGGAAAAAATGGAATTGGTTGGCCTGATTTAATGAAGTAAAAAACAAATTCGATTACCGGATTTTTAATCATACCCCAATATCTGAAGTGGCCAGTATAATTAAGCAGCATTAAGGAATAGAATTAAAGCTGGATGGCCAAATATTACTCAAAAAAAACATCGCTGGCATCATGCCAAACGACCACTTCAGTTTATTGCTCCACCACTTAATGGCACACAGGAATCTAAGGTTTCACCAACAAAAAACTCAATTGTTATAACAAAATTGAACTGATAATACAATTGATTCGATTGTTATTTATTCACTATTAAAATCTGTAAAAATGAGAGTAGTTAAATTTACCTTATTGCTCCTTTTTGCGCAGTCAGTTTTTCTTGTCATTGGTAACAATCAGGCAAATGCGCAAAACAATAATTCCTTAAATGATCCGAAGTTAAACAACAAAATAAAAACGCAACAAGAAGCTAACAATATAAAAAGCCGGCCACCGGACCAAACTGAAAAAAGAGGCACCGCATTACAAAGCATTTTACTTACGGATATTAAGCCTATAGCGGAAAGTCAATTAACTGCGGCGCCTGATATAATTACGGGAACAGTAACAGGCAAAAACAATGCTCCGCTTCCCGGCGCCTCTGTGAGCGTAAAGGGAAAAAATACAGCAACTTCTACCAATAATGAAGGTGTTTTCAGAATTGAAGCATCCAAAGGAGATGTACTTGTATTTACTTATGAAGGCTATGGAACAAAAGAAGTTACTGTAGGGAGCAACAATAATATTTCTGTGCTATTGACTGAAGAAACAGAACAATTGAATGAAGTAGTAGTAACTGCTTTGGGAATAAAAAGGGAAAGAAGGTCGTTAGGTTATTCTGTAACCGAGGTGCCGGGAAGCGATCTGACCCAGGCAAGAGAAATTAATGTAGCTAATGCACTGGTTGGGAAGGTAGCCGGCCTGGACGTAAGTTCTATTGCGGGTGGCCCCGGGGCATCCACCAATGTGATCATTCGGGGGATTTCCAGTTTGGGGGGCACCAATCAACCGCTTTATGTGATCAATGGCGTTCCAATGGAAAGTACGCCGAATGGTCAAATGGGTACACAATATGATAATGGTGCAGATCGGGGCGATGCAATCGGCAATCTGAATCCGGATGATATTGAAAGCATTTCTGTTTTAAAAGGCGCCGCGGCATCCGCATTATATGGATACCGGGCAAAAGCCGGCGTTATTTTAATTACCACCAAAAGCGCCAAAAGCAGCGGAATAGAGCTGAATTCCAATTATGTAGCAGAACAGATCATCAACCCTACTAACTGGCAGTATGTGTATGGCCAGGGTACCAATAATATAAAACCTGCGGATCAAAATGCTGCATTTCAATCGGGGCAATCCAGTTATGGCGCAAAATTAGATGGTTCCAGTGTTGTTCAGTTTGATGGCGTATCAAGGCCTTATGTTGCACAAAAAAATAATCTTAAAAATTTCTATCGTACGGGAGGAACTTTTACCAATACGATTGCTTTAAATAAAACTTTCGAAGGGGGAGCTTTACGTTTGTCGGCAAGCGACCTTACCAATCAGGCAGTCATTCCAAATTCCGGCCTTGACAGGCAATCGTTTGATTTTTCAGGTGTATTCAATCCTTTCAAACGTTTGTCCATTGATGCAAGAGCTTATTATATATTGGAACAGGCAAAAAACAGGCCTTTTCTATCCGATGGTCCCGGTAATTCCAACTACAACGTCATGTTTTTGCCCACCAGCCTGGACGTAAATGTATTAAAGAAAGCCACCAATCCTGATGGTTCAGAATTTGCGTATTCCTCCAATACGTTTGCTACCAATCCCTGGTTTGCTGCTGAAAAATTTATTAATAACACCTCACGCGAGCGTTTGATTGTTTCCACCACGGTGCGCTATAATTTTGATAATGGCTTATTTCTGCAGGGACGCGTGGGGCGCGACGCATACAATGACCGTTATACAGGCGTTGTTCCCAGCGGAACTGCTTACCGGCCCACCGGTTCTATCACAGAGGAAACTACTAAATTTTCCGATTTAAATATAGATGGCTTAGCCGGGATACCGATCAAAGTAAATGGAGACCTTACCATTACGCCTAATATTGGAGCAAGCTACAGGAGAACAAAATCTGAGTCCTTCACCAATAGCGGCTCTGTCTTTGCGATTCCTTTTGTGTATAATATACTGAATGCAGTAAACAAATCAGTTACATATGTGCCAAGCGACCTGGATGTGCAATCTTTATATGGAACGCTCGAATTGGATTACAAGTCCTGGCTGTATTTAACGGGTTCTGCCCGCAGCGACTGGTTCTCTTCATTAGCCACTCCCGGCGTTAGCAATAAGCTTAATATTGTTTATCCTTCCGTAAGCGGTTCATTTGTTTATTCCGAATTCATTAAAAATAAATGGTTGACCTTTGGTAAATTAAGGGCTGGCTATGCTGTGGTAGGCCAGGCAACCAGTCCTTATCAAACGCAGCTAAGCTATATCTTTAATAGCGTTACATTAAACGGATCCCCGCTTGGTCAAATATTCAATGCAAATGTTCCTAATAAAAATTTAAAACCTTCCAAGGCAAGTGAACTGGAGATTGGTACAGAAGCAAGGTTGTTTGACAGGGTAGGATTGGATGTAACCTGGTATAACAAAACTTCCAAAGATGAAATCATATTTGCCCCGGCTTCCATTACTTCCGGATTTGGGGGAGCGGTTTTAAATATCGGTGAATTGCGAAACAGGGGAGTGGAAGCGCTGGTTTCCGCAGATATCTTTAAAACTAAAAATTTCAGATGGACAAGTTCGGTAAACGGATCTTATAATAAAAATAAAGTGATTTCTCTTGCGGCAGGGCAGAGCCAGCTTGCCGGTGGTACATCCCGTAGCGGAGTGGGCTTTACAGCCACTGTGGTAGGATTACCTGCCGACCAGATCATGGCATTTGATTATAAATATGACAGTACAGGAAAGATTATGCTGGATGCGAACGGAATCCCCGCGCAGGGCGATCTGGTTCCCTGGGGATCAGCTTATCCCAAATGGATTGCCGGCTGGAACAATGAATTCTATTTCAAGCAGTTTAATCTGGCCTTTTTAGTAGATGGAAAATGGGGTGGAAAAATTTTTTCCGCCACAGATTATTATGGCTATGTATTTGGTTTGCATAAAGCCACCCTGGTAGATCGCGAAAAAAATTTTGGTACACCGGCATCACCCATTTATGCCGATTACTTATTATGGTACGCTGGCCAATAATGTGTCGAAATTATTTGTACAGGATGCTAGTTTTATTAAACTCCGCCAGATAACTTTTGGATATACTTTTCCGGGAAAAATGTTTAACAACGTAATAAAAAGCCTGAACATAAGTTTTGTGGCCAGAAACCTTTTTACCCTGATGAAAAGGACTGATAATATTGATCCTGAAGCCGACTTTTCATCCACTCCGGGCGGGTTGACGCAGGGGTTGGAATTGGGCGGCGTGCCACCCATCCGGTCTTTCGGCGTAAACCTGAATGCTAAGTTCTGATTATACAATTAAAAATTTACTAAGATGAACATAAAAATATTAATAGGTAGTTCCCTGATAGTAGCCGGATCGGTTTTGTCAACCGGTTGTACTAAAAATTTTGATAAAATCAATACCAATCCGGCTTCTTATAGCCAGGCAAATTTTAATCCGAATTACCTGCTTACCTCCGCCCAGTTGAACTATACGGGGAGCCAGGATTTTAGTTATGATACCTGGAGAGCCAATTTAATTTATTGTTCTACCATGATGCAGGGCTTATCTACCGTTATCAATTATTGGGCAGGGGATAAATACCTGCTAAATCCTGGGTATACAGCTGCCTACTGGGGTTTTGGCGCCGGCTCCGACGGTAGTACCGGCGATGGCGCCTACGCCGAACAGGTAAATCCGATTGTGGACATGATACAGTTTACCAAAGATAAGCCGCAATATAAAAACCTATATCAGGTTGGCCGGATCATGCGGGCCATGATCATGGAACGTATTACAGATCTTTATGGCGATGTGCCTTACTTTAGCGCGGGGCTGGGCTATTATACCGGCAATTATTTTCCCACTTACGATAAGCAACAGGATATTTATGCCGATCTGTTGAAAGAAGTAAGCAATGCCACAGATAGCCTGGATGTGACAGGCGATATGCCAACAGGTGATGTGTTGTACAAGGGGAATATTGCCGAATGGATAAAATTTGGCAATACTTTGTTATTGCGGATTGCCATGCGTTTATCTAAAGTGGATCCCGCTACTGCCAAAACATACGTAACAAAAGTACAGGGAAAAACTATGACGGGAAATAGCGATAATGCTTTTGTACTGGGCGATGTAACGGGTGGAAGGCCTACCATTAACCGTAATAGCCAGATTTTATCAGGCGGCGGCGGGCAGGAAAACTATTATGTGAAGTGGTCGCAAACTTTTATTAATTTTTTGAAATCAACCAATGATCCCCGCCTGGGAAAAGTAGCGGTAACACAGTTGTATCTTGACCCCAATTCAACAGTTCAAAATGGAACGGGCAATTCAAATCCGGCAGTTCAAAAAGGCATGCCTAATGGTAAAGATCTGAGCGGCGTTCCCGGGCTTACAATTACTTCTGACCCAAGCTACACAAGTTTTCCTGATTATTCTTCTCCAAATCCTTTTATGATTAAAGGCAACGGTCCTACATTTATACTTACCTATGCCGAATCGGAACTGTTATTGGCAGACGCCGCACAAAGGTTCGGTATTGGTGATGCAGCTTCCCATTACAATAATGGGGTAATTGCCGCAATGACCTACCTGGGGCAATATGATCCTGCCATAGCTGTTCCGGAGGCTGAAGCAAGCGCCTATGTAGCCGCCAATCCATATAATCCGGCCAATGGTCTTCAAATGATCAATAATCAATATTGGGTGCATACGATCACGATGTTTGATTTTTATGAAGCCTGGTCGAACTGGAGAAGGACAGGGTTCCCCGTATTGGTTCCGGTGAATTATCCCAATAATGTTACCAATGGTACCATACCCCGCCGCTTTCCTTATCCTGTTGCGGAGGCAAGCAGTAATCCGGTGAATTATAAAACAGCGCATGATGCTGTGCCGGGGGGCGATTTACTTACATCCAGAGTTTGGTGGGATAAGCCGTAATAATTGGTTTTATAAAAAATTATTATCAGTTCAATTTTATCCTGTTTATCCGTAGGCACAGGCCTGTAGTACTTTGCCATTAAATTGCAGCTACTTAATTTTAAAGTAACAACAATTTGGAATGAGTTCTTTTTAAAACAAGTAACATCAGTGCACAGGTCGGAAGACCTGCGCCAGAGCTCAATTTTTCAATCAGGAAGTACCGAAATTTTGGAACCCAATAATACATTCCCGGCTCTTCCAAAAAATGTGAACAAAATATACTACGACCAAAAAGCTGACATAATAGGTTTTGATGACTTAAATGGAAAACAATAGCGCTTTCAATAGAGCTTCTGCCAACAAAACAATCCATTGTTCTGCCAATTTTATTTGGCATTTAGTTACTATCTTCATCATCCATAACTTTATTCCCTCAGTTGCCAGGCTTACAATTATTAAATGGTGGCATAACCGCAAACCATGAAAGTTGATGGTTATTGTAAATTGCAGTGCATGTAAAATAGTTAAAGTAAAAAGACGAGATAATGACTGATAATAATTCACCGGTTATAGAAACGCAATGCTAATCAGGAAACCTGTTGCGGCGGTTTTTCAAGCATTCATTGACCCGGCTATAACCACAAACTTTTGGTTTGCCAAATCAAGTGGCAAGTTAGAAGTAGGGAAGACCGTTTTATGGGAATGGGAAATGTATAATGTTTCAAATAAAATCTTTGTGAAGGAAATTGAGCCTTACAAGAGAATATCTATTGAGTGGAGCGACCCGGTTACAACGGTAGACTTTGAATTTAATCCCCTGACTGAAGACACAACTTATGTGGTTATTAAAAATTATGGATTTGACCTGGAAGGAGATGAATTAATTCAGGCAATCAAGGACAATACCGGTGGTTTTACGACTGTACTAGACGGACTGAAAGCATATTTGGAATACAACATCAATTTGAATCTGATTGGCGACAAATTCCTAAAGAAATAATGAGAATTTGCAGTGCGGCTGGAACAAATCCGGAACAGTAAAATTCATGGTAAAACGCTCACAAATAATAGATCATTTCTACACTTATGATTGAATATTATTTCAGATAAAACTAAAATTAGACTTAAAAATATAAACGAGCGCCTGCTTTACTCTTGAAATATTTTTAGATATCTTAATAGAAATATTTAAAATGTACACAAGAAAAAAGCTAGCCAGGCTTGCGGGGCTGTTTTATCTAATCATTATTGCTTCAGGTTTATTTGCCGAAGTCTTTGTACGTGAGTCATTAATGGTACCAGGCGACGCATTAGCAACTGCGCATAAAATACAATCATCGGAGTTTTTATACCGGTTAGGTTTCGTTGCAGATCTTTGTAATTTCATTTTCGGCCTTCCACTGGTGCTTATCATTTATATCCTGTTCAAGCAGGTAAATAAGTACCTTGCCATTCTTGCTATCTTCTTTGTGATTATACAGACTGCAATTTTAGCTGTCAACTTATTGAACCAGCTTGCGCCTTTGCTTTTTTTAGGAAGCGAACACTATATGGCCTCATTTCAACCAGATCAGTTGGCAACGCTCTCAATATTCTCTCTCAATTTACAACAACTGGGCTATGGCATAGGCCTGGTGTTTTTTGGATTTTATTGTTTAATAATTGGCTATCTTATTTTTAAATCTGACTTTCTTCCCCGAATATTAGGAATACTCTATGCTATTGCTGGTTTATGTTATTTAATCAACAGCTTTACTCTATTCCTTTCGCCCCATTTTGAAAATCTTATATTCCCCTATATTTTGATGCCTGCTTTCATTGGGGAATTATCAGTTTGTTTGTGGCTTTTGATTAAGGGAATAAAGGACAACAATTTAAGCACTTAAAAAGAAGCTCTTTACAGGTATGTAATTTGATGCAACAAGTGCGTTGATGGTGCAAATCTGTTCCGCCACCGGGAATATCCGAGCAACATGAAAAATTAAAATAGACCTATGCAAAACCATATTGATAATGCTTGCTAAAGGCGGCATTTTTTCAGAATGAATTTAATCTTTCGCTGAAATACAAAAGCGTCCAAATAAAAACAGTAAAAGGAGGTTTATATGGAAATTAAAAGAATTGGCTTACAGCCATCAATCAAAGGACCGTCGGACTGGTTTACCGGTACAGTGCGCATTGATCCACTATTTCAGGCAAATGCCCCTTCACAAGCGGCGGGTTCCAGTGTCACATTCGAGCCAGGTGCAAGAACAGCATGGCACATCCATCCCCTGGGGCAGACGCTGATTGTCACTGCCGGTTGTGGTTGGGCCCAGCAGGAGGGTGGCGCGATTGAAGAGATTCATCCGGGCGATGTGATTTGGTTCCCCCCGGGTGAGAAGCATTGGCATGGCGCCACACCCACCACGGCCATGACGCACCTTGCTATTCAGGAAAATCTTAATGGCAAGGTTGTTGAATGGATGGAAAAGGTCACCGATGAACAGTACCGCAAGTGATATAAAAGGGAACAGTTGTAAACTTTATTTGCTTAAATCAAAGGAAAGAGATTTATATTATGCTGGACAAAGGAGGAGAAAATTAATTTGTTTTTTTAGCCGGGCTGAGTTACTACTATTGAGCAGCCATTGCGTCGCACTCTTGTACTTTTTTTTATTATTCGGCAAAATCTTAAGCCACTCATCCATTTCTTAAAAGCATAAATATGAAGTGCAAAAAAGAATTAATGGGTTTGCCTGCCAGGATCATTTTTTTTATGCGCAAACAAAGTTCGATCATGCCAAAATGAAGCAGGAACGATAAATGGCGCCTTTAACAAATATTGATTAAATTTTTAAGGAGTCTGAATTAATTGTAAATTTAAACACCATGCAACGTACACTTTTAACTATAATAATTATTAGTTTCTGCTTGCTGAAGTTAACGGCGCAAGTGCCGGACATAAAATCAAAACAAAACTCCGCTGATACGAATAGAATAGAAAGAGCCGAAAAAAAGTATCAGGAATTGTTTGGAGAACAAATACTGGCGAGTAAGACAGATCCGGAGTTAATGAACATTCTTCAAAGGCTTATATTCGGCGATGTATTTTATATAGGAAATCTGGATGATAAAACAAGAGAGCTTATCACAATAACCGTTCTGACAACCAATCAAACATTACCGCAATTAAAAGCGCATACCAATGCAGCATTAAATCTTGGTTTATCTCCTATTGATATCAGAGAGATTGTTTATCAACTCGCTCCTTTCATTGGCTTTCCCAAAGTATTAAATGCTTTGGACACCATAAACAAAGTATTTGAAAACTGGCACATTCAACTGCCTTTGGAAAATAAAGGAACGGTAGCGGAGAATCAAAGATTTGATAAAGGGAAAGAGATGCAATTCCCGCTTTATGGAGACAGGATGAAACAAAATATGAAAGATTTGCCTGCGGGGCTTGGAGAGGCCATACCTACACTACTAACGGAATCTTGTTTCGGAGATTTCTACACCAGGGCTGGACTGGATATCAAAACCAGAGAACTGGTGATATTTTGTGCTTTAGCAACCTTGGGAGGAACGGAAAGACAAATGGTTTCACACGCCATTGGCAACCTGAAGGCCGGAAATAATAAGGAAACGCTGATTTCCGCTATGGTTCAGGCTTATCCATACATTGGTTTTCCGCGGATATCAAATGCCATCAACGCCATTAAAGAGGCAAAGGTTGAATAAAGCGATTGATAGCATAAACTGATCAGGAAAAGCAAAAATTACTACTTGTTTAAAAGAAAAATTAAAAAAATGCAAAAAAGAAAATTGGGAAACAGTGGACTTGAAGTGTCTGCTCTTGGACTGGGTTGTATGGGGATGAGCTGGTCCTACGGGCCACCTAAAGACAAGCAGGAAATGATCGCCCTTCTTCGTGCCGCAGTGGAACGCGGCGTCACATTCTTTGATACCGCCGAAGTGTATGGCCCGCTCGTGAACGAAGAACTGGTGGGTGAGGCCCTTGCGCCATTTCGTGGGCAGGTGGTGATTGCAACCAAGTTTGGATGGGCTGCCGGGCCCAACGACACGGACAGGTGGTCTGTCTTAAATAGCCGGCCTGAACACATTAAACAGGTTGTTGAGGGCTCACTCCAAAGGCTGAAGGTAGATGCAATCGACCTGTACTACCAACATCGCGTGGATCCGAACGTACCCATTGAAGATGTAGCAGGCGCAGTGAAAGAACTGATCCGGCAAGGAAAAGTGAAGCACTTTGGTCTTTCGGAAGCCGGAGCAAAAACCATTCGCAAGGCACATGCCATACAACCTGTTACTGCACTGCAAAGTGAATATTCACTGTGGACAAGAGGGCCTGAAAAGGAGATCATACCAACATTGGAAGAACTTGGGATCGGGTTTGTTCCTTTTAGTCCGCTCGGAAAAGGTTTTCTCACGGGAAAGATCGATGAAAACACGAAAATCGATCATACGGATTTCCGCAGCACCGTTCCCCGCTTTAGCCCGGAGAATCGAAAAGCGAACCAGGCATTGATAGACCTGCTTGATCATATTGCCGGGCAAAAGAAAGCAACGCCTGCGCAGATAGCATTGGCCTGGTTGCTTGCACAAAAGCCCTGGATTGTTCCCATCCCCGGTACTACAAATCTGAATCGCCTGGAGGAAAATCTTGGAGCAGTGAATATTAAACTTACAGCTGATGACCTCCGTGAGATAGAGGATGCTGCATCGAAGATCACCATACATGGCACCCGGTATCCTGAAAGTGCAGAGCGAATGACCGGTTTATAACCTTCACCAACGCTTTACAAAACCATTGCCTCCTTATTGTATTTACCTCTGTATTCCAATGGGGACATTCCGGTAATTTTTCTAAATACTTCCCGAAACGCTTTTACATCCGAATAACCAACTTCATACATTACTTCATTAATTGTTTTGCGACTGGTTTCCAATGCTTTTTTTGCCGATTCAATTTTTACTCTTTGCGAATATTCAACAGGAGTATTTCCGGTTGCTTTGATAAACCTCCTGTCAAAGCTTCGTCTGCCAACAGCAAATCTGGAAGATAAATCTTCAACTGATATTTTTTCATCCAGATTAGTTTCAATATAAGCTTGTGCTTGTTGAACCATTTCATCACCGTGCTGTTTCTGTCCCGTAAATATGGTGAATGCTGACTGACTATTGCGGTTCATCTCAATCTGAAATATTTTGGAACAATAAATAGCAGTTTGCCGGTCATAATATTTCTCAACCAGGTAGATCACCAGGTTCAGGAAAGAATAAGCGCCCCCATTCGTATAAATGCCATGTTCATCTGTGATCAATTGATCCGTTTCTAAATGCACTTTGGGAAACATATTTTTGAAGGTATCCGCAGCTGACCAATGTGTAGAGCAACTTTTCCCATCCAGCAAACCTGCTGACGCCAGCATAAATGCACCGGTGCACATACTTGCTATTTCAGCGCCGTTCTTATATTGTTCCGCAACCCAATCTATCAGCATTTTGTTCCCTTTCATGGCTTTTTGAAAATCACGAACCAATGATGGAATAATGATTAGATTGGTTTTCGTAATAGCTAAGATGTTGACATGCGGCTTCACTGTCAACAAACCGTTATCGAATTCAGCCCTTTTTGAAACACCTGCCAATTCGATTTTATACAATTCCCTTTTGCCGGCCCTTTTCCAATATTCATTCGCTACTGTAAATATTTCGTAAGCACCTACTATACAAGCCACACTGCTTAGGTTGCTCTGTCCGTCAGGAACAATTATTGTAATATATTTCATCCTTTATTTTTTTATTTTTAGATGGAACCTTGTAATAACATTCTACTGTTTGCGAAATAATTCTTCAGCCCGATTTCATCTGTTTATTATTTATTGTTTTTAATCTTCAGATGAAATTCACCAACATAATGTATGATCAAATCTTATGGCTCATTTTAGCTGATTTTTTTTGTAAAGATAGAAATTTGCATTGTCCAAATCAACCCACTACAAAGTCTGTTTTACACCCCGTCCAAATAATATTTAGACAATACATTTGCTATATATAAAACCTGCTTTAATCAAAATCATAAAGAAATGTCTACATCAGATTTCATTACTACCTTGTCGGTAGATCAAACTCCGGAAGAAGTATTCAATGCCATCAACAATGTCCGTGAATGGTGGTCAGATGATTTTAAAGGAAATTCCCATAAACTAAATGATGAATTTGAGGTCCGTTTCGGAGACGTACATTATTCCAAACAAAAATTGATAGAAGTAATTCCTGGGAAGAAAGTGGTTTGGCTTGTTATAGACAGCCAGTTGAATTTTCTTAAAGATAAAAGCGAATGGACGGGAACAAAAATTAATTTTGAAATTGCTGAACAGGATGCCAAAACGCAAATCCACTTCACTCACCTGGGCCTGGTTCCCGAGATTGAATGTTTCAGTGATTGTTCAAATGGATGGAGATATTATTTAAATAGTTTGTTGAGCTTTATAACTACAGGTAAAGGACAGCCCAACAAAAAGGAAACTGAACCCAAAGCCTTATAGTAATAAATCAATAAAAAATAAGACATGGAAAATCAAAATTTCACCTCTGTCATTTTAGTAGAACAATCTCCGAAAGAAGTTTTCAATGCCATCAATAATGTTCGTGGGTGGTGGTCAGGAGAAATTGAAGGAGACACCTCTAAACTCCATGATGAGTTTACCTATCACTACCAGGATGTTCATCGTTGCAAAATGAAATTAACAGAAGTCATTCCTGATAAAAAACTGGTGTGGGATGTCCTCGATAATTATTTCTCTTTTACAAAAGACAAAGGGGAATGGGTAGGGACGAAAATTATCTTTGAGATCTCCACGAAAAATAATAAAACGCAACTCCGCTTTACACACCAGGGACTGACTCCCGAATATGAATGTTACAATGCCTGTGTTAACGGATGGACCCAGTATATACAGCATAGCCTGCCAAAGCTGATAGTTACAGGTAAAGGGCAGCCAAACACAAACAAAAAAGCATATACAATTCATGAAGTCGCAGCACGATTTAACGAGCTTGCCCGGCAGGAAAAATGGTTTGAGATCCAGGACGAATTTTTTGCAGAAGATGTAAGGAGCATAGACCCTCCGGGTTCTCCTTATTTTGGATATGCCGAAGGCAAAGCAGCCGTTCGCAAAAAAGGGGAGGACTGGGTGAAGCGGATAGAGGCAGTTCATAGAACTTACACAACCGAACCTGTTGTGGGCGGCAATCATTTTGCCGTTGGGAGAGAAGTGGATATTACTGTGCAGGGATTGGGAAGAATACAAATCAACCAGGTAATGCTATATGAGGTAAAAGACGGTCAGATTGTATCAGAGCAATTTTTTTATTAAGCATTCTTTCTCTAATCCGAAGTCTGCTACCTCTTTATTGGATCCAAAGGCGAGCGTACAACTATCAGGCAAAGTAGAAGCAAGCTCCAAAACGAAGCCCCGGTTATAAACAACTTGCCGGGGCTTCGTTTTGTTCGCATATATGTATTCTTGGAAACTGGTTGGATTCATAAGGGAACAGCATTCAGATTCCAATTCACTTTGGAATTCTTTTTGTAATATAAAATGAAAAACCGGTTATGCAGGAGCACAATTTTGAAATAATAGTAGACGGCCTTCCTTATATAGTAAAAGTGATTCCGTTTCAATTCAATTCGGAAACAAGATACCGCGTTAGCTATAATGGTGGGGAAGAAAATATTTTTGTATGGGATTCTGAAGTTAAACAGCTTACGTGCCATAGACGATGATGCTTCTACATTGCCCGATGACCTTGAAATAGCCATTTCTGAAAAATTGCGTTCTGCTATTTATTAATTTGCCTCATAATTAAATTCAGGCTTGCTCATTTCCTTATTTTATCCGATCTGGCACAGGTTGGGAGACTTGTGCCAACCCGTTACTTCATTCAAAATTTTAAAAAGCTTGTTTTAAAGTAAAATAACATGATGTCATTATTATGTTTAAACATTGGTAATAGAAAGCTCCGAAAAAAATAATCTAAAATGAATGCTTTCTCAAGCAAGAAGCAACAAAACCCAGATCGCAACATGCGCCAGACTGCGATTTTCCCGGTTTTAACTTTGAATTCACGGTTGAATCATTCAGTGTTATATTCGTACTCAGGTCTAAATAAATTTTCATGGATCAGGCAAAACGAAAAGAATTGGAGGAACGGCGCACGAATAAACAGTTGTTTCACAAACTGCAGGAGTTTGTATCCACAGATATTGCTCCGGCACTGGAATTATTGAATCATCTGCAGGAAAGTGGGTCGGCTTACAAGATAGTTAGGCTGGTAAATATCCCGCGCGAATGGGAACCACACTTGTTCGAAATTCTATCCTCGCCAAAATATGCTGCTTACAGATTTGAAAGCATTCCAACCTCATTCGAAAATAAATTGGTGATGGAGGTGCTTGACAGCTATCCGACTACTAATCCTTTCAGGTATGTTCCGGATCTGCCCCGGTTCGAAAATTCAAATTCATCTGTAAAACAAATTGCGGAGACATTGATGTTGGAGGATCAGGAGGTTTATTTATACTATTTCAGCTATGCGTTGATTATACAGGTTTCTTTGTTTGAACTTTTAAATATCAATACTGAATTACTGTTTAATTGGTGGGATGGAGATACCATCATTTTTCCATCGGATAAAAAATGGCTGATCGCCTATTCTCTGGAAGAAGAATGGTATGCGGGAAAAGCAGAAATGTAAAACAGGGCTTGACAATTATCCATCAGGCGCAGGACGTGAGACAGGCAAAGTTCTTTTTTGAAATAAATAACGTCCTGGTATAGGTCCGGAGACCTTGCCAGCGAGTGTTATATTTAGGTGTGCTCATTTCCTTATTTAATCAAAATTTGTATTGCCAAATGTTTCTGAGCCGGGATAAATTTGGTGATGATGAGAATTTGAAATATTTTCATTTTTTTGAAGCCTGTATAAATCTTTTTGAATAGTTGCTTTGAAGATTGAATGTTCACGGAAGTAATGCTTCCGGATTAATTTACCTAACAATTTAATAATGTACCGCTCTAATGGCTTTATTTAATTTCGCAGTATGAGAAGTGATGAACGGGCTAAAAACTTGTTTTATGATATATGCACGAATGGAAGTATGGATTCCTATGACAGATTGTTCCGGTTGTTAAGTGCACAGCTTATTCATTTTTCTGCTACCATTTTAGGTTCTTACCAGACTGCTGAAGAAATAGTTTCCGATGTTTTTATTATGCTCTGGCAAAAAAAAGACCAGCTTTTGCATGTACAGAACCCTGGTGTTTATTTATATGTTTGTACCCGTAATTTTTCACTGAATGCATTACCTAAATCAAAGCAGAAAAGCATTTCTTTTGATTTGCTGGATAAGGACGCATTAGTGATTGTTCCCGATATGGAGCACAGGTTGATTTCTGGTGAAGTTGCTCAGGTAATTGAAAAAGCGATTCGCCAGCTTCCGGGACGCTGCCAGATAATATTCCGTCTCGTAAAAATGGATGGCCTATCTTATAAAGAAGTTGCCGACTTGCTTGAAATATCTCCTAAAACCGTAGATGCGCAACTGGCAATTGCCATAAAAAAACTTTCCTCAACCATCAGGCTTACAATGCCTGAGAATATTGCCCGGTCTTATTTTAACCACGAATAAACTTTTTTTTATTTTTTTAGGGAGTTGTGTGATTAATTCCTGTCTTAGTAGTACAAGTAATTATGCCCGATAAAGAAGACAATAGAATATGGCATCTTCTTGCCAGGAAAATGGCGAAAGAAATACTGCCCGAAGAAGATAAAGAACTGGATAAGCTGATGCAGGAAAACCCGCATGCGGCCTATTCACGTGAGCTTATAAATATCCGGTGGCGGAGCAAACAGAAATCATACGATCAGGAGGATATATCTGAACTACTTGAAAAACACAAAAAGCGGTTGCTGGATGCTGATCCGATAAATATCCCCTCTAAAATTTCTTCGGAACCCACTATAAAAAAATTGATTCTACGGTATTCGGCAGTGGCGGCAACAGTGTTATTGATTGCATTTGCGGGATGGAAATGGTGGCAACAATCTGAATACAGCGATAATAAAATAGTATTAGAACAATTAACCACTCAAAAAGGCTCCCGTTCACAAATCATACTTTCAGATGGAACAAAAGTCTGGGTCAACTCCGGGAGCAGGTTGAATTATCCAAAACAGTTTGATGGAAAAACCAGGGAAGTGGAATTGGAAGGGGAAGCTTTTTTTGAAGTGACAAAAAACGATGCCAAGCCCTTTTTTGTTCATACAAAAACTTTCAATGTAAAAGTAGTTGGCACCGCTTTTAATGTAAGGGCTTATGCAGAAGAAGCGAGCGCGGAAACATCCCTGATACATGGCTCTGTTGAAATACATTTTAATGGATCAAAAGATAAAATGGTCATACTGCATCCCAATGAAAAATTAATCGTTTCAGCACCGGTAAAAAAAATACAGGAATCTGCTGCAAAAAACGCAGATACGAATATTGACCAAACCATGTTTATAACAAAAGCTTCGGTAACAACAGAGGACAGCACCATTACTGAAACTGCATGGGTTGACAATAAGCTGGTATTTAAAAATATGTCTTTTGATAAAACGGCCCGGGAGCTTGAAAAATGGTTTGGCGTTGAAATCAGGTTTAAAAATCCGGACAAAAAAGAACTGAATTTAAGGGGAAAGTTTGAAGGGGAGAGCCTGGATGAAATTCTGCAATCCTTTCAACTGACAGGAAAGTCATTTAAATATTACCGGGATGAGAACGGTGTGATCTGGATACAATAAATGAAATTTTTAATGAAATACATTTTTTAACCAAAACAGTTTATATACCCCAGCCCATGAAAACATAAAACATAAAAAATTACTTATTGTATAGTCACAAAAACGGGAAATGGAGCAAGCATTTCCCGCGAAAGATGGCTAAGGAAATTTATTGTCTAAACGTCAAACAAATTTTTAACCAACAATCCAAAGGTATGCAAAAAACAATACCACTTAACCAGCCCTGGTTGAAACAGGGCTTTAGAAAAGTGCTTCTGATTATGAAATTTACCGCATTCTTTCTTTTTATACTTTCAATGCATGTGAGCGCCAGTGTCCGCTCACAAAAAATCTCACTTAATTTTTCCAGAACGAGCCTGGAAAAAGCTTTTACTATTATTGAGAAAAACACCCAATACCGCTTTGTTTATAACGGCGATTATCTGCCTTTTAATTACAAAGTAAACCTGGAAGCGAAAGATATTTCCATAAAAGAATTATTGCAGGAACTACTGGCGGAAACAAAATTGGGATTCAGGATGCTTTCTGATGATCTGATTGTAATAGCGCCGGAGGGAACGGAACAAAACGATGTTGTGGTAAAAGGAACCGTAGTTAATACCCTTGGGGAATCCTTATCCGGGGTAAGTGTACAGTTGAAAAATACTGCTATTGGTACCGCAACCGATGCGAATGGAAAATTTGAAATTCGGGTTCCTGAAAATGCTATTCTTATTATCAGTTATGTAGGTCATGTAACTCAGGAAATTCCGGTTGAAGGCAAAAATTCCATCAGCATTACACTTGCCGCAGTGGAAAATTCATTAAATGAGGTGGTGGTAGTTGGTTATGGTTCTGAAAAAAAGATCAATATAACAGGAGCCATAGATCAGATTTCTGGAAAAAAACTTGCCGAACGTCCTATTGCTAACCTGTTTCAGGGATTGCAGGGGTTAAGTCCCGGTTTGAATATCACCTATCCTGGCGGTAAACCCGGTGCTACACCTACTATTAATGTAAGAGGTATTACCACGCTTACCAATGGAGGCGCTTCTCCGCTCGTAATTATTGATGGTATAGCATCCACTACGGATGATATACTTCGTTTAAATCCGCAGGATATCGGTTCATTATCCGTTCTCCGGGATGCTGCTTCTGCCGCTATTTATGGCGCCAGGGCTGCGTTTGGCGTTATCCTGATCACTACAAAACAAGGCGCTACAGGAGGAAAACAAAGGATCAGCTATAATAATTATTTTTCCTGGTCACGCCGCACGGTACTGCCCGATCAGATAACCGATCCTTATATTTATTCCAGGGTATTGGAAACTTCTACAGATAATACGCCCTGGGATTATGTAAACTATTCCGATTACCATTATCAATGGGCTAAAGAAAGATCTGAGAATCCTTCCGTAGAAGATGTGCGTACCAATCCCAATGATCCGACCAAATGGATCTATATGGGAAACAACAACTGGAACGATTATTTCTTCAACAAAACAAGTGCATCGCAGAATCACAGTGTTTCATTTAGCGGCGGTTCCGACATTGGAAATGGTAAACCATTTGCTTATTTGCTTTCAGCAGACTGGACAAAGGAAAACGGTTTAAATAAACTGGCAAAAGATGACTGGAACCGGTATGGATTAAGAGCCAAAATAAACTTTACACCATTAAGTTGGTTGAAAGTTGAAAACAATCTGAATATTTATCAGACCAAATCAGATGCGCCATCTTATTCAATCACTGATATTTATTATTTACAGCCCACGCAGGTAGCTAAAAATCCCGATGGTTCCTGGGCCAATACAAGTGCGGGTGATCTCGCTGCTAAACTGACAGACGGTGGGCGGGATGTACAAACGCGATTTGGCTTTCAGAACATCGTTAGAGGGGTGGCAAGTTTTTTAAATAATGATTTACAGATTACCGGTAGCGCCAGTTTTAAACGGGAGGTATGGAAATACAACACCGATTATAGGAAATATAAACTTGGCTATGGGCCCGGCGATATCCGCGAGATAGGAGGAAATGGTTCAATTTCTATTAGAAATGGAATTGTTAAACATGATGTTTATGATCTTTTTGCCAATTACACCAAAAGATTGGGAACGGATCATAGTTTCAAACTGCTGGCGGGTATTAACCAGGAAGAGTATACCTGGTCTTATGAACAGGTATCCAATGACCGGTTTTATTCATCATTGCTTCCTTATATAGGGTTAACTTTCGGTGAAAATCCAACTAAAGATCAGAGATATACTACCTATGCGCTCCGCAGTGCATTTGGCCGTTTGAATTATACGTTTAAAAACAGGTATATTATTGAAGCGAATGGTCGCAATGATGGTTCTTCCCGCTTTCCTCAACAACGCAGGCATGGCTTCTTCCCATCTATTTCTGCAGCCTGGATCGCCAGCGAGGAATCATTTTTCCAAAATATATCCAACCAGCTTTCCTCGCTTAAGTTCCGTGCTTCCTATGGCGATTTGGGTAACCAGAATGTAGAGGATTTTGGTTTTATTCAAACTCTCCCAACAGGCAGGTCTTCTTATCTTGTTAATGGAGGATTCCCTTCTATAATTACAGGCGCACCAAGACTGAAGGTGGATCCTAATACTTATACCTGGGAAAAAATAACCACATTAAATTTTGGCGCCGATATCGGTTTGTTTAAAAATAAGATTCAGGGCGGATTTGATTATTTTGTACGCAAAACCATTGGAATGCTCGGCCCGGTGGCGGAACTGCCTGGCGTTTTAGGTATCAATGCGCCTACTCAAAATGTGGCTGATCTTGCTACAAAGGGTTGGGAATTGACGCTTGCTTACCGGGATAATTTTTCCCTGGCATCCAAACCCTTTTCTTTTGGCGCAAAATTCTTTGTTTCTGATACGCGTACCAAAATAACCAAATACAAAAATGATCAGTTATTATTATCCAACTATAGAGTGGGTATGGATGTAGGGGAAATATGGGGGCTTGTTAACGACGGATATTTTACAAGCAAAGATGAAATAAAGAATTTAGATCAATCGGCGATTGTGCCCTGGGGCGCATTGGAAATTGTGCCGGGATGGCCTAAATATGTTGATTTGAATAATGATGGAAAAATTGAAAAAGGTAATACACAAACCGATCCAAAAGACCTGAAAGTCATTGGTAATAAAAATGCGCGGTACCGGTTTGGCGTGAACCTGGATTTTGACTGGAATAATTTCGATCTTTCGGTATTCCTGCAAGGTGTTGGTAAGCAGGATTTTTATCCTAAACACTATTTGTTCTGGGGGCCTTATCAGCAACCTTATGCCGGTATTTATTCCTGGAACCTGGATCATTACCGGGGCGCTTCCGAAACCGGTGCAGACAGGGAAAGACATTCAGCTTCCTATATTGCAGCGGGGCTTGCTGATGCGAACACCAATTCCTATTTCCCGGTTTTACAGTCATGGCTGGCAGATGCCAACGATGGCGATGGATTGGATATTCCGCAAACGAAATATTTATTGAATGCCGCATACCTGAGGATCAAAAACGTTACCCTGGGTTATACGCTGCCTTCCGAACTTACAAATCGTTATAAGATCAGCCGGTTAAGGGTTTTTGTAACCGGGGAAAATATTTTTGAGTTTTCCGGTATCAAAAAATACATTGATCCCGAAGCAGTGGCTGATGGTTATGGCTGGGCTTATCCTTACCAGAGAAAATTTGCAATTGGAATAAACCTCGATTTTTAAGTGAACATATTTTGTCAAAACGTTTTAAACCGGATTGAGACAGCTATCAAATAAAAAATTGTATGAAAAAAATAAATAATCTCTATATACTACTTACAGGTATTATCATGCTTATTGCCAGTTCCTGTAAGAAAGATTTCATGGACCGATATCCGCAAACAGAAGTTCCGCCCGACCTGTTTTTCAAATCGGAAGAAGACCTTTCTTCTTATGTTACCGGGCTTTTATCCGTGCCCGGAAATGAAAACTACCGGTCAGATCAAAACACCGATGATAAAGCTACAACAGCGGCGGTAGAAATAAAATCTATGATGACCGGCAGCCCCAGTTCGCAAAACATTACCAGCGGCTGGAGTTGGGGAAGGCTTAGAAATATCAATTATTTTTTGGAAAACTATGAAAGGGCAAACGTTACTCCGGAAGTAAAAAAGCATTATGCAGGACTGGCCCGTTATTACCGTGCGCTGTTTTATTTTGGTATGGTAAAACGTTATTCTGATGTGCCCTGGTATTCAACAACGCTTAATCCTACCGATACCGTAGGCTTGTACAAACCACGGGATCCGCGGGCATTGGTTATGGATAGTGTAATGGCCGATCTTGCATTTGCCGCTTCAAATGTAAAGGAGTCTGTGCCCGTTGGTACTCCGGGTTTATGGGTGATGAAATTAATGTATGCCCGGGTTGCATTGTATGAAGGCACTTATAGAAAATACCATCCGGAACTCAGCCTTCAAAGCACTGCAAACGCCTTTTTACAGATTGCTCAGAAAGAAGCGGGCGATATCATCACTTCCGGTAAGTTTAAAATACTTTCGAATACCGATTATAGAGCTTTGTTCAGCAGTAGCAACCTTGCAAGTACCCAGGAAGTTTTGTTAGCCAATGTGTATGACCTGGATTTGAAAAAAGCAAATTCCAACAGCAATATCCTGGATTATGAAATGTCTCCTTCACGCGACCTGGTTCAAACCTATCTGATGAAAGATGGCAGCAGATTTACTGATCAGCCAGGGTATGAAAAATTTGGTTTTGTGGAAGAATTTAAAAACCGCGATCCGCGACTTTCGAAAACTTTGATTTATCCCGGGTTCGTCTTTGCAACCAACAGTCCCGACCCAAAGCCTTATATTCAGCTGCTCAATAAAAAATTTACCGGTTATCATCAGTTGAAAGGATACATCAATAGCACAGATCAAAAAGTGTTAGGAACGGTTCATTTTCCGGCATACCGCTATGCAGAAGTATTGCTTACCTATGCTGAGGCTTTGGCTGAATTGGGAACACTTACCCAGGACCAACTGGATAAATCCGTTAATCTTTTAAGAATCCGTGCGGGTATTCCTTCGCTTAACCTGGCGCAGGCCAATAGCGATGCAGATCCGGTACTGGCAGCTAAATATCCTTTAGTGAACGGCTCAAACAAAGGAGTGATACTTGAGATCCGACGGGAGAAAAGAGTGGAATTTGCTATGGAAGGGCATCGCTTTGATGATCTGATGCGGTGGGGTGCAGGTAAAGTGCTGGAAAAAGCGCCGGAAGGCATGTATTTTCCGGGATTGGGGAAATATGATCTTACCGGGGATGGCATTGAAGATATTATTCTAATTGATAAAGACAGTTCCATTCCGGCCGGCGATCAGAAGGAAAAAAATTCATTGGGTACAGCCCTGGTATATTATAAGGCCGGAAGCTTTGGTGAAAATGTGACCGTTTATCTTAAAAATGGTAAAAACGGGGGAACAATTGTAACGGAAGTAACACCAAGAACATTTGTAACACCTAAATATTATTACAGGCCCATTCCGTTCAACCAGGTTACATTGAATCCTGCATTGAAACAGATTTTTGACTGGAACTGATTTTCCAGGATTCCTATTCATTTAATGATGTTGCCGGGCGCAGTATGCTATGCGCCCGGCATATTATTTCCATTCAAAAAATTTTGATGAAAAGAAGATCATTGTTTAAGCAGGCAGCCTGGCTTGCCACCGGTTCGTTGATTTCTGGAAAAGCTACTGCCGCAACTGTGCCAGGCGCAAATAAAAATAAACCGGTACTTACCATTGCGCATATTACCGATGTGCATATCCGCCCGGAAGAAAATATTCCACAGCGTTTTAAAAAATGCCTCGATGATGTAAAAAAGCACCGAGTAGATTTTATTTTAAACGGCGGGGATTCTATTCATGCTGCTGATTACGATGATATCAAACGCGAACGGGTAACGGAGCAATGGGCTGCCTGGGATGATTGCATGCAGCAACTGCAATCCTACGATATATTTAGTTGCATTGGCAACCACGATTCCTGGTGGGCGGCGCCATCTAAAGAAGACGGCATGTATGGAAAAGATTATGTGGTAAAACGATTAAAGATCCCTAACCGCTATTATAGCTTTACCCGTAAAGGTTGGCATTTTATTGTGCTGGATGGCAACAACAAAAATATATCCCTGGATGAAGAGCAGTATAACTGGCTGGTGAATGATCTTGAAAAATTACCGGCCAAATACACCTGTTTTGCTGATGTCGCATTTTCCGGTTTTTGGGGCTACGCCGATATTGGTAAACGGCAATCATTCCGATAATAAAAAATTAAAAGATCTTTTCTATAAACACCGGATAAAGTAAGGATCATGCTCAGCGGGCACAATCATTTGTATGATAAAACACTTTACAATAAGGTTTGGTATTGTTGCAATGGAGCAATGAGCGGATTCTGGTGGGGCAAAGGCGACAAGGAGTCGGCCGGACCGGGTTATTATTTAGAAACACCGCCAGGTTTTGCCATCTTAAAATTATATTCCGATGGCTCGGTGGAAAATGAATATTTTCCGCATAACCATTAGGAAAAATATTCTTTGTCAAATTGAATGAGCTTTGTGTTAAATCTTCAATAGAAATTCTATCGCCGAATGGGCTGCGGGATGGAAGCGAAAAGCACGGTGAAGCTTTGTGCGGCTGGCTTTGTGCCGGACTTGCAGCGTACAGCCCGGACAACAGTTGAGTAGGGAACCGAACGATGAAAGCTCCCAAAACAAAAGCCTTATTTGATCATTCTTAATTGCTATTATTTGATCTGGCAAATAAAAATAAGACAAATGAAACATAAAATCTCCGTGCCATCATATCAAACCCGGTGAAAATTTTATTGTCGAATTTTATATGGCCAAAATAAAAATTAAAATATTACACATGAAAAACTGTATCGCATTCATTTTATTTTTGAGCTTTTACACATCAGCATTTGCTCAAAATAGTAAGAAAGCACTTTTTGTAATCGTAGATGGCATTTCTGCCGATGTGATTGAAAAACTGAATACGCCCGCACTGGATCTGATCGCCAAAGAAGGCGGCTATACAAGAGCGCATGTGGGTGGCGAAAAAGGCGGGTATTCCCAAACGCCCACCATTTCAGCCGTTGGATATAACAGCCTGCTTACAGGTACCTGGGTGAATAAACACAATGTATGGGGAAATGATATTAAAGCGCCTAATTATAATTACTGGACCATTTTCCGCTTTTTTAAAGAACAATACCCGGCTAAGAAAACAGCGGTTTTTTCCAGTTGGGAAGATAACCGGACAAAGCTTGTTGGAGAAAATTTACCAGCTACGGGAAATTTAAAATTGAACCATCATTTCGACGGGCTGGAACTGGATACAGTTAATTATCCCCATGATAAAGAAAGCAGGTACATGCACCTGATAGATGAAGCGGTGGTTAATAATGCCGCTGATTATATTAAAAAAGAAGCGCCCGATTTGTCCTGGGTTTACCTGGAATATACCGATGATATGGGGCATAAATATGGCGACAGCAAACAATTTCATGATGCCATTGAAATGATGGACAACCAGGTAGGGCGTTTATGGCAGGCGATACAATACCGCAAGCAAAATTTTAAAGAAGACTGGGTGATCTATATCACAACAGATCATGGTCGCGATGCCAAAACAGGAAGCGGTCATGGCGGGCAGTCAGACCGGGAAAGAAGCACCTGGATCGTGACCAATGCCAAAGGTTTGAACAATTATTTTAAAACCGGAAATCCCGGTATTGTGGACATCATGCCTTCTCTGGCCAACTTTATGAAGGTGGCCATACCACGCGAACAACTGATGGAAATAGATGGAATTCCTTTAACCGGAAAATTATCTGCCACCACGCCTAAAGCGGTTTATGAAAATGGAAAACTGCGTATCAACTGGAATGCGCTGGAGAAAAAAGGCAATGCCAAAATATGGTTGAGCACGACTAATAATTTTAAAACCGGCGGAAAAGACGATTATACATTAGCAGCTACTGTTCCGCTTTCAAAACAGGAAGCGATCATCAATGTAAAGGAAGCGTCTTTTTATAAAATCGTTATTGAAACACCGGATAATTTTCTGAACCGTTGGATAATAATGGAAGACAAATAGATCATCCGGCAGAAATTTTTCAAAATGAGATAATTTTTTTTGGCCCGGCTGTAAATCTTTTTGGATCTTTTGTTGCGTCGCACTCTTCAACTGCAACAATTCTGTTGGGCAATCCATCCATCAAACCCTGAGTATCTTAAATGATGGTAAACAAAATCTTACAGGTTCTAAAAAAAAATTAAACGAGATCAGGTTTAATAAAACAATCAAAAAGTAAATGATGAAACGTTCACCTTATATTGTGGCGCTGGTACTGTTTATTGGTATCAGCTCCTGTAAAGTACAGCAACAGCCCGCAGCCGCACGGAATGCAAACCCCACACTTGTTACACAAGGGCCTTTATGGGGCGCAGTATGGCAGCAGAAAGCATCGGAATATAAAGCGCTTTGTTACCAGGCCTATAATCTTGCAAAAATGCAACTTGATCTTTTGCTGCTGCAGCCCCATACCAGGCCATTGGCAATAGTAACCGATATTGATGAAACCATTTTAGACAACAGTCCTTACCAGGTACATATTGCGCAGAAAAATGAAGAATATGCCGATGCTACCTGGATGGAATGGACCGAAAAAGTGGATTGCGATACCGTGCCGGGAGCATTAAGTTTTTTCCAGTATGCCAAAAGCAAAGGCGTGGAGGTATTTTATATTACCAACCGCCTCGAAGCGGAACGCGCAGCAACCCTGAAAGATATTCAACGCTGGAATTTTCCGGATGCAAAAGACAATCATCTTTACATGAAAACAACTACTTCCGGAAAGGAAGCGCGCAGGCAGGAAGTGGTTAAAACCCATGAAATCATTCTGTTATTTGGCGATAACCTCAGCGATTTCAGTCCGGTTTTTGATAAGCAGTCGACTGAAAAAAGAAATGCGCTTACACAAACTAATGCGGATCTTTTTGGCTCAAAATTCATTGTGCTTCCCAATGCGATGTATGGTGATTGGGAAGGAATGCTGTATGATTATAAATACAGTTTGCCACCAGCGCAAAAGGATAGTATCATTATCGGCGGGTTGAAGAAATATTAATACTTTTTTCCAAAACTTTATTCGTCGAGCTAAACTTTTCCAAAGTCTAAACTTTGGAAAAGTTTTAATTCATTTTAAATAAACCTTACCTGTAACTTACTGTTTGTCTTTTCCAAAATTCTACTTATTAAAAAAATTTTTATCCTAACTTGCTGTTGATTTTTTTTGAAAGTTTCACACTTTGGAAATTTTTTTCCATACCAACCAAACTAAAATTAAAAATGACAAAGCTCTTCCGGGATTCTAATCTTCTTTTAAAGCTTTTTATCTTTTCTAAAGTTCAAAAACTTTCGAAAAGATTTTTTCAATTCAAAGTGCTGCCAGGCGCGGGATTTTTCTTATTCATCTTTTTTTTCATTGGCTGCAATCAACAAAATAAAGATCATGTGGAAAAACCGCCACCTGCAAGACCTTCCAAAATTGATCCCAATCCCTCTTCAGCTTATTTGTCTCCTGAAGAAAGTTTAAAAACAATGCAGCTTCCCGAAGGATACCATCTTGAACTGGTGGCCAGCGAACCCATGATCCAGGAACCTGTTGCCATTGTTTGGGATGGCAATGGCAGAATGTATGTAGCAGAAATGCGCAGCTATATGCAGGATATAGAAGGCTCCGGTCAGCGCTTACCTATTTGCAGGATAACAAGGCTGGAGGATACGGATAATGACGGGGTAATGGATAAATCAACCGTTTTTATAGACAGTCTTGTACTGCCCCGCATGATACTTACACTCGATGACCGGCTTGTGGTGAATGAAACTTATACTTATAATCTTTATAGCTATCGCGATACGAACGGAGATGGAATAGCCGATGAAAAAAAACTGCTGTATCAAAATGATGCTGCCGATAATGCCAACCTGGAACACCAGAGAAGTGGTTTGGTTTGGAACATTGATAACTGGATATACATGACTACAAGTCCTGCCCGCTTCCGTTACAACAATGGTATGCTGGAAGTGGATTCTCTTGCGAGTGGCGCGGGCGGACAATGGGGGCTTGGAAATGATGACTATGGTCGTCTTGTTTTTCTCCTCTGCCGGTGGTGAAAACCCTGCAATAGAATTTCAGCAAAATCCTGTGTATGGACGGCTGAATCTGGATGGTCAGAAAGAAGATGATTTTGATGCGGTATGGCCCATTATCGGTACGCCTGATGTACAAGGCGGAAAGAAACGCCAGCGCGAAGACAGTACGCTCAATCATTTTACCGCATCCTGCGGTCAATCTATTTTCCGGGGCGACCGGCTTCCTGCAAACATGAGAGGTGATCTTTTTATTTGTGAACCCGTGGGCACGCTTAATTCGCCGGGCCAAAGTGAGAAATGAAAATGGTAAAACAATTATAAGAAACGCCTATGATAAGGTAGAGTTTCTCGCATCTTCCGATATGAACTTTCGTCCGGTGAATACAGCCACAGGACCAGATGGTTGCCTCTATATCGTGGATATGTATCATGGCATTATCCAGGAGAGTGCATGGACAAGGGAAGACAGTTATTTAAGGCCGCAAATATTGAGAAAAGAGCTGGAGAAAAATATCAACAGGGGCCGTATTTACCGGCTGGTGCACGATGGTTATAAACGCGGTCCGCAACCTCAACTGTTGAATGCCGGCAATGATCAGCTTGTTGAATATTTGTCGCATCCCAATGGCTGGTGGCGTGACAATGCGCAAAAATTACTGATTGTTCATAATGATCAATCGGTGATACCTGCATTGCAAAACCTGGTGTCGGGAAAAACAGGTTTTTGGGATAAAATCGCTTTCTGGAAAGATAAATCCATCGGCGCTTGCAAGGCTGCATGCCTTATGGACATTGGAAGGTTTAAATGCTTTGGATAAAAACATTTTAGCCACTGCTTACAAAGATGAAGATCCGCAGGTACGTAAAGCGGCGATCCGTATCAGTGAAACATTTTTGAAAGAAAATGATCCGCAAATACTTACGCAGTTGGAAATGCTGAAAGCCGATACCAGCGCGGATGTACGCATCCAGCTTGCATTATCGCTTCGGTATTCCAAAGATGAAAAAGCCAAAACTTTGCTCAATGAAATGATGTTGAAAAATGAACAAAATGAATTTTTGGTAAAAGCTGCAACAAAAAGCCTGGAAGGTGATGCGAATGCATTTATGAACACGCTGCGTGCAAGCATCAGCAGATATGAGTGAAGCTGATAAAAATCTTATAATAAAGGGCGCGAATAACTTCAGGCAACTTTGTTCTACTTGCCATGGAACTGGACGGCAAAGGATTGCCTTCCAATGTTGCTCCGCAATTGGTGGGATCGGCACGAGTAAGCGGCAATAAAGACATTTTGATAAAAATTCTGTTGAATGGATTGTCCGGTCCTGTGGATGGAAGGTTTATTCCGATATCATGCCTGCACATGGAGCAAATAATGATGACTATATAGCTTCGGTACTCAGTTATATCCGCCACAGTTTTGGCGACAATGCTTCAATTGTAATTCCGGATGATGTAAAAAAGCTAAGAGCAGAATCTGCTTCAAGGCAAAAGCCCTGGACACTGGAAGAGCTGTATAAGAAATGAGGTGTCAGGTATGAGTATGATGTATGATTTCGGATGTATGATTTCGGATGTATGATTTCGGATTTGCTTATACTATAGCTGACAGCTCAAAGCCAGGATGTGGGATTTTGGGGATTGGAAATGCCCTGTAGGGGCAACATGTCGGTAGAAACAGGGTGCCCGATACAATTCTTGCCCTGTAAGGGCAAAACAAATAAATTGGGACTGGGAATTTCATGACACTGAAAAATGAAAAATGAAGAATGAAAAATGAAGAAGGTGAGGAAAGAGAGGAGTGTGAAAGGTAGTAGGGACAAATTTCTCCTCATAGCTCATAGCTATGAGGATCATCACAAATACAATCTGAATAAATGAAATTGTCAGGCATTTTTAAATTAATAGGAATAGTACTGATGAGTACTTTTCTTGCCAATGTAATGGCTAAAAACTTACCGGTAAAAAAATACAGGGTACTCATTATTGATGGGCAGAATAATCATCGCAATATGAGGGATGGAACCCAAATGATGAAAGGATATTTGGAAGAAACCGGGCTTTTTAGTGTTGATGTGGCTACTACGCCTGCTGCCGGACAAAATATGGAAAGCTTCCGGCCGGATTTTTCACGGTATGATGCAGTGCTGTCAAATTACAATGGTGATGCATGGCCTGAAGCAACGAATACGGCATTTGAAAAATTCATTAAAAATGGCGGCGGGTTAATAGTTGTACATGCTGCCGATAATGCTTTTCCGCAATGGGCGGCTTACAATAAAATGATCGGGTTGGGCGGTTGGGGCGACCGCAATGAAAAATCGGGTCCCTATGTTTATTACGATGAAGCACAGGCGAAATTTATCCGCGATTCCAGTACCGGGGTAGGTGGAAGTCATGGTAACCAGCATGAATTTACCATTAAAATCCGCAATAAAAATCATCCCATTACCAAAGGAATGCCGGAAGCATGGCTGCATCAGAAAGATGAATTGTATGATCGTTTAAGAGGTCCGGCGGAAAATATGGAAGTGCTGGCTACAGCTTTTAGTCCCCTAAACGAAAAAGGATCCGGAAGAAACGAACCCATGTTGATGACGATAAAATATGGAAAAGGCAGGATTTTCCATACCGCATTGGGCCATGAAAATTATTCACAAAAATGTGTTGGTTTTATTACAACGCTGCAAAGAGGAACCGAATGGGTGATTACCGGCAAAGTAACACAATCTATGCCTGTAGATTTTCCAACCGCATCAAAGGGCAGTGTGCGATAAGCATTTGAATTACAGATTATAAGGGTGAAAAGTTGAGTAAGTTTTTTTGGGCCCAACAGTATTACTACTATGACGCTTTCGTTGCGTCGCACACTTGGGCTATTTGTTCATTATTCAGCAAATGGTGCTTCCATTTTTATATATTATATTTTGTTTGAAAAAAGCTGATAAATGAACCCAAATCTTCGCAATCCTTGCGTCTTAGCGTGAGTTTTTTCACGCAGCGTCGCAAAGCGGGCAAAGGAAAAATTATGTTTCCTCCGGCAACTTCTCCGACAATCCTTTTTGAAAGCCACTGATAAATGAATCCAAATCTTCGCAATCCTTGCGTCTTAGCGTGAGATTTTTTATTCCGGAAAATCCAAATAATCCTTATTCATTTTGATCCTGATTTGATATTTCATTATCTTTCAAATCCAAAACTGGTACTGAAGCCAATACAAGCTTGCAGCATTTTAGAAAAATACTTTAAATCATAATCAATCATTTTTCCTCTTACCAATAAACCAACTAATATGCAAAGAAGAATTTTTCTAAAAAACACTGCTGCAATTTCTGCTATAACGATTTTAAAACCCGGGATCGTGTTTGGCTCAAAAGCCAATTCCGCAATCCGGGTGGGAATTATTGGGTGCGGTAACCGGGGAACGGCGGTTATCAGCTCCATGTCGGTGAATGGTAAAGCAAATATTATTGCAATGGCTGATCTTTTTGACTACCAGTTGCAAAGCGCAAAACCAACGTTTGATCAGCTTAATACCGCCAATGGATTTCCCGCAATATCTAAATCAAATATTTACCAGGGATCGAAAGCTTATCTCGAATTAATGAATAATAAAGATGTGGATGCGGTGCTTATCTCTTCCCCTGCTTATACGCATCCGGCATTTGCCGAAGCGGCGGTGGCGGCGGGGAAACATGTTTATTGTGAAAAACCCGTTGCGATAGATACGGACGGTTGTAAAAGAATGGAAAAAATTGGCGCAAGCCTCAACGGCAAACTGAGCCTGGCCATTGGATTTCAGATCCGTTACGGAACGCCTTATGTGGAAATGGTAAAAAGAATTCAGCGCGGTGACATTGGTGATGTTGTTAATGCGCAGCTTTATTACTTATCATCTGTAAATGAACTAAAGCCGTATAAAAACATATCCGATGATGAAGCGCGTATCCGCAATCATTTTCATTTCAGAGCTTTATCAGGTGGAATATTATTGGACCAGGGCATTCATATGCTGGATGTTTGCAACTGGACGCTCAATGCCCGGCCGCTGAATGCTATAGGACGTGGAAGCAACAAAAATGGTACTGAATTTGGCGATGCATGGAATAATTACCAGGTCATTTATCAGTATCCCAATGATGTGAATGTAAGCTTTCATTCCACGCAGTACGGTAAACAGTTTGGCGATGTTTGCGCCAGGTTTATCGGCACAAAAGGTATTGCAGAAGCGCATTACAGCGGTGGCGTTTTTATTAATGGTGAAAATAAATGGGATTCGGGAATATTAAAAACTGAGGCGCAGCTTACACCTCAGCAACAGGCTGCTGGCATCTTTCTCTCCGCTCTTCATGATGCGGACGCAAACAAGCATAAAACTTTTATCAATAGTATTGAAACCGGAAACTTCGTTAATGAAGCCAGGCAAGGCGCTGAATCTACGCTTACAGCAATTTTGGGCAGAGCAGCCGCTGAAGCAAAACAGGAAAAAACCTGGGATGAAGTCCGGAGTTCTAATGAAAAAATTAACCCGCAATTAAACCTGGCTCAATTTGATAAAAAATAGGTATTTAACCGTCGGTTAATTAAACCGGATAAAACGCCTGGATCGGGGAATGGATGTTAAAAGAGAGTTTTATTGGAATCGCTGTTTTCCCTTTTCAGGTAATTTTATTGGTAAAATTTTATTATTTTTAGACAATGAGTATTTCTGAAATTAGCTTATATAAAGCATTACGTGCTAAGCTGGTGATGAAGCTGCCATTGAATTGATTGAGTTTGTTGTAAATGAAGTAAAAATCGGGCTGGATACTAAGACTAATTTTTTTCTCACGAAGGAAGATAAGATTGATTTGATTGACCGCATCAATAAAGCAAAAACCGAAACTATTATTTGGATTATTGGTGTGGGTGTATTACAATTTATTTTGAATTTCTTTTCTAAATTTTTCTTCTGAGTTGATTTCAAATTGATTATTGCCTCCAAAGTGAATTCCGGATTCAAAATACCAGACTGGAAGCGATATTTAAAGATGAAAGCCGGGAATTGAGATAACGTGCTCATGACTCATTGCTGATAGCTCATTGCTGACACCTCATACCTGATTATCTATGAATCTATTCCGACTGCTTTACCCGGTATTTTTTCTGCTGATTTTACGAACGGGCTGCCATGATAAACCACAAAGGATATCAGGAACCGGCCCTTTAAATCCAGAGGATGCACTGGCCTCGTTTGAGCTCGAGCCCGGATTTAAAATTGAATTGCTTGCAGCCGAACCGCTTGTTTCTGATCCGGTGGATATGGAAATAGACGAATTCGGTCGTTTATATGTGGTGGAAATGCATGGCTATCCACTGGATAAAAGCGGTGCGGGCAAAATAAAACTGCTTTCCGATACGGATGGTGATGGACGTATGGATAAGAGTACGGTCTTTGCTGAAAACCTGGTATTGCCTTTCGGTATTATGCGCTGGAAAAAAGGATTGCTGGTAGCGGATGCGCCTAATATCCTCTATTTTGAAGATACGGATGGCGATGGTAAAGCAGATATCAGAGATACGGTACTTACAGGCTTTGCTTTTTCAAATGCACAGATGAACGCCGGTAATCCTTTGTATGGGTTGGATAACTGGATTTACCTGACCTCAGAGTCGGGCGGTACTTACCAGGTCTATAAAAAAGAATTCGGCGATCTTGGTAATGACATTTATTACCCGGGAAAGCCGGATGGTAAGCGTTTACCCCTGGAAGGTACAGGCCGTACGGTTCGCTTTCGCCCGGATCGGCACGCGCTTGAACTGACTTCAGGAGTAACCCAGTTTGGGCATGCCTTTGATAATTGGGGCCATCATCTTCTTGGTGATAATTCCAACCATATTTATCATGAAGTACTGGCAGCTCCTTACATACAACGGCATGCGGATCTGCTTGTTTCAGATGCTACTCAAACGCTTACCGATCATGGATCTGAAGTGTTTCCTATAACTCAGAATCCGGAACGGCAATTACTAACCAGTGTGGGAGTTTTTACATCCGCATGTGGCAATACGTTTTATTCGGGTGGAGCTTTTCCGGAGCCTTTTAACAGCAATACCAGCTTTGTAGCAGAACCTGTCAGCAATCTTGTTCATGCAGACCGCTTAACAGAAGCCGGCGCCAGTTTTATTGCAAGCCGTATTGGCCGTTCCAAAAAAGAATTCCTGGCATCAACGGATGCCTGGTTCCGGCCGGTTAATATGTATGTGGGGCCCGATGGCGCTTTGTATGTATTGGATTATTACAGGCAGATTATTGAACATCCGGAATGGATGAGCGAAGAAGCAGTAAAAGCAGGCGGATTGTATAATGGCATCGATAAAGGCCGCATTTATCGTATCAGTTCAACCGATGCAAAGCCTGCGTCCTGGACAAAAGGACTTCAGTTAGGAAATGCTTCGGTTGATGAATTGGTAAAAGAACTGGCTAATCCCAATAACTGGTGGCGGCAAAATGCCCAACGCTTACTCGTTGACCGCGCCGATAAACAGGCAATCCAGTCTTTGGTTCAAATGATTAAAAATAATGCTGCTCCTATGGGACGCTTACATGCACTTTGGACTTTGGAAGGAATGGAAGCGCTTCAGCCGGAACTCATTGAGCAGGCTTTAAAAGATACCGTTGCAGGAATACGCGAAAATGCCATTAAGCTGGCTGAATTGCACCTGGCCACTTCCCCCGGATTAGCTGATGCGTTGTTAGCCCTGCAAAATGATGCTGATCCAAAAGTTAGATTCCAACTACTTTGCACGCTTGGATTTCTTAATACGCCGCAATCCGCGGCGGTAAGAAATAAACTGCTGTTTAAGGACCTCGATGATAGTTGGGTACAGATTGCCGCTTTATCCGCTACCGCTTCGCAAACATCGGCATTATTAGATGTTGTATTGGATAAATTCAATCCGGAAATCCCGGCTTATGCATCTTTGGTACAGCGGTTAACCAGTATGATTGGCGGAAGTGGGGATATTGCAAATATGCGCAGGTTGATTCAAAAAGCCCTGGTGCCAGGATCAGGAAAACAAAATGGTTGGCAGACTCCGGTATTGGAAGGTACCGCGGAAGGTTTGGAAAGAAGAAAACAACCGATTCCTGATTTAACAAATGAACAAAATGCACTGATAAAAGCCAGTTTTGATCATCCCGATGCGCCTGTTCGCAAAGCTTCCTTAAAGTTATTAAAAGCGATTGGCATTCATGATGAATCAATGGCGAAAACAGCGATGGAAAAAGCTGCAGCCATTGCAGACAATCGTAGCTTTTCAAATACAAAAAGATCGGAAGCAATCAATTTTTTGGCGCTTCGCAATCCGGGTCCTTATAGCTTGCTATTGAAAAAATTAATAGTACCACAGGAAGATCCTGTAATTCAGTTTGCGGCTTTGAATACACTCAGCCTGATCCCGGATCAAACGGTTACTACTTATATACTGCAACAATGGCCGGAGCTGACACCGGAAATAAGAGACGCCGCCTTGAATAGTTTTTTAACTTCAACTGAAAGAATGAATGTATTGCTGGATGCCATTGATTCGGGTAAAATACAAAAATCCAGCGTTAATTTTTACCAGGGCGTCCGGCTGATGACCCAGTCAGATGAAATACTGAGAAAACGGGCGAGATCTCTGTTTGCCCATAATGAGGAAGAAAAGGTAAATAAAGCATACCGGCAGTCGCTCCGGTTAAAGGGGGATCCTGCAAAAGGGAAAACGATTTATACGCAAAACTGTGCTATTTGCCACCAGGTTCAGGGAAAAATGGGCGTTTCATTCGGCCCGGATCTTGGTACCATCCGAAGCTGGCAACCGGAAGGTATTATGGCAAATATTCTTGCTCCCAACCTCGCTATCGCCGCGGGTTATGAGCTTTGGCTGGTAGAGATTGAATAACGGGGAAACTTTACAGGGAATTATTTCCAGTGAAACGCCTGCCGCTATAACGCTTAAAAATGCGGGAGCCCTCGAAAAAACGATCAGTCGGCAAAGAGATAAAATCTTTAAAAACACTCAATATATCTGCTATGCCTGCGGGCCTCGAAAAAAATATCAATCAACAGGAAATGGCGGATTTGATTGCTTTTTTGCGGCAAAATCAATGATCATTTTTCAAAAACAAAAATCATCCCTTGATAGAATAGTCATACTGCACAAGATGCAAAAAGATGCGTGGGATTTTTTTTTGAACCAAACAGTATTGCTACTATGAGGCTTTGGTTGCGTCGCACTCTTGTACTTTTTATCTTTATTGAGCAAAATATAAAACCCTCAACAAACTGTAAAATATCCATTCAGATATTCAACAAATTTTCCGATTGCTTCAAACATTTTACCATGAAAAAAAATGAAACATTACTAAAAATTAATTTTCGGAGGATACTGATTCATTGTTGTCTGATGATCGCGGTTCTATTTTTCAATACAATTTCAAAAGCACAACAAAAAAATCAATTCGATGGTATGATGGAAGTAGGAGTAGCCCGTGTGGATATTACGCCGGAAACTCCAATCCGTCTTACAGGTTATGCCAGCAGGGAAAAATCAGAAACGCAAACGGTTATTCACCGGCTAAATGCCAAGGCGCTTGCTTTTGGTACCCTAAAACCTGCTGTTTTTATAACAGTGGATCTTATTGGAATACCGGGAAACATTACTGCAAAACTCGCAGAAAAGCTTTCCGCAAAAATGGGACTAGATCCGGCGCAGCTTGTCATTGCTGCTTCTCATACGCATGGCGGGCCTGAGGTGGGCAACCTGCTGAATATCCTTCAATACCGGGGCAGCAATTTTAGCGATTCCCTCCTTTCTTTGAATGAGTTGGCACATATAGCGCAGTACACTGAGCAGCTTAGTGGGAGGCTTGAAGAACTAGCTTTGGCTGCATTAAAAGACCGCAAACCTGCCCTTGTTGCCTGGGGACAGGGACAGGTAGGATTTGCGCAAAATCGCCGTTCCCAGGATGGTCCTGTTGATCCCGCATTGCCCATATTGCGCATCACAAATCCTGATGGAAGTTTAAAGGCGGTTTTGGTTAATTATGCCTGTCATGGCACAACACTCGAAGGGGATGTAAATGAAATTCATGGCGATTGGATCAGCGAAGCGCAAAAACTTATAGAAGCCAGATCATCCCGGCGTTATGGCAATGGTTTCTATCGGTTGTGCCGGTGATGCCAACCCACAGCCACGCGGCAAGATGGAACATATCAGTCTGCATGGACAGGAGATTTCAGATAATGTGGATAAGCTGCTGACCGCGCAATTGCAACCACTTAGCTCGCCACCTGCCGGAAAAATGAAATGGGTTAAACTTCCTTTTGCCAACGTACCCACTATTCCGGAGCTGATTAAACAAATGGAAGATAAGTCCGTTAAAGGTTATTATGCGCGTCTCGCCCTCGACCGGATTGCAAGGGGAGAAACCATTCCTTCAGAACTCAGTTACCCGGTGCAAACCTGGACTTTTGGTAATGAACTGGCTATGATCAATCTTGCAGGTGAAGTGGTGGTGGATTATTCGGTAAGGCTGAAAAGTGAATTGGGTGCGGAACGGATCTGGATGAATGCTTATTCTAATGATGTGCCTTCCTATATTGCTTCCCGCCGCGTGATCCGGGAAGGCGGTTATGAAGCCGAGTCAAGCATGTATTGGTACAACAAACCTTCACCATTTGTAGAAGAAGTGGAAGATATTATCGTGGCTGCGGTACATGAGTTATTGCCGGAAAATTTTAAGACAGAAAGAGATTCCATTAATCATCCGGAGTTAATTCAGCAAGAACCAGATGGATCATTAATATTAAGCGCCGCAAAGGCCACCGCTATTGGTCCTGATATTAAATACATGCCGGAATGGAAGGCATTTGGCTGGTTCACAACCAAAGACCGTACAGAATGGGATGTGCAATTGAACCAGGAAGCTAAATATGATGTATATCTCGACTGGTCGGTATCGGATCAGGAAGCGGGAAAATCATTTGTATTTGAATCAGGCAATAAAAAGATTAAAGGAAAGGTTGGAAAAACAGGTTCCTGGTTTACTTACAGGAAAGGAAAAAATAGGAACCGTTCAATTATCGGAAGGTCATCATAAAATGATATTCCAATCCAATTCAAAATCGGAAAATGGAGCCATGCTGGATTTAAAGGAAATAAGATTGGTACAAGTTAAGTGATCCAGATTTTTATTATGAACCAATGTTGTAAAGGTTAAACACAGCCCTAAGTAGTGGTGTATAGTTTTGTAGCAGAAATAATGGGAAAAAATTATCCGTTAGGGCAAACTTATAATCAAATTGTTTTACGCATTTGTTATTGCGCAGAATTGACATTATAGGTATTCGCCAATTCCTCCTACGAATATTCTACAAAGCTTTTGTTCTAAAAGGTTGCTGAAGGTCAAAGCTGATAGCTGATAGCTCAAAGCTGACACCTGATACCTGAAAAAACGGGTATGAATGTTGTGCCAAATATTGATCGATTTTATTGGCCGTTCCTTATGAAATAAGCGATTTCCTGTTTTAAACAATCTTTAGATATAATTTAAAAATGCCTGAAATAATTTATTTAAAAAACAATCTCCATCTAAAAAATTTTCTTAAAAATAAAATTATGAAAACAACAATGAAAGGCCTCGTGTACGGTGGCCCGGGAAAGATAGAATTGAAAGAAATTCCTGTTCCGAAAATCGAAAAACCAACAGATGCGCTGGTGAAAATTATAAAAACCACAATTTGCGGAACGGATCTGGGAATTTTACATGGTAAAACACCTTCTTGTAAACCTGGAACTACATTAGGGCACGAAGGTGTAGGTGTAATAGAGGACATAGGAGCCGGAGTGCGGAGTTTTAAAAAAGGCGATCATGTAATTATTTCCTGTATTACCTCTGATGGAACCTGTGAATATTGTAAAAAGCAAATGTATGCGCATTGCGAAGATGGCGGCTGGATTTTGGGACATTTGATAAACGGAACGCAAACTGAATATGTACGCATTCCGCATGCAGACAACAGCCTGCATCATATACCTGCCGGATCGGATGAAGAAGCCCTTGTAATGTTGAGTGATATATTACCCACCGGCCATGAAATAGGCGTACTGAACGGGCGTGTGAAACCGGGTGATACCATTGCAATTGTGGGTGCTGGTCCTATTGGCATGTCGGTATTGCTAACTTCTCTTTTTTATTCACCGGCAAAAATCTATATGATAGATCTGGATGAAAACCGGTTGAATGTGGCAAAGGAATTCGGTGCAACTGATACCATCAACTCGGGGAAAGAGGATGCCGTAAAAAAGATTATGTCAGAAACCAAAGACGGAGTGGATGTAGCTATAGAAGCAGTGGGAGTGCCCGCTACTTTTGATGTTTGCCAGAAAATCATTCGTCCTGGCGGACATATTGCAAACGTAGGCGTACACGGAAAAAGCGTGGATTTTCAAATTCAGGATCTTTGGATACAAAACATTACCCTGCGAACCGGACTTGTCAATACCAATACCACACCCATGTTATTGAAAGTTGTATTATCAGGAAAAATAGATCCCAAAAAATTAATAACCCATCATTTCAAATTGGATGACATCATGCATGCATATGATGTATTTGGCAATGCCTCAAATGAAAAGGCAATGAAAGTGATTATAGAACCATAAAGATTTCAGTAACTGCAGAGTTGAATTGTAGGAAATAAAGCCTGATGAAAGCTATATCGCCGATAAATATCATCCAAGGACTAACATTGAACAGATTGGTTGAAAAGCTGGTAAATAGATAGTTTCTAAATGAGAATGAGAACAAACACTGAACAGTTGTTGTGGAATTTTTACATCAGTTACAGACTTCAGGCTATAATCATTTTTAATCCATTGCATCAAAATCATTTTGGCTAAAATGTATTTCCAGCGCTTTGAGGTTTTCCTCCAGATGAGCGACAGAGGATGTTCCGGGAATGAGTAAAATATTCCCGGAATGATTGAACAGCCATTTTAGATAAATCTGTGCTTCGGTAACGCCATAATTTTTTGCAAGCTCCTTTACTTTTTCATTCGGATTCGATCTGCCGGCAATAATAGGATTCCATGGAATAAATGCCAGCTTTTGTTCCACACAGTATTGCAGCTCCGGTTCCCATTTCCGGTAATCAAAACTGTACTTGTTTTGCAGGGATACGATTTTTACCTGCTTTTCTGCCGATTTAATATTTTCAATACCAACTTCTGAAAGTCCTATATGTTTGATCAGACCTTTTTCCTGTGCTTCTTTTAAATATCCTATGCTCTCATCAAAAGGAACTTTTGGATCTAAACGATGCAATTGATATAATTCTATCCGGTCGAGTTTCAATCTCTTTAAACTTCCTTCCAAAGCTTTTTTAAGATGATCGGGATGGCTGTTAATCACCCATAGATCCGGGCCGGTACGCTCAAATCCGCCTTTGGTAGCAATAACCAGATCATCGGGGTAAGGATAAAGCGCTTTTGCAATTAATTTTTCAGCAACATAGGGACCATAGCTGTCGGCAGTATCAATAAAGTTTACTCCTAAATCCACTGCTTTTTGTAAAACACGGATCGCTTCCAGCTCGTTTTCCGGTTCACCCCAAATGCCTTTTCCTGTAATGCGCATAGAACCATAACCAAAACGATTTATTTCCAGGTCACCGGCTAATTTCCAACTTTTGTTTTCGTACATCTTACTCATTATTATATTTATATATGATTTATAATTTTCGTTCTGAGGACGATTTATTGAAATTTATTCTCATCGTTGTTGCCCAAAATTGATACATAATCTATGCCTGAAAATTTTTAGTTTATGTGGAATTTAAACAAATAAAATCAATGGGCCTCAACTGGCTATACCGCCTGTCAGGTCATTGTGCATAAATGTTTACCTGGAATACTAAGGAGAAATTCTACTGATTGGAAAATTATAGAGTTAACTTTAGAACCTCAACTCTCCTGAATCTTACATGGAAACGGCAGAGTGCTATTCTCTTCCTTGTTCCTCAGAAGATTTACAATCAATATCAAATTTTAAATCTCAGCCCACTATGGAAAAGACTATAAAAACGCATTACGATAACCTGATTATTGGTTTTGGCAAAGGAGGTAAGACCCTGGCTGCATGGTTGGCAAAGCATGGTCAGGAGGTAGCGATTATTGAAGAGTCAAATAAAATGTATGGCGGAGCCTGTATCAATGTGGCTTGTATTCCTTCTAAATCTTTAATACAAAATGCAAAAGAAAAAATGCCTTATACAAAGGCATTCAGAATAAAAAATGAGCTTACTTCCTTTCTGAGAAAAGTGAATTATGATAACATAGAAAATCTGCCTTCAGCCATAGTTATCACAGGAGAAGCCGCTTTCATTTCCCCGAATGAAGTACGTGTAAAACTCAAAGACAATAGTGAAGAAAAAAACATAACGGCAAGCCGGATTTTTATTAATACCGGCTCTCAGCCATTTATCCCGCCTATAGAAGGTATTGCAACATCCAAAAAGGTTTTTACCAGTATTAGTTTGATGGAGCAATCCGTGCTTGTCAAAAAACTGGCCATTATCGGTGGCGGATTTATAGGCCTTGAGTTTGCAGATATGTATGCGGAATTTGGTGCGGAAGTAACCTTACTCGACAGCGCTGAAACATTTTTGCCTAAAGAAGATCAGGATGTTGCTGATGAAGTTTATAAAATTTTAACTGCAAAGAAAATCAGCATCATTACCGGAATTGCTGTTGAAAAAATAGAGGATATTGGTAATGATCATGTAAGCATCAGGTACAAAAATAAAGAGGGGAATGATGTTTCATTAGAAGTGTCCGCTGTGCTGATAGCAACCGGCAGAAAACCAATGTTGGAAGGATTGAACCTGGCTGCAGCCGGAATAAAAACCAATAAGAGCGGGTATATAAAAGTGGATGAATTTTTAAAAACCAATGTGCCTGACATTTGGGCAATCGGTGATATTAATGGTGGCCCGCAGTTTACCTATATTTCTTTAGATGATTTCCGGATAATCAGGGACCAGTTGTTTGATGGAAATTATACATCTCTTAAACAAAGAAAGCAAGTGGCTTCTTCAGTTTTTATAAATCCGCAGTTAGCGCATATAGGCTTGCGGGAAAAAGAAGCGATTAAAAAAGGTTATGATTTTAAAAAAGCTATACTTCCTGCTACCAGCATCCCAAGGGCAAGAATAGACGGCGATACCAATGGCTTTTTAAAAACAATTGTTGACAAAAAGACCAATAAGATATTAGGATGTACCCTTATTTGTGTTGATGCAAATGAAATGATCAATACCATCCAGGTAGCTATGAACGCCGGATTGGATTACCAGGTAATAAGAGATACCATATTCACTCATCCTTCCATGACCGAAGCTTTTAATGATCTTTATTCCTTAATTTAAACTAAGTAAAAGGTGAAAGTGAGAGGTGAAAGGTGAAAAGTGAATTGACACGTGATTTTGGATTATGTGATTTTGAAATTTGGGATTTTAGGTTGGGGAATTGGAAATGCCCTTGTAGGGGCAACATGTCGGTAGAAACACGATTCCCAATGGAGTTCTCGCCCTGTAAGGGCAAAATAATAAAATTGGAATCTGAGACATTATCTCCTTTCTCTTTCCCACTTTCCCTTCTCATGTAATACATTATATTGACATTTGTTTTCATCATTCAGGTAGCGTAAAGTACATTATGAAAAAGCATCCAGTGCGGAAACATTTCGTCAGAACCGGTCGGGCGGTTAAAACTATTGCCACATTAAATAAGGGGCCTTGGCGTTGGGTAGTGGGAGTGCGGGCCGGGCTAGCTATGGGATTGCCTGTGGCCATTTTTACATTTGCAGGTAATCAGTCGCTCGGGATGATGGCTTCACTGGGAGGGTTTACAGCGCTTTACTGTGCTGCATTAACTCCTTTGGAGAGGGCGAGGATATTGCCTTTTGTTGCAGCAGGCCTTGTAGTTTCATCCACCATCGGTGTTCTTTGTTCCGCTAATGAATGGCTGGCCATTGCCAGTCTTATTTTTGTAAGCGCAGTGGCTTGCATTCTTACTATTGGAACCAGGCTCGGGCCACCAGGCCCAATCATGTTTGTGTTGGTGGCTGCAGTAAGTGGGCATCTGGCTGCTCCCAAGAGTATTGGAGGTGTGGGAGTGTCTTATGTGGTTGTTCCATTACTAGTAGCCATTGGCGCTTTTCTGGCTTATCTTGTTACAATAACACCATTGGTATTACCCAAAAATAGAAGAAGTTCCAGTGTAGGAGTCCGGAAAAAAAACTGGTCGCCACAGTTTGATCGTACAACGGCTACCATTTCTATCAGGGTTGTTGCAGGAGTGGCTGTCGCCGGCTTTGCAGGTCATTCATTTGGCGCTTATCGTTCTTATTGGGTGATCATTGCGGTGATCGCAATATTACAGGCGGGCCATGGCAGGCGGCTTTCAGCGGTGCGGGGCGTTCAAAGGGTATTGGGTACCATTCTGGGCGTGCTGGTATTTGAGTTGATCGCTTTTGCTAATCCAACGGGTATATGGATTGTTCTTATTATCATGCTGCTTCAGTTTGCAACCGAGGTAGTTGTTACACGCAATTATGTATTGGCGCTCATCTTTATCACACCACTTGCGCTATCCAATTCCACAATTGGTCATATGGGTAATGCAGGCGTTACGATTGAAGGAAGGATTTTTGATACGCTTTTGGGCGCATTCATTGCGATGGTAGTATTTTATACCGTTGAAGGCATACAGATCTTACGCAACCATCAGGAGGTTGCAAAAACGGAATGAGCAGTGTTTTTCTTGATTTCTTTTATCTGCTAGTTGTATGTAGATACTTGTTTTAATTTGATTGTCTAATCATTAACTTGAAAAAGGTTTGCAACCCCTGTTATGATTAATTTTTAATCATTTTTCCTTCCTGCATCGCGGTTCGTATGAAAATTTTCTATTGGATTTTCTAACCTATTTTTGCAGGCTTCAACCCATTAACCACAAAAAATATTGCAATAGAACATTGCATTCAAGCCAGTTCGCAACAGTGGGATAACGATACAAATGCCAGCTGTACCTATAATTTAGAAGAAATGGCAGAAAAAGCGGCGAAGACGCTTTAAAAAAGTTTATTTTTATAAGTAGCCAGACAGGTTGGGGCTATGTAAAGTATGATGATGGAAGAAACAAAATTGCTTCCGAATCGAATCCGCTTATAATACTTCGTCAAACGGCGTATGGTTCAGGGAAGAAAGTTATTCCAATCATTTTTAAAAGCCATCAATTGCGGGTTTGAGCGCTATATAGGCAGGAAAGCGGTATCTATTGACAATGATTGTATCCACCCTGAAAATATATTCCGGATATCTGGTGAAATGTCCGGCATTAATGATCGGGAAATCAGGAATGAAATAAATGTTCAATTATAAATCTTTAAAAGTAAAAATTAAAAATATGAAAGAACAAATACTACCTGCAGATGGTAAGTTAGGGATTCTGCTTCCAGGACTTGGCGCGGTAGCTTCTACGCTGATAGCGGGTGTAATAGCAACCAATAAAGGAATATCCAGGCCTATAGGATCTCTAACCCAAATTGGCCGCATTAATTTATGTGAAGGCAATGGCGATCGAAATCCTAAAATAAAAGATTTCGTTCCATTGGCTAATCTGACGGACATTGTTTTTGGCGGTTGGGATGTTTTTGAGGACAATGTTTATGAAGCCGCAAGCCTTGCGAAAGTTTTAGATCAGCATTTGCTTGATTCCCTTAAGCCTGAATTGGAAGCTATAAAACCAATGAAAGCCGTATTTGATAAAACCTATGTGCAGAATCTTGATGGGACGCATGTAAAACAATTGCCAACCAAATGGGATGCGGCGAATGCTTTGATCCACGACATGGAAGATTTTAAAACAGCGAACAATCTTAGCCGTTTAGTTGTACTCTGGACAGGATCTACTGAAAAATACATTGATGCTTCAGACGTACACCAAACAATTGAAGCCTTTGAAGAAGGATTGAAAAATAATGATGACCGCATTGCACCCAGCATGATCTATGCCTATGCCGCGCTTAAATCAGGCGTTCCTTTTATTAATGGCGCACCCAACCTTACAGTGGATATTCCTGCTATGGTAAAGCTTTCCAAAAGGACCCATACTCCAATTGGCGGAAAAGATTTTAAGACCGGGCAGACACTAATGAAAACGATTTTAGCTCCGGGATTAGAAGCCCGTTCCTTAGGCGTACGCGGATGGTTTTCAACAAATATTCTGGGCAACCGCGATGGTTATGTGCTGGACCAGCCGGAAAATTTTAAAACAAAAGAGGTTTCTAAACTGGGTGTACTGGAAGATATTCTTCGTCCTGATCTGAATCCGGAACTTTATGGAGATCTGTATCATAAAATCCGGATCAATTATTATCCGCCACATGGAGATAACAAAGAAAGCTGGGACAACATTGACATTTTTGGATGGCTGGATTATCCCATGCAGATAAAAGTAAACTTCCTGTGCCGCGATTCCATTCTTGCAGCGCCGGTAGCACTCGATCTGGCGCTTTTCATGGATCTTGCCAAACGCGCAGGATTTGAAGGCATTCAGGATTGGTTGTCTTTCTATTTAAAATCTCCCCAAAAAGAACTGGGACAGCATGCTCAAAATGATATTTTCAAACAATTAAACACGTTAAAAAACACACTTCGGCAGCTGATGAAGGAAGAATCGTTTAACGAAGTTTCTATAGATTATAACGAAGAACCCTTACAAGCGCTATGATCAATTTGGCAAAATTGACAGCTACTGTTTGCGGTATAGGATATATTAAGAAAGGAGCAGGAACAGCAGCAGCCGCAGTTTATTGTATTGCATGGTTATTGTTACCGCTAAACCATGAACTACAGGTAATTTTGCTAATATTTGTGTTAGGAGTGGGTATTTGGAGCGCAAACAAGCTGGAAAGAATATGGGGACACGATAGCAACAGAATTGTTATTGATGAAATAGCGGGAATGATAATTGCCCTTCTTTTTGTTCCTGTAAATATTAAATATGTACTGGCAGGATTTATTTTGTTTCGTTTTTTTGATATTGTAAAGCCCCTGGGTATAAGGAAGGCTGAACAATTGCCGGGGGGATTTGGTGTAATGGCAGATGATGTGCTGGCAGGAATTTATGCACAATTAATACTTAGGTTAATCATTATGGTTAAATTATTTTGACATGATCACTTTTTATAAAGCCAATATGGCTTCTTTAGTGGCTTCTGTCAGTGACTTTTTCATTACCGTTATAGTATTTCAATTTTTTCATACAAGCGCACTCACCGCAGGTGTAACGGGAACAGCCGGGGGCGGAATAATTAATTTTTTAATGGGGCGGCATTGGGTTTTCAATGCCGGTAAAGTAAAAGCTCACAGGCAGGCTGGCAGGTATATGCTTGTATGGTCAGGAAATTTGTTGTTGAATGGTGCCGGAATGTACATTTTGGCACAAAAAGCAGGTTGGTATTATCTTTTGGCAAAAGTGATAACCTCCGTGCTGGTTGCGGTAGGATATAATTATCCTTTGCAAAAAAAATTTGTTTTTAGAATTAACTAGAATTGAAGATGAAAGATTATGTTGGTATAAGGAAAGTTTGCATCTTATTCTTTCTTATAACAAGCGTGATAAGCGCTGGAATAATAAAAGTTAATGGGCAAACAGTGGTAAGTGGAATAGTAAAAGACGCGCAAACACTTACGCCATTACCTTATGCAAGTGTTTATTTTAAAGGAAGTAAAGGTGTTGTAACGGGGGAAGACGGGAAGTTTAGATTGTCTACAACAAATATGAAATCAAATATTATTGAGTTTTCTTATGGGGGTTATAAAACGGTGGCAAAAAGTGTAATACCGGGTAAAGCACAGGAAATAAATGTGCACCTGGAGCCAGAATCGCTGGCCGAAGTGGTTGTTACCACTAATAAAAGAGCAAAGTACAGGAATAAAAATAATCCTGCTGTAGAATTAATCAGAAAGGTTATTGAAAATAAAAACAAAAACCGGATTTCATCCTATGATTATGTACAATACCAGCAATATGGAAAAATGGAGCTTTCTTTAACCAAAAGACCGGAAAAGCTCTTGAATAGTAAATTGTTTAAAAACTATAAGTTCCTGCTCGAAAATGTGGATACATCTATCATACAAGGCAAGGCGCTGCTGCCGGTTTATCTGGAGGAAAGTTTAGAAGATAAATATTTCCGCAAAAATCCCTCAAAAGAAAAAACATATATACTTGCGCATAAAAAAGTAGACTTCGGGGATTTTGTTGATAACCAGGGGGTTACCAGGTATCTGAATAGCATGTACACCGATATAGATATATATGAAAATGATCTAACCATTCTCAGCAACCAGTTTCTTAGCCCAATCGCAGATCTGGCACCCTCATTTTATCGTTTTTATATCAGGGATACTGTTGAGCAGGAAGGAATAAAACTCGTTAAATTATATTTTTCACCCCGCAATCTGAGTGGCCTTTTGTTCAGAGGTACTATGTTTATTACATTAGATGGAAATTATGCGGTGCAAAAGATAAATATGAACATTGGTAAGGATGCCAACCTTAACTGGGCCAGGGAATTACGGATCAATCAGCAGTTTGAACGTGGCGCTGACGGGCGGTACCATCTTGTTATGAGCAATATGTTAGCTGAATTTGCATTGTCTAAAAATGCAGCTAACGGGATTGTGGGGGAGCGAACCGTTTCTTTTAAAAACTATCAGGTTAATACTCCTCCACCAGATAGCGTATTTCAGGGTAAACCAGAAGTGATAGTAAACAATCCGGCCGCATCAACAGATAGTTTTTGGATAGCTAACCGCTATGAACCTTTGTCGCTTACAGAATCCAAAGTTTATAAAAACATTGACAGCCTTAAAAATATGCGTTCCTATAAGCGGTTGATGGACTGGGCTACTGTATTACTTGCCGGTTATAAAAGAATAGGCCCCAATTTTGAAATGGGGCCCGTAAGTGCATTTTATAGTTTCAACCCGGTGGAAGGGTTTAGATTAAGGGCTGGCGGACGCACAACCCCTAATTTTAATAAAAATGTTTATTTCGAAAATTACCTGGCCTATGGTTTCAAAGACCAAAAATTAAAATACTATTTAGCCGGTACCTATTCCTTTAATCATAAATCCATTTATTCCTATCCCTTAAATTATTTAAAGCTAAGTTATCAATATGAAACTCAAATACCCGGGCAGGATTTGCAGTTCGTTCAGGAAGATAATTTTCTGCTTTCATTTAAAAGAGGAAATAATAACAAATGGCTGTACACCAATATTTTTAACGCGGAATATACAAGAGAGTTTGGGAAAAATATTTCATACACATTTGGTTTAAAGAATTTAAAACAAACGCCTGCCGGTGATATCGTGTACGAAAAGTCCGGAAGCAGCCAGGATGATTCAATCATTCCAAATCTTACTACCACAGAATTGTCTGCTGAATTAAGATGGGCCCCCAATGAACAATTTTACCAGGGTAAATCCTTCAGGATCCCCATATTTAATAAGTACCCCATTTTTACATTAAAATATATTTCAGGTATAAAAGGATTGCTAAACGGGCAGTATAACTATCAGAATATTAATTTAAACATTTTTAAGCGTGCTTATTTTTCACAATTTGGCTATGCCGATATAACCCTTGAAGGAGGTTATATTTTTGGAAAATTGCCATACCCGCTTTTAACCATCCACCGGGCCAACCAAACTTATGCATACCAGCTCAATTCATACAACCTGATGAATTTTATGGAGTTTGTTAGCGACAGGTATGCGGCTGTAAATATGGATTACTATTTCAATGGATTTATTTTTAATAGAATACCACTGTTTAAAAAGCTAAAATTAAAAGAACTTGCAGGTGTAAAAGTTTTGTATGGAGGCTTGAGGGATGAAAACAATCCTTCGGTTAACAGCAATATAATCAAGTTTCCCGTAGATGAAGATGGCCAGCCGCAAACCTTTGCACTGGGGCAAAAACCTTATGTGGAAGCAAGTGTGGGTATTGGAAATATATTTAAATTAATCCAGATTGAATATGTAAGAAGATTTACTTATTTACATAATCCTGATGTGCCGGAATGGGGGATAAGAGCAAGATTCAAATTTGAATTCTGATAGCTAAATGAATACAATGACACAAATACCAGTAAGAGACCAACTGCAAAAGCTTATATACAAAATCATCAATCCTTTGGTAAGGGGCTTGATTAAATTAGGGATTACTCCAAATATTGTTACAATGATCGGCTTGTTGTTGAATATTGGTGTTGCCGTCATTTTTATTGCCGGTGGAGAGGAGGGCAATCGCGGTGATCTTTCATATATCGGCTGGGCGGGCGGCTTAATTTTATTCGCCGGATTGTTTGATATGCTCGATGGCCAGGTAGCACGTTTAGGCAATATGGGATCCCGGTTTGGCGCTTTGTTCGACTCCGTATTAGACCGGTATAGCGAACTTTTTATGTTCCTTGGTATTTGTTATTATCTGGTTGCACATCATTATTTTTTAAGCTCATTGTTTGCCTTTATTGCAATGATTGGCTCCATGATGGTAAGTTATACCCGGGCCCGCAGTGAATCATTGGGTATTGAAAACAAAGGCGGCCTCATGCAAAGACCGGAAAGGGTAGTGCTAACGGGAGTGTCTGCAATTGCATGCGGTATTACAGCAAGCATCATTGGGGGCGATTATAAATTAACGATACGAGGTTTGCCATTTCATCTGTTTGAAACAATGTCCGTATTCACCATTCCTATTACGGTGATGGCGGTGTTGACCAACATTACTGCCATAAAACGCTTAATGGATGCAAAGAAAGCCCTTGAAAAGGGTGAGGCTGATGATGATTTGAGAATTAGGATTTAGGATTTCGAAATTTTGAAATTTGGGGGATTGAGATTTTGGATTTGCGAATTGGAAATGGGGATTTGAAATGCCCTGTAGGGGCAAAATGTTGGTAGAAATAGGATGCCCATTGATTTCTTGCCCTGTAAGGGCAAAACAATATAAACATTGGGATTTCATGACACTGCATCTTTATACGGTTATTATTGGCAACTCAAATCATCAAATAAAAAAACAATAATTAAATTAAAACTGTCAACTTTTTTGGGACAAATAGGACTTAGGATTTTATCCTAACTCAAAGCTCAAAGCCGGATTTAGTAACAAGGATATAAAAAGCTCCCTTCAGGGCGGGGGGAACCAAAATAAAGTATGGATAAGCTGCAATCAACGAATTTATTCACTTCCAGGTCATTAATAACAACAACGGGGCTCTCTGTTTTATATCTTTTATTGTCAGTCTTTTTAATTGGATTTAAAACCGAACAGTTAATATTGATTGGGCTCTTCAATGTATTTTACTATGCTTCGGAAACAACCAGGAAATTCATTACAGGATTTTCCATATTCATTGTGTTTTGGATCGTGTTCGATTTTATGAAAGCCTTTCCAAATTACCAGTATAGAAATGTGAATATAGAAGGTTTGTATAATGCCGAAAAAAAACTTTTTGGTATATCTTCAGGAGGCTCCATACTAACACCGAATGAATTTTTTCAACAACATCATACACGCTTTTTAGATCTCTTAAGCGGCTTTTTCTATTTATGCTGGGTTCCGGTTCCGTTGTTGTTTGCCGGGTATCTTTTTTTTAGTAACCGAAGGTTATTCCTTCAGTTTGCACTTAGTTTTTTTCTCGTAAATATGCTGGGCTTTTTAATCTATTATGTTTATCCTGCGGCTCCGCCCTGGTATGTTCAGCAATATGGTTTCCGGTTTATTCCATCCACGCCGGGCAATACTGCGGGATTGCAGCGGTTTGACGATCTTCTCAATGTTCACATATTTGAATCGCTGTACGCCAAAAGTTCCAATGTGTTTGCCGCAATGCCTTCCTTACATTCATCATATCCGGTAATCGTGCTCTATTATGGGATAAAGAAAAAAATGAAGGGCGCGAATATTCTGTTTGGTATCATACTGCTTGGGATCTGGTTTGCAGCAGTATATACCAGTCATCATTATGTATTAGATGTGCTTGCAGGCTTGCTGTGTGCCATTGCCGGACTTGTAATTTCTCAAAAATTTTATACATCTTCACGTGGATCGGCATTTATGAATGGTTTTCTCAAAAAGATTGTTTGAATAATTTCCCTCATGGCAGAGGGCTCAAATTTTCAGACATTTTCATGGCAATTTTGCAATGTAAAACTTCCAAATATAAAAAATCTCAGAGCGCAAAACAGCTTTGTTTGCAGGAGATTCAGAAGCAATGATTGCAGGTAGTATGAAAGTTTGTTCATGGAGATATACATTATAGAGGAGCCTTCTAAATTAGTTGATTGTAATAACGATTGATATACCTTTGATTAATTACCAAATAGCATAAGGTAAAAAGGAATTTGCTGAATTAAGGGCAAACCACAATCCGGATGCTCATAAAAATATCTTGCATTAGAAGTTTAATATAAGCTGTTCATAACGGACACCTTTATTAATTGAATTCAATATTTTATAAAGTTTAATTATCATCCAATGAAAACCCTGATTGTTGCTACTGATTTTTCTGATCAGGCTGAGAATGCGGTTGAATATGCCGGCGCGGCCGCAAAGGATTTGAATGTAAAGGTTGTATTATTCAACTCCTTTAATATTCCAACACATGTATCCAATTCACGTTTGCCCGCATCGGTTATAAAGGAGTTGATGGACAATAGCCACTCAATTCTTGGAAAAAGAGCTTTAAAGCTTTCCGAGACCTATTCCATTGAAGTGGGATATGAATCAAGCCTGATGAGTTTTGATGAGGAACTTGAAGGATTGATTGCAAAATATGATGCAGACATGATTATCATGGGCATGGCAGCCAAATCTCTGGGACAGGATCTTTTTGGAAACACTACTACTTCTGTAATTACGAAAATGAAATATCCTGTACTCGCGATACCGCTTGGCGCAACGTATAAAGGAATTAAAAAGATACTTTTTGCATGTGATGTATTGCGGGGTGTGCACAAAAAGATACTGGCTAAAATAAAGGAAATGGCATTAATACTTGGGGCCGAAGTAGAAATATTTTATGTTAATGAAAAATTGAGAGCACTGGAAGCGGAAAGCATTGCACTATCTTCAACCAATAGCTTTGATGAGGCGCTGGAAGGAGTTCCTCATTACTTCAAAAATGTGGAATCAGGATTGGTTATTGAAGAAATAGGAAAAGAAATTCGAAATATAAATGCCGATCTTTTAATAATGGTTCCAAACAAATATGGTTTTTGGAACGCACTTATTCATCGTAGTAAAACGCGTATCATGGCTTCAAACAATGAAGTGCCATTACTTTCTATTCCCTTATAAAATTTCTCTGTTTATTTATTGATTGAGTATTCGATCCAATCCGGTCGCCGCGTTTTTTTGCACTGCCGGATTTGTTGTTTTATTATTATAAAAAAATTCTGGCTTCTGGAGCATGGTACAGATCAAATACGATGAACTATAAAAAGCATAAGTTTTTAACTTTAATCAATAAATATTAAAGACCCGGACTTATTGATTCACTTGAATAATTTTTTAATGAAAAGATCAGCAGGCAATCGAAAACAGGATCATTTAATAGCTTAGCATATATTTTCAGATCATGAAGCAACCCATTCGTTTTCAGGACCAACATTTAAACGTTACTGATTTTTATCAGGAAGTGTGGGTGATTTGTCCGGTTTGCGCTAAAAAAGCAATTGCCAAAACGGATTATGAAACTAAATTAGCCCGTTTGTTTTGCGCTTTTTGCGGTCACAATAAACAGGCTTCTATCGGGATTGGAAAAAACGGTATGCTGAAGATGGAAGCGCAGGCATTTTTTGATGCGGAATTATGGTTGCAGGCGCCATTTAAAAACAACGAAATCTTCTGGGCATACAATGCAGCGCATCTTAGCTACCTTGAAAAATACATCAAAGCAGATTTGAGGGAAACCAGGAACCGAACGCATTTTACGATGACGGAAAAACTTCCGAAGTATATGCAGCATGCAAAAAACAGGGCGGCTTTGTTGAAATTGATCAATAAACTGAAACAGGAAAACGGGTTGCTTTGATGCGTTAAAGTTTATCTGATAAAAAGCTAAGAATGGTACGATGCTCGTACCATTGGAATATCCTAAACCGCAAAAACATCTGTTTTACAAAATCATTTCCATTACGATGTTCACTCTTTTGTAATGCGATTGCTGGCCTTTAACTTCTTGAAATCCGAGTTTGCGGTATAGATGAATAGATGCTTTAAGTGAGGTATTGCCTTCTAAATAAATCCGCTTTGCGCCTTCAAGTCTGGCTTTTGCAATAGCTGCTTCTGCTAATTTTTTACCAATACCCAATCCCTGTACCTTTTCCGCAACGGCCATCTTACTGAATTCAAAGCTGTTATCCGGAGCTTTTTTTAAGGCACACACGCCTACGGCTTCAAAATCCTGAATGGCCACAAAAATATGTCCGCCTTCAGTAATGATTTGTTCCGGATGATTGAGTGTTTTTACATCCTCCTCTTCCAGTTCAAAATATTTTTTTATCCAGGCTTCATTCAGCTCTTTGAATGCCTTGGCATAAACAGGGGAATATTCTATAATATCAAATTTAATCATTTTGTTTTGAGCTTTTCTGTTGTCAGCTTTAAGTGGTGAAAAAACATTTTCAATAATGTTTTGCCCTACAGGGCAAGGATTACATTGGGTATCTTATTTCTACCAAAAGGTTGCCCCTACAGGGCAGTTCAAAATTCACAAATCCCTAAATCCTTAATCCCAAAATCACTCATTTGTCTTGCCAAAAAATAATTGACATTTGCCCCTACAGGGCAGTTCAAAATCCACAAATCCCTAAATCTCTCAATCCCAAAATCACCTCTTGTCTTTTCACTTCTCCCTTCTCACTTTTTCACTTCCCTCATCACCACTCAGTTCCATCCACCACCCAGGGCACGGTAAAGATTAACTACTGCGCTTAGTTGTTGTAAACGATCATTGATACTGGCTAATTGTGCCTGCAATAAGCTTTGGCGGGCCGTTATAACCTCCGTATAATTTGCAAATCCATTTTCCAAAAGTTCCTGTGAGTAATCAACAGATTTTTGCAACGCATCCGTTTGATAATTTCGAACTGTGATTTTATCAAGCGCGGTTTTATACGAAGACATCGCATCCGAAACTTCCTTTCCTGCTGTCAGCAAGGTATTTTGAAAGTTTAATAAGGCTTCCTGTTTTTGTGCATTTGCCACTTCCAATCTTGTCCTGTTTGCCCGCTGGTTAAAAATAGGTTGCGTTAAACCGGCGCCGATACTTGCTAAAAAAGAGCCTGGATTGAATAAATTACTAAGCGATTGTGAATTAAATCCGGCGGCTGCGGTGATAGAAAGAGTAGGGTAGAAGTAGGCTTTTGCTACATTTCCAAGTTCAAATAGCTGGCGGAAATTCAATTCCGCCTGTTGCACATCCGGACGGTTTGCCAGAAGGAGAACAGGTACACCTGTTTCTAATGACGCCGTTATCTGCTGATCTTGTAAACTTCTACGGGTAATGCCTGAAGGCACAGAGCCTGTTAAAATACTCAAAGCATTTTCCGTTTCTTTTATTTGCTGCTTAAGATCAGGTATAGTTACTGCCGCCCCATAACGCTGTGCTTCACTTTGTACTACGGCGGCTTCTGTTACCACTGCGGCTATTTTTAGAGCTTTCATGGTTATCACGGTAGAATCCCAGTTCTTAACAGTTTGCTCCGTTATTAGTAATTGCTGGTCCAGTGCAAGCAACTGATAATAATAATTCGCAATAGACGCAACAAGCCCTGTTTGTATAGCTTTTGCGGCAGCTTCGGTTTGTAATAAGGCCGCAAGGTTCGCTTTTTTGCTGCTTTGTAATTTTCCCCATATATCCGCTTCCCAACCCGAAGACAAACCCAGTTGATATTGGCTAAAATTTTGTCCGTTCTTACTCTTAAATACCTGCGGAGAAGCAGTGGCAGAAGCATTTAAAGAAGGCAAAAGCGCTGCCCTGCTTTGCAAATAATAAGCCTGCGCCTGTTGTATACGTGTATAGGCCGAAAGCAAGTTGGGATTATTCTCTATCCCTTTTTGTATAAGTATCTGTAAACTAGCATCTGTAAACACTTCGCGCCAGGGCAAATTGGCCATTGAACTGGTATCTGAAGTAGCAATATCACGGAAAAGCTTGTCTGTATTGGCTTGTGGAGCCTGGTAAGGCTGCGTTACTTTACAGGATGACAAGGCTATACCAGCTATATAAACGAGAAGCAGGTAGCTTAAAATTCTTTTTGTCATAATTTCTTTATTAAATAATATCCGGACTATGGGTGTTTTATATTTTTTGAAATTCTTTTGGCGGCCCGCTTATTTTTTCCTGTAATCCCTGGAAAATGATGAACAGGACAGGAATCACAAACACGCCAAACAAAGTTCCTATCAGCATTCCGCCAACTGCCCCGGTTCCTATGGCGCGGTTTCCTACAGCTCCGGCACCACTTGATAGCATTAAAGGAATCAAGCCAAAAATAAATGCGAATGAAGTCATTAAAATCGGGCGGAAACGTGCCTGGGCGCCTTCCAGCGCAGCCTTAACAATTGGCATCCCCTGTCGTCTGCGGTCCAGAGAAAACTCAACAATAAGAATGGCATTCTTGGCCAGTAATCCTACGAGCATAATAAGTGTGATCTGCAGATAAATATTACTTGTAATGCCAAAGATCTTTGCAAAAATATAAGTGCCTGCAAGACCGATAGGCAAAGAAAATAATACGGCAAAAGGGAGGATATAACTTTCGTATTGGGCGCTTAAGAGTAAGAATACAAAAAGAATTACCAATATGAAAATAAACAAGGTTTGACTGCCGGCCGAGATCTCTTCGCGGGTCATGCCGGAAAACTCAAAACCGTATCCGATTGGCAGGGTTTCGGCCGCTACTTCTTTTATGGCATTGATGGCATCACCTGAACTGAAACCAGCGTTAGGTGAACCGTTTATCCCAATGGAAGTGTAAAGATTAAACCTGGATATGGATTGTGGCCCATAAACTCTTTCCATCGTTATAAATCCGCTGATCGGAGCCATTGCCCCGTCCAGGTTTCTTACATAGATATTGCTAAGTCCTTCCGGATTGGCCCTGTATTCTGGTTCAGCCTGGTACATTACGCGGTATTGTTTTCCAAACTGGTTATAGTTGGAAGCATAAACACCACCATAATAACCCTGCATGGTACCGAGAATATCACTGACCGTAAAACCAGCTTCTTTAGCTTTTTCTACATTTACATCAATGAGGTATTGAGGGAAATTAGGATCGAATGATGTGGATGCATACTGTATTTCCGGCCGCTGATTGAGAGCGGCTAAAAAGTCATTGCTCACCTTTGAGAAACTGGCAATATCCTTACCGCTTTTGTTTTGTAATTGAAATTCAAAACCGCCTGAAATACCAAAGCCCTGTATGACCGGAGGAGCAAAAAAGATGACTCTCCCTTCACGGATTCCGCTTGTTTTTGCAAACAATTGCCCGATGATGGAAGTTACATCCTGTCCCTTCCCAGCACGTTCTTTCCAAGGTTTTAGTTTGAGAATAACCAGCGCATAATTGCTTCCTGTACCGCTTATCAAACCTCTTCCTGTTACTTTCAATACGTTTTCCACTTCAGGGATGGTTCGCGCGATTTTCTCAACTTCCAACGCAACTTGCTCAGATCTTTCAATGGATGCGGACGCAGGTAAAGCTATATCAGCCATAATTGCGCCTGTATCTTCATTCGGTACAAATGCGGTAGGCGAAGTGACCATCAGGTAATAAAAAGCAGCGCCAAATATGGCAATGCCTGTAATCGCGATCCATTTTCTCTTAACAAGAAAAGAAACCGAGTTTCTGTATTTCCTGGTTGTTGCTTCAAACCCTACATTAAAAGCAATATAAAACCTTTGCAGGAAATTTTTCTTTTTGCCATTTTCGTCTTTATGTGGTTTAAGAAAAAGCGCGCACAATGCAGGACTAAGCGTCAATGCATTTAATGCGGATAAAAGAATGGCTATAGCAAGCGTAAGACCAAATTGTTTGTAAAACACTCCGGCAGAACCGGAAATAAAACTTACCGGAATAAATACCGCGGCCATAACTAGGGTAATGGAAATAATTGCCCCCGATATTTCACCCATTGCATCTTTGGTGGCAGTAAGTGCGGAAGTATAGCCCTGATCCAGTTTGGCATGCACAGCCTCAACGACTACGATCGCATCATCCACCACAATACCAATGGCCAAAAGAAGTGCAAACAAAGTAAGCAGGTTAATCGTAAACCCGAAAAGCCCCAGGAAGAAAAAGGTTCCGATAATGGCAACCGGTACCGAAATAGCCGGTATCAATGTGGAACGAAAATCCTGAAGAAAAAGAAAAACAACAAAAAATACTAAGACAAAAGCTTCTATAAGCGTAGATACAACCTTTGAAATAGAGGCATCCAAAAAGTCGTTGGCATTAATTAATGTAACATAGCTTACGCCTTTTGGAAATGATTTTGACGCCTCCTCCAGTATCTTTAAACTGCCTTCTATTACATCTTGCGCATTAGAACCAGCAGTCTGGCTAATGGCAACGCCCACGGAAGGTTTATTGTTGGTGGAAGAATTGCCCGCATAACTTTGCGCACCCAGTTCTACCCGGGCAATATCTTTTAATCTTAATAGCTGTCCATTTTTCCTGGATCTGATAACAATTTTTTCAAATTCCGCGGAATTTGCCAGGCGGCCTTTATATTTTATTACGTATTGAAAAGATTGCAATCCCTGTTCCCCGAATTGCCCGGGCGCGGCTTCAATATTCTGTTCTGCCAGTGCGGCGCTTACATCGGCAGGCACAAGCCCGTAGCTGGCCATTATATCCGGTTTTAGCCAGATGCGCATGGAATAATCCATTTGTCCAAATGCCCTTGCCTCGCCAACGCCTGTTACCCGTTTGATTTCAGGAATAATATTTATTTCAGCATAATTCTGAAGAAAAGTTTGATCATATGCCGGATTATCACTGTAAAGTGAAAAGATAACCAGGTTACTGCTCTGGGTTTTAAATGTAGATACGCCTGCACGCGTCACTTCCTGTGGCAGCATACTGGTGGCACGGGCAACGCGGTTTTGAACGTTTACCGCGGCAATATCCGGATTTACGCCTGTCTTAAATGTTATTGTAATCCTTGCGCTGCCATCATTGCCGGCAGAAGAAGTCATGTAGGTCATGTTTTCCACGCCATTGATTTGCTCTTCCAGCGGTACAACAACACTGTTTAATACCACATCCGCATTTGCTCCCTGGTAAGACGCGGCAACTACTACTGTAGGCGGCGCAATGTCAGGATACTGGGATACGGGAAGCGTAAAAAGGCCGAGTAAACCCAGCAGTACAATAAGTACGGATATAACACTGGCTAATACGGGCCGTTCTATAAAACGATTAAACATAATTTCAATTAATTAAATTCTTTAGAAGAAGTTATTTTGATTCTGATCTTTGGTAAAGGCTGTCTGTATTTACATGCACCGGTTTTATCGTTACCCCTTCCCGCAAGGTGGTTATACCATCCAGTACAATTTTATCGCCGGCAGCCAATCCTTTTTGAACTACATAGTATTGCCCGTCGTTGTTATTCATGATTGTAATGTCCCTGCTTGTAACGGTTCCATCTTCATTCACCAGGTACACAAACTTTTTTCCCCTGTATTTCGTAAGTGGCTTTTTGTGGAATTACAATTGCAGTATCCACGGTAATGGGTATTCTCACAGCGCCACTGCTTCCGCTTCTTATGATGTTTCCGGGGTTAGGAAAAGTAGCCCTTACACTTATTGAACCCGTAGCATTGTTAATTAATCCGCTTGCCGTTTCTATGCGTCCTTTTTGCGGAAAAACAGCGCCATTTGCGAGAATAAGCGATACAGGTGGCATTGCAGCTAAATTTGCTTCTGTTATTCCTTTTAAATGATCAGAAAGTTCCAGTACCTGCTTTTCATTAATAGAAAAATAAGCGTAGATATTGGTGATATTTGAAACGGTTGTCAGCGGTTGCGGTGTATTGCTGTTAACGAGGCTTCCGATTTTATAAGGAAGTGTTCCTACAACACCGTTTACGGGGCTGGTAATAGTGGTATAACCGAGGTTGGTTGAAGCATTTACAAGCGTTGCCCGCGCCTGGGCAAGTGTTGCCTGTTTTGCCTGGAGATTAAATTGCGCGGATTCCAGTTCATATTCACTGATGATTTTTTTCTCAACAAGAGGCCGCACTTTATTTACTTCCATTTGCGCGGCGTTTACGCTTGCTTCAGCAATTTTTATTGCGGCCTGCGCAGTTCTTACTTCCTGTTCATACTGCGGCGCGCTAATCTGAAAAAGAAGCTGCCCTTTTTTTACGGTAGCGCCTTCATCCACATAGATCTTATCAATATAACCGTCTATTTTAGGGCGTATTTCTATGTTTTGCTGTCCTTCAATGGTTGCCGGATAGTTGCTATTAAGGGTTGTGGTTTGTGTATTAATGGTGATAACCGGGTAGTCCTTTACCTGTGCCTGGGGATTAGCCGCGGGCTTTTCCTTTTTATTTCCACAGGAAAAAACCAGTACAGATGCACTGAGTAATGTAAGAAAATATGCTGTTTTTTTCATCAGTTTATATTATTTGGTTTTGCGTAAATTTTTGATTCGGGTTAATTAATCCGCTGATAGCAGTACCAGGGGGGAAAATATTCATTTGAATATTAATTGCATGATAATGGTTTTACGCTCCTTTAATAAAGCGGCATATTCGGTTTGACTTTTGCCAAAAGTTGTTTGAAAAAGCGGGCGTGTAATGTAGGGATAAGCCATTAAAGAAATCAGGTTTATCATAAATTGAATGGGTTTCATTGCAACAATGGTTTCCTTATCCATTTCAGCCTGTATTTCTAAAAAGAACTGATCGTATTTACCCGCCTTTTTTCTGTGACTTTTTGCAGGATCAAAATCCTGGCTATTGATTTCTGTAATGAGAAATAATTCCTGGTAAGGATAATGGGAATTTTGAGTAAGAAATACATCTATCAGTTTTTCTATTTTTTCTTTAAATGGCAAATTTGAAATAATCACCTTCTCCATTTGCTCCCCGAAGCTGGTCAAAGCTTCTTTAAAAACCAGCTCAAAAAGATGTTCTTTTGAACGGAAATAATAATGCAGCAATGTTCTGTTTACACCTGCCGCATCCGCAATATCCTGCATGGTTGCGTGTAGTTTGCCTTCGGCAAGAAACAGTCTTTTGGCCGTTTCCTTTATTATTTCTTCAGTGCCCGTATCCCGTATGGCCATTATTAATTTTGTTTAACAAAAAAGTTAAACAAAACTAGCAGCAAAAAAAATAATAGAAATGTTAATAACGCCTTTTTTTTATATGATTAAAAATTGCAGCAAGCCGTTAAACCGGTTTATCGAACCACGGTATTGAATAGCATTTCCGGATAATCATCCGAATTGTAGTTAAAACCTGTTTCTATAAATATTTTTGCTTTCAATACAATTACTTTATAACTTGTAACCTGTTTTTCAATTACTTCTCACCCTAAACCTGTGGCTGAGGAGGCGAATGCATTTAAGGCAGTGATGGAAAATATTAAACTAATACCTTCAACCATTGCAAGTTAATAATGACTATTTGTTTAGCTAATTACGTATAATAGCAGAAATTTACGGGTTGTACGGTATTTATGTAACAGCAGAAAATTGCATCACAGTTAGAAAACCAGTGTCTAAAATTCTACTTTCATTTACATTGTGTTGTCTTGCTTTGTGTTCAGGTAAACAGAATGGGAACCGCGTACCGATCTTCACCGGGCTTTCCGCTGCCATCCTCGCAGCCATTCATCTACAGAGCTTTCCTCAGCAGTTCAATTTTCAATAAATGCAGATAATCTTAAAGCCATTGCAACATCGCGGCCATGAATGTATCGGAATATATTTTCAGAAGAATGAGATAATACAAAAAGTAATTCAAAAGGATGCCGGAGCAAGATGGAGCAAGACAAATAGCTGTTGGTACATTCCATTGTCAAAAGAGAATTATGAAAAACTATGCCAGGCGCTCAAAGAACTGGCAATCATGAACACGGACGGCCTGAGGAAATATCTTTTGCAAAAGAAGAAAGAACAGCCTGCCGCACAGGCAGTTCCGAAAACACAGAACCATTTGGTGAATCCAAAAAAATCACCAGTTTTAAAAAATCAGCCTTCTGTTTTGTCTGAGGAAAACAGCAAGGCATTTTCTGAATACAAAAATACGCTGACATTGAAGGCTTATAGCCAAAGCACCGTGCGAACCTATTGCAACGAGTTTCATGTTTTTTTGGAAACCTTAAAAAGTAAACCTGCCAAAGAATTAACACCAGATCAATTGCAGCGGTACATATTATATTGTATAAATATAAAGAAACTAAAAGAGAATAGTGTGCACAGTCGCATGAATGCTTTGAAATTTTATTACGAACAGGTTTTGCATAAAGAGAAAATGTTTTTTGAAATACCGAGGCCAAAACGACCATTGATTTTACCCAAATTGTTGAATGAAACAGAATTGCGGAAACTGTTTAACGCACTAACAAACAAAAAGCATAAAGCCATGTTGTTTACTTGTTATAGCGCCGGATTGAGAGTAAGCGAGGTGGCAAATTTAAAATTACAGCATATTGACAGTAAACGGATGCAGATATTTGTAGAAAGAGCGAAAGGAAAGAAAGACCGGTATGTAAATTTAAGTCCGATCTTGTTAGAGATATTAAGGAGCTACCATAAAGAATATGAACCCAAACCAAAAGTTTATTTATTTGAATCAGAGCAAACCCATGATGCCTATCCCACGCGTACCATTCAACAAATTTTTTCCAATGCGAGGCACAAAGCCGGCATCAGCAAAGAAGTGGGAATACACAGCCTGAGACATAGTTTTGCCACTCATTTATTGGATAAAGGAACGGATATAAAATACATTAAAGATCTGCTTGGCCATTTTAATATTAAGACAACAGAACGCTACCTGCACGTGAGCAAAGAAAAATTAGTAAATATTGCCAGCCCGTTTGACGATCTCTGGAAAACCGAAGAAATCGAATGGTAAAAGGAAAACATATTATAAAAAAGAGAAAATCGGATTGTACTAATAACAATTAAAAAAGTATAACGTTAAATGATTGAAAATGAGCTGCAATTATTTTTGATGAATAGCGTATTATAACATAAATTAGCGCGTTGAACCAACATCGCCTATACAGGC
>CAVOGF010000008.1:0-14347 GCA_963695165.1 uncultured Chitinophagaceae bacterium
AGTTTTTGAAGTCCTGTATTCTTTTTGATCTACCTCGAATTTCTCATCTGATTTTTTGCCGTACCGTTCGGTATTTTTAAATCCGGAATCTTTTCTATCAGAATTGAAAGAATTAGCCGTTTTTCCCTTTTGCCGGGTTTCTTTTTTTAAAATTTTCAATGGGGCGCGAAGCTAAAGCCGGTTCACTGGTTTTCCTGGTTTTTGTTACCACCTGGTATTTTTCGGCATTCTTCTTTCTGGCGGATTTCATCCGCTATAGCCCTGGTTTCGGCTCTTGCTTTTTCTTATCCTGGCGGATAATTTCTCTTTTTTTTGCGCCAACGGGTTTTTGATTAATAAACTTTTCAAAAGGTTGTTTGCTCTATACGTGGATTTGCTGTTTTTCAACAGGAATTAAAGTGATAGAAGAATGTCACTCTAAAATGTTGTTTGTATTAGGCACTAACTGACTGTTTTTTTTATTCGCCAGCTGTCCGCAGGCTGCATCAATATCCTTTCCCCGGCTTCGGCGAAATCTTGCATTTACCGGTGACTATTTCAAAAGTTCATAAAGTTTTAGTGACTTCTTCATCCGGCTTGGCAAAGCAGGCATCAATCGGATTGTATTCAATGATATTTACGAGATCGGCCGGCACCTGACGGTAAATTTTTATCAGTTCATCTGCATCTTTCTGAGCTGTCATTAAAATCCTGGAACAGAATATATTCAAATGTGATTTCGTTTCCGGTTTGTTTATAAAAATAATTCAGTGCGTCAATCAGCGAACGGATATTATTGGTATCGTTAATCGGCATGATCTCATGGCGTTTCTGATCGTTGGCTGCATGCAGGGAAAGTGCCAGTTTAAATTTCACTTTATCATCACCCAGCTGCCGGATCATTTTGGCCACACCGGCAGTGGATACGGTAATTCGCCGGGACTCATACCAAGTCCATCCGCAGAACTGATTTTTTCAATTGCTTTCAGTACATTCTTGTAATTTAGCAGTGGTTCGCCCATTCCCATGAAAACAATATTGCTGAGTTTTTTTGTCAAATTCTTTTTCACCTGCTGGTTTATCAGGACCACCTGGTCGTAAATTTCATCGAAATCCAGATTTCTTTTCCGGTCCATATAACCGGTTGCGCAGAATTTACAACTCAGGGAGCAGCCGATCTGCGAAGAAACACAGGCTGTTCTGCGTTCGTCGGTCGGAATTAATACGCCTTCCACCAAATGATCATCAAAGGTTTTGAACCGGGTTTTGACGGTTCCGTCTCGCACTGTATTGGGTGGTATCTATTTAAAGCGGGCAATGAAAAATTGGGCCAGTTTGGCCCGCAGTTCCTTGCTGAGGTTGGTCATATCCTCAAAACTATGCGCATGTTTTTGCCAGATCCATTCATATACCTGTTTGGCCCTGAATTTTTTTTCTCCCAGGTCCTCAAAATATGCTTCCATTGCTGACAAAGAAAGCTGACGTATATTTTTTAATTCAACTGCGTTCATTCGGCAAAGATAAACAGGATTGAAGTTTTTTAGAATGATTTCACAGATTATAGGCTTTTCTGTTCTTTTAAGGGTATATTTTTGGTGGCTTTGACAATTAATAGTCTAATAAATATTGAAAAATGAAATCTGCTTATATCATTGATGTTGTACGAACTCCGGTTGGAAGATATGGAGGAAAGTTAAGCACTATCCGCCCGGATGACCTGTTGGCGCTCGTAATTGCAGCATTGATTCAGCGTAATGACAGTATAGATGTAAATCAGATTGAAGATATAATTGCGGGTGCAGCCAACCAGGCCGGGGAGGACAACCGCAATGTAGCCCGTATGGCCGCGCTATTAGCAGGACTTCCGGTAAGTGTTGCCGGTAATACGGTCAATCGTCTGTGTGCTTCAGGATTGCAATCTATTATGGACGCGGCCCGGGCAATTATGTGTAATGAAGGCATGTTTTATATCGCGGCAGGTGTTGAAAGTATGACACGTGCTCCCTTTGTAACGGCAAAACCCGAAGGCGCCTGGAGCCGGAAAACGGAAACCTATGATTCAACCATCGGATGGAGGTTTACCAATAAAAAAATGGTAGATAAATATTATCCGTATAATATGGGTGAGACGGCAGAAAATGTTGCAAATCAATGGCACATAACCCGTGAGGAACAGGATATTTTCGCTTATTCATCGCAGGTGAATTATTTTTCAGCGCTGGCGGAAGAAAAGTGGAAAAATGAAATCGTGCCCGTTCCGATAACTGAAAATAAGGTACCCACTATATTTTCACAGGATGAACATCCGCGGCAAACCTCACTTGAACGGCTTGCAGGTTTAAGGCCGGCTTTTGTAAAAGATGGAACGGTTACTGCCGGTAATTCATCAGGAATTAATGATGGCGCGGGCGCCATGCTGCTGGCGAGTGAGGAGGCAGTGCGGTTATTCAATCTGAAACCTATGGCCAGGATTGTGTCTATGGGTGTGGCCGGCGTAGATCCAGCCATAATGGGAATAGGCCCTGTACCAGCTTCGCATAAGGCATTGCAAAGGGCAGGTTTAAAAGCTTCTGATCTTGACTTAATTGAATTAAATGAGGCATTTGCCGCTCAATCCCTCGCCTGCATCCGGGACCTGGAGTTGGATGCTGAAAAGGTTAATGTAAACGGTGGTTCTATTGCTATTGGCCATCCGCTGGGATGCAGCGGACTGCGTATTTCCGCTACCTTATTACACGAAATGAAAAGAGCCGGAAGCAAATATGGACTGGCTACCATGTGTGTGGGTGTAGGGCAAGGAGCGGCAATTGTATATGAGGGGTTGTAAAATTTTTGTAAATTGGAGCTATGTTCGTAGGTAAATTCCCGTTATTAATGGTTGATTTGGATAACGCTTTAAATGGATTCGAAAAATCTTTAAAAATAGATTTTTCGAAATATAATGAGTTTGAAATAGATATGTTTCGGAATGGGCAGATTCAAAAGTTTGAATATACAATTGAATTATTATGGAAAACGCTCAAACAGTTTTTTGAAGAAAGGAGGAAGTTGCGAATAATTTATCCGTTAGAAGTTATTAAAGCTTTTTTTATAGAAGAGGCGATTACAGAAGATACTTATAATCATTTGTATGAAGCTATTAAAAGCAGGAATCTTTTGAGTCATATATATAAACTGGAAGTGCTTGATAATATTTATTCTCAATTAACAAGTTATGCAAAAGCCATCAGGAATACATACACTGCCCTTCAATTACAGTCCATTTAAAACGGATTATATTGCAATAGCAAAAGAGATTGTGTTGAAACATATTGATGCCAGCCAATATGGAATTTTTGTATATGGTAGCCGCGCACGCGGTACGAATCATCGTTTTTCTGATCTGGACATTGGAATTCTTGGATTAGATCATCTACCCATAATGGTATTGGGAAACCTGGAACAGGAACTCTCAGAAAGCCTGGTGCCATTTAAGGTAGAGGTAGTTGATTTTACAAAAGTGGATGAACGATTTAAAAATGAAGCAATGAAAAATATAATTTGGTGGAATAAGCCCTAAGGTATTATGCAGCCCTTAAAGAACAATTAGTTACAAAAAATTAATTTTAGCTTTCGATTTTTAACATCCACTTGAAAATTTTATCACTTATAATAATTCTCATCCAAATAAAAATAACCATCATCTTTTTTCCAGTACCAGAATTTCTTATTATACACATAATAACTTCCCCTGTTGGAAGTTTTTACCAAACCTTCCGGCACATATAAAATCCGTGGTGGTATATATTTAAACCTGTAAGCAAGATTTTTAATTTCCGCCGGAGTATAAGACCGGGCCGATGAAATGTTGAGAATATCCTTTGAAGCATCCGCAGGAAGTTCATTGGCTGTAACAGCAAAGTTTCCTTTGGCATCCACAATTACCATCGGCTTTTCCTCCGCCGGTGCTGGTGTTACTACTGCCGAATCAGGAGTTTTGGGAGGAACTGTCGGTGTGGCCAGGGTGGGGTTGGTATTCGATGGTTTTGAAGGAACCGGGTTTTTAGAAATGGTATGCGTAGGTTTGGGAGGAACGGATTTACGGCTACATCCTGTTATTATAATAATTGAAGCTAAAAAAAGATATAATATAGATTTCATGATTTGCTTCTTCCTAAATTCATGCCAGACTAGCCGACCTGAATTTAGAAATTCAATAGAAATTTTTAAAAAAGAATTTTAGATTGATTTATGGCTTAAATAAGCGGGTATAGCTGCTAAAATTTTTAAAATATCAGGTTTATAAGTTTATCCTGTTCTATGTTTTTTTGCTCTCCGGTATTTAAATTCTTTACAACACAATTATTTTGTTCCAATTCTTTGCTGCCAATAATTACAGCATGAGCAATCTTCTTTTTTTCAGCATATTTAAATTGTTTGTCAAACTTTGCCTGTTCAGGATATATTTCGCACCGGATTCCTCTTTTACGCAATTGCTGCATGAGTCCGAATGCGGCTTCAGTTTCAGTTTTACCTAAATTGAAAAATAAAACCTGGGTACCTTCCTGCACTTCTTCCGGAAATAATTTCAGTTCTTCCATCACATCATAAATCCTGTCCACTCCAAAACTGATGCCTACCCCTGATAGCCCGGAGACGCCAAATAAACCTGTGAGATCATCATATCTGCCGCCACCTCCAATACTGCCCATTTGTACATCCTTTGCTTTTATTTCAAAAATGATCCCGGTATAATAATTCAGTCCGCGGGCAAGTGTAAAGTCGGCTTGCAGATTTCTGATGCCTGAAACGGGTAAATAGTCAAGAATGAAATTTATCTCCTCAATACCTTTTTTGCCGGTTTCATTTTCACCCATCAATTGGGAAAGCTGCTTTAATTTTTCTTCAGTATTTCCCTGTATAAAAAGATATTTTTCAATCAATGCAACCTGGTTTTCCGCTAAATCTTTTTCTATTAATTCTTCTTTTACTTTCTCCCATCCAATTTTATCCAGCTTATCAATGGCGATGGTTATTTCCATCATTTTATCTGCACCGCCGCAGAGTTCGGCCAATGCGCTTAGGATTTTGCGGTTATTTATCTTTATTTCCACCTGTATCCCGAGCCTTAAGAAAACTTCGTTGTAGATGCTGGCGAGTTCCACTTCATTCAATAAAGAATTGCTTCCAACCACATCTGCATCGCATTGGTAAAACTCGCGGTAACGGCCTCTTTGCGGCCGGTCGGCGCGCCATACCGGCTGAATCTGGTAGCGCTTAAATGGAAAACTGAGCTGTCCATAATTCATTGCTACATATCTGGCAAATGGAATGGTAAGATCGTACCGCAATGCTCTCTCCGTTATTCCGGCTTCATTTTTACCTACCAGTATTTTTTCAAAATCTTCCCTTGCCTTTTGCTGTTTTGAAGAATGATTTAGTCCGTTGTTTAATACTTTAAAAATCAGTTTATCGCCTTCATCGCCATATTTTCCTAATAAAGTATCCAGGTTTTCCATGGCCGGTGTTTCCAATGGCTGAAATCCATACAACTCAAATACATTTTGTATTGTACGGATAATATATTGTCTTTTTCTTACTACCTCAGCGGAAAAATCACGTGTGCCTTGTGGAATTCCTGTTTTTATTTTGGACATAAAAATGTATGCTTGATTAAATTAATTAAATGTATAGGAAAATGTTACCTGGATATTTCAGGCTTATTATCTTTTTGAGAATATTTAGAAACAATAGCATCGCAAGCTTTACTGATAAGATCAAACACTTCATGATAACCATCTTCTTCTCCAAACCAGGGATCGGTTACGCCCCTGTTTTCACCGGGGTATAATTCATTTAATAATAAATCCACTTTTGTTTCATCCCATAAATGTTTGCTCATTTTTTTTACATCAGTATAGTTTTGGGCGTCCATTACATAAATTTTATCAAAATGGACCAGATCTTCTGCTTTAAACTGCCGGCATTTTTGATTGCAGATATCAATGCCATTCAGGGCTGCTACCTTTTGAGACAATGCATGCGGTGGCGCGCCTATATGATAATTGGCCGTACCCGCGCTATCAACTTCCCAATGAAGACCCGCCTGGTTAATTTTATTTCTTAAAATACCTTCTGCCAAAGGACTTCTGCAGATATTGCCCAGGCATACCATTAAAAATTTCATGGCAGCAAAGATAAGAATTGAGAGTTAGCTTTTCAGGTATCAGGTATGAGGTATGAGCTGTGATTCAATTTACTTTGTTTTTAATTTTTATTTTAGGGCTACCAGCCATGGTTTTTTATGGCAGCTTCGTTGCGTCGCATTACGTTCATCAGTATATCATTGGGCATCTTCGGTTTCCATTTCAATAGTCGTTGATTTGGGATTTTGGAATTTGAGATTTTGGATTTTCAGATTTTGGGAATTCGGAATGCCCTGTAGGGGCTTTGTTGGCAGAAAAAAGTATGACAAAATGAAAGGGGTTTGGAACTTCACAAGAGAAAAAAAGATGAGCAGATCTTTTTACCAAATCCGAAATCATAAATCCGAAATCATAAATCAATTTATTATGGAAAATCTTTCAATCCGCATCTCATTTCAAAAAATGGAGCGTTTTATTGTTTTCCTTCTATATTTACAACCACTTTTAGTTTTGAGGACTGAGGTTTATGATAAATAAAAGAAGAAGAATAGAATTAAATTGAATGTTTTACCTGGTTTTCGTAAAACATTTTATTTAAATTGCCTGCTCCATTAGCAGGAAAATTGTAAAATATGGAACCGGAGTATAAAAATAAGCAAAGAAAAAGTTATGTGATTATGCGGATGACCTATGATATTACCTTCTCATTGGTTATTTTAGCAATGGGAATAATGATGATTTTCGGTAAAAAACTGAACATATCTTATGTACTCACATTTGATCCATTGATCCGCTATATGTTTGGCGGCCTGTGTTTATTGTATGGAGGTTTCCGGTTGTACCGGGGTATTAAGAGAGATTATTAGAGAGGATTATTAGTATGAAAATAATAAAAGGATTTTCTTTTTTAGCGGGAATGCTGCTAACGGTTTTGATGATGGTATCGTGTGGAGGAGGTAATAATGAAACTCCATATGATTCGCCCAAAAATGGAACGATTCATATTAGTGTGGATGAAAGTTTTGAACCTGTGATCACTGAGCAAATAAAAGTGTACAAGTCATCTTTTCCCGATGCACACATCATTGCATCCTATAAATCTGAGGCGGATTGCTTCAGGGATTTGCAAAATGACAGTACCCGAATGATCATTGTAGCCAAAGGATTAACTGAAACCGAGCGTGAAGCTTATAAAGAAAAAATCAGGTTTAAACCTCAGTTTGGAATACTCGCATTTGATGCGGTTTGCGTGATTGTAAATGAGGCGGCTACCGACACTGTTTTTTCAATGGAAAAATTAAGAAAATTGCTTACTGATTCCACCTCAGAAAAACAGGTGGTGGTGGATGGAAACAATGCTACCAGCACGGTGCGTTATTTACTCGATTCTGTGGTAAGAAGCAATGCCTTTAGCGGCAATGTACGGGCTGCAAAAGGAAGCCGGGAAGTAATAGAATTTGTATCTAATAACAAAAATGCTGTTGGGTTTGTAGGATCCAGCTGGGTTGGAAATGAGGATGATCCCGAACAACTGGCAAATTTAAAAAAGATCCGGATGGCTTTGGTGCAATGTAAATCATGTGAAAATAATATATTCGCAAAGCCATCCCAGGCCACGATCACTTACGGGCAATATCCTTTGGTACGTCCTTTGTATTATATTGTCAAAGAAAATACGACTGGTCTTGGTACCGGATTTGCCAATTTTATGAGTTTGGAACGAGGTCAATTAATATTTAAAAGATCATATCTTGTGCCGGCAAAAATGTATTTTGGCGTTCGTACCAGTTTAATTGATAATAAATAAGCAATTTTTAATAACCAGAATAAAAAGCAGACAATGAAGAAAACTGTATTTATGATTTTAGCACTTGCGGGAATTACTGCTTCTGCAGTAGCCCAAACGGTGGAAGATGGCATTAAGTTTCTCTATTATGAAAAAAACAAAAGCGCTAAAGAAACATTACAGAAAATAGTTGAAAAAAAGCCCAAAGATGCGAATGCAATTTATTGGCTGGGACAAGCCTATATTGCTGATAAAGATATTAAGGGTGCACAGGCATTGTATGAAAAAGCATTGGCCGATGGTGTAAATGATCCGTATATCTGGATCGGATCCGCACAGGTGCAATTACTTGAAGGCGGTGATATAAATTCTGCCAAACAAAAATTTGAACAAGCCATCACTGCCACCAAAGGCAAGCGGGGCGCAGAAAATGCAGACATCCTGAATGCAATTGGCCGGGCAAATGCTACCGGGGGCAGTAAGATAGGTGATCCCAACTATGCAATTGAAGTTTTAAAAAGAGCTCAGCAAATTGATAAGAAAAATCCTGATATTGATATTAATTTAGGAATCAATTATTTGAAGCTTGGAAGTGAGAAAGGCGGCGATGCTGTAGAGGCTTTCCGCGATGCTACCATTCGGGATCCTAAATATGCAAAAGCTTATGCATTGATTGGAAATGTGTACAGAAGCCAGGATAATAAACCATCTATGGATGAGTGGTATGTAAAAGCTATTGATGCCGATCATGAATATGGTCCTGTTTACCTTTCTTATTTTTATTACTACCAGGAAAAAGATGTAAACGCGGCTAAAGAATATCTGGATAAATATATAGCGCGTGCCGATAAAGATTGTAATACCAATTATTTTGAAGCCGATTATTTATTCCGTGCCGGTAAATACCAGGAATCTATTGCCAAAGCCGATTCTATGGCTGCAGGTGAATGTAAGGATTTCCCAAGATTGGGTATTTTGTACGCTTATAATTATAGCCGTTTGGGTGATTCTGACAAAGCCGAAAAGCACATGGAACAATTCCTGAAAACCGTGCCTGCATCTGAAATAGAACCCGATGATTATGTGCTGGCAGCCAATGTTTTTGGAAAAGTACAGGGAAAGGAAGATTCCGCGCTTGTTTATTATCAGAAAGCGATGGAAGTGGATACTGTTACAAAAAATAAGGTTAAATACATAGATAGCATTGCATCACTGTATAAAAAAATGAACAAACCTCAGGAAAGATTGGTTTGGCAGAAAAAAAGTTACCACATCAGCCCGGAGCCTACCAACAGGGATGTTTATGACCTGGCAGATGCCGCTTTCAATGCCGATAGTCTCCAGCTGGCCGATAGCATGTATACTTTATATAAAAACAAATACCCCGACCAGATGTACGGATATTTCGGACGGGTGAAAATTGCGCAAAAAGAAGACAGTACCGGAGCAAAAGCCGTAGAACCTATTAATGATTATATCGGATTTTTAATGAATGATACTACTAAAAATGGTCAAACCATCGCCTATTATCATGCATTGAATGGTTCTTATTATGCTAATGAAGCCAAAAATTTCGACAGTTCGATTCATGAATTCGAACTTGCAGCGCGCTATGATCCTTCTAATGCACAATATCAGCAGATATTGACCCAATTGAATGCGGCTAAAAAACAAATGGAGCAGCAAAAAAATGCACCTCAAAAAACACCTGCTACCAAGCCCAAAACCGGGGCCGGGGCTAAAAAATAAAGAATTTGTTTCTAAAAAAACTCCTCCTGTTTCAGAGAGGAGTTTTTTTATACCTTTTACCTCCTTATTTTTGCGCAATAAGTTACGTAGATGCAATTATTAAATATTCTTTTAGATGCGGGTAACACTGGTGGATCTGCCAGGGATTATCTTCCAATTGGCATTCAGCTGATTTTTGCAATAGGATTTGTTGCCACCATGCTTTGGCTTTCCCATATAATTGGACCAAAAAGAGCCACTGCGGATAAGCTCGAAAACTTTGCCAGCGGTATCGAAAGTCATGGAAATTCCCGCCAGCCTATTGCGGTTAAATATTTTTTAGTTGCCATACTTTTTGTTTTGTTTGATGTGGAAGTAATTTTTTTCTATCCCTATGCTGTTATTTTTAAGGAGCTTGGCTGGTATGGTTTTGGAGAAGTGCTCTTATTTGTTGGTTTTTTTGTTATAGGTTTTATATATATTATAAAAAGAGGTGCGCTTACCTGGGAAGACTGATGAATTATTTTAAAAGCAGGACAAATTGTTCTGCTTTTTTATTAGTTAACTGTCAGGCATCATTAAAAATTTGATAAGCATTTAAATGTTTTAGGGTTAATTGAACGTTGTGTGCTATTTTTGACGGGTGAATCTGGGCGGGTTAAGGAATAAAAATATCAATATCCCGCTATGTGTTTTACCTGATAAATTTTGGAAGTTATGGCTCGTCCGGTTAGATTTAATATACACCCAAAGGAGGCAGATATTTATAATAATATTGCACTTTCCGAAATGCCGGAAGGCGCAATGGGGGAGGGATACTTTGCGACCAACCTTGAAAAAGTGGTTTCACTTGCCCGTAAAAATTCGCTGTGGCCATTGCCTTTTGCCACCTCCTGTTGTGGAATTGAGTTTATGGCTACAATGGCGCCGCATTATGACCTTGCGCGTTTTGGAGCGGAAAGACTTGGATTTACACCAAGGCAATGTGATTTATTGATGGTTATGGGAACAATATCCAAGAAAATGGGGCCGGTGCTTAGGCAGGTTTATCTGCAGATGGCAGAGCCACGCTGGGTTTTATCCATGGGCGCATGCGCCTGTTCGGGAGGTATTTTTGATACTTATTCAGTATTGCAGGGCATTGACCAGATCATTCCCGTGGATGTTTATATTCCCGGATGTCCGCCAAGGCCCGAAGCTGTTATAGATGGTTTTATGCGGATACAGGAATTGGCCCAAAATGAAGGATTGCGGCGAAGAAACAACCCGCACTATACTGCTTTACTTGAAAGCTATGGAATTCAATAATAATAGTTTCTCAGGTGAAAGGGAAAAGGAGCAATTATAATTATTCAATCTAAAAGCCCTTTTGGGTTTGAGATATATGACCAACGAATACATTCAGAAGCGATTACAGGAAAAGTTTGGAGAGGATGTTTCAAATTTTGAAGAGCCGTATGGCATGTTGACTTTTGAAACACCAAAAGAAAACAACCTTAAAATGCTTCAGTTTTTAAATGAAGATCCTGAATTGCGTTTTCAATTTCTTACTACCTTATGTGCAGTGCATTATCCTGATCAGAAAGGACGTGAAATAGCAGTGGTCTATCATCTGCACAACCTGGTAGATAATATTCGAATCCGCTTTAAAATATTTACTGACATTCAGCAACCCGACATTTTTACAGCCACCCGTTTGTACGAAGCCGCCAACTGGATGGAAAGGGAAACATATGATTTTTTCGGCGTAAACTTTATTGGTCATCCTAATTTAAAGCGAATCTTAAATGTGGATGAAATGGACTATTTTCCCATGCTTAAGGAATATCCGCTGGAAGAGCAGACGCGTAAGGATAAGGATGATGAAATGTTTGGCAGAGGTGGTTTTAATTAATCACTGACAAAGAAAAGAAGTTGATTTCATAAAAATAAAATTTCCCATTGGGGATTTAGGGCACATGAACGATACTCAACAAAATATAAAATTACCAGAAGGATCCATAGAGAAACAAACCACCACCATCAACCTGGGTCCGGTGCATCCGGCTACACATAATGTACTTCAAAATGTGTTGGAACTTGATGGAGAGCGCGTGGTATCTGCAGAGCAAACGATTGGTTTTATTCACCGGGCTTTTGAGAAACTGGCTGAGCGCCGCCCACTTTACCAGATAACAACATTAACCGACCGGATGAATTATTGCTCCAGCCCGATCAATAACATGGGTTGGCATATTACCTGCGAAAAACTGCTGCGGATACAAACACCTAAACGGGTAGATTATTTACGCATCATCATTATGGAGCTGTCAAGGATCACCGACCATCTGATCTGTAATGGTGTAATGGGAGTGGATGCCGGCGCTTTTACAGGGTTTTTATATTTAATGCAATACCGCGAGCTGGCCTATGAAATCTTTGAAGAAATCTGCGGCTCCCGGCTTACAACCAATATTGGCCGTATAGGAGGTTTTGAACGTAATTTTTCCAATGCCGCATTTACAAAACTTGAAAGATTTTTAAAAGAATATCCTGCTGTTTTAAAAGAATTTGAAATCCTGCTTACGCGCAACCGCATTTTTATGGATCGTACTACAGGCGTAGGCGGCATTAGTGCGGAACGTGCATTGAATTATGGGTTTACAGGACCCAATCTTCGTGCGGCCGGAGTGGATTATGATGTAAGAGTGCACACACCTTACAGCAGTTATGAGGATTTTGATTTTAGAATTCCTGTTGGTAAAAATGGAGATTGCTACGATCGCTTTTTAGTGCGTAATGAAGAGATGAAGCAATCACTCAGTCTTATAAGCCAGGCTTATCGCAAAATTCAGGAATTTAAGGGCGCTGATGCAGAAGTGTATCATGCGGAAGTACCAGAATATTATTTGCCTAAAAAGGAAGATGTGTACACCAAAATGGAAGCATTGATCTGGCATTTTAAGATTGTTATGGGGGAAACAGAAATTCCTGCAGGAGAGGTGTACCAATGTGTGGAAGGTGGTAATGGAGAGTTGGGATTTTATCTGATCAGTGATGGAGGAAGAACGCCTTACCGTTTGCATTTCCGCCGTCCCTGCTTTATCTATTACCAGGCTTATTCTGAAATGACCAAAGGATCCATGTTAAGTGATGCGATCATTACGATGAGCAGTATGAATTTAATTGCCGGCGAACTGGATGCATGATTTCAATGGAACTAAGACATATTATTAAAAGGAATAACTTAAAATAAATGAGCGTTCAATTTTCAGCGGATAAATTAACCAAGGTACAGGAAATTATTTCCCGCTATCCTGAAGGCAAGCAAAAAAGTGCGCTGTTACCGGTATTGCATATAGCACAAACGGAATTTGGCGGATGGTTGGATGTGCCTGTAATGGATTATGTGGCGGAACTGTTGCAAATAGATCCGATTGAAGTGTATGAAGTGGCAAGTTTCTATACCATGTACCATTTAAAACCTGTTGGAAAATATGTGTTTGATGTTTGCCATACCGGTCCCTGCATGTTGCGTGGAAGTGATGATATAATTGAATATATTGGAACAAAACTTGGCATAAAGCCAGGACAAACAACGGATGACGGCCTTTTTACATTGAGAACGGTAGAATGCCTTGGCGCCTGTGGATATGCGCCAATGATGCAATTGGGCAATCATTATCGTGAACATTTGACCAAAGAAAAAGTGGATGTTATTATTGAGGAATGTATAGCAAAAACAACAGCGAATAATTAATATAAATTGGGTATACAAAGGCGTCTTTAAGGATTTTAGACAAAGTTGTAGGTCAGGCGACCAACAAAGACATAGAATGTATAGCAAAAAACAACGGCGAATAATTGAATAAAATGGGCATAACCAATGCCATACTTAGGGTGAAAGAACAGCGTAAATCGGAAAAATTTTCCGATGTGGAATTTTTAGTGGATAGTGGTACGGTTTATAGTTTGGTTCCAGGTAAAATTTTAGATGAACTGGATATAGAGCCATACAGAGAGATGAGCTTTTCGCTGGCTGACGGAACTACATTGAAACGCAAAGTTTGTTCGGCATATTTTGAATTGAACGGAGAAGGTGGCCCTGCGCCTGTGATCTATGGAGAACAAGGGGATTTGCCCTTATTGGGAGCAACAACCTTAGAATCCATAGGACTGGTATTAAATCCATTTACGCGAACTTTGCATCCGATGCGATTACTTATGATGGGATTAAAACAATAAAAACTATTTTATGAAACTGATTCCCTACATACATTTTGCCGGTAACGCGGAAGAAGCAATGAATTTTTACGCCAATGCATTGGATGGGGAAATCCTTTCGATTCAAAGGTATGGAGACAGTCCAATGCCTTCGGATGAAGATTATAAACATAAGATTATGCACGGCAGATTTGTTTTTGGAGGCAATCTGATCATGATTTCTGATGTTTTTAAGGGGCAACCAGTAGGAACAAATGGGAATATTCGGCTTTCAGTTGATGTAGATGATATAGAGCGTTTGGAAAAAGTTTTTAAAAAAATGGCTGAAGGCGGCACTATAAAAATGGCTCTTGAAAATACATTTTGGGCGCAAGATTTGGAATGCTTCAGGATAAATTTGGTGTAAGCTGGATGTTTAATTGTGAGTTGAAAGGATAGCCAGCTGAGTTTGTTATTGATAGTTGGATACTTGTTCTTTAAAACGTACGGAAATGAACAAAATAATTCCGTATTTGAAAAATGCTTT
>CAVOGF010000009.1:0-2500 GCA_963695165.1 uncultured Chitinophagaceae bacterium
CAGTTTGTAAACTGAGGCTTTTAAATAAATATGGCAGCTACCTACTCTCCCAGGGATTATACCCAAGTACCATCGGCCATGTGGGGCTTAACTTCTCTGTTCGGTAAGGGAAGAGGTGAACACCCACGGCAAAACCACCATAAGAATATTGCTTGAAGCCTAATGCGGCTAACAGGCATAATAAGTTAACATATTGGGATTGCAAAAAAGAATAAAAAAATTAAAGCTTACGGGCAATTAGTACTACTCGGCTTTTCTGTTGCCAGCTTTACACCTGTAGCCTATCAACGTCATAGTCTTTGACGACCCTTAAAAGTAAACTCATCTTGAGGAAGGTTTCACGCTTAGATGCTTTCAGCGTTTATCCTTGCTGTACGTAGCTACTCAGCATTACACCTGGCGGCATAACTGATACACCAGCGGTACATACGACCCGGTCCTCTCGTACTAAGGTCATGTCCTCGCAATTTACTAGCGCCCACCACAGATAGGGACCGAACTGTCTTGCGACGTTCTGAACCCAGTTCACGTGCCACTTTAATCGGCGAACAGCCGAACCCTTGGGACCTTCTCCAGCCCCAGGATGTGACGAACCGACATCGAGGTGCCAAACCTTACCGTCGATATGAGCTCTTGGGTAAGATCAGCCTGTTATCCCCGGAGTACCTTTTATCCTTTGAGCGATGGCCCTTCCATACGGAAACCACCGGATCACTTTAGCCAGCTTTCGCTCCTGCTCGGCGTGTCGGCCTCACAGTCAAGCACCCTTATACTAATGCGCTCTAAATACGATTACCAACCGTATTGAGGGTACCTTTGCAAGCCTCCGTTACTTTTTAGGAGGCGACCACCCCAGTCAAACTACCCGCCATGCAATGTCTCCCGTGAGGGATTAGGTTCTAAGCAACAAAAGGTTGGTATTTCAACGTTGACTCCACAATGCCTGGCGACACTGCTTCATAGTCTCCCAACTATCCTACACATTTGGTGCTCAAAATCAATGCAAAGTTATAGTGAAGGTTCACGGGGTCTTTCCGTCCCGTGGCGGGTAACCGGCATCTTCACCGATACTACAATTTCACCGGGCTCGTGGAGGAGACAGTGTTCAACTCATTAGACCATTCGTGCAGGTCGGAACTTACCCGACAAGGAATTTCGCTACCTTAGGACCGTTATAGTTACGGCCGCCGTTTACTGGGGCTTCAGTCAGAAGCTTTGGCTTGCGCCGAACATCCTTCCTTAACCTTCCAGCACCGGGCAGGTATCAGGCTCTATACGTCATCTTTCGATTTTGCAGGGCCCTGTGTTTTTGTTAAACAGTTGGTTGAACCATTTTACTGAGACCGCATTGCTGCGGTATGCTTTATCCCGAAGTTACAGCATCAATTTGCCTAGTTCCTTCTCCACGGCTCACCCGAGCGCCTTAGAATACTCATCCCGTCTACCTGTGTCGGTTTGCGGTACTGGCTGCTATGCTCGCTTTTCTCGGCAAGGCTTTTATGGCTTCGCTTCCCCCGAAGGTTCCACTAAACGCACTATTCCGTCAGTACGTAGCCACCACGGCCTTGCGTCACTTTTATTGCATAGCAGGTAAAGGAATATTAACCTTTTTTCCATCAGATACCCCTTTCGGGTTTTCCTAAGGACCAGACTAACCCTGATCCGATTAACGTTGATCAGGAACCCTTAGACTTTTGGCGTTAAAGTTTTTCACTTTAATTATCGTTACTTATGCCTACATTTTCTTTTGAAACCGCTCCAGCATACCTGACGGTACACCTTCGATGCAGGTTTCAATGCTCCCCTACCACTCAAAATTTAATTTGAATTTAGAACTTCGGTTCATAGTTTGATGCCCGATTATTTTCCGTGCAGGATCTCTCGACCAGTGAGCTGTTACGCACTCTTTAAATGAATTGCTGCTTCCAAGCAAACATCCTGGCTGTTATAGAAATCCCACCTCGTTTAATCAACTTAACTATGTATTAGGGACCTTAGTTGCTAATCTGGGTTATTTCCCTCTCGGCCACGGACCTTAGCGCCCGCAGCCTCACTCCCGTAGATATGTGTTAGCATTCGGAGTTTGTCAGGGTTTGGTAGGCGATGAAGCCCCCTAGCCCAATCAGTAGCTCTACCTCTAACACACTTCAATATACGAGGCTGTTCCTAAAAACATTTCGGGGAGAACGAGCTATCTCTCAGTTTGATTGGCCTTTCACCCCTATCCACAGGTCATCCCAAGACTTTTCAACGTCAACGGGTTCGGTCCTCCATTCTGTGTTACCAGAACTTCAACCTGCCCATGGATAGATCACAAAGTTTCGCGTCTGCCCCCACTGACTAAGCGCCCTATTTGGACTCGCTTTCGCTACGGCTCCGTTAATTTTGAACTTAACCTCGCCAGTGAGGAGCAACTCGTAGGCTCATTATGCAAAAGGCACGCCGTCACATATTACTATGCTCCGACCGCTTGTAAGCGCACGGTTTCAGGTACTATTTC
>CAVOGF010000009.1:7500-684937 GCA_963695165.1 uncultured Chitinophagaceae bacterium
CGGCGATAAAGTTTTTCACTTCATTTATCGTTACTTATACCTACATTTTCTTTTGAAATCGCTCCAGCATACCTCGCCAGTACACCTTCGATGCAGATTTCAATGCTCCCCTACCACTCAAACATTTAATTTGAATTTAGAACTTCGGTTCATAGTTTGATGCCCGATTATTTTCCGTGCAGGATCTCTCGACCAGTGAGCTGTTACGCACTCTTTAAATGAATTGCTGCTTCCAAGCAAACATCCTGGCTGTTATAGAAATCCCACCTCGTTTGATCAACTTAACTATGTATTAGGGACCTTAGTTGCTAATCTGGGTTATTTCCCTCTCGGCCACGGACCTTAGCGCCCGCAGCCTCACTCCCGTAGATATGTGTTAGCATTCGGAGTTTGTCAGGGTTTGGTAGGCGGTGAAGCCCCCTAGCCCAATCAGTAGCTCTACCTCTAACACACTTCAATATACGAGGCTGTTCCTAAAAACATTTCGGGGAGAACGAGCTATCTCTCAGTTTGATTGGCCTTTCACCCCTATCCACAGGTCATCCCAGAACTTTTCAACGTTAACGGGTTCGGTCCTCCAGTCTGTGTTACCACACCTTCAACCTGCCCATGGATAGATCACAAAGTTTCGCGTCTGCCCCCACTGACTAAGCGCCCTGTTTGGACTCGCTTTCGCTACGGCTCCGTTAATTTAAGAACTTAACCTCGCCAGTGAGGAGCAACTCGTAGGCTCATTATGCAAAAGGCACGCCGTCATCATATTGCTATGACTCCGACCGCTTGTAGGCGCACGGTTTCAGGTACTATTTCACTCCCTTGTTCAGGGTGCTTTTCACCTTTCCCTTACGGTACTGGTTCACTATCGGTGTCTGAGGAGTATTTAGCCTTACCAGATGGTGCTGGCAGATTCATGCAGGATTTCTCCGGTCCCGCATTACTCAGGATACTGCTCGTCCCTGTCAATTTGCACTTACGGGGCTATCACCCTCTATGGCTCAACTTTCCAGATGATTCAGTTTGATAACAGTTTCTAAATGCAGTCCTACAACCCTCAATGGAGCACGCTCCATTAAGTTTAGGCTCTTCCCTTTTCGCTCGCCACTACTCAGGGAATCATTAATTATTTTCTTTTCCTCCGGGTACTTAGATGTTTCAGTTCTCCGGGTTGGCTCTCTTTCAAGATACTATACCTTCAGTATAGTGGGTTGTCCCATTCGGAAATCTACGGATATAATGCTTGTGTGCAGCTCCCCGTAGCTTATCGCAGCTTACCACGTCCTTCATCGCCTCTCAGACCCAAGGCATCCACCATGCGCCCTTATTTGCTTTAAAAAATTTAAAATTGCAGATGATGTTACCATCACTCCTATTTTTATGTATATTCTATATTTTGCTTTCCCAATATGTCAAAGAACTTCAGCTCATAAATCCTTACAAGATTTAGAACCATAGTGATGTAAGTGGATTTGAACCCCTTAACCGCCTTTACGGTTACATCTTCTAGATTGTTTTTAGGCTAATACCTTACTAAACAATACACTTTAAAAGAACTGATTGCAACAATTTTTAACTTACATGTGTGATCATTCTACTTCCATTATCCCACACAATATTTGTGGAGGATATCGGAGTCGAACCGATGACCCTCTGCGTGCAAGGCAGATGCTCTAGCCAGCTGAGCTAACCCCCCAAATGTTTGGAGCTATCAGCTATCTCAGCTTATAGCTTAACGCTTTTATTTTAGTAGACCCGACCAGAGTTGAACTGGTGACCTCTACATTATCAGTGTAGCGCTCTAACCAACTGAGCTACGGGTCTGTATTTATAACCGTATCTCACTGATTATTAGCAGTAACTCCGCCTTAGAGCGGTTTACCCTGGCTGTTACGGATAATAAAATCGGGTACTAAAATGTACATGTAAAAGAACAAATAAATGAAAGGAAGAAAAGCAACAGTTAAAAATTATGAAGCAGTACTCTAAAAAGGAGGTATTCCAGCCGCACCTTCCGGTACGGCTACCTTGTTACGACTTAGCCCCAGTCACCAGTTTTACCCTAGGCAGCTCCTTTCGGTTACCGACTTTAGGTACACCCGGCTTCCATGGCTTGACGGGCGGTGTGTGCAAGGTCCGGGAACGTATTCACCGTATCATTGCTGATATACGATTACTAGCGATTCCAGCTTCATGCAGGCGAGTTGCAGCCTGCAATCTGAACTGAGAGAGCTTTTTTGGGATTAGCTCCTTGTCACCAAGTGGCAGCCCTTTGTCGCACCCATTGTAGCACGTGTGTAGCCCTGGGCATAAAGGCCATGATGACTTGACATCATCCCCTCCTTCCTCGCGTCTTACGACGGCAGTTTCATTAGAGTTCCCAGCATTACCTGATGGCAACTAATGATAGGGGTTGCGCTCGTTGCGGGACTTAACCCAACACCTCACGGCACGAGCTGACGACAGCCATGCAGCACCTTACGATCTGTGTATTGCTACAAAATGAGCTTTCACCCACGGTCAAACCGCATTCTAGCCCAGGTAAGGTTCCTCGCGTATCATCGAATTAAACCACATGCTCCACCGCTTGTGCGGACCCCCGCCAATTCCTTTGAGTTTCAACCTTGCGGTCGTACTTCCCAGGTGGGATTACTTAATGCTTTCGCTCAGACACTTACTGTGTATCGCAAATGTCGAGTAATCCATCGTTTAGGGCGTGGACTACCAGGGTATCTAATCCTGTTTGATCCCCACGCTTTCGTGCCTCAGCGTCAATATTTGCGTAGTAAGCTGCCTTCGCAATTGGTGTTCTATGTCATATCTAAGCATTTCACCGCTACATGACATATTCCGCTTACCTCCACAATATTCAAGATAAATAGTATCAATGGCAGTTTCCGGGTTAAGCTCGAAGATTTCACCACTGACTTACCTATCCGCCTACGCACCCTTTAAACCCAGTGAATCCGGATAACGCTTGCACCCTCCGTATTACCGCGGCTGCTGGCACGGAGTTAGCCGGTGCTTATTCATCTGGTACCGTCAAGTGAGAAAGAATTCCCTTTTTTCGTCCCAAATAAAAGAAGTTTACAATCCAGAGGACCTTCATCCTTCACGCGGCATGGCTGGTTCAGACTTGCGTCCATTGACCAATATTCCTTACTGCTGCCTCCCGTAGGAGTCGGGCCCGTGTCTCAGTGCCCGTGTGGCTGATCATGCTCTCACATCAGCTACTGATCGAAGGCTTGGTGGGCCGTTACCCCGCCAACTACCTAATCAGCCGCACACCCATCTTCAAGCGCCGAATCTATAATTATAAAATGATGCCATCTCATAATATTACGGGGTATTAATCCAAATTTCTCTGGGCTATTCCCCACTTAAAGGAAAGTTGTGTACGTGTTACGCACCCGTTTGCCGGTCGCCAGCAAGTATTGCTACTCCTGCTGCCCCTCGACTTGCATGTATTAAGCCTGCCGCTAGCGTTCATCCTGAGCCAGGATCAAACTCTCCATTGTAAATGTTGTTTGATCTGACTATCAATCTCAATAAATCGAGGTTAATGTCTGATTTAATTTTTTGTTACGCTTCATTCTTACCGTAGTCTTAAGTCCGAAGACTTTTTATTACGTACTGTTGCTTCCATTCTTTCAAAGATCTTTCGGCCTTTTTCTGCCACCCCTACTTTCGTTTGGGGTTGCAAATGTAGAACCTTTTTTTATTTCAACCAAATCTTTTTCTTATTTTCTAAAAGAAAAATTTTCAGCAAAATTTAAAGAACTAATCACAATCTTAATTGTGATGTTGGTGAAATATTAAGCGAAAACTTTTTGATCAAATTTTGATTTGATTTATTATTTTCAACTTAAATCTCAATGAACTTTTCCGGTTTTAAGCCGGCCTGCAAAGATAGGATGTTATTGATTCTTACCAAATATTTTTTAAAATATTTTATTGGTTTTTCGAGCTTCATTTTATCATCCAGTCTTTCAAAGAACCCTGCTTTTTTGTTAAGCGGGGTGCAAAGATAAGGGCCTTTTCTTTCCTGCCAAATGTTTTTTGAAATCTGTTTATGCAACTTCCTTGAAAGAAGCTCTGGCAAAGAGTTACAGAAGAAAAATTATTTTAAAACAGTTTAAATTTTGCCTTCTTTCGATCTTTATACTGGTTGTTCCATCTTATTAAAGGCCTTCAATAAATATATCAAAGCACTCTGGTTCACTTCATGATTATAAAGAACAATCAAAATAGTTACCGGGATAATTAACTGCCATTAAAAATAACCCCTGAGGCGGAGTGGAAAAATCCGCCTTTGCATTATTTTTATTTTCTATCACCGTTTCGAACTCTTCAAGGCTTATCGTTCTTCTTCCCGCCTTCAGCATCGTTCCTACCAATCCCCTTACCATCCCTCTTAAAAATCTATTGGCGCACACATTATATATATAGCCGGTTTCGGTTTTTTCCCAGCCAGATTCCAATATCGTGCAATGGAATGTTTTTACCTGGGTTTTCCGTTTGGAAAAACTGGTGAAATCGATATGTTTTTTTATAATTTCTGAAGCTTGATGAAGCAGATCCTCTTCCAATTTGTAAGGATAATGATAAGCCCGGTCATATAGGAAAGGATTTTTTTGAGTACATATATGATAATTATAGCGGCGCGATACTGCATCAAACCGGGAATGCGCCTCTGGTAAAACGGAATAAAGGTTGAGCGCGGCTATATCGTGAGGTAAAACTGCATTAAGTTTATACAGCACTTGCTTTGCATCCAAAAGGTCTAAACTATCAAAATGGAAAAAATTCTGAAGGGCATGCACGCCGGTATCCGTTCGTGATGAGCCCGTAAGTGCAATGGATTGCCTCAGTATGGTTTTTAAAGCTTTTTCCATTTCACCCTGAACAGTATGGGAATTCTTTTGAATCTGAAAGCCTTTATATCTCGTTCCTTTATATGATAACTCTAAAAAATACCTGGGCATGTATAATTATTAATAACCAATCAATGCTTTAAATCTGTTCTTATAATATATGTCGAGCAACTGATCTTCCAATTGCTTGTAATTTCCGGTATCATAAACGAACGGGTAAACAGCATCATAAAAATTATACCGTCCTTCATCTGAAAGAAAAAGCCCGCTTAAATCGCTTACCTGTTGGGTGGTTATGCATTTGCCTTTCAAAGCTTTTTTCGCAGCTTTCACCATTTCCACATTATCCAGACTTATCATTCTTTTTTTGAGCTTTTCCACCTCAGCTTCGGCAATCATTTTATTACAATTTGCATTTACCACGCCTTTGCTTTGAATACCGGCATCTTCATCATTTGTTTTTTCTTCCTTTATAATCGTAGTTTCCTTTGGTTTTTCATTTGCAAAAAACGGATTATTGACATTTTTGCCCGCATCCTTATCAGTAGAATTATTAGCGGAACTTGTATTCATATCAATAAAACCTGGTTCATTACCATTCTTTTTACCTGGCGAATCGTTTTTCGCCACAACAGGTTTTTCCGGTTTCACCGTAGAATTGTTTTCCCTGGTTTCATTAAAAGGAATGAATACGCGAATGGTATCATTGGTAAAATCCTTAAAATCTATGAATACCAGGTCTGTACCATCCTTATTGTCCTTTTGTGAAACTTTAATTACACCCTTGGTACTGCTGGCTTCAAAAGGTTCATTCAATTCGGTGGTTTTTGAATCGGAAGCATCGGATTGTTTGATTTCAGCCATGCCTGTTTCATGGTTTTCTCCGGCCGATTGATGCGAAGCTTGCATCTCAGCCTTATAATAAGTTACAGGATGATCCGGTAAAACCGTTGGCTGCAATATGCCAGGATCATTTACCACTTCAGCCAACATCTGGCCAAAGGCATTTGATTTAACTGAAGTTTTTTTATCCTCCTTTGCCGAAATCTTTGTTTCAACTGCAGAATCGGGAGCAGTGCTTAGTACATCTGTGATGGTTCCCGTTCCATATATCAATTCCTTATTGTGAACACTTGCCAATGCCCAACCTTTCTCTTCCATATTTTTTAAAGCAAAACCCAAATCCTTTTTATCTATTGATATAGAAAATTTTTGAGCAGGAAAACTGTTATCAGGAAAACCTATAGTTATTTCATGCTTCCCCTGCGTCAATTTTGGAATAATTAAATAGCCTACCTCTGAAGATTGATAGGTTTTATTATTTGTTACCACATAAAAAGGCTTATTGTGATCAGCCTGAATATAAATAAAATTAGTTTGTTGCGCTTTTACTATTGGTCCAAAAAAACAGGCTATTAAAAAAACTATTAATAACATTTTAATATTCAACATCTCTTTCATCCAAAATTTATTTATAACAAAATTAAGCAAATTTGATACAGCAGGTCAAAACGCCGTACCAGCTATAATCATGCCCTTTTAAGTTTCACATATTTTTTCCTTTAACTGTGGCGTCTCTATTAAATTTACCTTTTAAATATTAAATGAGCCATGATATGTTATCATCAAAACAGGATGATAATTTATAACGGTTTCATATGCCAATTATAAATAAAATAAACATGAAAAAAAGCCTTATTTGTATTTTCCTGTTTTGCTTTTTTACAGCCGATGCACAATTTACCGTACACGCCAACAGGAATGAAGCCTGGAAAAAACAATACAGGGCATTTGCCACTAAAATCAATGATCTCGTTCATACGAAGCTGGATGTAAAATTTGATTACGACAAATCTTATTTATATGGAAAAGCCTGGATCACCCTAAAGCCGCATTTTTATAGCACAGATTCCTTAAATCTTGATGCAAAAGGAATGGACATCAAAGAGGTGGCGCTGGTAAATGATGGAAGAAATATTCCATTAAAGTACCAATATGATAGCCTGAACCTGCGTATTCAACTGGATAAAACCTATTCCGCTTCGGAAAATTATACTATATATATAGATTATGTGTCTAAACCCAATGAATTCAAGGGATCGGGCAGCGCTGCAATCACAGATGCAAAAGGGTTGTATTTTATAAATCCCGGAGGAACGGAAAAAAACAAACCGACTCAAATATGGACACAAGGGGAAACGGAAGCTACCAGTGTATGGTGTCCTACCATTGACCGGCCCAATCAAAAAACAACGCAGGAAATTAGCATGACCGTTCCCGCAAAATACGTTACGCTTTCAAACGGTCTGTTAGTTGATCAAAAGCAAAACAATGATGGCTCAAGAACCGATACCTGGAAAATGGATAAGCCGAATGCGCCCTATTTATTTTTTATGGGAGTAGGCGATTTTGCTATTATAAGGGATGCATATAAAGAAAAGGAAGTGAGTTATTATGTAGAAAAAGAATATGCTTCCGTAGCCAGAAAAATTTTTGGATTAACCCCGGAAATGATCGGCTTTTTTTCCAATATTACCGGAGTGGACTTTCCATGGTCAAAATATTCGCAAATGACCGGCCGGGACTATGTAAGCGGCGCTATGGAAAACACGACCGCCACTTTACACACTTCCGCACTTCAGCAAAATGCAAGACAATTAACCGATGGCAACAAGTATGAAGACTATATCTCGCATGAGCTTTTTCATCAATGGTTTGGCGACCTGGTAACATTGGTTAGCTGGAGCAATTTAACAGTAAATGAAAGCTTTGCGGACTACAGTGAATACCTGTGGCGTGAGTATAAATATGGCAAAGAAGATGCAGATCAGCTTAATTATACAGCCCTTCAGGGTTATTTATCCTCCGGAAATGATGATAAAGACCTGGTAAGATTTTATTACAGGGATAAGGAAGATATGTTTGATGCGGTATCTTATAATAAAGGAGGCCGCATCTTGCATATGCTACGGAACTACCTGGGCGATTCCGCTTTTTTTAAAGGCCTTAATTTATACCTAAACACCTATAAATATGGCAATGCAGATGCAAACCAATTGCGGCTTGCCTTAGAACAGGTATGCGGAAAGGATTTAAACTGGTTTTTTAATCAATGGTATTTTGGAAGCGGTCAGCCAACGCTGGATATCAGTTATAAATATGATTCGGATAAGCAAATGGCGCATGTTTTTATGAAACAGATTCAGCCGGAAGAAAAAGTATTTAAACTTCCCTTTTCAATAGATATATATGAGGGAAATGCAAAAAAACGGTACCAGGTTTGGATGAATCATGAAAAAGATACTTTTTCTTTTAAAGTACAATCCATGCCAGAACTAATAAATGTAGATGCGGAAAAAATATTACTTGCACGGAAACAGGATCATAAAACATTGGAAATGTATCTGTATCAATATAAAAATGCAGGAAATTATGTGGACAAAATAGAAGCGCTTGAATATTGCAGCCGGAATATTAATAATCCCGATGCAAAACAATTATTATTATCCGCCCTGGATGATCCGTTTTATGGTATAAGAGAATATGTTCTGCATAATTTATCTGCTGCACAAATGGATAAGCCTTTTATTGCCAAAATTGAGCAGTTGGCAAAAACGGATGCCCATAAATTAAACCGGGCTCAGGCAATCCAGATTTTAGGCGAATTGAAAAATACGGCCTACAAAGATCTTTTTTTAAAAAACATAAACGACTCCTCTTATAATGTGGCTGGCGCTGCTTTACTTGCTTTGTTTCATATTGATGAAAAAAAAGCAATCTCTTTATTACCGGAATTAAAAAAAGATGCCCGGGAAAATCTACGTTTTGCAATTGACCAGGTGGAGTTGATTACCAGGTCTGATACGGGCTTTGAAGAAATGTATAACAGATTCATAGCAGCCGATTCTTTTTCTAAATTCAGTGAATGTTATAACCTAATAATCTATTTATCAAAGGTTGAAAATACCGCCCGCTTTAAGAAAGGCTTTGATGCTATCATAAAATACCGCGACCAGGTAGCATTGACTACACCGGAATTAAAGAAAAGCATCAATAAGGATCTTGCGGAATTAAAACACAATAAAGAAAAAATTAAAGCAAAAGGCGCCATAAGAAAAGCGCTTGCACAACAAATAGCTTATATGGATCAAAAGTTGAAAAACTAATCAGCAGTCAGCTATCAGCTGTCCGCTCGTTCTTTATTTTTTAAAAAACGGAAGATTACCAGCTTCCGCTTGCGCCACCGCCGCCGCTGCTTCCGCCGCCAAAACCACCGAAGCCGCCACCGCCGCCGCCGAAACCGCCACCTCCACCAAATCCGCCGCCGCCTCTTCCGCCGCCCAGCATACTGCCCAAAATCATGGGTCCCCAAAATCCGCCATATCCTCTTCTGCTCATCATGCCGCCGCCCTTACCACCGCCTCTTCCTCCACTTACAAGCATTATAACTATAAACAGGATGATTAAAAAAGCAATCGCGCCTCCACCCTCTCCGGTTTCTTTCTTTTCTCTGGGGATTTTATATTCCCCTACAGCCGCTTTGGTCAATGATTCAGTTGCCCGGTCGAAACCGCGGTAATAATTGTTTGCTTTAAAATTCGGTGTAAGGTCATTATTAATGATACTACTTGCCGTAACATCAGGTATCGCTCCTTCCAAGCCCATATCCCACTTCTATTCTTACCTGGTGTTCCTTTAATGCAACCAATATTAAAATCCCGTTTCTTGATTTGGCGTTTCCAATTCCCCAGTCCCTGAATAATTTAACCGCATAATCTTCAATCGGATAACCATCTAAAGTTGGAATAGTAACAATCGCGATCTGGTTGGAAGTGCTATCGTCTAAAGCAACCAGTTTGCGCTCAAGAATAGCCTGCTGCTCAGGAGAAAGTACATGCGCAGCATCATTCACCAGCTTTGGGGGAACAGGACGCGGCAATATTTTTTGAGCATGCAAGGAGAAAGAAAAGAATCCGGCTACTATTAAAATTATCAGTTTCTTCATTACTAAGTGATAAGGCAGGTTGCCCTGCCTTATGATTATGTTTTATTTTCCAAATACTATTTCATCGGGCAACTCATTTTTATCGCCTTTATCATCGTAAGGGAAATGAGCGCTGAGTATTTCGCCAATATCCAGGATAACCTGGGAAATACCATCGGCATAATTTTCTTTATTGAAATGTGAAAGCATTGTTCGCACTTCATTATGCCAAAACTCCTTACCCACTTTTACATAAATGCCTTCATCCGCAAAAATAGCCAGCTGCCTGTCTTTCAGCGCTACATAAACGAGCACGCCATTCCGCTGAGCGGTTGCTTCCATTTTCAATCCATAAAAAATTTCAATTGCCCGGTCCAGCGAATTAACAAATCTGCAATGACGTTCCACATAAACCCGTACTTCTCCACTCGTTCTTTTTTCCGCAGCCTTAATGGCCCCGACTATTTTCTCCTGTTGCGCAGGAGTGAAAAAGATAACAGGTTTTTTTTTAAAGATTGATAACATTATGCAACTTACTTAATATTGAATTGAATTTCCGGAGCTTTTTCTGTACCCACATCTGCTTTATAGTATGTTTTTTCGTGGAAATTAAAAAAGCCTGCAAAAAAGTTGTTTGGGAAAGTCTTCACTTTCAGATTGTAGTTATTTACTGAAGCGTTGTAATCCTGACGGGCAATATTGATCCGGTTTTCAGTACCTTCTATCTGGGTTTGAAAATCCTGGAATGATTTTGTAGTCTTTAAATCCGGGTATGCTTCAGCCACAGCCATTAATCTTCCGAAAGCAGTTTGCAGTTGTCCCTGTGCCTGCTGGTATCTTTCAAGAGATTGCGGATCATTGATATCTACATGTACCCGGGTGGCATTGGCACGCGCTTCGATCACATCCTTTAAAGTTGATTTTTCAAAATTGGCGGATCCTTCTATTGTTTTAATTACAGAATTATACAGATCGGTTCTTCTTTGATAATTTGTTTCCACATTACTCCATAAGTTTTTAACCTGCTGATCGCTCGTTACCAAACCATTATAACTGCTGCATCCGCAACCACCCAATACAACCACGACCGCAAGAATAACTATGAGCGCAAGATTTTTTGTTTTCATTGTTTGAAATTTGATTTATCGAAAATAATCTTTCTGAAACAGTTTATTCTATTTCAGCATAAAATGATATTATAATGTTTCCATTCAATTTTCATTGATGGCAGCTATTCCCGGCAATACTTTTCCTTCAAAATATTCGAGTAGAGCGCCACCGCCGGTGGATACATAACTCATTTCATCCGCGCAATTATATTTGTTTACGGCAGCTACACTGTCGCCACCTCCTACAAGTGAGAAAGCTCCTTTTTTAGTAGCTTCTGCTACAGCATGAGCAATAGTTTTTGTTCCATGCTCAAATTTTTCCATTTCAAAAACCCCCATTGGTCCGTTCCATAAAATGGTTTTTGAATTTAAAATCACTTTGGTAAATGTTTCACAAGCCATTTCCCCAATATCCAATCCCATCCAGCCATCAGGAATCTGATTGCTCAATGCACCTGAAACTTCGGCATCAGCGGAAAATTTATCCGCAATAATAGAATCGGCCGGTAAATGAATGCAAACGCCTTTTGCTTCAGCTTTTTCCAATAACTCCCGCGCAGTTTCCAAACGGTCATCTTCACACAATGAATTCCCGATGTTTCCACCCTGAGCTTTCATAAAAGTATAAGCCATACCTCCGCCGATGATAATATCAGTAGCTTTTAGCAACAGGTTTTCTATGATCAGAATTTTATCTGAGACTTTGGCACCGCCAATAATGGCAAGAAATGGTTTTGCGGACTGGTTCAATACTTTATCGGCGCTTACTACTTCTGCTTCCATTAACAATCCAAACATTTTCTTATCGCCAGGGAAAAATTTAGCAATTACCGCTGTAGATGCATGTGCGCGGTGCGCCGTACCAAAAGCATCATTCACATATACATCGCCCAGTTTGGCCAGTTTTCCGGCAAACGCTTCATCGCCTTTTTCTTCTTCTTTATGAAAGCGAAGATTCTCGAGCAATAATACTTCTCCGGGTTTTAAATCCGCTGCAGATTTTTCCGCCACCGCGCCTATGCAATCTGTAGAAAAATGAACCGGAGTAGATCCATTGATCAGTTCTTTCAAATGAGTTACCAGGTGTTTCAAAGAATATTTGTCCGTAGGTCCGTCTTTCGGCCGACCAAAATGGCTCATCAGTATTACACTTCCGCCATCTGCCAGTATTTTTTTTATTGTTGGAATGGCGGCACGCATACGGGTATCATCTGTTATTTCATATTTGTCGTTTAGCGGCACGTTGAAGTCAACGCGAACCAATGCTTTCTGTCCTTTAAAATTGTGCTCTGAAAATCTGCTCATAATTGAATGTATTCAATGGTTGTATAATCTCGTTGCCCGGCTAATTTTTCAATACCCGTCATCAACTTACATGACAAAAGTAATTTTAATTTTTTGTATGAAATATTGGAAATTGAAGAACCATATTGAAACAGTTTTATTCCCAATTTCGCAGCAGATACTTTTGACTCTGTATTATAAATGTTTGAAAAATATTTTGATACCCACATTTGTTTTTTATGGCAGCTTCGTTGCGTCGCAATCCGTTCATCAGTATATCATTGGGCATCTTTGGTATCCAAGTCAAATGAACTTATAAATCTGAATAACATTTAAGTTCAGAAAGTTTGTTTTTTATGAATTGTGTTTAATTTCCCTTTAGTACCTGACTTTTGAAATTTCGCATTTTTTGGTAAGATAATTTTCATGGTTTGCAGAAATGATTTGGGGATAAGCATTTCAAATACTACCAACCAGCAATCTTTTTGGTTCTGGCTTGTCCTGGTTAGGGGTATAAATTAAAAAACCGCAGAGGGTTGCTCTACGGTTTTCCTGTTCATCAAAGAACAAAAAGTACAAGTGAGTGACACAACGAAGATGCCATAAGCACTTCAGCCGGTCCCCAAAAACTATTTAGAAATTAAACCAGCGAAATAATGTACCGTACGTACAAGCTGGCTTACATAACTCATTTCATTATCGTACCAGCTAACGGTTTTTACCAGCTGATGATCGCCAACCGTTAATACTTTTGTTTGTGTGGCATCGAACAAAGAACCAAAATGGGTTCCTATAACATCGGTGCTTACAATTTCATCTTCGGTATAACCAAAGCTTTCATTTGCGGCAGCTTTCATAGCGGCATTCACTTCTTCAACCGTTACTTTTTTAGCCAAGTACAGAAGTCAATTCAGTTAAAGAACCGGTAATTACAGGAACACGCTGTGCACTGCCATCCAGTTTTCCTTTCAATTCCGGCAATACCAGTCCAATAGCTTTGGCGGCGCCGGTGGTATTGGGAACAATATTGGCTGCTGCAGCTCTTGCACGACGCAAATCACCTTTTGGATGTGGCGCATCAAGGGTATTCTGATCGTTGGTATAAGCATGAATGGTAGTCATCAATGCCGGTTTCAATACCATAACTATCGTTTAAAACCTTGGCCATAGGAGCCAGGCAGTTGGTGGTACAGGAAGCGCAGGAAATAATGGTTTCGCTGCCGTCGAGTATATCATGGTTTACATTAAATACAACTGTTTTCAGATCGCCGGTAGCAGGGGCGGAAATCACCACTCTTTTTGCGCCTGCTTTTAAATGCGCTTCGGCTTTTGCTTTATCCGCAAAAAATCCGGTGCTTTCAATTACCACATCTACATCATGCTTACCCCAGGGAATCTGTGCAGGATCCTTTTGAGCATATATTTAAATTTCATCGCCGTCAACAATAATTGAATTATCAGAGCTGGTAACATCGCCGCTAAACCTTCCCTGAGCACTGTCATATTTTAGTAAATGCGCCAGCACTTTGGGGCTGGTCAAATCATTTATTGCCACTACTTCAATACCATCCATTTTATAAATCTGGCGGAATACCAACCGGCCAATACGTCCAAAACCATTAATCGCAACTTTTACTGTACTCATGTTTATATATTTAAGTTTAAAAAGCACGGCGAATTTACAATCATTGAGAGAATTTGTTTGAAATTTTTTAAATTCTTCTTTCCGGATAAAATAAAAACAACTTTTATTTAGCACTCAAACCTACTCTGGGACTGCATTATACAGGATAATACTTTTGTCTCCGGGATCTTTTTCATCAAATCAATTTAAAAAAATTTTGCTAATTTGGTTCATGCCCCTATTTTTGCACTCCCAAATTGAAACCCTTTATAACAAATAAAGGTTTTTAAAAATGACGGAGCGTTGGTCAAGGGGTTAAGACACCTCCCTTTCACGGAGGAATCACGGGTTCGATTCCCGTACGCTCTACGAAATTTAAAGCCTGGCAGTTTGCCGGGCTTTTTTGTTTTAATATTTACTCCTCCAGTGAACGCTGCATTATGAAACTACAGCTCTTATTTATTCAGCGGAGATAAAAACAACAATCTCTTCCAAACAATTAAATTAATAAACCTGAAAAGTTTGGATCTGATTTCTTTTTATGCGCGGCTGAAATTAATAGCAGCCAATACAAAAAACTGAAATAAGCTATCTCAAAAGATCCTGTTTGCAATCCCGCCCGGCAGATTTATACATAAGGCAATGATGACAATATTGCTATCGTTTTATCAATAACAAAAAAAACTCATTTCATTTTTATTTTCTATTTTTATCAGCCTGTAATAAAAATGCTCATTTTTAAAACTGATTGCTTTGAGATCCCTTCCGTTGAAAAAATGAGCCAGTAAAAGCAAATAAATAAACAAGAATCAATGATCAAAATCAATACGGGTGTACAACCCGCAGACCTGAACTATAAACTCAAAAGATTCTGGGAACGCTCGGCAGAGAAGATTCAACTGATGGAAAAAAATTATGATGCTTCTAAAGGTTCACCGGTTTTTACCTTTAAAGGAAAATATACTACCCGCGGATGGACCGAATGGACACAGGGATTTCAATATGGCTCTGCCATTTTGCAATATGATGCTACAGGAGAAAAATGTTTTCTGGAATCGGGAAGAAAGAAAACCATTGAAGTGATGGCGCCGCATATCAGCCATACCGGCGTGCACGATCATGGATTTAACAATGTGAGCACGTATGGAAATTTGCTGCGCTTGATGCAGGAAGGAAAAATACCTTTCAATGAATGGGAAAAAAATTTTTATGAATTGGCGCTGAAAATTTCCGGGGCCGTTCAGGCAAGCCGCTGGACATCAATTAAAGACGGTGGATTTATTCATTCCTTCAACGGACCGCATTCACTTTTTGTTGATACCATCCGTTCCATCCGTGCGCTTGATTCTTAGTCATTGCCTGGGTCATGTGTTACAGGCGGAAGGCGATGAAAAAATCAGTTTACTGGAACGTGCGATTCAACATCTGAAAGCCACTGCACAGTATTCCATATTTTATGGCGAAGGTCGTGATATGTATGATGTTTGGGGACGAACAGCACACGAAAGTATTTTCAATACAAAAGATGGAAATTTCCGTTGTCCAAATTCACAACAGGGTTATTCAGGTTTCACCACCTGGACAAGAGGACTTGCCTGGGCAATGTGTGGATTTGCGGAACAACTGGAATGGTTTGACACTGTTAGTGAAGACAGATCTCACAGCTTTTTCGGGAAAGGAAAATATTGTATCCCTTATGCTTAAAGCAGCAAAAGCTACCTGTGATTTTTATATCGACAATACGCCGTCCGATGGCGTTCCTTATTGGGATACCGGCGCACCCAATTTGTATAAACTGGGAGATTATCTGAATAAACCTGCCGATCCTTTTAATGATTTTGAACCGGTGGATAGTTCCGCTGCAGCCATTGCCGCACAGGGATTATTGAGACTGGGAAAATATCTGCAGCAAAAAGGCGAAACTGAAGCTGGCGATCGCTACTGGCAGGCAGGACTAACGGTTTTGAATACTATTTTTGATGAGCCCTATCTAAGTACCGACCCCAATCACCAGGGATTGTTGCTGCATTCAATTTATCACCGGCCCAATGGATGGGATTATATTCCGGATGGAAGTAAAATTCCTAATGGCGAATCGAGCATGTGGGGCGATTATCATGCCCGTGAAGCGGCGCTTTATCTGCAACGAATAATCAATAATGAACCATACTATACTTTTTTCAATATCCGATGAATTTATAAAGAACATACAGATCTTTCCAGATTGTGCATTCATACCATTACCACCAAACCCTGGAATATAGAAGAAGCTGCTAAAAATTATTCCGCAGCAGGTGTAAAAGGTATTACCGTTTGGCGCGATGCACTGGAAGGAAGAAATATTAAACAAACAGGCAACATGCTTCGTGAACATGATTTAACCATTGTGTCGCTTTGCAGGGGCGGTTTTTTCCCGCATACGGATGCAGGCAAAAGAAAGCTGGCAATTGATGATAACAGGAAAGCAATTGAAGAAGCGGCAGCACTTGGAACATCATATGGTGGTGCTTGTTTGTGGCGCTGATCCGTCTCAATCACTGGAAGAATCAAGAAAACAAATCCAGGATGGCATCGCAGCTCTGATTCCGGATGCATCGGCAGCAGGAGTAAAGCTTGCAATAGAACCACTGCATCCGATGTATGCTGATACACGTTCTGCCATTAATACATTGGCCCAGGCAAATGATATGGCTGAAGCACTGAATTCACCCTGGGTAGGTGTTGCCGTAGATGTGTATCATCTTTGGTGGGATCCTTTTCTGGAAAAAGAAATAAAACGCTGCGGAGAAAACGGGAACCTGGCGGCATTTCATATCTGTGATTGGAAAACCCCAACTACCGATATGCTGCTCGATCGGGGACTGATGGGTGAAGGTTGTATTCCTGTAAAGCAAATCAGGTCATGGGTGGAAGCAACAGGGTTTACAGGTTTTAATGAAGTGGAAATTTTTTCCAATGCATACTGGAAAGAAGACCAGGCTGAATTTTTAAAAAGATTATTAAAGCATATAAAATACATTCATAATCACAGCTTCAGGTTTGATATGGAAATGCTGAGTAGCGGATAACACCCTTGATGCCGCAAAAAGCGGGACGACGCAAGAAAGCTTAATACATATTATAAAGCCGGGTTCACAAAAAATAGTATACATAAAAAACAGCAAAATGAAAGAACATAAAATAGGTATTATCATGAACGGCGTTACCGGGCGCATGGGTACCAACCAGCATTTATTGCGATCTATTGCAGAAATAATAAAGCAAGGTGGCGTAAGAATTGGTCCGGGTGAAACGATTATGCCCGATCCGGTACTGGTAGGCCGTGATGAAAATAAATTAAAAAAGCTTTGCGCAATGTCTGGTGTAAAAAAAATGAGCACCGATCTGGATGAGGTACTTGCCGATCCCAATAATATTATCTATTTCGATGCACAAACAACCGGCAGACGGGCAGATGGCATTCGCAAAGCAGTAAAAGCAGGGAAACATATTTATTGTGAAAAACCCATAGCTGTAGATACCAAAGAGGCAATGGAATTGTATGAACTGTGTAAAAATGCCGGCGTAAAACATGGCGTGGTGCAGGATAAACTCTGGCTTCCGGGCATCCTGAAATTAAAGCGTCTGATTCAGCAGGATTTTTTTGGCAAAATACTTTCTGTACGCGGCGAGTTTGGTTATTGGGTATTTGAAGGTGATTCCATTCCTGCCCAAAGACCTTCATGGAATTATCGGAAAGAAGATGATGGCGGTATTATTGTGGACATGCTTTGCCACTGGCGTTACCTGCTCGATAATGTGTTTGGAAAAGTAAAAGCCGTTTCCTGTCTTGGGCGCAACACATATTCCTGAAAGGATTGATGAACAGGGAAAGCCTTATAAATGTACCGCAGATGATGCCGCTTATGCCACATTTGAACTGGAAGGTGGCATCATTGCGCAATTCAATTCTTCCTGGACAGTAAGGGTAAGACGCGATGACCTGCTTAACACTGCAGGTTGATGGCACCAAAGGATCTGCAGTTGCGGGTTTGCGTGAATGTTATATTCAGCATTATGGAAATACGCCCAAACCGGTTTGGAACCCGGATATTCCACAACCAATCAATTTTTTTGAAGGCTGGGCAAAAGTACCGGAGCAGGAAAATTATGACAATGCTTTTAAAGTGCAGTGGGAATTATTTTTAAAACATGTTGTAAAAGATGATCCTTTTCCCTGGGATCTGCGCGAAGGTGTGAAAGGTGTGCAGCTGGCAGAAAAAGGATTGGAAAGCTGGAGTAAAAGATGTTGGGTTAATATTCCTGAACTTTAAATCATATACAAAAATGAAAAGCAGTAGCATTAATTACAGGCGGCAGCAGGGGCATTGGTTTTGGCATTGCCACAGCAATTGGCGCAAAATGGTTTTGACCTTGCCATCAATGGAATACGTCCGGCAGCGGATGTAGAAGATGCAATAAAAAAATTAAAGGATTTTGGCAACGATGTTATTTATTGCCGCGGAGATATTGCTTCATCAGCCGACAGGGAAAATATTATCGGCCAGGTAAAAGAACATTTTGGCACGCTTCATATGCTCGTAAACAATGCAGGCGTGGCGCCAAAGAACGAAGAGATATTCTGGAAGCAACAGAAGAAAGTTTTGATGATGTGATTTCCACCAATTTAAAAGGCACTTATTTTCTTACGCAGAAGGCTGCCAACTGGATGATAGAACAAAAGAAAAAGGATGCAGCATTCACGGGATGCATCATCAATATTTCTTCTATTTCGGCAACGGTGGCATCTGTAAACCGCGGAGAATATTGCATTTCAAAAGCGGGACTCAGTATGGCTACGCAATTGTTTGCGGTAAGGCTGGGTGAATTTGATATTCCTGTTTTTGAAGTAAGGCCCGGCATCATCCGTACTGATATGACGGCGGGCGTAAAAGAAAAATACGATAAACTGATTGAATGAAGGTTTATGTGTACAAAAACGATGGGGCGAACCGGAAGATGTGGGAAAAGTGGTGGCATCACTTGCCAAAGGAAATTTTATGTATTCCACCGGCCAGGTGATTATGGTGGATGGCGGATTAACCATTCCACGATTATAAATTAATATGGTAATGATTGTAGCGAATTATTTTTTTGAACCAGGCTTTAGAATATGCATTCAGCTTTTCTTGCGTCGCACACTTCAACGTCTTATTCGTTATTGAACAATAACACACACAAATGATACATAAAATTCCTTCCATAATGAAAAACAGAACGCTGTTCATAGCAACCGCTGTTCTGTTTCAGGCTTATTTTTTCAGTTCCTGCAACTCAGGAGCATCTTTGAGTAATAGTGCTATCTCCAAAGATTCCGCAACAATTGCCGCGGGCGCGGTAGCTTTCAATCAAAATTGCAGTGGCTGTCACAATTTAAAACAAGATGGCATTGGTCCGCAATTGGGTGGAATAACAACCAAAGTTTCGGCAGACTGGATCCTGCATTTCATAAAAGATCCAAAGCAGGTTATCACATCCGGAGATGAAAGGGCCCGGGAATTAATGAAACAGTATAAAGTAGTGATGCCATCGTTTGCCTCACTCCAGGATCATGAGCTGAATGCTATCATTGCTTTTTTGAATACGCACCAGTCTTCCGTTCAATCCGTGGTGAAAGACCGCGGCGGATTATCCAATCCAATCCCTGATACCATACAGCTTTCAAATCTTAAAGCGGATTTGAAACTTTTTGCGCAATTTCCTCCTTCCAATAAACCTGGAAAGTTGCCTTTGACAAGGATTACAAAGTTGGACTTTCAACCTAATACCGGAAGTTTATTTATTGATGACCTCCAGGGCAAATTATACAGGCTGAAAAATGGCAAGCCACAGGTTTATATGAACATGGCCATGCTGCAACCTAAATTCATCAATGAGCCGGGATTGGCTACAGGACTGGGCAGTTTCGCTTTTCATCCAGACTTTGCCAAAAACGGACTATTATATACCACACATACAGAACCTCCCGGTTCGGGCAAAGCCGGTTTTGGCTATGCCGATTCCATCAAAGTGGCGGTGCAATGGGTGCTTACAGAATGGAAAGTCAATAAGCCGGGTGCTGCTACATTTTCAGGAACAAGCCGCGAGCTGTTCAGGGTAAATATGGTAAGTGGCATTCATGGCGTACAGGAAATAACGTTCAATCCACTTGCCAAACGGGGTGAAGAAGATTATGGATTGTTGTATATAGGTATTGGCGATGGTGGCTGCGTTGAAAACGGTTATGCTTTCCTGGCGCATAGTACCGAAAAAATATGGGGTACTATTCTACGCATTGACCCGCTGGGTAAAAACAGCGCAAATGGCCAATACGGAATTCCACCGCATAATCCTTTTTTTCAGGACCAAAATTCCAAAACTGCAAAAGAAATTTATGCTTATGGTTTTAGAAACCCGCATCGTATTACCTGGACTACATCAGGTGAAATGATTGCCAGTAATATCGGCCAAACCCATATTGAATCGCTCAACCTTATCATGCCGGGTCATGATTATGGCTGGCCCATCAGGGAAGGAACTTTTGTTTTAAATCCTTATGGGGATATGAAACAGGTTTATCCGATTCCTGCAAATGACAGTATTTATAAAATCACTTATCCTGTTGTACAATATGATCATGATGAGGGCAATGCTATTTCCGGCGGGTTTGAATATTGGGGTAATGCCATACCTCAATTGAAAGGAAAATTTTTATTTGGCGATATTCCTTCCGGAAAGTTGTTTTATATAGAAATGGCAGATATGAAACAGGGAAAACAGGCTACTATTAAAGAGTGGAAAATTACAATTAACGGCATCCCTGAAACATTGAAAAAGGTTTGTGGAAGTGATCGCGTGGATCTGCATTTTGGAAAAGATGCAAAAGGCGAATTATATATATTGACAAAAGCAGATGGAAAAATGTATAAATTGGTGGGTGCAAATCTTTAAAAGAATGATTGTGCATAAGATACTTTGCATTATTCATACTTATACTTTGAAACGTTACAAATTAGAAGCTTTGTATAATTGGCTCAATAAAGAGAAAAACGCTGATCCCGCAAAAAGCGGGACGACGCAACGGAAGCCTGATAGTAGTAATACTGTTGGGTTCAAAAAAATATACATCCCTTTTGCAGTATAAAGGCAGGAAGCAAAGCGATGGGTTGCCGGCCTTTTCCTGATACCAGAAAACCAAAAAATAATTGCAATGAAAGATACATCCACGGTTTTAGTAAAAGAGACTTCTTCTAAAAGCGTTACCCGAGAGCTTTTGCGTATTCCTGTTTTAGTGGCGGCGCTGGGTTATATGGTAGATATGTATGACCTGTTTCTTTTCAGTATTGTAAGAGTTCCAAGTTTGAAATCATTAAACCTTTCTGCCGATCAAATTTTGACGGATGGTATGATGCTGCTAAATCTTCAAATGGCGGGCATGTTGATCGGAGGCATCGTATGGGGCATTCTCGGGGATAAAAAGGGAAGACTTTCCGTATTGTTTGGTTCTATCCTGATTTATTCTTTGGCAAATATTGGAAACGGATTGGTCACTTCTGTTGGCGCCTATGCCGTACTCCGGTTTATTGCAGGGTTTGGTCTTGCCGGTGAACTGGGCGCAGGCATTACACTGGTGTCCGAAATTTTGCCAAACAAGATCCGCGGTTATGGCACAACACTGGTTGCAACGCTGGGCGTAATGGGAGCGTTACTTGCTTACCTCGTATCTTACTTTTTTGACTGGAGAATTTCTTATTTTATCGGCGGTGGATTGGGATTATTGTTGATGGTTTTAAGAATAAAAGTTTTTGAATCGGGCATCTTTATGAAGCTAAAGGAAAAAAATGTTAAGCGCGGAGATGTCCGCATGCTGTTCAACAATAAAAAGCGGTTGGTAAAATATATCACCAGCATTGTAATTGGTATGCCGATATGGTTTGTGGTGGGAATACTGATCACCTTTTCTCCCGAATTTGGAAAAGCAATGGGTATTGATCAGCCGGTTGATGCGGGTAAAGCAGTGTTATTCGCTTTTGCAGGGCAGGTTGCCGGCAACATCATAAGCGGTACATTCAGTCAATATCTTCAAAGCAGGAAAAAGGTAATTTTATGCTTTATGTTATTATCTGCAGCGCTTTTCCTGGTTTATTTGCTTGCACCCTTTCAGCATACAACACAGTTTTATATTTTATGCGCCTGTCTTGGATTTAGCAGTGGTTACTGGACACTTTTCATTACCGTTGCGGCCGAGCTTTTTGGATCCAATCTACGGGCTACAGTTGCTACTACCGTACCCAATTTTGTAAGAGGAACCGTTATTCCGATGACCGCTCTTTTTGTACTGATGAAAAACCAGGTGGGAATCATCAATGGCGCATTAATCGTTGGATTGCTGGCTTATGTTTTGGCAATAATTGCGCTTATTTACCTGGAAGAAACATTTAAAAAAGATATCAATTATACCGAAAACGATTGAAGGATATTGAAATTAAAAGTGTAGGAAATGATCAAAACTTCTGTTGTATTAAGACCGATGCAACTGGGCGATATTAGCGGCGCCATGAGGCTATCTGCTGCGGAAGGCTGGAACCAGTCTGAAAAAGACTGGAAATTTTTAATAGAAAATCCTCAAAACATTTGCATGCTTGCCATATGTGACGAAAAGATTATCGGCACAACCACTGCAATCAATTATTCAAACCAGGTTGCCTGGATCGGAATGGTGCTGGTGGATGCGGAATACAGGGGAAGAGGAGTAAGCAAATTGCTTCTTGAAAATATTTTTACAAAATCAGGATTTATTAAATCCGTTAAACTGGATGCTACCCCGCAGGGCAACAGGTTTATAAAAAGTTTGGATTTAAAGATGAATACCTCATTGCCCGGATGACCAATACATCAATGAAAAATCTACCTGCTGCAGATGAATACGATTTATTACCCGAGCCCGTTCAGTTGAAGCATATTGATGAAATGGTTGCATTAGATAAAGCTGTTTTCGGAGCAGAAAGAAAGCAACTTATTGAATACTTAATCAGGGAAAATCCAGGTAAAGCATGGATCATAAAGCACGATAACCGAATCACCGGATTTGCCCTGGGAAGAAAGGGAAATAAATATCATCATATTGGCCCGGTAACGGCGTCTTCGTTTATTGACGCTAAAGTTCTTATTACAAAAGCGTTGAACGAACTTGAAAACAAACCCGTAGTACTAGATGTACTTTGCGATAAAGAAGAATTAATTAATTGGTTCAACACAATTGGGTTTATCCAACAACGGCAGTTTGTAAGAATGTATAAAAATGAAAATCCCTTTCCGGGAATGACTGATAAAAACTATTTGATCAGTGGCCCTGAATTTGGCTAATGATTGTTTAAAATCAGGCAAAAACTTTTTTTAAAATACAGGCAAAATGGGTGCATTTCCAATTACCGCAAAGCATTTTGAAATGTACCTTCTCAGGGCTAGCTATAATACATTAGTACATTGTACATTTTCATACTATGCGGATGCAGATCAACAATGTTGTTGTTTGTTATAAAAGGCGCTTTTTATTGGAAAATGGGTATTTCAAAACTAAAAGTAGAGCCTACTCCCACTTCACTTTCCACATACAATTTACCATTATGCCTGCTGATAATTTCATTACTGATATACAGTCCGATTCCCAATCCTGAAAAATGAGCCGCTAATCCCTTTACCCTGTAAAACTTTTCGAAAATTTGTTTCTGATCTTCCGGCTTAATGCCAACGCCAAAGTCCTGAATGGATATTTTCACTTTTCCATCTAAGGAAATTACATGAATATAGACCTTGTCCGCATTCGGAGAATATTTTATCGCATTGGAAATCAGGTTAATGAAAACTTGTTCAATTCTTTGCTTGTCGGCTTGAATGATTAATTTTTCAAACTCGGCTCTTAACTCAATTTTATGAGAGGGGTACGATTGCTGCATCAGGTCTTTGATTTCATCTATAAGTTGCAACAGATCGAATACAATAAAAGAAAACGGCAATTTTCCGGTATGGATTTTAGAAATATCCAACAGATCGGATATAAGTCCGGAAAGCTTATTGATCTGTTGATTAGCTTTTTTTACAAAAACCTTACTGGAATCATTAATGCTGAGCGTTTTTTCCAAGATCTGCAAATACCCTGAAATACTTGTTACAGGAGTTTTTAATTCATGGCTTGCCAATCCTATAAACTCATCTTTTTTCAAATTCAGTGCTGCAACCTCCTCAAACAGCCTGGCATTATCCAGCGCTAAAACCGCATGAGAAGCGACCCCATTAACAAGATTTTCATGCTCAATGGTAAATTTTCCAGCTTCTGAATGGGTATAAAAAAGTCCACCAACGATTGAACCCGACTTTGAAAAGACGGGAACCGCTAAATAACTTATTCCAGATACGTTCTTTAAAATATAATTGTTACTAAATCTCAGGTCCTTTGTAATATCATCCGATCTTAAAATTTCTTCACCCTGAAATATGGTATTTAATATTTTGGTGTCAGGTGGTATCTCAAACATTCCGAAAGCTTCTTCGGATGTGCCTGAAAAGGTTTTTAGTAATAAAGCCTCCCCTTTCTCATCTACTGTATTATAAAAGAAGGCTCCCAACTCCGCCTTAATTAATTCGGTAGTTGTATCGGTAACTTTTTGCAATAGTTGCTGGCTATCCAAAATTACAGATAAGGTTTTGCCCATTGAATTAAGGATATTCAAATTCGAATTATGACGAAGTGTTTTTTCTTCCAACAATTTTTGATTCGTAATATCCCGTGCTATTTTAGATGCGCCGATTACATTTCCTTTTTCATCCCTTACTGGAGAAACAGTTAATGATATTGAGATTTTGCGGCCATCTTTTGTGATGCGGACTGTTTCAAAATGATCCAATTTTTCCCCATTGCTGATCTTGCTTAAAATAAGATTTTCTTCGCCTAATCTCTCAAGGGGTATGATGATGCTGATATGCTTTCCTATTACTTCCTGGGCGGTGTAACCAAACATGTTTTCAGCTTCCCTGTTCCAGCTATTTACAATTCCCTTTAATGTTTTACTTATGATGGCATCATGCGAGGATTCAATTATGGCCGCTAGCATTTGCTTATGCTCTTCGCCTTTTTTTTGCTCCGTTATGTCTACAAGTGTGTTCACTGCCCCCTTTAATATTCCATTTGAATCAAAAACCAGAACAGGATATGGAATCACATTTCTCTTTGTGCCATCAGGGCGCTGCACTATAATTTCTTCACCTTCAACTACAACGCCCTCTTTTAAAATCCTGGCCATAGGACAACTACTCAGTGCAAGAGGCTCTCCGTTTGCTTTAAAGATTTTCCATGATCCACACCAAAGATCCGCCCCTATTTTAGGTTCTCTTCCCCAAAGTTTAATTGCGGCTTTGTTATAAGAGCGGATATATCCATCAGTATCACAGGTATAAATTGCCAGTGGCAGAGAATTAATTAATTTGAAAGAAAAGAAATCAGTATCCATTTCAATATTTGGATCTGATAATTTTGATGTGGTTTCTGAATGCGAAAATCTTGTCATACTCAATTTATAATGTATCGCGCCTCTATTGATGGATAAAAATTCAATTTTTCAACTATGCCGTCTGAACCACACAGCAAAATACACACCAAAGCAAATGTAAGTAAAAAGCAATACCGCTATAAACCACAGAATATTCTATCAATTTACTTTTCCTTTTAAACCGAAAATCCAAAATCAGGTTTTTTGTCTTATTCTTGCCAACGTGCATTAACCCATACTATTTTAACCGGATTTTAAAATGATGAAAAAACTTTTCTACCCATTTACTTTTATTACATTGATTGCAATTGCCTGTTCACCGCAATTGAATAGAAAGTCTGTAACAAAGCAAACTTCGGGCAATCCCGTATTTCCCGGATGGTATGCCGATCCGGAAGGCGCTGTTTTTAATAACCAATACTGGATTTATCCTACTTTCTCCGCTCCATATGAAAAGCAGGTTTTTATGGATGCTTTTTCATCAGCGGATTTGGTTCACTGGACCAAACACAGTCGTATTGTAGATACTGCAGCAATCAAATGGGCCAAACGAGCCATGTGGGCGCCGGCTATTATACATAAAGACAATAAATATTTCCTGTTTTTCGCAGCCAATGATATTCAAAATGAACAACAGCAGGGCGGTATCGGCATTGCAGTTGCAGATAAACCAGCAGGGACCTTTTAAAGATTATCTCGGCAAACCATTGCTTGATAAAATTGTAAACAAAGCCCAGCCAATTGACCAGTTTGTATTTCACGATAAGGATGGAAAATATTATATGATCTATGGCGGATGGAGAAGGTGTAACATTACACAACTGAACGATGATTTTACCGGCTTTATTCCATTTGCAGATGGCAGTACTTTTAAAGAAATTACTCCGAAAGGATATGTGGAAGGACCTTTTATGTTTATCCGCAACAATAAATATTATTTTATGTGGAGTGAAGGCGGATGGGGCGGTCCCAATTATAAAGTGGCATATGCTATTGCCGATTCTCCTTTCGGTCCTTTTGAACGCATTGGAACCGTATTGCAACAAGATCCGGCCGTGGCCACCGGCGCAGGTCATCATTCCGTAATTCATACACCCGAAAATGATTTATGGTACATGGTGTATCATCGTCGTCCGCTTGGAGAAACCGATGCCAATCATAGAGAAACCTGTATTGACAAAATGGAGTTCGATGAAAATGGATTCATCAAACCGGTGAAAATCACTTTTGAAGGGGTGCGGAAGCAACGGATAAAATAATAAACCGTATTTAAAATGTACATTTATTTGATAAGATTTTCCTGCTGATAAATGAACAGTCTTAAATGCAAATCCGGTGAGCATCAATCTTTCCTTCAAAATATGCGCATAAAAAAAACTTTCAATGGTTTACAAAAAATGATATTTTACAGCCAAATTTGCGCTGTATGCCTACCAGCCACCTTATAATTTCCGGAAAAGTACAAGGCGTTTTTTATCGCGCCAGCGCAAAACAAATGGCAGAAACGCTATCGGTTACCGGCTGGATAAAAAATACCTGGGATGGAAATGTAGAAGCCGTTGTCAGTGGAGATAAAGAAGCGCTGGAGAAATTTATTGCCTGGTGTAAAAAAGGCCCCGCAAGGGCTGAGGTTTCGGAGGTGATTGTAACACCAGAGGAAGATAAGAGCTTTCCGGATTTTTCTGTAGGACGCTAAAAAATATATTCAGCCGATTTTTACCCAAAAACTGTTATTCATACATTTTAATTTTTACCTTCCATTCTCATTTTAATTTTCACCCATTCCATTTATTTAAGAATGAAAAAATACGGACTTCTTAGCTTACTGCTTATCAGTAGTTTTCAATTTTTTAGTTGTAACAACAAATCGCAAAAAACAAGAATCCTTGTGTTTGCCAAAACTGCAGGCTATTATCATGAATCCATACCAGCCGGGTTTGCCGCCATTCAAAAACTTGGCGAAGAAAATAACTTTGATGTGGATACCACAAGAGATGCTTCTTTGTTTACCGAAAAAACATTAAAAAAATACAATGCCGTTGTGTTTTTAAATACTACCGGCAATCTCCTGAATGCCGATCAGAAAGTCGCTTTCCAGCGCTATATACAGGCTGGCGGTGGATTTGCAGGCATTCATGCTGCAGCGGATGCCGAATACAAATGGCCCTGGTACAATAAACTAGTAGGCGCTTATTTTATGAGTCATCCCGGAAATCCGAATGTAAGGGAAGCGGCAATTGATGTAAAGGATACAGCTCATGCTTCCATGAAAAACATTCCCATGAGATGGACCCGCACCGACGAATGGTATAATTATAAGAGCATCAATCCAGCTATTAAAGTTTTGGCCACGCTGGATGAAGACAGTTATGAAGGAGGCGAAAATGGCAACAGACATCCCATTGCATGGTATCATGATTATGACGGTGGCCGTGCTTTCTATACAGGTGGCGGCCATACTACGGAAAGCTTTAGCGAGCCTTTGTTTTTGCAACACCTGGCTGGTGGTATAAAATATGCAATCGGAGACAGCGTAAAGCTGGATTATTCAAAAGCATACGCTGTAAAAGCTCCTGAAGAAAACCGGTTTACAAAAGTGATTTTATCTGATGACCTGAATGAGCCTATGGAACTGGCCGTAGCGCCGGATAAGAGTGTTTATTTTGTAGAACGCTCCGGTGGATTGTACAGGTACGATCCTGTTTCCAACAGCACAAAGCTGATGTATCATTTTCCTGTACTTGCCGATACAAAGGAAGGTTTTGGAAACGGGATGCTTGGAATGACCATTGACCCGGATTTTGATAAAAATAATTTTCTTTATTTTTTCTATACACCCGATAAATCTCCGGCAAGACAAAATATTTCAAGGTTTACCGTCATTGGCAAAGACTCATTGGATCTGGGTTCGGAAAAAATAATCATTGAGGTGCCGATAGAACTTGAAGTAAGCGCTCATACCGGCGGATCGCTGGCATGGGATAAAAACAAGAACCTCTTTATTTCCACCGGCGACAATACGGTTCCTTTCGCTTCAGACGGTTATGCGCCGATAGATGAAATACCGGGCAGGATCACTTATGATGCTCAACGTTCTGCGGGCAATACCAATGATCTGCGTGGTAAAATTCTGCGCATTCATCCTGAAGCGGATGGCAGCTATACTATTCCGGAAGGAAATTTATTTCCCAAAGGAATGGAAGGCACAAGACCTGAAATTTATACGATGGGTTGCCGCAATCCTTACCGCATTTCCGTTGATGCCGCCACCTCCATTTTATATTGGGGAGAAGTAGGACCAGATGCGGGTAATGATGGCAAACAAGGACCAAGAGGATATGATGAATTCAACCAGGCAAAAAAAGCAGGCAACTATGGATGGCCTTATTTTGTAGGAGACAATAAGGCCTATCATGCTTATGATTTTGCAACAAAAGAAATAGGGCAATTATTCAATGAACAGGCGCCGGAAAATCATTCGCCATATAATACGGGTTTAAAAACGCTGCCACCAGCTACAAAAGCGATGATCTGGTATCCTTATGGCACATCCGATGAATTTCCGGATCTCGGAAATGGCGGGCGTTGTGCAGTAGCAGGACCGGTTTATCATTTTAATAAAAACAACCATCATAAAAATGGCATTCCCGAATATTATGATAATGCTTTGTTCGTTTTTGACTGGATGCGCAACTGGATTTTCGCCGTTCGACTGGATGAAAATCAGAATTACAAAAGAATGGAAGCTTTTATGCCTATGACCGGCAGTTTTAAGCGTCCTATTGATATGGAGATAACTTCCGACGGTGTTATGTATTTGCTGGAATATGGTTCTGTTTATGGCGCGGATAATGATGACGCAAGATTGGTGCGAATAGAATTTAATGGAGGAAACCGCGCACCTGTAGCACAAATCACAGTCAATGACAGCATTGGACTTGCGCCGCTGAAGGTAAACTTCAACAGCAGCAAAAGTTATGATTTTGATGAAGACGATCAATTGAAATATGAATGGAATTTCGGTGATGGCAGTACTTCAAAAGAGCCAAATCCTGAACATACTTATTCAAATAAAGGTGTTTATAAAGCAAGCCTGAAAGTAACCGATCCTTCCGGAGAAACGGATACTCATGTAATGGAAATAAAAGTGGGTAATACAGTGCCTCTGGTAAACATCCTATCTAATGGGAACAGTTCATTTTATTTTACCGGCAATCCTTTATCGTATGAAGTAAATGTTAGCGACCAGGAAGAAAAAAATATAGATGCTGGAAAGATCAATGTTTCCCTTCAATATGTTCCAAAGCAAATGGGATCGTTTTCCAAAGCTGGTCATCAGCAACCGGGAATTACCATTGGGGCCGGAAAAAGCCTGATGGATGCAAGCGATTGCAAAGCATGTCATCAGCTGGATGAAAAATCGGTGGGACCAACATTTATGGAAATAGCAAAACGCTATAATGGCAAACCGGGTGCGGTAAGCATGCTGGCTGACAAAATAATAAAAGGTGGCGCCGGGGTTTGGGGCGATCATGCAATGAGTGCGCATCCCCAGCTTTCTAAGGAACAAACAACCAGGATTGTGGAATATATTCTTTCTCTGGAAAGCCAAAAGCTGTATCAAAACCTGCCATCAAAAGGGAGCATGAACCTAACTGATCATTTATCCAAAACCAGCGATGGCAATTATGTTTTAAGCGCTTCCTATACCGATGATGGCAATGGGGTTGTGCCGCTTACCGGCAATAAGATGCTTGTATTAAGATCACCAAAAATAAAAGGCGGCGAAGCCGATGTGGTGCGCAATATACAAAGGCAACAAAGCCGCCTGGGAAGCATCCACAATAAATCTTATTTCGTACTGAAAAATATTGATCTGAAAAATGTAAGCGCAATAACTTACCGCTATTCTTCCCTTAATATTGATGCCGCGCTGGAAATACATGTGGGATCAGCCAAAGGTCCATTGATAAGCACACTTAGTTATAAAGCAACGGGAGATTGGAATAAATTTCTGGAGGCCACAACTGCGGTAAAAGATCCGGGCGGAGTAAATGATCTTTATTTTGTGTTTAAAAAAGACAGTGAACCCAATCAACATATTTTTACATTGGATTGGCTGGAATTTAAAAAGTAAAACAATATTTATCCTAAAAAATAACACCTCCGATCGGAGGTGTTATTTTTTTAGGATATTACTCCAACCCAAACACTTCGTGCAGATCAGGAACTTCTACCTCTTTAAACCCTTTTTTAAGCAATCGTTGTTGAAAATCAGTTTGCACATCATATTCACCATGCACAATAAATACCTTTTTTACAAAAGAAGGATTCTGACAGGCAAGAAACTGGCAAAGATCATCATAATCTCCATGCGCGCTCATACTGCGCATTATGCCAACTTCAGCTTTCACCTTATAAAATTCTCCGAAAATCTTCACTTCTTTCGCACCATTCATCAGCCTGCCACCTAAAGAAAGCGGCTCACAATAACCAACAATAAGAATTGAATTTTTCTGGTCATTGATGTTGTTCATTATATGATGCTTTACACGACCGGCATCAGCCATACCGGAAGCTGAGATGATGATGCAGGGTTCTGTTTTATCATTCAAAGCTTTGCTTTCATCCACCGTTTTTATAAAACGCAAACCATCAAAGTCAAACGGATCTTCATCAATTTTTAATAACTTCTGAATCCGGTTATTAAACTCTTCGGGATGACTTTTAACGACCCTGGTGGCCTCAAGGCTTAAAGGACTGTCAACATATACGGCAATTGGTGGTAATCGTTTTTCAATACTTAACTGGTTAAGAAAATAAAGCAATTCCTGTGTACGTCCTACACTGAAGGCAGGTATGATCAACTTACCTTTTTTTTCAACGCATGTTTTATGTATCCAACTCATCAACTGATCCGGTGTGTTGAATACCGTTTCGTGCAAACTGTTTCCATAAGTGCTTTCAATAATAATGTAATCCGCCTGTGGAAAGCTGACAGGAGACCGCAGAATAATATCGCGATAACGGCCCACATCACCGCTGAAACTTATTTGTTGTGTAATATTATTTTCGGTGATGCGAACATGTACAGCAGCACTTCCGATGATATGACCGGTATCGGTGTACATAACCTGTATACCTTTATCTATTTCAACCCATTCATTATAGTTTATGATTTGCATTAACGGTAAAGCTTGAGCCACATCATCCAGGTTGTACAAGGGTTGCAGGGGAGGCAAACCCTGCTTTGCCCTTCTTTTATTCATAAACCTGGTATCATCGCGCTGTATATCCGCCGAGTCTTCCAATAGAATGGAAGCGAGTTCTTTCGTAGCAGGGGTACAAAATATTTTACCATTAAAACCTTCTTTCACCAACTTCGGAATTAAGCCGCAATGATCAATATGCGCATGTGAAAGCAAAAGATAAGAAACAGCCGACGCATCAAATCCAAAATTGCCATTCAGCAGATCCGTTTCTTTTCCCATTCCCTGAAACATTCCACAGTCTAATAATACCTGCGTTCCATTTTTTAAAGTAATTAAATGTTTTGAACCAGTAACAGTTCTGGCTGCACCATGAAAAGCTATTTTCATTAAGAATAATTTTAAGAATAAAGATAAGGGATTGGTGGATTGGGAATTATTGGGATTTGGGGATTTCAGATTTGGGATTGGGGATTAAGGATTGGGAATTGGAGAATATGTTGGTAGAAATAGAATGCCCATTGACTTCTTGTCCTTTAAGGGCAAAACAATTAGAATTGGGAATTGGGATTTCATTACGCTGCATCTTTTATACGGTTATTATGGGCGACTCAAATCATCAAATAAAAAACGAATAATCAAATAAAACTTTCAAATTTTTCGGTACAAGACATTGGATTTAGGAAATTGTGATATTTCGATTTTCTGCTGTTGGTTTTTGAATCTTTTTTAGATTTTTTTTTAAAAAAAAAGTTCACCGAAATAATTTTTGGAATCTTTAAAAGAAAAATTAAAAATCCAACTTTAATTTTTTCCTGGCTTTTTTATTTAACAATTCACCAACTATCCAACCATCAATCACAGTTACCAACCGCAAACAATAAGGCACAATTGTTTCTATTTAATTTCTATTATTGACTAAAAGAGATGAATTGATGAAAAGTCTTTTTATAAATAATCTTTTGTTTGCAAATAATGGATAATCAATAGTACTGTATGCAACTAAATGATGAACAAATTCTTAACCTGCCCAAGCGAAAAATAAAGAGTATTTTAAAAGATGCGGAAAAAGCTGCACAAGCGGTAAATCTTGTGTATGTAACGGATACATCTCCCGGCATTATCCGTAAAAAGCAGGGAAAATCTTTTTCTTACCTGTTGAATAATATCCCCATAAAAGATAAGGATGAAATTAAACGGATAAAATCCCTGGTAATTCCTCCCGCCTGGCAACAGGTATGGATTTGCAGTTTGCCCAATGGACATTTGCAGGCTACCGGCATTGATACTAAAAATCGCAAACAATATAAATACCATCCACTTTGGAATTTATTGCGCAACCAGACAAAATTTTACCGCCTTGCAGACTTTGGAAAAGCGCTCCCTCAAATGCGCCTGCAACTTGAAAAAGATCTTTCACTTCCGGGTCTTCCATTACAGAAAGTACTTGCCACTGTTGTAAGCTTAATGGAAAGAACGCATATTCGTGTGGGCAATCATTCTTATGAAAAGCTATATGGTTCTTTTGGTTTAACTACATTAAAAGACAGGCATGTAAAAATTGAAGGCAGCAAATTGCGTTTTATTTTTAAAGGCAAAAAAGGAATTGAACACAATATCAGTATTAAAAATAAAAAGTTATCGCATATCGTTAAGCAATGCCGTGATATTCCGGGGAAAGAACTGTTTCAATATTATGACGATAATGGCGAAAGAAAAACAATAGATTCCGGATTGGTAAATGAATACATCAAAAAAATAAGCGGTGGCGATTTTACCGCCAAGGATTTTCGTACCTGGTATGGCTCACTGCATGCATTATTGGCATTTAAAGAACTGGGATTTTTTGAAACACAGGCAGAATCAAGAAAAAAAATTGTAGCCGCTCTGGAAAAGGTAGCCGCTGCAATGGGTAATACAAGAACGGTTTGTAAAAAATATTATGTACACCCGATACTACTTTCTTTGTATGAAACCAATGGATTACAGAATTATACAAAAGAGCTGGATCAAATTGAAGTGGACGACGACAAATCCGATTTAACAATAGAAGAAAAGATTTTACTGAAAATCCTGGAAAAGTGAAAGGTGAAAGGTGAAAAGTGAAACGTGAAAAAGATCCTACTTGCTATCTGTTTGTTCTGATTGCTCAAACAGCTGATAGCTGAAGGCTCATACCTCATACCCATACCTCAATTAATCGTTATTACCATTTTGTTTTTAATTATATGCTGCAATTTGATCGTTAATGCATGAAAAAGCATTTTAGCATGTGCATTTCTTTCAATATAGTAAGCGGCTTTATCCAACTCTTCTATAATTGCCTGCTGCTGGCTTACGCCGGCGATTTTATTAAGCCTTAATGCAAAATCTTTTTCCTTTTCAGGAAGCTGCGTCATTTGATCGCCTAAAATCCGGATGCGGATACTTTGTTCCAATAAATGATTGAAATAACGTAAAAATTGTTTTTGATTTTCACGCCCCAGTTTTGTCATTTCATCCATCCATTTCAATTGCTCTGAAGTGCCGGCTTTAAGCATGGCATTGAGCCAATCGCGTAGTAAGGATTGCCAGTCATCCCCTGAATTCTGAACCAGTTTCAGCGCTTCATGATAATTGCCTTCGGAGATACCTGCAATTTGCCGCGCTGTATCGGGCGGTATTTTAGATCTTTCTATCAGTGCATGTTCAATGTCGGAAATCTCTAATCCCGGAATTTTTATCAGTTGACAGCGACTGAGAATGGTTGGCAGTATCAGTTCTTCATTTTCCGCTATAAGAATAAATAAGGTTTTCGGTGGCGGCTCTTCAATGAGTTTTAATAATTTATTTCCTTCTTTTCCCAAATATTCCGGCATCCATAACAGAAGGATTTTATAATCGCTTTCAAAGCTTTTTAAATTTAGCTGACGGATAATTTCATTGCATTCTTCGGCGGTAATATTTCCCTGTTTATTTTCCGCGCCAATCATTTGCAGCCAGTCGAAAACATTGCCATAGGTGTAATCTTTTACAAAATCACGCCATTCACTAATGAAGTTTCTGCTCACAGGCTTTTCACCAGTTTTTTTTGAAATAACCGGGTATGAAAAATGTATATCAGGATGAACGAATTGTTGAGCTTTAATACAGGCGGGGCAAACACCGCAGGAATCATTGAGCATATTTTCAATAGCCGGCAATGCAGCTTCATCACCAAACAATCCTGGTCCGGCATTGAAAGCATTTTGTTGACCATTCACTTTCTCACATACCACATATTGCGAAAAGGCCAAAGCGAGCGGCAATGCGCCCGCTCCTTCCCTTCCTAAAAATAATAAAGCATGACTGAGCCGGTTTTGCTGCACCATTTCAACCAAATGATGCTTCACTTGTGGCTGACCTATTACATCTTTAAACTGCATACCGCGAAGATAAGGATTTGAGCTTTGAGCGATGAGCTTTGAGCTATGAGCTATCAGCTATCAGCCATGAGGTTTGAGAAAAACAAAAGAAACTTTTTATTTTTATAACTGTTTTGAAAATGAAAACTAAAGCTGCACAATGATATACAGATGAACGGAATACTTTGGCCATTATAATTTTTGGTCTCAGTGAATGCTGTGCATTTGCGACGCAAGGGACGATGCCATAAAAAACATATGCCGGTATCCAAAAAATTAAAAGGCCTTAAATAATATTATATTAAACTGTTAATTCAGGTATTTTAAAATTTCAGGGCTTTCCGGAGTTACTTTACTATCAAAATGAGCTACCAGTTTTCCATTTTCATCAATGAGGAATTTATTAAAATTCCAACCGATGGTTGCATCCAAAACACCGTTTTCACTTTTATTGCAGAGGTATGAAAACACGGGTGTAATATTTTTTCCTTTTACATCTACCCTCGTGGTTAATGGAAAACTAACACCAAAATTCTTTTCACAAAATGATTTGATATCCGCATCATCCTGGTATTCCTGGCCGCCAAAATTATCAGAAGGAAAACCTACTATCACCAAATTATTTTTATGGCTTTCATATAACTGTTCCAAACCTTTGTACTGTGGCGTAAATCCGCATTTGGAAGCGGTATTAACCACCAATATTTTTTTGCCTTTAAAGCTGGAAAAATCAATTATTCCACCATCAAGGGATTTAATTTTAAAATCATAAATGGTTTTTGACGCGGTATTATCCATAACCTGATATTTGGATTTATTAATAGCAGAGGTGCTGAAAATAAAAATCAAAGTGCAGACAAACAAGTATTTCATAAATGAGATTTTATTTATTAAAGATACAAATTCTACTTCTACAAAGTTATTGATTCCTTAAACAGCAAAATCTATAAAAAAATTGAAGTTGCCGTTAATTAATTCAGATCGGTTTGCAATTTCTATGCGAAAATCGGCAAAATCTGCGGGTGAGTTTTCCTTTAACCTGTCTTAATCTGCAAAAGCTACAGTAGCAATGCTCAACCTGGTATGGGGAACATCTAAAATTGTCTGTCCGCATGCTTCAAGGGTAGCCCCGGTAGTTACCACATCATCCACCAGTAAAATATGTTTTCCTTTAAGTTGATCGCTATTCACAATACTAAATGCGGCTTCCATATTTTGCCATCGGCTGATCCGGTCCTTTCGTGTTTGTGAATCTGTAAAAAGGGTTCTTATTACGATCTTATTTTCAACAGGTTTTTTAATTACATCCGATAATCCCTGTGCTATCATTTCGGACTGATTGTAGCCGCGATTTTTTTGTTTTCTTTCATGCAAGGGTAATGGTATGATCAGATCAATTTCATTCCACCAATCAGATTCCAATAAATGATTCCCCATTAACTTACCCAGAAATATTCCGGCGGACTTTACTGCCTTTATATTTCAATTCAAAAATCAGTTTTTGAATAATGGAATGTTTGGAAAAATAAAAACTGCTGCCGGCATGCATGCAATTCACTCGCCCGTAAAATTTCTTTTCGAGATTATTACCGGGTAAAATGAAAAAATTCGTGAGCGGTAATTTTAAAAAACAGGCTGAACAAAGAAAATGATGCTGATCCAAAATATCCGAGCCACATCCGAGGCAATTATGCGGAAAGAAAAGATGCGCAAAATCGTTGATGTAAAAGCGGATAGCTTGCAGCATATTTCAAAATACAAATAAATGCTGAATTGTTCAATGGCTCAATTGTTTAATTGTTTTTTTAGCGCCAAATAGCCTCAAGTTTTCGCAGAATAGCACAAATACTTAGCTTTTATTTCACTTTTTACGTCATACCTTGTTTATTTCGCCCGGGCTGGGAGATTAAATATTTTTACAATTTCATCGGGCGTTGCCCGATGCTTGAATAAGGTCGCCCTTTCAGGGCTTTTCACCACTTCACTTTCACCTTTCACCTTTCACTAACCAGATACCTGATACCTCATACCTCTCAAAACAAATATCTATACAATTCCTCCACTTTCCCCAACGCAACGACTTCAATTTTATACTGTTTTTTATCCAACCCTTTTTTATTGTAACGCGATACGATGATTTTTTCGAATCCTAATTTTTCTGCTTCCGCAATACGTTGCTCGATGCGGTTAACGGCTCTTATTTCGCCATTTAATCCCACTTCACCGGCAAAACAAATATGCTGCAATACGGGCACATCTTCATAGGAAGAAAGCAGTGCGGAAATCACAGCAAGATCAATGGAGGGATCTTCCACTTTTAAACCGCCAGCAATATTTAAAAAAACATCTTTTAATCCAAAATGAAAGCCGCCGCGCTTTTCGAGTACGGCCAATAAAAGCTGCAACCGCCTAAGGTCGAAACCACTTACTGTACGCTGCGGGGTTCCATATACACTTTGCGTTACCAGCGCCTGCACTTCAATTAATAAAGGACGCAAACCTTCCATGGTTGCGGCAATGGCGCTGCCGCTTAACTGGTCTTCTTTCTGGGTAATTAAAATTTCAGAAGGGTTGGTAACTGCCCGCATTCCTTCGCCCGTCATTTCATAAATACCAAGTTCCGCTGTACTGCCAAAACGGTTTTTTAAGGTTCTTAAAATACGGTAAGTATAATGCCGGTCACCTTCAAATTGCAATACCGTATCTACCATATGTTCCAGTATTTTAGGACCGGCAATACTTCCATCCTTTGTAATATGACCGATCAGAAAAACCGGCGTATTGGTTTCTTTGGCAAAGCGCTGAAATTCGGCTGCACATTCCCTGTATCTGCGATACGCTGCCGGGCGAAGAGTCAATTAAGTTGGATTGCAATGTTTGAATGGAATCTACAATAACCAATTGAGGTTTGAGTTTTTTAATTTCCTGAAACAGTGTTTGTATTACTGTTTCTGTAAGCAAATAAAAATTATCATTAGAAATTTTTAACCGGTCCGCGCGCATTTTTATTTGATGCTCACTTTCTTCACCGCTGATGTACAAGGTTAAAACATCTTTCAATTGCAATCCATTCTGCAGAAAAAGCGTACTCTTCCCAATTCCCGGTTCGCCGGCAACAAGCACAATACTTCCATTAACAATACCGCCGCCCAATACCCGGTTGAGCTCTATATCCGGAGTCTTAATTCTTGTTTCTTCCGCATCACTTACCTGGCTTAGGGAGATGGTTTTGGTATTTCTTTTTGCGCCATTATAATCTTTCCATCCTGTATCAGGTTTATTCCCGCCTTTATCTATTACTTCTTCTATAAATGTATTCCATTGTTCGCATGAGGGACATTTTCCGAGCCATTTGGCACTTTCATATCCACAATTATTGCAAAAAAAAGCGACTTTAATTTTACTCATGAGTATAAGATGAGGTGTACAAGGTTGCAAGATACATAAACAAGGTGCAAGCCAACAAGGTTGTGAATAAAGCGCGGGAACAACAAAGTATAATAATATTCCGTAGTGAAGAGTTAGTCACTAATAGTTCTATAAAAATAAAAGGTCAACATTTCTGTTGACCCTTTACTTACTAACCCATTAAATTCTGGCACTAAATTACAATTTAGAACCACATTTCAAAATTATTTTTCACTCATGTTGAAAACTTTTGCCTCACTCAAAATAAATTATTTATATAGTCAACCGCCAAACTGGCAGATTGTATTTAAATTTAATATCAAAGTGCGCCAAACTGGCTTTTTTTTGCATTAAAGAAATTAACGCAATTAATGAAATCCAATTTATATTTATGCAATTAGCATCTTTTATATGAGTCATTGATTAATGACTCACTGACCAAAATGACTAAAGATGGCTTATATTATGTAGCCCAGGCTTTATCGCCTTTTTTATAGGGCACACAACCCTCATATCGTCCGGGAACAGCCACATAACGCAATGCCTTGGTAGCTCCTGGCTCTGATGTGAAATAACCCCACAAAGTCAATTGTTTCATCATGGTAAAATAATGACTGGGGTCTTCTTTCTTTTTATCTTTTTGATAGTCTTTCGCCTCTTTATCTAATTCTACAAGCAGTTCATGCTTATCGGCGGCGGGAATATCCATAAAATGCTTATTGTACTTTTTCTTACTTGCTTCATTGAGCTTACCGATGCCCTCAGTAAAAGTTTTCTGATCTTTTTCCTCATAACAATCTGTTACGATGGTTTTCATAAATTCACCGATTTTGGCTTCTTTAGCTCCCGGCGAGGATGCTGTTGTGGGTAAAATGGTCTCGCCTACCTCGTCGAGTAAGGCAATATCATTTGTTCCAAAGATGCCCGTTTTTTTGGCCGGAGTATTACATCCGCCGGACAAGAAGGCTTCGGCTCCGATGATGGTACCTCCCAGCAATAATGCTACTGCTGACAAGGCTTCTCTTCTATTCATATACAATTTGATTTTAGCCCCAACCCTAAAGGGAGCAGAGAGCAATCTCTGGCCCAAAAGAGAGAACAATTAAATAATAATATTAAACAATTAAATCCGCTATACATTGCCTTTTTTCAATTCTTTCACCGCAAAATCACAAGCCCTTGCTGTTAATGCCATATAAGTAAGCGATGGATTTTGACATGCCGATGAGGTCATACATGATCCATCGGTAATGAAAACATTTTTTACTTCATGCATTTGATTGTTGCCATTTAATACCGAGGTTTTCGGATCGCGTCCCATCCTTGCTGTTCCCATTTCATGGATGCAAAAACCAGGAGCGGGCATATTATCATAGGCCTTAATATTTTTAACTCCAGCTTTTTCCAGCATTTCGGCAGCGCTATCCTTCATATCCTTACGCATGGCCATCTCATTTTCTTTAAACTCACAATCTATATCCAGCGTAGGCAATCCCCATTTATCTTTTTTATCTTTGTTCAGTGTTGCTTTATTTTCATAATAAGGCAAATGTTCGCCCCAGGACCCCATTCCTATATGCCAGTTTCCGGGTTCTGCAAGCTGTTCTTTTAAATCCACGCCAATACCATCTACCCAGGTATTCCGGCCACGGTTGGCGCCGCCCTGGTAACCAAAGCCACGAACATAATCTGATCGCTTTGTTTTTTCACTGATATTTCTAAACCGGGGAATATAAATACCATTGGGTCTTCTGCCGTATGTGTATTGATCAAGGAAACCATCCCAACTACCTCCGGCGCCAACGCCATAATGATGATCCATTAAATTGTGTCCTACCTGCTCACTGGAATTGCCCAGGCCATTTGGAAATGCATCAGAAACAGAATTTAATAAAATGGATGTTGTGCCCAGCGTTGAGGCATTTAAGAAAATTATTTTAGCGAAATATTCTTCAGTTTTATTTGTTTCGGCATCCAGGATACGTACGCCTTTGGCTTTTTTAGAATCCTTGTCATAGATTACTTCTAATACAATAGAAAACGGACGCAACGTTAAATTGCCAGTCTTCATGGCTGCAGGAATAGTGGCCGAATTACTGCTGAAATAACCTCCAAAAGGACAGCCTTCATGGCATTTATTTCTGAACTGGCAAGGGCCGCGATCGCCTACCGGGCGGGTATGATTTGCAGATCTGCCAATGATCATTCTGCGACCATCCGAAAATCCCTTTTTTATACGTGCAGCCACTTCTTTTTCCACACAATTCATTTCCATAGGTGGCAAAAATTTACTGTCGGGAAGTTGTGGAAGTCCTTCGGCAGTACCGTTTATGCCTACAAATGGTTCCACATAATCATACCAGGGAGCAAGATCTTTATAACGGATCGGCCAGTCCACACCATGACCATCTTTGGCATTGGCTTCAAAGTCAATATCACTCCAGCGGTAGCATTGTCTTCCCCATGTTAGTGAACGTCCGCCTACATGATAGCCCCGTATCCAATCAAAAGGTTTTACCTGGTTGTAAGGATTATCCTCATCATTGACAAAAAAATGCTGCGATACTTCATTATAAGCATAGCATTTACTTTGTATCGGGCTGTTTTTTTTATTTTCAGCAGTTTTTGAACCGCGGTGTGTTAAGTCCCAGGGATCTTTTGTGGTATCGGTATAATCTTTTATATGCTCTACATTTCTACCCCTTTCAAGTACCAATGTTTTCAATCCTTTTTCACACAGCTCTTTTGCTGCCCAACCACCGCTGATGCCCGAACCAACTACAATAGCATCGAAACTGTTTTGCGTTGTTGCCTTATTATTAATATTTAGCGTATCACCTGGCATAATCTTGTTTTTAGAAAACTCAAAACCGATCCTAAAAGGAAGTTAAAAGCAATTTACAATTTTAAACAATTTATTAATAATACAATCCATCATTTACAGATTTCCTTTCTTCAATTCTTCCACTGCATGATTAGCTGCCCGCGCGGTTAATGCCATAAAAGTAATAGATGGATTTTGCGTACTGGTGGATGTCATACATGCTCCATCCGTTACAAATACATTGCTGCAATTATGAAACTGATTCCATCCGTTCAACAACGATGTTTTCGGATCGTGGCCCATTCTTACGCCTCCCACTTCATGAATATCCAGTCCCGGAGCCTGGCTACTTTCATGCTGGCTTATATTCTTACATCCGGCTTTATCCAGCATTTCAGAAGCCTGTGTAAGAAAATCCCGCATTGATTTTTCATCGTTGTCATCGTAATCAACAGAAGTGATGAGTTGTGGAATTCCCCATGCGTCTTTTTGATCGGCGCTTAATCTTACATGATTGGTTTCTTTGGGAATGGTTTCTCCCTGCATCATCATAGATATACCCCAGCCACCCAATTCTGTAAGGGAATTCTTGAATGCTTCACCAATTCCATCGGTTCCCGCGCCATATCCTCTTCCGCGATATGCACCATAAAAACACATATAGCCGCGAAGAAAATCTGTTTCCTGTTTTTGCACATTCCTGAAGTTTGGCATCATGGGCTGCGTAGGTCTGCGGCCATAATAATATTTATCCTCCGGCCCATCTATGGATGCGGAAACAGTACCACGATAATTGTGAAATGCAATGTATTTTCCTAACAATCCATTATCATTTCCGAAGCCATTTGGGAAACGGCCGGAAGTGGAATTAAGTAAAATAAGATTGCTGTTTAAGCAGGCGGCATTTACAAAAATTATTTTAGCGAAATATTCAGTTGATTTTTTTGTATGCGCGTCAATAACCCGCACACCAACCGCTTTATTTTTTTTGTCATCATAAATAATGGAATGTACCACTGAATCCGGGCGCAGAGTTAGGTTTCCGGTTTTCTGCGCCCAGGGAATGGTAGAGGCGTTGGAGCTGAAATAGCCTCCATAAGGACATCCTCTTTCGCATAAGCTTCTTGCCTGGCATTGGTTACGGCCTTGTTGTATATGAATGTCTTTTGGTTGCGTTAAATGTGCGCAGCGACCCTGCACTACATAACGATCCTTATAATTAGACATTATTCTTTTTTGAACTTCCTTTTCCACACAGTTCATTTCCCAGGCCGGCAGAAATTCACCATCGGGTAGCGTATCCACGCCATCCCGGTTTCCACTGATTCCCGCAAATGTTTCCACATGGGAATACCAGGGCGCAATATCCTCATAACGAATGGGCCAATCCACAGCAAAACCATCTCTTGCCGGACCTTCAAAATCATATTTACTCCAGCGTTGTGTTTGTCTGGCCCATAATAAGGATTTTCCACCCACCTGGTAACCACGGATCCAGTCGAAAGGTTTTTCCTGTATGTAAGGATGTTCTTTATCTTTTACAAAAAAATGTTCGGTTGCTTCGCCGTATGCATAACATTTTTTAACAATAGGGTTTTCCTCCAGCGTCTCCAGCGGCATTTTGCCGCGATGGGCAAAATCCCAGGGATTTTTAGTTGCTGTTGGATAATCTTTTAAATGTACTACATCACGTCCGCGCTCGAGTACAAGGGTTTTTAATCCCTTTTCACAAAGCTCTTTTGCAGCCCAGCCTCCGCTGATGCCGGAACCGATCACAATAGCATCAAAACTATTGGCTGCAACAGCTTTGGTATTGATATTTATTTTCGATGAATCTCCCGGCATAGAAAAGCATTTAAAAAAATTATAAACGACAAGCTTAATAGTAGAACAGAACCCCGAAATGTGCGACGCAACAAACGATGCCACGAAGGTTGATGCCGGGCTCATAAAAATTCTTTTGAAAAAATTTTATCGTGTTTAAATATTTCCTTTTTTCAATTCATTCACTGCATAATCTGCGGCTCTTGCCGTAAATGCCATATAACCTAAGGACGGATTCTGGCAACCTGCTGAGGTCATGAAAGCGCCATCGGTTACAAACACATTTGGCGCATCCCAAACCTGGTTCCATTTATTCAGTACCGAGGTTTTAGGATCTTTACCCATCCTTGCGGTTCCCATTTCATGAATCCCACGGCCAAGAAAAGCATCATTATCCCAACTTCTCACATTCTTTACTCCTGCACTTTCCAGCATTTCCACCGCATCCGCCTGCATGTCCTTACGCATCTTCAGTTCATTGTCTTTCAATTCCGCATCGAAGGCCAGGACATTCAAACCCCATTTATCTTTTTTGGTTTTATCTAAAGTAATTTTATTTTCATGATAAGGCAATGTTTCTCCAAAGCCACCCATGCCCATTGTCCATGGACCGGGTTCGGATAGCGCTTCTTTAAAAGCAGCGCCGATATTCATTTCCGCAATTTCGCGGCTCCATCCCTGGCGGCTGGCGCCACCCTGGTAACCAAAACCACGCAGATAATCTCTTTTATCACCAAAAAAGTTTCGGAAACGTGGAATGTAAAAACCATTAGCACGGCGGCCAAAATAATATTTATCTTCATATCCTTCCACATCGCCACTTGCGCCTACACCGAGATGATGATCCATGACATTATGGCCTAATTCACCGCTGCTGCTTCCCAGGCCATCGGGCCAGATATCGGTAGCAGAATTCATCAATACCCAGGCGCTGTTGAGTGCAGAAGCATTTAGGAAAATGATCTTTGCTTTATACTCATAAGTTTTATTGGTTTCCGCATCCAGCACTTCTACACCGGTTGCTTTTTTGGTGTCTTTATCGTACAAAATTTTTGTAACGATGCTCCAGGGACGAACGGTAAGATTTCCTGTTTTCATTGCCGCAGGCAAAGTAGAAGACTGCGTACTGAAATAGCCGCCAAAAGGACAACCGACCCAGCATTTATTTCTGTACTGGCATTGCTTCCCGATCAGGATGGGAGCAGTAATATGCGCCACCCGGCCAATGATCATAGATCGTTTGCCTTTATAATGCGCTTTAAGACGTGCAGCCACATCTTTTTCCACACAATTCATTTCCATGGCGGGAAGAAACTGACCATCAGGCAATTGAGGCAAACCTTCTTTGGAACCGCTGATGCCTGCAAATTTTTCCACATAATCGTACCAGGGCGCAATTTCCTTATAACGTATAGGCCAGTCAATAGCAATACCTTCTTTTGCATTGGCTTCAAAATCCATATCACTCCAGCGATAACTCTGTCTGCCCCACATTAAGGAACGTCCGCCTACATGATATCCGCGAAACCAGTCAAATCTTTTTATTTCTGTATATGGACTGTCTTTATCACTTGCCCACCAATCGAGATTGGTTTCATTCAGCGGATAATCCCGTTTTAATACAGGATAATCTTTTATCATTTGCTGAGTTCGGCGACCCCGATGCGGAAAATCCCAGGCTTCTTTATTGGCGCTTACATAATCTTTAATATGCTCAATATTTTTTCCACGTTCAAGCATGATTACTTTCAATCCTTTTTCGCACAGTTCTTTTGCGGCCCAGCCGCCACTGATGCCGGAACCGATTACGATTGCATCATATACATTTTCTGCCATAATATTTTATTTTTATTTAAATAAAGCGGTTCAAGATTACCTGATACCTGATCCCAGATGTCTTGTCGCCAAAAAAGTCGACATTTTTATTGATTATTGGTTTGATGATTTGAGTCGCTGATAATGTCTCAGATTCTAATTTTATTATTTTGCCTTACAGGGCATTTCCAACCACCAAATCTAAAAATCCCAAAATTTTAAAATCACATAATCCAAAATCACATGTAAATGCCTTTACTCATACCTGATACCTCATACCTGTTACCTAAACATCACAAATCAAAACACCTTCTTTCAGCGATGCGAGCTTATCTTTTTTCGCAGGGATGAATTCCTGTGCCACAAATCCTTGATACCCGGTTGCTACTATGGCTTTCATAATTGCCGGATAATACAATTCCTGGGTATCGTCAATCTCATTTCTGCCCGGAACACCGCCGGTATGATAATGCCCGAAATACTCATGATGATCGCGGATAGTACGGATAATATCGCCTTCATCAATCTGCATGTGATAAATATCGTACAATAATTTGAAATTATCCGAACCGACGCGTTTACATAATTCTATTCCCCAGGCGCTCTTATCGCACATATAATCTTTATGATCCACGTTGCTGTTTAATAATTCCATTTGAAGGATGACACCTTTTTTTTCAGCCTGGCCAATAATCTTTTTAATTCCTTCGGCGCAATTTTTCAGGCCGGTTTCATCATCCATTCCACGGCGGCTGCCGCTGAAACAAATCAGGTTCTTATACCCGGCTTTTGCAACAAGGTCAATATGCTCCGTATAATTGGATACCAGTTTGGGATGATATTGCGGATCATTAAATCCTTCGGTCAGGCTGATCTCCGCCCCATTACACATGGAAGATACGAGGTCATGCTTTTTCAAAACATTCCAATCCTTTGGTCCTACAAGGTCAATTCCTTTGAGTCCCATTTGTTTGGAAGCCGCACAAAGCTCGTCAAGCGGAATACCGCCATAGCACCAGCGGCAAACGGAATGATTAATATTTCCTTTCAATGCAAAACTTTTAGAGGTGTTTGTTTCGGTAAAAGAAGAGAGCAGCGTATTTGCAGCCACCAGTGATGCAGAGCCGGCCACCATATTCCTGATTGCATTTCTTCTGTTTAGGTCTTTTGGCATTCAGATGAATAAAAATTGAGCTTATTGAATGAGATTATAAGGAAGATACCGTTTTCTGTTGATAAGACTGTTTTTTGCGATTGCGCATGTAAACAAACAATCCGGCAAAAGCAACAATTAATACAATAGGAATAACCAGGGTTGTTTTTAAAACTTCAGGACCTGCCATAGCTGTTGCCTGAGCAAACTGTGTGGCCATTTCTGAACCTGCTGGCGCTGAACGGAATTCATCCAGAACCGCTCCTGCCGGCAATTGCCCGGCAATCAGGTTGTCATAAAAGCCACCCATAAAGATCATATAAACGGATACGGCAAACATGCCCGCGCCACCAATAAGATTCAATCCAACGGCTCCGGTCTTGGGCAGATTTTCGGCTACAAAACCAATCATGGTCGGCCAGAAATAACAAACTCCGATTCCAAATATCAGAGCGGCAGCGAATATAGCTGTGCCCGTTAAAGTTGCTAATAAATACAATCCCAGGGCAGATACGATAGCGGAAAATAACAATACTCCTATTGGAGATATCCGGTGTACTATAGGTCCTGCAAATCCGCGACCTACAACCATAATACCTGTGGTTAACATCAAAATTAAAATAGCATTCTGCGTTACATTACTCAACAATACATTTACCCATTGATTGGTAAATAATTCTGTAATGGCGGTACCAAACATGCAGATAATCATAAAAAGAAACAGAGGACTTAGTAATGCGCGATACATTTCTTTGGAGGAAACGCCGCTGGCCACTCTTTCTGTAACGGGAAAATCAAGTTTACTGAATAAATATCCATAGATCAGCGTTGGAATCAGCATAATACCTACCTGTACCTGCCATCCCAACCCTATTTTATCAAATAAAAATACAATCAAACTACCGATTACGATTCCCCCGGGAAACCACAGATGAAAATGATTGAGTTTGGTGGTTTTATTTTCAGGAAAGATGGTAGCCACCAAAGGATTACAGGCTGCTTCCACTGTTCCGTTTGCAATACCGATTAACAGGGTGGATAAAAACAAGGTCCAGTATCCGCCGGCAAAAATGGTTAATAAAATACCTGCAAGATGAAATACAAAAGCTGCAACCAATAAACGCTTCATCCCAATAACATCTACCACAAAACCGCCAATAATAATAGCCAGCGGAAATCCCCAGAAAGCAGTAGCCGCGATTGTTCCCAGCTCACTGTTGCTTAAATGGAACTCCACCCCGAGGCGGTTTAAAATTCCGGCGCGAATACCAAAAGAAAGAGAAGTGACAAGAAGAGCAAGGCAACTGGCTACAAATAATTTTTGACGTTGAGGGCTTTTATGCATATCATTAGATTGATTAATAAAAAATCGCGGGATAAATGTAATTTTTTATTTTTAATTGCAACCGGTTAATTTTTTCTGATTTTTTATTTTTTTTACAGAATACTTGCATACATTTCAAGTTTAATACCTTTTTTATAAAGATTCTCTATAATTATTAAATCTAACAATTTAACTACTAACAGACATGAAAAGAAAATTACGAATGGGAATGGTAGGAGGCGGCAAAGATGCTTTCATTGGCGCGGTTCACCGTCATGCAGCTTTTTTGGATGGTAATGTAGAACTGGTATGTGGCGCATTAAGTATTCATCCGGAAATAGCCCGGGAATCAGGGGAAATGCTGTTTTTAAACCAAGACAGGATTTATCTTAATTATGAGGAAATGATCCGCAAGGAAAAGGCATTGCCTGAAGACCAGCGGATGGATTTTGTAACCATCGTTACTCCCAATTTTGCTCATTTTGCTCCGGCTATGATGGCATTGGATAACGGTTTTCATGTGGTGATTGAAAAACCGATGACTTTCACCCTCGAGGAAGCCAAAAAACTCCAGGAAAAAGTGAATGAAACAGGATTGCTCCTTTGTCTTACTCATGCTTATACAGGATACCCATTAGTGAAGCAGGCAAAACAAATGGTAAAAGAAGGCGCTCTTGGAAAAATCAGAAAAGTATGGGTAGAATATCCACAAGGCTGGCTTAGCAAACTATCAGAAAGAGAAGGTAATACCCAGGCCGCATGGAGAACTGACCCCAGCAAAAGCGGGAAAAGCGGCGCTATGGGAGATATAGGCACGCATGCAGCCAACTTGGCGGAGTATATTACAGGTAATAAAATCACGCAGCTTTGCGCCGATCTGAATATAATGGTGGAAGGCCGCGCACTTGATGACGATGGAAATGTATTATTAAAATTTGAGAATGGCGCCGCCGGTGTACTAATGGCTTCCCAGGTGGCAGCGGGTGAAGAAAATGCGCTAAAAATAAGAATATACGGAGAAAAGGGCGGACTGGAATGGGCGCAACAGGAACCCAATACTTTATTATTAAAATGGCTGGATCAGCCGGCGCAAATTTATAGAACCGGTATGGGCTATCTGGGTAGTTATGCAAAGCATAATACACGCACACCAGCTGGTCATCCCGAAGGATTCCTGGAAGCATTTGCCAATATTTACCGGAATTTTTCCAATACACTGGCAGCACGGATAGAAGGAAGAACTCCATCAACAGAAGATCTTGATTTTCCGAATGTTGAAGACGGGGTTCGAGGAATGGCATTTATTGATAATGTAGTTGCATCTTCCAAATCTGAACAAAAATGGACCGAGCATAAGATTTGATGGTCTGAGGCGGAGGTATGAGGTATGAGCTTATCATACCTCATACCTGAAACCTGCTACCTCATACAAAAATGCTTAATTTTATATTATGATATTTCAATTTATTTCTTCCGATGCGGGTATTTTAAATGGAAAACCTATTATAAAGGGAACCCGGATCAGTGTTGAATTAATATTGGAATGGCTTGCCACGGGGGGAACTGCGGAATCAATTTATAAGAAATACCCCCACTTACCAGAAGGCTCTGTGGAGGAAGCGATAAGATATGCTGCACAGTTTTTCAAAAATGAAATTTTAATTGAAAAAGAAATTCATTCCTGATCAATGCTGCTGCAATCCTTTTTCGCCGATGAAAATATTTCTGACGAAGTCATAGAGTGGCTGGAGAAATACGGGTGTGAAATTTCAAGTATAAAAAAGAAAAACTTTTTGGAATTGCGGATGTGAAAATTATTGAAAAAGCATTTGCGGAAAAACGAATTATTTTAACTCATGACAGTGATTTTGGAAAGATTATTTATATCCGAAACATTGAATTTTTATCAATCATTTATTTAAGACCCGGCCATTTTAATGGTTCTTATCATATAGCCACCTTAGAAACCATACTAACAAATTGGGATAAAGTAACTGAAGGTTCCATTGTGGTTGGCTATAGAAAAAACAACAATATAAAAATAAGAATCAAATATTTTACTTACGATAAATAACTTCTCATTGAATACCAATCATTATGACAACACTTAAAGGACCCGGAATTTTTTTAGCGCAATTTTTAGGCGATCAGGCGCCTTTCAATTCTTTACAATCCATTTGCGAATGGGCTAAAAGCCTGGGCTATGTAGGTGTACAAATTCCTACATGGGATCCGCGCATGATAGACCTGCAAAAAGCTGCAGAAAGCAAAACCTATGCAGATGAAATAAAAGGTATAGTAAATGCAGCCGGTTTGGAAATCACCGAATTATCCACGCATTTGCAGGGCCAACTTGTGGCTGTACATCCCGCTTATGATCAATTATTTGATGGTTTTGCACCGGAAGCTTATCGCAACAATCCAAAAGCGCGTACGGAGTGGGCGGTACAACAATTAAAATATGCGGCCAAAGCTTCTCAGAATCTCGGATTGAATGCACATGGCACTTTCAGCGGTGCATTATTATGGCAAACAGTTTACCCCTGGCCACAGCGCCCTGCCGGATTGGTAGAAACCGGCTTCCAGGAATTGGCAAACCGCTGGTTACCCATCTTAAATGTATTTGATGAAAATGGAGTGGATCTATGTTATGAAATACATCCCGGTGAAGACCTGCACGATGGCGTAAGCTATGAAAGATTTTTAGAGCATGTAAACCAACATCCACGTGCCTGTTTGTTATACGATCCCTCACATTTTGTATTGCAGTGTTTAAATTATCTCGAATATATTGATATTTACCACGAACGCATTAGAATGTTTCATGTTAAGGATGCGGAATTCAATCCCACGGGCAGACAAGGCGTATATGGCGGCTATACCGGATGGGTGGAGCGTGCTGGCCGTTTTCGTTCATTGGGTGATGGACAGGTGGATTTTAAATCAGTTTTCAGCAAACTGACGCAATATGATTACAAAGGCTGGGCGGTGTTGGAATGGGAATGTGCATTGAAACATCCGGAAGACGGAGCTAAAGAAGGATCCGGTTTTATTAAAGATCATATTATCCGCGTTACCGAAAAAGCATTTGATGATTTCGCAGGAACGGGAAGTGATGAAACTTTCAACCGTTTGGTACTAGGTTTGTAGTATATGTTTCATTGTGAATAAAAAATATATTCCAATGAAACTATGGTACTTCTTTATAGTAATAATAATGACAGCGGCTTGCAATTATTCATCTTCCCGGAAAGACAATAAAGTAACCGCTACAACAAGTTTTGAAAACAATCCGGCGGCTTCCACCGATTCGGCCAATGAAAGCGGAGCGCGGCTGGTAGCTGCCGGAGATTGTTTAACCTGCCATCAGGTTGATAAAAAAAGTATTGGCCCTTCTTATATGGATATATCCAATAAATATGAGCTTACCGAAGCCAATGTAGATATTCTGTCCCATAAAATAATTCACGGTGGTTCCGGCAGATGGGGAACAGTTGCAATGACCCCGCATCCAAATCTTACCAACCAGGATGCATCCACGATGGTTCGATATATTCTTTCTTTAAAAACAAATGCGCAAAAAAAGCATTAGCAATTGTTTTATTGTTGAATTGCTATATGGTTTAATTGTTCTATGAAATTGATTTCCTGTTTTTTTACTATAATAATACCACGGGTCATTTAAACAATTAAACAATATAACAATTAAGCAATGCAACCATACAACAATTAAACCATGCAGCGATGCACCAATTAAACAATTCAATGAACTATTTTTGCCTTTGATGCAATACACATTAAAGAAATCATTAGGGCAACATTTTCTCACCGATGAAAATATTTGTAAAAATATTGTTGCTGCGCTTGAAAAAAAAGGCGCACTTTCCGAAGGACGACAATTGCTTGGAAGTAGGTCCCGGAGCGGGAGCACTTACGAAATATTTGTTATCCATTGATTCGATCAATTTTAAAACCGTAGAACTGGATGAAGAAAAAGTAACTTATCTTCAAAAAACTTATCCTTCTATAACGGAGAAAATTATTCATCGTGATTTTCTAGAAATCGCAGCTCCTTTTGAAGGAGAATTTACCTTAACCGGAAATTTTCCATACAATATCTCCACTCAAATCGTTTTTAAGGTTCTTGAATGGAAAGATCAGGTTCCACTTATGATTGGTATGTTTCAAAAAGAAGTAGCCCAGCGCATCGCATCGCATCCCGGTTCAAAAGTATATGGAATTTTAAGTGTTTTGGTTCAGGCTTTTTATACGGTTGAATATTTATTCGATGTTTCACCAAACTGTTTCAATCCACCGCCAAAAGTAAATAGTGGCGTAATTTGTTTTACAAGAAAAAAAGATAAAGTAAATATTAAATCAGAAAGGGCTTTTTTTGTACTGGTAAAAACCGCTTTCAATCAAAGAAGAAAAACATTGCGCAATGCCACTAAAAGTTTGTTTGATACGGAGGTTTTGAAAGATGATATCTTTCAAAAACGAGCTGAACAATTAACAGTAGAGGATTTTGCCAGACTTAGTTTTTTAATGAAATAATTTATTACATGACATTTAATACAACCACATCTCAGAAGCCAAAAGTAATTGTTACCGCAAAAGCCCATAATTACCTGATGGAAACTTTGCAATCAAAAGGTTATGAAACGGTTTACCTTCCGGAAGTAGTTTATACTGATTTAAAAAAGCTGATCAGCGATGCTGAGGGATTGATCGTAACTACGAGATTAAAAATTGATAAGGCATTGATTGATGAGGCAATAAATTTGAAATGGATAGGAAGACTGGGCAGTGGAATGGAATTAATAGATGTTCCCTATGCGGAGTCAAAAGGTATTTTATGTGTAAGCAGCCCTGAAGGAAATAGAAATGCTGTGGCAGAACACAGCATCGCCATGTTATTGGGCCTGATGAATAATGTGCACAAAAGTTACGATGAAGTAAAACAAGGCAAATGGATCAGGGATGCCAACCGTGGGATGGAGTTAACTGGAAAAACAGTCGGAATCATTGGTTTTGGTAATACCGGTTCGGCCTTTGCAAAATTACTTTCCGCCTTCGATGTTACGGTTTTGGCGCATGATAAATATAAATATGATTTTGCAAAAGGTCATGTGCATGAGGCATCTCTTGAGCAAGTGGAACGTTATGCGGATGTGATAAGTTTAAATTTACCACTAACAGATGAAACATATCATTATGCGAATGATTTGTTTTTTCAATCGTTAAAAAAAAGACCCTTGTTTTTAACTGCTTGCCGCGGAAAAGTAACAGATACAAATGCGCTTATAAAAGCTTTAACCAATAATAATATAGCCGGAGCGGCTTTGGATGTTTTGGAAAATGAAAAACTACCAACCTATACTTTGGAGGAAAAAGCGCAGTTAGACTGGCTTACCGCCCAATCCAATGTGTTAATAACTCCGCACATAGCAGGATATAGCCATGAAGCTTTTTATAAAATGGCTAAAATGGTATTAGATAAAGTGGGTATTTAATTGGTTTTAATCTCAGCGATAAAAGCAATATCAAAATTCCGGTGAAAGTTTCCGGCAGGATTTTCAGAAGACCCCACCCATTGTTCGCCATCAGGATATGGGTCATTGAATTTCCAGGAACATTCCGCGATGGCCATCATTCCGCCATGGTTGCAGTTTACTTTAAAAGCATATTGCCTTTCCGGATACAAATGAATTTGTTTCATATCAAAACTTATCCATTTTTGGGCCATCTCCTTATTGAGCATTAAGCGGCATTCAGACTTTTTTTCTTTCCATGTATGCAATTTTTCATCAAATTCGAAGACCGATAAAACGGCATCTGTCTGGCCAAAAATCATTTCCGGATATATGCTGATAGTTTGTAATTTTCCTTCACGGCCGGTCTTAAAAGTCTGCCCTACGAAGTGATCAATTCCATCAGTTCCATTTCCGATCCAATAATAATGGCCGGTTTGTGAATTTCCGATCGTGTATATCTCGGATTTGTTTTTTGTAACCTGTTTCATTTGGGTATTTTTAGTTTAATAACGAAAAATTCATACCGTATTGATATGCCGGACTGTTAAAAAATCAGAAACAGTTTTCATAGATTGAATAGTTTGCCGAAAAATAGAAATTTTGTATTTTTGTTTGTTCTGCAACGCTGCACAATTGTGGCGTTGTATTTTTTTTACCTCTTGTTAAAAGATATTTTTATGAGTGAAATAATGTATGTCTCCAAAGAGAGCTTTGAAAAAATGAAACAGGAGCTATACCATTTAAGATCGGTAGAACGGCCGGCTGCCTCAAGAGCTATTGCGGAGGCACGTGAAAAAGGGGATCTTAAAGAGAATGCGGAATATGATGCGGCAAAAGATGCGCAGGGCCACCTGGAAGCAAAGATTGCCGGTCTGGAAGCGCATCTTGCCAACGCCCGTATTGTAGACATCAGTGAAATTGACACGAGTAAAGTTTCGATATTAACACGCGTAACCATCACCAATATGGCTACAAAAAAAACCGTCACTTACCAGATTGTAGGTGAAAAAGAAGCCGATTTAAAATTGGGTAAAATATCCGTTAATTCCCCAATCGGCCAAGGATTGCTTGGAAAGCAAAAGGGAGATATTGCAGATGTGGTAGCTCCCAGGGGAGTCATCAAATTCAGAATTGAAGACATCAGTTTATAAAACCTGCTAATAAACTCAAAAAAAAGTTTCGTATCCGCGAAACTTTTTTTTTATTAATATGCTCCATTAATTGGAATAAAACTTAGCGTAAATTCATTTTTCATTTCAATTTATCCATTATGACCATTTTTTCAAAAATAATCGCCGGCGAAATACCTTCTTTTAAAATCGCGGAAGATGATCATTTCTTCGCATTCCTCGACATCTTCCCTTTGGTAAAAGGCCATGTGCTTGTAGTGCCCAAAATTGAAACCGATAATATATTTGATCTTTCCGATGATTATCTTTCTCGCCTGCTATTGTTTGCCAAACCCATTGCCAAAGCAATTGAAAAAAGTTTTGACTGCAACCGTTGCGGAATGGCAGTGGTAGGATTGGAAGTGCCACATGCGCATCTGCACCTGGTACCTATCAACCATATTGATGATCTTAATTTTACAAGAGGAAAATTAAAGATTTCCGATGAGGAATTAAAAGAGGTGCAGCAGCGGATAATTTCCGCTTTGAAATAAGCGTTTGCCGGGATACGATATCCTGAAATGTTGGTTATTTAATTATCCTTTCTTTATTTTTCAATAAAAAATCATCCCATCCTTTAAAAGCGGCAGATTTTCCTGCAAGCCGCGATGATCCCTGGTAATAATGACACAAAGCAACGGCCAGCGCATCTGTAGCGTCAAAATATTTGGGTTTATCCTTAATGTTCAGAATTTGCTGCAGCATTTTCCATACCTGGTCTTTATCCGCGTTTCCATTACCGGTAATGGATTGTTTTATTTTTTTAGGTGAATATTCCGTTACACTGATGGTTGCCTGCATGGCAGCGGCAATAGCTACTCCCTGCGCACGGCCGAGCTTTAACATGCTTTGTACATTTTTTCCAAAAAAAGGCGCTTCAATGGCAAAACTTCCGGGCTTATATTCCTCAATCAATGCGCTTACTTTGGTATGAATCATTTGCAGGCGTGCATAAATATTTTTTTTATCAGAAAGCTTCAGAGCATCCATTACTACAAGCGAAGGTGTATTGCCATGAATTTCAATAATGGCATATCCCATCAGTAAAGAACCGGGATCTATTCCTAAAATGATTTTATCTGGTTGTTGCATGAGTCGGACAAAATAAAACTTTTCAGGTCAGATATTTTCATTTCAAAGCGCTCCTTTCCACAAAATGATTGTTTTGATGTAGGTTTGAAAAAAATTTAATCTACTGAAACTGAAGCAACGTTATAAAATAATACTGAATTATATACTCGGGCCTGTTTTATTTTTAATTCTTTCTTATTCCATTTATTCCCGGATTCAGCATCAATCTAATTTACAGCAATCCTGGGATACCATTGTGGACGCGTTTCTTGGCATGCGCAAATGGCTTTTTTTCCTTGTTTTTCTGCTGATGGGTATCAATTGGGGATTGGAAGCCCGTAAATGGCAGCTATTAATTACCCCGATTCAGCCGATTTCATTTTTCAGGTCTTTTAAAGCCGTTTTATCCGGATTGTCTTTTTCTTTATTTCTTCCCAAGGGAATGGGTGAATATGTGGGCAGACTACTATACATGCAGGAAGGGAACCGCTTACGATCCATAGCCGTTACGGTTGTTGGCAGCATGAGCCAGTTTATTGTAACGATGTGCGCCGGTTTGATGGGACTTGTTTATTTGCGCACGGAAGTTTTTAATCCGATAATTCAACTGGAAGGCTTGCCGCTTTTCTGGCTCAACGGTTTAATGTATGTACTCAGCTTTGGAATCATGTTGTTGTTATTGATTTATTTCAGGCTTTCCTGGTTTACAAAATGGTTCGAAAAAATACCGCTTGTAAGCCGGCATAAAATATTTGTTGAAAACCTGGAGGATTTTCACTGGAAGGATCTTATGAAGATCTTATCCCTTTCCATTTTCCGGTTTATTGTTTTTATAATGCAGTATTTACTTATATTGTACATTTTTAAGGTGGAGGTAAATTGGGTGGATGCCAGCTGGACGACCTGCGTACTTTTTCTTGCTTTGGCCATTGTGCCCACCATACCTATTGCGGAGCTCGGATTGAGGGGTGAGATCAGTATTCAGCTATTTGGATTATTAAGCAGCAATACATTAGGCATTGTAGCAACCGCAGCCTCCATCTGGGTAGTAAATCTGATTATTCCTTCTTTGGCCGGAAGTTTGTTTATATTAGGCGTTAAATTATTTAGAAACAAATAAGTGTGAAGAAAATTGTACTCATTTTAATAACGGTATTCAGTGGGATAAAATTATCAGCCGGCGATTTATTGTGCGGCATTCGCAATACCAGTTTCCAGGGCGGCGAATCACTTACCTACAATATTTTCTATAATGTGATCGGCTTGTATGTAAATGCCGGCACTGCTACATTTAATACCAGCCTGGAAAAAATGAATAACAAATCCGTGTACCATGTAGTGGCATCCGGGGCTACCAATTCTAAATACGACTGGATATTCAAAGTAAGAGATCGTTATGAAACGTTTTTTGATACCACCACACTGCAACCAATGAAATTTATACGGAATGTGGATGAAGGCGGGTACAAAAAATATGAAAACATTACTTTCAATCAGCAAACAAATACCGCTATTACTACCGATGGCGTATTTAAAGTTCCGGATTGTGTTCATGATGTATTAAGCGCAACCTATAATGCGCGCAATATTGAATTTCATAAATACCAGGTAGGCGACAGAATTCCTTTTAAAATGTTTCTGGATAATGAAGTGTATGAATTGTATGTCCGCTATTTAGGCAAAGAAGTGGTTAAAACACGCTATGGAAAATTCAATTGCATCAAATTTAAACCGCTTTTACTAAAAGGTTCCTTGTTTGAAGGAGGTGAAAAAATGACCATTTGGGTAAGTGATGACGGCAATAAAATCCCGATCCGTATAGAAACCCCGATCATTGTTGGCTCAGTAAAAGTGGATATGATGCAATACCGGAATTTGCGTTATCCGTTAACTTCTTTGATCAGCTGGAGGTGAGTTTCTGATTTTTGATTTATGATTTTGGATTTTGGATTTCAGATTGAAGATGTAGGATTTTTGATGTAAGATTGAGGATTTCGGATTTATGATGTAGATTTTTGAATGACATCAAAAATCACGAATTTATCCTAAATCAAGAATCTAAACGCCATCATAAATCACATATCAAACATCACAAATCAAAAATCATAAATCTGTTTTTATCTTCGCCGCATGATTTATCCTTTTCTTCGACAAATGCTTTTTCTGCTTTCTCCTGAAACAGCCCATTATTTCTCCATGAACGCATTGACAGTTCGCTTGTAATAATAAGCTGGCTAAAAAAAATTTAGAACAGCAATTTCAGTATAATGATAAACTGTTACACAAGGATCTGTTTGGATTAAACTTTAAAAATCCAGTTGGTTTGGCGGCGGGCTTCGATAAAAATGCGCTTTACCTCCGCGAGCTGGAAACACTGGGTTTTGGATTTGTTGAAATTGGCACCGTAACTCCATTGCCGCAGCCGGGAAACGACAAACCGCGCTTGTTTCGCCTGCCTGCCGACAAGGCGCTGATTAATAGGATGGGATTTAATAATGAAGGCGTAAAAGCAGTTGCAAACAGGTTGAGGAAAAGAAAATCCATTCTCAGCGTCAAATCTTCTTCCATGATGGTAGGTGGCAATATCGGGAAAAATAAAATAACCCCTAATGAACAAGCCTGGAAGGATTACGAAATTTGCTTCAACGAACTTTTTGACTGCGTGGATTATTTTGTAGTAAATGTAAGTTCGCCTAATACACCCGGTTTAAGAGAATTGCAGGAAAAAGAATCCCTTCGGAAAATATTGGACCATCTTCAAAATCTGAACGACCGGCAATTAAAGCGTAAACCTTTATTATTAAAAATAGCGCCTGATCTTACCGAAACGCAATTGAATGAAATAGCGGAACTCGCATTTGAAGTAAAACTGGATGGCCTGGTTGCATCCAATACCACCATTAGCAGGGAAGGATTGAGTGAACAATCAAAAAAAGAGTTGCAACACATTGGAGCCGGTGGTTTGAGCGGAAAACCTTTGCAGCAACGATCTACCGCCGTAGTTGAATTTTTGCATAAACAAACACAAGGCAAAATTCCCATTATTGCAAGCGGCGGTATTTTTAATGGCGCCGATGCAAAGGAAAAATTAAATGCAGGCGCTTCAATGGTACAGGTATGGACAGGATTTATTTATGAAGGACCGGGTATCGCGAAGAACATCTGTAAAAGTTTGGCTGCTACCAGATAGCCGCGAAATCTATGTCCTGCCAAACATTGCATGCTCCTACAAGTATATTTTGAAAGATCCTCATTGGTAAGATGAAACCTTATGTCTAAAGTTTTTAAATGCTGATACTGCTATGATATAATGTTTCAGGATCTATATCTACCTCATTTACCCACTCAACCGTATCAAAACTAATTTTTACACTTTTAAAAATATTTTCATCTTTTAACTTCTTGAAAATCCCTGTTTCCAAATAAGATTTCATGTCAAAAATCCTTTGTTCTCCATTTTTAAATGTTAAATGAAGTAGATAATCATTTAGTGGCTTTACATCTATTACAGAAAAATACACATTAATTTATTTTTAAGGAGCTTATTTTGAATACTTAAAGGGATTATTTATGTAAAGTTTGGCTAACTTCGGATGACAAAATTGATCTGAAATGAGCGATCCTCTTTCACATAATTTAAGCGAAGTTATAAAAGCTGTTTCTGTTCTCACAACAGAGGAGCGTAAAAAACTATTAGAATTACTGTTACAGGAAAAAGAATTGTCCGCTTTCTCATTTCTTACATCCCATTCAGTATTGGAAAAAGAATGGCTAACCGCTGAAGAAGACAAAGCATGGGAAAATTTATAGCAGGTGATATCGTAGTGATACCTTTTCCATATACAGATCTTTCACAGTATAAGAAGCGCCCTGCATTAATTATAAAGGAATTAGACGCGAATGATTATCTATTAGTAATGATCACTTCCAAAGCATACAATTCAAGTTATAGTTTAGAAATTAAAAACCCGGATTTCTTATACGGAGATTTACCTGTGAACAGCTTTGTAAGGTGCAACAGAATTTTTGAAGCAAACGAATCTATTATTTTAAAAAGAGCAGCAACTTTATCATCTTCTTTCACCCAAAAAGTAATTGCCAGATTAATTGACTTTTTACAACATTAATGTTTTACTCCCTGGCTCCTTTCAAATTCAAAATTCAAAACTTTTCCATTGCCTTCTTTCCTCTTATTTAATTGCAATCAGGCTGCTCTAAAAAAATTAAGTTTCCATTTTGTTATTCAGAACCTATTTTTGCGCAATCTTAAAAAAATGAATAATACTATTTCTTCCAACGAATCCACTCCTTCGCAGAAAAAAAAGATCATTGTTTTAGGCAGTGGTCCAAACAGGATTGGCCAGGGTATTGAGTTTGACTATTGTTGCGTACATGGGTTGTTAGCCGTAAAAGAATGCGGCTACGAAGCCATTATGGTGAATTGTAATCCTGAAACTGTTTCCACCGATTTTGATATTGCCGACAAATTGTACTTCGAGCCGGTATATTGGGAACATTTATGGGAAATCATTGAACTGGAAAAACCAGAAGGTGTAATTGTACAATTGGGTGGTCAAACGGCTTTGAAACTTGCAAAACGTCTTCATGAAAAGGGAATAAAAATCATAGGCACATCTTTCGACAATATGGATATTGCCGAAGATCGGGGCCGTTTCAGTGATTTACTGAAAGAACTGGAAATTCCTTATCCTGAATATGGTACTGCTTTTGACGCCGATGAAGCCATAGAAGTGGCCAAAAAAGTTGGTTTCCCGGTATTGGTACGCCCCAGTTATGTATTGGGCGGCCAGCGGATGCGCATTGTGATCAATGATGAAGAGCTGGAAAAAGCGGTGATCAGCCTGATCAAACATTTGCCGGATAATAAAATATTGATCGATCATTTTCTTGACCGTTGCCAGGAAGCGGAAATTGACGGCATTTTTGATGGCGAAGAATTTCATGTGATGGGCGTTATGGAGCATATAGAACCCGCCGGTATTCACAGTGGCGACAGCAATGCGGTACTTCCGGCATTTAATCTTACTCCATTGGTAATAACCACGATGGAATACTATGCCGAAAAAATTGCCCGGGCATTAAATATCCGGGGATTGATCAATATCCAGTTTGCCATAAAAGATGGAAAGGTATTCGTGATAGAAGCCAATCCGCGTGCAAGCCGCACCACACCTTTCATTGCAAAAGCTTACCAGATCCCTTACCTGAATGTGGCAACAAAAGTGATGCTGGGTGCAGCCAAATTGCGTGATTTTACTTTTGAAAAAAAGCTAAAAGGTTTTGCTATTAAAGAACCGGTTTTCAGCTTTAATAAATTCCCAAATGTAAATAAGGAATTAGGGCCTGAAATGAAAAGTACCGGCGAAGCGATTCGTTTTATTAAGGATTTGCGTGATCCTTACTTTCAGAACTTTGTACCGCGAAAAAAGCATGTACCTGAGTAAATAAATAAATAATTTTTTTGAAAATGCCAGCCATTAGCTGGCATTTTTTTTTATCCGCCAAAGAGGAATATCCTTGTAAAAGGTAAATATTTTTTTTGGGCCCAACAGTATTGCTACTATGAAGCTTTTCTTGCGTCGCACACTTGGGCGCTTTTTCCATTATTTGGCAAAACCCAAAGCGCTGGAAAACAAATAAATTCCCGCAGAATGTCACCCTTTCTGCTATAAACCTTACACACCGCTGGTGCTGTTTAAAAATTTTAATCCCGCATAAAAAAAAAGATGTTACACGTTTGAAAGAAAGCCAGCAAGAACAATGAATAAACTGTACGAAGCTGCAGCGCAGCGATAGGTGAATAGAAAACTATAAACACCAAAAACAGCTCCGTAGGAGCGGTATAATTATGTCAACACATAGATTTAAACCGGGATAGATTTTTAATTCAAACATGATGCCGCTCCTACGGAGCTTTTTTCCAACCTGCTCTGCTATAAACATTACGCACCGCTGGTGCTGCCTTGGGTTTTTTGCCGGTTTTGTAGCGTTGCGCCCTATTATTTTCTGACAAGGCGCCTCAATCCTCTTTACAATAACTCCCAACTATTCCCTTGATTTTGTTTCTGCCAACCCTGAATTACCTTTGCGGAGCATTTAATTATATTAAACCAACAAAAATCAATCAATTATGAAATATAAATTACTGGGAAGAAGCGGACTAAAAGTATCAGAATTATGCCTGGGGACCATGGGTTTTGGTACTGAAAACAACTGGGGCGCCGATAAAGCAACCAGCTTTGAAATCATGAATGCTTTTGCAGAAGCAGGTGGAAATTTTCTGGATACGGCAAATATTTATAAACTGGGAACCAGTGAAAAAATAATCGGCGAATTTGTAAACAACAGGGACCGCGATTATTTTGTAATTGCTACCAAATATTCCTTAATGGATAATAAAACCAATCCCAATGCATCGGGTAATAACCGGAAAAATATGATGCGCAGCGTGGAGGGAAGTTTGAAGCGTTTGCAAACCGACTTTATTGATGTTTTTTATTTGCATATTTGGGATGATCTGACGCCAATTGATGAAATATTACGCGGATTGGATGACCTGGTGCAACAAGGGAAAATAAATTATATCGCCATCAGCGATACACCCGCCTGGATGGTTTCAAAAGCAAATACAATGGCTGAAATAATGGGCTGGAGCAGGTTTATAGCTTTGCAGGTTGAATACAGTTTATTACAGCGCACACCGGAAAGAGACCTGATACCGATGGCAAAACATTTCGACATGACCGTAACTCCCTGGGCTCCGCTTGCCGGCGGCGCTTTAACCGGGAAATATTTAAAAGGCGACAAAGGAAGAATAAAGGATGACAGTAAACGGCTCAATGAAAACAGCCAGCGAATTACAAAAGAAGTTATTGCCGTTGCAGAAGAACTGGGCGTGCAACCTTCACATGTGGCGCTTCAATGGACAAGGCAACAGGGATTTAAATGTATTCCAATTGTTGGCGCTACTAAATTGAGTCAACTGGAAGACAATCTGAAAGTGCTGGACGTTCATTTATCAGTTGCACAAATAAACAGGCTTAATGAAGCAAGTAAGATTGAATTGGGCTTTCCTAACGATTTTTTTAATGAAGAAGGTGTGCGCAACAATAATTTCGGCGGCTTTTATGACCAGATTGAAAAACGTTGATTTATAATATGAAAAAGCCTGGTTTGCCCGGGCTTTTTTTGATTTGGAGAATATAAAATGAAAATAGAATCATTTCTCTCTTACTCCAATAGAAATCCTTCTATCTTTTTGCCTTTCTGTATCCGGCGCATCGGCGGCGGCTTTTGCAAATTGTGCTCCATAACCTTCAGCTCCGCTTAACTGTAAAGCATTTGCTCCGGCGCTTCTTAATGCATCAACCACAGCATCAGCACGGGATTGGGAAAGTTTAATGTTTGCCAGGCTATCGCCGGTTTTGTCCGTATATCCACCAATTTTTATTTTCAATTTTGGATAAGCTTTTAAAATAGCAGTAATATTTCTGATTTGAGATGCACTTTCATCCGTAATCTCCGCACTGCCGGTTTTAAAATTCAGTTTATCAAAATCAAACCATACATCTTTTCCGGCTTTGCTATTCGGATCATTTAAAAAGTTTACAAGTTTATCTTCAATTCCACCTTTATTTGCGCTCAGTTCAGTACCATCCGGCAGTCGTACTTTTATTGATTCCGAAGTAGGTGGTAAAGGATTATTAGTATGAGCAGTATCAGGCGGTGGCAGTGTAGCCATTTCTCCCTTTCTTTCACCACATCCCCGCCAAAAATAAAATAACAATAATATGAGGATTATTATAATAATCCATGGCCATATTCGGTTCGGGCGCGAACCAGAGGTATTTTTTATATCTGAAGTTGTACGGGAAGTAGCTGAAGAAATTTTACTGCCTATATCCGACATGCTCCCTACCCCCAATGAAGAAAGATTTAAACCGGTTGGCAAAGCACGCATCACAGAATCTTTTTGATCTTTTAAGAGGGAGCTGAGATCTGAAACGCTCATATTATTTGCAACAAGGTGATTTCCCAATACTCCCAAAGCAGCAGGAGTTGTCGCATTCATTAGTGAAGCTGCGGAGGATCCCTTTACGCCGGAAAAACTGGAAATCGTATGGGTAATGCTTTCGGTTTTATCCGCGAAAATATTTTTTAGCAGATCCGCGCCTTTGGATTGTATAAAGGAATTTTGCGCGCCGCCAAGTATTCCGGAAAGATTGGCCGAAGTGGTACCTGAAGCTTCCTGCTTTGCCAAATTAAAAAGATTGCCGGCTCCGCCAGGGGAAGCAGACTTTTTTATAAATCCTAAAATTACTGTGGGAACAATCCCTGAAATAGCTTTTGTAACCCCGGTTTCAGTTTCGCCCAACCTTGCACCTGCTTTAGTGATAACATCGCCCGAGAATAGGGCTTTTACTGTATCCACAAGATTGATTGACATAAATTATAATTTTTGATGAACAATGATTGATTTATAAAACAATTAAATGATCGTTTATCCTACAATCGGGTTGAACACCATCTATGTATTTCCGGCAATAGTTGCCAAAAAAACTATAGCAATCTTGTCAAAAAACAAATTAAAAGGCCGGAATCAGAATTCTAAGGGGAATCTTGCTATTAAAGCTAAGCAAAAACATCCGAAATATTACATTAAAACTATTGCATAGCAAGATGAGTAATTTCATTTCTTTTATAAAAAATGTTCTAAAATATCCTTGTTGTTAAATCTGCTTCAAAGCAAGTCTCATGTTAATGATAAAATATCGCCTGTTTTTTTCCGCTGATTACGCCGATATCAACATAGTTCTGCATTTATCTGCTGAAAAATAAACTGAAAATATACAGTTGACATGACAGTAACCCTCTAGAAGAAACCGTTGTGGGCAATTTTTAAGGTTCTATTACCCTGGTTTCATGGTTTGCGGAACCCGGCTTCCCATAAGATCCCTGGCAGCTTTTGGCCATGAGCACTACTAAAATGCAAATAATCAAGGCAAGGACGCCGGGAATAGTCCATCTTGATGAGATGCTTTTCTTTTCATTTTCGGGCAATTGATTTATTTCCATAATAACAGAATTTCATTAACCATAATTACAAAAGAAAATTCATACTTACAAAAGACAGAAAAACAAAATTGCATAAAAAGATGCAATTTGCAGCTATGATTAGTTTTGCGGAATTTAAAAAATCACTCAACGCAGCACAGGCGCCGGAGCAATTATCCGTTTACCTGAAGGCCCTTTGGTATGATGGCAAAGGCGACTGGCATTCCGCGCATGACCTGGTAGACAGCCTGGAAAACCAAACAGCCTGTTGGGTTCATGCTTATTTACACCGAAAAGAAGGCGATAATGGCAATGCCCGCTACTGGTACTCCAAAGCCGGAAAAAATTTTTCGCTGCTCAGCCTGGATGAAGAATGGGAATACATTGCAAAATATCTGATAAACGAAGCACAAACTGCATAAAAATTCCCCATGACTTTTATACTTTGCATGGGATAAATCAGTTATTTTTTCAGGGTTTTGAATTTTGCTCAATAAAGATAAAAATGTTGATTTCGCAAAAAGCGGGACGACGCAACCAAAGCTTCATAGTAGTAATACTGTGCCCGAAATAAATCTATTCATCTTTTTATCCCTTTATAGTGTAATTGACCAATTGACTTACTGATTTTTCACTTTTCACTTTTCACCTTTCAATTATCTTTGATGCCACACAAAAATTTTTATCTATGAAAAAATGGATTGGTATTGTTATGGCTTTATTCATCACAACCATCGTTTTTGCACAAAATAATCCTTTATGGATGCGTTATCCTTCCATATCACCGGATGGCAAAAACGATTGCTTTTGGTTATAAAGGCGATATTTATACAGTGGATGCTCAGGGCGGCATGGCCGTTCCGCTCACCATTCATGAAGCGCAGGATATGATGCCGGTTTGGAGTCATGATGGTAAATCCATTGCTTTCGCCAGTGACCGGTATGGAAATTTTGATGTATTTGTGATGCCCGCAACCGGTGGCAATCCGGTACGGCTTACTTACAACAGCAGCAATGATTATCCAACCGATTTTTCACCCGATGATAAACAAGTCATTTTTAACAGCGCCCGTAATGCGCCTGCTTCCAGTGTTCGTTTTAGCATCAGGCTTTTCAGAAACTTATACAGTGTGCCGGTAAATGGTGGTAAATCCGTTTTGATCAGTGCCGCCGGCATGCAGAATGCCCGCTACAACAGCAAAGCGAGTCAGATTGTATTTGAAGACACCAAGGGATATGAAGACGAATGGCGTAAACATCATACATCCTCCGTTACCAGGGATATCTGGATCATGGATGTGAAAAATAAAACTTATAGCAAAATAAGCAGCTTTGAAGGCGAAGACCGCGAACCTGTATTCAGTAAAGATGATCAGTATGTTTATTATTTAAGTGAAAAAAACGGATCGCAAAATATTTTTAAAACGCCTGTTTCACTCAAAATATCGGAAATGCAATTGACGAATTTTAAAAACAATCCAGTTCGTCATTTGAGCGTTTCAAACGACAATACCTTGTGTTTTACTTACGATGGGGAAATTTATACTTTAAAGGAAAATGAAACTCCTGTAAAAGTAAACATCCGGATTGCGAATGACGGCCGCGCCAATATTGAAAAAAACAATCCCGTTAATGGCAATGTAACGGAGTTTGCATTAAGCCCCAATGGAAAGGAAATCGCGTTTGTAACCCGGGGTGAAATATTTGTTACCAGTGTAGAAGGCAATCAGACTAAACGCATTACCAATACACCGCAGCAGGAACGTATGATACAATGGTCGCCTGACGGAAAAAGTTTGATTTATGCCGCTGAAAGAAATAACAGCTGGGATATATATACAACTACGCTGGTACGCAAAGATGAACCTTATTTTTATGCGGCCACTGTATTAAAAGAAGAACCGCTTATTGCTACGGAACAGGAGGAATTCCTGCCGAAATATTCCCCTGATGGAAAAGAGATTGCCTATGTGGAGGAACGCAATATTCTGAAGGTATATAATATCGGTTCCAAAAAAACAAGAACCCTGTTGCCCAAAGGACATAATTATTCTTACAGTGATGGCGATTGGGATTTTCAGTGGAGTCCTGATAGCAAATGGATCATTACCGATGATCAGAAAGGATATGCTTTTCAGAGTAATGCCGGGCTGATAAAAGCCGATGGCTCACAATCCATTGTTTACCCTGTAAACAGCGGATTTGGTGAATTCAATACAAAATGGGCACTCGATGGCAAGGTAATGACCTGGTTAAGCAGTCGCGAAGGCCGTAAGTCGCTGGCCAACCAGGGAAGCCGCGAACTGGATGTCTACACCGTATTTTTTGATAAAGATGCTTTTGATCTTTTTAACCTTAAAAAAGATGATTATAATCTATGGAAAGAAAAACAGGAAAAAGAAAAAGCAGATTCCGCTGATCTGAAAAAAGATAAGAAAAATGAAACAGCTAAAAAAGATTCCACTCTAAAGCTCGATCTTCAAAATCTGGATGACCGGCAGGTTCGGCTTACGATAAACAGTTCCTCCATCAGCGATTATGTGTTGAATAAGGATGCCAGTAAATTATTTTATCTATCTTCCTTTGAAAAAGGTTATGACCTTTGGGTAACCGAACCGCGTACAAGAGAAACAAAGATTTTAGCTAAATTAAGTGGCTCGCCCAGCGGCATTGAAATCAGTAAAGATGGCAAAACATTATTCGTTAGCAATAAAGGCAATCTCGTAAAAGTGGATGCCGAAAGTGGAAAAATTACACCGGTTTCTATCAGCAGCGAAATGGTACTGGATGCTTCTGCCGAAAGAGCTTATATCTTCGAACATGCCTGGCGCCAGGTGAAGAAAAAATTCTATGATCCCAAATTGCATCAGGTGGATTGGGATCTGTATAAGAAAACCTATGCAAAATTCTTACCGCATATCAGCAATAATTACGATTTCCAGGAATTACTGAGTGAACTTTTGGGCGAGTTAAATGCTTCCCATACCGGTGGACGGTATCGTTTTTCAAGCCCATCTTCCGACAATACAGCAAGTCTTGGTTTACTGTATGATGAATCGGATACCGGCAATGGACTTAAAATTACAGAAGTGATTGCAGGCGGCCCTGCCGATAAAGCTTCCGGCAAAATAAAAGCCGGCGATATCATTCAGAAAATTGATGGTGTGGAAATAACAGCCAGCATGGATTGGTCTGCTTTACTCAACCGCAAGCAGGATCAGAATACTTTATTAACCGTATTAAACCCTTCCACAAATACAAGTTTTGAAGAAGTGATAAAACCTATCAGCGCCGGTGAAGAAAATGAGCTGATGTATAAAAGATGGGTAAATAAAATGCGGGCAATGGTTGATAAATTAAGCGGCGGCAAACTCGGATATGTGCATGTGAGGGGCATGAATGACAATAGCTTCAGAACAGTGTTTGATGAGGTAATGGGAAAAAATTTAGATAAAGAGGCATTGATTGTGGATACGCGCTTTAATGGCGGTGGCTGGCTGCATGATGACCTGAATACTTTTTTGAGTGGAAAACGGTACATGACCTTTGCTCCACAGGGAAACCCGGTAAAAGGTGGCGAACCGCTTAACCGCTGGACCAAACCAAGCTGTGTATTAATGAGTGAAAGCAATTACAGCGATGCATTCATGTTTCCTTATATTTATAAACAAAATGGCATTGGCAAACTGATCGGTACGCCAGTTGCCGGTACGGGCACCGCAGTATGGTGGGAAACACAAATTGATCCCAGCCTTGTATTTGGCATTCCGATGATCGCTTCTATGGGTAAAGAAAACAGGCCCACCGAAAACATGCAACTGGAGCCGGATGTAAAAGTGGCTTTGCCTTATGAAAGTTTTTTAAACGGCAAAGATGACCAGATAGAAGCTGCAGTGAAAGAATTGATGAAAGAGGTTAAAAACTAATCCGAATATATTTTAAGTATTAAAACGCCCCGTTCAAACCGGGGCATTTTTTTTATGCACTACAGGTTATGGAATTTTTTGATTAAAATCGTATTTCTGAATAAATCGTGGCAATTGTAAAAAGCCAGGCGTTCCAAGGCCTTTTGTCAGAAATTAATTTTAGCTATAACCCTGTTTTTATTTTATCGAAAAGTAATGGATCAATGCAGGTAGGCCATATAAACGCCACAAGGAGAATGTGCCGAATGCAAGAATAAAAAACAAAACGACCCTGATAAATTTATAGCTGACAGGAAAAAATTTTATGAGATCCGAGATAAACCACAATAAGTAACCTATTTTCAAACTGTCTGAAATCATCAGATCAACGGAAATGGAACCAATGATATGGACAATTAAAGCTGCAACTGCAAAAACAAACTGAAGCATGATAATAGTGCCCAGAGAGTAGATGGTTGCTACCATTGTTTCAAAATAATTATACTTTTTTCTTGTCACCAACAGAAATAGGTACAATGCCTGAAATGGTATAAGAATGGTGAGTACAATACTCAAATGACTGATTGCAAATTTAGTAGTAGCAGAAGGACCGAAATATTCTTTATAGTTAACCACAACATTTTCTCCAAACGCCTTTTCAATCCAAAAAAGGAATAAGATGTAAATGGTTATCCAGATTAAAAAATAAGAAATCGGCGTCTGGTATTTTTTTCTTTTGCCATAAATAAAATCCGTTACAGTCCTGCCCGGACGAATGAGCATTCTAATGGAGGTAAATAAAAATCCTTTTTCAATATGGGTAAAAAAATGAAATATTTCATGCCATACATAAGAAAAACTAATCCGCTCCGGCTTTGCTTTCTGACCGCAATGGCTGCAATACAAACCCATTAATGGCTTTCCACAATTCTTACAATGCTTTATCTGGTGTCGGCTAGACATCCATGTTTATTAACTGTATCATTTATTCATGAACCTGGCAAGCTTCCAGTACATTCCCATCAGGATCGAAAAAGAAAAAATATTTTACGTAGTCATCCTGAATTAAATCACCTGTTTCTACGCCACGACTTTTAAGTTCCTCACGAAGTATGGTTGCATCCAGGGTTTTAAATATTGGATAAGAAGCTGTTTCCCGGTTTATCGTATGATTTTCACTTGTTTGCCATAGCGTTAAACTGGTAGGTCCATTGGTATTCAGAACTACAAGCTTCAGTTTAGGATCATCCCATATAGACTCTAATTCCAATTGATCCTGGTACCATTTTTTTGATAGTTCAATATCGCTTACACGCACAATTATTGTGTCAATGCCTTGTAAGAGTTGAGCTTTTTGCTTTTCCATTCAATTATACAGTTTTAAGTTCTGGTATATTATTTCTGTTATTTATATGCCTCTTAAAATGTTCAAATTATTTTTTTTGTTGAAATTAAAATTTTTTAATCTATACTGCCTATCTCATTATTTGAAACGTTTGAGAGGTTTTTGCTTCTTATGTCTTACACGAAGAATGATTATTTCAAACTTTTGCTCTGAAAAGAAAAGTATGTAAGGAAACTTTTTTAACAAGCATCTTTTTACTTCTTTGTTTATCTTTTTAAAGCGTTCCGGGTTAACAGCTATTCTTTTACTGAATACATTTATTTCGTCTAAAAACCGTTCCGCAGTTTCTATTGACTCCTGATTGTACCATTCTCTTATTTTATCAATATCGTGATAAGCCTTTGAAGATAAGATCAGCTTATTGGGCATTATTGCGCTTTTTTAGCTGTTCATATGCTTCCTCCCAGGAAATCGCCGACGATGGATCTTTTTTATATTCTTCCAGTCTTTCTTCCAAAATCTTTAATTCCTCTTCTGTTTCATCCTCCTCTTCATCAATGTAAGGTTCAATTCCCATAGACTCATACACCATTGTTAACAATTCCTGTTTTTCTTCACAGGTAAGCTTGTCTATTTGTTCTTTGGTAATAAGCATACAAAAGGATTTTGCCTAAAGTTAAAACAAAAAAAATCACCCGCGGAATGCAGGTGATTTTTTTGTTTTTTATTGAAAAATGACATCGTAATTGGCTTATACTACCACATTCACCATTTTATTTTTTATGAAAATAAATTTCTTTATTCCCTTATCCTCCGTCCATTTTTTTACAACATCATTATTTAAAACAATTTCTTTTACCTGGTCATCAGAAGCGGACAGATCTATCCGGATATTGGTGCGCAATTTTCCATTAATGCTCACCGGATAATCCTTTGCAGATTCTGTTACATATTTTTCTTCAAAAACCGGAAAATCCGCATCCAGTATAGAACCATCATTCCCCAATAAATTCCACAACTCTTCTGCAATATGTGGTGCATAAGGAGTGAGTAAAATTAAAACGGGTTCCAATACTTCCCGTTTATGACACCGGAGTTCGCTCAATTCATTTACACAAACCATAAAGGCGCTCACTGCGGTATTAAAAGAGAAACGGGTCGGTATCTTCTTCGATTTTTTTAATGGTTTTATGCAGCACTTTCAATTCAGCATCAGTGGCTTTTTCATTCTGTCCAGACTTTTCCTTTTTGTTCATCAAAAAACAAACGCCATAGTTTGCGTAAAAAACGATGTACACCTTCAATGCCTTTGGTATCCCAGGGTTTGCTTTGCTCTACCGGGCCGAGGAACATTTCATACATGCGGAAAGTGTCGGCACCGAATTTATCCACCAGCATCATCCGGGTTCACCGTATTGAATTTGCTTTTACTCATTTTCTCCACTTCCACGCCGCAGATATATTTCCCATTTTCCAAAATAAAATGGGCATCAGCAAAATCGGGTTTCCATTTTCGAAATGCATCCATATCCAATTCCACCCCATCAACAATATTTACATCCACATGAATTTTGTCCACTTCGTATTGATCCGTCAATCCCGCAGAAACATATTCATTTGTTCCCTTAACTCTAATAAACAAACCGGCTGCTGCCCTGTATCATTCCCTGGTTCACCAGTTTTTTATACGGCTCATCAAAGCCAATATACCCAAGATCGTATAATATTTTTGTCCACAAGCGGCTGTATAATAAATGTCCTACTGCATGTTCGGTACCACCAATATAAATATCCACCTGGTTCCAGTAATCACATGCTTTGCGGTTGCAGAAAGTTTCGTTATTGTGCGGATCCATGTAGCGCAGAAAGTACCAGGAAGAACCTGCATAACCGGGCATGGTATTCGTTTCCAGATGACTGTGCGGTCCATTCCGGGATATTAGCCAATGGTCCTTCACCTTCAGGGCCCGGACCATATTTTTCCACATGCGGCAATTCCAGTGGCAATTCTTTTTCATCCAACGGATAAGCTATTCCATTTTTCCATTGAATAGGAAATGGTTCACCCCAGTAGCGCTGCCGGCTGAAAGCATGCATCGCGCATCCTGTAATTCAGCTTTGCTTTGCCTATGCCCATTTCTTCCAGCTTGTTGTTCACGATGTCAATAGCATCGCTCATTACAATACCATTCAGAAAATCGCTATTGTGTCAGTTTGGCATCTTTGGTTGGATTGGCTTCTTCGCCATTAAAATGTTCGCCAATGATATTGGTGATGGGAATATTAAAATGTTGGGCAAATTTAAAGTCACGCTCATCACCGCAGGGCACCGCCATGATGGCGCCGGTGCCATATCCAGCCAATACATATTCCGATATCCAGATGGGAATTTCTCTACCATTAAAAGGATTGATGGCATAAGCGCCGGTAAAGCATCCCGTGATCTTTTTTTCCGCCATCCGTTCGCGTTCGCTGCGGCTTTTTACATAGGCGATATATTCTTCCACGGCTTGCTTTTGTTCAGCAGATGTAATGGTGCTGAATCAATTCCAGTTCCGGCGCTACCACCATAAAATCAACACCAAAAATGGTATCGGGACGGGTGGTGTAAACCCTCAAGCTTATTTGCATCGCCATTTTGTTATCTCAAACTCAATTTCCGCACCGCTGGATTTTCCGATCCAGTTTGTCTGCATCTCTTTCATGGCTTCGCTGAAATCAACCCGGTTCAAGCCCTTCCAGCAAACGGTCGGCATACTCGGTGATGCGTAGATACCATTGACGCAATTTCTTTTTCACCACCGGATGGCCACCGCGTTCGCTTACACCATTTACCACTTCATCATTGGCCAATACGGTTCCCAATGCTTCGCACCAGTTCACTTCGCCATAGCCGCAATAAGCCAGGCGGTATTCCATTAAAATATCCTGTTGCTTTTTTTCATCAAAATCTTTCCATTCTTCCGCAGTAAAACTTTCTACCGATGATTGCCAGCTGCCCAAAGTTTGATTGCCATCATTTTCAAATGCTTTGATTAATGTATCAATGCCTTCAGCTTTTTTCGTGACATGATTATAACAACTTTTAAACAATTGCAAAAAGATCCATTGGGTCCATTTATAATAATCGGGATCACTGGTATTCACTTCGCGGCACCAATCGTAGCAAAATCCTATTTTATCCAGCTGCTTTCTAAAAGTTTCAATATTTTGTGCCGTACTTACAGCCGGATGAATCCCATGCTCGATGGCATACTGTTCGGCAGGCAATCCAAAAGCATCATACCCCATTGGATGCAGCACATTAAAACCTTTCAGTCGTTTGTAACGTGCATAAATATCACTGGCAATATATCCGAGCGGATGACCTACATGCAATCCGGCACCACTGGGATAAGGAAACATATCCAGCACATAACATTTGGGTTTGCTGCTTTCATTGCTTACCTGGTATGCGCCGGTATTTTTCCATTGTTGTTGCCATTTTTTTTCAATTTCCTGAAAATTGTATTCCATATGCTGATGTATGATTTCTGATGTATGATTTTTGATGTATGATTTTTGAGATTTATGATTTTACCTCATTTTCATCCGCTATTTTCATTTTTTAATGGCCCTGGTAATACCCGTTTATATTTTATTGTGGCCGGATTTCAGATTAGGGGATTTATTAATTGTTTTAAAGCGTTCCGCTTAATTTAAATCATTGGGTAATTCTGCACCTCCAGACGGGAGCTAAATTGAAAAACAAGACCCTGAAGTGTGCGACGCAACCCAAGTACCACAAAGATCTAAAGCTGGTAACAAAATAACCCTAACAAAATTTTAACGGCTTTGCATTGATCTCCAATACTTCCTCTTCTGAGTGGTCGTTAAAGAATGGTTGCAAATGTAAGCGATTAAGACGGCAAAAACCCTAAATTTGTCCGATAGTAAACCCCTTATAAATAGATAGAATGACGCAAAATGGAAAAGGCTCGCCCCGGCGCAGTAAACCAAGTTACATCTTTAGCATTGTTGGTGTATCGCTGGTATTACTGATCATGGGCATTATGGGCTGGTTTTTTTTGAACTTCAGGCAGGTAGGAAATTCATTTAAAGAAGATATCCGTATCAGCGCTTACCTGCGTACGATGAACAAGGATACTATCCAGGAAATTCAACAGTATATAGCCGCGCAGCCTTATGCAAAGAATGTTCAATACATTAATAAAGAAAGCGCCAAAGAGATCTGGAATAAAGAAAATAATGAAGACTGGGGTAAAATATTGCAGGACAATCCTTTTCCGGAAAGCATTGATTTTTATGCAAAATCCGGGTATGTGAATAAGGACAGCCTTGAAAAGATCTCAAGTGAATTAATGAATCTTTATGGCAGCCAGATCAATGATTTGCAATACCCGCAAATACTTGTAAACAATATAAATGAAAAAGCATCCAAGATCGGTTTGATCTTCCTGGTTGTGGGAACTGTACTTTGCCTGATCGTTATTTTCAGTATTGATAATACCATCCGGCTGGCAATGTTCAGCAACCGCTTCCTGATTAAAACCATGCAAATGGTAGGCGCCACCAGGGGCTTTATTTCCAAACCTATGAATATACGCGCTGTGATAAATGGATTGATCAGCAGTGCAATTTCAATTGTGATTTTATTTTTCATTATTGAATGGGCCGAAAGCCAGTTTCCGCAATTAAAAATGATCCGCAATATAGAATTGAGGCTGATATTATTTGGCGGAATGATCTTATTTGGTGTATTGATTTCATTGTTCAGTACCCATAGAAGTGTAATAAAATATTTGAAAATGAAACTGGATGATCTTTACTAGGAATTAGTGGAATTGCAAATTCCTTTTCTTATCATTGCATTTTAATACCTGAAATTATGTTAGTCAAAAAGAATGAGCCATTAAATATTTTATTTACCAAAGAAAATTATAAATGGATGATCATTGGTGGAATTATCATCGCTCTTGGGGATGATACTGATGATGGGAGGTAAAAATACCGATCCGAATAATTTGATTACAAAGTGGTATATAGTTTCAGACGAATAACATTGGCGCCCATCCTGATTATACTGGGTGTAGTAGTGGAGATGTATGCCATCTTTAAAAAGCCAAAATAATAGCAAACGATTTCTTTTATATAAAATGAAAGCGATGGCTCATCCCATCGCTTTTTTTATTGCTTCCGCGAAACCTGTTGATGATTGCAGTTTAAATTTCATATTTAAATATTTAATCCGGTGAAGTTCACTTGAGTAAATGTATTTTCTTTGCTCATCATTTAAAATTCAACATTATAAAAATCAATTTTTATGAGCCTTTTTCATACCATTATATTAGCCATCATTGAAGGGATTACTGAATTTTTGCCTATCTCCTCCACCGGGCATATGATCATAGCCAGTTCTTTGATGGGAATTGAAAAAGATGAATTCACCAAATTATTTGAAATAGCCATCCAGCTGGGCGCTATTATTTCAGTTGTTGTTTTATACTGGAAGAAATTTTTTCCACTTAATCACTGGACATTTTATGTAAAACTGATCATAGCAGTTATTCCGGCGCTGGTATTGGGATTTTTATTGTCCGATAAAATTGATGCGCTGCTTGAAAGTCCGACAACCGTTGCTGTGAGTTTATTAATAGGCGGTATTTTTTTACTATTTGTTGATAATTTATTTAAAAATCCCCGCATTGATTCCGAACCGCAGATTAAGAACACCAATGCATTTATCATCGGCTTTTGGCAATGCCTGGCCATGATACCGGGTGTAAGCCGCAGTGCAGCAAGCATTATCGGCGGAATGCAACAAAGACTTACGCGTAAAGTGGCAGCAGAGTTTTCATTCTTTTTAGCAGTACCCACTATGGCGGCGGCAACAGGTTATAAACTATTGAAAACGTTTAAAACCAATCCTGAGATCTTAAAAAATACCGATAACCTGATTGCATTGGCAGTAGGTAATATAGTAGCCTTTATTGTGGCCATGCTTGCTATAAAGTTTTTTATCTCCTATCTTCAAAAACATGGGTTCCGATTGTTTGGCTGGTACCGCATCATTGTTGGAATTATACTACTGGGATTGATTTGGCAGGGATACCTTTAGGTGAAAGGTGAGAGGTGAGAAATGAAGAATGAAAAATGAATAAGTAAGAGTTCAAGGATGAGTAATTATAGTTGCATAATGAGTATAAAGTAGTCTTTTTGAGCCAAACAGTATTACTACTATGAGGCTTCGTTGCGTCGCACTCGTCGACTTTTATCCATATTTGGGCAAATTACAAAGCTCTAAAAAAAGCAACTCATTCGTCCCTTAAAAGGTACAAGCTATTAATAATTGTAAAACCGTTTAAGCGCTAATTCTTTGAACTTTTCGCCGCCTGTTCCATTGTAATATATTTTTTATATTCCATGGGCAACATATTACCATTAACTATTGTTGGACTGTTCCGGTTTTATGATTGTTCCTTATCTTTAAAACCGAAAATAACTTGCATGCAAACTGCTCCTAAAAAAGTGATTACCGGCTGGGCGATGTACGACTGGGCCAACAGCGCATATAACCTCGTAATTACTTCTACCATTTTCCCCGCTTATTATAATGCGATCACTACTACGGAAAATAGTTTGGGAGAGATTATCAGCCATAAAGTCCGGTTTTTAGGGTATGAATTTGAAAATGCGAGTTTATACAATTACACCATTGCAGCAGCATACTTTGTAATAGCGCTTCTTTCGCCGCTGCTTTCTTCCATAGCAGATTCCAAAGGCAACAAAAAATCTTTCATGAAATTCTTTTGTTATCTCGGCGGCATGGCTTGTTGTACCTTGTTTTGGTTTCAAAAAGATACGCTTACATTGGGTATTGCATGTGCCGCAATAGCGGCTATCGGTTATTGTGGAAGTCTTGTTTTTTACAATTCCTACCTTCCCGAAATTGCCGCTGACGAAGACAGGGATCATGTAAGCGCCAAAGGTTTTGCCTATGGTTATATCGGCAGTGTTTTATTGCAATTGATTTGTTTTGTATTTGTATTAAAACCGGAATTGTTTGGCATTACCGATGCATCTTTTCCACCACGCTTATCTTTTTTACTAACCGGATTATGGTGGATCGGTTTTGCACAAATTACTTTCAACCGATTACCAGCATCCCGGGCTGCATCGCAGAATAATTTAAATAAAAATGTGCTTTCAAAGGGTTTTGTTGAATTAAAAAAAGTATGGGCGCAGGTGCAGGAAATGCCACTTTTAAAACGGTATTTGTATGCATTTTTCTTTTACAGTATGGGTGTGCAAACGGTAATGCTGGCTGCTACCTTATTTGGAAGCCAGGTATTGGGATTGGCAACCACGCAATTAATTATTTGCATTTTATTGATTCAAATTGTTGCTATTGCCGGAGCTTATGCGATGGCGAAATTATCGGATAAATTTGGCAACTTTCTTATACTGATTTTTGTGGTATTTATCTGGATTGGTATTTGCATTGGCGCTTTTTTCATCACCACTGCCATGCAATTTTATGTGATAGCTGTTTTGGTTGGCCTTGTTATGGGTGGCATTCAATCATTAAGCCGCTCCACATACGCGCGTATTATGCCTCCAACATTAGATACCGCTTCTTTCTTCAGCTTTTATGATGTAACAGAAAAAGTTGCCATCGTTTTTGGCATGTTTAGCTTTGGCCTGATACAGGAAATAACCGGAAATATGCGCAATTCTATCCTTGGATTGATTGTATTTTTTATGGCTGGTCTCCTCTTTTTATTCTTCGCATTGAAAAAGCAAAAACAATTGAGTGTTAACTTAGCGGGATGAAACGCCGCTGATAAAATTTTCATTTTTATCCCACAGGAAGATGAAAATTTTATCAGGGTAAGTTCCATCCGGCCAATAAAAAAACAAAATATTTACGGATGAAATTGCATACGATCAATACAGGATTATTCAAACTCGATGGTGGCGCCATGTTTGGCGTAGTGCCTAAAAGCATTTGGAATAAGCTGAATCCTGCGGATGAAAATAATTTATGTACCTGGGCAATGCGCTGTTTGCTTGTTGAAGAGGGTGATAAGCTTATTTTGATTGATAATGGAATAGGGAACAAGCAATCTGAAAAATTCTTCAGCCATTATTATTTACATGGACCGGATAGTTTAGAAAAATCTTTGAATGCACTTGGCTTTTCGAAATCAGATATTACGGATGTCTTTCTTACCCATCTCCATTTTGATCATTGTGGCGGAAGTGTGGAGCGCATCAATGACAAACTAGTTCCTGCATTTAAAAATGCCGTATACTGGAGTAATGAGCGCCACTGGAAATGGGCTACGGAACCCAATGACCGCGAAAAAGCGTCTTTTCTGAAAGAAAATATTTTACCCATACAGGAAAGTGGTCAATTAAAGTTTGTGCCGGATGAGGAAGGCTATACTTTATTTGAAAATTTTAAAATCCGTTTTGTAAATGGCCATACTGATGCCATGATGTTGCCACAAATACGGATGGGAGATAAAACAATTGTTTTTATGGCTGATCTTTTTCCCTCAATGGCGCATATTCCCCTCCCTTATGTTATGGCTTATGATATGTTTCCATTAACCACTTTAAACGAGAAAAAATCTTTTTTGCAGGAAGCGCTTGATAATAATTATGTTTTATTTTTTGAGCATGACAGCATTACAGAATGTTGCAATCTTCAACAAACAGAAAAAGGGATCCGCCAAAAAGACTGCTTCAGGCTAAATGAAATAGTATAGCTGCTCATTTTTATATGAATATAATGCTATCATTCGCTTCATTCCTTTGGTTTTGAATTCATTTTAGTACCTTAGCAAAACCTTTTCGGGGCAGATTATCAAACCATTAACCTGCTTTAGCTTTGGGTTGGCAGGCCTTGTATTTGAACCGATCTGCTTCATCTGGAATTTTATTAACTTTTAAAATATAATTATTATGGCATTTACGCTTTCCCCATTGCCCTATGCATACGATGCATTGGAGCCACATATTGATAAACTTACCATGCAAATACATCATGATAAGCATCACCAGGCTTATGTTGATAATCTCAATAAAGCTATCACCGGCACAGAATACGAAAATAAAAGCCTGGAAGAAATCGTGAAAAAAGCAGGCACCATTTCTCCGGCGGCGCGCAACAACGGTGGTGGACATTGGAATCATAGTTTTTTCTGGGATATTTTAGCCCCGCATGCTGGCGCTCAGCCATCCGGCGAACTTTCTGAAGCCATCAACAGTAGTTTTGGAAGTTTCGAAGAATTTAAAGAAAAATTCCAAAATGCCGGCGCTACGCGTTTTGGCAGCGGATGGGCATGGCTGATCGTTAAAGACGGAAAACTGGAAATCACTTCCACCCCCAACCAGGATAATCCTTTAATGGATGTGGCTGAAGTAAAGGGTACACCCATTTTAGGTGTAGATGTTTGGGAGCATGCTTACTATCTTAAATATCAAAACCGCAGACCTGAATATTTAAAAGCTTTCTGGAATGTAGTAAACTGGGCTAAAGTGGCGGAATTGTATGCTTCTGCAAAATAAATTTTATTTTATTTCTTCATTGGAAGTCCTGGAAACAGGACTTCTTTTTATTTTTTTTAGTATGAAAAAAATACTGTTTGGTTTATTAGCCGTTTGCCTGCTTGCATCCTGCACTAAAAACACAAAAAAAATCATCGTTTATTCGCGCGGCGTAGCGGTTATAGATAAAGATGCAAAAACCATTGTTGCAAAATCGGATGATAAAAGCCAGGAAGAGCAAACGATTGAATACAATACTGCGGATCCTGTAGAACTGAATGTAACTTCACAGGCCGGTGAAGCCAAAGTTTCTATTCCTGAAAACGGGTATTATATTTTAAATGCAAAAAATGATACCATTGTTGGAAGCTACCAGGCTTACAGCGCACCTAAAAGCGAACAAAATGTTTTGAGCCAGGAAGCCATTAAACAAAAAATTGATTCTTTACAGCAATTAGTGGAAGGAAAAAACATCAGTGCCGCCAACCGGAATTTTTACATCCTTCCGAATCATGCAGTAAAAGTAACCGACAACCTGGATGCCTTTATCGTGGGCCCATTTCACCGGATGACCAGCATTGAAGCGACGCCGGGAAAAGAACCGGAAGTATATCGTTTTTTCAGTATTAAAGAAGTAAGAGAAACTATTGATAAACTGGTATTGCTTACAAAATAAGAACGTTAATCCGGAATTACTTTTACCAGGCTAAGGAGCAACCGGATCATAACCGCTTCCGCCACCTGGCCGGCAACGGGAGATTCTTTTTATAGCCATCCAACCGCCTTTTAATAAGCCATGTTTTTGCAATGCTTCTACAGCATATTGCGAACAGGTAGGAGTAAACCGGCATTTGGGGCCCATAGCCGGAGAAATAACATATTGATAAAAACGGATCAATAAAATGAAGGGATAACTAAGTATCTGAAGGATCAGTTTCATTCAACTCCTTTATAAGTTTCTGTAAAATTAAAGGCATTTTTTGTTTCAGAATGTTATAATCCGGAAGGCTTTTATCAATGTATAAAATAAAGAGCGCCACTTGCTTATTGTGCTGAACAACAAATTCATGAAGCGGGGCTTTTTCTGTGCGGTAAACTTCTCTTATCAACCGCTTAATCCGATTGCGGTGCACGGCTTTAGAAAATCTTTTTGAACTCGCTCCTACTCCGGTTTTTAGTGGAAAATCCAAAGGTACTTCCGGTTGTATATAAAAGACTTTCAACGGGAATACAGAAAATGACCTGCCACTGCTAAAAACCTGCTCCAGCAGCTTTCTGCTTTTTAATTTTTCCTTTTTATTGAATGATTGATCAGCAGGCATACCAATTTTGAAAAACAGAAAAGCCTCATTTTACAATGAGGCTGTGAAAAATTATTTTCATCATTCCGGGAAAACCGGAATTTCTACTTCAGTTTTCTCTCGTCAGAAACTGTGAGTTTCCAACGGCCTTTCGCGCGGCGTTTTGCCAATACTTTACGGCCATTGGCTGTTTGCATACGCTCGCGAAAACCATGAACTGATTTACGGCGGCGGTTATGCGGTTGAAATGTACGTTTCATAAATATGTTTTTACTAACCCAAAAAATTAATTTTCAACTCAATCAGCATCAGTCACCATCACTGCTGCCTGTGAAAGGACGGCAAAACTAAGATTTTATTTGGATTATCCGGTATTGCGACCGAACTTTTTTATTTTTATGACATTCAGTCTCTTTAAAGACACTAAACCAGGAAGGTTTTATAAAACCTTCCTGGTTTTTCTTCATATATTCTAACCTTCAATTTTTCACAAAATCTACAATTCCTGATTTTTATACTTTTTACAAAATTAATTTTATCGAAAAAATAATGAAAGCTTTTCATCCATTCAAAACACTCGTCGGCTTTCTTCTACTGTTTGTTTTCTATCATGCCGCGGAATATGGATTTCTTTTTTTAAACAGTGTTACATTGTTTTTTACCGGAATGACTGCATTTTTCGTAGCAACATTTTTAATCTGCAAATGGCAGCGAAGCAATTTAAAAGAATGGGGCTTGGGCTTTGTAAAAAATATGGGAAGACAAATAGCAACAGGTTTTTTGCTGGGATTCATATTTTCCGCCGCCTCATTTGTTTGCATGTTGAAACTTAATATAGAAATTATCAGCTCCATACCCAATTTTCAAACATTTATCACACAAACCTTATTCCTTGCAACCGGCACTATTTTAACCTCATTGTCTGAAGACATTCTCACCCGTGGATACTTATACAAACATCTTCATGGAAAATTAAATCCTGTTTTATTTGCCTTGATTTCAGCGTTCATTTTTGTATTAAATCATATTTACAGGTTGCAGGATGGAAATATTCTTTTGGTTCATCTTTTTGTAATGGGCATTTTATTGGTTATTCCATTAATAATTACAAAACAATTGTGGATGACGACGGGGATTCATTTCGGGATAAATATGGTATACCATATTACCAATAATGTTATGCATGTGGAAAATGGCAGTAATGACTTTCCAGGCATGATTATCTTAATCATTTTTATGTTACTGCTGATTCCTGTCAGTGCATGGTTTGCTATAAAATCAAAGGAAAATGAAAATAAAATAAGCCAGGTTGAAGCTTACCGGATTTAATTCATCAGTATTAATCACACCTTCATCCATCCATTTTGTTGATTTATCCCAATTCTATTTTAATCTTTACAGGCTGAGCTGATTTTTGTGTTTTATAAATTCAGTATGAAAACATATTATTTAGTTCTGGTAGCCGGCATACTTGTTTTAATGTCTTGCACAAAAACCATCACAGGCCGCGGTGATACGCTTAGTGAAGACCGGCAGGTCCCCTCTTTTTCAGGTGTAAGGCTGGAAGGAGATGGCGAACTTAATATTGAACAAAGTTCCGATCAAAGGGTTACGGTAACCGGTTATGGCAATTTGCTTCCCATTTATGAAACATTTGTACAAAATGATATTCTTTTTCTCAAGTTCAAAGATGAATACCACAATATCCGCCATAATAATATTAAGGTAAGCATTACGGTGCCGGTATTGCAAAGCCTTGCAATTAATGGATCCGGTAAAATAATGATGCAAAACTTTCTTGCCGGAAATGCATTATCGGCAATGATTAATGGATCCGGCGATGTGTATATTGCCAACTCCATTTATAATACCGCCAACCTGGAGATTAATGGATCCGGATATATTCATGCGGAAACATTGAAGGTAAATAATGCGGAAAATATAATACATGGTTCAGGTTCAATAGACATCAATTGTTCACAAAAGCTGAAAGTAAGGATCTATGGTTCCGGATGGGTAAATTATTGGGGAAGTCCAACAGAGCTTGATACAGAAATAAGCGGAAACGGCCACATTATTAAAAAATAATTATTACTACCATCTTATTTAATTTTTACATGATGACGCTTCATCATTTTCCTTATATCCATTTAACCGGTAAATATTAAAATGCCGCACAATGGTATGTTGCCTTTCAGAAGGAATGCTATGCATCAATTCTGCGGAATTAAAATACTTTGAATAAGTTTCCGCTACATTCACCGGCATGTTACTGGGTACAATGCAGATGGCACTGTCGCCTTTTTTCAACTCATTTCCATAATGATTCAACCAGACATATTGATGCAGATCATTGAGCGCGCCTACTCCTTTTACCTGCATTTTATTGATCCTGGCAATGTAATAATCTATATGCGCCGCTGGAAACCATTTATTGCATACAATGAAATTATTGTCCGGCAATTCTTTTTTTACTTTGGCTTCATTCAGCCAGATACCAAAGTCGGTTCCCATTTTTTTCCATCCGTACATATCCAGGGTAAAATCACCTTCGCCCAATTCTTCCGGGTTTTTATTTCCCAATGTTCCGGGATAATAATTTATTATTACAAAGGCAGCTGCAACCCCAACTACAATAAGGGACAATGCATATTTTAAATAACGGGGAAGAACAATGCCGGCTTTTGATTTGTCATCCAGCCAGCCAGCCGCAAAAAATTGAAGTGTTACAAAACCGGGACCGCTCCAGTGAGGGAGTGTTGTATTGAACATTGACATCATTGTTACAACTATAATGAGCGGTAAACCCAGCAAAAGCAACAGCCTGCTTGTAGGCGAATGCAGCATTTTTCGCTTTCGGTAGTAGAAAACGGATAAAATGATCGCCACCACATTTAAAGGATTATTATAACCGATCTGACCAAGAACAGTTTGTATAAAACTGTCTTTATCAAAACTTATAGTATGCCCTCCTACTCTTGCACTATGATAACGATAGGTGATAAAATCATTTTGCCAGTTCCAGATAAAAATAGGACTGATTATAAGTAGCGTAATGAATATGGAAATGTATAAACCTTTGTCAGAAAGTAGATTTCTTTGATAAAATAGTATATACAATCCTAAACCCAACCATAAAAAAACGCCATGCACTTTGCACATAATACACAATCCCGCAAACAAGCCCCCAGAGTATCCAGGTGTCAATTGGAATTTTTCCGCTGCTTTCGGGCTTTGCGAAATTGAGTGCCACTCTCAGGCTTAACAACCAGAATAGAATCTGCGGACTATCTGGCAAAATGAATAATCCCGCGATAATAGAACTATAAATGCTGGTATTGTATAGTATGGCAGCAAACCAGCCCGTACGTTCGTTCTTAATTTTCTTGCCGATAGAATAGCTCAACCAGGTTCCGAGAGCAGCACAGATAATTGAACCCAGCCGCAGGAATATTTCCTGGTCAAAAAGCAAATTAAAAGTTGTAATACGCAGCAGGATGGCTATCAGCGGCGGATGATCAAAATAATTCATTTGCAGATGCAAGGGATAAGTCCAGTAATAGACCTCATCATTGCCCAACTCAATGAAGGCAGATAAAAAAAGCCTGAGTATGGCAGCTATAAAAATTAGGGTAAATACCCTGCGTTTATAAATCATTTTTTAAAAATCAGGTAAAGGTTGTTGAAAGGTTTATTTTATCTGCAAAATATGATAACTAATACTGGAAATGAAATCGTTTTTTCAATTTATATCTTACGCCTTCCAATGGCATACCATTAATTGAAATTAAGAAAGGTCGTTATTGTATCTTCGCTCCGCATGAAAGCGCTTATCTATAAATCAACCGGAAGCTGGTATTTGGCCAAAACCGAAGACGGAAAAGCTTACAATACCCGTATTAAGGGGATATTTAAAATGGATGGCCTCAGTTCTACCAATCCAATAGCAGTGGGCGATGAAGTGGAAATAGAAAAACAGGAAGATGCCGATAATACAGCTATGATTACCCATATTCATGATCGCAAAAATTATATTGCACGCAGCTCACCGCATAACCGGATGCAGCATCATATTGTAGCATCTAACCTCGATCAGACCTTATTATTCGCCACTTTAAAAAATCCAAAAACTTCACAGGGTTTTATTGACCGGTTTTTGGTAGCCGCCGAGGCATTTCATGTGCCGGCAGTAATCGTATTCAATAAATCCGATCTTTATAAAAACAAGGAGATGGATAAATTTAATGCATTAAAGGAAGTATATGAAACGATCGGTTACAAAGTAATTTTAACCAGCGCGGAAACAGGTCAAGGCATAGAAAATTTAAAACAGGTATTGGAAAACAAGACGACTCTTTTAAGCGGGCATAGTGGCGTAGGAAAATCTAGTTTTATAAATATCATTTTCCCGGAAATAAATTTACGTACCCAGGAAGTAAGCGGCTGGAGTGGTAAAGGATTGCATACCACCACTTTTGCGGAAATGTTTGATTTGCCTTATGGAGGAAAAATTATTGATACCCCGGGAATCCGCGAATTCGGCATTATTGATATCCCCAAACAGGAGCTATCGCATTATTTTCCCGAAATGCGCGCTTTGATTGATCAATGCCAGTTTAACAATTGTTTACACATTAATGAACCGGAATGTGCTATAAAAGAAGCCGTAAATGAAAATAAAATTGCGGTTGAGCGGTATATCAGCTATTGCAGTATCCTTGATACCATCAATGAAAAAAAATACTAAGCAGGTTTCCTTAGTTTTCCCATTAGTTCCTGCACTTTTTCTGCGTCTTTACTTTCCCGGGAATATAGGCTTACGCCATTATAAATATTATATTGAAGCGTTAAGGGGCGGCCCCGGTATTTAAAATGCCATTCTATAACATCCGCTTCATCCGTTTTGCTTGTAAAACGTACGTGCCGGGTCTTGCTAAGCTGGTTGGTTAAAGAATAAAACTGGTTTAAACTGCCATTTTCATCAATAATTGTATTGTCACTAACGGTTGAATGGTATGTAGCTTGCATAAAATAGCCCCCCTGTCAGAATTTATTTATATTATACTTTTTCCCTTTTTTTATATCCTTCACAGCTTTAGGATCTCCGCTTATGATTTTTTCCGCTCCTACATTAGCCCCATTGGATGGACATCCCTTTCTAACGGCACATCCCGAAAATGCAAATACCATGCTAATAAATAGGATAGCTCTCTTTAAGAGTATTATCATAACAAAAATTAAGCAGTTAGTTTAGATTGTTTAGCGAGAGCCATCCTATTACAGTACAAGACAAGGAGTTATTTTATTCCGCTGCATCTATTTCATTATATTTTTCAAACCAGCCGGAATATTTTATATAATTATTCGCAATACGTTCAATTTCTCCATGAATAAGCTCCTGGGAAATATCTTTTACTTTTTTTGCCGGCACACCTGCATAGATGGTTCCGGCTTCTACCACAGTGCCTTCCAACACCACCGCTCCAGCAGCAATGATGGAATTGCTATGAATTTCACACCGGTCCATCACAATGGCGCCCATCCCAATCAATACATTGTCGAAAACAGTACATCCATGCACAATTGCATTATGACCAATGGAGACATTATTGCCAATCTGCGTAGGATTTTTCTGGTAAGTACAATGAATAACCGCGCCATCCTGCACATTCACTTTATTACCCATCCTTATAAAATTTACATCGCCGCGAACGACCGCATTAAACCATACACTGCAATCATCTCCCATAATCACATCACCTACAATTGTAGCATTTGGCGCTACAAAACAGCTGGTTCCAAACTGAGGATGCTTATCTAAAACTGGTAATATATATGCCATGAACAAAAATTTTTAAAATTGAAAGACAATAATGGCTTTCGCAAGCTATAAAAAATAATTTTAATGATTGCAAAGATCAGCCGCTGTTATTAAAGGGAAATAATTTTGTTACCGGCATTAGATCTTTGGACATCGTTCCTTGCGACGCTCCGTTCAGCAGAGGTTTTTCAATCGGGCAATAAAAACAAAACTTCATCAAATTCCGGCAATGCCAATCACCAGACGAAAAAATTTTTCCACAGGTAACGCGGATTACCGCAGATAAGAACAAAAAAAAACCGGTTTTCAATGAAGGACATAAACCCAAACATTAAAAACCGGAAGTTTTTATTTTTATCAGCCTCTTTAAAAGTCCCCCTTTAGGGGCGGAGGGGCACCTTAATCTTCAAATGAACTATAGAAATAAGGTGTTTTAGCTTCAAATTCCGCGCTGCAGGTATCCACCATTTTATACACCCTGGAAATACCTAAAGCTTTGCGTTTTTCATATACTTCATCTTCGGAAGTATTGCTGTGCAAGATGCGTCCGATCTGTTCATCGCCAAATCCGTTGCGCTTTGCTTCTTTCAGCAATTCATACGGCAAGGTTTCCAGGGTATGCTGCATCAGTTCTTTTTCAATATTGCAGATCTTTAATATCTGGTAAATAAACCAACGGTCAATACCGGTTGCCTGCACAATGGTTTTTACGGTTACACCCTGCATCAGCGCATCTTTTATACGGAATATGCGATCCCATTTCGGAATTTTTATGTACTCCACAATCTCTTCACTCTTCATCATGCTTTTTCCATAATAGCCGAGGCCCATTGCCGCATTTTCAAGACTCTGACAGGCTTTCTGAATGGCTTCGGTAAAACTTCTTCCAATAGCCATCACTTCACCCACGCTTTTCATCTGCAGACCTAAAGTGTCGTTGGCACCTTTGAATTTATCAAAATTCCATCTGGGCATTTTCACGATCACATAATCCAATGCCGGTTCAAAATAAGCCGAAGTGGTTTTGGTGATCTGATTTTTTAATTCATCCAGCGAATAACCAATGGCAAGCTTGGCCGCAATTTTTGCAATAGGATAACCGGTTGCTTTGGAAGCAAGGGCTGAGGAACGGCTTACGCGCGGATTGATTTCCACGGCTATCAGTTCTTCCGTTTCAGGATTCTGGGCAAACTGCACATTACAGCCGCCGGCAAAATTGCCCAGAGAACGCATCATCAGCATGGCCTGGTTGCGCATATCCTGGTATGCAGTATCGCTCAATGTCATTGCAGGCGCCACCGTAATGGAGTCACCGGTATGAACCCCCATCGGATCCAGGTTTTCCACCGTACAAATGATCACCACATTATCATTCTGATCGCGTAATAATTCCAGTTCATATTCTTTCCAGCCTATTACAGCTTTTTCTACCAGCACTTCATGTATTGGTGAAGATTTCAGACCATGTTGTAAGGCATCATCCAGTTCTGATTTATTATGGACAAAACCACCACCGCTACCACCGAGGGTAAAAGAAGGACGTATTACAAGCGGAAATCCGATTTCCTGTGCAAATTCTTTTCCTTCCAAAAAGCTATTGGCTACACGGCTAGGCGCCACGGCAATACCGATATCAAGCATCAACTGGCGAAATTGTTCGCGGTCTTCCGCAAGGTCAATGGCTTTTATATCTACACCAATCATCCGCACATTGTATTTTTCCCAAACACCCAGCTCATCGGCTTCCTTACAAAGATTCAAAGCCGTTTGGCCACCCATAGTAGGAAGTACGGCATCAATGTTATTTTCTTCCAGTATTTGTTCAATACTTTCTACTGTCAGCGGAAGCAGGTACACCCGGTCAGCCATCATCGGATCGGTCATAATTGTGGCCGGATTGCTGTTGATCAGTATTACTTCAATACCTTCTTCGCGTAAACTGCGCGCAGCCTGTGAACCTGAATAATCAAACTCGCAGGCTTGTCCTATAACGATGGGGCCGGAACCTATAATCAAAACCGATTTAATGGAATTATCTTTTGGCATAAGTATAAAAAAATAAATTGTGCAAATGTAAGGGCTGTCAATGGATTTGCAATTGTATAAATTTAAAAAAGGATTTCCTGAATGTTAAAAAGCCGGATAACACTTGCATTAAAAACTAACATCACAATTCAATTATTGAAAGGCGGTTATCTTTGAGCCCATGAGTCATTTTAAAAAATTCTTGTATTTTACCATTGGCATCTGCCTTTTTCAGTTTTCTGCCTTTAGTCAGAATTATCCGCAGGATTATTTCCGCAATCCTTTAAATATTCCCATTCAGCTGGCCGCAAGTTTTGGAGAACTGCGCCCTGATCATTTTCATATGGGGTTAGATATCAGAACACAAAGCCGGGAAAACTTACCCGTACATGCTGCGGCGGAAGGTTATATCAGTCGCATCATCATTCAAAAATATGGTTTTGGAAGAGCGCTGATGATTACACATCCCAATGGCTATACTACTTTGTATGCACATCTTAATAAGTTTACGGATGCAGTGGATAAATATTTAAAAGAAAAACAATACAAAGAACAGCGCTGGGAACAGGATTTCCAGGTGCCGGCAGAATTATTTCCGGTAAAAAAAGGCCAGTTCATAGCTTTTAGTGGCAATACAGGCGGATCGCAGGGACCACATCTTCATTTTGAGATCAGGGATACGAAAACCGGGAACAACCTGAATCCGCAGTTATTCGGATTCAACATTCCTGATAATACCGACCCGGTGATCCAGGGATTATATTGGTTCGACCGTCGCTTCAGCACTTACCAACTTGCGTCGCAGCAAGTGGGAATAACGAAAAAAGAACGGTATCTATACAACGGTAGCGCCTGTTGCCAGAGTTGGCTCCCCGCTTATCAGTCTTGGTATCCAGGCAGAAGACAGAAGCGCCGCTACGCCGTTTCGTTTGGGCATTTACCAGTCAGAAATGTGGATGGACGATTCACTACTGTTTGCATTCCGGCTCGATGATTTTTCATATAGCGACAGCAGATATATAAACGCCTGCATAGATTATAGCAGGTATAAAAGAAATAAAAATTATGTTACCCATCTTGCGGTGCTTCCCGGAAATCATATAAATATTTATTCCGAAGCAGGCGGCCCGGGAGTGGTTATTTTAACCGATACATTGGTACATAAAATAAGAATACTGGCCAAAGATGTAAGTGGAAATAAATCTGAACTCAGTTTTAATCTGCAGTTTGATCCATCCATTATGCAGGATCATTATTTCATCGCAAATAGTATAGCATTACAACCAGATAAAACCAATTATGTGGAAAGCGAAAATGCAAAAATTTCATTCCCAAAATACAGTTTTTATGATATGGTTCCCTTTGTTGTTTCTGAGCAACCTTCCTTGCAGGCTTCCCCTTTGATCAGTTTGCAAAATGATCAAACGCCGGTGCATGAATCCTTATACCGTGCAGGTAAAATCTTATTTAAAAGCCAATGATCCGCTGAAAGAAAAAACGGTTATGCAATTTATGAGCGGCACAAGCAAGCTGGTTACCAGGGGAAATTGGACAGGCGATTGGATGGAAGGTAAATGGAACCGGCTGGGAACAGTACAACTTATGATTGATACAATTCCGCCCGTTATTACTCCGGTTGGCTGGAATAATGGCTCAAAATTTTCAGGTTCAAAACGATTAATAATAAGAGGAACGGATAATTTGAGCGGCATTGCAAACTTTACCGGTTTACTGGATGGAAAATGGCTACTGTTTTCAAAGAAAAATGATGATTTTATTTATGAATTTGACGCGTATTGCGGCAAAGGAAGGCATGAATTGATCGTTACGGCAATTGACCAGGTAGGAAATAAAACGGAACGAAAATTTTCTTTTAATAAAGAATAATGAATTAAAGCCATTATAATGGTATTGTTATTGTTTCATTCATAATAAAACGCAAGATGACAGAGTTAAAAGAAGGTATGCAGGCCCCGGATTTCAAAGGAGTAGATCAGAATGGCAATCAAATTTCCCTTTCAGATTATTTAGGAAAAAAAGTTGTATTATATTTTTATCCCAAAGATGATACTCCGGGATGTACCGCCCAGGCTTGTAACCTTCGCGATAATTATTCGGAATTATTAAAAGACGGTTTCCAGGTGATCGGTGTAAGTACCGACAGTGTAAAAAGCCATAAAAAGTTTGAAGAAAAATACAAACTGCCTTTTCCGCTGATTGCAGATGAAGATAAAAAGATCGTTGACCTTTACCATGTGTATGGAGAAAAAAAATTTATGGGAAAAACCCATATGGGAACGCACCGCACCACTTTTTTAATAGATGAACAGGGAAAAATTAAAAAGATCATTTCCAAACCCGATACCAAAAACCAGACACAGCAGGTTTTGGAAGCCTGGGGATGAATATATTTAAAATGAGAAAACCCCGCATTGGCAATGCGGGGTTTTCAGTACTATAAGCTGATCAACCACATCGGAGTGATTGAAACTAGATTTGTACCGGAAAAAAGTTGACAGTTTTTTTTGATTGTATGCTTTCAATTGATGATGTGAGTCCTGCAAATAACCGAATAAGATACAGCAACATGAATTCCAAATTTTAATTGTTTTGCCCTTACAGGGCAACAACTCAATAGGCATCTTATTTCTACTACCGACCTAATTCACCTATAGGGGAATTTCCAATCTCCAAAATCCCAAAATCATACCTTCATTCACGGATACCTCATACCTCACACCTCATACCTGAAACACTCATACCTCATACCTCACACCTATTTCAACACCTCATTAATCTTATTCAATTCCTCTTCACTAAATGCAAGATTTTGCAGGCAATGTAGAGAATCCTGCAATTGTTGCGGTCTGCTGGCGCCAATAAGAACTGAAGTAATGCGTTCATCTTTTAAAAGCCATGCCAAAGCCATTTGTGCCAGACTTTGACCACGGTCTTTCCGCAATCTGGTTGAGTTTTTTAATTTTTCCCAGTACTTCATCTGTTATCTGCTCCTTTTGCAAAAATCCTGATGGCTTTGCAGCACGGGAATCTTCAGGAATACCATGCAGATATTTATTGGTCAGCAATCCCTGAGCAAGTGGCGAAAATGGAATGCAACCCACATTTTCCCTGTTCCAGCACATCTAATAATCCGTCTTCAACCCAACGTTCAAACATGGAGTATTTCGGTTGATGAATTAAGCAGGGTGTTCCCAATCTTTTTAATATTTCAATGGCTTTTGCCGCTTCTTCCGCAGGATAATTGGAAATACCCACATAGAGCGCTTTTCCCTGTCGCACGATCAGATCCAAAGTACTCATAGTTTCTTCCAGGTTCGTTTCAGGATCCGGGCGATGGTGGTAAAAAATATCCACATAATCGAGGCCCATCCTTTTCAGACTTTGATCAAGGCTGGATACAAGGTATTTTTTTGAACCCCAATCACCATAAGGGCCTTCCCACATCAGGTATCCTGCTTTGGTGGAAATAATCAACTGATCGCGGTAATGCTGAAAATCCTTTTTTAGAATATGGCCAAAATTTTCTTCCGCGGATCCGGGAGGCGGTCCATAATTATTTGCAAGATCAAAATGGGTGATACCATTGTCGAATGCGAGTTGCAGGATCTGGCGGCTGTTTTCGAGCACATCTACATGGCCGAAATTATGCCAGAGGCCAAGTGAAATAACCGGTAGTTTTAAGCCACTGTTTCCGCAACGGCGGTATTGCATTTTACTATAACGGTCTGAATCAGGTACATAAGTCATGATGAAAGCAGATATATGAAAAGTAAAAATAAAGGTTTAATGGTTACATTGATGAATTGCTGAAGTGTTTCATTGCTGAATTGTTTAATGGTTGAATTGTGAAACAGCTGCCATCTGATCAAAAACTAACGATTCTGTTATTGGAAGCGATGGGTATTATGTGGCTAAAGCCAATAATTTAATTATCCTGTTAACCGTCTGCTTAAGCAGACGGTTAACATAGAAAAACATACATGCCAGTTTTTACGTTCCTACCGGAACGTGTTGTGCTACTAAGACAATTTGAAATCCTCTGATTTGGTTTTATTACGAGGATCTAGAATGGACAATTTTTTAACAAGGATTTGGATTCAATAGATTAAAACTTCCTGAACCGCGGGAACATTAGAAATTTACAGCAATACCTGAAATGAGTACCAAAGATGCCCAATGATTTGCAGATGAACGGAATGCGACGCAACGAAGCTGCCATAAAATGCCACTGCCGGTAACCCAAAGATTCCACTGCTTTTGTTGATCGCATTGCAAAAACTTTATGATTGTAAACTTAAAAATTCTGCGCAAAGCCGGCAATATAAGAATTCAACAATGTAACAATTCGGCAATTAAACAATGCAACAATATAATTTACGCAAAGAATTTAACGATAGAATAAATAAGCGCAGCTAATAAAGCGCTGACAGGAATTGTGAGCACCCAGGCCCAGATAAGACCGATGGTAACACCCCATCTTACAGCAGATAAACGTTTGGTAGCGCCCACACCCATGATGCTACCGGCAATAGTATGCGTAGTGCTTACAGGTATGCCGAGGGATTCGGCCAGAAATAGTGTACCGGCGCCGGCTGTTTCGGCAGCCACACCTTCCAGCGGAGTAACTTTTGTAATGCGGGTTCCCATGGTTTTTACAATTTTCCAGCCACCACTCATGGTTCCGATTGCTATAGCAGAATAACAGGCAATGGGAACCCAGTCGGGCATTGATTTCAAATCCGGAATGGATCCATGATATACCAATGCCACCGATATTAAACCCATCACTTTTTGAGCATCATTTCCTCCATGACCTAAACTAAATGCCGCAGAAGAAACCAATTGAAGCCGCTTAAACCATCGGTCCGCTTTATAGGGATTGGATCGCCTTGAGGTCCAAACGATAGCTATTGTAATAAAAAATGCAAGGACCATCCCGATTAATGGAGAAAGGAAAATAAACAAAACCGTTTTGCTCAGATTGGCCATTACAATTACATCAAATGAACCTACTTTAGCTAAAGCAGCTCCTATAAATCCACCGATCAAAGTATGCGAGGAACTGGAAGGTATGCCATACCACCAGGTTAAAAGATTCCAGCAAATGGCAGCCAATATACCGGCAAGTATTACATGCAAGTCTATATATTCCGCGTAGACGGTTTTGGCGATGGTATTGGCCACTTTATGTTCTTTAAAAACAAAGAACGCGGCGAAATTGAAAAACGCAGCCCAGAGAACTGCCTGAAAAGGTGTTAATACTTTGGTGGATACGATAGTGGCAATAGAGTTTGCCGCATCGTGAAATCCGTTTATATAATCAAAAATCAGCGCTAAAACAATAATTGTAACCAGTAACAGCATAACAGGTTGTTAGAATTGAGAGATTATATTCCTGATAAAGGGGAATAAACTCTTAGGCATATTTAATAATGATGGATTCAATCACATTGGCGGCGTCTTCACATTTATCGGTAACAATTTCCATTGACTGATAAATTTCTCTTTTCTTAATGAATGTTTTCATATCATTTTCAGTATCAAATAATTTTTCGATACTCATATCAAAAACATCGTCGGCCTGGTTTTCAATACTGTTTACACGAACCATTGCTTCGGTCATCTGACGCAGGTTTTTCATATCGCGCAAACCATATACAGCAGTTTTAATTTCAAGGGATCCCTGTTCAATCAGCTCCGCCAGTTTCTTTATGCCACTGTCATCCGGATTAATACTGTAAATATTAATTTTTTTGGCAGAATGATAGATGTAATCACAAATATCATCAAGGGCAGTGGTAAGATAATGGATATCTTCCCTGTCAAATGGAGTTATAAAATTTCTGCCTAATTCAGTAAATATCCGATGGGTATGATCGTCATTCTTATGTTCCAGATCTTCAATCTGGGAAATAAGGGAAGACCTCACATGTTTATCAGGCTCATTTACAACCTGCTTTAATAAGTGCCCCATTTGCGCTACCGTGATAGCAACGTCTTCAAACAGTTCATAAAAAACCCTGTTTTTAGGCATGAATATTTTTCCAAAAGTGTTGATGCCCATAGTCTGCTTTTTGCAAAAGTATCAATAACCGGCATTTAAACCTATCTAATTATTTTGATAATAATTACTTAACATTGAAAATATTGGTATTTATCTTTGCTTTTATATTTTATAATCGAAGCTTTAATGAAAAAATCTTTCCTGATTTCTTTAGTTCTCCTCTTTATTTTTCATCAAAACAGTAAGGCACAGTTTTTAATGGACATGATTGATACCACAAAAGATATTGGCAGGGGGATGCTTTCGATGTATAAAAATTTCGATCATATCCGTATCAGCGGATATCTGCAACCGCAGTTCCAATTGGCACAATCCAAAGGCGCTCCATCATATATCGGCGGCGATTTTGCTCCCAACAGTGATAACCGCTTTATGATCCGGCGGGGAAGGATCCGTTTTGATTATGCACGTTTTTCAGAGGAGGATCTGCCTTCGCTTCAATTTGCATTTCAGTTTGATGGCACGGAACGCGGGGTATTTATCCGAGATTTTTGGGGCAGGTATTTTGAAAATAAATTCAATCTTTTCTCTCTTACCACCGGAATGTTTACCAGGCCTTTTGGTTATGAACTGAATTTAAGTTCTTCCTATCGTGAGTCGCCGGAAAGAGGCCGGATGTCGCAAATCCTAATGAAAAATGAAAGGGATCTTGGCGCTATGATCACATTTTCCCCTCAAAAAAGCGGACATCCTTTACGATATCTTCAAATAGATGCGGGATTATTCAATGGGCAAGGTTTGACGGCTACAACAGATTTTGATTCACACAAAGATTTTATTTCCAGGATCTCTTTAAAGCCTTATCCTTTATCCAAAAGGCTATCTGTATCAGCAGGACTTTCTTATTTAAATGGTGGATTGATTCAAAACAATAAATACATCTACCGCATTCAACAGGGAAAATTTATTGTGGATTCAACCGTATCAAATATTCATGCTATTGCACCAAGAAAATATTATGGCGCCGATCTGCAATTAAAATTAAAGACCCTTGCAGGGATCACAGAATTAAGAGCTGAATATTGGCAGGGACAACAGACCGCAACGGCAAGCAGTTCGGAAACACCGTCATCCTTGTTAAATGAACCCTATTATATCCGCAACTTTGATGGAGCTTTTTTTTATTTGCTGCATCAACTTAAAAGTAAGAAAGATCAGTTTGGGATAAAGCTCGACTGGTATGATCCAAATACAAAAGTAAAATCAACGCAAATAGGTGCTCCTTCCGCTAATCTGGAAGAAGGCGATATAAAATTCACCACTGTTGGCCTGGGATATATCCATTATTTTAATGAAAATCTGAAATTTGTGTTGTGGTATGATATTGTAAAAAATGAAACCACTTTATTGCCCGGATATACCAGTGATTTGAAAGATAATATCCTTACCTGCAGAATGCAATTTAAGTTTTAGGAGGCTTTAGATTTCATAGAAACATATGTAACTTAGCTGAAAGCAAATTGTACTATGACTTCAAAACTTATATTAAACATTAGCGAAAAAGCCATTGAGAATGGTAAGCGCATTTCCAAAAAACGAGGTAAAAGTTTAAGTAAGATAATAGAAGAATATCTTAATTCCATTAATGAAAAGGATGAAGAAACTGCAATGGAAGCAATTGAAAAAATTATGAGGAAATATCGGAATAAAATACCATTGCCTGCCGATGGGGATTACAAAAAACAGGTGCGTGACTGGCAATACGAAGAATATCTTCAGAAAAAGAATAAAAGCAAATAGCCCTTGGAATATACAATCTTTGCAGATACCAATGTTTTCCTGGATGCTTTACTGTACAGATCCCCTTCTGACATTTATTGCAAAGAATTATTTAATATTACAGAACGTAGACAAGTTCAATTATACACCTCATCAGCTTGCCTGTTGACAGTAATGTATTATTTGAAAAAATCTGGAATGCCCAATACAGACATTACTAAAGTCATTGAATATTTATTAAATTTTATCTTATTAATTCCTACTGATAAAAATAGCTTTATACTTGGATTTTCATCAGGGTTCACAGATCTTGAGGATGCTGTTCTATATTATACCGCTTTTCAAATAAAAGGCATTGATTATTTTATCACTTCCAATATTAAAGATTTTAAAAAGGCATCCGATCAATTACCGGTTATTTCTCCCAAACAATTTATGGCTTTATATAATCAAGCGTAATTTATTTCTGCTCCACATCCTTAACACAACGAAATCCGGTATGTTCCAAACCCGTGTCGGAACTGCTTTTCATCCGGCGCGCCACACGATAACCACTGCAGTAACTATCATTGCATAAAAAACTCCCGCCGCGTAAAACTTTTTTAGGCGTATAAGGATCTTCAGGGTCATAACTTTGTTGAGGGCCGTGCGGATCTATTGAAGTTTTGCCTTCCAATGTTTTATAGTAGTCCGCATTATACCAATCGCTGCACCATTCCCATACATTTCCTGCCATATCATATAAACCATATCCGTTTGGAGCAAAAGATCTCACCGGCGCGGTGGTTAAATAACCATCTTTCTTTTCATTATAATAAGGGAACTTTCCTTCCCAGCTATTTGTTTTTGGCTTACCGGAATTTACTGGTTCATTTCCCCAGGGATAAATGGCATTTATTAAACCGCCTCTTGCTGCAAACTCCCATTCCGCTTCGGTAGGTAAGCGCTTACCAGCCCATTTACAATAAGCCATCGCATCGAACCAGCTTATATGCACCACTGGGAAATTTTCCTTTCCTTTAATATTGCTTCCCGGCCCTTCGGGATGCTTCCAATCTGCACCTTTTACCCAACTCCACCATTGATTATAATCATTTAAATTAACCGGACCGGTTGACTGTTTAAATACCAAAGATGCCGCAACTAAAACGCTATCCGGCGGTTTGGGCGTTCCTGGCGGAACGGTCTTTTTCAATTCTTCCCAATCGGGCTTTGTTTCTGCTGTTGTAATATAACCTGTTGCTTCCACAAATTTTTGAAATTCCGCATTGGTTACTTCCGTGGCATCCATCCAAAAAGCATTTATCTGAACACTGTGTTTGGGATATTCATCCGCACTTGCCTGTTCGTTATCACCGCCCATCATAAATGTACCACCGGGAATATATACCATTCCTTCCGTTGAAGTGTCGCCATTGTTTTTTATGGATAAAGTATCAGCGCCGGCATTGCCAAAACGTGCAGGCACTGCCATGCAGGAATGTGCAGAATCTTTGACGTCAACCAAAGCTGCCTGATCAGGTTGATTGTTGCAGGAAAAAGCAAAAAATGCGAAGACGAAAACAGGGTATTTGGATAAAAACATTGTTCAAAATTAATTTTTATTGAGCTTTTTCAAATGAAAGGATTGTTACAACCAATCGGATGAATATTATCCGGTTCCATGCGGCCAACTTTTTATTTTGTTTAAAACCGGGTCTTTGCGCACCATATCTATCAATTTTTATAGCAATCCCTCCAATTATTTGTTCGATGAAAGATCGGAAAATGGAATTGTATAATTTTAATTCTTTTTTCACGATCATACAGCTTGATCGTGAAAAGTCATTTTTTTATAAAAGGGAAATTAGTGTTCTCCACATGCGCATTTTGCATAATGCTTTTTATTTTCTCAACAATTGAAGGATGCCCGGAGGAAACATCTTTTGTTTCCCCCGGATCTGTTGCAAGATTGTATAATTGAATAGCCCTGTTTGCATCCTTTATTACATTTTCTCTTATTCCTTTCCAGTTATCTATTCTTACCGCCTGCCGGCCACCATCTTCATGAAATTCCCAATATAAATAATCATGTTTCTTCTGTTTTCCTCTGGAAGTAAGAGTGGGTAAAATGGAAATGCCATCAAGGTTTGTAGTCAATGGTTGTTGTACGATACCGGCGAATGTTGGAAAAAAATCCCAGAAAGCACCCGGATAATCAGATGTTGTCTTCTTTTTTATCATAGCTGGCCAATAAGCAATCATAGGTACTCTTATACCGCCTTCAGACAGTTGTCTTTTTATCCCCTTAAAACCACCGCTACTGTTGAAGAACTCAGGCGTATTACCACCTTCCCGGTGCGGGCCATTATCACTCGTGAAAATAATAAGCGTATTTTTTTCCAATCCCAATGCTTTTAATTTGCTTACCACTTCACCCACATAATTGTCCAGTTTTGTAACCATTGCTGCATAAGCTGCATGCGGGTATGCCTGGGGCTGATAACCTGCTCCATTCCATGGTTTTACGGGTTGAGGTTGCTCATTGAATTCCTTTTTATATGCTTCATATACCGGATCATTAGCAGGAAGTTGCAATCCGGCGTGCGGCAAAGTATAAGGAAGGTACAAGAAAAAAGGATCTGCTTTATGCTCATCCAAAAATGCCAACGCTTTTTGCTGGATAAGATCAGGGGCATATTGCAGCTGACTGGTTGTAGTATTGGACAAGTCAATGCGATGCGCATTATCCCATAAATGATCCGGGAAATAATTATGCGACTGACGCTGGCAATTATAACCATAAAACTGATCAAAACCTTGCCTGATAGGATCGCCGGATGTACCGATAAAACCCAATCCCCATTTACCAAATCCACCCGTTGCATAGCCCGCTTTTTTAAACAACTCCGCAATGGTATAAGCTGAATCGGTTAATGGCAACTGACCTTCAGGTTTTATTTCAAAATTGCCTCGTATAGGAGTATGTCCGGTATGTTGGCCGGTCATGAAAGAGGAACGCGATGGTGCACAAACAGAAGTGCCCGCATAAAATTGCGTAAACCGCATTCCGTTTTCAGCAAGCATATCAATATTGGGCGTTTTAATTAATTTTTGTCCATAACAACCAATATCTCCATAACCCAAATCATCCGCCAGAATAAATACAATATTCGGTTTTTGCTGTGCATTGACCGCAATCGCATTTAAAACAATAATACAGGCAAGAATAGTTTTCGTCATAATCGAATTGTCTGGTATTGTAAGAAAGCAAGATTAGACCATCGGGTTGAAAAAACAAAAGGAATAAAAATAATCCCTTTCATAATTCCGCTTTCTAAAAGGGCCAATTTTTTACCTGATTGCGCAACCAGGCTTTCTTAATTTAGCGTAGTAATTATTTAGAAAAATTACAATCAATACATCTCCATACTGCAGTAATGGTAATTTATTCAAATTGCTTTATAAATGGAAAATCTATAAAAGTAAATAAATTTAGTTATTTATTTGCTAGTTAATAATTTCTTAACTACCTTAAGAGTTTTAATCACATCCTCAAACAATTAAGATTGGATGATGTAAATTGTTAATTAGGCAATGTCAACCCTTGTTCTAAAACACTTAAATTAATGTTATCAAAAAACAAAAAAAATGTAGTATTCTACATTTTAGCCGCGTTCATTATTCTTCTATTATTGGCAAGCCCCAATATTGTATACTTGTATTTTCAAAATGCTTATAGCGCTATTTTTATCTCATTGTCTGTTATAGCGGCTGTTTTTATTATCCCTATAGTGTTCTTTTATAAAAATATTAAAGTATATTTTTATCTCATTGCTATTATCGCCCTTTTTGCTCCCCTGGCACTAATGCCCCCTATATTATTTAATCTTGAATTAAATACTGATATACTTACCTTGGTTGTGAATACAAATTACCATGAGGCAAAAGAACTTATACAACCATATATTTTTTCGTTCAGCATTTTTTTCATCTCTTTTCTATTAATCTATTTTTTTTGTGTTACTAAACTGCCAAGTAAAATTTCCTTTAAAACAGCTATTTTATTATCCGGATCCGGTATTTTATTGCTTGCAGGTATTGCATTATTAAAGTCAGGCTCCAGTAATTATATCTCACAAGCGAAAGGAATGATTTTTCAAAATTATCCCTTCAACGTTGCTTATTCTGCAGTTAAATTTTCTGACAAAATAAAACGCATTGATCATGATGAATTGGTGGGAAATTTTACTTTTCATGCCCGAAAAAAAGACACGTTCCATCAACAGCAGGTTTACATTTTAGTTATCGGAGAAACCGGGCGTTTTGATCATTGGGAAATTAATGGTTATGAAAGAAATACATCACCAAGGTTATCAAAGCGTAAAAAACTACTTAGCTATAAAAATGTAGCTTCTGCGGGTGCCATGACTGAACAATCCGTACCACTAATTATTACACGGGCCACCGCCAATGATTATGATCGCCATTATAAAGAAAAAAGCATCCTGGAAGCTTTTAAAGAAGCTGGATTTAAAACATTCTGGATCAGTAATCAGACCGACTACTTTAATATAGCTATGCATACCAAAGATGCAGACAGCCTGATAATGATACAGAAAGGAATTTCAACCAAGAATATAAAAAAAGACGCAGAACTCATAGGCTACCTGAAAGATGTTTTACAAAATGATACAAGTAATCTTTTTATAGTCTTGCACACTATGGGCAGCCACTTTAACTATAATCAAAGGTATCCTGAAAATTTTAATGTATTTAAACCTTCCGGAGATGGCGGCCCAATTAATCCAACAGAAAAAAGCAATAAAAGCACTTTAATAAATGCATATGATAATAGTATTTTATACACTGATATGGTATTGGACAGCATTATAAGCGTTGTGAAAGATCAACACGCAATTTCATATATGATGTACCTGGCCGATCATGGGGAAAATTTATTTGATGACGAAAGGCAACTATCCCTTCATGCACCGGGTGAACCTACAAAATATGTAACGCATATACCATTTTTTATATGGACATCAGATAAATATGATAGTACCTATCATTCAAAATCAACTGCTCTAAAAACACATCTATCCAGCAAAATCAGTTCGGATAATGTTTTTGAAAGCCTTCTGGATATGTCCAATATTAGTTATCCGCAGAGGGACAGTACAAAAAGCATTGCCGGTCCTTACTTTAAAGACAGCCCACAACTTGTTTTAGGAGGAAACCTTACAACATACAATTACAAGGAACTAAAATGACGCAACAAGTTCGTCTTCAAAAAAACTAAGATTCATTACAAAGATTTAATCTTTATGCTGCGGAATGAAATCGGCGTACCCTCATTTTGCAAAAGAATATGCCCTCTTTCCGCTTTACCAAAGTTTTCCAAATTTTTGTATTTGCTGTCTTCTATTAAAACTTTAAAGCTTTCAGCGCTTCTATCATATTTTACTACCATTTTGCCATTCAGCCAATGTTCTATATGGTTCCCATTTACAATAATCCGTCCTGTATTCCATTGCTCTAAAGGAACGCTTCCTTGTTTATTTGCAGGAATTAAATCATACAAAGATGCAAGGGAACGGTAAACTCCGCGCTCAGGATATTTATAATTTTCGTCATCAAGAATTTGATATTCGAGTCCAAGGTAGGTACCTTTTTGACCGGGAAAAGTATTTGTCACCAGGTATTTAATGCCACTATTGGTATTATTAAAAATCTTAAATTCAAAATACAACTCAAAGTTCCCATACTGATCAATTGTAATAATATCCCTTTGTTTGCCATCATTTGCCCCAACGGCCAATAATTGACCGTCTTTGATACTCCAGCCGCTATTGGCTAATTGCTTCCAGCCATTAAAAGTTTTCCCATCGAAGAGCAACTTCCAGGCATCTTGTTTTTCATTCTTTGTAAGTGTATTGGGCTTTTGGGCTATCGCTCCAACAAGGGTTGAAAAGCTTATTACAACTATCGCGACATAATTTTTATAAATGTTCATCAGTTAATGTTTGGTTTTTGGTAAAATATTTCCTTTGGGAATTAAACAAATTATCAGATTAAGACTTTTTGTGCTCAAAATGAGGCATTAATCAGCATTCAACGACTTAAATTTGATTGCATAAAAAAGGACATAACAATCAAAATTATGATCATTATGTCCAAAATTTTATAATAATAAAGCTGTCATAAATCTATACAACCGGCTTCCATCCCGGTTCATAGCTTCTGCTCCACAATGCTTCGGCATCTTTATTAGCTTTGATATGGCCATTAGCCTGATCAATATATAAAGTTGAGCCTACGCGTTGAGAGATATTACCCAATTGTACCCAGAGCGTACTTTTCCGGCCGGTTTCCACATCTGCATTTGGAGTACCGCCTTCGCGGATGCATTTCAAAAAATTATCAATATGCACGCCATCCAAACTTGCACTTGGACTGGAAGGATCGCGACCATCAATTTTTACATCCGATTTTATTTCTTTAACAATCGCGTTTTTATGATCACGGATTACATAGCTGTTTCCTCCGGTAGCCATTGAACCATTTTCTCCATAAAAAATAACACCACGATCTTCGCCTTCCACTAATGCGCCGTTGCAACTGCGGCCTTCCCAAATCACCGAAGCTCCTGCACACTCAAACGTAATGATTTGTGTATCCGGAGTCTCCCAATCATCCTGGAAGCGATAACGTCCGCCTACAGAGTTCACTTTGGTCGGATAATCTACATTTAAACCCCAGCGTGCCACATCTATTTCATGAGTGCCATTATTTAAAGCTTCTCCTGTTCCCCAATGCCAAAACCAATGCCAGTTATAATGGACCAGGTTATCCTTATATGCCAGCCTTGGAGCAGGTCCCTGCCATAAATCAAAATCAAGATTGGATGGTACCGGAACCTGTTTGCCTACTCCAATAGATCCACGGTTATTGGTGTACCAGGTTTTAGCCATATGTATTTTTCCAATAACACCATTGTGCAATTCCTGAATTCCCTGCGTAAGTATAGGCCAGGAACGGCGCTGGCTTCCCATCTGCACTACCCGCTTATATTTTCTCGCTGCAGCTACTGCCAGCTCGCCCTCATGTGGATTGTGACACAATGGTTTTTCCACATACACATGTTTTCCCGCAGCGCAACTCATGATTGCGGCAGGGGCATGCCAGTGGTCAGGAGGCGCCAGGAACATCGCATCCAGGTTTTTATCGGTAAGTATTTTACGGAAATCCTTTACACCTTTCGGTTCTTTGTTCACAGCTTTTTTTACGGCATTGATACCTTTAGCCAAAGCTTTATCTTCCACATCGCAGATATAAATTACTTCCGTATTTTTTTGCCTTGCAAAGTTGGCGGCCATGCCCGCGCCACGGCCATTTACGCCCATCGCGCCTACGGTGATCCGGTCATTTGCACCAATGATGCGGCCATAACTTTTTGCCGAAAAACCAATTCCTCCAAGGGCAATTAAAGTCCCTGTATTTCTTATGAAATCCCTTCTTGTCTTATTCATATTAATAACAATTTGGATGATTTAAATTATAAATTCCGGATTTTAATATTCCTGAAATGGATCACATCTTCGTGCTCCTGCAAAAGAATAGGTGATGGCTCTGTTTCCGCAAAACCCTTTTCTTTTTTAAATTTACTTTCAGCCACATAGTTTTTAAACGTTTCACTGCCGCGCTCAAATTCAACCATTTTTCTTCCGTTTAACCAATGTTCTACATGTTTCCCTTTTGCTATAATGCGTACCTGGTTCCATTCTCCTAAGGGTTTATTCTTTTTATTGGCGGAAGGGGGTATCAGATCATACAATGCAGCTAAAGTACGATTACTATTCTTACCCAATTTTGCATCAGGATGATTGGCATCGTCAATGATCTGGTATTCACAACCTAAAGAAGTGTTTTTAAAAAGGAAGTATTTAATCCCACTATTGGTTCCCTTTTCCAATTTAAAATCAACTGAAAGTTCAAAATCAGAAAATTCTTTTGTAGTCACAATATCACCACCGCGGCCATCCGCAGGATTAACACTCAGTACGCCGTTTTCTATTTTCCAGCCTTTTCCGCTAAAGGGCTTGCCATTCGATTTTTGCCAGCCTTCAAATGTTTTTCCATCAAACAATAAAATCCAACCTTTTTTTATTTCTTTTTTACTGAGCGAAGGCAATTGAGCCTCTACCGAAGCAACATAACAAAAGAAAGATATCACTAAAAGAAAGCTTGCTTTTTTCATATTCTTATTTAGGATTTAAAAAATTACATCTGAGTGTACCCTTTATTCTGTATAATTTTCCCAGGATTTGATTGCATAGCGGTCATCGGGATAGGATAACTTAGCATATCATCACTCCAGGTAAAAGGAGCGTATCCGTCGGCAAGTTGTTCGGCAATCATCACATCTTTTGCCCTTTTTGTTCTTACCAGGTCAAACCAGCGGTGATTTTCAAAAGCAAGTTCTACCCTACGCTCTTTTTCTATAGCCAGCAGCAATTCATTATCATTAGCAAAATCAGTAGACAAATAATCCTTCAGCAAATCAGCAGGTTTGGGAATTGAAGGATTTCCCGGCGTATTTCTTGCTCTCTGCCTGATTTTATTTACATAGAGCAATGCTTTATTTTTATCGCCGCCGGTGCGTACCAATGCTTCCGCATTTAAAAGATAGATATCGGCAAGCCTTAATTCAATCCAGTTATTTCCATTATCACTACCGCTGGTTGCCACATCATAATATTTGCATACATATCTTTCATTTTGTACGGCTCCGTTTTTTGCATTAATCCAATTGTCGCGCATGGAAACGAATTTCCGTGGATCAGCCTGTTTCATAAGCTGCAGACATATCACCGGTTGGCGCGTTTGATCCATTTTTATCTCCTACCAGCACCACTTCCTTATCAGAAAAACGAGGTGCAAAATCATTATTCCAGGGATTTCCGGTTGCTCCGTTAGGACTTCCTTTTTTATATTGAACTTCAAATAAAGATTCAACACTGTTCTTTTTAGCTACATCAAATAAATCTTTGTAGCTGCCAACCAAAGAAGCGCCTGAAGTATTAATAACTTCTTCTCCTTTTTGAATGGCCAGATTATAATATTCGTTGCCTTTATTCAAAGGATATCCTGCCATAGTCATGTAAACTTTGGTCAGTAACCCTTTGGCGCCCCATTTTGTAACTCTGCCTTTATCTGTTGCGTTGTAAGATGCAGGTAAATTTTCCTCCGCATATTTAAGATCCTCCACTATAAGATCATATATTTCCTGAAGTGAAGAGCGGCTTATATCATAAGCTTCGGCAGGTGTAATTTCTTTATCCACTTTAATTACACCGAGTAATTCACCGGAATTAGAATAACCGCCAAATACCCGGTTGAGCCAGAAATACATCAGCGCCCGCAAAAATTTAGCTTCTGCTTTATACTGATTTTTTAATTGCTCATTATTGAAAGTTATATTATCAATACGACCGATAACAATATTGGAACGTAAAATAACATTGTAACAATTATTCCAGGCACTGGTGGGATAACCGTTTTCCGGTAAAAGCGGTGATGCAAAAACATCTATACCATTTTCATTGGCCGGGTTTCCGCTAAGCCAGGAATAGGTTGTATTATCCGACCGGATTTCACCCAAATTAATAAATGTACTGTTGTACACAGAACGGAGGTTGCCATAGGCTGAAAGTACAGCCTGGTTCATATCTGTTTCTGTTTTATAAAATCCTGATGAATTTAAATTGGATGGCGGATTTAAATCAATAAAATCTTTTTTACAGGAACCTAGCAGCAATAAACTGAATGCTGCAATTATTATATTTTTCATCTTAAAGAATTAATTTAATTAGAAAGTAAGATTCACTCCAACAATAATACTGCGGGCAGCAGGATATCCCATGTAATCACCACCTCTGGATAGTCCATCGCCTTCGCTGCTGGTTTCCGGGTCATAGCCAGGATACTTAGTCCATGTAAACAAGTTTTGCCCGGTTGCATACAAACGTAAACCATTTACTTTTAATGTTTTCAATTTGCTTTGATCGAAATCATATGCCAACGTAATGTTGCGCAGGCGTAAATAAGACCCATCAGTTACCCAGGCAGAAGACGGATCGCGCTGCCATCCTGTAGGATTACGGGTTGCACGGAAATGAATGCCATCGCCCGGTTGCTCCGGTGAACGCCAGCGATCTACCTGCTCTACTAAAGTATTTCTATCTCCATGGTAGATTCCAACCATGCGTTTGAAGAAGCTAAACAGGTTGGCGCCATAAGAATAGGATACCTGCGCAGAAAGTGTAAAGTTTTTGTATGAAAAATTATTACCAAATCCACCGGTAAATTTAGGTTGATTGTTACCAATGATCGCCTTATCTGTTTGATCCAGTTTACCATCTCCATTCACATCAAGATAACGGCCATCGCCAATTTTATCTCCTGGCAGATGCGGATATTCATCCAGTTCCTTCTGATTCATAAACACGCCCTGGTATACATATCCATAAAAGCTTGCAATAGGATATCCCGGTTTAGTGATAAATGAATTATTTGCATTGGGCGCGCTGGCATAAATTGGCTGTCCGCCGGGGCCTACTTCCAATACTTTGTTTTTATTAAACGCTATATTGAAATCACTCGACCATTTAAATCTACCGGTTAAATTTTTGGTAGTTAATAAAAATTCCATCCCTTCATTTAATACCTTGCCCACATTCTGAATCTGGTTGGAATAACCTGTAATAGTTGGTACAGGTACATTGAGTAATAAGTCAATGGATTTACTGCTGTAAAAATCTCCTTCCAGTCTTATGCGGTTATTGAATAAGCCAAGATCAAAACCAAGGTTGGTCTGCATTACTTTTTCCCATCCAAGATCGTCATTACGTATTGTGTTGGGATTTACCGTGTTTTGTAATGCATCACCTGTTGGATAAAAACCCGTTCCCAGCAAGCCGATGGAAGAATAGTTTCCAATACGGTTGTTTCCTGCAATACCATAGCTGAGCCTCAGTTTTAAATCGTTAACAGTGCCGGATAAATTAGTCATAAAATCCTCCTGGCTTACACGCCATGCAGCTGATACGGATGGAAAGACACCCCATTTTTTATTCGTTCCAAAACGGGAGGATCCATCACTACGTACTGTAGCAGTAAGAAGATAACGGCTATCATAGGTATAATTGACACGGCCAAAATAAGAAACCATGGAATAAGCCGACTTGGTAGAAGTAAGCTGGTACATGGTACCGGCATTCAACGTGTGGATATTATCATTAGGAAATCCACGGGCCTCTCCATATATATAATCGTTGTTGTGTTTCTGACTGGTGTATCCACCCAATAAAACCAAATCATGTTTTTGATTAAAGGTTTTATTATAAGAAAGTGTTTGCTCTACTACCCAATCAAAATCCGTCCAGCGTTCATTGGCTGCTTTAGCCGGTCTGGGCCCTTTTGAGCCATCAAAGTCAACAGTGGAAGGCTCATATAATTCATAGTTATTATCCTGGATACCGCCATTAATATTGATCCGGTATTTAAGGTTTTCTATCAGTTCCCATTCTCCATACAAAGTTCCTAACCAGCCGTATCTTTTACGATTGCGTTGCACTTGTTTTGCAATTCCTATTGGATTAGCAACGTCCCCTGCTAACACTTCTGCATTACGAACCATGGATCCATAGGTGCCATCTTCATTATACAGGTCGTAAATTGGTGGCAGCAACAAGGAATACAATATGGGTGCATCCTTACCGTTGGCCTGTTCAGTACCGGTAGCGTAATAAGCGCTTAAGTTCAAACCTAATTTAAAATTTTTGGTCAACTGTGATTCAACATTGTTTCTGAAATTGAAACGCTGATAATCCGTATTCAATGAAATACCATCCTGTTTCATATAACTACCTGAAAAAGCATAGGTTGTTTTTTCACCGCCACCCATAACAGAGAGTTCATATTGCTGCATTGGCGCATCGCGGAACAGCATATTTTGCCAGTTGTTATCAGGCATTTGTGAAACCGATGCCGGATCGAAAAAATTATATTTATATCCATCCTTTCCATCCGGAATCATGTACAATGAGTTGGCGCTGGGATAAAGTTTCCGGCGGCTATTGGGGTCATTAATAGTATGCGGGGTTTTATCCGGATCGGCGCTTACAATGGGCTGATCGAGCCAAGCCTCGTTACGTCCGTCCTTAAACCACTCTACATACTGATCCCTGTTCATTACAGGAATGGTTTTACTTCTTTGCTGATAACCGGCAAATGTATTAAAGTTGATAACCGGCGCACCGGATTTGCCTCTTTTGGTAGTAATAATTACAACGCCATTGGCCCCGCGGGAACCATAAATAGCCGTAGAGGAGGCATCTTTCAATATTTGAATACTTTCAATGTCATTAGGATTGATCAATCGGAAAGCTCCATCTTCCATTGGGTAGCCATCTACCACATACAAGGGAGAATTGGATTGTGTAATGGATCCTGTACCTCTTACTCTAATGGAAAGTCCTTCTCCGCCCGGCGCTCCATTAATTTGCTGCACCTGCACACCAGCCAACTGGCCTGCCATAGCTTCACCAAAGTTTACAACGGCCCGCTCTTTAAGATTCGCGGATGATATGGAGGCAACAGATCCGGTTAAATCAGATTTTTTACGGGTTCCATATCCTACTACTATTACATCATCTAATTGACTAACATCCTGAGAAAGTACAATTGTAAAGTTTGTTTTGTTACCAATAGCCAGTTCCTGTTTTTGATAACCTACAGATGAAATAATTAAAGTAGCTGCTTCCGTATTTACATCTTTTATTTCAAACGAACCATCAGCTTTGGTAGTAGTTCCCAGTTGGGTTCCTTTTATCTGAACAGCGGCGCCTTCAATTCCATTGCCTTCCTTATTAACAACTTTTCCTGTAATAATGGAGGCCGCTACCTCATTTTGGCTATAAGAAACATTTTTCAGGCTGGATGTGCTGATATGCGAAACGGCAGTTTTCTTTTGCAGTATGATAAACTGCTCTTTATATATCCATCCAATATTCCTGGGGTTAAGAATCTCAGTCAATAAATCATTCAACCGGAATTTGCCAGCACTGAATTGTATTTTTTCATTGTCCTTTAATACTTCATTACTGTAAAACAAGGTAAGCCCGGTTTGCGCCTTTATAGACTTAAACAAATCGGCTAAAGATTTATATTCCTTATTTACTATAACCCAGTGTTCCTGGTTGTTCTGCGCAATAGCAGTCATAGAATTGAATAAGAAAACGGCAATCATAAGGGGGATGATTCTTCCAGCCATTTTCTTTAATAAAAACACCATAAGCAATCGTTTATAGGGGTTAAAAAAAATTTCATTCCACTACAAGACAAGGAAGAAAAAAAAACGGGTGAACTTTTAGAGCTTTTTTTTTAGAATTGTTCAATTGCAGCATTACTAAATTGTTACATTGTATTATTAAGACATTGCGCAATTGATTTATTTAACTTAGGAAGGTTTTTGAAATCCTTTTGGGTTGATTTAAGATTACCCTAAACCTTCGTTGATGGGATGAATAATTTTATTATTCATTCAAATGATGATAAACTCAGGATATAGCGGCCAATTTCCAGTATTGCTACGAAGGAAGCAATATAACAATACGATCTGTTTTTCGGAGCAAACACGTAATGATGTTCAGCTACGTCATTGAATTAAAGGGATTACTTACGAATGCTCATTTAAAACGAACAACCCCATCTTTTAAATCCGAATTCATTTCGTTAGAGATTTTAATATTATCAAGGAATAACTGTACCGGCTGATTTTTCACGAGTTCTCCACTAAAGGTTTTATTCCTGAGAGCTGGCTTTTCAAATTCAACCTGAACATTGTACCAGCGTGAAAGAAGTTTGGACAGATCCTGTAATGGCATGTTATGAAAATAATATACACCATTCATCCAGGCTAAAACTTCGGAATCATCAAATGTCTTCAACTGGAAATCCTTTTGATAAAAATTATAAACGGCTTCAAACCCTGGCTTCAATTCAATTTTCTTATCCTTGTCAGAAGCGGTAACGGCGCCTTCAACCAGTGCAGTTACAATTTTATCGTCATCATAAGTGTTTACATTAAACTGCGTGCCAAGCACTTTAATTTCCGTCTTTGGCGTATGTACAATAAATGGCTGATGCACATTTTTGGCAACTTTAAAATAAGCCTCGCCATCAATATAAACCTCTCTTGTTTTGTCCGAAAAATTAAGCGGAAAACGAAGTTTGGTTTCCGAATTCATCCACACTTCAGTGCCATCTGAAAGTCTTATTTTATAATCCAAAACAGAGGGAACGGCTAAGGTGCCCCATTGTTGCGATTTTGTTTCGGGAGATGAATACGTTAATCCTGCTTCATTTGTCTCAATTGCAGCGGAGCCGAGCTTAAAGCTGGCACTTCCCTTAGTTTGGAGATAAACCGTTTCGCCATTATCTATTGAAAATTTTATGGCGTTTTGTTTTTCATCGACAGGTAATTTTGCAACCCGGGAATCAGAGGTTTTATTTTTATTAAATAAATAAACGCCTGAAAATATCGCGGCGAGAATAGCTGCTACAGATACAATTTTTTTTATTAAAGAAAGCACCTTCGCTTTCTTAGGCTTTTCCATCAAAGGTGCTATTTGGTGCCAGCTTTTCTCCGCATCGCCTTCTAAAGAGAAACCTTTTAATTCCGCTTGTTGTATCTGTTGAACTATTTCCTGCCATTGATCATACACTAATTTATCATTCACCAACAACTGCTCAATAGCCAGATCATCCTCATGACCAATGACGCCCGTGACCTTCTCTATCAATAATTGCTGAATATGTTCGTTTGTAAATTTCATCCTTTTGTTTATAGACAAATTATTTTATTAAACAGGTGAACCGGTATCATCTTTGTAACCGCATTTTCAAAAATTTAACAGCCAGCTTCAAATGGCTTTTTAGGGAATTGACACTAATGCCCATTTCCCTGGCCGCCTCATTGTATTTTTTATCTTCCAAATGAACCAGTTGGAATGCCCTGAACCGCTGCGCCGGCAACTCCTTTAATACGGCTATATAATATGGTTGCAAAGCAGGCTCATTGTATTCTTCTGTCGCAGTTATTTTTACAATTTCCTTATATTCCTCCATTGCCTTATTTACATGAGTGGCTTTTGTTATGCAATTGAAACACCTGTTGCGAATTGCGGTAAACAAATAAGCTTTCAGCGATTCTTGTATATTGCGGAAAAGCTGCCTGTTCCAGATGTCAAGAAATAATTGCTGCACCTGGTCTTCCGCTTCCTCCTCACTCTTCAAAATAAGATAAGCCTGTACCCGGAGTGGTTTGTAATAAAATTTAAACGCCTTTTCAATAGCTTCTGCATCGCCCGCCTGAAAATCACGCAACAGTTGTATTTGATCAATATCAGTCATTCTTGAATAACATTAAAGAATTCAGAAAGTCAGTTTTTATATTTTTAATTTTCATTTTGATGTTTTTGCCATCGCAGCAAAAAAGAGTTCCAATAATACTAATAAATATCTGCTTCTATCAAATCAGTCAAAGAATAATTCCTATTTATTCACAAAATCATTGTTACGCATACAAAAATGATTTTTATGTAACAAGCTGCAGTTCTTTACTCATCTTCGTTGTGTCACTCACTTCAACGCTTTGTTCATTACCGGGCTTAGGGTTGAGTAAATAAAAAACTGTTGAAGCAACAATATTTTGAAGAAAATTATTTTGAAACTAAACCTGGAGTATTGAGATGCAGTTAGTCCCTGGTCAATCGGAAAATTCAAAGCAGATAAATCAATCTAAAATAAAAAATATGCATCTCAATTCCTTGAAACAAATAAATTTACTCTAACCTATTTCAGTTAACTTTTACTCACCTGTTGCAGGTGGCTTTTACACAATTTTTGTCTCTCACTTTAGTCAAAGAATAATTGAAATTAAGGTTTTGGTTTTAGCCACATTATCTCTTCCATTGTTGACCGACCGACCAATAATAACAATCATATGGGCTTAAATATATCATCGAATATTTCATTACTCTTGCCATTATTGGTCGCCTGACCAATAATAAACCATCATATGGGTTTAAATATTATCATCGAATATTTCATTACTTACCGATGGTCTGTTGTGCATTTCTTTTTTCGGAAAAAACTTTTTTTGCCAGATTAAAATAGCAATTACGCCTGTTGAAATTGAAGCATCAGCCAAATTAAAAACCGGGCTGAAAAACTCAAATTCCTGCCCGCCCCATACCGGAACCCATGAAGGATAATGCGTATGAATAATGGGAAAATATAGCATGTCTACAACCCTCCCGTGTAAAAAACCGGCATAACCTTTTCCAAAGGGCACCAGATTGGCCGCATTTTGAGTGAAAGGATCACTGTTTTCAAAAATCAATCCATAGAACATGCTGTCAATTAAATTACCCAATGCTCCTGCATAAATCAGCGCGGCGCATAAAATAAAACCGCGGGAATATTTTTTTTCAATAATACTACGCAAATAAAAAGTTCCCAGTATCACCGCCACTAACCGGAATAAAGTAAGCGCGATTTTTCCAAACTCGCCGCCAAACTTCCAGCCCCAGGCCATTCCTTCGTTTTCTATAAAATGGAGCCGAAACCATTTGCCCAGCACAGCATGTTCTTCGCCCATAAAATAATGGGTTTTAATATAAAATTTAAATACCTGGTCGGCCAATATGATAAGAGCAATAAATAGAAAAACCTGCTTTCCCTTCATGTAAATATGTTTATTTATAAGACCGGCATAATTTAGTAATGGTTTACGCTACCAGATTAATGAACCAGAATAATGGTACGATCTTTATATAATTTAAATTAATTGATTTTTTTGCAGGCCAAAGATAGTAGAAATGAATCGAGTTGAAAGAGCATTGCAACGTGCAATTTATCTTCCGGCGTTAAAAAAAAGCCATAACAGTCGCTTTCATTATTAGACTGCGTAATTAGAAACACAATCACTCTTCCACATATACCCGTTTCACCCTTTGGTGAATACCTGTTAATATTTCATAAGGTATTGTACCACACCATCGCGCTAGTTGCGAAACGGATAAATTGGAACCAAATATTTCCACCTCATCACCTTCCTGCAAATTGGGTATATCCGTTACGTCCACCATCGTCATATCCATACAAACCGTTCCTATAACCGGCGCCATTTTTCCTTTGATATATACTTTTCCAACCCCATTGCTTAACCGCCGGCTAAAACCATCAGCATATCCGATCCGAATGGTTGCAATTACTGAATCCCTGCTTATTTTTCCTTTACGGTTATATCCAATAGTCTCACCCGATTGAACCTTTCTTAATTGCGCAATAGTAGTTTTTAAAGTCCCAACCGGCCTTAAAGCCATATCTGCATGACCGCCACTTTCAATACCATACAATCCAATCCCCAAACGTACCATGTCAAACTGAAGATCCGGATGACGCAAGATGGCCGCAGAATTGGATATATGACGAAGAAAACGATATTTTGTAACTGATTGTAACTGATCGCAAACCTCTTTGAACATCGCCACCTGCTGCGCAGTAAAGCCATCCTCTTCCGCGTCTTCGCTTGCCGCAAGATGGCTAAGCACCGATTTTATAGTAATCGCATTTTTATGCTTTTCCAACAATGCTACCAGTGCGGGCAAATCCTTTTTTTCAAAACCCAGACGGTGCATTCCCGTATCAAATTTTATATGCACAGGATAATGTTGCAGGCCTTGTTTTTCCAGAAATAATATAAAGGAATGAAGTATTTCAAACGAAAACAATTCAGGCTCCAGATTATATTGAATCAGCGCTTCAAAAGCCGCTTCATCCACATTCAAAACCAGTATGGGTAAATGAATGCCGCCCTGTCTTAAATCCACGCCTTCATCTGCATAAGCAACGGCGAGGTAATCCACTTTATGAAATTGAAGCAGGCCGGCCAATTCCGCACTTCCGCTGCCATAACCGAATGCTTTCACCATCGCCATTAGCCTGATACCTGGTTTAAGTTGCTGCTGGTATTGTTTAAGGTTAGAAGCCAGTGCAGTAAGATTAATTTCCAGCATGGTCTGATGAACCTTCTTTTCAAACAGTGCAGCTATTTTTTCAAAGGAAAACACCCGGGCGCCTTTTAGCAAAATAGCTTCATTTCTAAAGCGGCTGCCTTTAAAATCCTGTATAAAAGAGTCCGTATTTTTAAATAACTCAACTTCTTTAATCAGTTCATGAAGAAGCTGCTCAAACTGAAACCATTTCTCACCGATCAGAATGGCACGGCTGATTTGTTTTGCTACGAGCATTTGTATCACCAGCCTATATGATTTGTCATCCGCACCAGAAGGCAAATCAGAAAGAATAATCGTTTTACGTGTATGTTGCTGTTGTTGCAAAAGGAAATCCAGTGCAATCTGAAATGAATTAATATCAAAACTATAACTGTCATTTATTACCGAACAGCCGTTTATTGCCGGCGCCAGTTGCAAACGCATATCCACAGCCCGGAGATGCTGCATTCTTTCCCGGATAGTAGAAATGGGAATTTTAAAATACAAAAGCAGAGCCAGGCAAGCCATCGCATTATTGATGGAAGCTTCATCTGCAAAAGGAATTATGATGGAGAAAACAGCAAGGTTGTATTCAACTGTTATTGTCGTGCTGTTTTGTGTATAATCAACAGTTTTGATTTTTACAACCGCATGATCCGATTTGCCCCAGGTAAAAATTTTAAATGGCCCCTTTTTAGGAATACATTTATATACTTCATCATCCGCAGAACAAAAAACAGTTTCACAATGAACAAACAGCTTTAATTTTTCCCTTATTTTTTCCTGAATATTTTTAAACCCTTCCTGATGCGCTTCACCAATATTTGTAAACAACCCTAAAGTGGGTTTTATAATTTGCTCCAACGCACTCATTTCACCGGATTCGGAAATACCGGCTTCAAAAATTCCCAATTCATAAGAAGCATCCATTTGCCAGACGCTTAACGGAACACCCACCTGTGAATTATAACTGCGGGGACTGCGAATGATTTTTTTATCAGGAGAAAGCAATTGGTTCAGCCATTCTTTTACAATCGTTTTTCCATTGCTTCCGGTAATACCAATAACCGGATAATGAAACCGCAAACGATGATAGGCTGCCAATTGTTGCAAAGCTTTTACCGTATCGGCAACTTTGAAATAATTAGCGCCGGGTAATTGTTCCACATTCATTTGAACAACAAAATTCCGTACGCCTCTTTCATAAGCTTCGGCAATAAAATGATGTCCATCACGATGCGAAGTGGTGATGGCAAAAAATAAAGATGATGCCGGAAAAATAATTTTCCGGCTGTCAATTAATAAATATTCTATGGATGTTTCCGTGTACTGATTTTGCAATTTCGCATCCAGTATTTCTGCAATTTCTACTATGGAATATCCCTTCATTATTATAATGTTTGATCCGGAAGCTGCTGTTTTTCCCTACGCTCTTTTGCAGCTGATTTCATCATAGAATAAAAAATGGAGCTGGCTATACAAAATACGATCACAGCCAAAGAAATGTAAATGGATATATGAATATCAAAAAATTCTACAAGCATTTTCACTCCTATAAATACCAACACAATGGCGATTCCCTGCTGTAAATACTCAAATTTATCTACGGCGCCTTTTAATAAGAAGAATAAACTTCTTAAACCCAGAACAGCGAAAATATTACTGGAATAAATCACTAAAATATCATCCGCAGAGAATGCCTGCGACGCTTTTTCCCGCACCAGGGAAACAACTGTGGGAATACTATCCAGGGCAAATACAATGTCTGTAGCGGCAAGCATTACCACCACAAGAGACAAAGAAGTAAAATAGGTTTTATTGTTCTTTTTTATAAAATATTTTCCATCGGATTCCTCGTGTGAGATTCTGAATACTTTATTCGCCCATCTAAAAATTGCGGTTTCTTTAGGATTGTATTCTTCATTTTCTTTTTGAAAAAATAATTTAAAACCTGTGTATAGCAGAAACGCTCCGAAAATATACAACAGCCATTGAAAGCGGTTGATCAGTTCTATACCAATAGCGATAAATACAATTCTGAAAACTATTGCCAGTAAAATACCGACCAGTAATACACGTCCGGTTTCATCTTCCCTTACCTTGAAAAAAGAAAAGATCAAAATAAACACAAAAATATTATCGATACTGAGGCTCCATTCCATCAAATAAGCGCTGATATATTTGGTAGCCACTACACTGTCCTTTTCAATCCAGACAAAAACCCAAAAGGCCAATGATAATCCTACCCAAAACAGCGTTTGCATAAGCGCTTTCCTGATTGAAATTTTGGAATGCTTTTTACTCATCAATCCAAGGTCAAAAACCAAAGCAAGAGATAAAACGATTCCAAATACGGTATAGATAATCTGCGTACGACTCATTATTTATGATTTCAAAAAGTTTAATAGAAAATTGTGCCGGTGATTTTAAAAATTCCGTTGGTAAAAATAAAATGCCAGTACTGATGCTTTATTCAATTAACATAATATTCATCTATTACAAAAACCAACTTAAACAGCAAACCTGCTATTTCGCCGCCATTGCAATATCATACCCACAAATATGATTAATAGTATGGGTACGGCGATATTAAATAATTGCCATTTAAACCTTTGATCCTGCACCTTTTTTTTATCCAGTAACCGCAAGGTAAAATCTTTATTCCGCGATTCAAACAGTGCAGAATTGCTGACGAGGTAATCCACACTATTGAGTAAGAATTCGCGATTAGCAAATCGGTAATTTTCAAAAGGCAACATGCCCATAGGTAAAGGGCCGCTTGTAGCAGTGACTGCATTCATTACAATATCGGCATCAGCAACAACAATCTGTTTACCTTCTTTTTCTGCGGATGCAAGAAAAGGCTTTACCGGATATTCTGGCAACAGAATCTTTCAGATTCATTACCAATTCGATTCGCATACAAAGAACTGAATTTACCTTCCAGCAAAACGGCTACCGGAATATGGCTTTTATTAAAAGATGCGAAGTCGGCATCTGTTTGCACACTGTTTAAAGTTACCAATGCCGGCGAGCTCAACACGCGGCTGTTGGTATCGGAGGCAAGCAAAATGGTTTTTCGAATTCCCTCCGCCTTCACAGTATCAATACTCGATGGAAAAAGCGGCAATACGCGATCCAGGTTTTTTGAAATGGGATTGTTATTACCCGAAGATAAAAAAGGGTAATAAGGCCAGGGAATTCTCTGAATCCGTGGGCTGTTATCCGGGTTATAACCTATTACGATTGGTATTTTGGAACAATCAAGATCCTGTAACAGATCACTGTTGATGCGAACTCCGTACTTAAACAAAATATCGTCCAGATCCAAGCCGCGGTCGAATGCAATAAAATCGGCCTGGCTTCGCATAAGGCTGTCAAGCTCGGCATATAATTTATCTATAAACCAGATAACTTTTCCACCATGCATTACATACTGATCTATTTTCAGTTTGTCGGTTTCGGTAAAAGGTTCTGTAGGTTTTACAATAAGCAAAGCATCAATTTCATTGGCATCCGGATATCCTTGTTTCAGATCAAAAACGCCGAGCCGGTAATCATTCCTTAAACTTTCGCCCAGGTCATTTACTTTATTATCTATCGGCTGTCCATTGCCAACCATAAATGCTATTGAAGGCACATATTTGCGGGTAAGCTTTTCAATGGCATTTGCAAATTTGTATTCAAGCAAAGCTTCTGCTGCATTTCGCGTAGCTTCCTTATCTTCCTGCGGCACATCATTAACAACATTATAGTTTTTAAAAACCGTTCTGCTGCTTCTTAAATCAATGGCAAACGGCGGTTGGTTTTTATAATGTACCAATGCAGATGGAATGATCAACTGGTTGGTATGTTTTTCACTGGAATTTGAAACATCTTCACTTCTTTCAAATATTACTCCCATACGTGCAAGACTGTCGTACAATTGCAAACGGCTGCTATCGCTCAGGTTTTCTCCGGGCTTCTCATAAATAACGTGAAGCTGATGGCCGCTGAGATCATTAAATTCCCTTAGTATATCTTTAGTAGCAATAGCGAGTTTCTTATAATCCGCAGGAAGATCGCCGGTTAAAAAAACCTGTATGGTAACAGTGGAATCAATTTCTTTCAAAAGCGTTTTGGTGGAATTGCTTAATGTAAAACGTTTTTCAGCCGTGAGATCAATGCGGTAATGAAATAAGGAAGACACGTATACAGCAACAATAAACAGTATTACAGCGCCAAGCCATCCATATTTTTTTTGCAATATTTTATCGATAACATGAGTCATAAAAAACGGATACTACGAATGCTTTAAAATATTTCTTTGAGTAATGAGCAGAAACAAAATGACCATGCCGGTAAAATAAATAACCGTACGCAGATCTATTACGCCTCTACTGATGCTGCTGTAGTGAAAGCGAATGCCCAGCATTTCAATAAAATAATCCCATCCGGCAGTAAACACCGGTAGCTGACTGATACTCTGAAAGCCATTATAAAAAACAAAACATACAAAGGCGCCCGCAATAAATGCAACCACCGTATTGTTTGTAAAACTGCTGGCGCAGATACCAACGGAGGTAAATACAGCGCCCAAGGCCAACAAACCCATATAGCTGCCAATGGTTGCACCCACATCTATACCTCCGACCGCGCTTAATTGCTGTATGGAAAATGCATATACAATAGTGGGCAATAATGCAAGTACAACAATGAATAAAGCGCCGAAAAACTTTCCCCAAACAATTTGAGCGGGTGTTAATGGCAATGTGCGTAAGACTTCAAAACTGCCTGTTTTATATTCCTCCGCAAGACTGCGCATGGTAATGGTGGGATTAGGAACAATAATATCCAGGGAGCAAAATTGAAAAATCCATCAAGCGAGGCATATCCGAAATCGAGCAGGCTGCTATCCGGAAAAACGAACAAAAACAGTCCATTGATCAGCAAGAAAAACAATCAGCGCCATATAACCCGTAAGGCTGCTAAAAAATTGTTGCCATTCTTTTTTACAGATCATCCACATATCTTCAAAACTACGTTAACCGCAAACATATATTTTGTTAAGGAGAAAAATTTTTAAATAAGAATTTAGAAGCAGTTATTTTTGAAAAGGGATGTATTCAGATTTGTAGCGGATTAAGTAAAATTTGTTATTTAATCATGAAATTTATAATGGCAAGTACAGAAACTACGATTGCTAAAAATTGTACAAGGCCAATAATATAAACTGTTTTTGTAAATGATTTTTCCACAGATTGAATCTTGTCTGTAAGTGATTTTTCAACAGATTGAATCTTATCTGTAAGCGATTTTTCAACAGATTGAATTCTGTCCAACAATTCAACCTTATCTTTTTGGGTTAAAAATAATTCTTAACTCATTTTGACGGTCATCAATTTCACTTAATACCTCAGAGATAAAGCCAGCATCTTCCTGGGAAAAATGATACCGGGAAAATATTTCTTTTACCTTGAATTTCAATGAGGCTTCCATAAATGAATTGATATCAGTAAAGATAATAAGTTTAAAATTAAAAGGTAACCGCTTACTAGGAATGGAATACGTATCTGATCAAAAATTTAGAATGGCAGTACCAATACACGTTAAGGATTGATCCAGGAATAAATGAATTTTTTCAGCTAAATTAATCCGGTTTGTAAGTGATTGTTCAACTGATTGAATTCTGTCTGTAAGTGATTGTTCAACAGATGTGAATCTTGCTTGTAAGTGTTTGTTCAACAGATTGAATACGGTCAATCAACTCAACCTTATCTTTTTGGGTTAAAAATAATTCTTTGCTTAATTGAAACTTTTCATCCTGCCGCTCATCAATTTCACTCAGCACTTCAGAAATAAAATCCGCATCTTCCGGGGAGAAATGATACCTGGAAAATATTTCTTTCACCTTGAATTTCAGCGCATCCTCCATAGTGCATTGATAATAATAAAGATAATAAGTTTAAATGAAAATATAATCTGCTTTTTTTATCACCAAATCATGCATTCATTACATGAAGGATATAAAACAAAACAGCCGGAGAAAAACCCCGGCTGAATATTTTTTTAATCAAAAACTTATACTGCAAAACTTTCCCCACAACCACAGGTTCTGCTGGCATTGGGATTTTTAAAATGAAACCCCTTTCCGTTTAAGCCATCGGTATAATCAAGTTCTGTATTTACCAGGTATAGAAAACTCTTAAGATCGGTTACCACTTTTATTCCATCGGCATCAAATACCTGGTCCATTGGTTTTGATTCATTATCAAAATCCAGTTTATAACTCAATCCTGAACATCCGCCGCCCACTACTGAAACCCTTACAAAATAAGAAGGATCATTGCCTGTACCAGCTTCCTCTAATAACTGAAGCACTTTTTCTCTTGCTTTATCACTTATAAAAATTGCGTTTTCCGCTGTTGCTGTACTCATATATTTACTTTTTACCCTTGTATTGCCTAAAAATCTAAGTTATAACTTTAATTTATTCAATTGAATGTATCGACCTATATTAGCAGAATTTTTTCACAAATATTTCCCGTAAAAAATTGCTAATGCGATGTTGATTCCAGTTTTTCCAAATCAATTCCTCCTTTAAACATTTCCCATAACGGGCTCATTGTTCTTAGCTTCAACACTGTATTGGTCACTTGTTCAATGGTATAATCAATTTCTTCAACAGTATTAAATCTGCCCAAACCAAACCGGAGCGAACTATGGGCCAAATCATCATTCAACCCCAACGCTTTCAATACATAACTGGGTTGCGGCGATGCCGATGTACAGGCCGAACCGCTTGATACTGCAATGTTTTTATTAATTCCCATCATTAAGCCATTGCCATCGGCATATTTAAAAAAAATATTGCTCACATTAGGCAGGCGATGCGCTTTGCTTCCATTTACACCCGTTTCTTCCAGCTTTAACAACCCGGTTTCAAGCCTATCCCTCAATTTACTGATGCGCCTGGCATCTTCTTCCATTTCCAACCGGCAGATTTCGCAGGCTTTGCCCAATCCTACTATGCCCGGAACATTCAATGTGCCGCTACGCATACCGTTTTCATGACCGCCACCATCAATTTGAGCGGTTAATTTTACTCGTGGATTTTTACGTCGGACATATAATGCGCCTATACCTTTTGGTCCATAAATTTTGTGCGCAGAAAAACTCATCAGGTCTATTCCGTTTTCATTTACATCAACAGGTATTTTTCCCAGAGCTTGTGTGGCATCCGTAAAAAACAATATGCCGTGCCTGCGGGCAAGCATACTAATTTCTCTTACCGGTTGAATTACGCCTGTTTCATTATTCGCATACATGACAGCGATTAAAATGGTACCTGGCTTAATTGCAGTCTCCAGTTCCTTCAAATCAATCAATCCTTCATTATTTACCGGCAGATAAGTTACTTCACCACCAAGCTTTTCAACATGTTTGCAAGTATCCAATACCGCTTTATGTTCCGTAACGCAGGTAATAATATGATTGCCTTTTCCGGCATACATTTCAAAAACTCCCTTTATGGCAAGATTATCGCCCTCAGTGGCGCCGGATGTAAAAATAATTTCTTTGGGATCTGCGCCTATAAGCATGGCTATTTGCTCTCTGGCAAAATCCACCGCTGCTTCAGCCTGCCATCCAAATGAGTGGTTGCGACTGGCAGCATTGCCAAAATAACCGGTAAAATAAGGAATCATTGCCTCAAGAACCCTTGGATCTATGGGCGTTGTTGCATTGTTATCCAGATAAACCGGAAGCTTCAACATAATTGGTAAAATGTTTTTTGTATCATTCCTTAGCCTGCAAAATTACATTAAACAGTTGTACTTTAGCTTTTATCAGTTTTCTCCTTATCATCTCTTTTATACCCGTTAATAAAAAAGTTAATGTTAAAATTAGAACATATAGGCATTGCAGTTAAAAGTCTGGATAATTCCGTTCGTTTATTTGAACAATTGTTAAATACCTCTTGTTATAAAATTGAAGCTGTGGATTCCGAAAAAGTGAATACTGCTTTTTTTCAATTAGGAGATGGCGTGAAAATTGAACTCCTTGAAAGTACTTCAGACGAAGGAGTAATTGCCCGGTATATTGATAAAAGAGGTGAAGGCTTGCATCATATTGCATTTGAAGTGGATGATATGGAAGCAGAAATAAGTCGTTTAAAAGCGAAAGGATTTGAATTTATAAATGAACAACCCAAACAAGGAGCGGATAATAAACAAATCTGTTTTTTGCATCCAAAAACTACAAATGGGGTTTTAGTTGAATTGTGTGCCTCAGGCTCCGGAACAATGTGATTTTGAAAAAAATTATAGCTTTTTAAAATTAAAAGTTATGCGTACCATTCAATTTAAAAATATAACCTACTACCATTATGGCGGTTATATTGATTGCAACATCTTTTTGCTGCAGGCAGGATCAGCAAAAAACCAACATGGTAACCACTTCCGGCAGCGATAGTTTATCTCTTAAGTATCATCTTGATAAAATAAAACTACCTGATGGTTTTAAAATATCGGTTTATGCCGAAGTTCCCAATGCGAGAAGTATGACGCAGGGCACTAAAGGAACTTTATTCGTGGGAAATAAAGATAAAGGCAATGTTTATGCGGTTGTGGATGAAAACAAAGATGGCATTGCTGACAAAGTATATACTATTGGGAAAGATTTAAACTCTCCCAATGGCGTAGCTTTTAAAGATGGAAGTTTATACGTAGCTGAAATAAACCGCATTTTACGGTACGATGATATAGAAAATAAACTTTCCAACCCACCTGAACCGGTAGTTGTATATGATAAATTTCCAACGGAAACGCATCATGGATGGAAATTTATCGCCTTTGGGCCAGATGGAAAATTATATGTTCCGGTGGGCGCGCCCTGTAATATTTGCGAATCGAAAGACAGCATTTTCGCTACTATTACCCGGATGAATGCCGATGGTACGGGCATGGAAATATTTGCCCGTGGCGTTAGAAATTCCGTAGGATTTGCCTGGCAACCGGATACGAAGGAATTGTGGTTTACCGATAATGGCCGGGATATGTTGGGCGATAACATTCCCTCTGATGAATTGAATTACGCTCCACAAAAAGGAATGAACTTTGGCTATCCTTATTGTCATGAGGGCGACATCCTTGATCCGGAATTTGGAAAAGGAAAAAGCTGCGCGGATTATATTGCTCCGGCAAAAAAATTAGGTCCGCATATCGCTTCATTGGGGATGCGTTTTTATACCGGAAATATGTTTGACGCCAGTTATCACAACCAGATCTTTATTGCAGAACATGGTAGCTGGAACCGCACTGTACCTATTGGTTACCGGGTTGGCATTGCAACATTGGATGGAAATAAAGTGGTGGATTACAAACCATTTGCAGAAGGATGGCTGGCGGCTGACGGAAAAGTAACCGGAAGACCGGTAGATGTAGAAGTGGCTGCTGATGGCGCTTTACTGGTTAGCGATGATTATGCCGGAGTTATTTATAGGATTACTTATAAAAAATAGTTGCTTTAAACCAGTTTTTCAAATTATTGTTAAGTTTTTAGATAAAATTAATCTTTGTAATCTCTTTCAGGTCTGCATATTGAAATCAATCGAAAAAGGCTATGAAAAAGTTATGGGTTTTAATATTACCGGCGATTCTATTGCTTTCCTCATGCAGCAGCAGTTCTAAACTTACCAATAGTTGGGCATCCAATGAAAACAATACTTCCTTTAAAAAAATACTTGTATTAGGATTGCTAAGTGATAAAAACAGGACCACGCGCGTAAGAATGGAGCAAAACCTGGTAATGGATCTTAAGAAGTTTCATTACGATGCCATTGCAGCATCCGATGAATATGATCCAAAGTTTTTTAAAGGATTAAGTGAAGACCAGGCCCTGGATAAATTAAAAAACAGTGGAATAGACGGCGTTGTTACCATCACATTATTGGATAAATCGCAGCAAAAAAGTTATGTTCCGGGCAGTTTCAACTATGCGCCTTACCCGATGTATCCCCGTTTCTGGGGTTATTACTCCTTTTATTCACCAAGAATCTATCAACCAGGTTATTACCGGAATAATACCAAATATTATTTTGAAACAAACCTGTACAATATAAACAACAATGCCCTAGTTTATTCGGCGCAGTCAGAAACCTTTAATCCTTCCTCTTCCGGTTCTTTGGCCGAGGATTATGCGAAAACCATTGTAAGGGATATGAGAAAAAAGGATGTACTGAAATAAGTAGGTAGGTTATAATCTCAGCTTTTCAATCGCCAGTTGTGCGGCCACCTGGCTGGCATCTTTTTTATTAAACCCTTTTCCTTTTGCCAGGGTTTCGCCATCAACAACGGCAGCGATGGTAAAGATGCGGCGACCGCTTTCCAATTTCTCTTCAAGGGTTTCAAATTCCAAAACCTTACCATTTTTGCTTGCCCAGCCGATAAGTTTATTTTTGAGATTGATATCAATCTGTTCCAGGTTGTCCACATACATATGGGGTATTACAATTCTCCGTAAAACCCATTGCTTGGTTGCATCATATCCTTTATCCAGATAAACGGCGCCCACAAGGGCTTCAAGGGTATTGCCAAAGATCTGGCTTCCTTTTAAGGCATTATCAAATTTATTGAAAAAAGTTAGCTTTTTTAATCCCATCTTTAATGCAATATCATTCAATTGCTGGCGGTTCACCATTTTGCTGCGCATTTCGGTTAGAAAACCTTCTCCTTTATAAGGATAGCGTTTAAATAAATAATCCGCTACAATGGCGCTCAACACTGCATCGCCGAGATATTCCAGGCGTTCATTATTTTCATCCGCACTTTCTTTTACAGAACGATGACTTAGGGCAGTACGATACAATGAAGATTTACCCGGTTTAATACCGAGCATAATCTGCATTTGTTTTGCGAAAGAAGGTGTGGAAGATTTTCTGAAAAGTCGTTGAAGGATCTTCACGATGTTAAGCTACGAATTTCTTTACAATTACGGCTGCATTATGTCCTCCAAAACCAAACGTATTACTCAAAGCTGCTCTTACCGGACGATGCTGCGCCTCATTAAAGGTAAAATTAAGCTTTGGATCCAATAGCGGATCATCTGTAAAATGATTGATCGTAGGCGGAACAATATCATGCACCACACTATTAATACAGGCAATAGCTTCTATTACACCGGCAGCACCCAGACAATGGCCAGTCATAGATTTGGTAGAGCTGATGTTTAAATTATAGGCATGCTCACCAAATACATCTAAAATAGCTTTCACTTCGGCACCATCACCCAGAGGTGTGGATGTACCATGCGTATTGATGTAATCAATATCTTCCGGTTTCATTTCAGCATCTTCCAGTGCGGCCAGCATTACATTTCTTGCACCCAATCCGTCGGGATGTGGAGCTGTAATATGATAGGCATCGGCTGTAGCTCCGCCGCCGGCTATTTCGCAATAAATTTTTGCACCGCGTGCCAGCGCATGGTCAAGCGTTTCTAAAACGAGTACCCCGCTTGCTTCACCCATTACAAAACCATCGCGGTCCTTATCATAAGGACGGCTGGCAGTTTCAGGATCATCATTTCGTTCGCTCATAGCTTTCATGGCATTGAATCCGCCAACACCCGCTTCACTGATTACCGCTTCACTACCTCCGGTAAGAATAATATCCGCTTTTCCAAGACGGAGGAGGTTAAAAGCTTCAATGATCGCATTGGTACTGGTGGCACAAGCACTTACTACGGCAAAATTGGGACCACGAAGATTATGCCGCATGGAAATTTGCCCCGCAGCAATATCAAGGATCATTTTTGGAATAAAGAAGGGATTGAAACGAGGTGTTCCATCACCTTTGGCAAACTCCATTACTTCCTGTTGAAAAGTAATCAATCCGCCAATACCACTGCCAAAGACCACACCTATCCGGTCCGGATTGATGTTTTCTTTTGTCAGTCCGGCATCGGCCATCGCCTGATCACTTGAAACAAGTGCAATTTGGGTAAAACGGTCAATTTTACGGGCTTCTTTCCGATCCATAAACTGGATAGGATCAAAATTTTTGATTTCGCAGGCAAATTTGGTTTTGAACTTGGATGCATCAAACTGAGTAATATAATCAGCTCCGGACACACCATTTCTTAACCCCTCCCAATAATGATAGATTATTACCCAATGGGGTTAAGGCACCAATTCCGGTTACAACTACTCTTTTTAATTGCATAATACAGATCACATGATTGAAAGTAATAAATCCGCCTCCAGTCGCGATTGCTTCCTTAAGAGGCGGATTTTTAATATTGTAAATAACGTCTATCCGTTACTTAGCATGCTCTTCCAGGTACGTAACTGCCTGCCCAACGGTGGTGATTGTTTCTGCCTGCTCGTCAGGAATAGAGATGTTGAATTCTTTTTCGAATTCCATAATCAATTCAACGGTGTCTAAAGAATCGGCACCTAAATCATTAGTGAAAGAAGCTTCATTGGTTACTTCTGCTTCATCTACTCCTAATTTGTCAACAATGATCTTTTTAACTCTTGTTGCTATGTCTGACATTATAAAAAAGTTTAGTTACAGGGGCAAAAATATAATTTTTGAGCATTAAACAATGACTTATGCGGTTTTTGTTTTTAAATCTCAAAATTCAACACAACTTGAGGGATAGAAATTTATGAAAAAAGCAGGCGTAGATTAAAAAATGATTGCTAAATTGAACTGACAAATACCTGTATGCCTTTAAGAATAATAGATCATGGAAGTGCCGAATACAAACAAATGATTGATTTGCGCTATGCCCTGCTGCGCAAACCATTGTCTTTAAAATTTGAACCCGAGGAACTTGAAAAAGAAAAAAACGATATTTTAATTGGCTGCTTTGATGACGATCATCTGGCAGGTTGCTGCCTGCTCACTCAGATTGATAACAATTCGATTCGTTTAAGACAAATGGCCGTTCTTTCGGGCCTGCAGGGAAAAGGTATCGGCCGGGCAATCATGCAATTTTGTGAAAACATCGCCCGCGATCTTGGATATAAAAAAATATCCATGCACGCTCGAAAAACAGCGGTAGGTTTTTATGAAAAACTGGGCTATAAAATAATTGGCGAAGCCTTTCATGAAGTAACGCTGGAGCATTTTGTAATGGAAAAAAATTTGTTTTAAAGCCGCAAAGAACACTTTCCAAAAAATAATTCATTCTGTAAAAAACGCTCCGATTGAAGGATCGGTATTGCAACATAATTACGAAATGTTTTATGTACCAGGCTTCCTTGCTACTATGAGGCTTTTCTTGCGTCGCACACTTTTACTGAATATCTTTTTTCGGCACTATCAGGCAAATAGGTATCAGGTATGACATTGATTTTGGATTATAGGGATTTTGAAACTTTTGGATTTTGGGATTCGGCGATTGAAAATGCCCTGTAGGGGCAACATGTCGGTAGAAATAGGATTCCCAATAGAATTCTTGCCCTGTAAGGGCAAAACAATAAGAACCAAGACACAGACAAATTTTCATAAAATGAAAAATCAAATCTTTTGATTTTCAAACAATAGATTTGTAATTGAATTTTATTTTTTAAAAGATTACTATGCACAATTTAAAACGCCCGATTATCTTATTGTTTTTTGCTGCGATATCTACTTTTACAATAGCGCAATCTGCTTCTAAGGATAAATGGATTCAACTTTTCAATGGCAAAAACCTGGATGGCTGGGATATTAAAATAACAGGTTTTGATTTAAATGAAAATTATGGAAACACTTTTCGTGTGGAAGATGGAATCCTTAAAGTGAGTTACGATCAATACCAAAAGTTCACCAATGAGTTTGGACATATATATTATAAAACGCCTTATTCTTATTATAAACTTAGGGTGGAATATCGCTTTGTTGGAACTCAAATTCAGGGCGGCCCTTCCTGGGATGTACGCAACAGCGGTGTAATGGTACATTCCCAATCCGCGGCAAGTGTTGCCAAAGATCAGGAGTTTCCTGTATCGCTGGAATTGCAATTACTCGGAGGTTTAGGCGATGGGCCCAGAACAACTGCCAATTTATGCACACCGGGAACTTATGTGGAAATCAATAACCAGGTATCCATGCAGCATTGTATCAATTCAAGCTCAAAAACCTACGACGGGGATCAATGGGTGGTAGCTGAAATGGAAGTATATGGCGATTCGCTCATCCGTCATATTATGGATGGCAAAGTGGTGCTTGAATATACAAAACCAAAAATCGGTGAAGCCGGTGGTGATATAAAAAGATATCTGAATGAAGCATTCATTAAAAAAATGAATACACCGCTAAAAGAAGGATATATTGCCTTGCAAGCCGAAAGCGCTCCGGTAGAATTTAGAAAGGTAGAACTTCTTGAATTAAAGCCTCCCCGTCTCTAAAGGGGATACTTCTAAAACCTTGTTTTTTGCCGCGGTTGTTTTAAAAAGCAAAAATTCGGCTCAATTAACCTGAGTCCGATAAAAGCCAGGTTATTTTCTACCACTACAGACGTCACATTCATTACAGGTATGCCTGTTGGCGTTCTTTATAAAAATTCCTATAAATTTTGGCAGGGATATTGAGCAATTGAATGCAAAAACATACAATTAACTCCCGTCATTTTTCTCGAAGAAGATGACGAATCAAAAAATTCAGATAAATATAAATGAACACATGAATTCGCCCAATTATCATTTCGGTTGGTGTTAAATAACCATCATGGCTCCTTTCATGTGAAATTTTAAAAAAATAAAAATTAGAACATGAAATTTATTTTAGTAGCGGCTATTTTTTTAACCTGTAATTCCGCAGTTCAAAATCAAAATATTCATGCCGATAGTTCAGTAAAGGACAGTTTTCAAATACATTCAGATAATTCCGCAGCGGCCGATACAAGCCTTGAAGGTTCCTGGCAGTTGCAGCCGGTCCTTGCTTCAGATACTGCTTCGGGAAGATTGCCAAGATTAAATTTTGATTTAAGCAAAGGACAATTTACCGGCAATACCGGATGCAATGGAATGCGTGGCAGTTTTACAGTGCAGGATGATAATTTAACTTTCAACCAGGATATGGTTACAACAAAAATGGCTTGCCCCGGATATAATGAAAAAGCTTTCGTTGAAAATCTGCATCGCACCACACGCTTTAAAATCAGGGACGGAGTTTTGCAATTAATGAACAATAATGCCGTCATTTCCAAATGGGTAAGGCCAGGAAATCTGAAGGAAAATAAAATTTAATACTTCTAAACTATTTCATTTCTCAGAACATTAAATCAGAAATCCTTAATGCTTTTCTCCAAAGGTTTTTGAAGGTCTGTCTTTTGATCCTTAGTTGTCGGAATGTTTAAATTCTGTATCGGTTCAGCGGAAAGGCCTGGATTTTTTTTGCGGTATTTTGAAAGATTAATTAAAAGTACACTTCCCAGTATTATGATCAGTCCTGTAATTTGAGTCATACTCATTTTCTCCCCCGCGAAAAATACGCCCAATAGTACGGCGACAATCGGATTTACATAAGCATAAGTACTCACTTTTGTAGCAGATTGCACCTGCAGCAACCATACATAGGCACTGTATGCAGCCAAAGATCCCATAACAATTAAATACAGCAAAGCAAGCCAGGAACCTGTGGAAACTGTTGATAATTGGAATGTTTTGGTTTCTCCGCCTGCCAGGCTTACAATCAGAAAAATCATTCCACCTATCAACATTTGCCAGGTAGAACTTACCGTTGCTGAGGAACTGCCGGAATTGTATTTGGAATAAATGGAACCGCCCGACCAGCACAAAGAACCAACCACAATTACAAGTAAGGAAAATAATTCCAGCTTACTACCCGAGGTTGAAAAGCTATGGCGCGCCTGTTCGCTGAACAATAAAATAACACCTGCAAAACCGATCACCAGCCCGGCTAAAGTTTCGCGGCTTTTAAAGTTTTCTTTCCATTTAGATTTGTCGAGCAAAACAAACCAAATAGGACTTGCGGATATAAGTATGGCCACAAGCGAACTAGGCAATAATTGTTCAGCCCATATCACCGATCCATTTCCCATGAATAACAATAAAACAGCAACTACCAGGGCCGGTTTGAAACTTTTTATTTCCCACAGATTTTCTTTTTTATAAATACACCAACCCATCATTAAAAGGCCCGCTGTAAAAAAACGAAGCGCCCCCATTAAAAAGGGCGGTATATCCTGTACGGCGATATGTATAAAAAAATAAGTAGAACCCCATACCAGGTAAACAATAGTGAAAGCAATAATAACCATTAACGGGGATGCTTCCTTTACTTTTGATGAATGCATATATCTATTTAAAATGTCCACTCCACTTCTCCAAAATTGTATTTCCTTTGCTCTGCCCCCTTTTCAATTTTTAACGCTCCTTGTTCATTCACGCCAAGAATAGTGCAATCAAAAATTTCATGGCCTTCTTTAAGGCGTACAATTTGATTTTTTTTATATAAAACCGAATTGTACTCATCTATTATTGAAAATTTATTTTCAGAAAAGATTTGTTCAAATCTTGATTCAAAGTAGTTACAAAGTTCTTTTGCCAATTCCACTACCGGAAAAGTTTTTCCGCTTATTTGTAACAATGAAACCGGCCGGCCTTGTGAAAGATCAAAATTCTTTTGGTTAATATTTATTCCGAAGCCAACTACAGCCCACTGCCAATTATGACCGCGGATGATGTTTTCAATTAAAATACCTCCTGCCTTTCTGTCATTCCAATAAATATCATTTGGCCATTTTATTTGGGTGGCATCTCCGGCATAAAAACTAAAAAAGTCGTATGCTGCAAGCGAAGCGGCTGCAATTAAATAAAACTGATCTTTAAGCGATAATCGGTTTGTATTGAGCAACACAGACAACAGAATGTTTTCTCCTTCTGCAGCCTGCCATGATTTTCCCCTTTGCCCTTTTCCACCTGATTGGTAATGAGCAAACCAGGCAGATCCATGGCTTGCCTGCCCCGTTTTAGCCTGTGCCATGGCATAGTTGTTGGTACTGTCAATCACAGAAAATTCTGTGAAAGGTTTACCAATAGTTTTATTGGAAGTGGCTAAAGGCAAAAGAATTACTATTTTTGGCGAAGATAGTTCAGTTGAGGAGTTTCAATTGATAAGTAAAAATTAAAAACTGTATTTTCAAACCGTAAACCGTTTTCTTTGTTGAATAGGTATTGAGCAGGAGTACAGCTCTTGTGGGATTCAACCGGTTCTCTGTTGTGAGTATAAAAAATTTAAATTAATCACCTTAATCTACAAGATTTTTGACACCATTATCTTTATTAGCTACCCGGGAAAAAAGCAATGTGATAAAGCTTTCCAAAAATTCCAAGATTTTTAAAACGATCATCAAAGCAATCCAGGAAAAGAAAGGCAGTAATATTATTTCACTTGACCTTCGTAAGATACCTGAAGCAGTTGCTGATTTTTTTATCATCTGTGAAGCAGTAAGTACCACGCAGATAAAAGCAATCGGTGATTTTATAGAACACCAGGTAAAGGAGAATTGTGGCGAACTGCCTTATAGAAAGGAAGGTTTTCAGGCCCTGCAATGGGTACTGATCGATTATGTAAATATCGTGGTTCATATCATGCAACCGGAAATCCGGCATTTTTATAAACTGGAAGAAATGTGGAATGATGGAATTTTGCAGGAGCATAATGAGTAAGTTTGTATAATCACACTTAAAATATCTAAATAAAATTTTAAACATTTGCGAGGTAAGACCTTATGGCACAGGAAGATAAAAAAATAAAACCCAATTTTCTGGATCGTGGCGGAGATGATAAAAATCCGAAAAAAGGGCCAAGGTTAAGTATTTACTGGATATATGCAATGATAGCCGTATTTATCATTGGATGGAGCCTTTTAAAACAAGGTGTACCAGATGTGACCCGGATAAACGAACAGGAATTTAAACAACAAATGCTGTTGCCAAAAGATGTATCCAGCCTGGACTTTATTACAAATAAAGAATTGGTAAGGGTTCATATTTATAAGGACAGCCTGGGCAAGCCTTATTATCAGAAATTATTTAAAGGCACTACGCCCACAAATGCAAACGGCCCCTTATTTGAATTTAAAATAACCGACTGGAAAAGTTTCCAGGATGGGTTGTCTGATTTTTACAAAACACACCAGTTGGCCGAAGTGCCTACCAATGTTACCAATGAAGGCGAATGGTTTGGTCCTATTGCCAACACACTTGTTACCATCCTGCTTTTTGTAGGTTTATGGGTACTGCTGATGCGCAAAATGGGTGGCGGCGGCCTGGTGGCGGCGGCCCTGGCGGCATTTTCAATATTGGAAAATCAAAAGCGCAGTTGTTTGATAAAGGCACAAAAGTAAATATCAACTTTTGCCGATGTGGCCGGCCTGGATGAAGCAAAAGTGGAAGTAATGGAAATTGTGGATTTTCTTAAAAATCCAAAAAAATATACAGCACTTGGTGGTAAAATTCCAAAAGGAGCATTACTTGATCGGCCCTCCGGGAACCGGTAAAACCTTGCTGGCAAAAGCAATGGCCGGTGAAGCACAGGTTCCTTTTTTCAGCCTGAGTGGATGCTGATTTTGTGGAAATGTTTGTAGGTGTTGGTGCAAGCCGTGTACGTGATTTGTTTAAACAGGCCCGTGAAAAAGCACCTTGTATTATTTTTATTGATGAAATTGATGCTATTGGCCGTGCCCGTGGACAGAAATGCCATGATGAGCAATGATGAAAGAGAAAATACGCTGAACCAGTTGCTGGTTGAAATGGATGGCTTTGGCGGTGATAGCGGTATTATCATTCTGGCTGCTACCAACAGGCCGGATGTACTGGATACCGCATTGTTACGTCCCGGTCGTTTTGACCGCCAGATATCTATTGACAAGCCGGATGTAAAAGGACGTGAAGCATATTTTTAAAGTGCACCTGAAACCCATTAAAGTTTCACAAACGCTGGATATTCATAAACTGGCAGAACAAACACCAGGTTTTGCCGGTGCTGATATTGCGAATGTTTGTAATGAAGCAGCACTTGATTGCAGCCCGAAAAGGAAAAGACGCTGTAGATATGAACGATTTCCAGGATGCGATTGATCGGGTAATTGGTGGGCTTGGAAAAGAAAAACAAGATCATTTCACCGGAAGAAAAAGAAATCATTGCCTATCATGAAGCCGGCCATGCTATTTGCGGCTGGTTCCTGGAACATGCTTATCCATTATTAAAAGTTACCATCGTTCCCCGTGGTACTGCCGCATTGGGTTATGCGCAATACACGCCAAAAGAACAGTACCTGTATAATACCGATCAGTTATTCGACCAGATCTGTATGACACTTGGGCGGAAGGGCTAGCTGAAGAAATTTTCTTTGGAAAAATTTCAACCGGCGCTTCCAATGATCTTGCAGCAGATTACCAAAATGGCTTATTCCATGATTACCGTTTATGGTATGAATGATAAAGTTGGTAATATCAGTTATTATGATCCTGCCCAGGAAAATTCATTTACCAAACCTTTTAGTGAAGAAACCGGTAAAATGATTGACGAAGAAGTAAGGAAATTGATTGACATGCCGCATATGAGCGAACCAAGGATTTACTGACCGAGAAGAAAGCGCAGGTGGAAATACTGGCAAAAGCACTTTTGACACAAAGAAGTATTGTTTCAAAGTGATGTGGAAGCATTGATCGGCAAAAGACCTTATGAAGAAAAGAAAAAGCTGGATATTTCAGTAGAAGAAAATCATGTACCAAAAGAAGGAGAGATCAGTGAAGGTGTTCCGCCTTATGACAGCGGTATCAATGTTTTGTAAATTTTCTTAACGAATACTGATATGAAAGTATCTCCATCTAAAGAGAATATTTTAAAAAAAATAAGACAGGCGCTGAGCAATACAGCGCCTGTTCCATTTCCATACAGTGAAGGCAATCAAAAGGTTTTTCAGCCGGCGCACCAGGAAGCTGAAGTAGAGTTTGCTGAAAATTTTTCAAAGCTGCAGGGCAGATTTTCATTTTGTATGAATGAAGAAGAGCTCGTTTTACAATTGCAGGAACTGATAGGGATCCGGAAATGGAAAAATGTTTATTGCCGCGAAAAGGAATTGATCAACCGGCTGGCCGAACATGGTTTATCTGCGCAATATTCAACCGATCTTATAAATTGCGATGTTTCCATTACCGGTTGTGAACAGCTTATTGCAAGAACGGGCAGCATCCTGATGTCTTCCGCGCAGCAAAGTGGCAGAACCGTGAGTGTATATGCGCCGGTTCATATTTGTATTGCTTATACCGATCAATTGGTTTATGATATTAAAGAATCGCTGGTGAATGTAAAGAAAAAATACCCGCAACTTCCTTCTCTTATAACACTGGCTACCGGCCCGAGCCGCACGGCAGACATTGAAAAAACGCTCGTAGTGGGTGTTCATGGCCCCAAAGAAGTATTTTGTTTTCTAGTGGAAAGAATTCCTTCAGAAGAAACTGCCTGATACTGCATAAAGGAAGATTTTTTTGGGCCAGGCAGCAGTACTACTATGAGGCTTTGGTTGGAGCCTGTTCCGGTTTATAATCGGGATCGCACACTTAAGCTTTTTTCTCTTTATTAGGCAAAATTTAAATCCACCGAGAAATCAGCTGATTGATTCTTTGCAAAGCATACTCAATTTTCATTTTTCATTACCGATATTGCGTACAAATAAAATCAGGTTTCTATTTTATCAATAAAAAGGCATGCATCTTAATCCCGGTAAAAAGATTTATTTCATTTCTGATTTTCATTTGGGCGCCCCCGATTATGAAAGCAGTTTGATAAGAGAAAAAAAAATCGTTGCTTTTTTAGAAAGCATCCGGCATGATGCCGGCGCTATTTTTATTCTTGGCGATGTATTTGATTTTTGGTACGAATACAAAACCGTTGTTCCAAAGGGTTATACTCGCTTATTCGGCAAGCTGGCTGAACTTACAGATCAGGGAATTCCCATAAAAATGTTTGTGGGCAATCATGACATGTGGATGGATGGATATTTTGAAAAAGAGCTTAATATTCCTGTTTATTTTCATCCGAAAGAATTTGAAATAAATAATAAAAAATTTTTGATGGGCCATGGCGATGGACTCGGGCCGGGCGACCATAGTTATAAATTTCTCAAATCAATTTTTAGAAACCGGTTTTGTCAATGGCTGTTTGGCCAGTTGCACCCTACCTGGGGTATTGGCCTGGCCAATTATTTCAGCAGAAAAAGCCGTAAGAAAACAGGAACTGCTGACGATCAGTTTTTAGGCGAAGAAGGCGAGTGGCTGATCATTTATTGCCGCCAGGTTCTGGCAAAAGAGCATTTTGATTATTTCATTTTTGGGCATCGCCATTATCCTATTGATTACCCGCTCGCTTCAGATAGCCGTTATATAAACCTGGGCGACTGGATCAATAAATTTACTTACGCGTTTTTTGACGGTACCGACATACAGTTAAAAATATGGGAAGAATAAAATATCTGTTCACAACCATTCTATTACTCGTAATTACTTCCTGTTTTGCACAGGATGCCCCTACTCCTTTGCACCTGGAATTATCCAAAACCATTGCGGGTAATTATATTAATTTTTACGTGGACAATATGGATAATCTTTATCTCATCAATGCCTCAGGCCAGGTAAAAAAAATAAATTCCGATGGAGATTCCATAGCGGTTTTTAATGATGTCCGCCGGCATGGAAATTTGTATTCCCTGGACGTTACCAATCCTTTGAAAATAATCGCATATTATAAGGATTTTTCCACTCTGCTCCTGTTGGATCGTTTTCTGAATATCCGGAATAAACTGGATTTTCGATCAATGGGTATCGTTCAGGTAAAAGCCGTTTGCCAAAGCTATGATAACAATATCTGGCTGTTTGATGAATCGGATTCCAAATTGAAAAAGATCAATGAAAATGGTAAAATTTTATTTGAATCCTCTGATCTCAGGTTGGTGTTTTCTGAAAGTCCCGATCCATCTGTATTAAGAGATTATAATGGCTTATTGTATATGTATGATTCAAAGTTCGGATGGTATATTTTTGATTATTATGGAGCGCTAAAAACCAGGTTAGCTTTTCCAGGATGGAAAGATGTCCAGGTAAAAGATAATTATTTAACCGGAAGAGATACAAACGGGTTTATACAATATTATTATCCCGGTACCAGGCAATTGGTGAAAAAAAATTTAGAAACAGATAATGAAGCAATAATTAAAACGCAACAACAAGCAAACTGGCTTTTAATATTGAACTCAAAAAATCTCGCCGTTTACAATATGGAATAACATAAACTATGAAAGAATTTTTGCACTATGAGTTGCTTAATAATACCATTCAAAATTACCTGGTCGCAATAGGTTCAATTATTTTTGCAATTCTTATCAAGCGGTTTATTTCAAAATATTTAGCCGGTTTGCTTTTTAATATTTTTACAAAAGCCGGTAAAAAATTTCATAAACAATCTTTTCTCGACCTGATCATTGTACCACTGGAGCAATTCATGGTACTATTCATTACAGTTATAGCTTTTGGGAATTTAAAATTTCCCGACATCCTCAATTTCCAATTGTATAAAGTACCCTCCCGGCAGGCATTGGAAGCAATTGTAAATGCCGCATTGATCGTTACATTTATACGTTTATGCATTCGTATAATAAAATTTATCGCTCTTGTATTACAGGATAAAAACGAGCTGGCAAAGGGTCATAAGGAAAATCAGCTGATCATTTTTTTCAATGATTTTTTAACCGTACTGCTGATACTCATAGGCGGCTTGCTGGTACTTAAGTTTTCATTTGGATACAATATAGGCAACCTGCTTACCGGGTTAAGTATAGTGGGCGCGGCCATTGCCCTTGCAACAAGGGAAAGCCTTGAAAATCTCATTGCTTCCTTTATCATTTTTTTCGATAAACCATTTCATGTAGGTGATACCGTAAAAGTGCAAAGTTTTACCGGCATGGTAGAAAAAATCGGTTTGAGGAGTACAAGAATCCGGACAGATCAGAAAACCTATATCACGGTTCCAAATAAGCAAATGGTTGATACCATACTGGATAATATTACGCTGAGGAATCAACGAAAAATAGAACTGAGGCTGGAACTGAGTTTGAGTACGCACTCCACTCACATTCAGCAATTAATTGAAATGATTAAGCCCATTCTTCAATTGGATGATATTGAAAGTTCGGCGGTTTTTTTAAGCGATACCGGTAAAAATGCGCATCTTGTCAGTATTGATTATTTTACCACCATTAACCAAAGTATTACCGCCTTCAATAGTACAAGGGAAACAATCAATCTGAGGATCATAAAATTGCTGGAAGAATTGAATATTGAGCTTGCCGCTTCAAATATATCGGTAAACTTAAAGAAAGAAAAATTGTTGGTTGAATGATTGCGTAGAATTTTTTTGAGCCAAACAGGGTTACCACTATGAGGCTTTTGTCCCGGTTTATAATCGGGATCGCACTCTTTTACTTTTATATCTTTATTGAGCAAAATAAAAAGCCAAAAAAACTCAATTAGTTTTATTCATCTACCCAGATTGGCTTTCAACTCCAGTAAAAATCCTTTGAATTTATTCAATGACTGAATAATCTGAACATGCGTTTCCGCGGTTTTGCTGTTTTCTTTCAGATATTTCCGGGCGCCTTCAATAGTGAATTTTCTTTGTCTTAATAGGTAATAGATCACCTGCAGATTTTTTATGTCTTCCGGCCTGAATAAACGGTCGCCTTTTTTGTTTTTTCTTGGTTTTAAAATATCAAATTCATTATCCCAGAAACGCAGCAAAGAAGTGTTTACGCCAAACCAGCCGGCAACCTGGCTGATAGGGTAATATTGTTTTTTAAATAAAACATCATCTTCCGGAAGATCCACCAGCCCTATTTCAGCATCCATTTCCTTAAATGATTTCCGCCCTCTTTTTTTAGGTCCTCCAGTGCCTGCGGCGAGGCTTTGCCCCTCCGCCCCTAAAGTGGGTTGAGAATAATGGATCACTTCTTTTAAAGAGTCACTTCCGGGCGTTTCTGAAATTTTTATCTGTTCTTCAACCTGATCATTTTCGTTAGAATTGTCATTGATGGCAGAAATAGGAAATTCTGATTTTGAAAAAATTTCAGCTTCGGTTTCCGGCGTTTTTAAATTTTCAATTGGGGCTTCAACCTTGTCATTTTGAACATCAGTTTCTATTATTGCATCATCAGAAATAAAAGGATTCTTATTAGAAACATCTGCTGATTTTACAGCGTTTTCATCTTTTGTTTCCGCGGTTTCAGAAATTTCTCTTTGAGTTTCAATCTGAACGGCTTCAATAGTATTTTTTTCAAATGGATCATTGGAAAATAAAGAATGCCCAATTGACAAATCTTCAGATTTTGATAGATTTTCCGGTTCAATTGCAGTAGTTTCCGAAATTGTTATCTGACCTTCAGTTTGTAGATTTTCAAAAATAGATTGTTGTGCGGAATTATCAGAAATGGATGGATCATTAATGATAGTTTCTTCCGGTTTTAATGAATCTTCAACTGCTTCATCAACATTAACCTCTGGTTTTGAAATAATTTCCGGTTGATTTTCAGAAGTTTTAAAATTTTCTATCGTGTTTTCATTCTGAACATCTATATTATCCTGCGCTGATACACTATCGGGCAACAAAGACGCTTCAATAACATTATCTGATGTTGAATCCGGTTGAATTTCCTTTATTTTTTCAGGATGTTTCTGATCTTCATTCTGAACATCTTCTAAATTATTCTGTACCGATGCGTCACCAGACAACAATAATTCATCTCCTGGTTTTGAAGTAATTCCTGGTTGATTTTCTATTTCGTCTTCAGGATTTATCTGATCTTTAGTCGAAAAGTTTTCTGTAACTGGCTGCGATTCCGTAGAAAAAAACGAACCTTGTATAATAGCATTTTCTGATTTTGAAGATTTTTTGGAAGAATTTTTAGCAGGTTCTACAATTTCAATTTGATCTTCAACCTGAACATTTTCACTAGTTTTTTGCGTGGGTAAATCATCCGGGAAAATAGCTTCTTCTTTAATAATCTCTTCCGGTTTTGAAGAACTTTCAGGTTGATCTTTTGTAGTTTCTACAATTTCTAATTGATCTTCAATTTGAATATTTTCAATAATTGTTTGCTCAGGTAAATCATTGGAAAAAATAGCTTCTTCCTTAATAATCTGCTTCCTGTTTTGAAGCGCTTTCAGGTTGATCTTTAGTTTCTATAATTTCAACTTGATCTTCAGTCTTAATGTCTTCAATATTCGTTTGTGTTGGTAAGTCATCAGAAGAAATAAATTCTTCTTGCGGTTCACTTTCCAATTGATTTTCTATACTTTCTGCAATTTCAATTTTATCTTCAATTTTATCTTCATCCTGAATATTTTCGATAATATTCTTCATAGGCAAATCATCGGAAAACAAAGAATTCTCAACAATATCTTCTGCTTTTAAATAATTTTCCGGTTCAACTTCCACCGCTTCTGAAATTTCTATAGGATTTTCAGTATGAACATTTTCAAAAATAATTTGTACCGGAGCATCCTCATCAGGAAAAGCTGCTTCCAGATTTTCCGCCGCATTGTTTTCTTCGGAAATATTTTCTTCCATGCTTAAGATTTGCGCTTCAATCTTTTCAGGAATAATTTCCTCCTGGTTCAGATCTGATGTTTCGGGCGCAGTATTATTTGCGGAATGGGATTGTTTCGAAACATCCATTTCCATCACCTGTTTTTCTTCAACAGGTTTTGATTCCCGGGGCAAATCGAAAAGAGACAATTGCTGCATAAAGTAAAATTACAAAGGATAATTTTTGAATCAACTATTTGCTTATAAAAGTGGATAAGATGTAAGTATCTTTTCACGGTGTAAGTTTGCAAAAATATTTTTCATTGAAAATTATTAAAACCATTTGTGTTTGCGGTGCGGGTACTATGGGAACTGGTATTGCGCAGCTTGCCGCTTCAGCCGGATTTAATACCATACAATATGATGTGGATATTGAAATGATCCGGCGGAGTAAAATGCGCTCAGAAAATGGGTTTCAATTATTATTGGAAAAAGGGAAAATTACTAAGGAGGATAAAATACAAAGCCTGGAACGTTTGCATTTCACTACCAATATTCAGGATTGTAAAGCGGATATTGTAATTGAAGCGATTATTGAAAATATGGAAGCGAAACTTTCGCTGTTCAAACAACTTATACCGCAAAATAGTCCGGATACTATTTTCGCTACCAATACTTCTTCTCTGTCTGTTTCCGCTCTCGCAAGCGCGTTGAATGCATCTTCCCGGTTTATTGGAATGCATTTTTTTAATCCCGCGCCGGTGATGAAACTGGTAGAAATAATAAAAGGCAATCAAACAGATTCGCTGATTGTTCATCAGGTTTATGAACTTGCAAAAAAGCTGGGAAAAACACCCGTAATTTGTACCGATTCGCCCGGCTTTATTGTAAACAGGGTAGCGCGACCTTATTATCTTGAAGCGATGAAGCTGGTAGAAACCGGTATATCAGATAAGGAAACCATTGATGAACTAATGCGATCCACAGGTTTTAAAATGGGGCCATTTGAATTAATGGATCTGATAGGAATTGATATTAATTATTCTGTAAGTAACATTGTTTGGGAAGCGTTCGGAAAACCGACAAGACTGATGCCTTCAGAACTTCAAAAACAAAAAATAGAGAACGGCGAATTGGGAAGAAAAACAGGAAAAGGATTCTATACTTATAAACAAGATGGCGGGGAAGGTATTATTAAGGAATAAAAAATGCAAAGCAATAGCAACAATATATCTGGGGATGATGTGATTCTGATTACCGGAGCTACCGGTTTGGTAGGCAGTCACCTGATGGCTCATTTACTGAAACAAGGAAAAAAAATAAGGGCATTGTACCATTCCGCCATTCCGCCGGAAGGCTTTGATACTGTAGAGTGGATACATGCAGATATCCTGGATGTTTTAGATGTGGAAGCCGCATTTGAAGGCATTCACCAGGTGTATCACTGCGCCGGCATGGTTTCCTTTCATCCCAAACAACAAAAACAACTTTTTCAAATAAATGTAGAAGGAACTGCAAACATTGTAAATGCCGCTTTACAGGCAGGAATACAGAAAATGGTTTTTGTAAGTTCCGTAGCTGCTTTGGGAAGATTGAATCAAACAAAACCGGTAACAGAAACAACCTATTGGACTGAAAAAAACAGTAACAGCATCTATGGAAAAAGCAAGCACCTGGCAGAAATGGAAATCTGGCGCGGCATTGGCGAAGGATTGAATGCAGTGATCGTAAATCCAGTAATTATACTTGGCGCTTCGGACTGGAATAAAGGCTCCGCAGCAATCTTTAAAAGCGTTTACAACGAGTTTCCCTGGTACACCGAAGGAGTAAGTGGTTTCGTAGATGTGCAGGACCTGGTTGAGGTCATGAGCCTGCTTATGGATAGCGATCTGAATACACAGCGCTTTATTGTGAGTGCGGAAAGCATCGGTTATAAAGAATTGTTTTTTGAGATAGCTTCAAATTTTAATAAAAAACCGCCGCATAAAAAAGTAACGCCCCTGATGGCCGAAATTGTTTGGCGACTGGAAGGAATCAAAGGAAAAATTTCCGGGAAAAAACCTTTGCTTACCAAAGAAACGGCAAGAACCGCGCAGGCAAAAACTTATTTTGACAACAGTAAATTGCTCAAAGAATTGCCTGGATTTCACTACAGGCCATTGAGCGATTCCATCAAAAGGATCTGTGAAGAATTTACAATAAAATATCAGTTAAAATAGCGGATTAAAACATAAGTTGGCGGTCCGGCGACCGCCATGGCAATATCAGTTAAACAGTGGATTAAATTTATTTCCCTTTTAGGGGCCAGGCATGACGCATAAAACCAAAGGCATTGTATTACGCACCATTAAGTATGGTGAAACCAGTATCATTACAACAGTATATACTGAGTTATTTGGTATGCAAACTTATATTGTAAAAGGTGTGCGTCAATCCACAAAAAAAGCTCAAAGCAAAGCAAATTATTTTCAACCGGGCGCAATGCTCGATATGATCGTTTACCACAATGAACTTAAAAATCTTCAATTCATTAAGGAATATCAATGGAGCTATTTATACCAGCAGGTTTTATTTGATGTTGTAAAAAATGCGGTGGCGCAATACATTGCAGAAGTACTGCTTCATAGTATAAAACAACCGGAAGCCAATGCAGACCTTTTTTATTTCGTGGAAGAAACATTAATGGAACTGGATAAAACCAATGAAACCATTTCAGCCAATCTACCTCTGTATTTTACTTTGCAACTTGCCAAATCGCTGGGTTTTCAAATCCAGGGATCTTTTAACAATGAAAGCCCGGTACTCGATTTACAGGAAGGAATGTTTGTAACGGGAATTCCTTTTCATCCGCATTATGTTACCGGGCATACTGCGGATACGCTTTCACAACTTAACCGTGTTTCCACTTTTTTAGGTCTTGAAAAAATTGCTTTAAGTCGCAATGCCCGGCAAGAATTGTTATCGGTATTACATCATTACATGAATCTGCATGTACCGGATTTTGCAGAATTGAAAAGCCTTCCCGTATTGCAGGAAGTTTTGAGATAAGAAGGCAAGATTGCTTAACCATCATTGCAACGTAGAAGCAATCTCCATTAAGATTATTATACAAATTGGGATTTTTTCTTCGCGTGCTTTGCATCTTTGCGTGAGATAAACTTTGCACGCAAAACGCAAAGTTCGCTAAGACCTCTTTAAGCTTTAACATTCATTATTGTGATTTTTTCATTCCTGTCTTACGTGAGATAATTTTTGTAATTTTAAGAAAAGAACTGTGATGGAAGAAACAGCAATACAGCAAGCGCCTAAAACCGCATTGGAAGTATTCCGGATGTTGCCCGAAGGAACATTGTGTGAGGTAATTGATAACATATTATATATGTCGCCAGCGCCAAAATATGAACATCAGCGATTGCTGCTTTTATTTGCACAAAAAATTACCAATCATATACAAGCGACAGAAATTGGTGAGCTGATTATTTCACCTTTGATGTTTATTTTGATGATTTGCTTTCTGCGGTTCAACCCGATTTGATTTTTGTTTCGAATGAAAACAGGGAGATTTTAAAAGATGATGGTTATATACATGGAGCTCCTGATCTGATCATTGAAACTTTATCAAATGACCGAAAGCGCGATACGGTGAAAAAGAAGAATTTATATGAAAAAGCAGGAGTTAAAGAATACCATATTGTAGATCCTGCTAATAAAAAATCATGGGGATATTTATTGGAAAATGAACATTATAAAGCTTTCTATGAAACCGAAGGAAGATTTCAATCCCGGCTTTTGACCTTTGAATTTGATTTTTAAACTGAATTTCAGAAAAATCACCTGCATTAGCCACCTCAAATGTTAAGTTTTATTTATTTTCTATTCAAGCAACCGCAACCTTTTTTTTACAAATGCATTGCTTCTTTTTGCATGTGAAACCCCAATAATAAAAATTGTTTCATTTAAAACAAGATAATACACTTTGTATGGGAATCCTACTATTAAGCGCCTTCGCACAGGTTTTTTAAAATAAGAGGTGGTGAAGGGGTTTGTTTGGATGTTATCTATTGTGGATAAAAAACTAATATAAAAGCGATTGCCCAAACCCTTTAATTTCATTTCATAATATCCAACAGCTTCATCTGTGTCAGCGAATACTATTGGTTTTATAACAAGTTTAAAAGCCATATTTCTCCGTAAAATATTTTTTCAATTCTTCCAAACTTGTTCCTTCATTTGGATTGGCTTCATGCATTTTTAAACGTTCTTCGGCAAAAGCAATTTCTTCATCAGTTATTGGCATCAATTCCTCTTCCACACTACTCCAAAGTTCTTCCGCTAAAGCGAGCTTTTCTTCAACAGGTAAAGACAGCAACTCCTTTTTATTGTAAGACATAAAATTCTTTTATTATAAAATTACAGAAATTCATGCACCGTTTTTCCATTTTAAATTAATCTTTTCACAGTTGAAAAATCATTTGCTATCAAATTAACGCCCGGTTGTTTTCCTTTTTCAAAACTTCCCAAGAGGTCATCCATCTGCAATGCTTTTGCGCCGTTAATGGTGGCCCATTGCAGTATTTCCTGCGGCGGAATGGTTGGAAAATGTTGGATAATGGCTCTTATTTCATCCAAAATATTCAGACTCCAGTTGCTGGCAAGACTATCTGTTCCTATCACGATGTTGCAATTATTGTGGCGTAATAAATCTATAGGCGGTACCTTGTTTTCAATATATAAATTTGCATTGATGCACAAACAAAAAAAGAATTGTTGTTTATGGTTGCTTTCATGTTGTTGAATGAAACGGATATCCTCTTCTTTAGTAGAAGTATTGTGAACAAATAAAATGTTTTTTGGCCTGGACAAAAAGGGCAAATAGCTTGGTACACTTTTTTTGAACGTAGGTTGATAATAAGAAATATCAATGTTTAACCGTTCGTACATGCGAATAAAATCACTTTTCCCCACTTCAAAAAAACGGTCTTCTTCATCCGTTTCCTGGTTATGAATGGAAATGGTTTTTGAGGAAGCATGTTCATTAATGAGTTCAAACAAAGGCTGCGAAACCGTATAAGAAGCATGTGGCACCAGTGCGCTGTTGGAGAATGGTTGCAAACTCATAAACCGGTCGTAATACAGCCTTGGCTTCTTCAAATCTTTTCTTTGCTTCCAGCGGATTAAAACCCAGTATTTCAATAAAATTATAATACTTTATTCTTTGCAATTTCTTCTGTTCAATGGTATCGGCAGTATTACTAATGTCTCCAACCGCTACAATTCCATTGCGCCACATTTCATCTTCAGCCACTTGCAATCGCTTTGAGTATCTCATTTTTAGGAAAATGCCTGAGCTTTAAGATCTGCAAAACAAATTCAACCAAACCAGTTTTCTCCGGTATCAGTCCTTTCATGTGACTCAGCTCAAGATGGCAGTGGCTATTGATAAAGCCCGGGCATAAAATACCATTCAACTGTTGAACCTCATCGCCCGCATCTGCAATATCAACAAGGTCTTTTATTATACCTTTTTGATCGGTGATTAAAACTTTGTTTACCATTTTTTCACCCGTAAAAAGCTGGTCAGCCTGAAACTTATAATAATTCAAGGGATATTTTTGGCTAAAAATAAGTAAATAACTGTTTAAAAATGGGTCGGAAGAAACGCCCTTGTTAAAAAGTTATCACACAAGGGAATGTATTTTCGGGCAGTTCCATCCGGCCAAATAAAAAAAACAAAAAATGTACGGTTAAAACGCCCATATTAAAAATTATCACACAAGCGAATGTATTTTCGGGCGTTCCATCCGGCCAAATAAAAAAAACAAAAAATGTACGGATGAAACAGACGCCATTCAAAACGCTTAATTTCGCATCCTTAAAAACTTTGCTCCTTGTTTTAATTATAAACAATCATATCAAAGCATTCAAAATGCTTTTTTACCGGAGCAAAAAAAGTTTTCTTAAAAAATAAATCATGTTAGATCAGTTAGAAGCGATAAAAGCCAGGTTTGACCGAATCGGCATTGCATTAACCAACCCTGAAATCATTAACAATCAGAAGGAATATGGTAAGCTGAGTAAGGAATACCGGGACCTGGAAAAGATTGTGAAACCTTACCAGGAATATATTCGTGTGCTGGCTGATTATGATTTTAGTAAAGAGGCGCTGAATGGCTCAGATGAGGACTTTCGCGAACTCGCTAAAATGGAGTTGCCGGAGCTGGAACAGAAAAAAGATAACTTAGAAAAAGAATTGACCCGCTTATTGATTCCCAAAGATCCGCAGGATGATAAAAATGCGATCCTTGAAATACGTGCCGGCACCGGTGGCGATGAAGCTTCTTTATTTGCAGGCGATCTGTTGGACATGTATTTGCGTTATTGTCATAAAAAAGGCTGGAAAACAGCAATTGTAAGTGAAAATGAAGGTACAGTAGGAGGATTTAAGGAAGTATTGGTAGAAGTGCAGGGCGATGATGTGTATGGTACATTAAAATTTGAAAGCGGGGTTCATCGCGTACAGCGTGTGCCTTCTACAGAAACGCAGGGCCGCGTGCATACATCTGCCGCTACCGTGGCTGTGATGCCTGAAGCGGAAGAAGTGGATTTTGAATTAAATCCTGCGGATGTGAAAATGGAAACATCCAGAAGTGGCGGTGCGGGCGGACAAAATGTGAATAAAGTGGAAACAAAAGTGATGCTTACCCATATTCCAACCGGAACCGTAGTGATTTGCCAAACGGAACGCAGCCAGCTGGGCAATCGTGAAAAAGCCATGAATATGATGCGTACCAAATTGTATGAAGAACAGGTTCGCAAACAGGAAGATGAAATAGCGCGGCATAGAAAAACACTCGTAAGCACCGGTGACAGAAGCGCCAAAATCCGGACTTATAATTATCCGCAGGGCCGCGTAACGGATCACCGCATTGGCTATACCGTTTACAACCTTGATGCAGTGATGAATGGTGAAATTGATGGTTTTATTGAAGCATTGCAGGTAGCGGAAAATGCGGCAAAAATGACGCGTCAGAATGCATAGAGAAGTTTTATCTTTATTGAACAAAATTCAAAACCCTAAAAGCCAATTTATTGATCTTTTGTATAAATAATTTATACGCATTCCAATCTTTATTACAACCTCGTTCAAAATAAGATAATAAAGTTAAGTGAACTAATATAGTAATTTGGCTACTAAGGTTTATGCCATTCCCGTTAGGCATAAAGTATTGAATTGATAATCGTTTCAGCACCAACTGTTCCATTCTGAATTTAATCTTATCATATTCAGCGTGTGTTCGTATAAATCTAATCCACACCATTTGATAGTCATAATTTATTTTTCAATAAGCTAAAAATTTAATCTCAAAATTTATATGAGAACATTAAACCTTTGAGGTCTTAAGATCAAAAAAAAATCAGCAGACTTACAGTTTGCTGATTTTTCTTTGTAACAAATACAATAAATTATTTTCCAACCTGTTTCGAAACTGATTCCACCAAAACAGGAACAGGTTTCAGTCTGATTATTTTAATTTTATTCAGTCCCCGCATAATCAGGTAAGTGATATCAAACTCAAACCACTTCCGTGCAAAGTTGGGATTATCTTTTGCATAATGATGATTGTTTTGAAACAATTCACCCATCAGCAATACTCCCCACGGAGATGAATTTTTAGAGTGATCACCATTTTCAAAATTGCTGTAGCCATATTTATGACCACACCAGTTTACAATGGCTCCCTGGATGGGGCCCATTAAATAATGGATGGGCAACAATAAAAACCACCAGAGATTGGGGGCAAAAAATATATAAAAAAGCGTATACCCTATGCCAAAAATAATACGGGTAACCATACTGCTTCCAATACGGTCGAGCTTATTCCATTTGGGAAGATATTCTTTAGTGAATTGTGGTTCCGGTAAATTTTTGCCTGAAGTAAAACTGGTAAAAATTTTTGCCGTGTGCATCATCATTTGCCAGATATCCTTAAAGAAATGTGGCGAATGCGGATCCTTTTCGGTATCGCTATAGGTATGGTGCATCCGGTGTAAAACACCATAAGCGCTTGGTACCAGGTAGGAAGACCCTTGTGCAAACCAGGTACTTAAATAAAAAAATTTCTCCCAGCCTTTACTGGTAGTGTACATTTGATGAGATGCATACCGGTGTAAAAAGAACGTGTGGAAAAATAAAGAAAGAAACCAATGGAGAAAAAAGAAGATTAAAATTGCAAGCATAATAAATAAAAAATAATTTAAAAATAGGTGCAAAGGTAAATGTAAACCGGGAAAGATTTGCTCCCTTCCGGGATCGTTAACGGCATTTTGTGTTTTAACCTGATAACAATCAGTGCAAAAAGTATCGCTGATTCATCCGGTCATCTTTTGTTGAAAAATAAACATCACTTAAACCGCAGCGGTAAATTGTTTTAAAAACCGCATATCATTTTGAGAATACAATCGCAGATCATTGATGCGGTATTTAAGCTGACATACGCGCTCAATGCCCATACCAAAGGCAAAGCCGGTATATTTATTAGGATCAATATTAAAATTCTCAATACTTTCGGATGCACCATGCCGCTTCCCAGTATTTCCACCCAGCCGGTATGTTTGCAGACATTACAACCTGCACCTTCACAGATCAGACAACTGATATCCATTTCCGCACTCGGTTCGGTAAATGGAAAATAAGAAGGCCGGAAACGTACTTTCACATCTTTTCCAAACATTTCCTGTACAAAAAAATACAGGGTCTGTTTCAGATCTGCGAAGCTTACATTTTCATCAATATACAAACCTTCTACCTGGTGAAAAAAACAATGCGCCCTTGCACTGATGGTTTCATTGCGGTAAACCCGACCGGGACAAATAATACGGATAGGCGGTTTTTGCTTTTCCATTACCCGGGCCTGAACGCTGCTTGTATGCGTACGCAGCAGCCAGTCAGGATTTTGATGAATATAAAATGTATCCTGCATATCGCGGGCCGGATGGTGTTCCGGAAGATTCATGGCGCCGAAGTTGTGCCAGTCATCTTCTATTTCAGGACCTTCGGCTACTGCGAATCCCAATCTTTTAAAAATTGAAACCACCTGCTCCCGTACCAGGTTGAGCGGATGACGGACACCTACAGGAATGAGGTCGCCCGGCAAACTGAGATCCAGACCGGCTTCCGGCCCGGAAGCAGCTTCCGCTGTTGCTTCCTGCAATGTCGCGTATTTTGTTTCCGCCAAAATCTTAAATTCATTCAATAACAATCCAAACTTTCTTTTTTCCTCTGCGGGAACCTGTTTCATTTCATTCATCACCGCTTTTACAATACCCTTTGTACCCAGATATTTTATCCGGAAAGATTCTACCGCTTCACTGGTATTTGCAGTGAAGGAAGAAATTTCCTGCTTGTACGCCTCTATCTGTTCTAACAGTTTTTCCATGTTGCGAAGATAAACCTCTCATTTGAATGATGGAAGTATTGAATTAAAATCTATTTTTTGTCAGAAGGATGTTTATTTTAATAATAAATTACAAATCACCCAATTGCGGTCTTAAAATAATGTCTTCCACACAAGCCTGGGGTGATAAAAAACTGGCTGTATAAATCATTGAAGCCACGTCTTTTGCTTCCATAATACGCGTCGGATCAATGCCTGCGCCTGCCCAACTGCCGGTCATTGTTGCTCCGGGATAAACAGCCGTCACTTTTATTCCATAAGGTTTCATTTCTTCACGAAGATTTTTACTAAAGCCTGATAACGCATATTTACTGATACTGTAAGCGCCACCATTATTATAGGCCTGGAAAGAAGCGATTGAACAAATATTAAATATATGTCCCTGCTTCATTTTTATCATCCCCGGTAAGATGGCGCGGGTAAGATGATATGCGCTGTACAGGTTTATTTCAATCATTTGTTCCAATGCTCCATCGGGTTCATTATGAACACTACCCGAAACAAACTGACCTGCATTATTAACAATTATATCCACCTGGTTTTCGAAATTCAACACCCATTGCGCAAATGCTGTCACCTGCTCTTTTTTGCCCAGGTCGCAGGCTTTTGCCATTATGGTACTTCGTGGAAAACGGGCCTGAAGTTGTTTTGCGAAATACAATAACTTTTCCTCATTGCGGGCACAAACATATAAAGTATGGCCTTGTTTGTCTTCGGCAAAAGCTTCAGCAACCGCTTTGCCGATTCCCTGGTAAGCTCCTGTAATAATTATATTCATGATCAGCGCTGCCTTCAATTTTTGTTAACAATAAGGACGAATTTACATTTAGTATCTTGCAAGCCCTGAATATAACCGGAATAAAAAATGAATGCTGCTTTTATTCAGGCAAAATTTAACAATCAGACCTATTATAATGGCGTATAAACATATTTTTTTTGATCTGGATCATACCATCTGGGATTTTGAAACCAATGCAAAAGATACTTTGAATGATCTGTATGTGGTGAACCAGTTGCATGCAAGAAGTATCCATGATTTTGATGCTTTTTTTGAACGCTACAGCCATCACAATCACCGGTTATGGGAACGCTATACCAGGGGATTTATAAAACAGGACGAATTACGCTGGAAACGCATGTGGCTGACGCTGCTGGATTTCAAAATATACGATGAACCTTTATCCCGTAAAATGGCCGCGGAGTTTTTGGAGCATTTGCCTTTTAAGAAAAAACTGTTTCCATATACAGTCGAAATATTAAATTATTTAAAGGACAAAGGTTACCAGTTGCACCTTGTTACCAATGGTTTTGATACAGTTCAGCACCATAAACTAAAAAGCAGTAACCTGCAGGATTTTTTTATTGAAGTGATCACTTCAGAACGTTCCAACAGCTTAAAACCGCATAAGGAGATTTTTGATTTCGCATTGAATATTTGTAATGCGCAAACGCATGAATCCGTTATGATCGGCGACAATCTTGATGCGGATATACAAGGTGGTATTGATGCGGGAATGGACACCGTTTTTGTCAATCATCTAAACATCGAACCACATGTAAAAGCAACTTATATGGTGAATCATTTGAAGGAATTGGAAAATATTTTTTAAAAAAAATAAAGCATGCTTACCAACCGATGCGTCGGCAGTGTTATTTGAAAATTTATTCAATCTTGCTCAGCCGCTCCGCTGCCTTTTCCAGCGTTTCTTTCTTTTTTGAAAAGCAAAATCTCAAGACCTTATCATCTTTTCCATCTTTATAAAAAGAAGAAACCGGTATGGTAGCTACGCCGTATTCTTTTATTAAACGTATTGCCAGATCTTTATCCGGTTCGGTTGAAAAATTTTCATAGCTGTAGCATTGAAAATAACTTCCATGTGAGGGAATGGGTTTGAAAGGAGTGGATTGCATCAGTTCAAGGAAATAATCTCTTTTTTGCTGTATAAATCCGCTTAATGATAAATAAGGCTCCGGATTTTTTAAATAAGAGGCGAATGCATGTTGCATTGGAGTATGACAGGAAAAACTATTGTACTGATGCACTTTGCGAAACTCCTTCATTAATCCAGGTGAGGAAATGCAGTAGCCCAGTTTCCAGCCGGTGCAATGATAGGTCTTACCAAAGGAAAAACAAACAAAACTTCTATCCATTAAACCAGGATAACGCAAAATGCTTTGATGCGGGATCTGATCAAAAATTAGGTGCTCATATACTTCATCGCTTAAAATCAAAATATCCGTGCCGGCCACTATTTCGCTTAATTGCAGCAGATCATTTTCATTCAATACCATTCCCGTAGGATTGTGCGGTGAATTGATCATGATCATTTTTGTTTTGGCTGTGATCTTTTGTTTTACTTCATCCCAGGGAATAGCATAACCAGGAAATTGTAATGAAATTAACACCGGAACAGCACCATTGATTTCGATATTGGGGATATAACTGTCGTAAGCCGGTTCAAAAACAATTACTTCATCGCCCGGCTGCAATACCGTGGTAAGTGCAGTATAGATGGCATAAGTGCCGCCGGGAGTAATGGTGATTTCCGTTTCGGCATTTACAATTTGTTTATATAGTAGTTGTATTTTTTCAGCAATGGCTTCTCTCAATGAAAGCAATCCATTCATGTGCGCGTATTGATTCATGCCATCTTTCATAGCCTTTGTTACCAGTTCCATCAAATCTTCACTCATGGGAAAATCAGGAAAACCCTGTCCTAAATTTATCGCGTCATATTGCGCAGCAAGCTGGCTCATTGAGGTGAAAACGGTTGTACCTGTTTCAGGGAGTTTTGAGTTTATGGAATTCATGATAATGGTGAAAGTTGAAAAGATAAAAATGAAAGGTGAAAAGATAAACGATAAACGTGAAAAGTGAAAAATGAAAAATGAATCGTGAAAAGGTTTTGCATTAACAGCTATAAGCAGCAAATAAGCCCTGAAGGGGCGATCTTATTAAAAGCATCGGGCAACGCCCGATGGGATATTGAGCAAAATTCGCCTGCAAGCCCTGAAAGGGCGGAATAAAATGAATATGAAAAGCGAACTGGCTCAAAGCAGATAGCTGATAGCTTAAAAAATTTATTGCAGCAATGGCTTTATATCGGGATCGTTTTCAATATTTCTCATTTGTTTCAAAATCATCTGCGACCGCCAGGCAACCCAGCGGCTGACCGGTTGTACGGTATAAAGTTTTGGATTGGGTAAACAGGCAATGATCATCGCGGCTTCTTTGCGGCTGAGATTTTTGGCATGTTTATGAAAATAAGTTTGTGCCGCTGCTTCGGCGCCGAATATGCCAGGCCCCATTTCTATCACATTCAGGTACACTTCAAGGATCCGTTGTTTTCCCCAGATCCATTCAATCATTTTGGTAAAATAAAACTCCGGAACCTTTCTTATATACCGCATCAGGCCTTCACCCTGCCAGAGAAAAACATTTTTAGCTACCTGCTGGCTGATGGTACTGGCACCCGCACCACGGATTCTTTTAGACTTGGTAGATTTTGGCGTAATGCTGCTTTCAATTGCTTTCCAGTCGAATCCCTGATGAAGAGGAAATAACTGGTCTTCACTTGCTATGGCCGCCAGCTTTATGTTAACACCCAATTCTTCGTCACGGATATAATCTTTTTTCAGTCCATTGCCTCCTATCCAGTCTCCAAGCTGCGTGATGGTAACAGGCGGCATTACCCATTTACAAAGGAATATATAACCTGTAGAACTAAGGAAAAGAACGAGAAAAATCCGGATACACCAGCGCCAGAACGATTTTTTTTTAGATATCTTTTTTGCCATCCGGGCGAAAATACTATGAAGATGGAGAGAGTTGGATATATTCTATGCGGTATTTTTTTCCTATCCGCAGGATTGTGGAATAATTCCATTGCAAAACTTTGCCTGCAGCAAAAACTCCCGCTGCTATTGCCAGCTTATTTTGATTGCCATTTTTAAAAAGCGGCTCTTTATAAGCAATGCCATTAATGATATTTAATGCCGCATAACCCAAAGCGCCAATCTGAAGGAACGAGCCATTTTTGATAAAACCTAAAGACTGATTTTTGCGGGGAATAGCAGAGATATCTTTTACTGCAAAGCCCCATTTATCCAGATAACCCGTATCAATGGAAATCAGGCCCCACCTGTTTACATAATACTGCTCCTGAAATGGTCGTATGAATATGGAATCATCTTTTATTTGCTGGATATAACCCGAGACCCATTGTTCATTTTTTAACTGGCAGTTTATAAAATAACCTTTAGTAAATCTTTCAACGGTTTTATATCTTTTTTTTATAAGAATAAAATCTTCCTGCGCCTGCAGGCCTGTTGTAATAAGGATGAAAAAGAGCAGCAGTTTAATTTTAATCATTGTACAAAATAAACAGAACGCCCCGAAAGTTTAGCACAATAATCCGTTAAACCAAATTGGAATATTTGAATATCTTCCCTGGCGCATTGCTTAATGGCTGTACGGTTTCAACCGGTTCTGATTTCTTTATATTCTTCAGGGTTGGAACATGAAAAACAAGGCCATATATTAAAACCAGACCAAACACAATTAATATCAATCCTGAAATACGGTTGATAATATGAATATTGTGTGGAGTAAGTTTTGCTCTTATTTTATTGGCAAGTAAAACCTTTGCAACATCCGCAAAAAAATTGAAGCCCAGGCAGGTTGCAAACACAATGATGGAATATTCCAAAGGATATATTTCAGTTTTTGCGTCTGCAATGATGGTGGCAGATGCGCCAAACCAAAATAAAAAAACCCCGGGATTTAAAAGATTCATAAAAAACCCGGAAACTGAAATGCCAAATAGCTCACGCTTTTTAAAAGTTTTCAGGTGCGAATTGCCATTTGTGACCAGGGCGGCTTTTTTAAAAAAGAAATTGTATACGCCCATGCTGATAAGAAAAATACTTCCGGCAACTCCAATGGTTGTTTCATGGCTCATCACCGACTGAAACAGTGAAGTAAAAAGATTGCAGATGACCACAAGACTAACGTCACTGGCAGATACGCCTACTATGAAAGCATAGCCGCCTTTATGGCCATTGATGATGCTTTGTTTGAGAATAGAAAAGATAACCGGCCCCACAGAGATGCTCAGTATCAAGCCTAAAGCCAATCCTTTCAAAAGGGGTGCAATCATTCGTTACAAGTTGTAAATGCCGAAAATAAGTTGTTTACCGGCTTACACCAATTCTCCGGTCAAAAACTTTTTCCAATCTTCCAGCATTTTACCTTTCAATACGCGTGGAAATTTGTGCTGGCCGCCAATTTTTCCTTTCACTTTCATAAAGTCCATAAACTTTTCTTCGGGCAATACATCCAGTAAAACATGCTTTAAAGCGCTTTTTCTTTCCACCGCATAATCGTCGTTCAGAATCTTCAATCGTTGATCAATATTCTCCATTAACACAGTTGCATTAATGGCATCATCGCAGGCAACATACCAGTGATGAACAAAAGAATCTTCCACCAGTTCTCCTGTTACGGTATATTCCGGAATGCAAATATTTAATTGCTCGCTTACAAGCTGGATAGCTTTATTCATGTTATCCACGCTCAGATGCTCTCCTACAAGGCTTAAAAAATGTTTGGTGCGTCCTGTAATAATGATCTCACAACGCTGTTTATCTACAAATCTTATGGTATCGCCAATCAGGTAACGCCATGCTCCGGCCGGAGTGCTTAATAAAAGCGCATAATCTTTTCCTTCCTCCACTTCATGAATCATCACTATCTCGGGATTGGCAACCAGTTCTCCGTCTGCATCAAAATTTTTCAGATCAAAAGGAACAAATTCAAAAAAAATATGTTCATTGGTAACAAGCCGCATTCCTTTTGCATTCTGGCGGTCCTGGTAAGCGATAAATCCTTCACTCGCGAGATAGGTTTCAATATAAATTAATGGTTTTCCCAATAACCTTTCAAAACCTTTTTTATAGGGTTCAAAACTTACGCCTCCATGTACAAAAAAGGCGAGGTTGGGCCACATATCATGAATATTGTTGAGTTTATAGCGGTCAATGATCATTTCCATAACCATTTGAATCCAGGCAGGTACGCCAACTATAAAACCAATATCCCATTCCGGTGCGCGTTCTACTATTTCTTCCAGTTTTTTATTCCAGTCCCTTTCTTTTGCTATTTTTTTTCCGGGCTTATAAAAAGGCTGAAACCAGAAAGGGAGTTTTTTAGAAGTGATACCGCTTAAATCGCCGGAATAATACCCGGGACCTTTTTGAAGATCTGTACTTCCGCCAAGTGTTAACCAGCTTTTGCCAATAGATTTTACCGGTAAGTTTTCATAAGTTCTTAAACTCAGCAATTGTTTGATCATTACAACGCGGTTACCTTGCAAAAGATCACCGGTAATAGGAAGATATTTACTGGAAGCCTCGCTTGTACCGCTGCTTAATGCATAATATTTTATTTTTCCCGGCCAGCAAACATCCGGTTTTCCCTCAAGTGTCTTATGCCACCATTCTTTGTAAATGCTGCTGTAATTATATATAGGAACCAGCTCCTGGAATTTTTTTCCCGGATGCTTACTCATTAATATTTCTTCAAACTTATACTTCTGTCCAAACTTTGTAAACCGGGCTTTACGCAATAATTTTTTTAGTACCCTTATTTGTTGATTACGCGGATTGTTTTCCGGCAAGCGCAACGCCTTGGCAATACGTTTGGGTAGTTTTATATCAAAAATCGCCATTATCCCGTTATGTGTTTTATTTGGCACGAAACTACATTAATTTGGTTGAAAAGGTATGGATTGGCTTAAGCGGGTGGCAACAGCGGATCTGGCAGCGTTTTCATCTGGTCCATTTTACTGGCAACTGTATTTTTTTTAATAGATCAATTGCCTGCTGATAAGTAAATGTTCCGATGCAAAATATTATTTCATCCTGTTTTATTAAGCCGGATTCCTGAAATCTGTCGGGGATTTAAAAACTGAGTCTGCGAGCAATTTTGCTGTATTGCGCCATGTGCACGATTAATATCGGATGGATCACCGATAAATAAAATGCGTTTTGATTTCTTTTTCTTGGGCTTGATTAAAAAACGATGTGCAATTTTCACCGGAATAAATAACAGGGATAAAAAAGCCCGGGCGCTAATAGCAATTTTAAATAAACCAGTAATAAAACGATTGGCAGATAAATGTTTTTCTACAAATAATTCCATAGCATTGTAAAACATCCGGTTATAACGGAGCGATCCTTTTCGCGTGCTTTCTCCTTTGAAATGCACAATGGAAACGGAGCCAAGATAATAGTTTTGATATCCTTTTTGCAGCAGGCGGTAACTGAGGTCAATATCTTCCCCATACATAAAATAATCTTCATCAAAACCACCGGTTTTTTCGAGCGCTTCTTTTCTTACCATCATAAAAGCGCCGGATAAAACTTCAATTGCATGCACTTTGTTTTTATCCAAAAAACCCAATGCGTATTTTCCAAAAAGTTTGGAAGAGGGAAATAAAAACGATAATCCGAACAGTTTAAAAAAAGAAGTTGCCGGCGATGGAAAAGAACGTTTGCTCTCAGATAAAAATTTCCCTTTTCCATTAATCATCTGAACACCTATTGCGCCCGCATTTTTATTTTTTTCAAAAAAATCAATACAAGTGTTTTAAACTGTGCTTCCGAAACAATTGTATCCGGATTTAAAAATAAAATAAACTTACCCTTCGCCAATAATAATGCCCGGTTATTGGCTTTGGAAAAACCTTCATTTTCTTTATTGCAAATAAAATGAACCCATTGAAAACGAGGTTGCAGATAATCCATACTTCCATCGGCAGAGCAATTATCTACTACAAATACTTCTGCATCCAATCCTTTAATGGCAGCCGCCAGGGAATACAAACATTGCTCCAGGAAATATTTTACATTATAGTTAACAATGATGATGGATACTGTCAAAATAGATAGTTGTTGGTATTACGAATTACGTTGATTTTTTTGAATTTAATAAATTGACTGCCAGAAGAAATTTTTGTGGAACTTTAGAATGAATTTAAAAAACAAAATTATTATGAAAATAAAAGAACTGGGTTCTCAGGGATTAAGGGCCTCAGCGCTTGGGTTGGGCTGTATGGGAATGAGTGAATTTTATGGCCCGCGCGATGATGAAGAATCCATAAAGACCATTCACCGTGCTCTTGAGTTGGGCATAAATTTTTTAGATACCGCTGATATTTATGGACCATTTATCAATGAAGAGCTGGTTGGCCGCGCCATTAAAGGTCAAAGGGATAAGATCACTTTGGCTACCAAATTCGGGATTGTACGCGATCCTGCAAGCCCGCAGACAAGGGCTTTTAATGGCAGACCGGAATACGTACAATCCGCCTGTGAAGCCAGTTTGAAGCGGCTGAATGTAGATGTGATAGACTTGTACTACTTGCATCGCAAAGATCCTGATACGCCTATTGAAGATACGGTGGGCGCGATGTCGCGGCTGGTAGAGCAAGGTAAAATAAGGGCAATAGGCTTATCGGAAGTTTCAGAAGATACACTTCGAAAAGCACAAACTGTATTCCCGGTTAGTGCGCTGCAAACGGAATATTCATTGTGGAGTCGCGAACCGGAAGACGGGATACTTGAAACCTGTAAAGAACTGGGGATTGCATTTGTAGCTTATAGTCCGCTCGGAAGAGGATTTCTGACCGGGCAGTTTAAAAAATTTGAAGATTTTGCGGAAGATGATTATCGCCGGTTTTCACCTCGTTTCCAGGGTGAAAATTTTAATAAAAACCTGCAATTGGTGCAAAAGCTGGAAGACTGGGCAAAGAAAAAATCCTGCACAGCTTCACAACTGGCATTGGCCTGGGTAATGGCGCAGGGGGATTATATCTTTCCAATTCCCGGAACAAAGCATATTAAATACCTGGAAGAAAATGTAGGCGCATTAAATATTCAACTGACAAAACATGAACTGGAAGAAATAGAGGCCATTGCTCCAAAAAATGTGGCGGCAGGTTCAAGGTATCCTGAATCCATGATGGGGGTGGTGAACCGGTGATAAAAGCTTTGAGCCATCAGCTATCAGCTACTTTTGAGCGAACAGCCCGAACTTTACTGCTCATCGCTTATAGCTGACAGCTCATTGCTCAAAGCTCAACCGGACAACACATACCTCAAACCTGATACTTATCTTTGCAATATGCTATTAAAACAAACTTTACTCAAAGCCACGCAGGCGGGAGCGGAGGTACTCAAAGATTTTTTTTACCGCGATTACCAGGTATTTAATAAAGAAGGAGTCAATAATTTGGTGACGGAAGCGGACCATGCGGCCGAAAAAGCAATTATCGAAGTAATTCAGCACAATTATCCTTCTCATTTTATATTAAGTGAAGAAGCCGGTGAGATCATCCAGGATTCCACTTATAAATGGATCATTGACCCCATTGATGGCACTGTGAATTTTGCGAATGGAATTCCTGTTTGCTGTGTTTCTATTGGTATTGAACATGGTGGCAAAATGTTGATGGGCGCGGTTTACAATCCTTTAATGAATGAATTGTTTTTCGCACAAAGTGGTTATGGCGCTACACTGAATGACAAAAAAATTGCAGTAAGCGATTCATCAGAAGTATCTACAAGTTGCCTCGCTACAGGATTTCCTTATAGTTTCCTGGATATGAAAAATGGCCCCCTGGATGTATTTGACAGGCTCATCCGCAAAGGTATTCCGGTAAGGCGTTTGGGAAGTGCCGCTATAGATCTTTGCTGGGTAGCAGCCGGTCGCTTTGATGGTTTTTATGAACACAAACTGAATGCCTGGGATAGCGCCGCAGGATTTTTAATGGTGGAAGAAGCAGGAGGAAAAGTAACCGATCTGGCATGGCAATGATTACAATCCTTACCAGCCAGGTATCGTTGCAACCAATGGTAAAATTCATGAAGAATTGTTGCAATGGATCAATCAGTAATTGCCGGTTACCGGTAACCTATCACTTTTTTTAATAAAATATAATAATGGAAACTCGTACAGAAGTAGCCTCCCTGGGGGAATTTGGGTTAATAGATCATCTTACCAGGAATTTTGAAATACAAAATGTTTCCACGATTGTAAGTGTGGGCGATGATGCAGCCGTAATAGACCATTTTGGAAAACAAACGGTTATCAGTACTGACCTGTTGATAGAAGGCATTCATTTCGACCTGATGTATACGCCACTCAAACATCTGGGCTATAAAAGCGTGATTGTAAACCTGAGCGATATTTATGCAATGAATGCCATTCCAACGCAAATCACGATGAGCATTGGCATCAGCAACCGCTTTAGTGTGGAATCTTTGAATGAATTTTATGAAGGCGTTTATGCCGCCTGCGAAAAATATGGCGTTGATCTGATTGGAGGTGATACTTCCGCTTCTCAAAAAGGATTTATTATATCTGTTACTGCTATTGGTGAAGTTGCACCCAATCAGTTTGTAAAACGCAGTACAGCGCAAAAAGGGGATCTGATCTGCGTAAGCGGTGAGGTGGGTGGCGCTTTTTTGGGATTAACCTTATTGGAAAGGGAAAAGAAAATTTTTCTTGAAAACCCACAAATACAGCCTGATCTTGAAGGAGAAGATTATATTGTTGGAAGATTATTAAAACCTGAAGCTCGTAAGGATATTATTGAATATTTTGAAAAACAGCAAATCACTCCTACCGCAATGATGGATGTAAGTGATGGCATCAGCAGTGAAGTGCTGCATCTTTGCAAACAAAGCAATCTTGGTTGCAGGATATATGAAGAAAAACTTCCTATAAATCCGGCTGCAAGGCAGGCTGCTTTTAAATTCGGTTTGGATCCTACTGTTTGCGCTTTAAATGGCGGCGAAGATTATGAACTCATCTTCACACTCAAACAGGAAGATTATGATAAGATAACGCTGAGTGAAGAGATCAGTGTGATTGGATATATGACTGAGATGGAAGAAGGTACAAAAATGCTGTCTAAAGGTGGAAATACTTTTGATATAATTGCCCAGGGATGGAAAGCTTTTTAAGCAATTTAACCCGGCTCCTGAAGCCGGGGCGCGGTTATTACATCCCTGTGATAGTTTTATACTTGTTTATGGCTTCATGCAGTGTTTCCAAAAACAGCCACCAGATTATAACACAGAAACAGTCTCCTGAAAAATTGAGATCAGATATTGTTCTGTTACAAAAAATACTGGAAGCAAATCATCCCAGCCTTTACTGGTACACGCCTAAAGACAGTTTGGATCATTACTTTAAAACCACAATTGAAAGTATTACTGACTCGCTTACTGAAACGCAATTTAAAAACAAAGTTTCATGGGTAATCAGTAAAATCAATTGTGGCCATACTTCTGTGCGGAATTCTAAAAAATATATAAAGGCCATACGGTCTATGCGGCTACCTCAGTTTCCTTTGGCTATGAAAACATGGGATGACAGCCTGGTGGTTTTGGGCAGTGCATTCCGCAAAGACTCTGTGTTCAAACGCGGCACGATCGTTACTGCCATCAACGGAAAAAAGCCACCGGAATTACTGGATTCTATGTTTCAATTCATTGGTACGGATGGATATTCCAATAATTTCAAAAGCCAGTTAGTCAGTTTTTCTTTTCCCGGCATATTATAAAAATGCTTTTGGCTTGAGTAAAGAATATACAATCAGTTATATTGATTCTGCAAAACAACCGAAAACTGCTGTTATCCCAAATTATGATTTTTCAAAAGATACGCTGACAAATAAAGTTAACCAGCCTCCGCAGCTTAGTAAAAAGCAGCGGCGGGCATTGCGGCTATTATACAAACGGAGCCTTGAAATTGATACTACTACCAGTACGGCATATATGCGGATCACCACTTTTTCCGGTGGTGGTTTCAGAAATTTTTACCGCAAATCTTTTAAAGAAACAGAAGAAAAAAACATTTCAAATTTAATCATTGATCTGCGCGAAAACGGAGGCGGCAGAATGAATGCGAGCAATATGCTTGTGCGGTACCTGATCAGTCATCCTTTTAAAAATGCGGATACTGTGGCAGCCATTAGCCGTAGTTTTAAATATGGGCGATTTATCCATCCATCGTTTATTTATTGGATCAGCATGCATGCCATCACGAGGAAGGAAAAAGATGGCCGTTATCATTTCCGTTATTTTGAAAAGCATACATTCAAACCCAAAGAAAAACATCATTATAATGGCCAGGTATATTTTCTGCAGGGTGGTTATACTTTTTCAGCATCCTGCATGGTTTTATCTGTTTTAAAAGGCCAGGAAAATATCATACTCGCCGGTGAAGAAACCGGCGGGGGCGCTTATGGCAATAGCTCGGTTCATCTGCCCAATATCGTGTTGCCCAATAGCAAAATCAGGATTGTATTGCCCATGTTCCGCGTAGTGTACGATGGTAAAAAACAAAAAAATGGCAGAGGCGTGATGCCGGATATATTTATTCCCCCATCGTCCTCTGCCATTGAGCAAGGTATTGATATAAAATTACATAAAGTGAAAACGATCATCGAACAAAAACTGCAGCACAAACATTAATCACTTGCTTACAGTTCTTTAATCTTAATATTTTTAAAATACGCTTTATTTCCATGATCCTGCAAAGCAATATGACCGGTTTTAGCTGAGCCGTAATCCGGAAAATCCTTCCATTTTCCGGTTGATTTTTCTTTATTCCATTCATCCGTTCCAACCTGGAATTCCACGATTTTTTCACCATTCAGCCAATGCTCAACATGACCATTGTTGTAAATGATTTTACTGGTATTCCATTCTCCCACGGGCATCAGTTTCTTTTTGTCATTTGCCGGCGTCATGGCATAGTCGGCGCCTGCTTTTTGCCAGTCTTCCAGTTTATCCGGAAAACCAATGTCATCAATGATCTGGTATTCCGGGCCTGTTTCGTAAGGCGCTTTGTATTTGGGATCTTCCACCACATGGTACATTACACCGCTATTGCTGCCCTTATCCACTTTCCACTCCCAGGATAATTCAAAATTTTCAAATTGTTTATCTGTAACTATATCGCCGCCGCTATCACCTTTGGCAGCGCCCAGGCACACCATGGCGCCATCCTGTACAATCCAGTTTTTTATTTCCCCCGGCTTATTAAATGCATGCCAGCCTTCAAGGGTTTTGCCATCGAATAAACTTATCTCTTCACCCGTTTTGGTAGTTGATGAAGCGGCCTGGATGCTGTCCTTTTCAGTATGTTCCGCTTCCGTAGGACTGCCGCAGGAAGCTACAGCAACGATCAGTACAAAACAACCTAACTTTTGAAATGTTCTTTTCATGTGCATATTTTTTATTTTTTTGTTGGCTCCCGATAGTTATCGGGAAAATTCCGCATAAAAAATGATCATCTCCGATTGTATAATGGATGCTCATTTTTTATGCTTCATTGCATGTTGATGTATTTGATTTTGATAAAGATAATATTTTTTGAACCCGGCTGCACTGCTACTATTGAACATTCTTGCGTCGCACTCTTGTACTGTTGTATCTTCATTCAACAATAATTCACTCATCTCGGTTGCTCATTGCTGATAGCTCAAAGCTCACACTACCCACATTCCGGCTGAATCAACTGAAAACAATCTTTGATGATTTCAACTTTTAATTCCCGGATCGGATCCACCGGCTCTCCGTCAATATGAAGTGGTGCAAGTTTTAAATTGCGGATCGTTAATGTGGGAACCTGGAAATACAGAATGGTTTTTTTAGTGATGTCATCCACAAGTTCCTGCAGTTTATTGTTCCCCCGGATCTGTTGTAAAATGGCAAAAGGCAATTTTGCTTTATTCATTTTCTGAACAATCACGATATCGAGTAAACCATCATTCAAGCTGGCATGCGGAGCGATGGTAAAATTGTTTCCAAACTGGTTGCTATTAGCAATGCTGATAAAAAAAGCGTCTGTAAAAAAAGTAAAATCATCCAGTAAAATTTCAAACTGGTATGGATGCGCTTTGAAATATTGAATGAGACTTTGTTGCGTATAAGTAAGCAAACCCCGCCTGGTTTTGGCAGCAAATTCATGGGCTACATTTGCATCAAATCCTATACCGCTGAGCATACAGCTAAAGTGTTCATTTATATGAAATGCATCTACATATTCAGCATGTCCTTTTATAATCACTTCTATTGCCTGCACTGGTCTTTTAGGAATGTTGGCTGCCAATGCAAGTCCGTTTCCACTTCCGTAAGGGATGATGCCAAAGCGAACTTTGGTATGCCGCAATGCTCCTACCACCTGGTTCACCGTTCCATCGCCACCTGCTATTACAACATCTGTAATGTTTTCTTCCTGAATTTTATGCTTTATATATTCATAATTTCCACTGGAATTGGTATAGAGCAATTCAAAATATAAACCCTCCTTCTTACTTATATTTTCAATCAGTTTGATCAGGGAATCTTTTTTTGAAGTGCCTGAAACCGGATTAACCAGGTAAATAATTTTTCTTTTCATTCTTACTTCTCTTATTTATCCTTCATATGAAATCAGTAAAAAATAAAGGGTACTGTTTTTTACAAAGCAACTATTTTTAAAATCAACTGACAACTGTTTTAAAATCCTAAGAACTATTATTAAGAAATTATTTATTGAATATTTTTAGCCCTGTAACAAGTTCTTTTACCACCTTAGCAATGCACTTGCCCAGGTATAGCCGCTGCCAAATGCTGCAAGGCATACCAGGTCGCCCGCTTTTATTTTACCCAGTTGCCAGGCTTCACATAATGCGATTGGAATAGAAGCAGCAGTAGTATTACCATAATACTGGATATTATTATAAACCTGATCATCCCGCAACTGCAAAGCATTCTGTACGAATTGGCTGATGCGTAAATTGGCCTGATGCGGTATTAACAATGTGAGATCGGATGGCTTTAGATGATTGGCGTCAAGCGCTTCACGGATTACCTCCGGGAACTTTACCACCGCTTTTTTAAAGACCGCCTGTCCATCCATAAAAGGAAAATTTTGTGCATGATCAATCATCGCATGACTCATAAACATGTCGCCAATTTCCGCTTCATCAAAATCAGCGAGTGTATTATCTTTCCAATGATTGGCATGTGTGCCGGGATTATACATGGCCAGCATCTCAGCGCTTTCCCCATCACTATGCAAATGCGTGCTCAAAATTCCCTGTTGCGGATTTTCCGCAGGTTGTAAAACGACTGCCCCCGCACCGTCACCAAAAATTACCGAGATATTGCGGCCGCGGGTGGAGAAATCCAGGCCAAAAGAATGTTTCTCACTACCAATTACCAATATGTTTTTATAGACTACCACCCCGGATAAACTGGTCGCCAATACTTAATGCATAGATGAAGCCACTGCACTGATTGCGCACATCCAATGCGCCAATTTCTTTCATTTGCATGGCACGTTGCACCAATACACCGCAGCCTGGAAAATAATAATCGGGTGAAAGCGTAGCGAAAATTATAAAGTCAATATCCTGTGGAGTAATGCCGGCGCGGCTTATAGCAATTTTAGAGGCTTCTACGGCCATTGTAGTTGTGGTTTCCTTTGTTCTGTGTGCATACCTGCGCTCCTGTATGCCGGTACGTTCCCGGATCCACTCATCGGACGTATCCATGTATTTTTTCAGGTCATTATTTGTAACAACATTTGCCGGTAAATACATACCTACACCGGCAATTTTACTGAGAGGCATAGGCGTTTATTTGAAATGAAATTTACAAAGACATAAAGGAGGAATGAAGATACTTAAATGAGAATAAATATTTTATCTCCATGGAATAACAGGGAACGGTTTTAGTCAATTATTTATTTTAAAACTCTGTGATACGGATTATAAAAAAGCCTGAGAAAAGTTTACAAGCCTTTAGTATTATTAATTTCTTTCCCATTCATCATCATCATCTTCTTCTTCTTCATCATCATCGTCCATGTCTTCATCCTCTTCTTCAAAAATGCTCTCATATTCTTCTACCTGCTCCTCTGTTAGTTGTTCAACAATCTCATAGATAGGCTGATCTTTTTTACGCCAATATGTATTCTCAAAATCACCATATTGTACTATCAGTACACTGGTTTCCGTTTCCATAATGGGTTCAATCAATATTATTTCATCCTCTTCTGTTTCCTGAATCAGGTAATATTCATCAGTTTCCAAGTCAGAATAGTTTGCCATAATTATGTAGTTTCCTGCAATTTACTATCAAAATTCCAATGATAATAAAATCCTTTTTTGAGTTTATTTTAAAAAAGGGTTCTGTTTTTTTTCATGCCCGATTGTTGTTTGAGATCCATGCCCGGGATATACAACGGTTTCATCCGGCAAAATAAAAAGCTGGCTGTGGATGCTATTAAGGAGTTGTTCATGATTTCCTCCCGGCAAGTCGGTTCTGCCAATGCTCTCTAAAAAAAGCACATCGCCACCGATAACGAAATTCTGTTTTTTGCAATAAAAACAAATGCTTCCGGGTGAGTGCCCGGGAGTAAAAATTACTTCTAATTCATCATCGCCCAGCCTGATTGTATCTCCCGGGTGAATAAAATGCAATTCACCTTCATAATTTTCAAAACTCAATCCATACATCTTTCCCGATGTGGGCGCCAGTTGCAGCATTTTTTCTTCCAGCGGATGAAGGTGTAAGGGAAGCTTATAGGTCTCGCTTACCCATTTATTCCCAAAAACATGATCTAAATGGCAATGAGTATTGAGTAGCTGCACCGGCTTCAGTTTATTTGATTTTATATGGTTTTTAAGTGATTCCTGCTCGGCAGTAAAGTAACAACCCGGATCAATAATAAGCGCTTCTCCTTTTTCGTTTGAGAGTAGGTAGGTATTTTCCTGGACCGGATTAAAAGTAAAAAATTCAACCTTTATCATAACCCTGTTTTTTTCAACTGTTTTACAAGTTAATTGTGCTAATTTTAATTTGAATTGATAAGAATAAAAAAGATAAAAGAACCTTGGACGTATTTTTGTGTGAAAAATAAAAAATATACTTAAAGTTTTGTCAATCTTAAACCTGTTTACGTATAGGATCTCATATTCTATATACTTTAATTTTCTAAAGATCGGATATGCAAGTTAATCACTTAAAGACTGGAATTATTTTTTTACTGGCTGCTTTAATTCCTTTTATAAGCATGAGCCAGGTAAACACTGTGGAATATGGCAAAAACCGGATTCAATATAAAAAATTTAAGTGGAAATTTTACCAGTCAACCAACTTCAATACTTATTTCAGCCAGTCCGGCCTGGAATTGGGAAAATATGTAGCGCAGGTAGCCGAAGATGAGCTTGCTTCCATTGAAGATGCAGTGGAGTATTCCTTACAACGCAGGGCAAATATTGTTGTTTACAATACTTATGACGACTATAAGCAAAGCAATATCGGACTTGGTATTGATTGGCAAAATGCAGGTGGATTAACCAAGCTGGTAAATAATAAAATGGTTGTTTATTTTGATGGCAACCACAATCATTTAAAAAAGCAGATCCGCGAGGGAATTGCGCATATATTAACGGACAACATTTTATTTGGCGACGATATTGGAGAATTTGCCAGCAATGCAGCCTTGCTTGATCTGCCAAAATGGTTGACCGATGGATATATTTCTTATATCGCTGAACCCTGGAGTACTGAAAAAGATGATGAACTGAAAAGCGCTGTTCTCAGTGGCAACTACAATAATTTTTACCAGTTTGCTTTTGATAAACCCAATATCGCCGGACCGGCTTTCTGGTATTATATAGCTGAAAAATATAAAAAAGAAAACGTCACTTATTTCCTGTACCTGGCACGGTTGTATAAAAATCTCAATGCCGCTTCGCAGCGCATAACAAAGAAAAAGTTTAAAGATGTTTTAGCCGATTTCATGCAGGAGGAACAGGATAAATATTATAAAGACATTAAGCAACGGCGGAATGCGCCCCGCGGAAAACTATCGGTGGTGGAGGATACCAAAAAAGCCGATTATTTCCGGTTTACCGCCAATCCCAATCCAAAAAACAATTCTTATGCGGTTGTAGAATTTAAGAAAGGAAATTACCAGGTGAAATTTGTGGACAATTTGTATGAATCCAGAACTTTATTGAAATATGGGGTAAAAACCTATGCAGGCGATATTAATCCTAATTATCCGATTCTGGCCTGGGATGGTAAAGGTTCACGGCTTTTGGTAGTTTATTGGAGAGAAGGAAAAATACAAATGTTCGTTTACGATGTTATTGCCAACATCAAACGTTTCAAACAGGAAATCGAAGGTTTTGATCAGATATTGGATGCCGGGTTTATGCTGGATGCAAATACGCTTTTATTAAGCGCCGTAAAAAACGGTCATACCGATATTTTCACTTATAGAATAGATAATCAAAAAATCAAACAGATCACCAATGATGTGTATGATGACCTTGATCCTTCAGTTGTAACTTTTCCTAACCGTACCGGCATTATATTTTCATCCAACCGCCCCGGACCGGATGCTCCGAAAGGCGATACCGTATTGCCCAGCCGCAATCATTTCAATATATTTCTGGTTGACATAAATAATAACAGTGAATTAAAACAGATCACCCAGTTAACGAATGTGAAAAATGGTAATGCGCGTTACCCCATGCAATACAATACCAATCATTTTACTTATGTGGATGATGAAAATGGAATTGCAAACCGTTGGGCCGGTTTTTTTGTAACTCAAAGGAATGGATTGGATACACTTTATTATGTAGGAGATGAAATATTGCGCAATCCTTCAGATAAAGAAATTGATTCCACTTTAAATGCATGGCAAAAAAATGAACCGGACAGTGTGAGTTATTTCCAGGTGTTTAAAGATTCCACATATACTTTTCCCATTACCAACTATCAAAGCAGTTTATTGGAAACAAAAATCGCAGGAAATAATGGCCAGGTAAGTGAAGTAAGAAGGGAAGGCGATCTTAAGTTTTTATATAAACTTAAAGTGGATTCTGTTACACTCCGCCGCCGCAATGTAACGGCAAGGCCTACCGAATACATGAAAAAACTGGAAGAGGATGAAAGAGCCGCGCAAGGAAAAGCCATACAGGTAAATAAAGACACAACAACCAATAAGCCAAGACAAAATATTTTCCAAAATGAATTTGAAAATGAAAAACCGGAAAAAGCACCACCCAAAAGCCAATATTCTGTTGCTCCGCCTAAAGAATCCGTATTAGCAAAAGCGGGCCTGTACAATTATGGGCTTAAATTCAATACAGATTATTTGGTTGCAGGGGTTACAAACAATATCCTGATAAACCGCTACCAGCCTTATGGCGGCGGCGTGGGGCCGATTCGTTTGAATACCGGTAATGATTTTAACTGGACTTTCCGCGTAGGCGTAAGTGACCTGATGGAAGATATCAAATTCATTGGCGGATTCCGGTTTGGAACCACCTTATCAGACAAGGATGCATTTATATCTTTTCAGAATCTGCGTAAAAGAATTGATTGGGGAATTACTTATTACAGAAGCAATACGACGAACTATAATGTAAGCAATGATCCAAATACACCGGGTTATTTTACCGGCAATAAAAAGTTTTATGACAACTCACTTGTCACAAATCTTTACCAGTTCAATATTGCCTACCCGCTCAATGAAATAAAAAGTGTACGCGCCACGGTTGGATTAAGAAGGGATAAAGGCGTATTAAAACCAGGTGTTCAGGGATTTATTGATCCGGCCGCATTGTCTTTCCCGGATACTATTGCTACTACCATACTTTCACACCTGGAATATGTACATGACAATACCATTAATCCCGCTCAGAATATCTGGAACGGATTGCGGTGGAAAGTATATACCGATTTTAATTTTCCTATTGAAAAAGGGTCTGCTATTAAAGGAAAAAAGACTTTCAATATTGGATTTGATGCAAGACATTATTTAAAAATTTACCGCAATTTCATCTGGGCTACACGCGCAGCCGGCGATTTTTCCTTTGGCGATGCGAAAATGATCTATTATTTAGGCGGCGTAGATGGATGGCTTAATCCAAAGTTCAATAATCAAAACAGGCCGGATCCTTCACAGGAATATGCCTTCCAGTCTTTAACGTTAAACATGCGTGGGTTTAATCAAAATGTTGCCAATGGCAACAATGCGATGGTTATAAACAGCGAATTGCGGTTGCCGATATTTTCCACTTTTTTCAATCGCCCGGTAAATAATGCTTTTTTAAGAAATTTTCAGTTGGTTCAATTCATTGATCTGGGTACTGCATGGGCCGGCGGGTTGAAAAACATTGAACGGCCCACTTCAATTTTTTATCCCACAGATGCCAACAACCCGGTTAGTTTAAAAGTACGTGCCGGAGGATTGGGCCCATTTGCGGGTGGTTATGGCTTTGGAGCACGCAGCACACTGTTGGGATATTTCCTGAAAGTGGATGCCGGATGGCCGATGAATGGAATATTTAAAGGTAAGCCTATATGGTATTTTGCGCTGGGGCTTGATTTTTAGCCCCGGCCAAACAGGATCTGATTTAACGGAAAATTTATAATCCTAAAAAGAAAAGCAATTTCGGCAGAAAAATGATTGTTCCAACAATTGCACTTATGACAGAGCTGATTAATACAGCTGCTGCCGAAATATCTTTTATTATTTTTATAACCGGATGAAATCCGGGTTGTATCAAATCGCATAATTTCTCCAATGCACTGTTTATCGCTTCAAGTGATAATACCGCGCCGATGCATAATAACAATATCAGCCATTCCAAAGTGGATACTTTTAATAATATTGCGGTTATAATTACAATTACAGCGATTCCTGCCTGAATCTTTCCATTCCGTTCATAGCTGAAAAAATAGCGCAATCCCCGGAAAGCATGTTTTATAGCGCTAAAGAAAGAGTGATTTTTATTCATGAGCCTTAGATTGAACGATTATAATTTCAATTTACACAAAGGTTTTAGTCCGGGATTATTTTTACCTTGTTTTCCGAATTAAGAATGGTTTGTATAGGCAGGATAAAAGAGTTCGGTGATTAAATTTTGGACTTCTATTTTAAGAGAAATGTATAAATAAATTGACGAAAGAATGAATACTTTAATAAACAATAAATCTTACAATGCTGTCAACTTAACCTTTAATGAAAGTAAAATGACTATTTTTTTGGAAGATGGCAGAGAATTATCAATACCATTAGAATGGTTTCCTAAACTAAGAAATGCAACCAATGAACAACTTATAAACTGGCGTTCAATCGGAAATGGCGAAGGAATCCACTGGACAGATATTGACGAAGACATCTTAATTGAAAATTTATTTTTCTGATTGAAAGTGTTTACACTTTTCTCACCTTTATTAATGCAGATTTTTCTACGCTTATAGCCCTTACTGCAGAAAGTGTTTAGATTTTCTATCATCCAAATAATTTCCGCGGAATAGCCAAAAAATAAGGTAAATTTTTCAGCCTGTCTTTCTTTTGATATATCGTTTCTTTGCAGTGGATTTTATTAAACGCTTCAATTCATTTTGCATGTGGTATAGTGTAGGAAAATTTATTCTCAAATTTCGGCTTCCCTTATTGATTATTTTATTATCCGTCACGGCTTTTATGGGCTATATGGGTTCCAAAGTAGAGATGAGCTATGAATTTACAAGAGCCATTCCTACCGATAATCCTAAGTATATGGATTACCAGGCATTCCGGCAGCAATTTGGAGACGATGGCAATACAATGGTACTCGGTATTCAAACGGATCATTTTTTTTCCATCTCCACTTTTAATAGTGTGGGTATTTTAAGCGAACGTTTAAAAAAAGTTCCGGGTGTTCAAAGCATTCTTAGTGTACCGGATGCAATTAATTTGGTAAAAAATGATACCGCCCAGAAACTGGAAGCGATTAAGATTTTTCAGTTCCCATATCTGGATCAAAATCACTTAGACAGCAACAAAACACAGTTTGAAAATCTGCCCTTTTATCAAAAACTGCTCTACAATCCACAGTCGCACGCTTATTTGATGGCTTTGCAATTGAATAAAGACAGTATCAACAGCAAGGCAAGAACCGCGCTCGTTAACAAGATCCTGGAACAGGTAAATGCTTTCGAAAAACAAACCGGCCTGGAAGTGTATATAAGCGGACTTCCCTTTATCCGCACAATGGTATCAAATCGTATTGCTAAGGAATTAAACTGGTTTTTATTTGGTTCATTTGTACTGTCGGCCATTACCCTATTCCTCTTTTTCAGATCCTTCAGCGCAATGGTCATGAGTTTATTGGTAGTAGGGATGGGCGTGATATGGAGCCTCGGAACAATGGTTTTACTGGGTTATAAAATCACATTGCTCACAGCATTAATACCTCCGCTGGTGGTAGTGATCGGTATTCCAAACTGTATTTATTTTCTCAATAAATACCATACGGCGTATAAAGAAACCAATAATAAAACGGAAGCGCTTATTACAATGGTTGGCCGTATGGGCATTGTAACCTTGTTTTGCAATATTGCGGCGGCTATTGGTTTTTCCGTTTTTGCATTAACCAAAAGCGACCTGTTAAAAGAATTCGGCGCTGTTTCGGGAACCAATATCATGGCTTTATTTGTGATCAGTTTGATATTTATTCCGGCGGTATTAAGCTATCTGCCTGCACCCAAAAGCAAACATGTAAAGTATCTCGAAAATAAATTTCTCGAAAAGGTATTGTTGCGTATAGAAACCTGGACTTTTAATTACAGCAAATCAGTTTATTTCATTACTGTAGCAGTGGTCATTGTTTCCATTTTTGGCGTTCTGCGCTTAAAAAGCGAAGGTTTTATAGTAGATGATCTTCCAAAAAATGATAAAATTTATACCGATTTAAAATGGTTCGAAAAAAATTTCAATGGTGTAATGCCGTTGGAAGTTATTGTGGATACCAAAAAGAAAAACGGTCTTTTTAAAACGTTGAAACCGATTGAAAAAATAGATGAATTTTCCGGTTTTATCGCTTCAAATCCTGAAGTGGCAAAACCAATTTCCTTTGTGGAAGGATTGAAATTTGCCAAACAGGCTTTTTATGATGGCGATAGTGTAAATTATTCCACCCCTACTGAATTTGATATACCGCTGATGGGTAATTACATTAAATCAGCAAATAGCGCCGCCGGCAATAATACATTTACCCAAATGGTATCGGGCTTTATTGATACTTCAAAGCAATATGCGCGCATCAGTGTGAATATGAAAGATATCGGAAGCAAAAAGCTTCCGCTGCTGATTAATGATTTTAAAAAGGAATCTGAAAAAGTATTTGATACCAGTCATTATAAAATAACTTTTACAGGAGCAAGCATTACATTTTTAGAAGGAACCCACTTTATCATAAATGGTCTTAAAGAAAGCATCATGTGGGCTTTCTTATTGATAGCCTTGTGCATGTTGTATCTATTTAAATCTTTCCGGATCCTGCTTTGTTCCCTTATCCCAAATATAGTACCGCTGCTCGTAACCGCAGGAGTGATGGGATGGGCCGGTATTGCGCTCAAACCTTCTACAGTACTCATCTTCAGCGTTGCTTTGGGCATAGCCATTGATGTAACCATCCGCTTTCTTGTAAATTATAAACAGGAATTACCCGCTTATAATAATGAAGTAAAGCCTACGCTCATTCAAACCATTCAACATACGGGAACTTCTATTATTTATACATCACTCGTGTTGATTGCCGGATTTATCATTTTTTGTTTCAGCGAATTTGGTGGTACCAAAGGGTTAGGATGGCTCACATCTTTAACACTGGTTGTAGGTACGCTTACCAATCTTGTTTTGCTACCGGTGTTGATCAATAGTTTAAAAAAGAAAACTGTAAAAGAAAAAATGACCGAAAAAATTTAATTGTTTCCTTTTAATTCTTCATCAGCGATTTCCGTTGTTTTTTCTTCGCCGTTGTAATGGCCATATCGTAAAACCGAATATACCATGATGATGATTAAAAAAGGGAAAACCGCAAACAGGAAAAACAATAGCGGCATTGGCGCTTCTTTCTGTACTAAAATCAAATACAGAACTAAAAAAGCTGTGGTAAAAACCGTGATGAATTTATAATGTTTCATGGCTTTTAATTTTAGGATTGCAGCAGTTGAAACCGGTCAACCCTATTCCATTAAAAGCTTATCAAAAACTTATCCAATAATCAACCTAAGTATTTTGCTACAATCGGCACTCTTCTGCCCACTCCAAAAGCTTTTGGTGAAACGCGGATAATGGGGCAAAACTGGTTGCGTTTGTATTCATTGGTATTTACCATTTTTAAAATTCTATCCACCAGTGCTGCATCAAAACCTTGTGCTTTTATTTCATCTGGTCCTAAAGTTCTTTCAATATATTGAAACAATATTTTATCCAGAACTGTATAATCCGGCAAGCTGTCACTATCTTTTTGATCGGGTCTTAATTCGGCGCTGGGCGGCTTTTCTATAATTGAATTTGGGATGATCTCTTTATTTCGGTTTATATATTTTGCCAGAGCATACACCTGCATTTTATAACAATCACCGAGCACGCTCAGACCGCCGGCCATATCGCCATATAAAGTACCATAGCCGGTGGAAAGTTCGCTTTTATTGGAAGTATTCAGCAAAACATAGCCAAATTTATTAGCCATCGCCATCAAAATAATTCCACGCGAGCGGCTTTGAATATTTTCTTCCGCCACTGAAAAAGGCAGACCTTTAAATACAGGCTGAAGTGTATCAAGCACAGACTGGTAAATGGAATTGATCTGAATAATATCATAAGGATTGCCCAGGTTTTTGCTTAATTGTATCGCATCATCTACTGAATGACCGGTGGAAAAAGGAGATGGCAATAATACCGCCCTTACATTTTCCTTTCCCAAAGCCTCACAGGCAATGGCCAGTGTAACCGCCGAATCAATGCCGCCTGATGAACCAAGTATGGCTTTTGAAAAACCCATTTTTGAAAAATAATCCTTTATGCCAAGTACCAATGCTGCATATACCTGTTCTATATTTCTGTTTTCATCAAATGTGGAAAATGGGTTTTTAGTGATTGATTCCGGTTCATTTTTCTGGTAATCTTTGCACTCAATCATTCCATCTTCTTTCAATACAACTTCCTGCAATGCTTCTTCAAATATGGGCAGCTTCAGGCAAAGGTTTGCATCCTTGTCAAATACCATGGAACCGCCGTCAAAAACAATTTCCGTCTGGCTACCAACCGCATTGCAATAAACCATTGGAACATTATATTTCAGTACATTGTTTTTAACCATTTCTTTTCTGCCCTCTTCATGGAGATAATCAAACGGAGAGGCGCTGATATTGACCATAAGATCTGGGGCGGACGCTATCAGTTTATCCATCGGGCAAATGCGGTACAACGGATCATCGCCCAGGTTCCAGATATCCTCACAAATGGTGATCGCTATTTTTTTTCCTTTAAACTTTACAATATTCCATTGGTCAGCGGGTTCAAAATAACGGTACTCATCAAATACATCGTAAGTAGGCAATAATGTTTTTTGTACTTCTGCAACTATCTTTTTTTCATACAACAAAAAAGCGGCATTATAAAGATCCTTGCCTTCCACATGCGGATTGCGTGATGGTGAACCTACCAATACGCCAATGGTATCTGCATGTTCCCGGATACGATCGAGAGATCGATAACATTTATCAATAAAATCTTTAAAATCCAGAAAATCGCGCGCCGGATAACCACAGATGCAGAGCTCGCTGAATACGATCAGATCTCCGCCTTCAGCTTTTGCTTTTTCTATGGCATCAATAATTTTTTGAGTATTGCTTTCAAAATTACCGATATGATAATTTTGCTGCGCTAAAAAGATTTTCATAGTACAAATTTAGGGGATAGGGGGAATTGTTTAATTGTTGTATTGCTGCATTACTGCAAAAACAGGTTCTGCTCATTGCGGATAGCTTATAGCTGAAAGCTCGTTTCCCACAGCTAAATAATCTTTAAACTTTTATTCATAAACGTTTAATTCCTTTAATTCGTGGTATGAAATGAGCCATGACAATGTTGTCGATAACAATAATGGTTATTTATGGCGAATTCCATGTGGCAATTAAAAAAAAATGAACACATGAAAAAAATCGTTTTTGCATTGTTATTACTGACTTTTCTTGGTTCTTGTAAAGAAAAACGAAATATTCCGGACGTATCTGATATCAAAGTCGATATTAACCTGCTTCGTTTTGAACAGGATTTTTTCGCGCTGGATACCAATCATCTTTCAGCTGGTATTGATCGTTTACAGGAAAAGTACGGATCATTTTTAAATGATTTTTTATACAATATCCTCGCATTACCGCCAATGCCAGACAGTGTAGTGGCCCGGGTAAAACTTTTTCTGCACGACTACCAACCGGTAAATGATTCCGTACAGCAAAAGTTTAAATCTTTTAAAGAATATGAGCAGCAGATAATCAGTGGATTGCGTTTTGTAAAATATTATTTCCCTGCTTATGAGCTTCCAAAAAATATCATCAGTTTTGTTGGTCCGGTAGAAGGTTATGGCAATGTATTAACGAGCAGCGGGCTTGCCATAGGATTGCAATTGTATATGGGTAAAGACTTTTCATTGTATCAAACCGACTATATCAGCGAAATATATCCTGAATATCACTCTCGCCGTTTTGATCCGGCATACATCGCAGTGAATTGTATGCGCAATCTTGTGGATGATATGTATCCGCTGGAAGGCGGTCAGAAGCCTTTGATCGTTCAAATGATCGCTCAAGGAAAACGCATGTATCTGATAGACCAGTTGCTGCCGCGTACCGCGGACAGCTTAAAAACGGGATACACTTCAAATCAGTTGAAAGGATGTTATGATCATGAAGCGGCTATATGGAATTATTTTGTGCAAAACAACCTGGTATATGAAAAAGATCCGGCGCTCATAAGAGATTATGTCTCTGATGGGCCAAAAACTACCGCTCTGGGAGAAGCTTCTCCCGGAAATATTGGCCTTTTCGTTGGATGGCAGATCGTGAAAAAATGGATGGCTCAAAATAAAGATGTAACGCTGCCCGCATTAATGCAAACACCGGAACAACAAATTTTTGAACAGGCGAAATATAAGCCGAGATAGGATTTCTGATTTTTGATTTCTGATTTTTGATTTTTGATTGATTGCTGATAGCTCATTTGCTTATAACTGACGGCTGATCGCTGACGGCTCATTGTTCATAGCTCATAGCTGACGGCTGTTAACTGATCGGCCTCATAACACCCCAGGTAAAAGGACTCCAGAATGCCGTAGTAACACCTGCAGTTCTGAGAGCTTCTGACGTCCATTCATTGCAGGTTTTAATGAGACTGTATTTGCCCTTTGCCTCATAAAACGCATCATTGTTTCCATAGGAAAGTTCATCAACAGGAATTACCTGTCCGCGTTTATCCAACTTAAAACTTTGTAAAATATAATTTACCAGCTTATCATATTGCTGAGTGGAAAGCAGTAGCCGTTTGCAATCTTTTCCTAAGGCCGGAGCATTCATCATATATGCCGTATGAATAGCGGTTGTATTCATAAAAAATAATGCTTTAAGAGCAGTGCTGAATTTCAGATCCGACCAATAGGGCGTTTCTATATAAAACTGTTTATCACCCCATCCAAATGCCACATAGTGAAAAGAACTGTCTGCCTCGCGAAATAAAGGATGCATTAATTTTTCTTTCCAGTTTATTCTTAAATTATTTACCGGCAAAACTAAATCTGTATGCACTCCATTATCATCCAAAAAAATTTCAATGCCATTTTTTGAATTATGAAAGGATCTGTTTACCGGAATATAGCAACAAATAAATGCTATGGCGACATATAAACAGATGAGCAGTATGAACCCGGAAATACCCCTAAGTAAAATGCGTATTATTCGGAGAAAGAACATGTTGATGTTTTTGCGGGAACTAATTAATTGTTCAAAAATGTAGCCATTAATTGTTGATATATTGGAGATGACAAGGTTTATCATTGTAATAACTGAATGTGAAAACTTTTAATTATCATCTCAACTTTTATCGCATATTCTCTCGTGGTTGTTGATACTACAAACACCGTTTTATCTCTAATCCTTAACTTCGCCAATTCGAAAAATGTATATTTATTCATGCAGGAATGAAAAAAGCTGGTAAGGTCAATGTTAAATATTAAGGAAAATAAAGTTCTGGTTTTTAAAAAACGCCTGCACAATATCCTTTTCAGGCAGGATTCCAAAGCAGGGAAGCTATTTGATGTGATCCTATTGTGGGTGATCCTGTGCAGTGTAATAGTTGTTATTGTAGAAAGTATTCCTAAAATACATACCAGCTATTTTGAAGTATTTTATTTGATAGAATGGGGTTTTACCATCCTTTTTTCAATAGAGTACCTTATTCGGATCTGGTCTTCACCAAAACCATTAAAATACATTTTCAGCTTCTGGGGCCTCGTGGATCTTTTGTCGATACTTCCAACTTACCTCGGAATTTTTATTTCAGGATATCATTACTTCCTGACCATCAGGGTGTTTCGGTTGTTAAGGGTTTTTAGAATATTAAAACTTGCAAGGTTCAATAAAGAGGCACAATTTCTCTTCAATGCACTTAAAGCCAGTTCTTATAAAATAAGCATCTTTTTTATAACGGTTATTTCCCTGGTAACATTGTTAGGTACATTAATGTACGTAGTTGAAGGTGGCAAAAATGGATTTACAAGCATACCTCAGAGTATATACTGGGCAATTGTAACCGTTACCACCGTTGGTTTTGGGGACATTGTGCCGCAAACAGTATTGGGAAAAATGCTTTCTTCTGTTTCAATGATTGTAGGCTACTCCATCATTGCGGTACCAACCGGAATTATTACAGTTGAATTGTCAAGAAATAAATCCAACAACAGGCAATGCCAGGATTGTGGAAATGAAAATCCGAAAGATGCCCGGTATTGTAATCAGTGTGGAAATGAATTATAATTCTTAAGTGAATGGGATATTTTTCCCCACTTAAAATTTTCACAGACCAAATTCGCTAAATAATTCCGTATTATTTAGACTACAATGGCACAGGAAAAGAGAAACCCGGTAAAAATAATTTGTTGTAGATGGCTGGCCTGCCACAGCATCAAAATCTATTGTTTTATAAACTTCATCGCCTTAATAAATCTTTCCTCATTAAAAGCATTTAATATATAAGTTCCTTCTTTTAAATCACTCATGTTTAATGAAAGTTGTAAGGTTTCTTCTTCCACTTTTTCAATAAGGGTTTTAGCTATACGGCCCTGGATGTCCACAATTTTTAATACAATCATACCGGGGGCGCCAGCAACAACATTTAAATAGCCCATAGCATTCACAAAAGCAGGTTGGAGACCTTTCCAATTCATATGACAGATTTTTTGAAGTAAATGATTATTTGAAAAGAAATTCAAATATCAGACCAAATCAATCTAGTCCTGTAATTACAAAGACAAAATCACTATAGCAGTGGCAGTACCAAAACAAGAGCTAAAGGGAGCAGCATTACATAAATTTCTTTTACAAAAAAGGAAAACATTGTATAATGCGGCTAAAGCCGGATTAATGCGTCTATCGTTCCGCTGACTAAAGTCAACGGTAATATATAAAATAACTTGCGATATCCAGATCGCAATATCAATTGCCGTTGACTTTAATCAATGGATAACAGAAAATGTATTTTCCCGGCTTTAGCCACATAAAAAGGAGAATCAAGTAAGTATAAACAGGTATCAGGCCTTTCAGATTATTTGAAAAATGATACTCAACTGATTGGGCGCAATAGCCCGGCCGGAAACAAGGATCAAATATTAAAAAAAACCGGTGTAATTGACACCGGTTTTCATCCATTTATAAAGAGCTTTCAGTTTCACTAATTCCCATATTCACATAAAAATTTAATCCGCATAATTTTTAATTGCTCATGATTGTAGTTGCTGTCTTCCAGCTCTTCCCGGGCAATATCCAGAGAGGAAGTTTCGCAACTGCGGAAATAATCAATGATTTCATCCTGTTCATCGTCATCCAGCATATCATCTATCGCATAATTTAAATTCAACTTAGTGCCGCTGGCAACGATCGTTTCCATTTCTTCGAGCAAAACATCCAGCTTTAAATCTTTATTTTTTGCAATCGTTTCAAGCGGAATTTTCTTGTCTACATTTTGAATGATATAAATTTTGTTGTTGCTTTTATTCGCTACGCTTCTCATTACAAAATCGTCCGGCTTATCAATATCATTTTCTTCTACATAATTGGAAATAAGTTCAATAAATGGCTTGCCATAACGTGCAGCTTTTCCTTTGCTTACACCCTGGCATCTTTCCAGTTCGGCTATGCTAGTAGGATACAATGTTGCCATATCCTGGAGCGAAGATTCCAAGAAGATGACAAACGGAGGTAATCCCTTTTTCCTGGCTTCTTTTTGTCTTATTTCTTTAAGCATTTCAAAAAGCTTATCATCTGCGGCAGCGTTGGATGCACTGTTTTCTGATTCATCATCATCCGCATTTGCGCCTTCAAACAGGTTATTGAGAACGATTTTAAAAGATGCCGGTTTCTTAATAAACTTCTCCCCTTTTTCCGTCAATTTTAATAATCCATATTCTTCAATATCTTTTCTTATCAGATCGCTTAATAATAATTGCCGGATCAGGCTATTCCAGAAATGCTCATCTTTTTCCTTACCGGTACCAAACACATCAAGGTTTTCATGTCGGTACATTTTTATTTGTGGTGTAAGTCTTCCAATCAGCATATTTACCACATAATCCGCAATAAATCCTTCATTAACAGCTTTAATGGTTTTCAGGGTTTGTACCGCTTCTTCTTTTGCTTCTACTTTTTCCTTTGGATACAAACAGTTATCGCAATTACCACAATTTTCAACATTCCAGTCCTCACCAAAATAATGGATCAATATCTTTCTTCTGCAAACAGAACTTTCCACAAATGCAAGTGTTTCCTTGATCAGTTGTGCGCCCACTTCGCGTTCACTAAGAGGTTTATCACGCATCAGGTGCTCCAGTTTGGAAACATCCTTATGAGAATAATACAACAAACATTTTCCTTCCAAACCATCACGCCCTGCCCGGCCGGTTTCCTGGTAATAATTTTCAATGGATTTTGGAATATTATAATGTATAACAAAACGGATATCCGGTTTGTCAATACCCATTCCAAAAGCGATGGTGGCCACAATTACCTGCACCTCTTCATTTAAAAACTGATCCTGCCGTGCAGCTCTTATCTTACCATCCAGTCCGGCATGATAAGCAACGGCTTTTATGTTATTGGCTACCAGCATTTCAGCCAGTTCTTCCGTTGTTTTCCTGTTTAGAGTATAAATAATGCCGCTTTTGCCCTTGTTTTGAGCGATAAAACGAACGATACTTTTTACCGTTTGTTCTTTATTTATTTTGGGTAAAATTTCATAATAAAGATTGGGCCGGTTAAAGGAGGAAATAAAAATATTGGGTTTACGGAGTCCAAGGTTTTTTACAATATCGCTCTGCACTTTTGGCGTGGCCGTAGCAGTTAACGCAATAACCGGAACGTTTTTATTAATAATATCCATCATTTCGCGCAAACGACGGTATTCCGGACGGAAATCGTGTCCCCATTCAGAAATACAGTGCGCTTCATCCACAGCAAAAAAAGATATTTTCAGATCGCTGAAAAAATCAAGATTTTCCTTTTTGGTAAGGGTTTCGGGGGCTACATACAGCAATTTTGTTTTTCCGCTAAGCAGATCTTCTTTTACTTCTTTTATCTGGCCTTTATTAAGCGAAGAATTTAGAAAATGCGCTACTGTATCTTTTTCACTATAACTCCTAACAAGGTCTACCTGGTTTTTCATCAGAGCTATTAAAGGACTTACTACTATTGCGCAACCATCAAGAATCATGGCCGGCAACTGGTAACACAAGCTTTTGCCGCCACCGGTAGGCATGATTACAAACGTATCATGACCATTTAGCAGGCTGTGTATTGCTTCCTGCTGGCGATCTTTGAATTGCTCAAAACCAAAATTGGTTTGTAATAAATCATGAATGTCGTGTTCGTGAAATTTTCCGTTGCCATTCAAATCATTTGCTTTTAACTTTTTCCCGGAAACCTTTTGGGTATCCACTGCTGTGTCTGCAATTTTGCTCCCCTTCAGGGCGGGCTTTGCAGCAATTTTTTTGGTATTCGTTGCCATATTTAGTTTGAAGTTTCAATTCCTTTTAGGGGAATCAAGAAGATATTAAAATACTGCTTATTATGGATTTTGGATGTTAAAATTTTAAAACCCCATTCGAAATTCATATTAAACTATATATAATTAGTTAAAAATCAATTTACATTATAAAAAAAAATCGTCTTGTTCAAGGCGGACTAAATTAGGATAATAAATGATTACAATTAATTGCATTCGTGTTAAAGTTTACCTTTGCGCCCATGAATGCAGCCATAAGAAAAATCGCCGCTCAAACCATGCAACTGGAGGCCGATTCCATTGCCGGATTGATTTCAAATCTTGACCATAATTTTGAAGTAGCCGTAGAACTCATCAGGCATTCGAAAGGACGGGTGGTTATTAGTGGAATAGGAAAAAGCGCCATTGTAGGACAGAAAATTGTTGCCACTCTCAATTCCACCGGCACTCCTTCTTTATTCATGCATGCAGGTGATGCTATTCATGGCGACCTGGGAATGATTCAGAAAGAGGATATAATAATACTGATCAGCAAAAGCGGTGAAAGCCCGGAAATAAAAGTGCTGACACCTTTGGTAAAAAATTTTGGCAATAAAATTATTGCCATTATTGGAAATACCGCTTCTTATCTTGCGCTTCATGCGGATATCATTTTAAATACAACCGTTTCAAAGGAAGCTTGCCCCAACAATCTGGCGCCTACCAGCAGTACTACGGCTCAAATGGTGATGGGAGACGCGCTTGCAGTCTGTTTAATGGAACTGAATGGATTTTCAGGTAAGGATTTTGCAAAATACCATCCCGGCGGAAACCTGGGCAAACGACTGTATTTAAGAGTGGAAGATCTGTACACAATGAATGCAAGCCCGAAAATTTTGCCGGATGCCACCCTCAAAGAAGTGATAATAATTATTTCACAAAGCCGTTTGGGAGCTACTGCCGTATTGGACAAAGATGAGCGGGCCATCGGAATCATTACAGATGGTGATGTAAGGCGGATGCTGGAAACAACCGATCAGCTTGGCAATATTAAAGCTGCGGATATTTTATCTGCAAATCCAAAAACCATTCAACCAGGAATGCTGGCAATGGAAGCATTGGAAAAAATGAAGCAAGGCGGCATCAGCCAATTAATTGTTGTGGATCAGGATAATAAATATTTAGGTATTTTGCATTTGCATGACCTCGTCAGAGAGGGAATTATTTAAAAAATTCAGCTTTAAAATTATAATCTGAAATGAGCCATGATAGTTTGCTTATCATCTACCGAAATGATCATTGGGGCGAATTTCATGTAACAATAAAAAATAAAAGTGAACATGAATAAACATTATTATGTAGCAATTATGGCCGGCGGCATCGGAAGCCGGTTTTGGCCAAAAAGCAGAACTTCTTATCCCAAACAGTTTATTGATATTTTGAACTCAGGTAAAACCCTGATTCAATGGACCTATGAAAGATATGCGCAATTTATACCTAAAGAGAATATTTATATTGTTACATCTGTTGATTATGAAAGTTTGGTAGAAGAACAGTTGCCGGATGTAAAAAAAGAAAATATTGTAAGCGAACCCAGCCGGAAAAATACCGCACCCTGTGTAGCTTATATTTCTTTTAAATTGTTACAAAAAGATCCTAAAGCAACACTGATCGTTTCACCAAGCGATCAAATGGTACTGGATACGGAAGAATTTAAAAAAAGCGCGCTTGAAGCATTAAACTTCGCATCCAATACTAAAGCATTGGTTACCCTGGGCATTAAACCCACTTATCCCAATACCGGTTATGGCTATATTCAACATGAGATAATGAGTGTGGCAAACAATATTTATAAAGTAAAAACTTTTACCGAAAAACCGGATCTCGACCTGGCTAAAACCTTCCTGGCAAGTGGCGATTTTTTATGGAATGCGGGTATTTTTATCTGGCAGGTTCAAACCATTATAAATGCTTTTGAACAATTACAACCCGAAATGTATGAGTTATTTGCTTCGGAACAGGAACACTTCAATACTTCTGGCGAAAAGGATGCAATAGAAAGAATTTATCCCTTATGCACTAAGGTGTCAATTGATTATGCAATAATGGAAAAAGCGGATAATGTGTACGTCATACCGGCATCTTTCGGATGGAGCGATCTTGGCACCTGGAACAGCGCCTATGATCAGCTTGAAAAAGATTATTTGGGAAATGCGGTTTCTGGTAATAATGTGCTTGTAATTGATGCCGCAAAATGTATGATCTCCGCGCCGGACGGAAAATTATTTGTACTGCAGGGACTTGAGGATTTTATTGTTGTGGATACCGAAGATGTGTTGCTGATCTGCAAAAAAGATAAAGAGCAGGAAATAAAACAATATGTGGGAGAAGTGAAAAGAAATAAAGGTGATCAATACTTATAACGCGCTTGCATTTGCAATACTTTGACGTATTCGGGAATGATGTTTGAACGGGTTTTCCTTTTATCAGGTCATCTTTAAAAATTATAATTATGGCAGCATTAACAGGAAAAAAAGTAGCCATCCTTTCTGAAAATGGCTTTGAAGAAGTAGAACTTACCAGCCCTAAAAAAGCATTGGAAGATGCAGGTGCAAATGTATATATCGTTTCGCCCGAAGAAAAGAAAATAAAAGCATGGAATCATGATCATTGGTCCATTGAATTGCCGGTGGATATAAATTTAAATGAAGCGGATCCCGGTAATTATGATGCACTTATGATTCCAGGTGGTGTTATGAATCCGGACTTGATGCGGATAAACCCCAAATGTGTAGAATTTGCTCAACACTTTCTGATAGAAGGGAAGCCGGTGGCGGCTATTTGCCACGCCCCTCAATTATTAATAGAAACCGGTTTATTAAAAGAACGAAAATTGACTTCTTATCCATCCATAAAAACCGACCTGATCAATGCCGGTGCTGATTGGTTTGATGAAGAAGTGATTGTAGATAGGGGACTTGTTACAAGCCGGAGTCCAAAAGATTTGAATGCTTTTAATAAGAAAATGGTTGAGGAAATTAAAGAAGGTATTCATTCTAATGCTGTTACCTGAATGAAACCTTATCCAGCGTTCTACTAATATTTATGGCCTCTTAAAATGATACAAATTCTAAATCATATCATTTTAAGAGGCCATATAGTTAACGTATGTTTTCCAAATAACCAATCATGGATTACTGCTGCGGCCGCGAATAAGGGATAATATAAACAACACCAAAAAAATGAAAAATATGATTTTGGCTATTTGGGCGGCACCTGCCGCAATTCCGGTAAATCCAAAAATTGCGGCTACGATTGCGATAATAAGAAATATTACAGTCCAACGTAACATAGTGATAATTTTTAGATGAATTAATTAGTGGCTGTTTATCAAATTCATAAAACATGCCAAAAGGCGGAAATTTTTTAAAACTAAAAGAATCCCAACCTGTTAGGAAATGATATAAACCCAGCTCACGCATTTCTGTTTGCGGTTTCAACTCCAATATCTTTTGAGGTTATGGCTTTTTCTGAAGAATATCTGCACATTAAATCCTAAATCAAAAAATCCCAAATCCTAAATACGTAAAACCCCATTATGTTTTTAATTTTGTTGGAATTCTGTTTTTTTTTGCATGACGACATAACTTTTGTAAAAAACTGGCAGGGAACTGAAGGCATTACAATCGTATATTTACACACTTAGTTTTAGTGCATATACTTGAAAAATAAAAATTTGTATGGTTCAAATAAGAACAGTCATTACCGGAACAGGCAGTTTAATTCCAACAGAAATAAAAACAAATCGCGACTTTACGGTACATAATTTTTATGGGGAGGATCATAAACGCATCAATACTGCCCCAGAGGAAGTAGTTGAAAAGTTTAAGCAAATTACCGGAATTGAGGAGAGGCGTTATACAGGTTATGAATTAAATACCTCGGATATTGCCTGTTCTGCAGCACTAAACGCTATCGAAGATGCGGGTATCGATCCGGAAACGCTGGATCAGATTATTGTAGCGCATAATTTTGGAAATGTTATCAAGCATTCCATACAAACGGATGCAGTTCCCTCTTTAGCCTCCCGTGTAAAACACAACCTGGGCATTAAAAATCCTGCCTGTATTCCATACGATGTTTTATTCGGGTGCCCTGGTTTTTTGCAGGGTCTTATTCAGGCCGATTCTTTTTTTAAAGCGGGTATTGCAAAAAGATGTTTGGTAATAGGAGCAGAAACATTGAGCCGGGTGTTGGATGTTTACGACAGAGATAGCATGATCTTCAGTGATGGCGCGGGTGCATGTATAGTAGAAGCTCTGCCATTGGAAGAAAATGGTAAAGGCATACTTTCTTACAGCGTTCAGTCACACTCGTTGGAAGAGTTAAACTATATTTATATGGGAAAATCAAATTTTCCCAATTCTGATCCTCGCATCCGCTATATAAAAATGAAAGGCCGGAAGGTGTATGAATATGCGCTTAAATATGTTCCGGCGGCCATGAAGGATTGTTTGGATAAATCAGGTGTTGCTATCGGTGACCTTAAAAAAATATTTATTCATCAGGCAAATGAAAAAATGGATGAAAGCATCATCAATGCTTTCTACAAACTGTATAATATCAGGGAAGTTCCTGAAAATATTATGCCTATGAATATCCGGGAATTGGGCAATAGTTCTGTAGCTACAATCCCTACTTTGCTGGATATGGTTCGCCGGCAACATTTTTCAGAACACGAGTTAAATGAAGGCGATGTTGTTTTGTTTGCCTCCGTTGGTGCAGGAATGAATATAAATGCAGTTTGCTACCGGTATTAAAAAGTCATTGTTTTTAAGGTCATTGAATAAGAGTCAATAAAAAAAGTCAATGAGTAATTTTTTAGAGTCAGTTGAGACAATAATGTCATTGTTTTTATAATTACTTAAATTAAATGACTTAATGACCAATGGCTCAAATGACCAATGACTTAAAATGACTTTGATTAAAATATGACAGCAGAACAACAGCGGCTCAAAGTAAATGCAGGGAAAAAAATCCCTTTGGAAGTGTGGGGGCCTTATTTATCCGAACGGCAATGGGGCACTGTACGGGAAGATTACAGTGAAAATGGTGATGCCTGGAATTATTTTCCCTTTAGTCATTCTCAGAGCCGGACCTATCGCTGGGGAGAAGATGGATTGGGTGGCATTTCTGATTTTTTTCAAAACCTCTGTTTTTCCGTAGCGCTTTGGAATGGAAAAGACCCCATATTAAAAGAGCGTTTATTCGGTCTGGGAAATTATGAAGGCAATCATGGCGAAGATGTAAAGGAATTATATTATTATCTCGATAATATTCCTACGCATTATTACATGAAGTTTTTGTATAAATATCCGCAGCAAGTTTTTCCTTATAAAGAATTGATTGATGTAAACGGATCACGTTCGAAGCTGGAACCAGAATACGAAATCCTGGATACGGGTGTATTTAAAAACAATGCATATTTTGATGTTTATATCACCTATGCAAAATATGGTCAAAAGGATATTTCTATTAAAATAGAAGTGGTAAACAGGGGAATTTCTGCAGCGCCGATAACCATTTTACCTACTTTATGGTTTTATAATCGCTGGCGCTATGGAGGATTGGAGCAGAGACCGGTTATTAAAAAAGTAAATCCTACCACTGTAAAAGCCACACATGAACGGCTGGATCCTTATTACTTATACTTTCAGGACCAGGATTATACCTTCTTTACGGAAAATGAAACCAATAATGAAAAACTATTTTCCAAACCTAATGGAACGGAATTTGTAAAAGATGCATTCCATGATGCACTGATTGAAGGTAAAAATGTGGAATTGCTGAAATCGCAAAAAGAGGGTACAAAATTTTCTCCGGTCTATGAGTGCAATATAGAAGCAGGCGATACAAAAACGATTTACTTCAGGCTTTCAAATACTTTTACAATCCGTCCGTTTGAAGATGATCCGGAACAAATTTTTAAGCAAAGAAAAAAGGAAGCGGATGAATTTTACGCGGCAATATTACCAGGCAATACCTCGGAAGATCTGGCCAATATTCAACGGCAGGCATTAGCCGGATTGTTGTGGAGCAAGCAATATTATCATTATGATGTTGAACGCTGGATTTCAACAAGCGATGGCATTACTCCGGTAAGTGCACAAAGAAAGCATGGCCGCAATCATGATTGGCAGCATCTTAAAAACCAGGATATTATTTTGATGCCCGATAAATGGGAATATCCCTGGTATGCCGCCTGGGATCTCGCTTTTCATTGTATTTCCATGGCATTAACGGATCCTACTTTTGCCAAGCACCAGTTGCTACTTATCATGCGGGAATGGTATATGAAACCAGATGGCCAGTTGCCTGCTTATGAATGGAATTTCAGTGATGTAAATCCTCCCGTGCACGCACTTGGCGGCATTGCAGGTTTATCATATAGAAAAGAATAAAACCGGCAAAGGGGATATTTCTTTTTTAAAAAGTATTTTTCAAAAACTGATCATCAATTTCACCTGGTGGATAAACCGTAAAGATCCCAATGGCAATAATATTTTTGAAGGCGGTTTTTTAGGGCTGGATAATATTGGTGTTTTTAACCGGAGTATTCGGTTTAATGAACAAATGGCACCTGGAGCAGGCAGATGGAACGAGCTGGATGGGGATGTATGCATTGAATATGATGGATATGGCAATAGAAATATGCCATGCATGACAATGCTTTTGAAGATACTGCCACCAAATTTTTTGAACATTTTGTATTGATAGCCGAAGCACTGAATGAACTGGGAATGTGGAACAATGAAGATAAATTTTATTACGATACCCTGATGCATGCCGGATCCGATCCTATTCAAATGCGTATACAATCCATTGTTGGACTTACCTCTTTGTTTGCAGTTTCTATCATTGATAAGAAAGTATTTCAAAAACTGGATGATTTCAACAAACGGATCACCTGGTTTGAAAACTACCGGATCAGCAATCAAAAGTTTTGGCCCAATGAAGAAAGGATCGGGGATGAAAAGATATTGGTATCCCTTATTCCAAAAGAAAGGTTGATTGCATTATTGGAACGCATGCTGAATGAATCTGAATTTCTTTCTGATGGCGGTATCCGGGCTTTATCGAAATATCATGAAGAACATCCTTATTCGGTAAATATTGAAGGCGCCGATTATACTATTCAATACGATCCGGGTGATTCTACTTCCGATTTTTTTGGCGGCAATTCCAACTGGCGTGGCCCGGTATGGATGCCCATTAATTATCTGATTATTCAGTCTATCAGAAAATATGGGGAATTTTATCAGGACAGCCTGAAGTTGGAATATCCCACCGGCTCCGGCATATACATGAACCTGCTGCAGGTAGCTGATGAACTGACCAAAAGAGTGATCAGTCTTTTTGAAAAAGATAAAAACAACAGCCGGCGCCTGCACGGAGAATACAACTGGTTTTACCAACAACCGGGTAATGAAGATCTTTTATTGTTTTATGAATATTTTCATGGCGACTCAGGCCATGGGTTAGGAGCCAGCCACCAAACCGGCTGGACGGCGCTGGTGGCAGAGTTGATTAATGAAAGTAGGTATGAAGGTGAAAGGTGAAAGGTTGAAAAGTGAAAAGTGAAAAGGAAAATGATCCTGGCTCAGGTCTCCCGACCTGTGCCTGTCCGTTACTTATTATTGACTGCTAAAGGTTATGAGTCTTATTGATGATATTGAAGGGTTAAATAAAAAATTGTAGGTGGTATTGACGCAACTGCTTTTTTTAATTTGTATTGGGCAAAAAGTCGTGTAACTCATTGTTATTCAGCAAAATAATTTATTTTATTATAACATTTGAAGGGTAAGAAAACATGTGTATATTTATGAGTTAGCAGCAAACTTAAAACTTACTATATGCAAAGTTTTAATTATTTAAAAAGAGACCTGAAGACACTTGCTGTTGTCAATTTCGCAACTGCCATTCTCATGATTTTGTCTTCTGTGATGGGACACTACCTCACTCCTTACAGATTAATTCCATCATCCGTAGTCGGCGGAACCATTGGGGTATTGTGCGGTGTTTACCTTTGTTCCAAACTGAACCTTGTTGACAAACGAGATTTTTTTCCCGTGTTTCTTTCGAGCCTTATTTTTTTTGGCCTCATGGCGTTCGTGGCGGTTTTCAATTTACACAGTCCTGCCGTAATTCTCGTCGGTTTTTCTTTAACCGGACTAATTACGGTAATCAGCAATCATTATTTCGTAAATCATCATAACATTGCGGTAAGCAAAATCTACGGGACGCTCGGACTTGTGCTTGCTTTTCCTGCTTTGTATTTTGTTGTTGCCTCAATACTTAAGTTCCAGTTTGGACAAAATTTCTTATTTGGCTTTGTTGACAACTTGTTGAACAGAAGGAACGGACAAGCAAACTTTAATGCCATCACGCCGTTTTTGTTTGGAGGTGGACTTCTGCTGGCTTTTGGATTGAACCTGTTTTCTCAAATTGAAAACAATAACGGCACAAAGAATTTCAGCTACAAAAGTTTACATCTTAGGCTTAAGACACTTAACCTAATTGTCGTTATTCTCACGGGTTTTACAGGACTGGCGATCCTTTCCTATTTAGCTGTTGAAAACTTCTAACAGAAAAGTCTGCCGCTAATAATCATCCTGGCGCAGGTCTCGCGACCTGTTAGTCCACAATGATATAAAGATCACTTTAAGATATATTGATATTACAAACAAAGCCCTGTAAGGTTATGAGTCTTATTGATGATATCGAAGGGTTAATTGAAAATTGGAGGTTGCACTACTCTTTTTAATTTGTAATTGCACAAAAAGCGTCTAACTCATTGTTATTCAGTAAAACAATTTATTTTATTACAACATTTGAAGGATAGAAAACATTCGTATATTTATGAGTTATGCACAACCAAAACTTAATATTATGACAGAAAGTAAAAGAAATCTACCGCAAGAATCTTCTGATATATTTTTAACCGATGGTGGACTGGAAACGACATTGGTTTTCATAGAGGGTTTTGAACTTCCTTGTTTTGCAGCCTTTGATTTATTAAAAGATGAAAAAGGCTATAATGCATTGAGAAACTACTACAAGCGGTATTTATACATTGCCGAAAAGTTAAAGACTGGTTTCGTTTTAGAAAGCCCTACCTGGCGTGCCAATCCCGATTGGATGTCAACTATAGGCTATCCAGATTCCGCCGTTTCGGAGATGAATAGGAAGGCGGTTCAACTTCTCGTTGACTTAAAAAATGAATTCGAAAATAGTGTAAACAACATTGTCATTAGTGGCTGTATTGGACCACGTGGAGATGGTTATAAACCTGAAAACACTATGACAGCTGAAGAAGCACAAAAATACCATTCAACTCAAATCGGGATTCTCAGTCAAACACCTGTAAACATCATTTCAGCCCTTACGATGAATTATGTTGACGAAGCGATTGGTATAACTCAGGCAGCGGGTGCTGTCAATCTTCCAACAGTAATTTCATTTACCGTCGAAACTGACGGCAAACTTCCCAACGGTATGGACTTAAAAGAAGCCATTAGGCAGGTTGACGGAAACACATCACAACCTCCGCTTTATTATATGATTAATTGTGCTCACCCAACGCATTTTTTCGATGAAATGCAAAAAGGAAAAAATGAGCAATGGACTTCCAGAATAAAAGGAATACGGGCAAATGCTTCCTGCAAAAGTCATTCAGAATTAAATGACGCTACCGAATTGGACAGAGGAAATCCTCAGGACTTAGGCAGTGAACATAAAAAGTTGAAAATGACCTTCAATCATTTGAATGTATTTGGCGGCTGTTGTGGTACTGACGAAGAACATATTATGGCAATTGCTGCTCAGGTTAAGACAGATTGATGAAAGTGATTGTGCATAACACCGTTACCGGCAACCGCTTGCCAACAGTGTTAAACATCAAGAGCATAAAAAAGTGGAATAATGACAACAACACTAAAAAACGGAAACGAGATGCAGGTTGTTTCGCTTGCCTCTTCAAAAGAATGGAGAAAGTGGCTCGCGGAGAATCATGCTAAATCAAACGGAGTTTGGCTGCGGTTCTTTAAAAAAGATTCAGGCGAGAAAACCTTTACATACTCTGAAGCTCTTGAAGAAGCTTTGTGTTATGGTTGGATTGACGGACAAGCAAACAAGTATGATGCTAAATCTTACATTCAAAAATTTACACCACGAAGACCCAAAAGTATTTGGTCTAAAAGAAATACCGAAAAAGCTGAACGCTTAATTCAGGAAGGCAAAATGGAAAAAGCGGGGATGCAACAAGTGGAATTGGCTAAAGCCGATGGTCGCTGGCAACAGGCGTATGATTCGTCTAAAAACATGAAAGTGCCAGAAGATTTTTTACAACAGCTTTCAAAGAATAAAAAAGCCAAAACTTTTTTTGACGGATTAAACAAGGCAAATCAATATGCCATCGCATGGCGGTTACAAACAGCGAAGAAACCCGAAACAAGAGAAAAGAGATTAAAAGAAATTCTGGAAATGATGAGTGAAGGAAAGAAATTTCATTAACAATTGACAAGCAAATAACAGCGACTACATCAATACATCAAACAATGTTTCTGCAGACTTTCAGATGATTCTGGCGCAGGTCTCCCGACCTGTGCCTGCCCGTTACTTGTTCATAAATAATGGAGATGTACTGTTATATCCTGTAAGGTAGATGTACTGATATATCCTGCCCCATGTATCTGCCTGCCCGTTACTTATTCATAAAAAAATGATGATGTATTCTTCGCGATTTAATTTAAAATTGTTATAATTAGATAGTATAATATTTATTACCATGAGCAACAAGTACAAATTCAACGACCGGGAAGGCGTGTATTTTGTAACATCTACGGTTGTTGATTGGATTGATGTTTTTACACGTGATGTTTATCGCGATATTTTACTTAATAGCTTTAGATTTTGTCAGAAAAATCAAGGTTTGCAATTGCATGCATGGGTATTGATGCCTAATCATTTTCATTTAGTTTGTTCATTTATTAATAACGCAAACCCAGGTATGGTGATAAAGAATATCAAAAGCTTTACGGCGATGAAAATAATTGATGCCATTATAAATAATCCGCAGGAAAGTAGAAGGAAATGGATGCTTGATTTATTTGAAAAAAATGGTCAAAGGATGAAAAATAATTTTCGGTTTCAATTCTGGCAACATGAAAATCATCCAATCTTGCTGAACACTAAAACTATTTATGACCAAAGGATTGATTATCTGCATGAAAATCCGGGAAGAGCAGGATTTGTGAAGCATCCGATTGACTGGAAATACAGTAGTGCGATTGATTATTATGTGGAAAAACATAAAGGGCTATTGGAATTGGTAAGATTAGATTAAGGATGGTATTTTTTTGAATGGTGTTTTAATAGAGTAACGATTAGGCACAGGTCGGGAGACCTGCGCCAGACAGGAATTGTAAGATTGGATTAATGAGGGTATTGTTTTGAATGGAGTTTTTAATAGAGTAACGATTAGGTTAGGGTCAACTCATTTAGTCCCAAATCCTAAATCATAAATCCGCAATTCCCATCCTATCCCGGCATCCGGGAAATGTATTTTTCAATTTCCTTGATCTGGTCCACAACCTGTTTAGTGGTTGGTTTTAAGGCTTTTGCTTTTCTGAAATAATCTTTTGCCGCCCTGAATTCACGTTTATTCATAAATATCTGGCACATGCTTAAAAAAGCCACCGCCTGGCTTTCTTTATCCGCTATTCCAAGGCGAAGTGCGGCCCGAATGTACCCTTCGCCGGCTTTGAAATCTCCTTTTTGCAGCGCCATCATTCCTAATTGCAATTTATTTGCACCCTCAGCTTCAGGCATGGGGGAACCAAGTGCAGAACTTTTTTTGAGGTGCATTTCAGCCGTATCAAAATCCTGGTTCATCATGGCAATATTGCCTTTGAGCGTATAAAAAGTGGATCGAACCGGCTTATATAATAGATTTGGAAACCAAACAGAATTTAAGATTTTTTGCACTTCTTCCATATTTCCCTGTTCCATAGGTTCCTGAATCAACCTCAGCGGACCAATGAAAAAATGACTGAATAATGCAATAACACCGAGTAAATATAAAACAAAAGATGGCCAGAACCCACTGGTTACATTTACCACTACCGCTAACACTAAAGAGAGGATACCGAGCCAAAAACGGTATTTAATTATCAGGTTATAAAATTTCATTTGCACATTTTAAAGGCGCAAAGATAAGGGGGGCTTTTTAGAATGCAATATTGCATTTATAGCATCAATATTATTTAAGATTCAAACAATTAAAACCTGTCATCATTTATTTCTATCCAGTATCCATCCGGATCCTGGAGATAAATTTGTTTTACGCCATCAGGCCTTGTTTGCGGCGTTTTGTTTTTGCTGTTCCAACTGCCATATTGCATGTTCATTTTATCCAAATGAGCCATAAAGGTTTCAAGAGAAGGCACGCTGAAACTCAAATGCCTGTTGACATCCTGGTCTGGCCTGGATTTGGCGCCTGAAACTACATGAAGCTGACTATGAGCGCCAATTCTGAACCAGGTATGCCTTCCATCTTTAAAAGGTTCGTCAATTTTTTCCAGATTCAGCACTTTTTCATAAAACTCGGTGCTTTTTTGCATATCGGTTACATAAACTGTAAGATGGTTAAAAATCGGATGCGTCATAGTTTGTGCTGTTGATGCCGAAGGAATGAAATGTATAAGCAGGAAAAATAATACACAGCTGATAATATTTTTTTTCATATTCGGGTGTTCTTTAAAAAATGAAAGTAGGAAAATATTGGTGGAAAAAAGAATTTAAACCAATAGGATTAATAAGCGGATAAACATTATTTTTGCCGCATTCTGAAAATATCAGGGCGGATGATTTACTTGAATCTATCTTATATCCATTCAGAATAAAATTTCACTCTGGTCTCATAGTTCAATGGATAGAATAGGAGTTTCCTAAACTCTAGATCCAGGTTCGATCCCTGGTGAGACCACAATAGTTTCTAAATCCGTCATCAGCCATACCAGGCAAATTTCATTAAACAAACGATAATGCAATTGCAAGGGGATTCTGGTTTGTTTTTGTTGAAAGAAAGCATTTATAATTCCTCCTTTCTCCGAAAAGTTGAAATCATTCAAATGTATCTGTTCTTTAAAATCCACTCCGCCATAGCTATACCATTTATAAACCGCCTCTTTTGCACTCCATAAAACAACCGGTAAAAATGGCGGAAAGTTTAAATAATCATCATGATTATTCTGTATGTGAAGAATTAAAGGCGAAGGATTCTCGATTTTAAAATGCTTCCTTTCAGATTCATTTAAAAATTTGGAACTGATATCAATGATTTTGGATCGGGGAATTTCAATATCTATTCCCACCCGTTTATCTTCACTTACAAGTGCAGCGGCATAATCGCCGCAATGAGAGATGGAAAAATGAAATTGAGCTTCCGGCAAAAAAGGCTGCCGGGTACTGGCTATTTGAAGTTGGTCAAATGGAAATTCCGGATAAAGGTATTGCAGCAAATAACGGCCGGCAAGATGCTGAAGACGTTTATGCGGATGTGTTATTTCGCGCTGAAGCGGTACCTTTTGTAAAAAAAAGGCTTCCGGTTCCTCTATTTTCCAGATGGCTAAACTTGTGAAATCATTGATATTTTCCTGATAAAAAACCGGCACTTTGAAATTTACATTTTAGATTGCAGATTTACGATTTATTTGCAATACAATTAGAGATAAAAGAACGGAATAAAAAAATCAGCGGTTACATTTGCCCGCGGTTATAAAATAAATAAAATGATCTTATCTGACAAACGTATCATGGAAGAGATGGAAAAAGGTACCATCATCATTAAACCTTATCTGCGCAGTTGCCTGGGAAGCAATAGTTATGATGTACACTTGGGTAAATATCTTGCTACTTATGTGGATGCCGAGCTGGATGCGCGCAAACACAATCAGATTACTCATTTTGAAATACCGGAAGAAGGTTTTCTTTTGTTGCCCAATACATTGTACCTGGGAGTAACGGAAGAATATACTGAAACACATGCTCATGTGCCTTTTTTAGAAGGAAAATCTTCCACCGGACGTTTGGGAATAGATATTCATGCAACTGCTGGAAAGGGCGATGTGGGATTTTGTGGCAACTGGACGCTTGAAATTTCTGTTACCTTACCTGTTCGCATCTATAGGGGCATGCCTATCGGACAGCTTATTTATTTTCCGGTGGAAGGGGAAATTGAAGTAAAATATAATCAGAAAAAAAATGCGAAATACAGCGGCCAGCCCAATAAACCGGTTGAAAGTATGATGTGGAAAAATCAGTTCTAAGGTTTTTTCTTCATATAAAACTGAGGACTTATTTTTATAATTGGCATATAATGATTTTTCAATGCGTCTCAATTTATAGCATATAGTGCTTTCTTTATCGCAAAGAAAGGATGCCCTGGAGCAAGAAGGATTTAAAGAGTCTGGTTAAATCCGGGCGCATTTTGAATGAAAATTATTACCAAGCTAAAATAGGAGCGATTTTTTCTAAAGAATAAGTAAATCCTCAATTATGAGCCCGCTTAGTCATTTAGCAGAAACATTATCCGGGTCAGAAATAGTGAAATTGGGAAATGAGATTAATGACCGGATTTCAAAAGGTGAAAAAATATACAATTTCACAATCGGAGATTTTGATCCATCCATTTTTCCTATTCCCAAAGCGCTCGAGCAACTGATTATTGAAGCTTATCAAAAACATTTTACCAATTATCCACCGGCAAATGGCCTTTCCATATTAAGACAATCGGTTTCAAAATTTATACAACAATGGGAGGGAATCCATTATCCTCCGGAAGAAATATTAATTGCAAGCGGCGGAAGACCTTTGATTTATACCGCATTTAAAACCATAGTGGATAAAGCTGATAAGGTAATTTATCCGGTTCCTTCCTGGAACAACAATCATTATGTGCATTTAACCGGGGGAAAACATTGTGCAATTGAAACAAAACCGGAGAATCATTTTATGCCGGTAGCCGAGGAGATTGCTCCACATATTAAAGGTGCAACTTTAATATGTTTGTGTACGCCTCAAAATCCTACCGGAACCACCTTAAACAAAATAGAACTGGAAAAAATATGTGATCTGGTATTGGAAGAAAATAAGCAAAGGGAGCCTGATTCAAAAAAATTATTCCTGCTTTTCGATCAGATGTACTGGATGCTCACTTATGATGATATTCAGCATTATAATCCTGTGACCCTGCGGCCGGACATGAAAGAATTTACAATATTCATTGATGGCATTTCAAAAGTTTTTGCCTCAACCGGCGTTCGGGTGGGCTGGGCTTTTGGTCCGCAAAAAGTTATTGATAAAATGAAAGCGTTGTTAACTCATTTGGGCGCATGGGCGCCGAAACCCGAACAAAAAGCGACGGCCAGATTTTTACTACAAAATGATTCGGTAAACGCCTTCCTCATCCGGTATAAATCCGAATTAAGATTAAGACTGCATAAAATATATGAGGGCTTTATGCAATTGAAAACAAAAGGATTTCCTGTAGATGCGATTGCGCCGCAGGCCGGCATTTATTTAACCATTCAACTAAATCTTGTTGGATTTTCCGTTGAGGGAGAAAAGCTGGAAACCCAGGCGGATGTTACCAATTATATTTTAAAAGAAGCAAGCCTTGCTGTAGTGCCTTTTTATGCCTTCGGGGCCGACCGCAAATCGCCCTGGTACCGCTTAAGCGTAGGAACCTGTAAGATGGAAGAATTGGATGCAATGTTTAAAAAACTGGAATCAGCATTAAGAAAACTTCAATGAAGTAAAAGCAATTAATTTTTATTGCAGATAAAAATAAAAGGTTTTAATACGGGCATATTTATGATTTGCTGAATAAGATGTTGTTTAGTAATAAATCTATTGCGGCTTACATCAATAATATCATTGGCAATGCAAAAATTGCGAATTCCTTCGATGCTATGCAATAAATCATTCAGCATTTCCACCTGGTGGTCAAACTCAGGGGAGTTCACGGGTATCCTTCCGGAAAGTACCAGAAGATCTCTATTGGGCTTATGCATAACGGCTGCATTTACGGATTAACAAGTTATCAACCAACCATACCTCTGTGTGAAGGGCAACCGCAATTTCTTTTGTTATTAGCTTTGCCAAACACACTGCACGAAGAAATCACAATGCTTATCAATAACAGGAAAAGAAGGCTACGGTTTAATTTAATTTTCATTTTACTAAAATCTAATGTACGTAATTTATAAACAATATTTTTACCAAAATAATTTTTGATCAAAAAAAATAAAATACAACGAATTTTAATAGCTCCCCTGGATTGGGGACTGGGTCATGCAACACGTTGTATTCCATTAATAAACTCTTTAAAATCATTTGGTTATGAAGTAATCATCGCTTGTAATCCTGTTCAAAAAAAGCTTTTACAGCAGGAATTTCCGGCTCTTGACTTTTTAATTATTAGCGGCTACAATATACAATATTCCCGTACTAAACGTGGCCTGGTATTTAAAATTTTAATGCAACTGCCGAAAATTTTGTTAACCATTCAAAAAGAACATCGTTGGTTGCAAAAAGCGATTCAAACCCATTCCATTGATCTTGTAATTTCTGATAACCGCTTCGGATTATTCACCAAATTGGTTCCATGTATCTTTATTACGCATCAATTGACCATTCAGGCTCCTAATAAATGGTTAAAACGCATGATGCAATTCATCAATTATTATTTTATACAACATTTTCATCAATGCTGGGTACCCGACCTGGAAGGTAATTTAAACATTGCAGGAATATTATCGCATCCAAATAAATTGCCCCGTATTCCGGTTAAATACATGGGGCCATTATCCAGATTTGAAAAAATACAAAACCTGGATAAAAAATTTGAATGGATGATCATTCTTTCCGGCCCTGAACCTCAGCGAAGTATTCTTGAGAAAAAGTTTTTAAAAATTGTGGACAAACTAGGCAAAAACGTATTGCTTGTACGGGGAAAACCGGGTTGTGAAGAATCCATTGAAGCGCCAGCAAATTGCACCGTGAAAAATCATCTATCCACTTCCATGCTTCAGGCCGCCTTCGGAAGTAGTGAATATATTATCAGTCGTTCCGGTTATACTACTGTAATGGAAATATTATTCCTACAGAAAAAATCAATTTTAATCCCTACCCCTGGACAGACAGAACAGGAATATCTTGCTGATCATTTAATGAATCAAAACTGGTGTTATAGCTTTAACCAGGAAGAAAAAGATTATTTGTACCATATCAATGCGGCGAAGAATTTCATTTACAAACTTCCCGGCCTGGAACCAGGGTCTTTGGAAAAAATATGCGTTGAACTGGAGCAAGATTTTGGGTAAATGTGATAGCAGCAAAATTGCTTGTGGTAATTTTTTGAAATTACTCCTTCAACTTCGGATAATCGAAAAACCAGAATTCCTTTTGAGCATGCTCAAAACTTTTCCACTTGCTCCCGTTAAATTTGATAGCAAAAATACCGCAGGTTGGTATATTGTCAACATGAACCGTGGTAAGCTCATTTACAAATTCCGTAATCCCGGGATTATGGGAAAAAACAGCAACTGTTTGCCAATTGTTATCAGCTTCCGCAATAGCTTCATAAAAGCTTTTCACCGCAGGCAGATAAAGCGAAGGAATGGTAATGATCTCTTTGGGTTTTCTTTTGAAAGCTTCAGCGAAATAGCTTGCAGTACGCAAAGCCCTTTTTGCCGGACTTGAAATAAAAGCATCAATGGAAATTTTTTTTCCCAGCAGACGCTTTGCCATAGAAGGCGCATCCCTGTTGCCCCGGTCATTTAAGGGCCGGTCAAAATCATTTTCACCAGAGGTTTCCCAACTGCTTTTTGCATGCCGTATAAGTAATAATTGTTTCAATTTAAATATTATGAGAGGATGGCATTAGGGAATGTCAATGCACTTTCACTTCTCACTTTTCACCTTTCACTTTCCCTAATAACCCCTTACATTTTTTCCTTCCATATAATTCATAAAAGCCTTGTTTACCACCCTGTTACCACCGGGGGTAGGATAGTTACCGGTAAAATACCAGTCGCCTGTATTGGTAGGGCAACTTTCATGCAGGTCTTCAATGGTTTGATAAATAACTTCTACCGGAATAGTAACTTCCGGAGGTGTAATCAGCTGTGCAATTTTATCTGAAATTTCTTCGTCGTAAATGGTTTATATACCTGTCGCACCACATTTTCTGTATGCAGCTGATTGTTGCGCTGAAGCTCTTTACATTGCTCATAGATGCAGTTCAACTCATCTTCCATGTCTCGTTCTTTCCACAAATCAATGGCAGCGCGGAAAGCAATAAAATCACCCAGCTTTACTCATATCAATTCCATAACAATCCGGATAACGAATCTGCGGAGCGGAAGAAACAACGATGATCTTTTTTGGCTTCAGTCTTGCCAGCATTCGTACAATACTTTCTCTTAAAGTGGTGCCTCGCACAATAGAATCATCAATCACCACCAGGGTATCTTCATTCTTTCTAACAGTGCCATAAGTAATATCGTATACGTGCTGCACCATTTCATTCCGGCTACTGTCTTCGGTAATAAATGTGCGCAGTTTTACATCTTTGATGGCAATTTTTTCCTGCCGGATCTTACGGTTAATCATTTCTGCCAGCTTCTCTTCGTCACATCATTTCCCCAGCTGAGAATCCTTTCAATCTTTAATTTTGTTCAGGTAATCTTCCATACCTTTTACCAACCCGTAAAAAGCTACTTCAGCGGTATTGGGAATAAAAGAAAAAATGGTATTTTTCAGATCGTAATTGATAGCTTTCCAGAACCGGTTTGCTCAAATGATGGCCCAGTGCAATTCTTTCGCGATAAATTTTTTCATCACTGCCCGGCTGAAATAAATTCTTTCAAAACTGCAGGCCCTTCTTTCTTTGGGTTCCAGAATCTGTTCGATAGCCACATTCCCCTTATCATCCACTATCAATGCATGACCAGGCATCAGTTCCTGCACTTCATTTTCGCCCACATTAAAAGTGGTGCGGATAGCAGCTCTTTCACTTGCTGCAACAATTACTTCATCATTTATATAATAATAAGCCGGCCGGATACCATGTGCATCACGCATTACAAAACTGTATCCATTACCTAATAATCCACCAAAAGTAAATCCACCATCAAATAATGGAGTAGCTTTTTTCAACACGTTAGCGATATTGCCATTATTCTGGATTAATGTCATCTTCATTGGCTAAGAAAATGATGAATCACTTCCATCATTGCAGCCAGGTCGCTTTGTTTTTGAAATATCCCCGGATCCATATTAATACGCTGAAACAATTCTTCGGTATTTACCAGGTTAAAATTTCCTGCCAGTGCCAGGTTTTTGCCGGGCATCAGGTCTCTTTTAATAAACGGATGGCAAAATTCAACATTGTTTTTTCCCTGTGTACCATATCGCAAATGACCCAGTAATAATTCACCCAAGAAAGGCAAATGCCCTTTCATCAAGTCCGGGATGTTTTTTGATATCGGGCTGGTATTTTTCCAGCTCCTGGATTTCATGCCATATTTTGGAAAAAATATCAGCAATGGGTTGACTGTGCATTACTGCGGATCCGGTGCAGAAATGGATAACCCGGTTCCACATTCAGTTTTACGGTAGCAATACCGGCTCCATCCTGGCCACGGTTATGCTGTTTTTCCATGAGCAGGTACAGCTTATTAAGGCCATACATTACCGTACCATACTTTTGCAGATAATAAGAGAAAGGTTTTCGTAGACGAATGAAGGCAAGGCCACATTCGTGTTTGATTTCGTCGCTCATGTTTTTATAAAGAGGTGCAAAGCTACAATTTTGAATTGTTTCAGAAAGTTAATTGTTAATTTTCCTTTCAATAAAGAACAACCGGTAAAATTGCAATTCCTGTTAAAAGTTTACAACCGCGCCATCCTTATTTACCTAAAACGGCACTGGGCAATTTGGTTTTCAGGTTTTCGGCCAGCCATAAAAATTCATGAATAAACACATCAATATTTTTTTGAAAACCAGGATCCGTTAATGCACCGGTGCTATCAAATTTTTTATCAATAAAAGGGACAATCAGCATATAAGGCGAGCCAATACCAAATAAAGCATGTATAAGTAACTGCATCTGCTGACTGGCTCTTATTCCACCCAAAGAGCCGGTAGAAGCTGTAGTTATACCAAATACTTTGCGGCTTTGCTTGGGAAAATGATCGAAAAGGTTTTTAAGCGCCGGCGTATAACTGCCATTATATTCCGGGCTGATTAAAATAAACGCGTCGGCATTAAATATCCTGTGTGCAAGCGGTTGCAAATGAGGAGGTGTCATTTGAATATTGGAATACACTTCCTGTTGCAAAACCGGTAGCGGCCAGTCTCTTACATCCAGAATATTTACCGAATGCGGTGTTTTGTGGCGCAAAAATTTATTGAGAAATAATGCCAGTCTATAAGTTACACTATCATTTCTTGGACTTCCAGACACAATTTCAATATTCATCGTCAATACTTCTCTTTTAATATAATTCTTATCCGCAGTAAACGGATTTCTAAACCTGCTTTATCATTTGCACGGTAATAACCAGTTTTACTTCATCGCCCACTACAAATCCGCCGGTATCCGTTACTGCATTCCATTTTAAGCCAAATTCCTTACGGCTGATTTTACCATTCAGTTCAAAACCAAATTTCTGCTGGCCGTAAGGGTCTGTGATTGCGCCATTATATTCTACATCCAGCTCAATTGGTTTTGTAATATCACGAATAGTAAGATCGCCATCTAATTTATATTCATTGTCATTCAGTTTTTTTATACCGGTAGAGGCAAATGTCAGCGTTGGATATTTTTCAGCATTAAAAAAGTCATCGCTTTTTAAATGGGTATCACGCTGGTCATTTCCGGTATCCACGCTGCTGGTCATGGCTTCAAATTTTACGGAAGCATCCGAAAAATCATCTTTTTGCGATTCCATGGTGGCAGTGCATTCGCCAAAAGTACCGGTTAAGTTGGTTATCATCAGATGTTTAACTTTAAAATTAATCTCTGAGTGGGCCGGATCCATTTTGTAGGTTGCCATATTTGTTTGTTTTTAGCTTAAATAAGTACTTATTTATTCTTCAATCAATATGCCCCAATTCTTCCGGAAGTAAAAAATCTTTAATCAATAACAAGATTTATCGCACAGGAGGTTGATATTCAAAAACAAAAAATGACTCTGGGGACTTAATTACCAATGCCATTTCTATAATTTATTTTAAGATTAAATTTAATTAAAATATTTAAGGAATGGGTAAAAAAATAAACATTTTTATTTAAGGCGTAAAAAAAGCCTTGCTATGGATGAATAGCAAGGCTTCCTATAAAGGTTTTATACTTATTATTTAGCTGCGGTAGGAGAAGCTTTTCTCCATTGGCTGATATTATGGCAATTGGAAAAATCTTTATCTATATTGATATAATAGGTTGGAATATGATCACGAAACCATTTTTCCAGCACTCCCTGTTTTTTTTCATCCAAAGCCCGCTGGGCAATTTTATTATAATCATCGCGTAAGTTTTCGCGGTGAGGTTCAGTCATTGTTTTAAGATAAATAAGCCGCACAGCTTTGCGCCCTCTTTCATCCGTATATGCCAATGGCTGGGATAGATCTCCCGGTTTCATATTTTTAAGCGCTACAACCAGGTTCTTATCCAGCTGGTCAATTGTAACATAAGTGGAACCATCGTGGTTGTTGGTAATTGCACCGCCGGTCATTTTATTTTCATCATCACTATAAAGGTTCACGGCGCGTCCAAAGCCAATGGAACCGTTTACAATCTGGCTACGGATACTATCCATTTTAGCTTTGGCAATATTCACTTCCTCATCCGTAACGGGGGGAATTCGCAGTATATGACGGATTACCGCATCATCGCCGGCGCGACTCACCATCTGGATAATATGCAATCCGAATTTTGATTTGATTACCGGTGAAATCTGACCTTCTTTTAATCGAAAGGCGGCTGCAAGAAAAGTGGGATCCCATTGTTTATCATTGCGGTTCATACTATATTGACCACCGTTTTCCTTACTTCCTGGATCTTCTGAATAGAGACGCGCCATGGCGTCAAACTTTTTTGCTCCTGATTCTACCTGTTTTTTAATATCATACAATTCTTTTGATACGTATTCCTCCACATCTTTATTCGCTTTTGGATAGAGCAGGATCTGGCTTACCTCCAGTTCGCTTTCATAAAAAACAAGGCTATCCGGAGGGATGGTATTGAAATAATCTTTTACTTCCGTAGGAGTGATTTTTACATTATCAACGATCTTGCTGCGCATCTGATCGGCCAGTTTTCTTTCCTTAAAAGGGACCCGGAAATCTTCCTTAATCTGGTAAATGGTTTTACCAGCTATTTGTTCCAATACTTCCTTAGATCCATACATACCTATAAATCCACGGATCTGGTTGTCGAGCAGTGCCTCCAATTCTTCATCGCTTACGGTAAGTGAATCTTTCTGAGCCTGTAATACAAGCGCTTTTTGAATGAGCTGACCTTCCAGGAAAGCACATTCCGGGTTTGGGGGCAACTGTGATTCCTGACCCTGTCTTTTATAATCGGCGATGGCGTTTTCAATGTCTGACTTGAGGATGATTTTATCTCCTACCTGAGCCACAATTTTATCAGCCACAACCCTTTGTGATTGAGCGTATAAATTCGCACTTCCCAATAAAGCAACGAATACAATGAGTATATACTTGTTCATATTTTTTCTTTCAATACTTTCAAAAGTAATTATTCAAATGGTGCCGTAGAGGTTTTATCAGCCTTTTAACAAAATTAAAAGCACTGATCCTTAGTGGTATGAATTGATCCCTTAAATTATTGTATAATAATACCAACCAGCGATAATAATTTTTGCCGGTGAAGTTCTACTCCTTGTTGGTCAGGCGACCAAATAAGGGCAAGTAAAAATAAGGTTTATTCTTTCGGTCAGGCGGCCAACAAAAACAAAGCCAGGCGATCTACAGAACAAAAAGAAATCTCCGGATGCTTTGATACAAACCGGAGATTCCAATCTATGTTTTTATGTTTTATAATGTTCGCTTTACTTCTTCTTCTTCATAGGCTACAATGGTATCATTAACGTTAATATCAGAGAAATTTTTAATAGTTAATCCGCATTCATACCCGGCAGCAACTTCTTTTACATCGTCTTTAAAGCGTTTCAGGCTACCAAGTTCTGCAAATGCTCCTTCCTGACGTGGATAAATCAAGAATACCATCGCGGAATAACCTGATCTTACTATCGCGCCTAATTTTTCCATCCAGCACATAACATCCGGCAACGGTTGCTTTATCAAATTTATACACTTCACGAATTTCAACATTGGCCACTTCTTTTTCCTGTATCTTAGGTTCAAGCATGCCTTCCATCGCACTTCTTATTTCTTCAATGGCATTGTAAATGATAGAGTACATTTTTATTTCTACTCCTTCATTTTCTGCCAGCCTGTTTGCCTGTGTAGAAGGACGAACATTAAAGCCAATTACGATTGCATCTGATGCGGTAGCCAGTAATACATCACTTTCGGAGATCTGACCAACTGCTTTATGTACCACATTTACAGCTATTTCTTCTGTAGAAAGTTTTTGTAATGAATCGCTCAATGCTTCTACAGAACCATCCACATCACCTTTAATAATGATGTTCAATTCTTTAAAGTTACCCAGTGCAAGGCGACGACCAATTTCATCCAGCGTAATATGTTTCCTGGTACGTAAACCCTGTTCGCGCATGATCTGTGAACGTTTAGTTGCTACTTCTTTTGCTTCTGCTTCATCATGAAACACTTTAAATTTTTCACCAGCCTGCGGAGCACCATTTAAACCCAATATCTGAACCGGTGTAGAAGGCGGCGCTTTATTAACACGTTGGTTACGTTCGTTAAACATGGCTTTAATACTTCCATAATACTGGCCGGAAACCATAAGATCTCCCAGGTTCAGCGTTCCATTCTGCACCAGTACAGTTGCAACATAGCCACGTCCTTTATCAAGCGATGCTTCAATCATAGTTCCGGACGCTTCTCTTTCAGGATTTGCTTTTAGATCAAGCAGTTCTGCTTCGAGCAATATTTTTTCCAGTAACAGATCAATATTAATGCCTTTTTTGGCAGATATTTCCTGGCTTTGATATTTACCACCCCATTCTTCCACCAAAATATTCATTTGAGAAAGCTGCTCATAAATTTTTTGTGGATTAGCGCCATCTTTATCAATTTTATTGATAGCAAATATCATGGGCACATTTGCAGCCTGTGCATGGCTGATGGCTTCTTTTGTTTGAGGCATCACTGCATCATCTGCTGCAATAACTATTACTGCAATATCAGCAACTTTTGCACCACGTGCACGCATGGCCGTAAACGCTTCGTGACCCGGTGTATCAAGGAATGTAATCTTTTTACCAGTAGGCATCGTTACCTGGTAAGCACCAATATGCTGGGTAATACCACCTGCTTCACCGGCTACCACATTAGCGCTTCTTATATAATCCAGTAATGATGTTTTACCATGGTCTACGTGACCCATAATGGTTACAATAGGTGCACGGGACACCAATTCTTCAGGATCATCTTCTTCTTCCTCTTCTTCTTCATCTGTATCTTCCAGGCCAATAAATTCTACTTCATAACCAAATTCACCCGCAACCAGTTCTATTACTTCTGCATCAAGACGCTGGTTAATGGAAACCATTATACCAAGGCTCATACATTTACTGATAACATCTGCAAAGCTTACATCCATCAGGTTGGCCAGTTCACTTACGGTAACAAATTCGGTTACCTGCAGTTTATTGTCCTCATTCATGTCGCCCATAGCTTCGGCTGCTTCTTCGCGTTTGGCACGGCGATATTTTGCTTTCAGGCTTTTACCACGACCACCCGATCCTGCAAGTTTGGCCTGGGTTTCCCTTATTTTTTCCTGAATTTCTTTTTGATCAATTTCTTTATCATCGGTGCGGGCAACCATACCACGTCCTACACCTGCCCCTCTTCTATCGCCACGACCTGCTCCACCGCCTGCACCTGGCGCCGGACGGAAACGCCCCTGACCTCCGGGGCCACCTGTTCCCGGTCCTCTACCTTGGCCCTGACCTCCTGGTGCACCGCCCCTTCCCTGGTAACCACCACGGTTCTGAGCTGGCACTATCGGCCGTTGCTGTGGACTTGGATGAGCTGCCGGACCCGTTTGCGGAGCGGACTGACCGCTACGTGACTGGGTTTGACCTTCATTTCCTTTTTTATCTATGGGTATGCGTTTGCGTTTACGTCTTTCATCTTTGGCTGGCGGTTTGGGCCTGGTATCATTGTCAACAGGCAACTTAATTTTACCAAGGATCTTTGGACCTTCCAGTTTCCTGGCTTTAATATTTTCAATTAAAGGCGCCGCGGATACCGGTTCATTCGGAACTACCGGTTGATTTACTTCCACTTGTTCTTCTACAGTTTCCTGCTTTTCCACTTGTACCTGGGGTGTTTCCGGAATAGCAGCCTTAGGCTCTGAAACAGGAATTGGAACTACAGGTACTGCAATTTCTTCTGTGGCTTCTACCGGTGGAATCTTTTCCTCTTTCTGTTTCTTTTCTTCCTCCGGTTCGGGCTTTTTCTTAAATGTTTTTTTAGGTCTGGTAGAAGAATCAATGAGCGAAAGATCAATTTTATCAATAATCTTCAACCCTTCAATTTCGGGTGCTGCTAGTTTCATTGTTTCCGGCTCATTTTCTGGCTGGGAGGGTATGGATGGTTGTTCTTCGGGTAAAGGTTCTGGTTCAACAGTTTTTGCAGGCATTTCCTCCACTACCGGCGGTACAGATTCAACCGCAGGAGGAGGAGGTGTATGATTAGTTTGTTCTGTTATTACGGGTTCTGGTTCAACTACTGCAACCGGTTCTGGTTCAACTGCCACCGTAATCACAGGTTGAGGTTCTTCTTTAACGGGTGCGGGAACAGTTTCGGGGCGGATGGGTTTTTCATCCCTTTTGAAAGTAATTTCTTCATCTTCCCTTCTTCTTTTCTCTGTTTGAATTCCTTTAGGAATTTCAATCAGATCCGCTTTGTTTTTAGCCACCTTATCGCTCTGAAACTCGTGTTGCAGCGATCGGTACATGTCTTCCGAAAGCCTTGCGGTGGGTTTCAGATCGTCCCGGCCAAAACCTTTGCCCAATAGGAATTCAACAAGGGTTTCCTGTCCTATATTAAACTCCTTGGCGGCTGCCAACAATCTTGGTAATTTCAATTCTGACATTCAGTATTTTTTTGTACAATGGATGTATTCGCAAGATGAATTTCCTGTAAATCATCCAAAATTATTTTTGAACCTGCTTTATCAATGCTGGATTTCAAATAACGTAAAACAATGCTAAACTTTCATGCTGCATTATTTCTCTAAGGCAGTTCTTGAAAGGATTTCATCTGTTATTCATCAATAGTTTTGCCAATATTCGCATTTTCCACTGATAATTGCAAGTATGTTTAACCTTTGTCAAACTCATTTTGCAAAACGTTTCTTAATTCCGTAATCGTTTCTTTTTCAAGATCGGTTCTGCGTTCCAGTTCTTCATCCGACAAAGTCCAGTACACTGCGTGCAGTATCACAACCAACGCGTTTTAATTCATCAATGATCCATGTATCTATTTCATCGCTAAATTCATCCAGGTCAATATCAAATTCTTCTGCCTCACCTTCATTTTCACGGAAAACATCAATTTCATATTCTGTTAAGTTCGCAGGCCAGTTTTATATTAACACCTCTTCTGCCAATAGCCAGCGATACCTGGTCGGCTTTTAAATATACATCAGCATGTTTTTTTTCATTATCCAGTTCCATATAGCTTATTTTGGAAGGCGTTAACGAACGCTGTATCAGCAACTGAATATTACTGGTCCAGTTGATTACATCAATATTTTCATTTTTCAGTTCACGTACAATACCATGAATACGGCTTCCTTTCATTCCCACGCAGGCGCCTACGGGATCTATCCGGTCATCAAAACTTTCTACGGCCACTTTTGCCCTTTCTCCCGGTTCACGTACAATTTTTCTTATGGTGATCAGTCCATCAAATATTTCCGGAACTTCTATTTCAAGCAGTTTAGCAAGAAATTCAGGGCTGGTGCGGCTTAAAATAATTACCGGTGTATTATTTTTCATATCTACCCGGCTTACAACCGCCCGGATATTTTCGCCTTTTTTAAAATAATCCTGCGGTATTTGTTCCGATTTTGGAAGGATCAGTTCATTGCCTTCTTCATCCATTAATAACACTTCTTTTTTCCAGACCTGGTAAACTTCGGCATTAATAATTTCACCAATGCGGTCGCCATATTTTTTTACCAGCACATTTTTCTTCAGATCACTTATACGGCTGGCCAGGGTTTGTTTGGCTGCAAGAATGGCACGGCGACCAAAGTCGAGCATATCAACTTCCTGGTATAATTCTTCACCCACTTCAAAATCAGGTTCAATTTTTACTGCATCCTTATAAGCGATTTCGGCCAGAGGATCCATCACTTCACCATCTTCTACAATCATGCGGCGGCGAAAAATTTCAAGGTCACCTTTTTCTGCGTTTACAATGACGTCAAAATTTTCATCGCTGCCATATTTTTTACGAAGCAATGTTTTAAAAACATCTTCTACCACTTTCATCATGGTAGGCCGGTCAATATTTTCGGCATCTTTAAATTCCTGGAATGCTTCGATTAGGTTAATACTTGCCATAGCAAATTTTTTATGTCTCAGTTACCGGGCCGTGCCGGTATTTCAAATTAAAAATGAATTTGAACGGTTGTTGTTTTTATGTTTTCAAATGGAATAACCAATTGTTGCGTTACTGCTTTTTTTCCCTTTCCGGTCGTCTCTTCAACAATAATATCTTTATCCGATACTTCGAGCAACTTTCCTTCTTTTAAAGACCCATCGGCTAAAACAACGCTTATCTGTCTGCCTTTATTTTTTAGATACTGCCGGTGCAGTTTTAACGGTTGTTCGAGCCCGGGAGATGAAACTTCCAATGAGAAATCTCCCGAAGGGAACAATTCCTTTTCTTCAATCATTTTATACAACTGGCGGTTGAAATATACACATTTTTCAATGGATAAACCGTTGTCTCCATCGAGAAAAACTTTGATATTATTGGTTGGTTTTATTTTAACCCCAACTATAAAATATTCAGTCTCCGAATTCAGCAACTGATCAATCAACTGCTCAATTTGTTCAATTTGTGTTTCTATTGCCATAAGGTAAAAAGAGAAGGGAACGGCTATCGTTCCCTTCTATTGTTTATTTCCGTGTGCAAATGTAGTATAAATATATAATTACAACCAAATTTCAGTAAATAGCTTTTAAAAATTATGTTTTGTTAACCGTTTGTCAAAAAGTTTGTGTTTTCATTTGTATGGAATCCATAGCTATGTACCTTTGAATGGTTATGTTAAGAGTAATATTTTTGATATTGGCATTATATCTTGTATATAAATTGGTTTTTGATCTGATTCTTCCGGTTTCAAAAGCTACTTCTGCTGTGCGTAATAAAATGAAGGAAATGCAGGAAGAACTGCGCCATCAACAATCCGGAAAGCAACCCCCTCCGCCTACTTCGGATACCACTTCCACCAAAGGAGAATATATTGAATATGAAGAAGTAAAGTAAAATCTGGTTGGTTGTTGATGGTTGGTAGTTGGTAGTAATTCATAAAGACCATTGCCTCAAATGGAGCTTTAAAAAGACATCGGTATTTTTATGGTTGTTTTGAATAGCAATCCTTAATTTCTAACGCTCAAAGTTGATGGTTGAAGGTCGTTGATTAAGAAATCCTAAATCTAAAATCCTAAATCTAAAATAGTCCTGCTACTGGTTGGTTTGGCAATAAGTGCAGGGTATGCAATCCTGCCTGTTTCGCACCTTCAATATTTTTTTCAGTGTCATCAATAAAAACGGTTTCTTCCGCATTTAATGCCTGTAATTCCAGCAGTTTAAGATAAGAAGAAGGATGAGGTTTGCGAAAACCCACCTGGTAAGAATAATAAGTTTTTATAAAATAATCATCAAAATTTCCGGTTCCGGTTTGTTTGAGAAAAGTTTGATGAAAGGATTCGCTGTGAATTTGGTTGGTATTGGAGAAAAGGTACACCTGGTAGCGGTTACTTAACTCCTTAAGCCATTCGAGGCGATCTAAATAAAAATCACCGAGCATTGCATTCCAGGCATTTTTTATTTCAAGATCAGTGAGACTGCTGGCTGTAATGGCGCGAAAAGCAACAAAAAATTCTTTTGGTGTTATTTTTCCCGTTTCGAGCGATTCAAACAGGTGAGATGCATGATTTTGGGAAAACAAATCGGGGTAATCGGCAATGCCATAATTAAGAAATGCTTTTTCGGATTTGTCATAATCAACCTGAAGTAAAACGCCTCCTAAATCAAATATGATGTTTTTAACATTCTTCATTTTACAAATTTACAGGACAATTTTCTGAATAAAATTGGAAAATACGTTGAAATCTCTATTTTTGCGCTCCTAAGAGCCGAAATGCTCCGGGCCTATAGCTCAGTTGGTTAGAGCACCTGACTCATAATCAGGGGGTCCCTGGTTCAAGCCCAGGTGGGCCCACAAACTGAAACCCTTGCTTAGTAAGGGTTTCAGTTTCTTAAAACACTTCTTAAGTCTGTAGCTTTTTATTAATCGTTAACAAAATCGTTAACAAAATAAAAAGTTATTATGATTTCTCTACCTAATGGCTGCCACTGCAGTGAAATGACAGTATTCCCGAAAAATTGGGATAAGCCGGGCTCATCAGTGAAAAAAGACTGGTACCTGAGCTATCGTTTTTATGATCCGTCAAGGGTGAATACAAAGGGTCAGATTGTAAATTTCGAAGCTTACACCTTTTATTGATGCTCCCAATTTGGCGCAGGTCTCCAGACTATAGACTATTGCCTTCACTATGACCATCCTCAATCTACTCGTACTAATTCGAATAAGACTTTCCCTTCTTCAGTAAAAAAAGCTGCTCTGTGGCCGGAATTCTCACCTTACAATTCCTGATACAATTAACCAGTTATGAATTGGATGAGTTAAATTGTATCCATTCAATTAAACTTTTTGTGCAATGCCGTGCAATACTCTTAAAAGCACTACTGGAAAATGGATCATGGCATCGGCAATACTGGCTTCTGCCATGGCTTTCATTGATGGTACAGCGTTAAATGTTGTATTACCCTCTCTTCAAAAAGATTTAGGGGCAACAGGAACTGACTTGTTCTGGTTATTAAATTCATATTTACTCATGCTCGCTGCACTTATTTTACCGGGCGGATCATTAGGCGATAAATTAGGAAGAAAAAAAATATTCATGATTGGCATCGCCCTTTTTATGCTTGGCTCCGCAGCAAGTGGCCTGGCAACAACGGTTGGATATTTAATTGTATTCAGAGCCTTACAAGGAATTGGTGGTGCATTGTTGATACCGGGTAGCCTTTCAATAATAACCGCCTCATTCGATAAAAGTGAAAGAGGCAAAGCAATAGGCACATGGTCTGCCATCACAACAATGGTAACTGTTGGTGGCCCGATACTTGGCGGAGCCTTGGCAGATGCCGGATTATGGCGGGTAATCTTTTTTATTAATGTCCCTATAGGCATCATTTCATTAATCATCCTCTGGCGTAAGGTTCCCGAAAGTCGCGATGACGTATCGGATAACTCACTTGATTATCCGGGAGTATTATCTATAGCCGCAGGGTTGGCATTGTTAACTTACGGCTTTTTAAAAATTCCTGTGTCGGGCTTTAATAACTGGCAGGTATATGTCTCTCTTGCCCTCGGAACATTTTCTTTAATCGTTTTTATAATTATTGAACATAAAAGCAAACATCCTATGATGCCGTTGCAATTGTTTAAAAACAAATCATTCAGCGGCGCTAATCTTCTTACGTTCTTTTTGTATGCAGCACTTGCAAGCGCTATGCTGTTTCTTACATTGAATATGGTACAAATTCAAGGCTACAGCCAGTTACAGGCTGGCATGACCTTATTGCCCTTTACCATTTTATTAATTACTATTTCAAGATGGTCGGGCAGCCTGGTTGATAAATACGGAGCCCGCCGGTTTTTGATTGCCGGCCCTTTGGTTGTTGCTGTCGGGTTGTTGCTATTATCTTTTGTAAAACAAACCAATGGACCATCGGCATATTGGGCCACATTTTTTCCCGGAATTTTAATTTTTGGATTAGGCATGTCTTTCACAGTAACTCCGCTCACCACGACAGTGATGGGTGCCGTCGCCAATCATTATTCGGGAACGGCATCAGGGATTAATAATGCAATCAGCCGCATTGCCAATGTATTTGCCAACGCCATTATCGGAGCATTGGCCATATTATTTTTTACAGGATTTTTAAATACGAGAATGAAACAAAGTCCTTTAAAAGAAGAAGCCAAAATACAGGTTGTATCCCAGGCTGCAAATCTCGGCGATGCAAAAGTTCCTGCAAATATTATTGGTGAAAACAAAATTAAAATTGCCCGGGATTATAAAGAAGGATTTATAGATGTGTATGTAAAAGTGATGCGCATTTGTGCTATGTTGGCAGCTTTGTCGGCGTTGATGGCATTTTTATTTATAAAGAATATGAATTCGGCCGAATGATGCCCGCATTGGGCAAGATTGTAGTTTGTGAATTAGCATCCGCCATTCAATTTTATGCCACACACGCAAGAGCTTTCCTTCATACCCATTCCGGGCAGTTTTCTTTGAAAGTTTATTTATTGCATCCGCATTCCCAACGGTAATTGTCGGAAAAGCTGATAGTGATTTGTGCAGTTTTATCTCCGGATTGGTATCGGGTTATTATAGGTTTAAGGCCCTTAAAATATCCTGACAACCAGTTCAGTTGACCTGTGACTGCGTTGTAACTAAATTTTCCCGTCGCTCCATCATCGAGCCAGCGATAACTTCCATCTTTTTTTAATGCAAAATAACCTTTGTAATCAAAACGGTAGGCGGGAGAAACGTTTGGCCCGTTCCATACTGATACATGACAGGTATAATTTCCAAAAACCAGTTTGCCGCCATATTTTGCCGGTTGGGAAGGAGCAGGTTTGATCGTTTTTACTTCTTGTTGTTTTTTCCATTTTTCCGCCGCTGATGCCGCATCTTCAATAAAACGATTATTAAGGGAAGCGTCCGCCGCAGCAGCTTTTACAAGAAATGTTTTGGCTTCATTTGCTTTTCCCTGTGCCGCCATTGAAACCGCTTTCAGGTAGTTTACGTATGGGTTATCCTGATCTTTCGAAAGAGAAAGACTGAAGCTGGTCTCAGCGCTGCTGAATTCTCCATTTTCAAAATATTCTATACCATAAAATGCATCCAGACCAGGAGTAAACATACCTGTTGCTGCGCCGCTGGTATTGTGCGAATATTTTATTTGTTCAATATATGTATCAAGCCCTGTTTTTTCTCCTGCTGCCGGTTTTTCATCCGGTGCAGTGTTCAAATCAGGTTCTTTGGATGGGGCTGTTCCTCCGGGCATATCTTTTTTATACCTTTCCTTTAAGGCAGGTAACGCCTGAAAAGAACTGGCTAAATGATTTTGCGCCTAGCTTCGCTTTTTCAGGATCATTTTGTTTCAACAAAGCGATCGCTAATTGATAATTAGCATAGGGATGATCTTTTTCTTTCCGGATGATGGACTGAAAATAGGAAGCAGCAGAGCTATAATTTCCGGCATCAAAATAATCTTGTCCATATAAAAATTCAGAACCGGTACTAAGAAATGCCGTTTCACTTCCTCCGGAAGCCTGGGACAGTCTTAATCGTTTGATATAATTGTCCAGGCTATCGATTTGCGCATGAACGAAATTGGTACCACATATCAGCAATAAAGCAAGGGTTAGTTTTTGATAAAGAAAGCTCATAAAGCAGTTTTAAATAAGGGTTTAAATTTCAAAAATAAAAACCATTTCACCAATTTTACAAGCTTTAATTATTTTTTTGCCCTGCTTGCCGACCCTTTAGAGGAAAACTCGGGTTAATCCATTTCGTGGCGTGGTCCAATAAATAATAAAAATATTATTCCATTCATCGGGTTAACTGCTTATTTTCAGTCCATATTTTTTGTTATGAATAAAGATTTGAATGATTTGAATTGGGAAATCAAACCAGTTGGAGGGTGGCCCGAATTTCATTTCAAAGAACTTTTGCGGTATAAAGATCTGATGCTCCGTTTTGTGCGGCGCGATTTTATTGTAAGTTATCGTCAAACGATATTGGGGCCTTTATGGGTCTTCCTGGAACCATTGATCGCCACTTTTGTGTATTATATCGTATTTGGGGCTGTGATGCGTGTTACTACGGATGAAATACCATCGCTGGCTTTCTATTTATCAGGTATTATTATCTGGGGTTATTTTTCCGATTCCATTGGGGCCATTTCTTATACATTTATACAAAACGCATCTATGTTTGGGAAGGTTTATTTTCCCAGGCTCATTGTGCCGGTTTCAATGCTGCTTTCCAAAATGGCAAGGTTGGGTATCCAGTTATTGATGTTGATACTGGTGTATGTTTTTTATAAAATTCAGGGAACACATATTCATCCCAATATTTATTTGCTGCTGGTGCCATTTTTAATAGTGCTCACATCAGCTTTTGCACTGGGTTTTGGTCTTTTGCTTGCTTCCCTTGCAGCAAAGTACCGCGATGTGCAAAATCTGATGATGTTTGCCATTCGCTTATTGATGTTTGCCACTCCGGTTGTATATCCTTATTCTCTGGTTCCCGAAAAATATAAATTTTTAATCGGTCTTAACCCATTAACTGCAATAATTGAAACGTTTAGATTCGCCTTATTCAGTACCGGACATTTATACTGGGAGCAGCTTTTATACAGCACAGTTTTTATTACCTTGCTGTTGATTACAGGGATCCTATTTTTTAATAAGGTCGAGCAAAATGTGATTGATACCGCATGATCAGTTAATACATGATTGCTGTTTTGGTTTTTTTGAAGTGATCGCTGATAATATTCATACATGTCTGATAAACCCATTATACAAGTAGAACATCTTCACAAGCTTTACCGGATTGGGACTATAGGATCCGGAACTTTGAAACAGGATTTGTCCCGATGGTGGAATGTAAAAATGAAAGGCCGTGAAGATCCGCTCCAGATGATTGCCGATGTGGACCGTGGTAATATGGGCACTACCAATCTTTTCTGGGCTTTGCATGATATTAATTTTACAGTAAAACCTGGTGAAGTACTCGGGCTTATCGGTAAGAATGGCGCAGGAAAATCCACTTTGTTGAAAATATTGTCAAGGGTAACCCGGCCAACCAAAGGTGTGATAAAAGGAAGAGGAAAAATATCGAGCCTGCTTGAAGTAGGCACCGGTTTCCATGATGAGCTTACAGGCCGCGAGAATATTTATTTAAATGGAAATATTCTGGGTCTTACCCGTAAGCAAATAGATAAAAAGCTGGACGAAATCATCGCTTTTTCAGGAGTGGAACCCTATATAGATACTCCTGTAAAAAGATACTCCTCCGGGATGTATGTACGACTTGCATTTTCAGTGGCTGCACACCTGGAACCCGATATATTAATTGTAGATGAGGTGCTTGCTGTAGGCGATTCTGAATTTCAAAAGAAATGCCTCGGTAAAATGCGCGATGTTTCAAAGCACGATGGCCGTACTATTTTATTTGTCAGTCATAGTATGCAGGCGGTGCAAAGCTTTTGTCAAAGGGTATTGTTGCTTGATAAAGGCCGGATCATCCATGAAGGACCTGCCAAAGATGTGGTAAATGCTTACCTCAACAGTATGCAGCGTAAAGATCTGAGCCAGGAATATGATAACATCAATGAAGCTCCGGGAAATGATTATATCCGTATCAAACGTATTGTTGTTGAGCCGGAATTAAATGATCCTTTGATGCCGATTGATATCCGCACGACTTTGCATGTAAAATTTGAATGCTGGAACCTGGTAGACCGTCTGAACCTTTGCGTAGGAGTGCATTTATTTACAATTGCCGGTGAATGTATTTTTGATGTTGCTTCACCGGCAATTGATGTGGAAAAAGGGATCATTGAAGGACATTGCATCATTCCTGGAAATTTTTTAAACGATGGATCCTATTATATCTCATTGATTTTTGTAAAGAATACCTCCGAACAATTGTATTATCATGAAGAGCCGGTTTCTTTTGATGTGGAAGATTTCAGGGAAAATATGGATTGGTATGGAAAATGGATTGGTTATGTACGGCCAAAGTTTCCTTTTACTTTGAAAATGAAGGATCATTTTACTGATTAATTATGGTATTCCAGCCTTTTAATATCATACATATTGATACCGGCAGTCAACTGCCTTTTGATACGGTTTTGCAAAACAATGGCGGCAATAAATATTTTGTGTTATGGTGGAAAAATTATCCGCTTGGACATCTTTTTTTGAATGCGGAGGATAAGCAATCTGCATCCCAATTATTGGAAAAAATATATAATACCATCTATCCTGCGATTTCATTTTATAGCAACCAGCAAAACATAAATATATGTTCTGATTTGCATGAAGCCTGGCTTTCTCAGGATCAACATGCATGGAATCAATACATGGGAAATTTTTTACCGGATGAAGAGCGCCAGATTCATACGGATGATGTCAGCGTTGTTATCTGTACAAGAAACAGGGCTGATTATTTAAAAAATTGTTTGAGAATTATTACAGCAACAAAAATATGCTCCCAAGGAAATTATTGTGGTAGACAATGCACCTGATAATGATGCTACCAAACAGGTTGTCGATGAATTCCCGCATATTCAATATTGCCTGGAACCAAGGCCGGGTTTGGATTTTGCGCGAAATGCGGGTGCAAAAAAAGCGCGCGGAAATATTATTGCATACACAGATGACGATGCCATATTACATCCACTATGGACTTATTATATTAAGCAAGCTTTTAACAGGCCGGATATAATGGCGGTAACGGGCCTTATAATAGCTGCCGAACTCACACATGAAGCACAAATGATGTTTGAAACCAACTGGAGTTTCAACCGGGGCTATATTTTTAAGGAATATGGCAAAGATTATTTTAAGCTGCATCTTAACCAAAGGCGTTCCGGTCTGGGAAATAGGCGCGGGCGCCAATATGGCTTTCAGAAAGGATATTTTTGATTATATCGGTTATTTTGATGAACGTCTTGATGTGGGTGCTGCGGGGTGTAGCGGCGACTCAGAATATTGGTATCGCATCCTTGCAAATGGTTACACGATAAAGTATTCCCCGCTTGCAATTGCATATCATTTTCATAGAAACGATTTGGAAGGATTAAAAAAACAGATCTTTTATTATATGCGCGGATTCACTGTCGCTTTGTACATTCAATATGAACGTTTCGGCCATGCCGGAAACCTTTCTCATCTTTATAAAAATATTTTTCCTTACTATTTAAAAAAATTGCCCCGGGCAATCAGGCACCGGTTTCGCAATAATTATGCAACGTACCGGCAAGAAGTTGCCGGCATCTTTTCCGGTATCAGGTTCTATTATAAAAACAAAACAAAAAACAGGTATTGAACCAGCAGCCATTCATATCGGTCATTATTCCCTGCTTTAACCATGCGCATTATTTGCCCGAAGTGATTGATAGTATCCTGCAACAAACTTACCTGAATTATGAAATCATTGTGGTGGATGATGGCTCAAAAGACAATACCCGGGAAATTGCAAATTCCTATCCATTGGTAAAATATGTGTATCAGCAAAACCAGGGACTTGCTGCAGCAAGGAATACCGGAATACAACATGCTGCGGGTAATTATATTATTTTTTCTGATGCCGATGACTGGTTATTTCCGGATGCATTGCAACATCAGATCCATGCATTCGAAGAAAACAACGAAGCGGTGGCCGTTGCAGGCGCGCATGATAAAGTAGATACTTATGGCCAGATCATTTACGAAGAAGAAAATTTACCAAAGCATAAAAACCATTATCTGGACCTTTTAATGGGTAATTTCATTGGAATGCATGGTGCGGTAATGTATAAGCGTTCTGTGTTTGACGAATTTCAATATGATAATACATTAAAAGCAGCTGAAGATTATGATCTTTATTTACGCCTTACAAGAAATCATCCAATTGTGGTGCATCAAAATAAAATAGCGGCGTATAGAATGCATTCTGAAAACATGTCGAAAAATATACCTTTAATGCTTGAGCATGTTTTGAAAGTTTTAGGTAAGCAACAAGTTTTTTTAAAAAATGAAGCAGAACAAAAAGCTTATCGTCAAGGTATTAAAAATTGGCGTGAATACTATATTGGCGCCATGATAAATACGCTTACAAATAATTCCTCAACATCTTTTCCTGGTTTAACGGAATTCAACTTTTTATTGCAAAAAAAACCTGCTGCATTAATACCTATTTACCCTATAATTTTAAAAAACAACATGAAATCAATTATTAAGAAAAAGATTGTCGCTCCGGTAAAAAAGAAATTGGGTATTTATACAATTTTGGAATCGGAACCGGTTCCTGTTGGTAAAATAAATTGGGGAAGCTTCAAAAGAATTAAACCTTTTAGCGATGATTTTGGGTATGATCGTGGCGGCCCTGTGGACCGTTATTATATTGAATCTTTTTTACAAAAACATGCAGCGGATATAAAAGGAAATGTATTGGAGATCGGGGATAATAGTTATACGATGGAGTTTGGGAAAAACAATATTATTAAATCAGATGTACTGCATATTTATCCGGATAATCCCGCTGCAACCATCATCGGTGACTTGAGTAAAGCCAATGAAATACCCATTGCGGATAATAGTTTCGACTGCATTGTACTTACGCAAACTTTGCACCTTATTTATGATTTCCATAGTGCTATCCGCCATTGTTATCGCATCCTAAAGCCGGGTGGCGTATTGTTGATGACGGTTCCTGGAATCAGTCATATTGATTCAGGCGGATGGAGTAAAAACTGGCTCTGGTCTTTTAATACGCATTCCATGGAAAAGATCATGCAGGATGATTTTTCACCGGCGGAAACAACGATAAAAAGCTATGGCAATGTGATGGTAGCAACAGCATTTATCTGGGGCGTCGGTTTGCCTGAAATAGAACAACGTTATAAAATGGATAAGCACGATCCCAGCTACCAGGTAATCATTAGCGTAAGGGCTAAAAAATTGTAGTATAAAAGCATTGATAATTTATTGTATTGGTTTTTATTTAATAAAAAGCTATGTCCATCTTCTTTAAAAGGAAACAACATAAAGCACTTATACTCATGTACCACCGCATCAATACAGCGGTGTCCGATACCTGGCAGCTTGCGGTTTCCGTGGAGAACTTTCGGGAACAGTTAAATTGCTTAAAGGATTATACCATTATTTCTTTACAACAATTAACCGCTGCAATAAAGGAAAACAATATTCCTGAAAATGCCATTGCGCTTAGCTTTGATGATGGCTATCTTGATAATTATTTGACGGTAGTACCCTTGCTTGAACAATATCAGTTTCCGGCCAGTTTTTTTATTACAAATTCTATAGATCAAAGCAACGAATTTTGGTGGGATGCATTGGAATATATTTTATTGGAAAATGAACACTTGCCTGAAACTATTTCCCTTTCCATCAACAATACTTGCTTTACCTGGCATCTAAATCAGCCCTGGCAAAAAATTGTTTCAGAAGATAAAATAAAAGAATTTGCTTCCTGGCTTCCCTGGAAATTACCGCCTTCAGCTAAACATGCATTGTTTTTGCATTTAAGTATCCTGATGAAATCAGTTTCAGTAATGGAGCAGGAAAATATACTATTACAGCTATTCCGGTTATCGGATAAAAAGATGGATGTAAGAGCGGGATACAAATTAATGAGCAAGGAAAACCTGGTTGCAATCAGTAAAAACAGTTTGTTTGAAATTGGTGGTCATTCTGAAAACCATATTGCACTGGCAAATTTCGATCCGGCAATTCAGGAAAAAGAAATTATGGGTAATAAGATCTTTCTTGAAGCAATATTGAACCGGGAAGTGAATGGATATGGTTTTGCACATGGAAGTTATGATAAGCATTCTATACGCCTGTTAAAAGAAAAAGGATTTCGTTACGCATGTACAACAGAGGAGAAGGCTATTTCGGCAAAAACGGATCCTTTTATGCTGCCCCGTATGCAGGTAAAAAATTGGAATAAAATTGAATTTCAATGGCAATTAAAAAACTGGTTTAATTCATAATGTACAATGTATGGAACAACCTCTAATCTCTGTTATCACTGCTTTTTTGAATGAAGAGTGTTTTCTTAAAGAAGCGATTGAAAGTGTTCTTGCGCAAACTTATTCCAACTGGGAAATGTTTTTGATAGATGATGGATCTTCCGATCGCAGTACAGATATTGCGAAAAAATACGCAGCAGATTATCCGGTCAAAATTATTTATTGTGAACATGAAAATCATGAAAATAAAGGTTTGAGTGCAAGCAGGAATTTTGCAATTGGAAAATCAACAGGAGAATTCATTGCCATATTGGACGCTGATGATGTGTGGCACCCTGAAAAACTGATGGATCAGGCCCGTCTTTTAACGGAATATCCTGAAGCTGGTATGATTTGTGGCGCGTATGAATACTGGCATAGCTGGCGCAAGGATGGCAAGGAAGACGTGGTTGTGGCAGTTGGTGGCCCACAGGATCAGCTTACCAAAGCTCCGCAGCTACTTACCTATTTATATCCATTATCAAGCGGCGCAGCTCCATGCCCTTCAGATATAATGATCAGAAGATGGGTATATGATCGCTTTGCAAAATTTGAAGCCGGTGTTTTTGTAGGTGATTACCAGTTTTACGAAGACCAGCCTTTCTTTTGTAAAATCTATCTTAACTGTTCCGTTTATATTAGTTCAAAATGTCATTTGCGTTACCGGCAACGGGATAATTCCCTGGTTTCCCTTGCACATCAGGAAGGAAAATATGAAAGGGTAAGAATCTTTTTTTTTAAATGGCTTGAAGCATATATGAAACAAAATAATTTTCAACATCCTGTTGTAATGAAGGCATACAGAAAAGCTTTTTTCCCTTACCGGCATCCGTTTTTATTTAAGCTTAAAAACAAAGTTTATAAGTTTATGTATCCTGGGATAAAAAGACATTAAAGGTGGCCCGGTTTTATTAATTTAAACAAAAAAATGGATAAACAAAAGCCGTTGGTAACAGTTCTGATGCCTGTATATAATGCAGAACGGTTCTTAACTGCCGCGATAGACAGTATTCTTCAACAGACATTATGGAATTTTGAATTTCTTATCATCAATGACGGCTCAAAAGACAGTACTGTATCCATTATTGAATCTTATAACGATCCACGTATAAAGCTTGTTCATAATGAGGAAAACTTAGGCATTTCAGCCACGCTGAATAAAGGGATTTTATTGGCCGGATCAGACCTGATAGCCAGAATGGATGCGGATGATATCAGTTATCCGCAACGCCTGCAAAAGCAATATCAGTTAATGATTGCCAACCCGGATTGTGCCATGGTTTCCTCTTATACCAATGTAATATCCGAGCAAGGGCCCTTTATAAAATCCGAGGTCAGCAGAGATAGAATGCTTTACTATAATCTACATTTTGAATGCAGCATTTATCATCCGACGGTAATGTTTAGAAGAAATTGCGTGGCAGCCGTCAACATGTATGATATTCCTTACGCCGAAGATTTCAATTTATTCTGGAAATTGGCGAATAAGTATCGAATCCGGCAGATTGAGGAAGTTTTGCTGGATTATCGTATTTCAGGAAACAGCACGCATTTGGTGCATAAACGAAAGGAATATGATGAAGCCATATTTTATGTATTGCGTCGTAACCTGAATTATTATTTTAGAAAGCCGGTTAAGATTTCTGACGAATATTTATATGCTTTACGGTATGATTTTGAACCTATTTTAAAACATCGGAATTTTTTAACGTTGGTGCGCTATATGTATTGGCTAAAAAAAATTTCAAAAAAAATAATCGCCCATCCCAATCCCAATAATATTGGGAATAATGTTTTAAATGCCTATCAAAATAAAGTGAGGTTTACTTTCATTTTTGTAAAGCCTTATCTTTCTGTGTATAAATGGGTATTTTTGATGTTGCTCACAGGTAGTTTTTCATTTTTTCTTAAGCAGATAAAAATGCGTTTTCGTATGTAAATCTGCGCAAAAAAAGTTAATATTACAGGCTTTTTGGCTGTTCAATTTTAAATGATTAGATCCATATCCGGGCAATAATGGAAAGAATTCCAACGATACCGCCATTCATTAATGCAATTCAAAGTGTAAAAAGACCATTATGGTCTGTAATGATTCCTGTTTACAACTGTTTACAATATTTACCTGATACAATTAAAAGTGTATTACAGCAGGCACCGGGCCCTGAAAAAATGCAGATTGAAGTAATTGATGATTGCAGCATGGATGGGGATGTTGGTCAATTGGTTCTACAATTGGGGAATGGCAGAATACTGTATTTCAGGCAGCCTGAGAATAAGGGAAGCTTAAGGAATTTTGAAACCTGTATTAACCGGGCCAAAGGTAGACTGGTACATATCTTGCATGGCGATGATAGGTTAAAACAAGGTTTTTATAAAGAAATGGAAATGTTGTTTGAAAATTATCCTGATGCAGGCGCGGCATTTTGTCGGGTAAATTATATTAATGAAAAAGGCGCTTATCTTTTTTCAGCGGATCCTGAAATGAAATCAGAAGGAATTCTTAAAAATGCGCTGCAGCTTTTGGGCGAAAGGCAAAGGATAGAAACACCGGCAATGGTGGTAAAAAGGCAGGTATATGAAAAACTTGGTGCATTTCATAGTGTGATTTATGGCGAAGATTGGGAAATGTGGACACGTATTGCGGCACATTATAAAATAGCTTATACGCCCAATATTCTGGCAGAATATAGAAGGCATTGGTCTTCTATCACTTCGGCCAAAATTGTGAATGCGGAAAACATAAGAGATCTGCGCAAGGTGATGTTGCTTACAAACAAATATTTTATAAAAAAAGAGCGCATTACAGTAAGGAGGAAAGCGAAAAGATTTTATGCGTTATATGCGGTACGAACAGCAAATAAACTTTGGAACGATCAAAAACATTTAACTGGAGTAAAAGCACAGTTAAAGGAAGCAATTCATTTAAGTAAACACCCTGCAGTTTTATTTGCAGCGCTGAAGGTTATAATAAAAACCATGATCCGGTATGATAATTAAAGGTTTTTCAATAATTATTTGCTGTTATAACAGCGCCAACCGCCTACCGGAAACGCTTCGCCATATCGCAGAGCTGCAAATACCTGAAGGCGTGCCTTGTGAATTAATCATTGTTAACAATGCATGTACAGATGATACCGAACAAACTGCTATTGTTGAATGGCATAAATATCAAACAGTAATTGATTTTTCGATCATACAGGAACCTGTTCAGGGCTTATCATATGCCCGTAAAAAAGGATTTTCTGCGGCGCGCTACGAGTTTATTGTGCTATGCGATGATGATAACTGGCTTTCCAGCAAATATCTCGTCCGCTCATTGCAGGTTTTCAACGAGCATCAGAACATTGGTGTTTTGGGAGGAAATGGATTGGGGATATGCGAAATAGATCCTCCTGACTGGTTGCAATTAATAAAGCTTTTTGCTACCGGTGAACAAGCGCCGCATTCTGGCCCGGTTGAAGATAAAAAGGTATATGGCGCGGGGGCTATTTTAAGAAAATCGGCCTATCAAAAATTATTGGATGCCGGGTTTAAATGTTTACTTACCGACAGGTTGAAAGACTTATTAAGTTCGGGTGGCGATTTTGAACTCTGCTATGCGATTTATTTAGCAGGTTATGAAATCTGGTATGATCATGAATTAACTTTTAAACATTATTTCCCTAAAGAAAGGCTAACAATTTCCTATTATTATAATTTTATCCATGCAAGCGTTAAATGTCTCTCCGTTTTAGATGGGTATAAAATACATTTTTCCAATAAAGCTCCAGACATACTTTATATAAACAGCTTTTTAATAAAGCAATTGTTTCATTGTAAGAAAGAATACTTGTATTATAAAGCACAGACCATAAGATATCCGGCTACATCTACTAAAGGAATATATGCCCGCTTCCGAACAAAGTTTTTTTCACTACGTATCAAAAGTATTTACCTGGATTACTATAACGTTCATGTCTGCGTGCAGAATACAATGCTGCTAAAGAAAAAACTTAAAGCCCTTAAAACGCGTCCTAATTTCAATTTAATTCAGTCCAAAATTAAAAAGTATAATTTACCCTTTCATTTTTAGTTGGTGTTTTTTTATTGTCATCAGGGATTTCCAGAAATTTTTAAAACTATTTCCTTCACTATTAATGCTATAGATTGTAATCTATAAAAAAATTATTTGCGGTTGGCAATATTACTGCGGATACGGCTTAATGTTTCCCGGGTAATGCCCAGATAGGACGCAATCATATGCAGAGGCACTCTTTGAATGCATCCGGGAAAATCATTAACCAGTTTTGTATATTTTTCTTCCGCCGTTTCACTTAAAACTCCTATCACCCTTCTTTGAGTGGCGATAAGATTGTTTTGAATAAGTATCCGGAAATAACGTTCAAAAGCCGGGACTTTATCAAGTAAAGCATCCCAGGAAGGTTTGGTAATGAGCAACAGTTCGCAGTCTTCCAAAGCCTCTATGTTGAAAATGGAATCTTCCCCTGTAAGAAAGCTATAAAGATCCGCTACCCACCAGCCTTCCAGTGAAAACTGAAGAATATGTTCGCTTCCTTTTTCATCTATTGAATAAGTTCTCAAAATTCCTTTTTCCACAAATGCGGTGTATTTGCATACATCCCCTTCCTGAAGCAGATATTGCTTTTTCCTTAATTTTTTTGGGAGGAAAAATGTTTTACAAAAATTAAATTCATCCTCTGTTATTGATATGGTTTCTGAAATTTTTTTATGTAATAATTCGAACATAATTAAAATTGCAAAACTAAGATTATATAAACAAATTCTTTATTAAAAGGACCATGTATTGCTTTACCATTGAGGAAATTCAAAAAAAGTATGGAAATACATAAAGACCATTTCTAAGTTATTTACCCGATTTCTATTCCATAATTTTTTATTTTTATCCTGCTATAGCCACCTGATTGTTTGCTTACTTCTATCTGAACGCCAATCCGCTCTTTCAGGGCTTCTACATGTGAAATAATACCAATCATTTTACCGGTTGCCTGCAGATTTTCCAATGCTGATATAGCAATGTCCAGTGTTTCCGCATCAAGCGTACCAAAACCTTCATCTATAAACAGGGAATTGATCTGCGTTTTACGGCCAGCAAGATCTGACAAGCCAAGCGCCAGCGCGAGGCTTACAAGAAAACTTTCACCACCCGAAAGCGTGGTCATAGGACGTATTACATCCGCCTGATAGGCATCTATGATTTGTAATTCAAGATCTTTACCCGGAGTCTTTAGAATCTGGTACCTGTCGCTGAATTTTTGTAAATGACGATTTGCTAATTCAGTAAGTCGCGCCAAAGTAAGGCCTTGCGCAAACCGGCTGAATTTTTTTCCATCTGCAGATCCGATCATTGAACAAAGCTTATTCCAACGCTCATATTCTTTTTGTTGCAATTCAGAATGCAGCGCCACTTGCCGGTATTTATCGGCATCTTCCGCATCTTTCTTCAACATTTGCCCCAATTCACCTATTTGTTGGTTTAATTGCGTAATAGATTGATCTGCCTGTTCCAAAAGAATACTCAATGTTTCGGCAGTTTCACTGGTTAAATTTTTTTGCGTTTCAAAGGCGTATTCATTTTCTGTATTGGTTAATATTGCTGATGAAGTCTCAATTTTCGCTTCTATAAATTGCTTTAATTGGGAAATGTTTTCTGCTTCTTCTGCTGTTAAAAAATTCTGTTTCAATGCTACTACCGAGTGGATACCTTCCGTGGCAAGTTTGGATATAAGTGCTTCAGTTAATGCGTTGTAACCTTCAATCGCGTTGGCCAGATCCCTTTGATATGTTTCCAGCTTTGATTGATTGGTTGTAATGGTTACCTGTTTCTGATGCAGGTTCTCCTGTAGTTTTTCAGTGTGTAATTTACATTGCTGCAACGCGAGATTCATTTTTTTGCGTTCTTCGGATGGAAGCCTGTCCCCAAATAATTCCTTCCGTTCGGCCAGCATCTTTTGCAGGTTTACCTGTTGCAATTGTAAAAGAACTTCCTGTTTTACAGTACTTGTATTTTTATCGTTAAGAATATCAATTACATTTAAATAATCAGCGTTCAGTTTACTTTCCTCAATTTTAAGTTCCTGTAATTTTTGAGTGGCGGCTTTGTATTGATCTGAACGTTTTTCCAATTGGCTCACTGCCTGTCCAAAAAAACCGGGATCAAAGTTTATATTGTAAACTGCCAAAAAATCTGTTGCCTCCACTTTCGCCCTGTTTAATTTCTCCGCGCTGTTATTGATTTCAGTTTGTATCCGTTGCTTTTCTTTATCTATATGTTGTAATCTTTGCCCACATTGGGTTTTGTCGCCTTCAGCTTTTATTAATTCCTGTTGCTGATTTATTATTTTTAATTCGGCTTCTTTGGATTGCGCCTGCAAATCTTTTATCTGCTGCACATTTTTCTGCAGGTCATCGTATTGTTTTTGATAAAGGATTATACGGTTTGGAATGAATTCCTGATCAGTGATACCGGGCGCGTCGGGCAATTGGTTATTATTTAAATTGAACGCTTCCTGAACTTGTTCCATCGATAACAATAACTGATCTGCTTCCTTTTTGTAAGCATCAATCGTATTAAAAATGGTATTGACTAAAAGCGATTTATCCTCAAGCTTTTTAGAGATTTCCTTTAAATAATTATTTTGATCCTTTCGCTTTTGTTCAGCCTGAGTTACATTCCCTGAATAATTATTTTCTTTATAGGGATGATGCAAAGCTCCGCATAAAGGGCAAGGTTCACCGGCATTAAGTTTAATCCGGTCTGCATCATATTTTTGAATGCGTATTTGCAGTTCCACCAATTGATGAAGGTCATCCAGGTTGCGGGTGGCAATTTCTTTTTCTTCTTTTAAAAGATGTAAAGCTTCATTTTCCACTAGCTGTTTTTGCGAAAAATCTTCTAAAGCCTCTATTAAAGTTTTCCTTTTCGCAGTGTACTTCATGTATTCACCGGAAAGTCTTTGCTGATCTTTATAAATGTTTATTAATACCGGAAATTGAATACAGGATGTTTCCATTCTTTCCAAAGTTTTTCCGGATAATTCTTTGGAAATACATTGTTCTAAATTTTTTTGTTTTGCTTCAAGACTCTCTATTGTTTCTTGTAAATTCCTGATCTTTTTTTGACAATCAAGAAAGTTTTCATTTTCAGCTTTTTCGGTTTTAATGATTGAGTGGAAATCTGAATTTAGCCTGGAAAAAATTGCTTCCTGCTCAACCAGTTCTCTTTTTATTTGATGAAGTTCTGGCAGTTTTTTTTCGAGTTCCTTTTCATTTGAATGCTTTTCAATCCATTCCTCAAACTTCAGGATTCGTGCTTTGCAGGCACTCAATTCTTTTTCCTTTTGTTCTTTATTTTGTTGTATTTTTTCAATATCAGCTTTCATTTCTTCCACTTGCTTCTCAGCTTGTTGAAGTTGCATTTTAGCGCTGTTTATTTCCATGTCTTTACGGCTTACCTCTTCCAGCAAAGGCTCCGTTTCCTGAAGCTTTTTTTGCGCTTCATCGTATGCAGTTGCGGCATTTAATAAACCGGCTGAGATCTTATCTGCTTCAATTTGCAAACCGGGAAGCAATTTTTCGATTTCATTAATATCGGTTTCCAGTTTTATCTTTCGCTGTAATTCAAGTTCAATCCTTTCCAATGCCGGTTTATGCGTCATCGCACGGTTATGCAGTTGTAGTTTGTCAAATTCCGGTTGCCAGGCCAACGCATCCTGTTGATATTTTTCCAATTGTGCTGCATATTGTTTCTTTTTTGCGTCAAGGTTTGTAATAGTTTGCAGCCAGGCAATTTTTGCTTCAGCATCCTGTGTAAGATTTTTATGCTCCGCTTCCTGGCTTTTAAGCGATGAGATGTTTTGTAAGATTTCATTTTTTGCATCTTCAGAAAGCAATTGCACATCATTCATCCTAGCTTTAAGTTCATTGTACTTAATCTTTTCACCATCCGTTTTTCGATAGATAAATGAAGAGATTTCGGAATACACAGCCGTATCCGTAATTTTTTCCAGCAGTTCACTTCTTTCATTTTCACTTGATTTTAAAAACCGCGTAAAATCGCCCTGCGAAAGCATTACAGAGCGCAGGAACTGGCTATAATCCAACCCGGATATTTCAACAATTTTGTTTTGAACAGCAGTAAGTGGATGACTTACAATAAGAGATCCCGAAATTGCATCGGCAAGTTCCATTTTCACACCCTGCAGTTTACCATCTGCTTTATTGCGGCTTCTTCTATTTGACCATTTAGCGCGATAAACAACTCCCTTCACATCAAACTCCACTTCCGAAAAACTTTCAGGAGTAAAGCGTGTCATACTTTCATCGGCATCCCTGTCGTGCCGATGTACGCGGCCATACAATGCCACCGTAATTGCATCCAGTATGGTTGTTTTTCCGGCGCCTGTGGGCCCGGTAATGGCAAATAACCCACTATCGCTAAAAGGAGTTTTGTCAAACCGGATGGTGTGCTGCCCTTTAAGGGAATTAAGGTTTAAAAAATTTACACTTAATATTTTCATTACTACTGCTGAGCGGTGAATAATTTAGAGTCTGGATAACTGCTTATTGCTGATACATCAGTTCCAGCGCTTCATCAAAGGTTTGCAACAGGTCATCATAAGTTTCCTCTGTAGCTTCTGATGCGCATTTTTTCTGAAAAACAGACCTGGGATCAAGATCATTTAATGCCATTGATTCAATTGCCTGTTCATCAAGATTTTTAGCGGAGCGCAATCTTATCTGGCGCGGAAAAAAATGCTCTACAAAAGGCTTGTTGGCAAATAGTTTTTTCAACTGTTCTTCAAAGTCATTAACATGTGCATCAGTTTCCAACTGTACCTCTACCCAGGTTGGAAAATGGAGCAATGGATCCTGAAGCAATTCTATTTTGTTTTTTACAACTTCCATATTTCCCTTTATCCGTATGAGTTTCCTCCAGGAAGGGATAAAAAATTCTTCCAGCTTATATAAATTACCTTCATCAAATTGAAGTATTAAAACCAATTTGCGATCTTCATTTTCCGAAAAACTAAGCGGAATCGGAGAACCCGAATACCGGATATGATTCATCTTATTCACCACCTGCGGGCGATGCAAATGTCCAAGGGCTATATAATCGAATTCCTCCGGAAACTGATCGCCTCCAATTTTACCCAGGTTGCCTATATGAATGTCTTTTTCACTGTCTGAATTTGTAGCTCCGGCAGCATACAGATGCCCAGTTGCCAGTACGGGTATGCCCTGCGTTTTATAGGGAATAACCAACTCTGTGAATTTAGTGTAATGATCGCAAATCCCCTGCCTTAGCCTTGTGGCTATATCCGCAGCAGTTTCACCGGTAACAGAGAGCCGCACATCTTTATCCCTTAAAAAAGGCACCGCACAAACAACCAGTTGGAGATCTCCATTACTATCTTTTATGGGAATGACCTGTTCATTAAAATCTTCAGGAACGCCTCCAACTACATGCACATTTAAGAACTTTAATAAATCCCTTGGTGCATTTAAGGTTGTTACCGAATCATGATTTCCGCCAATAATAATCACCTCTCTGCAGCAGGTTCCTTTTATGCGCCAAAGAAAATTATAGTATTGTTTTAAAGCGATATTAGTAGGATTGCCGGTATCAAAAATATCGCCTGCTACAATTAAAACATCAATGCATTCAGTTGTTATTTTTTCAATCAGCCAGTCCAGAAAATGCTGATGCTCTTCTGTTCGTTCATGTTGCTCAAGCCGCTTTCCTAAATGCCAGTCGGCAGTATGTAATATTTTAAGCATTTTCTTTATTTTAGTTTTTCTGCAAAAAAAATAAAATCACTAATAATTGATGGCTCCCGGATCGCACTAAATTACTATTAAAACTTTCAGATCATTCCGCACTTTGAAGAGCCTGGTTATCAATTGAAAAATGATTCAGTAAAATATGATGAACGTGCGCAGGCCATTAAAACATAAATTAAAGTAAAAAAACAGAGATTTGACCTGAGTAAAATTATTTTCCTTACCTTATTCTCATTCATAATATTGCCTTATGCAAACCATCAATGATGTTCATCAGCAATTCGCTGAATATTTCAGATCGGAAAACTTAAAGCCATATGCTTACCTGGTTTCCAAAAAATTATATGAAGGGCATATTTGTATTTCATTAAATGATTTGGATGAAGAAACAGAACAGTTGCCAACGCATTATAAAAATAAACTTATTGCTACGGATGATCTTATTAAAGAGCCATTGGTGGCTCAGGCTAATGAAGCAATTCAACCTTTTATTTTGCATAATAACCGCTTTTATTTACAACGCTATTTTAGTTATGAAACCACTATTTTGAATCGTATAAAATCATTTTTATCAAATGAAGCAATACAACGAATTGAACGGTTAAATCATTTGGAACAGCATAGAAAATTCATCATTGATTTATTTAAAATCATTTCTCCAACCGGTACTGATTCCGGCAGTGAAAAAACTGACTGGCAATTAACCGCGGCAATCTGTGCTGTCATAAATAATTTTACAATTATTACCGGCGGTCCGGGCACAGGCAAAACCACAACCGTTGCTAAAATCCTGGCAATATTATTTACCATCAATCCCCTATTAAAGGTAGGGCTTGCTGCTCCCACAGGTAAAGCGGCTGCACGAATGGCGGAATCGCTTCAGTCTGCTTCGCTTCCAGTGAATGAATCCATCCGGGAAAAATTTAAATCCCTGGAACCTTCCACTATTCATCGTTTATTAAAGTATATTCCCGATTCACCTTACTTTAAGCACAACTGCGGAAATCCTGTAAATTACGATGTGATTATTGTAGATGAATCTTCCATGATAGATGTGGCTTTGTTTGCCAAATTAATGGATGCAATCGGCCCTGATACCCGGTTGATCCTTTTGGGTGATAAAGATCAACTGGCTTCGGTGGAAGCCGGAAGTTTGTTTGGGGATCTATGCCAGGCTCAGGAAAAACTGAATTTGTTTTCACAGGAGATGGCATTGCTCATCAATTCCTTTATTGAAGATCCGCGGCGTCAGATAAACCATGACAATATTGCGACTGAAAACAATCATCCGCTATTTCAGCATATTGTAGAATTAAGGCACAGCCATCGTTTTACGGGCGATCTGGGGATTGGAAAATTCAGTAAAGCGATTATTAATAATGATGAAGCGGGAATCGAAACTTTCCTGGTCAATGCGGATGAACAGGTATTCATTGACACCCATTATTCATCTGAATTATTTGAACGGTTCATACTGGGATATGAATATTTTATTCGGGAAAATGATATTCAAAAAGCCTTGAAGCAGTTGAATAAATTAAAAGTTCTTTGTGCATTAAGAGAAGGCGAACAGGGCGTTAAAGCCATGAATAAAAAGATTGAAAGATTTCTTCAGCAAAAAAAATTATTAAAGATCACGGGTGAATTTTATGAAAACCGCCCCATCATGGTTACGCACAATTATTATGATTTAAATCTTTATAATGGCGATATAGGAATTGTGCGTCCGGATGAAAGGGGCGAACTGAAAGTATGGTTTGAAAATGAGGAAGGCGGATTAAAATCCATACCCCCGGCTTATCTCACGCAATCGGAAACTGTATTTGCAATGACCATTCATAAAAGTCAGGGTTCAGAATTTAATGCGGTTTTGGTAGTACTGCCCGATGCGCCGGACATTCCTATTCTTACCCGTGAATTGTTATATACAGCCATAACAAGGGCCAGGTCTGAAGTATATATTCAAGGAAATGAAACTGTTGTTTTTCAATCTGCCAAAGCTTTTGTAAAAAGGGCATCTGGCATAAAAGAACGCTTTTTTGAAAACACCATTGAGTCACGGACCATTGCTCAATAATGAACAAAAAGCCGAAGAGTGCGACGCAACGATCGATGCTCAAAGAACAAAAGACGGGTACATAAAAAAATAAATAAATCGTGTTCATAATAAAATATTAAACAGTTCATGGCATTGCATTTAAATGTTTCCAATTCATTGAGCCGGTTAGCCGAAAAACTTTCACTTGATTTGAAAAATCAGCAACAAGAGGTTTTTCTACCCTTCTATATTGTTACGCAAACTGAAGGGATGAATAATTGGCTTAAACTACAAATAGCAGGGCATTTGGGAATTGCTGCCAACTGCAAATTTCTTAAACCCAATGATCTCATCAATCAGCTTTATTATTTACTGGGCGGCAGGTTTCCCAATACCTTGTCTTCCGAAAATCTAAGCTGGCTTTTGTTTAAAATTTTAGGTGAAAAAGAGTTTACATCAAGGTTTAAGACTGTTGCAGATTATTATAATCAACCGGGCATGGATAAGGATATAAAACGGCTGGCGCTTGCAGAAAAACTAGCCGACTTATTTGATCAATATCAGATCTATCGCCCGGACATGATAGCAAAATGGAATGCTGCAACTGATGCCATATCCGGCTATGATTGGCAACAGTTTTTATGGATAAAAGCAAAGCAGGTCTCTGAAGATAGCCTGCCGGATAAAACAGCTATTGGGAAATACATTTTAGACGCTTTAAAGAACACTGAAAAACAATCCTTGCTTGCCGCTAAAATTCCAGCCCTGCATGTTTTTGGATTATCCATTACTACGGTTTTCCATCTTCAGATTTTACAGGAGTTGGGCAAATATATTGACCTGTCTTTTCATATTTTAAATCCTGCACCTGCGGTGTATTGGTTTGAAGATAAAAGCGAAAAACAAATAGCGGCCTGGAGAAAAAAAGGTTATGACATAACAGCAGCCAATACCGGGAATGCCTTACTTACCAGTTGGGGAAGGCTGACCCAGGATACATTCAATCTTCTTTTTCAGAATGAAGAAATGTTGAATGCTTACAATGAAATAGAAGTGGAAGAACCGCCCACAGATAGTTTGCTGCATAAGATTCAACATGATATTTTTCACAATAATAGTAATGGAGAAAGGAACACGATTTACATTAAGGATATTGCGGATGGTTCCATTACATTAAATGCCTGCTATACGATAGCAAGAGAAGTGGAGGTTTTATACAATTACCTGGTTCACCTGGTTGATAAACGAAAGGAAACTTTATCGCCGCGCGACATTGTGGTAATGGTTACAGATATTGATACTTATTCCCCCTATATAAAAGCAGTATTTGATAATGCGCCCTATCCTTTTTCTTATACCATAGCGGATGAAAGTTTCACTGCTTCGGATACAATCTTAAATGCATTGCAAACCATTCTTGCAATGAACCAGGACAATTTTAAAGCGGAAGAAGTGCTACAGTTGCTGGACTCTTCTTTTATAAAAAAACGGTTTGGATTAAGTAATCTGCCATTGATCAGAAAACTGGTTGATCGTGCAAATATCCGCTTTGGAATGGAAGGAAACGGGGTGGATGAGACTAAATATGTAAGCTGGAAAAATGGTCTTCAACGCATCATGTATGGTATTTGTATGAAAGGTGGTGACGAATACAAAATTGATGATGATACCCTATTTCCACTTGATGCTTTGGAAGGAAATGATTCGCTGGAAATGATCCGGTTTTCTCATTTTGTAATGGTGCTGATGGATTCGATTCATGAGCGGGAAAAAGCGCGAACTATCAGTGAATGGGTGGAATATATTGAACAGGTATTGCACAACCTTATTTGTGAACCTGATGAAGCAGTGGACGAAGATTACAATATGCTATTGCACCAATTGGAAAAACTCAATGCGCTGAATGAGATGGTGAACGATAAAATAAGTTTTGATGTTTTTCATTTAAGCTTCTCCAAATCTATTTCGGGATCCGCACGTTCGGGCACATTTGCTTCCGGAGGCATCACATTTTGTTCACTCATACCCATGCGAAGTATTCCGTTTAAAGTAGTGGCATTGCTTGGTCTCAACTTCGATAAATTTCCGAGAAAGGAAACGCCAACGAACTTCAATTTAATGGAGCTTGAAAAACGTAAAGGTGATCGTAATGTAAAGGAAAATGACAAGCATCTTTTTTTGGAAACCTTAGTTTCCGCAAAGCAATATTTGTATATCAGTTATCTTGGTCAAAGTCCAAAAGATAATACGGATATTCCGCCATCAGCCCTGGTGGATGAATTGATAGATTATATTGAGTCGGGCTGCGATGATCCGGAAAAACTAAGAGCGTTGTTGATTACCAAACAACCTTTACATGGTTTCAGCCAAAAATACAGCAAAGCGGATCCGCGTTTTTATAGTTATACTAATATGGAAAGACGGGAAGAAAAAATTGTGATTGCTGATGATAAAATAAATGAACCCTTCAGTTTTGAGGAAATTACGATCGATTCATTAATCAGCTTTTTCAAAAATCCGTTTAAAGGATATTATAATAAAGCCCTGAATATTTATTATAATGATGAGCAGGTTTTATTAAGCGATACGGAGTTGTTTGAAATGGATTCCTTGCAGGAATGGACCTTAAAACAGCAGCTATTGCGCATGGATGAAAAAGGATCAGAAACATTAAAAAGGAAGTTGGTAAAAACAGGTTTACTGCCTTTGAAAAATATGGCGGATATAGAAATGCAAAAACTGGAAACAGTTGTTGATCCTGTACGCAAACTTTTTAAGCAATGCACAGGTAATGTAGAAGAAACGATTTTAAATGTTGAACTTTCCATTGATAACAGCGTTTTAAAAGGCAGCTTAAAAAATGTTTTTGATGATAAAATTGTCTTTGTTTCTTTTTCCAAAAGAGAATCCAAATACCTGATGGATGCTGCTATCCGCTATCTTGCCGCCCGTGCATCGGGTGCGGATATTGAAGTTTATTTTATTTCGGCTGAAAAAAACAAGATTTATAAGGGCGCAATCCTTGAGAAAGAAGAAGCCATGCAAAAATTAAAAGCGCTGGTACAATTATACAAAAAAGGGCATGAAGAAATCGTTGCTTTTTACCCGGATTTTGAGATCAGCCCACAGGAAATGGAACAATTTGATTTTCAAAAATTCCAAAAAATAATACATAAAAAATTAGACGGGTATAACTTTTCGGGAAATGATTATATCATCAAAGAATACGAAAAGGGTTATTTTGAACATGAGGACATACTGGAAGCATACAAGTCAAATTCGGAAAAAATATTAATACCGGTTGCGGAAATTTTCACCACTTATTATGAATAAACTTATGGGCAAGCCTAAAAATTTTGATGCGTTAACTGTTTGCCTCAACCAAAGCAATTTAGTGGAGGCAAGCGCCGGAACGGGTAAAACTTATTCTATAGCAATCCTTGTATTACGATTATTATTGGAGAAAAAATTATCGGTGAAAGAAATTTTAATGGTCACTTTCACCAAAGCCGCGGTAGCCGAACTGGAGGAGCGGATCCGGCTTTTTATCCGAAGCGCTTACAAACTAAGTAATGGCGAAAAGATAAAAGACCTTACAATAACCAGCCTGGTAAATAAAGCAATAGAACAATCAGGAAAAGAGGAAGTGCATCAGTTATTAAAAGATGCGGTATTGTTTTTAGATGAAACCGCTGTACTTACCATTCACAGCTTTTGCCAGCAAACCCTTACTGAATTTGCATTTGAAACCAACCAGCTTTTTGGCGCGGACACCTTGCAGGACAATACTGCCGTTATACAGGAGGAAGTAAATAAATTCTGGCGCAGCCACATAACTACTATTCCGCCTGAATTGTTGCATTATCTTATAGAGCAAAAACTAACCCGCGCAAGGATTGTACAAGTGATAAAAGAGCATATAAATGGAAAAAAATACCTGCAGTATGATGCAGCCAAAGATTATTCTTTCTGTGATGCGGATCACGAAGATAATTCGATGGTTATAAAGAACCTGGAACAGGAGGAATTAGAATTAAGAGCATGCTTATACCGTTATTTAGTTGACAATAATGAAAAGATAAAAGCGATTTGCGAAAGCAACAATCACGCAAGAAAAAACGTATTGCACCTGGTTGATAAACCGGAAGAATTGCTTCAATACATTATCAGTAAAAGAAGCACCGGGTATATTGTTAATCTATTCCATGACATTCTGGATAAACAGGATAAATGTGATGAATTATTAAAACACCGGAATCAAAAACTTCAGGAAATCATCAATCAAATATTATGTTTAGCCATTAATAAAGTATCTGATGCCATAGATATTTACAAACAACGCAACAACCTGCTAAGTTTCGATGATCTGATAGTTAATCTGCACAAGGCTTTGGTACATACGGAAAATCCTAAGCTCGTTGCTGCTTTAAGAAAAAAATATAAAGCGGTATTCGTAGATGAATTTCAGGATACGGACCGTTTGCAATACGAGATCTTTCAAAAAGCTTTTAGTAGTGAAACCATCTTATTTTACATAGGCGATCCGAAACAATCCATATATGCATGGCGAAAGGCTGATATCAATACCTATTTAAAAGCGCGGGACAATGTGAATAATACTTATGATATGAATCAGAATTTCCGGTCCTCCGAAAATTTTATTTCAGCGATGAACCTCTTTTTTAAACCTACGCCGGATTTTAATACTTTTTATTTTGAAAAAAAAGATAATGAAAAAGACCCCGTTGAATATATAAATGTTTGTTCGCCCACAATTAATTCAAAGGGATATTTATATAATTGCGGAGAGAAAGCTGTTCCTATTACTATTTTTAAAGAACGAAACAATGATTCAATTGATGATGCGCTAACCGCTCAATTGATTGAACTGCTAGTAAATGATACTTATAAAATTGGCACGCCTGGCAGCCTGCGCAGGATAACTCCTTCCGATATCGGCATACTGGTAAGAACGAATAAGCAGGCGGGAAAAATAAAATCAGCGCTTGCAAAATATGGAATTCCGGCAGTTACAATTGACGATTCCAAACTTTTGCAATCCGAAGAAGCAGTTCCTTTTTTGTATTTACTGGAAGCCATGACGGATGTAAATACCGGTACCATAAATAAAGCTTTGCTTTCTGCTTTTACAGGATTTACAATTCAGGATATTCTTTCATTGAACAACGAAAAAAAACTGGAGCTTTTTACAGGATATGCCGCTACCTGGCAAAAAGACGGGATCTATACCGCCCTGATGAATTTTGTGGCGGATTATAATGTTCGTAAAGTTTTATTACAGCGTAATTCCGAAAATGGGGAAAGGGTTATTGCCAATTTATTTCAATTAATAGAACTGGTGCACAAAGTGCAAACTCAGAAAATGTTCTCTCCTTTGGAATTGATAAGCTGGCTGAAACGTGGCATAGAAGGAATGGAAACAGATGGCGATGAATATGAACAACGTGTGGAGAATGATGAAGCATCCATAAAAATTGTAACCATTCATAAAAGTAAGGGACTGGAATATAATATTGTATTTGCGCCATACCTGGATTTTGTATCCGAACAAAAAAATATTCCAATCGCCAGTTTCAGGCATCCGGAAACCGGCGATTATGTAGCGGCCGAAAAAGTACAGTTAACAGCCGAACAAACCAGGTGGATGACAGAACAGGCGGAGCAGGAAAACCGCAGGTTGCTTTACGTAGCCATTACAAGAGCCGTTTATAAATGTTTTATTTTTAAGAATGAACATTATAAGCATTCAACACTAACCAGTTTTGTCCATGAATTAAAACTCCCGGATTCTTCACTAATCAATTTCGCTGCTTCACTGGCCATCCCGGAAAAATATTATTATCAAAATGCGCCCATTTGGCAACCAACATTTCATGCACAAACAGTTCATTTTACCCTTGTTCAAAAAGACTGGCGAAGGATAAGCTATACCATGCTTGCAGCAAAACCTGAATTGAGCATTAAAACCAGGTTATTTAATTATGCCGCTAAATATGATCAGTTTATTTTCCACGATCTTACCGGAGGAGTTAAAACCGGCAATCTGTTGCACTATATTTTTGAAAACATTCATTTTACGGATAATAGCAAATGGATGCTCCTGTTGGAAGAAGCCGTCAAACGGTTTGTGCCCAAACACCGCGATGCCTGGATGCCGATGTTGAATGAAATGTTGCAACAGGTTTTACAGGCCAGAATATCTGTAGGAGGTCATCAATTTCAAATGACGGATATTGCTTTCGACAAGCGCATTCATGAACTGGAATTTGATTTTCCTATGCCCGTATTTAACCCGGCAGCATTAAATAACCTGAGTGATAAACAAATACAAGTGTATGTAAACCATTACAGCGAACTGGAAGGAATCATGAACGGAAAGATTGATTTATTCTTTGAAATTCAAGGGAAATATTTCATTCTCGACTGGAAATCGAACTTCCTCGGCGATTCATTGAAATAATTATAATTCAGATGCGCTTGCTATTGCCATGAATGAAAACAATTATCATCTGCAATATCTTATTTACACCGTTGCCGTAAAGAAATATTTGAAAAGCCGGCTGCCTGATTTCAATTATGAAAGAGATTTCGGCGGGGTGATTTACTTATTCCTGCGGGGCATGCGAAAGAATGCACATACGGGCATTTTCACCGCTAAGCCATCAGGAGAAAAGATTAGAATGATGGAAGAAATATTGAAGAATGGAGATATTGGCAATAAAAATCCCAGATTAGTAAAGCAGGAAATTTTATGAGTCGCACAATCTGATCGCTGTATTAATGAGTAGTTTTTTTTGGAGCCAGGCAATATTACTACTATGACACTTTCGTTGCAGCCTGTCCCGATTTAACATCGGGATCGCACTGTTCAGCATTTTTATCTTTATTGAGCAAAATACAAAGCCCTCTAAAAATTTTGATCATTTTTACATCTGTACTTTTCTCATTAAATTAAATGAAAATTTATTAAATGACAAAAGCGTAGCCAAACCCTTTTTGGGCATGTTGCGGAAAGTAAATCGTTACCAGTTTATTTTAAATTGTTGGTGTCAGATTTCTTCTTGTAGGAATTACCGTTTGTTCATCATCACTCAAAAAAACCCAAAATTCGTACAAGGCAAATATGTCGCCTGGTTGCTTTTTGCCGCCCTCAGCATCAGAACGTTCATAACTACCAAGCAGCTCGCCATGATACCTGAGTTGAGAGAGTTTTTCTTCGAGGGTTAATGTTTTAAATTCTTCAATAGTCATAGCCTTGTTTTATGATTAATCTGTAAAATTATAAAAAGACTGCTAATGCAGCATCGCATTATAAAAAAATTATACAATTGTTGAAAAAACGGCAATCGCAACTTTAAAACCATTGTTGGGTACGCTTCAAAAATGATTGATTTAGTTTTGATTCAGGATTTTCGTAATATTTGCAAATAAACAAATAGCAATTTATAAACAATCATATTTTATAAATAGATTTTATGGCTGATAAATCAAACCCTTTGCGTGTACTGGTTGTAGGTTGTGGAAACATGGGCGCGTCTCATGCATGGTCTTATCACTTATTGGATGGCTTTAAAATTTGTGGCCTTGTTTCTACCGGAAAAAGTAAAACAATTTTAAATGAAAAATTAGGTGGCGGTTATTCCTTATTCAACAATTTTGAAGAAGCGCTTGAAGCCACAAATCCTGATGCCGTTTGTATTTCCACTTATCCTGATACGCATGAAAGCTTTGCAATTAAAGCGCTGGAAAAGGGCTGTCATGTATTTATAGAAAAGCCGTTGGCCGATACCGTGGAAGGCGCTGAGCGTGTGGCAGAAGCAGCGCAAAAAGCCGGAAAAAAATTGGTGGTAGGTTATATTTTGCGCCATCATCCATCATGGGAACGGTTTATACAATTGGCACAGGAAATGGGCAAACCATTGGTTATGCGGATGAATCTGAATCAGCAAAGTCATGGAGCCATGTGGACGATACACCGGAATCTCATGAAAAGCCTGAGCCCGATTGTGGATTGTGGCGTACATTATATTGATGTGATGTGCCAGATGGTGCGCTCGAAGCCCGTGCAGGTGAGCGCTATTGGTGCAAGGCTTACAGAAGATATCCCCGCAGGGAATTACAATTATGGTCAGTTGCAGATTCGTTTTGAAGATGGCTCCGTAGGATGGTACGAAGCCGGATGGGGTCCCATGATCAGTGAAACGGCTTTTTTTGTAAAGGATGTAATCGGGCCAAAAGGTTCAGTATCTATCGTTGCAAAAGAAGCGGGCGGAAGTGGAAAATCAGATTCCATAGAAGCGCATACCAAAACGGAATCCATCCGCGTGCATCATGCGCAACTGGATAAAAATGATGAGTTTTTAAAACCAGACACCTGGATAAACCTGGAAGATGAACCCGATCACCAGGAACTTTGCAACCGCGAACAACGTTATTTTTTAAAAGCCATACAGGAAAATATAGATCTTACAGATCATATAGATGATGCGGTTAACAGTCTCCGCATAGCCTTCGCCTGTGATGAATCTGTACGTACCGGGCAGGTAGTGATGCTGGGTTAGCCTTAGGCCCCTCCGCCCCTAAAGTGGAACTTTTAACACACCGGAATTTAAAATGAGGATTTATTTAATCCTCAATAAATAATTTCTATGCTCTTTGAATTCCAAATCCTTGTGGGGGAGGAGTATTTAATACCTTATCCCAGGCATCATAGTTCAATCTAAAAGGGAACCTTTAACACACCGGAATTTAAAATGATGCCCAGAATAAATAACAGGAATTATTGATCCGCAGTTAAAAAATTTCTAAGCTCTACAAATTCCAAATCCCGGTCGGCAGGAGTATTTAATACCTTACCCCATGCATCATAACGGGCCCCATGGCAGGGACAATCCCAGGATTGCTCAGCGGTATTCCAGTTTACCGAACATTTTAAATGTGTACAGGTAGGATTAACGGCATGCAACTGGCCAGATTCATCCTTATATATTGCAAGCGTATGATCTTCATATTTCACCACTTTTCCTTCGCCTGGGGCGAGGTCAGCCAACTGTTTTATTTTTTCTGATGAAAACCATTTATGCACAAATTGCTTTGCTACATCTAAATTTTCTTTCACAAAACTGCTGAAGCCTGCAATTGGTTTTATGCGGTTGGGATCAAAAAGTGCAATATAAGGCGAAGAAAGATCAAGAATGATATCCGTAAGAACTTTTGCGGCTACACCGCTATAAACCATTCCATTTCCACCAAATCCGGTGGCTACAAATAAGTTTCCCGGATGGCCGGGCAAATGTCCGATATAAGGTAAACCATCGGCTGATTCATAATACTGGGAAGACCATTTGTATTTAACCGCCTCCACATCAAAATATTTACGAACATAACTTTCCAACCTTAAAAAACATACTTCCGTATTATCTTCATGACCGGTTTTATGATCTTCCCCGCCTGCTATTAAATAGTTTTTCCCATTAACTACCTGTGTACGATAATAATGAAAAGGTGAATCCATATCATAAATGAGCGCATCCGGATAGGCGGCATCCTTTAATTCCAAAGCAAGGGCATAACTGCGATAAGGCGCATTCCGCAAATGAAGCAGGTTTACGCCCGGAGGAATATGCGTGGCATAGATTAATTGTTTTGACTGCAATTTGCCCAGGCTGGTATCTACTTCCACGATATTATTTTCATCCACCCGGTTTACCCGGCAATGCTGAACGATGATGCCGCCCGATTGTTCAAACGCCTTTGCTAAAGCGAACAGATATTTTGCAGGATGAAACTGCGCCTGCCGCTCTATTTTTATTGCCTTCTCAAAAGGAATGGAAACAGGTAAATAATCGGATCCTTCAATAGTAAGACCAGCTTTAATGGAAGCTTTTTTAATCTCCTCCAGTTCTTTAGTTTGCTTTTCATTTTGAGAAAAAAGAAAGGCAGGCAATTCTTTAAATTCGCAATCAATGCCATATTCACGGATGTTCAATTTTATTTGTTCGATCGCCATACGCGTTGCAGTTGCTGTTAACCGCGCATTTTCTTCACCAAAATTATTTTCAATTTCCGTGTAAGGCACATCCAGTAAAGTATTTAAATGAGCGGTAGTGCCGCTGGTAGTGCCAAAGCCAATGGTATGCGCTTCCAGTACCAAACATGATTTTCCGGATTTTTGTAAGGACAATGCGGTACTAATACCAGTAATGCCACCGCCAACGACAATCACGTCAATTTCTGTTGCAGGAAGGACATCATTTGCTGAAAGATATCCGGGCATTTCATACTGCCATAAACTTTTACAGGATCCGTCTCTGAGCATAATTAAGTTTTTATCAGTAATAGAAAAATGATGCCGGAAGGAAACTTTTGAATAATCATTTTGAAACTGCACAGTAAGTCCTTTATATTGACAAAGCAGATTGCAGCCAATCAATTTCTAATAGTGAAACTTTGTTTCAATAAGTCCACGCGGTGAGGACGTATTTCCTCAAAGAAATAGTTGATTGATTTAGAATCGGTAGATATAATTTCATCTATTCCGGCCCGATGTTGGAAATTAAGAAGTAATGAAAAACGGAAAAATACATATTGGCACTTCAGGATGGAGTTATAAGCATTGGAAGAAAACTTTTTATCCTCCGTCATTGCCTACAACTGAATATCTTTCTTTCTATGCAAAGGAATTTAAAACCACGGAAATAAATACCAGTTTTTACCATCTTCCGCAAGAAAAAACGGTCATCAACTGGGCCGCAAAAGTTCCTGAAGGATTTAAGTTTTGTCCAAAGATCAGCCGTTACCTAACGCACATGAAGAAACTAAAAGATCCCGATGAACCATTAGAGCGATTCTTTAATGTGTTCGAGCCGCTTCAGCAGTTTATGCGGGCCTGTATTGGTGCAGTTACCGCCTTCATTGGCATTTGATTATGCACGAACGCAATACTTTTTTGAGTTATTAAAAAATCATTATTCCAATTATGATTTTGCTTTAGAAATTAGGCATCCTTCCTGGTTGTCCATTGAAAGCCTTGATTTATTATCCAGCTATAATATCGCATTTGTGATTTCACAATCAGGAGTAAATTTTCCTTATGCGGAATTCATCACTTCCAAAAATATTTATATCCGCTTTCATGGACCCGCAGCCTTATATGCTTCTTCTTATACCGATGAAATGCTTTTTGACTTTGCAGAAAGATGTATCAACTGGTCGGATAAAGGACATTCAATATGGGCGTTCTTTAATAACGACATTAATGGTCATGCATTGAATAATGCAAAAACATTAATAAAAATGGTAACAGGAAAATTGGATATTTGAGGCTGGTTCAACAATTAATAATTAAACATTTCCTTTATCATGAATTTTATTGGTAATATCATTTGGTTGATCTTTGGAGGCCTCGCCTCCGCATTGGGATATGTGCTGGGGGGTTTTATTTTATGCCTTACTATTGCCGGCATTCCCTGGGGATTACAATGTTTTAAAATTGCGGGATTGGTGTTATGGCCTTTTGGAAAAAAAGTGGTCAATGATAAAAATAATGGCGGCTGTCTTTCACTGTTGTTTAATATCATCTGGCTGATCTGTGGTGGTTTGTACACCACATTGGTTCATCTGGTCTTTGCTTTTTTGTTATTTATTACTATCATCGGAATTCCTTTCGCCATGCAACATTTAAAACTTGCAGAATTATCATTAATGCCTTTTGGAAAAAGGATAGTCGCCAACTCTTAAGGGCAGGAAACCTTTAATGATCTCCGTTTAACCATTAAACAATTAAAAAATGCATCCGAATAAATACCTGAAAATCATATTTCCTGCCTTCAATACTCAAAGAACAAGAGATATCTTTCATGTAAATCCTACGGTAATCCCGCAACGTGAAGAAGCGGAACAGGTGCAGATTGTGGTGTATGATTATAATGCAGCTGAATTAAATGAATATAAGTTTAGAGATATAAAGGAAACATTCCGTTTTCATAATACAGGCAATATCAGCTGGATCAATATTGACGGACTCCGGAAAGCTGACGTAGAAGCCATCTGTGAACATTTTCAAATCCATTTTCTTTTAACGGAGGATATCTTAAGCATAGACCAGCGCCCAAAAATGGATGACATCAATGATGTACTTTTTTGCCTGCTCAATATGCTGTATTTCAATGATAAAACAATGGCTGTGGAGCAGGAACAGATCAGTATTATTTTAGGTAAAAATTTTGTGATCAGCTTCCAGGAAGATGCAGAAAGAGATGTTTTTAAAGGGCTACGCGATAAGCTAAAAATGCCCAACAGCAAACTGAGGCAAAGCGGCGCTGATTACCTGTGTTATGCCATGATAGATATGATCGTAGATCATTATTTTGTAGTGATGGAAAAGCTGAGTGAGAAAATTGAATTACTGGAGGAGGAGATCATCCGGTATGGCGATACCAAGTCGCTTGCCCGAACCAATAGCCTGCGCAAAGAACTGATTGTATTAAAACGAAATGTTGGTCCCGTACGCGACCTTGTGAATGGTTTTATAAGAACAGATAGCGACCTGATGGAAGAAAAAACGATCAAGTATTTTAAAGATATTTCCGATCATATCATGCAGGCCTCAGACATGGTGGAGAGCTACCGTGATATGATGATGAACATGCAGGATCTGTATCTCAATAAAGCAAACATAAAATTAAATGAAGTGATGAAGGTAATGGCCATCGTTACCTGTTTACTTGCACCGGCAACAGTAATCGGCGGAATTTTTGGAATGAATTTCGACCGGATTCCTTATCTCCACAATAGAAATGGCTTTTTAGTGGCAGTGGCTTTTATGTTTCTAATACCCGTTTGGATGATATATATTTTCAGGAAACGGGGATGGTTTTAATTTAATCATTTAAGAGGTCAATGGTCAGTAAGTCAATAAGGTCAGTAGGTCCAATAAGTCATTGCTCAACGTACAGGATGACTTAATAACCATAAAAATATAAATTAATGACTACTTCCTACTGACTTCAATAATTTGATTGACTACCAATTAATGATTCAAATAACTATAATGACTATTAATCACTTCAATGACTATTCAATGACTTAATTGACCTATGATTGTTTGGGTTTTTTATAAACAGGAACCGTGCTGCAAGGCTCGCCATACATAATACTTTTGGCAAATGGCCGTAATTTATTGGTGATTTCAAGATAAGCGGCTTCCGGAATTTTTACATCGCCGCAACCTTTCACCACTACCCGCTGGTCGAGATAATCGGCGCAATTGATTTTTGAAAGATTTTTAATGAAGAGCGTATTAATTAAATTGTTTTCATCACCAAAAACAATTTCCTTAGCTACAGGTTGCAGATAGCTTCCTACAAGCATATAGGCCCACATGGGAATGATCGCATCCGCACTACAGGTAACTGCCACATTTTTATCGCGGTAAACTTCTACATCGAGCGACTGCATGGCTGCCCGAAAATCCTTTTCTTTTAAAATCAACCCCATAAAAAGAAAGTCCTTCAGGTCAAAAATCCTAATCTCGCCTTCAGGATAATATTCTTCCAAATCAAGTGTAAGAATGCCGCTGTTTGCCACTTTATTCACAAATACCTCTGACATGTCAATTCTAATTTATTATTATTATTTACTACAAAATTACTAAGAATTTTGTAACTGGTTTGGTAAGGTGAAATTTCAAACAGATTTCCTTTTCGATTACATTGCCGTTGGCTTAAGCCGACGGCAATGTAATCGTTGTTTCCCGGCTTTAGCCCCATTGAAAGTTCAATAAAATCAGGGACCAAAAATTTTTGTGTTTATGTGGCCAAAGCCAATTTATTTCTATTTTACCATAGATGTTACATTCCCGTTTAAATACGCTTATTTTCTCAATATTGATTTCAAATAACCCAGCGCTTTTCCAACAACATTCATTTTACCGGAAAAGGTATCTATAAGCGTACTATCTGCCTGTTGAACATCTCCCATATTTATACTTGTATCAAGTTGTTTTGGATACAAAATAATAAAGCTGTTATTCATAAAATAATTTCGAAGATAATAAGGCAATTTCTGGAGCTGGTTGTTATACGAAACATGTCCTTTCCGGGAAGACACTATTACAAATAAATCATTGGATTTCAGTTCCCTGCTGAAGATGAGAAAATCTTCCCAGTTTGAAAAATTATTAAAGCTGGCCTTTGCCGCATTCGACATCCTATGATGTAGTTCCATAAGGTCTTTCAGCGTTTCAGGCACGCCATAAAAACCAATAGACATGCCAGCCTCTTTTGCAATGGAATGCAGTTTATTGAACCAGTGCACAAAACCCGGTTCTGCTTCAGCTCTTGCAGGCACCACCACGATCATTCTTTTTAATGTATTCAATGGCTGCGAAGGCTTGTAAATATAAATCGTTTCAAGTGTTCGCCTCAATATGGCTTCTACTTTCGGGCCAAGAAATTTCTCTGTTTCTGCTTCCTTATGAAGACCTATAAGCACATCCGTAATGTTCTGTTCTTTGATGGTATAAACAATTCCATTGCTGATATTCATATCAAATCTTGAAAGCGGGATGATCGTGTTCTCTGTTGCGGCTGCATGTTTTACGGCCTGCTCCAATATTTTTTTTCCTTCCGCGGGTTTTCTTGATAAAGAATTTTCTTCATCGGTAACATGCAAGGCATACACAGGGATATTGTTTTTTTTCGGCTTAAGAAAAAGCCCGAAATCAACCAGCTCTCTTGTGGTTTCCGGATAGGCAAGTGTAATAAGTATTTTCTCGTTTGAATCTGCATCAGGAGACCGTTCGGATTCTTCAGAAAGCGCAAGGTTCCGCGATGCTTTTTCTACAACAAAAGAGCTTACTGCACAACTGACAAGAATGAGTAAAATTGTTCCGTTAAGCACATCTTCATTTAATAATCTAATGGGTTCACCAACTGCTGTTTCTCCTATCACGATATTGTAGCCAACAAGTATGATGGCCAGTGTGGCTGCGGCATGAGAAGAGCTCAGTCCAAATATCATTCTGCCTTCATCGAAGCTAAGTTTAAAAGCTTTTCTTGTTAGCCATGCAGCTACGTATTTTGTAACGATGGCCACTGTTATTATAACTCCGGCAACGCGCAATGCGCCCCATCCTTTTACCAGGATGGTTACATCTACCAGCATTCCTACACCAATGAGAAAAAAAGGTATGAATAAGGCATTCCCTACAAAGTCAATCCTGTTCATTAAAGGGGAGGAATGGGGCACAAATTTATTTAGCACCAATCCTGCGAAAAATGCGCCTATTATAGCCTCCAGTCCCGCCGCTTCTGCCAGGAAGGAAGCCAGGAAAACCATACCGAGCACGAAAATATATTGCGAAACGCTGTCTTCGTAATTTTTGAAAAACCAACGGGTTATCAGTGGGAAAATAAAAAATACGATCGCAACAAATATTAAGGATGAGAGCCCAAGCTGAATCCAGAAAGCGGATGAAACTTCATCCCTTGTCATCCCCGCCACCGCAGCTAAAATAAGCAATGCAAGAATATCCGTGATCATGGTACCGCCGACGGTAAGTGTAACGGCTTTATTGCGTGCCACTCCATATCTGCTTGCAATAGGATATGATACCAATGTATGCGTGGAAAACATACTGGATAGAAGAAGTGAGGATAAAAAATTAAACCCAAGCAAATAATAACTTGCAAGCACGCCAAAAACAAGTGGTAATAAAAATGTGGTAAGCCCGAAGAAAAGAATTTTTTTCCTGTTTTTCTTAAATTCTCCCAGGTCTATTTCCAATCCCGGCAAGAAACATGATATACAACAATCCGACTGTACCAAACAATACGATACTTGCATCGCGGCGCAGCAGATTCAATCCATAGGGACCAATAATCACGCCTGCTATAATAAGGCCAATAATATGGGGCACCTTGATCTTACTTAGAAGTATGGGAGCAAAAAGTATAATAAACAAAACCAGTGAAAAAATGATCACGGGATTTTTAAGTGGAAGCGAAAAGTCCAAAGCTGCTAATAAAAACATACAAGAAATTTAAAGATTGCAGAAAACTATCAAAGCTTATCTGCCTGAAGAGCATAAACGATTTTACAATTTCCTTCCTGGCTAATGATTCTTTCACCTTCCATCCGGTTTATCTTTATATATCGCAGGTTTACGATTATCATCGTTTCTGCTGCCGGTTGATTTTGAGAAGAAAGATGAAGCACGCCTTCATTAAAAGTACCGGAGTAAACCCGAACGAGTTTTTTTCCCGCAAAAGCATTCACGATGATGTTATTATTGACGTATGCTATTTCCCATTGTTCGGTTTGCGTATCGCCTATGGCCGATCCTGCGCAGGTCGTTTCCGTACAACTCATTTTAATCTGCCATTTACCAACCAGCTCCTGGTTGAAAATTCCAATGGAATCGATCAGTTTATGGGTACTATCCAATACTTTTTCGCGCTTGGTAAGATCCTCCTCCCGCAGTTGCAATTGCTTTTCCAGCGATAAAAGATGCTGTTCCTTCTCATTCAGATTTTTTGCTTTCTGATCCAGTGCATTTTCACGTTCTTTCAATCCACAACCCGTTGTTAAAATTATAGCTATCACTAATAAACAAATTCTATTCATTCCATATCAGCTTTAATTCTTAAATGTGCAAAATGTACAAAACTATTTTCAAATGCTCAAGTTATAATTCGTAGTAGCAGAACTGAAATAGTTTGTAAAGGTTGTTTTTAGAAAAATGCAGCATTCATTTTTAAACATCCATAAAAACCTTTTTATAGGTCTTGCACCATGTCATTTTTCAATTTTTATGTTACGGGCAATGGTCTTTCATGGCATCTTCGTTGCGTCGCATTCCGTTTATCTGCATATCATTGGGCATCTTGATCGTTGATACCTGGTGATTACAATTCAAAATCCCTAATTCCTCAATCACAATTTGTTGATGGCTGGCAGTTGGTGGTTGATTGTTTCAAACCATAAATCACAAATCACAAAATCCTGAATCTAAAATCCTTTCATCCTTTCTGCTCTCTCAATAATTTATAAATTTTAATCGCGCTCATCAGAATAAGAATAAATAAGATCAAACCAATTAAACCCCATACAAAACTAATCGCCTGTTTTACAACCGCAAGCATTACGATGGCAATTAAAAAAATGGTAGCCACCTCATTCCAGATTCGTAATTGCTGAGAAGAATATTTAAACTCGCCCCGGATCTGTTGTTTAAAAATAACGTGCAGGGAAAAATGATAAAAATACAACCCCAGTACGAAAAATAATTTTACAAAAAGCCATTGTGGCAGTGCATCCAGCATATACCACATCAAGGGTCCAAAAAGTAAAGTTAATATGGCGGAAGGCCAGGTGATCCCAAACCACAATCTTTTCAGCATTATAGAGAATTGTTCGCGCAATGCATTTTTTACAAGTTCCGGTTTATCGGCGGCTTCGGTATTATAAATAAACAAACGCGGCATATAAAACATACCTGCAAACCAGGTAACAACAAATATGATATGCAGGGCTTTCAGATATGCGTACATGGTTGTTTAATAAGTTTTTAAAACTAAAATCCAGTTATGGGTTATGTTTTAATCTTGATAAAATTTTGTATTCTAATTAAAATCTGAAATTTTCAACCAATGCTTCACAAACCAATCTACAGGTATGTATATTTAACGTTCCCCTTTTTTCTATTAAACGTGTTTTAAAGTACTGGTCAACGGTAGAATAGTTACAGTTTGAAGATACTTATTTGCTATATCCGGGGAAACGACCAGACAGGGTCGCTTTTTTTGTACTTCAGCACCAATAGTAGGATTGAGCTGTATCATCCAAACTTCAAATTGCATGATTACCATGTCCATTCATTTTCATCAGATTCGTTTTCCATCCCCTCAAACTGATCCTTTTCAGGGTTTCCATCTGCAGCTATAGCTGCCTTAAACAGTTTATCCCATTCCTTTCGCGGAGGAATTTTGGTAACAGGTCTGATAACCAAACCCTTATTTTCAATTAAAATTTCCAGTTCTGTTTTATCAAGATTTAACTGTTTTATAAATGAACCTGGAATTAGTAATCCCATGGAATTGCCAATAGGAATTAATTTTGTTACCATAGTGATACATTATACCTCAAATTTAGCGATATTAAAATGATATAACTTATTGATAAATCCATCAATCTATCAGCCCTCAACGCCCACCTCTTCATTTATCAAATGCGCAACAGCCTTTACCCAAAGCGGATGTGTATTTAAGCAGGGAATCGCTGTGTAAGATTCGCCACCCGCCTTTAAAAAGCTATCTCTTCCTTCCATTACAATTTCTTCCAGCGTTTCCAGGCAATCACTTACAAAAGCCGGGCAAACAACCAGCAGTTTTTTTATGCCTTCTTTTGGCAATGCTTCCAGTCTTTCTGCCGTATAGGGCTTTAGCCATTCTTCTCTTCCAAGTCTGGATTGGAAAGAAATACCGATCTTTTCTTTAGGTATGTTTAAGCTTTTCGCAATCAGTTTAGTGGTAGCAAAACACTGATGCCGGTAGCAGGTATTATGTGCCGCTGAAGGAACTGTACAGCAGTCGGCCGATTGCATACAATGCGTCTTCGTAGGATCGGCTTTTTTCATATGACGTTCCGGTAAACCATGGTAGCTGAACAAAATCTGGTCATAATCCGTTTCCAGGTATGGGCGCATACTTTCAGCCAATGCATCTATATAGTGAACTTCATTGTAAAAAGGTTCTACAAATGAAAGTGTAAAAGGATAATTGTATTTTTTATGTATTGTTCTTGCATGCTCCACTGCCGTTTCATAACTGCTCATGGCATAATGCGGATACAAAGGAAGCGCGGTTACTTCTTTGATATCCGGATCTATTTCCAGCAACTGATCATAAGCTTCCTTCATACTGGGGCGACCATAACGCATGCTGATAACAACCGGATCGGCAATTTCTTTTTGCAATGCTTCCTGCAATTGTTTGGTAATTACAATAAGTGGTGAACCCTCTTTAGTCCAGATCTTTTTATAAGCTTCCGCTGAATTGGGTGCACGTTTTGGTACAATAATACCACCGATAAGAAACAAACGAAAAAGATAAGGATAATCAATTACCCGCTTATCCATTAAAAATTCCATAAGATATTTGCGTACATCTTTTACCTCTGTAGAATCCGGCGAACCGAGGTTCATCAATATAATTCCGCGTTTAGTTTTATCAGCCATAATATTTTAAATGTTTGCAAAGGTATAGCAACAATAATAATTGTAGCTGTTGTCTCATGCTCTTTAAATTAGTTTTACTCATTATTCACCATAAATAATGCCTTCATTGACTTTATGACCGAATGACTTTAATAAACATGACACATAAATGACAATCGAATGACGAATATCATTTTTTATAGAAACTCTTGAGGCTACCTTTGCGTATCTATTTGTGAGGGAGACGGAATAACCCGGATATGACTATGGATATGAACCAATTTTTTATTGCAGGAATCAATTATAAAAAAACCGATGCTTCTATTCGGGGAAAATTCGCTATTAATCCTGAGCAATATCAATCCTTATTGAATAAAGCGTCTAAGAAAGGCATTAAAGAATTGTTTGTGCTAAGCACCTGCAACCGCACTGAGATTTATGGAATAGCTCCTTCAGCCTCTGTTTTGGTTTCTTTATTGTGCAGCGAAACTTCGGGTGATGCTGAAACCTTTCAGCAACTTTGTTATATCAGGCAAGGGATAAATGCTGTTGAGCATTTATTTGTGGTAGCATCCGGTCTTGATTCTCAAATTTTGGGTGATTATGAAATTGTAGGACAAATAAAACATGCCTCAAAATTTGCCAAACAAAAAGGATTTATCGGAACATTCCTGGAAAGGCTGCTCAATTTTGTATTGCAATCGTCTAAGATCATTAAAAATCAAACCGGTTTAAGCAGCGGTACCGTATCGGTATCTTTTGCTGCAATTCAATTTTTGAAAGAACAGGTTGAAGATATTCACAATAAAAAAATTGTTGTATTAGGTACAGGAAAAATAGGAAGAAATACCTGTAAAAATTTAGTTGATTATTTAAATGCCGCTCATATTACCCTTATCAACCGTACGGAAGACAAGGCCCGGGAATTAGCCGATGAATTGAATCTGCGGGTAGCGCCATTTGAGCATGCCATTGCTGAAACCGAAACCGCCGATATTGTTATTGTTGCCACCAACAGCGAAGAGCCCATAATTAAAAAACAGGATCTGCTTTTTAGCAATAAAAAAATACTGATAGATCTTTCCATTCCCAATAATGTGGAACATGCCGCCGGTGAACTGGAACATATCACCTTGGTAAATGTGGATGAATTGTCGCGCATGAATGATGCTACTTTGCAAAACAGGATGGCGGAAGTACCCAAAGCGAATGAAATTATTGCTAAGTACATGGATGAGTTTACAGAATGGTACAGCATGCGTAAGAATGTACCTGTTTTAAAAGCGGTAAAGCAAAAATTGATGGATATGCATCAATGCAATTTATATTTAAATGTTATACCCGATGCTTCCAATGTATCGGTTTCCGATACGCAAACTATTCAAAAAGTCATCAACAGTATGGCCGTAAAAATGCGCCAGCAACACCGGCCGGGTTGTAATTATATTGAGGCGATCAATGATTTCATTGCCAGCCGTACCAATTAAACAATTAAATGAGTAAGGTTTTAAAAATTGGCACCCGCGAAAGCCAGTTGGCTGTGTGGCAGGCTTCCTTAGTGCAGCAATTGCTTTTACAACATCATATTAAAAGCGAACTGGTTTATATAAAATCCGAAGGAGATATTGATCTTGTAACTCCTCTTTATGAAATCGGCGTTCAGGGAATATTCACCAAAACGCTCGATGCCGCTTTACTAAGCAGGCGCGTGGATATTGTTGTTCATTCCATGAAAGACGTACCAACGCAATTAGCCAAAGGCATAGCACAGGCAGCTGTTTTGCAAAGAGCTTCATACAAAGATATTTTGGTTTATAAAAACAAAGAGATCATTGATAAATGGCAGTTATCAGCTGGTAGTATTTCTCCATCAGAGATTAAGGGAATGATTGCTACCAGTAGTATCCGCAGGAAATCACAATGGCTGAATCGTTATCCCAATCACACTATTGAAAACTTACGGGGTAATGTAAATACAAGGATGCGCAAAGTGGAGGAGAGCAATTGGGATGGAGCCATCTTCGCCGCAGCAGGCCTGGAGCGCATTCATTTAAGACCTGAAAATTCTATTGAACTAGATTGGATGTTGCCCGCTCCTGCACAAGGAGCCATCATGATCGTATGCAATGAAGATGACGCATTTGCAAAAGATGCCTGCACTCCGCTTAATGATGAATCCACTGCAATATGCGCTAAAATAGAAAGAGATTTTCTGAGAGCTTTAATGGGTGGATGTTCTACTCCTATCAGCGCATTGGCTGAAATACAGAATGGACAGATCCATTTCAGGGGAAATATTTTTTCTTTGGATGGAAAAAATAAAGTTGAGATTGAAAAAATAATGGATAAATCAAAAGCCGGTAATCTGGGTATGGAATCCGGAATGGAAGTATTGAATAATGGTGGAAATAAAATTGTAGAAGCTATTCGCAATGCAACAAAATAAAATTCAGATATTATGTACACGCCCTGTAAATACGCAATTGATACAACAAGCTGCGTTGCAGGATATTTGTATTGATACATTGAATTTTATTGAAACCGAAAACTGTGTTGATCAATTCAAACACAACGAAATAAATGCGCTCGCAGGTAAAATCGCAGTCGTTGTTATTACCAGTATGAATGCAGCAGAAGCTGTTATTGCGGCGCTTAACAATAATAAACCTTCCTGGAGGTTCTTCTGTATTGGCGGCGCTACTAAAAAAATAATCGCTTCCTACTTTGGATCAGATTCTATTATTGATACGGCATCTTATGGCAGTGATCTGGCAAGAAAGATCGCAGAACATGATTCAATAAAAGAAGTTGTATTTTTTTGCGGTAATATCCGCGGTGAGGATATTCCTGATATTTTAAAAAAGAATAGCATTCATGTAAAAGAAATGATTGTTTATAAAACCATTCTTACTCCTCATAAAGCTGAGAAAATGTATGATGGTATTTTATTTTTTAGTCCGAGTGCGGTACGGAGTTTTTTCAGTAAAAATAACGCGTTGGAAAAAACCATATTCTTTTCTATTGGCAATACAACTACAGCTGCCATTCAATCCCATTGCAACAATAAAATTGTAATGAGTGAATGGCAGGACAAGGAGCTGATGATAAAGCAGGCGATAACTTTTTTTGAAAATAAAAAACAGGTGACGGATGATTTGTGATTTCACTTTTCACTTCTCACATTAATAAAGATATGAGCCATTTAAAGAACGATTTATTACTAAGAGTTTTACGCGGAGAAAAAACCGAACGCGTTCCCGTATGGATGATGCGCCAGGCAGGCCGTTACCTTCCTGAGTATATGGTACTTAGAAAAAAGTATGGATTTTTTGAACGTTGTCAGACACCTGAACTGGCATGCGAGATCACCTTGCAGCCGGTAGATATTGTGGGCGTAGATGCCGCTATTCTATTTTCCGATATTTTAGTGGTTCCCCAGGCAATGGGTCTGGAAGTGCAACTGGTAGAAAGCCAGGGGCCATATTTACCAGCTCCAATTAAAACCGTTGATGACCTGAAACGGGTTCATGTTCCCGATGTGGATGAAACATTGAATTATGTATTTGATGCCATTAAACTTATTAAGCAGGGGCTGAATGGAAGGGTACCATTGATTGGTTTTGCAGGCGCTCCATGGACTTTGCTTTGTTATATGGTACAAGGTAAAGGATCCAAAACATTTGATGAAGCAAAAGCATTTTGTTATGCACAGCCGCAATTAGCGCATCAGTTGCTGCAGATGATTACAGATACTACAATCGAATATTTGAAAGGACAGGTAAAAGCGGGTGTGGATACCGTACAGATTTTTGATAGCTGGGGAGGATTACTAAGTCCTGCAGATTTTGAAAATATTTCATTGAAATATATCCGCCAGATTGTTGCCGCATTGAAAGACCTGGTGCCTACTATTATTTTCGCAAAAGGCGCCTGGCATAGCCTGGATGCAATGGCTGCAACCGGTGCGCATGGCCTGGGTATTGACTGGTGCATTACACCGCAAATGGCCCGTAAAATGGCTGGTCCCGATGTTGTACTGCAGGGAAATTTTGATCCCGCTAAATTATTGTCGCCCATACCCGTTATCCAAAAAGAAGTGAAAACCATGATGGATGCATTTGAAGGTACGCACCATGTTGCCAATTTAGGACATGGCATTTTACCCAATGTTCCGGTAGATCATGCAAGGGCATTTGTAGATGCGGTAAAGGAATGGCGATATAATGGTTAATAGTTAAGCTGACAGCTCATAGCTCAAAGCTCATAACTCTATATGATATGACAAAAGAACAATGGATACAATACATACATGATTTGCAAAACATCATCTGCAAAGGATTGGAAGCGATTGATGGTAAGGAAAAATTTATTGAAGATCAGTGGATAAGGGAGGAAGGCGGCGGTGGCATTTCCCGCGTGATTGCAAATGGCAATGTGTTTGAAAAAGGCGGGGTAAATACCTCTGCGGTGCATGGTCCTTTACCCAAAACCATGCAACAGGCATTTGGTGTAGGAGAAAGCAATTTTTTTGCCTGTGGTTTGTCATTGGTTATCCATCCGCTGAATCCTTATGTGCCTACTGTGCATGCCAACTGGCGTTATTTTGAACTATATGATTCTAAGGATAAAAAAATAGATAGCTGGTTTGGCGGCGGAACGGATCTGACACCTTATTATCTTTTTGAAGAAGATGCCCGTCATTTTCATCAAACATTAAAAGCCGCAATGGATCCTTTTGGGCAAGAACTTTATCCAAAACATAAACAGCATTGTGATGAATATTTTACCAATAAACATCGCAACAATGAAACGCGTGGTATCGGTGGTGTATTTTACGATTATCTGCGTCCTGAGAATGAAACGGATGCGGATCGTTTATTCGCATTTCAGCAAGCCAATGGGAATGCATTTTTAAATGCCTATCTGCCTATTGTAAAAAGGAGAAAGGATATGCCTTACAGCGAAAAAGAGATTGAATGGCAGGAAATAAGAAGAGGTCGTTATGTAGAGTTTAACCTGATACATGACAGGGGAACATTGTTCGGCTTAAAAACAAACGGAAGAACGGAAAGTATTTTAATGAGTCTCCCACCAAGAGCAAGATGGGGGTATAATTATAAGCCCGAGGCTGGAAGTGAGGAAGAGAAATTATTAGAGGTGTGTTTAAACCCGGCAAATTGGGTTTAGAATGGAAATTCCTGAGGAGGATAAAAATGCCTTAATTAAAGTAAATTTGGAAAAACTTTTAGTATGAGTATTGCGGAAAAAAAAGAAGCTTTATTGCATATTGTAGAAGGTGCTGATGAAAAGCTAATGGGATTATTGATTGCATTGGCGAATGAATATAATGACGCAGGTCAAAATTATTCAAAAGAAGAATTAGATTTTTTTGAAGATCGAAGGAAAGTTTTTTATGAAAACAATAAAAAAGGCTCCACAATAGACGAAGCGCACAACAGGATTCGTAGAAATTATCATAATGGATTATAATATTATAATTTCTATTGAAGCTGAAAAAGATACTTTTGAAGCGTATTCTTTTTATGAAGATCAGCAACCCGGATTAGGGGATCGCTTTCTTGAAGAATTGACTGACTTCTATAAAAAATTAAAACAACATCCTACTTACTATTCGTATGTTTCTGAAAAAGAAACTATCCGGTCACTTGCTTTAAAAGTATTTCCATATAAAATTATTTATGAAATAGCTGGCGATGAATTGTATGTATTTGCTGTTCATCATTTTCGCCAAAACCCAGATAAATTCCTCAAAAGATTATAAAATGTATTTACAAAGAAGAAACAGGATCCTTCGTCAGTCTTCCGCAATCAGAAGCCTTGTTGCGGAAACTAGTTTAACACCAAATGATTTCATTGCCCCGCTTTTTATTGACGAAGGTGAAAATGTGGTTTTTGAAATTCCTTCCATGCCGGGCTATTACCGTCGTTCAATAGACCTTACCATAAAAGAAGTAAAAGAACTTTGGAGCATGGGCATTAAGAGTATATTATTGTTTGTAAAAGCACCCGATGAACTTAAAGACAATACCGGCAAAGAAGCCTGGAATCCTGATGGATTAATGCAGAGATGCATTAAAGCGATTAAAGACGCGTGTCCGGAAATGGTGGTAATGACCGATGTGGCTTTGGATCCCTATTCTTCCTATGGCCATGATGGCATTGTGGAAAATGGAGAAATCGTAAATGATCCTACTGTAGAAGCATTGGTAAAAATGAGTCTGAGCCATGCAAAGGCCGGGGCCGATTTTGTTGCGCCAAGTGATATGATGGATGGCCGTATCGGAGCTATTCGTGAAGCATTGGAGAAAAATGGTTATACCAAAACAGGCATTATGGCTTACAGCGCTAAATATGCTTCCTGTTTTTATGGACCTTTTCGCGATGCACTGGACAGCGCACCAGGTTTTGGTGATAAAAAAACTTACCAGATGGATTACGCCAACCGGGTTGAAGCAATTAAAGAAACATTGATGGATATTGAAGAAGGCGCTGACATTGTAATGGTAAAACCTGCAATGGCTTATCTGGATATTATCCGTGAGATAAAGAATGCCGTAGATGTGCCCGTAAGCGCTTATCATGTGAGCGGCGAATATGCCATGATAAAAGCAGCCGCAAAAATGGGCTGGCTCAATGAAGAAAAAGCAATTATTGAAAGTCTTACTTCCATTAAAAGAGCAGGCGCCGATCTGATTGCCACTTATTTTGCGAAAGATGCGGTGAAATTGCTGAATTATTAATTTGAACACAACGCAGAAACGTTTACAAAAACGATTTTAATAATTCGCAACGATAAGCTGAACTATAATCTAGCAGCCGAAGTGTGCGATCCCGGTTTTAGACCGGGACAGATCCAGGAAAAGCTAAATAGGATTACTAAAACCGGGAACAAAAATATTTTTACATGTACAATAAAAGCAAACAATTATTTGAACGGGCGCAGCAATCTATACCGGGTGGCGTAAACTCACCGGTGCGTGCATTTAAAAGCGTGGGCGGGACACCGGTATTTATTGAGCGTGCAAAAGGCGCATACCTGTATGATGCGGATGGCAATAAATACATTGATTATATCGCTTCCTGGGGGCCAATGATACTGGGGCATGCCTATGATCCGGTGGTGAAAGCCATACAGGAAAAAGCAAAGGATTCCACCTCTTTTGGCGCACCGACAACGCTGGAAATAGAAATGGCGGAATTGATCAAAACAATGGCGCCTAATGTGGATCTTATACGGATGGTGAGCAGTGGTACGGAAGCCTGTATGAGCGCTTTACGACTGGCAAGAGGTTATACAGGAAGAAATAAATTTATCAAATTTGAAGGTTGTTATCATGGTCATGCCGATGCGTTTTTGGTAAAGGCAGGAAGCGGGGTTGCCACTTTCAACATTCAAACGGTACCCGGTGTTACGGCGGGTGCCGCGGCAGATACGCTGACTTGCGCATACAATGACCTGGATGCAGTTTCACAATTGGTAAAGGAAAATAAAAATCAAATTGCCGCCATCATTATAGAACCTGTTGCAGGTAATATGGGTTGTATTTTACCTGAGCCTGGTTTCCTCGAAGGGGTACGCAAAATATGTACGGATGAAGGCATTGTTTTTATTTTTGATGAGGTAATGACGGGCTTTCGTTTAGCAGCCGGCGGCGCGCAGGAAAGATTAAAAATAGATGCCGATTTAGTGACTTATGGTAAAGTGATTGGGGGTGGTATGCCCGTGGGCGCCTTTGGCGGTAAACGCGAAATCATGGAGCATATATCACCATTGGGAAATGTTTACCAGGCAGGCACTTTGAGCGGCAATCCTATTGCGATGATAGCAGGTTATACTTTACTGAATGAATTAAAAAATAATCCTGCTATTTATGCCGAACTGGATGAAAAAACGGCTTACCTGCACGATGGCCTGGATAAAGCATTGAAAGCATCGGGAATCCCGTATGTTATTAATAGCCTGGGATCTATGCTCAGCGTACATTTTAGCGATCATCCGGTAACTGATTTTGCTACCGCAGCTTCAGCCAATAATGAATTGTTTAAAAAATATTTTCATGCCATGTTGAAGCGTGGAATATATCTGCCACCTTCAGCATTTGAGAGTTGGTTTTTGAATAATGCTTTAACTTATGAAGACCTTGATGCTACCATTAAAGCTACAGAAGAAAGTTTGAAAGAAATGGGGAAGTAAGAGTTGAAAAGGGAAAAGTCAAACTAAAAATGCTTTGGTGCCTGCCTTGAGATGAGAAACAAATCAATGTTTCTCATCTCAGGCTTACTTGCAAAACAAAGATTTTGAAAGCAAATCATATTAATTATAAGATCATCAGTTAATCAAACTAATTTATAACCACCCTGAAGTGCTTCATATCAAAACCATGTGGAAAATCAGAAAATTTTAAAGATCTGTATTCTTTATTGTAAAAATCAGAAATCAATCTTATCTGAGCAGATCACAAGGTTTCAACCCGGTATGTTTCTTAAATGCGGCGGAGAAATGTGAAATGGAGGAATAACCAAGAACGGCGGAAACATCTGTTACAGTCAATCCTTTTTCATACAACAGATATTTTGCGTGCTCCATACGCTGCTGCTGATAAAAATCAAAGATGGTGGTACCAAATACTTCTTTAAATCCTTTCTTTAAATAGCATTCATTAATGGCTACTTTACGACTCAGTTCTTTAATGGTGATGGGCTCACCAATACGTTTGAGTAATATTTCACGCGCGAGGTAAATACGTTCTCTTCCGCTTTCATCGGCAAGAAACTTACATGCAAAACCTTCTTCTTTATCATCTGCCAAACAATCTATGCTGTAAAGTAAAAGTTCATGTACTTTGGAGTTGATAAAAATATTTTCCAATGAGCCGCTGTAACTATTGTTCAGTAACGTATCCAGCACATTGCGCTTTTTATTGCAAAGCGGGAAGAGTTTGGTAAAAGAATGCGGATGTTTAAACGCGAGCACTTCATCTTTACGATTATTCAGTTTCACGTTATGAACAAACTGATGTAAAAACGTTGCGGTAAAATGGAAGGTAAATATATCCACTGTCTCCTGTTTTCCTAAACAGTTATTACCGGCGTTTTTTTGAATGCAATTGGCACAGCTCCGGTCTTCGCAATACCGGTTGCCGGTAACGCAATACCGAAGTTCAAGATAATTGTCTTCATGCAGTTTACTGTCGTAATGATACATCAGCATTCCGGTATCCTCAGCCACCCAGGGATTTTGCGAATGATAGCGGCGAACATCATATTGAATTGAACCCGGAACATTTTGCTCTTTTACATAAAGCAAATCCATATCAAGGGTTTCCGTACCTTTTAACCCACCCTTCAATATTTCCAATGCCTGTGTCATAAGGCTGCAAACTTAATGTACCTGCATCCATTTTCCATGAATTGGCATTAGATATAACCATTCATTACAATTCTCTGACAAAGCAAGGAGTGAGGAGTGAGTATGGAGTAGTTATATAGTTAGTGCGGAGTGTGAGCGGTGAATGTTGATTTTGAGATTTTGGAGATTGGAATGCCCTGTAGGGGCAATATGTCGGTAGAAATAGGATGACCATTGAGTTATTGCCCAGTAAGGGCAAAACAATAAGAATGGGGATTTCATGACGCTGCATCTTATACGGTATTATCGGCAATTCAAATCATCAAATAACGAACGAATAATCAAATAATATTATCAACTTTTTCCGCGCAAAACTTCTCACTATTGGCTTTTCATTTTTCACTTTTCACTATCCATTTCTCACTTTTCATCCCACACTAAAAAGGCTCACCATGTGTTGATGCTATGATATTTTTTGCAAGCCGGGGGAACGTATTCATCGTTTTTAAAAATAAACCGGTAGTCCATGTTTTGCCAAATAATTGCTGCACAACTCTACCCGTTCTCAACCTTTCCGCAAACCGGATATTCCATTGATCCTGATATTTTTTTTCCATTTGAGTACGGTTAATCTTTTGTTGCAAAAATAAATCTATCGCTTCAAAAGCAAGTTTACTTCCATGCATTGCCATGCTCATGCCATTGCCGCATAAAGGAGTGATCATCCCTGCTGCATCACCAGAAAAAAGTATATGGTTTTCCACTTGCGATTTGCGTGAAAAACTGATTTGTGAAATGGCCAGCGGTTCATCATATAAAAATGTTGATTCCCTGAAGATTTTTTTAAGCAATGGATTTCTGCTTAATATATTCCGTTCCATAGCTGGTATGGAATTATTGTTAGTCTTCAAATTTTCCGCCGTTGTTAAATAGCACAAACAACATTTATCCTCTTCTATAGCAGATATGCCGCAATATCCGTTTTCGAAATTGTGTAAAGCAATAGTATCCTCTGATTTGCGGATATCTAACATGATACTTGATGCCTATATAATTATTCAGCTTACCCTTTTTTTTATGAATAAATGAACGTTTCCATTTAATATCAAGATTGCTTCTTTTACCATAGGCGCCCGCTGCTGTAGTTGCATAAAAATTTCCTGCAGTTGTGCTTATATAAAATTGATCATTGCTAAATTGAACATCGGTTACTTTTGTTTTTGTCCTGATATGCACTCCTTTATTTAAAGCAACCTGGTATAAAAGATTATCCAATGTAAACCGGCTGATACCAAACCCGCCTAAAGGCAGGTTAAACTGATAATTATTGCCTTTAATATCCGATACATTTAATTTTTTGATCAATGGCAATTCCATCTCATTCAATGGCACTCCCAAGGCTAATAAAAACGGCCGGCTTTCCATACTGATATACTCGCCGCAAACTTTATGAAAAGGGTATTGTTCTTTTTCAAACAAGATGGTTCGATAACCTTTTGCTGCTGCCTGTATGGCCAGTGATAAACCTGCGAGACCACCACCTATAATTGCTATATCGTATAAGTTATCATTCATTGTCCGATATCGTTCTTAAATGCTTCTTTACAATAATCAGATGCCTGAATGCCCATTTCCATTCAATTGTAAATGGATAAACACCGGATTGAATCAAAAGGTTTTTCCATTCATTTTTGGTAAAACCCCGCGCCACACTTAATGACGCATCATTTTTAACCAGGTAAGATTTTGAAAAAATAGCTGTAAGCAATTTGATGGAATAATAAGCCAGCCAATGCCGATGCAGGTCGTTGATAAAAAATCCTGAAGTGCTGTTTATATTCATCCATTGCAATTGTGTTATCAGTTCTTCATCTGAAAAATGATGACAGAATAAACTGGAGAAAATGATATCGGGTTGCTCATAAAATTGCACATTGCGGTAATCATTTGCCAACCATTCTGTATTTCCCTGCAAATCAATTCTTGATTTTGCAAAATCAATACAGGACTGCTTTATATCAATGCCGGATAATCTCACCTGGATATGATTTTTCTTACACCAATAATACAATGCCAGCAAATTATCCCCAGACGCCGCAGCCGATCTCACAAATGAATAATTCCTTTTTCTGGCCAATTAATTTCTTTAACCCGGAAATAGAAACCTTATGGCCGCCCAGATAAGTATTCACCGTATTAAGCTCCTGCATGTTTAAACGAATATCCTCAAAGGGAATATCATCCTTATCCAAAAGCTCTTTTTCATTACTACGGTTTGCAAAATTCATATGGAGGATGCGATAAATGTTTCCATGGTTAATCCAGGTCCAAAAGCAACGCCAAAAACAGTTCTATTCTTTTGATCATTCTGATCTTCAAGCATCTTTTTCAATACGAATAAAATGGTGGCCGAAGACATGTTGCCATAATTCCTCAATACATTTCTGGAATGATGCAACGCACAGGGGCAAAGCTTTAATTGCTTTTCAATGTTATCCAGTATCTTTTTGCCACCGGGATGAATGCACCAGTCAGTAAGGTCATTTCTTGTTTTATTATTTTTCTTTAGCGCTTCATCTACAAGAGTGGAAATATCTTCTTCAATCAATTGAGGCACATAACCACTCAAAGTCATCAAAAAACCATTGCTTCCCAGTTGCCAGGCCATATCATTTTTGCCTTTAAATGCAAGCTTTGAATAAAACCCATCCAGTGAAAATGCCGGTTTTATTTTATTTGAATTGGACAATAAAACTGCTGCACTGCCATCTGCAAATAATAAACTGCTGGCTGCATTATTCAAGTTAAACTCCTGCTGAAAATGAAGCGTACACAATTCGGTGCATACAATCAGCACCTGCGCTGCAGCTTCAGTATCGCAAATCATTTTACCCAGTTTCAAAGCATGAATGGCAGCATAACATCCCATAAAATTTACAGAACTGCGGAAAATACCGGATTGCATTTCGAGCGCTTCGGCAATTTCCAGATCCAACCCCGGAGCGCTCATGCCTGTGCAACTAACTGTGATGAGATGGGTTATCTGCGAGGGATCAATAATTCCATTTATACATTTATTAATTGCCTTTAATGATAATGGCAATGCATGGTGTTTATATAACCGCATCCTTTTTTCAAGATCGGGTTGTATTTGTTTGCATGCTGAAATAAATGACCACTTACCACTGTCCAAACTATAATCCGGTAAAACAGAATACCTGGTATCAATCCCGCTTTTCGCATACAAAAATGAAAGCTTTCGCCGGTCCGGTTCTTCCATGCGGTAAGCCTTTTGCATGAACTGCAAAATATCCATTTGCCTATGGCAATGATCCGGAACGGCTGTTGATATGGAAATGATATTAGCCAAATTGATGGATAATTAATAAGGTGATAAAAGCCAGGTTTGTACAGATTCCGGCAATTTTATTCATCTGCATGGTTTGTTGAAAGTTGACTGCGTTTTCATTTTTCCAAACTTCTAAAACCCAGCGCATAAAAATGAAAATGACAGGGATAAAAAAAATAACCAGCAGCATAAAATCATGTAATCGCTGCAGTTTGAAATAGTAATCAAACAATAAGCCAAATGCAATAGCATACAGGATGGCGCAGAAGATAAATGTACCTCTTATGCCCAGCTTCATACTAATGGTTTTCACTCCATCTTTTGCGTCCGCTTTGTGCTGATAGATCTGCGTAACCGGATAAAATCCCCCAATTAAAAATGTGGCCGCCACCAAACAATGTAATGGCGGATGCACATTAAATTGACTGCTGCTTCCATAATACACCATCCAGAAAATCAAAGCGCCCTGGTTTAAAATTACGGTAAGATACCCGATAACCGGAAAGCGTTTTAAGCGGATACCTCTGTAACTGTACAACCGCGAACAAATGATGTAAAACAAGCATCCTGCCGCAAACAATATGGATACGAATAATGAAAGCAGCAGGGCTATCAGGTCCATTATAAATGTTGTATAAAATAATTGCTTTGTCGGTCGCAATGGATTTTCAATACCGCCAATACTGCTCTCATCTTTATCCATAAAGCTGTTGTATCCATTACTTGCAGGATACAGTAAAAGATGTAAAATTATAAATATCAATATGGCGCGTAAAGGATTGATATGTGGCACCGTACTTAAAGCAAACCAATATACAGGCATTAAAAAATAAGAGAATGGAAAGCGAAGCAATTGTATTGTAGAGCGGCTGAGCAAAGCGTTTTTTTAATAGGTTAAATATAATGGAAATATGCAGGTATTGAATGATTAATGTCAATTCTTGCGATGAACCTGGGAAGGATTTGACTAAAATTAATCGTAATTTAGAGCTATGGATTTAACCATTGGAACTCCCATTATCACGCTGGAAGAGTATATCCGCTCAGAAGAAGCAAGCGACATTCGTCATGAATTTATTGATGGAAAACTAACTGCTATGTCAGGAGCATCAAGAAGGCATAATTTTATTTGTCAGAACATCTTATTGCTATTGACCAATTTGGTCAAATCAAAGGGATATTTTGTTTTTATGGAAAACATGAAAGTAAAGATATATGGCGAAAACAAGTATTACTATCCTGATATTTTTATTACCAAAGAGCCCGACTCTGAAGCTACCCGGTATGTTCAATACAATCCCGAATTAATAATGGAAGTACTAAGCGACAGTACGAGGATTAAACATAGCAGGGCTAAATTTTCAGATTTTAAAAAAATTCTTCTTTCCGATATTATTTATTGATGGAACCTGAAAAAATATGGGTTGTTTTTCACTTCAAAGATGATCAGGATATATGGAAAACGGAAACTTTACCCAAACAAATGAATCCGTTTTTTTACATGGATTGGAAATCAATTTATCTTTAGCCGAAATATATAACTTTTAGGGCCATTTAACGTAGTATTTTGAAAACCCTGAAAAACATTTGATGTTGAACCGCTTAAAATGGGCATAAAGAAGCCCGCCACGCCACTGGATGCGCTGTATGGAACAATCCCTCATTTAACGATTAAAAACCACTTATTTTCCTTAAATTTGTCCACTTCCGGAAAACCATTAAAAGAAGGATATTTTAGCAATTTATGAGCCAGGAAAATATATTAACCCAAGAAGCGCAGGTCAAAGATTATGGCGCCGATAGCATACAGGTTTTAGAAGGTTTCGCAGCCGTTCGCAAACGCCCGGCGATGTATATTGGAGACATTGGAGTAAAAGGCCTCCATCATCTTGTATATGAAGTGGTGGATAATTCCATTGATGAAGCCCTTGCAGGTTATTGCAATACCATTATTGTGAACATTCATGAAGATAATTCTGTAAGTGTTTCCGATGATGGCCGCGGTATTCCCACAGGTATCAATACAAAGGAAGGCCGCAGCGCATTGGAAGTGGTAATGACCGTTTTGCACGCGGGTGGTAAATTTGATAAAAATACATACAAGGTTTCCGGTGGTCTGCATGGCGTGGGTGTAAGTTGCGTAAACGCATTGAGTTCCACTATGCATGTAACCGTGCGCAGGGAAGGAAAGATATTCGAACAGAACTTATCATGAAGGCATTCCTCAATATTCAGTACGTGAAATTGGAGAAAGTGATGAAACCGGTACCACCGTTCATTTCTGGCCCGATGCTACCATCTTTCAGGCATTGGAGTACAACCGGGATATTTTAGAAAGCCGTCTCCGGGAGCTGTCCTATCTCAATAAACGCATCAGTATTACCATCAATGATCTGCGTGATAAGGATGAGGAAGGCCATTATTATTCTAAAAATTTTTACAGCGAAGGCGGCATCATTGAGTTCGTGGAAATGCTGGATAGAAATGGAAAAAGAACTCCTTTGATTTCCAAAACTTTGTATGTAGAAGCGCATGATCCGGCAAGTAATGTAATGGTAGATGTGGCACTTACCTATAATGATGATTTTAAAGAACATATTTTCTCCTACGTAAACAATATCAACACCATTGAAGGCGGTACGCATGTAACAGGTTTCCGCCAGGCTTTAACACGGGTGTTTAAAAATTATGGAGATAAGCAGGGCCTTTTTGAAAAAGCCAAAGTGGAAATTGAAGGTGATGATTTCCGGGAAGGCCTCAGTGCTATCATCAGTGTAAAAGTGCCCGAACCACAATTTGAAGGTCAGACAAAAACCAAACTGGGTAATAGCGAAGTAAGTGGTGTGGTACAGGTAACCGTAGCGCGCGCCTTGGAAAATTACCTCGAAGAAAATCCTAAGGAAGCCAAAAATATTATCAACAAAGTAATATTAGCGGCGCAGGCCCGTGTTGCTGCAAAAAAAGCCCGCGAAATGGTTCAGCGCAAAACGGTACTGAGCGGTGGCGGATTACCCGGCAAACTGGCCGATTGCAGCGAACGAGATCCTGAAAAATGCGAGTTATACCTGGTGGAAGGAGATTCGGCAGGCGGTACTGCCAAACAGGGACGGGAAAGAAGTTTCCAGGCCATTTTGCCTCTAAGAGGTAAAATCTTGAACGTGGAAAAAGCGATGGAACATAAAATTTATGAAAATGAGGAAATCCGCAATATGTACACCGCTTTGGGTGTAACTATTGGCACACCTGAAGATCCGAAGGCATTAAACCTCATCAAACTCCGTTATCATAAGCTCATCATCATGACCGATGCGGATGTGGATGGAAGCCATATAGCCACGCTGATTCTAACCTTTATTTTCCGCTATATGAAAGAAATGGTAGAACAGGGATATGTGTACATTGCCCAGCCGCCTTTATATTTATTAAAGAAAGGAAAAGAGCAGAACTATGCCTATTCCGAAGAACAAAGGAAAATGTATATCGAAAAGATGAGTGGCGGAAAAGAAGACAGTGTAACCATCCAGCGCTATAAAGGTTTGGGAGAAATGAATGCCGACCAGTTATGGGAAACCACTATGGATCCCGCTCGCAGAACCTTAAAACGTGTAACTATAGAAAGTGCAGCGGAAGCCGACCGCGTTTTCAGCATGCTCATGGGGGATGAAGTAGCGCCAAGAAGGGAATTCATCGAATCGCATGCCCGCTATGCAAAAATTGATGTTTAACTTATAATGCAATTTATCTTTTAAAACTCCTGTTTAATACGGGAGTTTTTTTTTGCGCCCGGCAGCAAATCTTTGTGCTGCCTTTGTTGGAGCCTGTCCCGATTATTATCGGGATCGCACTCTTATACTGTTAGATTTTTATTCGACAAAATTTTCAACAATGCGTTCTTTAACAATAGTTTTTATGCGGCTAAAGCCGGGTGTAGATAAATATTTTCAGTCCGTCGGCTAAAGCGAGACGGCAATAAGAAATCATTTTTTTCAAATGATTCAATCAATAATTGTTTAAAACCCTACAGAAATTTTATCACTATTCAGAATTAAACCCCTTATTTTTAAATCTTATTCATAAAAACCAATAAACGCCTTAACGAATAATCAAATATGAAACCCTTTACGCTTTTCATTACAGCTTGCATAATTTTATTCACTTCCTGTCAAAAAGAATTAAGTGAATCTTCTCCGGAATCTCCTTCCCAATCTTTTAAAATAAAAAGCTATACGGAAACCCTTAGCAATGGTTCCACGAGTATAACCGATACCTTTAATGTCTCATATTATCCCGATGGGAAATTAAAAACTGTAGAATCTGTTGGCTTTTCAGGTAGTAGAATGGTTTATACCCATGGCCAAAATCAATTTCATATGGAAATATTTATTGGCAATAAACTTTCCCTTCATGAAGACTTTTACCTCAATGCTTTTTCTTTAATGGACAGTTCCTTTCAATATAATGACACCCATGATACCACTACTGAAAAGTACATTTACAATTCGGCCAGGCAACTAACAGAACGTAAAATGTATGTTTATAAAAAAGCAACCGGAGCAATCCTTGACAATGTTACTACCTATCAATATGACATTGAAGGAAATGTTATTAAAGAAGAAGACCAGTTTAAAGTAACTACTTATGAATATTATCCCGATTTAAAAAGCAGCCCTTTGGGTTTAGCGCCTTATTACTATCAAAGTCCCAAATTAGTAAAAACAACCACAAATATTTCGGGAGGCTTTAAAACAGTCTATAATCATACTTACGTATTCGACAGTCAAAACAGGCTGATTTCAGAAAAAATGACTGATAATGACAGCAAGATTTCCGTTATAAGGACATACAATTATTAAGCGAACAGGTATTCAAATATTATCAATGTTATAATAAATCTTCCAACCGTCTACAATTTGGAATACAAATTCTTTCGCCGTTGTTGGTCGCCTAGCCAATGTTGGTCGCCTGACCAATATTCCAATATATATTGATTTTGCTGATACATAAATCAAATTTTATCCATTCTTCATCCTTCTTTGAGTTAGTTTTGTAAAAATTCTCAAGGGGTGCCTTACGATTGGCCGGCTATTTATTTGACGGTTAATCATTCAGGCTGAGATCATACCCATCCGAACAGCATGGCTTTTAGAGTTTAAACCTGAACCAACAGGCCATCACTGATCTGAAGACCTGATCCGGATAATGCCGGCGTAGGGAGAGGTAAATATTTAATTCTTGCGGCAGCCCCCGCTGCAAAATTCACTTTAATAATTTTTGAAATTGGCTATTCAGGATTGGTTTCAACTGTTGATACAGCAAATCAGGCAAACGGGTTCTATGGAATGGGCGGCAGTGGCATTTGGTATCATGCAGGTTTTATTGGCAAGGATCAATAATCTATGGCTGTATCCCACGGGAATAACGGGGATTTTATGCTCGCTGTTTGTACTATTTGAAGTGGGTTTATATGCCGAATGCCTGTTGAACCTTTATTATTTGGTCATGAGCATTTATGGCTGGGCGCATTGGTTTCGCAAACGCAATGAACCGCCACTCCCTGTTACCTACAGCACAAAATTGGAATGGAAAATCACTATTTCAATTTCAATTGGCGGCGCCATTTTGCTATACCTGTTCTTAAAACATTTTACGCCTTCCAACGTGCCGGTAATGGATGCGGTGGTTTCTTCCACCGCATGGGCCGGAATGTGGTTGCTGGCACATCGGAAAATTGAAAACTGGATCTTACTGAATGTTTCCAACTTCATTGCTATTCCCTTGCTATTTTATAAGGAACTGGCACTCTTCGCCTTGCTTACTGTTTTCCTTTTTGTCGTGGCCATAATGGGTTATTTTAAATGGAAAAAAATCTATCTCAATCAAAAAGGTTTGAATTTACTTAAACACGAAATGCATGGAAATAAAAAATCATCCATCTGAATTATTGCAGGCAGATTGGATTGAAATCATTCGCAATCATTCTGCGGAAGCAGAATTAAACGGCTTGCTGCATTCCCGTGTGCTGCACCTTATTTATGAACAGGAATGGTTTAAATTATTGGCACCTGGTGATTATTACGGAAAGGAGAAAGATCTTCCTTTGGCGGTGCGGTTGCTGGAAGCTTTCAGTTGGGCAGATGGAAGCCTCGGCTGGGTAATAACTTTATGCAGCGGAGCAGGCTGGTTTGGCGGATTCTTACATCCTTCTGTTGCACAAATGGTTTTTAACGATCCGAAGGTATGCCTTGCCGGAAGCGGCGCTGCTACCGGAACCGCAATGGAATATAAAAACGGATTTAAAATAAACGGAACCTGGAAATATGCAACGGGCAGTATGCATGCAAGTTATTTTACTGCAAATTGCCGGATATTGGATAAAAACGGCTGGCAGAAATTAAAAAAGGATGGCAGCGATCTTATCCGTTCTTTCATTTTTAAAAAAGAAGAAGTAAAAATTATCCATACCTGGAACGCTATGGGAATGGTGGCAACCGGAAGTCATTCCTTTCAAATAAATGACTTGAATGTGGATACACAAAGAAGCTTTGATATTAATGCGCCGGTTGTTTCTCGCCCTTTATTCCACTATCCTTTTTTGCAGTTGGCCGAAGTAACGCTTGCCATCAATCTCTCAGGCATGACCATCCATTTTTTAGATTTGACCGAAAGGATTTTTGATAAAAAACAGGTGAATGAACATGCTATTTTAAATGAAACCCGTAGCCATTTTCTAAAAATCCGTACTTCATTTTTTCAAACGCTCGATTCCTCCTGGGAGGCATGTGCGCATGAAACCGGAATTCCTGAAAACATTTTACTTAAAATAAGTGAAGCAAGTCGGGAGCTTGTGAATGCCGCAAGAGCAGTTTTGAACCAATTATATCCTTATTGCGGTCTTCATGCAGCAATGCAAAACACAGAAATAAACCGGGTCTGGCGCGATTTTAATACCGCAGGTCAGCATAGTTTGCTGAGGCGTTGAATTAAAAGTAATATTTGTCAAAACGTTTTCTTGTTGGTCAGGCGACCAACAACGGCGGCGGTTTAATTCTTACAGTTTTAATTTTATTAAGGGTTATCACTTTAGATATTGTTTTGGAGTGAAAAAAAGATTAAATAAAGTTTTACCATTCTTATCTCTATATTGATATAAAATACTGGCTTTATTTTCTCGAAGTAATTGAAAATCTGGATCTGTTTTTACCCTTTTTAAAAGAACTGGATAAACATCTGTTTTTAACCCTTTTACATTTACAGTAAATGTATCTTGATTAATTAATGTGTAGCTATATTGGAAACTTTATTAGGCAATATAGACCCACTATCAAATCGTGTTTCTCTATCTACCATAGTCATACCTTTTTTATTAAGCAGCTTTGTTGGTTCTTTCATTACCTCTTCAAAAGAAGGAGGTTTAAAAAAATAATTGAGTATAAGATTAGAGCTGCCACTGCAACAACTATTAACCCAATGGCTAATAAGAAATATTTATTTTTTAGAGTTATATATTCCACTTTTATAGTTTATTGTATATACCATTGAAAATGAGCCACGCGGAAAAGAGCGTATTTAAAGATTTAAATTAACTGTTGAACTTCCAACCTGCTACTCGATCATTTTCTTATTCTTATTGCATTAGGTTGAATTACAGTAAAAGCTCCCATCAATTCATTGCCGTGATGAAGAAAAAGATGAGCTGTGATTTCCGCTTTTAAATCCGGCGCATATCCCTGTAATCTTATAAGTATAACGCCATAATGCGCTTTTTTAAGACGAAAGACCAGTTCGCCAAAATCTTTATCTTGGGTAATCAAAATCCTTTGTTGAGAATATGCTAATTCCAGAATAGAGTTATCTTCTGCACCCGCATTAGTTTCTAAAATATATGCTACGTCAAAACCCACATTACGTAAAGCAGTCACAATCGGTTTGTCTACCCCTTCATCAGCCAGTATTTTCATATCGTAACCGGATAAATCTTTTCACCTTTGAGTGATTGAGCTGCAAATAATAAAGCAGCTTTAATATCTTCCTTTGTTATATGAGGATGCGCTATTAAAATATCCTCTTCCGATTCCCCCGCAGAGAGTTTCTCCAGTATTAATTCAACAGATATACGGGTACCTTTAATTACTGGCTTGCCCATCATTATTTTTGGATTGATTTCTATATGTTGAGCAATATTCATTTCAATTTATTTAATTAACTAAAGTTACATAGAAATAAGAAATTTTATGCCGCTATTGAATAACACAACTTCAGTTTGCTTAGCCGATATTAATAAGCACATAATTGGCAGCACCATTCTTGGTCGCCCGACCCCAACAACATTAATTTCATTAAACAGCATCATTTATAAAAAAATTGCCAGGTAAACAGATAGTCATCCGGCCGGTCATGGTAAATCTCCCTTGTGACAATCTTTTCAGGTTTTTGTTCATTATCGTATGAATAGCTGGAACTAACCGAATATCCATCCTTTGTTGTAAAGCCGGTTAAAACATTGTTACAAAAAAAAGTTTCAATATTTATTATATGTTCGGTGCCAAGTATATTTGAAAAATTAAATAATGCAATCTTTTTAAAAGGGTTTGGCTGGTCGCCATAACTGAGTTTTTTTTCATTTTTCAATACGTTTGAAGAAAAATATTGCTTAATGTTTGTGATGTTCCCATTACTGACTTCATAAAGAGAATAACTTCTTAATTGAACCTCCGTCCCTAAACCTAAATTTGAATAAACACTCTTTTTTGTAACAATTCTATCCTTGTATTCAAAAATTAATTTTTCATACGTACCTGCAATTGTGTAATCATATTGTATTAATAAACCATTTTCATCATAAACCGCTGAAGCACGGTCACCGTATGAGTTACTATACTTCAACGTAATAGCAACAAGATTGCCTAAAGGGTCGTAAGAAGCTTCAAGTGTATCATGATAAGTACTGTCAATTATCATTTTTATACGCATTGTAGAATCATATATGATCAAATGAACTGTGTCATCCGTAGTGATTCCCTGCCGGATTCTTATTAATTGTTGTGTTGATGGTTTTATTGTGTCATCAAAAAAACTAAGTTCTTTTTGGCAGGAAATTAAAAATATTAATACCGGAAAAATAAGCGTTACCAGGGTTTTGGTTCTCATTTAAACGTTTTGAATTGGGTTATTAAAATGTAAAGTGTGATCAATGGAAAACCTTGCTTAATCAGAAAGCAGTTCAACAATCAAAATACTTAGATTTTATAATGGATGAAAGGACTTTAAGTTCATTTTAAGCAATGCGCAATCAATTTTAAGCTTTAAATGTGGATCATAATGCCGTTTCTTTATTATCAGGTATAGCTGGTTTATAGAAACACCCGTCATGGAAGTTTCCCCCTAACAAAAAAGCCCCATTCCGATAAACGGAACAGGGCAGTTTACACTACTCCAACTATTACCTGAGTTTATATAATAATAAAGAGCTGATATTTAAAGGGCGGTTGTCCATTAATTTCTGTTTGGCAAAGGAAGTGGATACCGTTTTTATAATAGCAGCCTTGCCGGAATTGGCGGGTTGATATTTATACCGGTTACTGTCTTCCTGCAGTTCTTTTTGCAGATCTTTCTGCTTTTGTTCGAGCTCCTGTTTTTGCTTTTCAAGTTCTTCCAGTTTTTGCCGGGTATCATTTTGTTCATTGTGATCATCATCAGAAAATTCTGTTGATTTCAGACCTTTATTGGTCATCAGGTATTCCACACCGCTTCTCCAGCTATAATCCATATTCCAGTTATCGTCCCAGTTTACCGACCAGCCTCTTGTGCGGTTGGAATTAAAATCAACATTAAACCATCTGTATCTATCCGCGCTTTTATCTATTTCTATTCTTTTTCCTACCGGCACTTCGAGGATGATCAATACCTGCTGGTTGTGAAATTTATTGTTTTTTGTAATGGAAAATCCATCGGGGAAAATAAGGATGCTGTCGCCCATATCTGGAGTAAAAGCAATTCTGTTTGCATAATCTTCTGCTAGTTGCGGATTGCGTCCATGGCTGAATTTTATCATTTGCGCATGAAAATTGCTGTCTGCGCTTTTTACCACCCTGATCCTTACGGTACGCAGCAGCAGGCTGTCTTCCGATATTCCGTAAAAAGGACCATCATTGTCATCCCAATAAAAACCAAACCAGTCGCTGCGGTAATAGTTCATTTTATTGCCTTCCACTTTCACATATAATTTTCCTTTGGCGGGTTGAGCCATGGTTATTTTTTCTTCCACACCGCTTTTGCTCTTATAACTTCTTGCAATGCTTCCCACCAATATCATGGCGCAGAACAGTCCGATGATCCATAATCCGGCAAAAGTATATCCCAGATAAGGTTTTTTTGATCTTACACCAATAATCCTGCGGATGATCCATGTAAGTAAACCAATAACAGGAACAGCTAAAAACAGGATAACAGTTGCCCAGGCAAGAAAATTTTGACCAAACCCATCGAGAAAGAAATTTTTGAGCGGCAGTACATTTATGCCACCAAGCATGATACCCAACAATCCCATCAATAAACCAAAAGCAATCAACCCCGCTACGAATAAAAAGAAGGCTTTAAAAATCACGCCAATAGCATGGCCAAGCCTGCTGCCGCCTGTTCTTGCCGCGGAGCTTACTTCCGAACCAAAACTTTTACCTTTTTCATTGGCGGTTTTTGAAAACTCTTTGCCCCATTTTTCCGCTTTATCTTTAAATTCCTCCCCCCATTTTTCAGCCTTCGATTTAATATGCCCGAGGTCTTCCTGGATGGTATTTTTAATGGAATTGAGATCCACTTTTTCACCCCGCATTTCCAGCTTTTCGGAAGCCGAAGTGGCTTGTGGAATAACAATCCACAAAATCAGGTATACAATAAAGAAGGTGCTGCCAAAAGAACCGAAAACAATGGAAAATCCAGGGTTGAAATTCCAGAAAATATTTCTGAAAATGGAAATGAAAATGCTGATTACCAATGGAAGCGCAAAAACTAAACGCGGAATCCAAACTGCAATATCAAAATAAGCCGCAATACCGCTGGCCACACCGGCAATAACTTTATCATCCGGATTGCGGAACAATCTTTTTCGGATGATGGCCCGATCCAGTTTCTCGCTTGGCAAAATGGCCCATAACAATATATATATCAGGAAACCAGCGCCAAACCCGCCAATTGTAACGAGTGCGAATAATATCCGTATGATAGCAGGATCAATTCGCAAATAACTGGCTATCCCCGAACAAACACCGCCAAGTATTTTATCATTTTCATCGCGGTACAACCGGCGTGAAGTTGTTGCACGAGGCTGCTCCTCATTGGCATAACCGGCTTGGCTCTGCTGTTTGGTGCTGCCCTCCGCAAAAGTTGCATCTTCGCCCTCAAAATCTTCCGGGCGGCCAATGCTCGCAATAATGGTTTCTATATCCCCGTCGGTAATGCAGGTTTTGCCTTTTTTCAATTCTTCGCTAAACAATTCTGCAATACGGCTTTCTATATCATTAATAATTTCATCCCTTCCTTCTTCGTTTGCAAAATATTTACGAAGGCTTTCCACATACTGCTTCAGTATATCGCAGGCAGTCTCTTCTATGGGTATTACACGCCCCTGGAAGTTTATGTTGATTACCTTTTTCATGATCAATCTGTTTATTGGTTTAAGTTGGAGTTGTATGTTTCAGTAGTAGTTTGTGTAAGTACATGCACCGCATCGGCCAGCTCTTTCCAGGTTCTTTCCAGTTCTGCATAGAAAAGAAGCCCTTTTTCGGTCATGATAAAATATTTCCTGGGCGGTCCGGATACACTTTCAACCCAGCGGTAAGTTAGATAACCCGAATTTTTCAACCGCGTTAATAAGGGGTAAAGCGTTCCCTCAAGGATGTGCAGGTTGGCCGCTTTCATTTTTTCCACAATATCACTGGGGTAAACTTCCCCCTGCTTAATGATAGATAAAATGCAAAACTCCAATACTCCTTTTCGCATCTGGCTTTGTGTGTTCTGAATATCCATAACCGGAGTTTTTTAAGATCCTGCATGTAAGCAGGCATTCAGTTTAATAATCTTGTTTTAATAAAGTTTTTATCCTGTCTTCCATTCTCATTTTATTCTGTTGTTTTACTTTGACAACACAAAGATGAGTGATTTTAGAATACTATGCAATACATAGTACTATCTTTTTTTTGGTAGTTGGCGGTGGCTAATATTATATTTTAAGTTAAATAACTAAAAATCAATAATTTATTAAAAATTAATTCAAATATATTTTTTTTACAAAGTGATAAATGGAAAAATACAGGGATAAATGGAAACGCAATAATTCATTTTTAACAAAAACTATCAGGAAAACGAATAGAAAAATTGCTTTTTTTTGAGCCAGACTGCAGTACTACTATTAAGCTTTTCTTGCGTCGCACTCTTTTGCGTTCTTATCTTTATTGAGCAAATAATATCCACCCCGCCAAAATATTTAACCTGCCTCTCTTATCAGAATTTTTTAATAGAACCAGCGCAATCGCTCCATATATCAATTCAATTACATAAATTCATTTTTCATCAATACTAACTATATGAAACGTCTTATTATACTGGCTATACTCCTTCCTTTGATTTCTTCGGCCCAAAACAATAAAAAGATTCAAAGTAGTTTGGAAACAATAAATATTGAAACAGGTAAACGAACAATAATTTACAAGGATTCCACCCATTTTGAAGCACCCAACTGGTCGAAAGACGGATCATATTTTATTGTAAATAAAAAAGGGAAGCTTTATAGTATTAATAAATCCACAAAAGCATGGCAGGAAATTCCATTTCATCCCAACCTTCGTGCAAACAATGATCACGGCATTTCACCGGATGGAAACTGTCTTAGCCATCAGTGCGGAAGACCTGGAACCCGGCGATAAGAAACAAGGCTACACTTCCTATATTTATACCGGTTCCATCAATGGCGGACCTTTAAAAAAGATCACGGATCAATCATTATCTTACTGGCATGGCTGGAGTCCGGATGGGCAAACGCTTGCATTTGTAGGCCGTAGAAATGATGATTTTGATATTTATACCATTTCAGTGAATGGCGGCCAGGAAATACAATTGACCACAGAAAAAGGACTGGACGACGGCCCGGATTATTCACCCGATGGCAGGTATATTTATTACAATTCCTTCCGCTCAGGCAGCATGCAGATCTGGCGCATGGATGCCGATGGAAAAAATCCTGTACAATTAACCAATGACCAATATGCCAACTGGTTTCCGCATCCATCACCGGATGGAAAATATTTGGTAATACTTAACTTTTATGCAGGATCAGGGCCAGGAACATCCTTTTGGAAAAGATGTAAAACTGCGCCTGCTTGATCTGGCTTCCGGAGGGCTCAAAGATCTTACGGATGTATTTTTTGGCGGACAGGGAACCATCAATGTACCTTCCTGGTCGCCGGATAGTAAAGAACTGGCATTTGTTACTTATAAGATGATGGAATAAACCAGATAAATCAGCTTTTTCCTTAATTTTTTGTTTTTCAATCCGGGCTTGCTATTATAAAATGCCAATCGCCGGGGTATTAAATTTGTAGGCATATTTGCAACTTTCTACTACTTTGGAACTGACTTGAAAATTCTTATATTTGAACTATGAAGACTTTGACACTTAACGTTCCGGATAGTTTGGATATAGACAACCGCGATCTTGCAATGCTTGTTTCTACAAAGCTTTATGAGCAAGGTAAACTTTCACTTGGACAAGCCGCTGAAGTTGCAGGTTTAACAAAGCGATCATTTGCTGAATTGTTAGGAAGCTACAACGTTTCAATATTCAATTTTCCTGCCTCAGATTTATCAAGTGATGTAGCTAATGCATAAGACGATTATTTCCGACACAAGCTGTTTTATCATTTTGACAAACATTGGTGAACTTGAGCTTCTTCATAAAGTTTATGAACAGATTGTAACAACCATTGATATTGCAATTGAATATGGTGAAGTACTTCCTGAATGGGTTGAAATAGTTGAGGTAAAAGATAAATACAGACAGAAACTTTTGGAAATGCAGATTGATAAGGGCGAATCAAGTGCAATCGCATTGGCTCTCGAAACTGAAAATAGTACGGTAATTTTAGACGACTACAAAGCCAGGAAGATTGCTGAACAACTCGGCATCATTTTCACTGGTACCCTTGGTGTAATTATCAAAGCAAAATTGAATGGAATAATTCCATCTATAAAACCCCTCCTTGATAAAATAAAACAAACAAACTTTCGCTTATCGGCTGAACTCGAATTAAAATCATTAAAAGAAGCTGATGAAATTCTATTGCAAAACAATAGTAACAATGATCTTTAATTTATAAATTGAGCGGTGGGTTATTGGGCAGATAGAACATTCCCTCGCCTGCGTCTGCCCATGATACCTGAGATCGATACCTCATTTATTTTTTGCCCGTTCATACTGATCCGGCCATTTCATATCAACTCCTAAAGCCGCGGCGGCATGTAAAGGAAAATAAGGATCGCGCAATAATTGTCTTGCCATTACAATCAGGTCGGCCTGCTGCTGATTCAATATATTTTCAGCCTGCTGCGCTTCAGTGATCAAACCAACAGCTGCCGTTAAAATTCCGGATTCTTTTTTTATTCGTTCGGCAAATGGAACCTGGTAGCCCGGACCAACCGGTACTTTTGCATTGGGAATGTTGCCACCGGAGGAACAATCAATCAGATCAACGCCTTTTGTTTTTAATATGGAAGCTAACTGAACGGATTCTTCAATATTCCATCCCCCTTCTACCCAGTCAGTAGCGGATATTCTTACAAACAACGGATATCTTTCAGGCCATATTTCTCTGGTTGCATCTGTTATTTCAAGTAATAAACGGATCCTGTTTTCAAAGGAACCTCCGTATTCGTCTGTTCTGTTATTACTGAATGGAGACAGGAATTCATGAATTAAATACCCATGCGCGCCATGAATTTCAATGATTTTAAATCTGGCTTCCAACGCCCTTTCGGTGGCTTTTGCAAAATCCTGCACAACTTTTTGAATCCCTTCTTTTGTCAGCGCTTCGGGCGCTTCTTTGCCTTCTTTATAAGCCACTGCACTGGGCGCTTTGGTGCGCCAGCCTCCATTTTTCACTGATACCTGCGCACTACCTTCCCAGGGCTTGGTATGACTTGCTTTTCTTCCCGCATGCGCCAACTGAATTCCCGCAATGGAATCATTTTTATGAATAAAATCCGTAATTCTTTTTAATGCCTCCGTATGCTCATCGAAATAAATGCCAAGATCGGATGAAGTAATTCTTCCTTCTGAAGAAACCGCCGCAGCTTCCGTAAAAACGATTCCCGCGCCGCCTACCGCCCGGCTGCCAAGATGCACCAGATGCCAGTCATTTGCAAAACCATCGATACTCGAATATTCGCACATGGGTGATACCATGATCCGGTTTTTAAAAGTCAGGTCTCGAATGGTTAACGGGTTGAATAGCTTTGCCATAGTTGCATTTTTAATTTTCCCTGATGAATGTGCATTTTATGTGCCAACTGACAAGCCCATATAGATAATGCGGTAAAAAATAGTATTAAAGAGTAACGAAAATACAGATCTTTTATACTGCTTTTGACCATATTAATTACCCGACTTAACTTGCAGAATCATTCATTTTTTAATAAGTTGTCATGGCAGAAGACTTAACAATAATCACCGGTGAAAAAAAACTACAGTATGAATCCCTGATACCGCAGATAAAAGGGTTGCTGGAAGGTGAAGAAGATTTAGTAGCAAATCTTGCAAATGTGGCTGCTGCATTGAAACAACAGTTCAACTGGTATTGGGTTGGATTTTATTTGGTGAAAAATGACGAACTGGTATTAGGGCCTTTCCAGGGGCCGGTAGCCTGTACGCGTATTCGGAAACGAAGGGGCGTTTGCGGATCGGCATGGGCGCAATCGAAAACGATCATCGTTCCGGATGTTGAAAAATTTCCAGGGCATATTGCCTGCAGCAGTTTTTCAAAATCAGAAATCGTTGTTCCTATGATCTCTGAAGGAGAAGTGACCGGAGTATTGGATGTAGACAGCGATGAATATGATCAGTTTGATGAAACAGACCTGCATTACCTGGAACAAATCGTTTCTTTGATATCTTCCCGCAATTGAAGGGAGGAAGAAAAATGATTTCCCTTTGCGCGCTTGGCGCCTTTGCGTGGAAAAACCTCACGCAAAGACGCAAAGACCGCAAAGATTTAATAACACTTACCAGACTTTATTTTTTCAAAGTGCTACTGATAAAGCCATGCTATTATTTCGCATTACCACCGCCGCCAATCCGTCATTGCGACGAAGGAAGCAATCTGTGTCAATGAATTTAAATGACTCACTTCAAAAATACAGATTGCTTCAAAAATGCTACGCACAAAGCCATGCTATTTTTTCGCAATGACGTAGCAATACCCGCCTTATTTTTTCGCAATGACGGCCGCCGCTGATCCCTCATTGCGACGAAGGAAGCAATCTGTGTCAATGAATTTAACGACTCATTTCCAAAATACAGATTGTTTCAAAAATGGTATGCACATAGCCATTCAATTTTTTCGCAATGACGTAGCCAAGAGCCGCGCTATTTTTTATTGACGGCTCTCGTTAATCCGTCATTGCGACAAAGGAAGCAATCTGTGTCAATGAATTTAACGACTCATTTCCAAAATACAGATTGTTTCAAAAATGGTATGCACATAGCCATTCAATTTTTTCGCAATGACGTAGCCAAGAGCCACGCTATTTTTTTTATTGACGGCTCTCGTTAATCCGTCATTGCGACGAAGGAAGCAATCTGTGTCAATGAATTTAAACGACTCAAATAGCTGAATAAAGTACAAAAGTACAAGAGTGCGACGCAACCCAGGCTGCTCAATGGTTTACAGCCGGGACCAAAATATTTTTTATCCTTTTCTGAGTGATAAAAACTACTTCGATGCCGTAAACTTATTTACCTGTTCGTCATGAGGTTTTAAGGTACGCAAATATTTATAAATTGCCGCAAGATCGCTTTCTTTCATCCCCGCATACATGCTCCAGGGCATAACGGTGTTAAAGTCGGTTTCTGTTACACTTGCCGGAGTGTATTTGCCAGCTTCATATTCTTTAAATCTGCCAATAAATTGCGCTTCAGACCATCCGCCAATACCCTGTTCAGAAGGTGTGATATTAGCCGAACGCAAAACGCCGCCGGGTAAAACAAATTTCCTTCCACCTGCGAATTCCATTCCTTTTATCAGTTCACCCTTATTTTCCTGAGTATGACATTCAATACAACTTGCCATGGTAACCAGGTATTTTCCATAAGCAACGGTATCTGTTTGCGGTGGTTTTGTACTAAACCGGGCTTCTTTAGGTATTGTATGCAAAATAATATTTAAAGGAAAATCGGGCTTTGATTCCGGAACATCATTTTGCTGCGAAGGCAAACTGCGGATATAGGCGATAATGTCGTAAATATCTTCTCTATCCATCTCGCCAAACCGCTGATAAGGCATTACAGGAAACAAGGGTGAGCCGTCTTTGCTTACCCCAACGGTAATAGCACGAAAAATTTCACCATCCGTCCAGTTTTCAAGATGGGCCGGAGAAATATTTTTTGAATAAAATTTTCCGGGAAACCCCATTTCCCTGGAAAAAATTTCCCCGCCTTTCCCTTCTGTTCCATTAACAATTGGTCCGGAAAACTTTGTCCAGTCGCGGGTAGAATGACAATCAATACAAACGGCAACTGAAGTAGCAAGGTATTTGCCGTTTTCAATTCTTTCGGGTGAAATTTGTACTTTTATTTCAGGCGCTTTTTCAACATTTGGTAAAAATAACTTGATATAACCAATACCAATACCTACTAAAATGATAACAGCGCCCAGGAGATAGGCGAGTACTTTAAAAACCTTTTTCATTGCAGTTAATTTTATTAAATTTCTACAAAATAGAAATCATTTCATTATTTTCCAAACTTTTTATTTTTTAATCAAATGATTATCAATCCTTAAACTCCATTTATCCAGATTGTTTTAATTTAAAATCATCCATGATGAAACTTCAAAATAATACCTTACTGCAAACAGGTTGCTTTATTAATAATGAATGGCTGCAAACTGATGCCGGCAGTTTTGCAGTAGTAAACCCATCTTCAGGAGAAACCATAGCACAGGTTTCAGATGCATCGGAAAACGATGCTGAACTTGCAATTGATGCGGCGGAAAAAGCTTTTAAAAGCTGGTCGCAAAAGCCTGCAAAAGCGAGGGCTGAAATTTTAAAAAAATGGTACCACCTGATTTTAAACAATATAGATGATCTCGCTTTATTGCTTACCACGGAACAGGGAAAACCACTGGCAGAAGCAAAGGGCGAAGTACAATACGGCGCTTCTTTTATAGAATGGTTTGCCGAAGAATGCAGGCGAACTTATGGAGAAGTAATTCCTTCGCCGGTAGCTTCTAAAAGATTTGTTACCATTAAGCAACCTGTTGGAGTGGTGGCCGCCATTACACCGTGGAATTTTCCGGTAGCCATGATTACAAGAAAAATTGCGCCGGCGCTCGCCGCAGGTTGCACGGTGGTACTAAAGCCGGCGGAAGATACGCCTTTATGCGCGCTTGCTTTGGCGCAACTGGCAAAAGAGGCGGGTTTTCCTGCAGGAGTTTTAAACGTGATACCAACCAGTAAACCGGAACAGATCGGGAAAATATTGTGCACGCATCCGGCGATTCAAAAAATCTCTTTTACAGGATCCACTGAGGTTGGGCGCATTCTTATGAAACAGGCTGCTTCTACCGTAAAAAAACTTTCATTGGAATTGGGGGGCAATGCGCCCATGCTCATTTTTGATGATGCCGATCTTGAAAAAGCGGTACAGGGAACCATCGCAAGCAAATACCGGAATGCAGGCCAGACCTGCGTTTGCGTTAACAGGATTTTTATTCAAAAAAATATTTATAATATTTTCATTGAAAAATATAAACAGGCTGTTGCAAATCTCAAAGTTGGAGATGGCACCGGAAGAGATGTGGAAATTGGTCCGCTCATCAACGAAGCTGCGATAGAAAAAGTGGATCGTTTAATGGAAGATGCAAAACAAAAAGGCGCCGAAGTTTTACTTGGTGGGAAACCACATGTTGCCGGAAAACTTTTTTTCCAACCAACGATTATTACGCATTGTACTACTGAAATGGATTTGAGCCGCGAAGAAATATTCGGCCCCGTTTCAGCCATTTATTTATTTGAAACCGAAGCAGAAGCAATTCACCTGGCCAACAATACGGAATACGGATTGGCCGCTTATTTTTTTACAGAAAATATTCACCGTGCCTGGCGCGTGGCAGAGCAATTGCAGTATGGAATCATTGGTATTAATGAAGGCATTATTTCTTATGCCGAAGCGCCGTTTGGCGGTATTAAACAAAGTGGTTTTGGTAAAGAAGGAAGTTTATATGGAATGGAAGAATATTTGATTGTAAAATATTTATGTATGGGGGGAGAATGAATTTTCACACAGTTAAACAATCATAAAGGAATGCGAATGCCAATGGCTGTAATCGGGTTATTTTTATTTGATTTGAAAACTGGTTGATTCATTTTTAAGCAACAGCTTTGCCTTTTGTTTATATTTTGATGCTGATAAAAATAATGGGATACTTGCAAGGGTTGAAACAACACCTACGGCTGCAATGATTCGTCCGAAATCAACTGACTTGTTTGGATTTACATCTCCATAGAAAACCGAAGAACTGTTGTTTTTAACCGAAATAATTAACCCGGCAGCGGTAATAACCGGACCACCTGCCAGTGAAATCCAGGCAGCTGTTTTTTGCTTCCTGCTTTTGTACATCAGCAGTTCATACATTTCTTCATTTGAAATATTGGGCTCGGTATTGGGGCGGTATTGTTGCGCAAATACAGAATAAGTTATTACCGACAAAAATATTAGACCCACAAAAATTTTCTTCATAGCATAGTTTTGATAAGAGTAGCAGGTATAGTTTTTCAATACTTAGTTGTAAATTTCTTCAATCACATCCTTATATTTTTCCATCACCACTTTTCTTTTCAGACTCATTTTCGGCGTCATTTCACCTGTTGCAAGACTCCATTCCTGTGGTAATAATTCAAACTTTTTCACCTGTTCCACATGATTGAAAGATTCATTCAACGAATCAATTTCGGATCTGTATTTTGCAATCACTTTTGGTTCTTGTATGGCTTGTTCGGGAGTGGTAAATTTGAGGTCATGAAGCTCCATCCAGGTTTTCAGATAGTTAAAGGAAGGAACGATCAGGGCGCCTACAAATTTTCTTCCGGGTCCTACCACGATGATCTGTTCAATAAAAGGACTTTCTTTCATTTTATTTTCGATGGGCTGAGGCGCTACATATTTGCCGCCACTGGTTTTAAACAATTCCTTTTTACGGTCGGTGATCTTTAAAAATTTCCCTTCATCCCAAACGCCAATATCTCCCGTATGAAGCCATCCATCTATCACCGTTTCAGCCGTGAGGTCCGGACGTTTATAATAGCCTTTCATCACAGTAGAACCTTTTACGCAGATCTCGCCATCTTCATCCAGCTTTACTTCTATTCCTATAATAGGAGGCCCCACAGTACCGTATTTGCTTTCTCCTTTTGCTTTTCTATTAATACTTATTACCGGGCTGTTTTCAGTAGGGCCGTATCCTTCATAAACAGGAATTCCCGCGCTGTTAAAAATGCGCAATAGTTTTTCCTGGCAGGCTGCGCCGCCGGTAACAATAAAGCTGATATTATTTCCCAATGCTTCACGCCATTTTGAAAAAACCAGCTTGTTGGCTATACGAAGTTGTAAGTTGTACCACCAGCCTCCACTCACGTTATTATCATATTTTTCGCCCAAACGAACCGCCCAGAAAAACAATGATTTTTTTATGCCGGTAAGCTGCCTTCCGGTAGTCATTATTTTCTCAAAAACTTTTTCCAGTAGCCTTGGTACGGTAGTAAATCCATCGGGTTTTACTTCTTTTAAATTTTCCCCAATTGTATCCAGGCTTTCCGCATAATAAATACTTATACAACTAAACAGGTAAATATAGGTTACGCATTTTTCAAAAATATGATTCAAAGGCAAAAAGCTTAAAACCTTGTGCTGTGGTGCATCTTCAAAGGGAAAACTTTGTTTTGAAAAAAATACATTCGTTACGATGTTTTCATGCGTTAGCATTACACCCTTTGGAGTTCCTGTGGTTCCGGAAGTATAGATGATGGTTGCTACATGTTCTTTAGGAATTTGTTGCTTAATGGCTTCCACTTTTTGCAATGCATCAGGTTTCACATCGGCTATAAGGCTTTTCCAGTTTGTTGCTCCTTCCACCGGATCGAAAGTAAAAACACCCTGCAGCGAGGGAACTAAAGGCTGAAGCGCTTTTATTTTATCATACAGTTCCTTCCCATTAACGAAAAAATACTTTACAGCGGATTCCTTTAAAATGAATTCCAATTCCTGAGCCCCGGTAGTGGGATAAACGGGAACCAGTATGGCGCCGGTTTGCTGAACGGCCAGATCCACAAACACCCATTCGGGCCTGTTGTTGCTCATGATCCCGATTTTATCCGCATTTTCCGATGAAAAATCATTTCCACTTACGCCGGCTTCCAGCAATGCAGCGCTTAAATTATTTACAATGGCTTTTACTTCCTGTGTACTATAAGTTTTCCAGGCGCCATTTTCCTTTGCCGCAAGCATGTTGGTTTTTGGAAACTTTTCTAACTGGTAATCTATGGCATCAAAAAGTCTTTCAGGGTTGTTCATATGCAAGTCGTCATTAACTGTTTTCTAAAACAGGCTATCTATTGTTAAGTGAAAATAAGGTTTATTTAATATGTTATTTCACCGGTTGATCTTTATTTTTAGATTCATCCGGTTCATTCGCATTTCCATGATAGGCGTATAAATATTGAAACAGCAATCCAATTCCCCAGCCTGCCATTATCCAGAAGGGCCAGGGATAACCTTTAAGCGCACCGGTACTTCCTGTTGTAAACCACCATATCAGCCAAAAAAAAATATTGATTACAATATATGCATATACGGTTCTTCGGAATTCAGCTCTTTTTTGTGCGATATGCCATAAGGGCTCTTCTTTTTCTTTTCGCATAAATATGATTTTGCTGAGGATCAATTTAACTAAAATTATACATATAGAAAAGAAACTATTGTGAAACGCCTTAATGAGAAGAGTAAAGAAAAGGATTTGGCAAACGATAGCTCTTTATATCAACCGCATAAACCGGCTGGGGGATTAACTTTTTTGCCTTGCTTATTTGATCTAATTTGCATGCCATTAAACATTGAGGCATGAGAAAAGGTTTCCTGATAACTTCGGCCATTCTACTAGCCGGATTACTTCTATTGGGTTTTCTGGTTAATGCAAACTGGTTATTTGTATTAATTGTGATCGTTCCTGTTATATTGATGGGATTGAATGATATGATTCAGAAAAAGCATGCGATCATGCGCACCTACCCGGTATTTGGCAGAATGCGGTATTGGATGGAAGCTTTGAGGCCCAAGATGTACCAGTATTTTATTGAGTCGGATATTGATGGAAGGCCGATCAGCCGAATTGACCGTTCTACTATTTACCAGCGTGCAAAGAAGGATATTGACACGATGCCTTTTGGCACCCAGCTTGATGTTTATACGGAAGGTTATGAATGGATGAGTCATTCCATAGCGCCTAAAGATTTTTTTAAACTCGACCATTCCCCACGTGTGACTGTTGGTAATAAAGATTGCCTTCAACCTTATTCCGCCAGCATTTTTAATGTTTCCGCAATGAGCTTTGGGTCATTGAGTTCCAATGCTATTGAGGCATTGAATGCCGGAGCTAAGATCGGCGGCTTTGCTCATAATACGGGCGAAGGTGGATTAAGTCCGTACCATTTAAAACATGGCGGCGATATTATCTGGCAGATAGGAACCGGCTATTTTGGCGCAAGAGATGAAAACGGGAATTTTTCCGCTGAAGTATTCCAGCAAAGAGCGCACAAACCAGAGGTGAAGATGATAGAGCTTAAGTTGTCGCAAGGCGCCAAACCCGGGCATGGCGGCATTTTACCGGCAAAAAAGAATACGCCTGAAATAGCGGAGATTCGTCATGTTGCACCTTTTACTACTGTACACTCACCTGCATTTCACAGTGCGTTTGATTCGCCTAAAGGTTTAATATTATTTATTGATCAAATGAGAAAGCTTTCCGGTGGCAAACCTGTTGGCTTTAAATTATGTATCGGCAGGAAAAGCGAGTTTATAGCGATTTGTAAAGCAATGACCGAGCTGGATCTTTATCCCGATTTTATTTCTGTTGATGGCGGCGAAGGTGGTACCGGCGCTGCACCGCAGGAATTTTCGAATCATGTAGGCGTACCCATGCTGGATGGATTGGCTTTTGTACAAAATATCCTTGTGGGAATGGGTATCCGGCAGCATATTAAAATATTTGCGTCAGGTAAAGTTTTAACCGGGTTTCACCTGGTACGTGCCGTGGCTTTAGGCGCCGATGCATGTTACAGTGCAAGAGCCATGATGATGGCGATAGGTTGTATCCAGGCTTTGCAATGCAATACCAATAAGTGCCCGACAGGTGTGGCTACGCAAAATCCGGAACTTACTGTAGGATTGGTAGTACAGGATAAGAAACAACGTGTGGCCAATTATCATGAAGATACCGTGAAAACATTCGTGGAATTGCTTGGCGCCGCAGGCATTGATGATTATAAAAAACTAACCCGCTCGCATATTTACAGAAGGGTATTCATGAATGAAGTAAGAACATTTGAAGACATCTTTCCTTCCTCAAAACCTGGTTGCATGTTGAATGGTGAAATTCCTGAAAAATATAAGCAGGATTTTGAAATGGCAAAAGTGGATAGCTGGAATTAAAAGAATTGTTGCAATTTTGGGCAACCAGCAAGCAGCCGCCACTATGTTCTTGCGAAAAACAATGCACTTCTGTGAATAGGTATTTTTTAAGCACTCTTTTTGAACATGAGTAAGTTTAATTCACCGGCATTTTTAGTGTGGTAAAAATGCAGGTAATTCGTTTATAAATTCGTGCTTTAAAAACAAATCATGCAGAAACTTACCTACTGTGAAGCAGTACTCACCATGGACAAAAACAATGTCCACCGCATTTACCACGATAATTTCTATGGATTCCCGATAGACAATGATGATGCACTTTTTGAAAGATTAATTCTTGAAATAAACCAGGCCGGGTTAAGCTGGACAACCATTCTGAACAAGCAGGAAAATTTCAGAAAAGCTTATCAAAAGTTCAGCATAAAAAAAGTTGCCGCCTTTAAAGAAAAAGATTTTGAGCGATTAATGAATGATGCCGGAATTATCCGCAATCGCCTTAAAATAAATGCGGCCATTGAAAACGCGAAAACGATTTTACAAATCCAGAAAGAATCTGGATCCTTTAAAAAATGGCTTGACTATCATCATCCGAAAATGAAAGAAGAGTGGGTGAAAATTTTCAAACAAACTTTCAGATTTACGGGCGGTGAAATTGTGAATGAGTTTTTAATGAGTACGGGGTATTTGCCCGGCGCGCATATTGAAAGTTGCGCGGTCTATAAAAAGATGGTGAAGGCCGGCCCGGCGTTTTTGTTGTAGGACAGAGGGTCCCGCCGCGTCATTGCGAAAATAGCGTGGTTTTGTGTGTGGGCATTTTTTGAAGCAATCTGTTTTTTGTGAATGAGTCGTTTTATGCTTCATCACAGAATCTATGTTTAAACATGAGTCGTTTACATTCATCAGCACAGATTGCTTCCTGCGTTGCAATGACGTTCAACCGCTCCGTCATTGCGAAAAAATAGCCTGGGTATGTGCGTGAGCATTTTTGAAGCAATCTGTGTGTTGAATAATGATCTGTTTAATTTCATCAGCACAGATTGCTTCCTGCGTTGCAATGACGGTAACCGCACCTTTTATATTTTCACAACGAAAAGCTCAATAGCAGCACTATAGATGAACGGATTGCGACGCAAGGAAGCTCAATCAGGGCTTTGCTGCTGGTACCAAAAAATTATTTATGCCAATGCTTTTTACGATCATTCCAACTGCTGCTGCATGCGGCGGATCTGGTCTTCCAGTTTTTCGGAAGTTAAATTTTCGCGCATGCTGTCCACTTTTATGGGAAAACAAAACGGCGTTAATTTTATCGGAAACTTAAGCATGATATGACTTTCCCGGATCCTTTGCAGCGCATTGCGCAAGCGGACTTCTTCCATTTGCTGATCAAAAACTTCCTGGTAAGACTGTCGTATAAGTAGGTTGTCCGGATCGTATTCACTAAAAACTTTAAACAACAATGAAGCAGAGGATTGCAGATGCCGGGCCTTTTTGTGTTCGCCGGGATAACCTTGAAAAATCAGTCCGCCAATGACTGCAATATCCCGGAATTTTCGTTTAGACATTTCCACGCTGTTCACACTTTTTTGAATATCCGCAATCAGGTTATCGATAGTAAATAATTCATGTACATTGCTGTCATCCACGGGTATCGGCTGATCGCTTAACAGCTCAAATCCATAATCATTCATGGCCAGGGAAAAACTAATCGGCATAATCCTGCTGATGCGGTAGGCAAGCAACGCCGCCATCGCTTCATGCACCTGGCGGCCTTCAAAAGGGTAAGCGAATAAATGAAACCCGTCTTTGGTTTCAATCTGCTCGATCAGAAACTCATTTGAACGTGGTATGCAGGATAGTTTTTGCTGGAGCTGAAACAAAGGAAACAAGGTTTGCAGTTCAATAGCAAACCGCTTAATCGATACCCTGTTTTTTTTATTATTCGTTAGCAGGTCCCCGCTTTCCACCAACTCCACTGCTCGGTCAAACGTCTCGCGCAGCATGCGGCCAAGGTTTGCGCTAAGCGGCATCCGGCCACCCTGCCAGCTTGGAACGATCGAACTTTTTGAATTCGATTTTTTTACGATTACGGTCATCTCTTTTATGGCTACCAGTTCAAGATTCCTGCCTGCTAAAACAAAGCTGTTGCCTGGTTCCAGGCGGCTGATAAAGCCTTCTTCAATCACACCGATATAACCACCGCTCATAAACTTTACTTTCAGCATCGGGTCGCTAACAATGGTACCGATATGTAAGCGATGACGCATGGCAATACGGTGGCTTTTAATCCGGTAAACGCCTGCTTCTATTTCTATCTTTTTATATTCATCATATTGCGCCAAAGCGTTGCCGCCGGTGGTAATAAAATGAAGTACTTCGTTCCATTCCTCCGGGCTTATATCCGCAAAGCAATAAGTGGATTTTATTTCATCATAAATTTTTTCGGGTAAAAATCCTTCGCCGATGGCAAGCGTTCCGAGAAACTGGATCAACACATCAAAGCATAAAGTCATTGGATCGCGACTTTCAATCAGATCCTCTTCGATCGCCTGTTTTAAAGCAGCGGCTTCCGCCAGTTCGAGGGAATGGGTGGGAACGAAATATATTTTACTACATTCTCCCGGCCGGTGATTGCTACGCCCTGCACGTTGTAAAAACCGCCCGACTCCTTTCGGCGATCCTACCTGGATAACAGTATCCACCGGTCGAAAATCAACGCCCAAATCGAGACTTGCCGTGCATACCACTACTTTTAATTTTTGAACATGTAATGCTTCTTCCACCCATATCCGTAATTCATGTTCTATACTCCCGTGATGCAATGCAATAGCGCCTGCCAGCTGCGGCGCCATTGCTAATAAGGTTTGATACCAGCGCTCACTCATTCCGCGGGTATTGATGAAAAGGAGCGTGGTTTTACTTTCTTCAATGATGGGAATGATTTTTTCTGCAAGCTTTAATCCCAGGTGGCCGGCCCAGGGATATTTTTCAATCTCATCCGGCAGAATGGAAATGATCTCCGTTTTTGCAGAAAGGTTGGCGCGGATAATGATGCCATTATCTGCAATTTTAAGCGACAAGGGAGCAAGCAACACGTCTTTTGCAAGTTCCAGGTTACCAATGGTAGCGCTGATACCCCAGAGCTGGCATTTTTTACCTGTGGCTGAAAACCGGCTGTTGATGATCCTGCTTATCGCCAGCTCTACCAATACACCGCGCTTGCTTCCGATCAGTTCATGCCATTCATCAACTGCTATTATTTTTAAAGTTTTAAAAATATCAGGATAACCTTTTTGAGCCAGAAATAAATGCAGGCTTTCCGGCGTGATAATAAGTATCTCCGGCATATTCCGTTTTTGTTTTTGCCGTTCGCTTAAGGGTGTATCCCCGTTGCGGATTGCCGTTTTCCAGGAGAGATTTAATTCAATGATCACTTCATCCATTGCCCTTGCAATGTCCTTTGCAAGGGCGCGTAATGGAGTGATCCATAACAATTGCAACCCGTTTTTAGAGGCTTTCTTATAGTTGTCTGGATGGTCATTTATGAATTGAATAACAGCGCCCAGGAAAACTGAAAATGTTTTACCATACCCGGTAGGAGCATTTACCAGCCCGCTGTTTCCCCCAATAATTTGTTGCCAGGTTTGCTGTTGAAATTCGAAGGGTTGCAGGCCCTTTTTGGCGAGCCAATCATTGATAATAGTATAACCGGGAGAAGTCATTAAAGTCATTCAAAGTCATTGGTCAATCAGTCATTAAAGCAAATTTCAGTAAAAATTTCATCTTAAGATGGTTTTAGAAAAAATGAATCATGTTGGAACTTTTATAATTGGTGGTTGTGGCTAAAATGAATGATAACCAATGTGCTTTCCCTTTTAAGTTACTGGTTTGAAAAGATAAGCAGTTTTATTAAATTTGTAAGAAATAAAATGGATGAGAGGAATTAACTATATTACTGATGAACAAGGAAAAAAAACTGCTGTTATAATAAGCCTTAAAGATTATAAAGAAGAAATTGAGGATTTCCTGGACGGGTTAGAAGCGAGAAGCCGTTTAAAGGAACCATCAGTTGATTTTGAAGAGGCTTTAACGAAAATTATAAAAACCAAATCTGGCAATGGCAAAATATCAGCTAAAAATAAAAAAATCGGCTGAAAAAGAACTTGCTAGTCTTCCACTTGAGGCTATATTATCCCTAAAAGAACAAATCCTGGAATTGAGCAATAATCCCTTTCCACCAGGTTATAAAAAATTAAAAGGATTCAAAAATTTATACCGCATCCGAAGCGGCAATTATCGGGTAATTTATTCTATTTTACATCATGAATTAATCATTGAGGTCCTAAAAATCGGACATCGTAAAAATGTATATTAATGCTTTCGATGGCAATCAAATTTTAAAATAATAATGTTTATCAGCAATATAACGGGTCAACGAGCTTTAAAGTTGTACTTATATTCCTGGATAGCCAATGTATCGAAGGGGCCTAGTTTTGATATATATGTTTCATCAAATTCATTGAAAGCTATACCGGCAGATCCCCCAAAACTAGATTGTGTTCCATATTTCAATTTATAGCCCAATACTGAAATATCTAAATTAGAATAGCTTCCATAACCAACTGTTATAATACTTGTAATATATCCACCGGGCCACCTCAATTTAGTACCGGTATATTTAAATAATCCATCTAATATATGATCAGATTGAAGCATTGGTGGTGAGTTAAATAAAAACTGGTTACCTGTTTTAACAATAAATAATTTATCAGTGGTTGTACCAATCAATGCAGTATCCGGATTAATAAATATTATTTTTCCGTCAGGCGATACCGGTTCAGTATGAAAGTTGAAATAAGTTGAATTGCTTATAAATTTATTTATAACCGCTGCATTGAATATTTCGACTTTATTTATAAAAAGCCTTACATCTGTTTTTTTTATTATTTTTTTGGCATAAAGAGTTTGAGGAAAAACAACCGCGCTTTCTTTTTTACAGGAAAATAAAACTGTGGTGATAAGTAAGTAGCAAATTAGTTTCATTAAAATGTTTTGAAGGACAGGTTATACTTATGCATATAAAATTATACAATATTACAATTAGTAATGAAAGAAATAATTCCATTTATTTTAAAAGGAAATCCGCTAATAAACAAAATCCGGAATGGCTTCTGCCTAACGGTTAATCATTTAAAACAAATTTGCACCTGCTCGGAGGGTGAAGAAAATACTATAAACACCATTGCTGCTCAATTAAAACAAATGAACTTTTTGCATGTGATTTAAACAATTCACAACTACCCTTTTTTATAAATTTACATTTCTAATTCTTCCGAAATTCAATCCGTGGAAAGAAAATCATTACAACCCATGACGGCTCACACTCGATTGCCGTTCCTGAAATGAATGTAACCTATCATTCAATTTATGGCGCTGTACAGGAATCGTTGCATGTTTACATACAATCAGGCCTTCTTCCGGTGTTCAACCAACCAAATAAACAAACGGTCAATATTTTAGAAATGGGGTTTGGTACCGGTTTAAATGCGCTGCTAACGATGATGGAAGCCGAAAAAGCGCAGCGGCACGTTTTTTACCAGGCTATTGATTTATACCCATTGGAAAAAGAGCAGGCCAATTTGCTGAATTATTGTTCACAGTTGAATCGGGAAGATCTTCAGCATTGCTTCGAAAAACTTCATGCATGCGAATGGGAAAAGGATATTGTTGTTACACCATTTTTTACAATTCATAAAACGATCGGCAACCTCGTTCATTTTTCAACCAACCAACGGTTCCACCTCATCTATTTCGATGCGTTCGCTCCCACCGCCCAGCCAATGCTTTGGACAAAAGAAATTTTTAAAAATCTGTATTCGCTGCTTGAGCCGGAAGGTCTATTGGTCACCTATTGCAGTAAAGGAGAAGTAAGGAGAACCCTGATTTCAGTTGGCTTTTATGTGGAAAAAATAAAGGGGCCACAGGGTAAAAGAGAAATGATGAGAGCCAGGAAAATGGTTGGTGGTTGATAGTTGGTGGCAGTTGCTGGTTACCAGTTGCCGGATGTAAATGACCTTATTAACTTTAATGACCAACCAAATGCCCAAACTTAATTCGACTTTAACAGCGCAGGAAAATGGTTGGTGGTTGATGGTTGGCGGCAGTTGCTGTTTACCAGTTGCCGGATTGTAAATGACCTTATTAACTTCAATGACAATTGACTGTAATAATCAAATGGCTTTATTTGACTTTAACAGCTCTGTAATACGCTTAAAAATAATAATTGATTGTAATCAAATATCTTTACAACCATTTTTTAAAGCAGAAGGATTGCCCAAATGGATGTTAACGAAAAATACGAAGCGGTTATAGGCCTGGAAGTGCATGCACAGCTTGCCACAAAAAGTAAATTATTTTGCGGTGACAGTACTGCATTTGGCGCCTCTCCCAACACTCATGTAAGCGCAATAACGCTGGGCCATCCGGGAACATTGCCCAAAACCAATAAAAAAGCAGTTGAAATGGCCATCAAAATGGGATTGGCCTGTAACTGTAAAATTGAGCCCTATAATTATTTCGCAAGAAAAAATTATTTCTATCCCGATCTGCCCAAAGGGTACCAGGTATCTCAGCATACGCATCCCATTTGTAATGGGGGATTTATTACCATTAAAACCATGGATGGCACCCGCCAGGTGGCATTAAACCGGATTCACCTGGAAGAAGATGCCGGAAAAAGCATTCACCATTCCGATAATGAGTACACCAGCGTTGATTTCAACAGGGCAGGTGTGCCACTGATAGAAATTGTAACGGAACCCGATCTGTATAGCGCGGAAGAAGCTTACCAGTATGTAACCGAAATAAGAAGGCTGGTGCAATGGCTTGGCGTATGTGATGGAAATATGGAAGAAGGAAGTTTGCGCTGCGATGCGAATGTCTCCATCAGGTTAAGAGGTGAAAAAAAGCTGGGTACGAAAGTGGAAGTAAAAAATCTCAATTCTATCCGTAATGTAAAAAAAGCGATAGAGTTTGAAATTGAAAGAATGATTGAAGTAACCGAGCGTGGCGGACATATAACACAACAAACCCGCAGCTTTGATGCGGATGGTGATATTACATTTGCCATCAGGGATAAGGAAGAAGCGAATGATTACCGCTATTTTCCGGAACCGGATCTTGCCCCAATACAAATTTCTGAAGAATTGATCAGTTCTATTAAAAACGAACTTCCGGCATTGCCACAAATATTGCAACTTAAGTTTCAAAATGATTTAGCACTAAGTGAATATGATGCCGCACAATTGTGTGCCGATAAAGAAACTGCAGATTATTTTGAATCCGTAACCGGCCTCACAAAAAATTATAAAGCTGTTGCCAACTGGATAAATGGACCATTAAAACAGTATGCAAATGAGCATAAATTAACTTTTGCCCAATTGCCATTATCAGCCGCGCAACTGGTAGAACTTATAGAACTGGTAGAAGCGGGTAAATTGAATTTTTCCGTTGCATCCACCCGCATCTTTCCTATAATGGTTAAGCAAAAAAACAGTTCTGCCATTGATATCGCGAAGCATCAAAACCTGCTTCAGGTTAGCGATAGTAATGAACTGGAAGGGTGGATAGATTCCGTAATCCTGAAAATGCCTGATAAAGTATTGGCTTATAAAAAAGGCAAAAAAGGCTTGATAGGATTATTTGTTGGAGAAGTAAAGAAATTAAGTAAAGGAAAAGCGGACCCCAAAAAAGTAACTGAATTACTGGAAGAAAAATTAGAAGCTTTGGGCATTTAACAAAACCAGGCTTCAGGAAGCTTAATAACTGCTACTATAAAAATTATAAATAGATTTTAAAATCAGATTATGAAGAAAATAGCATTTGGTGTGATAATGATTGTACTGATTATTTCTGCCTGTGAACCAAAGAAGACCGGCGCATTTGTGGTAAGTGGAAGAGTTGAAAATGTAAGCGCTAAAAAAATATTCCTTCAGGAATTGCCATGGGACGGAAGCCAGCCCGTTATTTTAGATTCTACTACATTGGCTTCCAATGGTAATTTTGAATTGCGCACTATGGCAAAAGAAGAAGGATTGTATTTTATTGGTGTTGAAAACGGACCGCAGGCCATTTTTATAAATGACAACAGCCATATCAAGATTATTCTTAGTTCAACCAATTTCAGGCATCCGAAAATTGAAGGTTCCAAAGCTTCTGAACAGTTGTATGATTTTATCAACAATTATGTTCAAAGGGATTCTTTAATTGGCGCCACTTATCACCAGATTGGCAATATCAGAAAGGAAGAACCGGGCAGCGACAGTGCATTGCAGGTACTCCAGGCAAAAGGCATGGAAGAAATAAGCGCTTTGAATAGCTATGTTAAAAAATTCGTGAATGATTCCAAAAGCCCGGCTGCCATCCATTTTGCGATCAGCCAGGTTGCAAGAATTCATACCATGCCCGATTCCGATTTACTCGTTCTTGCTACTACCGCTTCGAATAAGTTTAAGGAACATGCCGGTCTCGCTACTTTAAAATCGAGGCTCACTATTACCGCTGCACAATCTGCCGCTCCGGCGCAATATTCTTTGCTCGATCAGCAGGCGCCCGATATTACTATGCCGGATGTAAATGGCAAACCGCTGAGTATTAGCAATTTTAAAGGAAAATATGTATTGGTAGACTTTTGGGCAAGCTGGTGCGGGCCGTGCAGGCAGGAAAATCCGCATGTGGTAGCTGCCTACAATAAATATAAAGATAAAAATTTCACCATACTCGGCGTATCGCTCGATTCGGATAAAGGCGCCTGGCTCCAGGCTATTCAAAAGGATAAATTAACCTGGGCGCATATGAGCGATTTAAAACAATGGGAAAGCATTGCCGTATCCACTTATAAGTTTGATGGTATTCCCTTTAATGTACTCATTGATCCGCAAGGTAAAATTATTGCCAGCAGCCTTAGAGGAGCGGACCTTGATAAAAAGCTGGAAGAGGTTTTGAAATAATTTAATCCGCAAAAGCTCCTACTACAAGTAGGTAAATGATTCCCAAATTAAAAAAGGTTTCAATATTTTATTTGAAACCTTTTTTAATTTATTCATATGATTACAATTCTCAAAGATAGAGGAGGTTAAACTATATTTTGCAAGAAAGAAATCAGTTAGTTTTTTATGGCTTTGTTTTTTGCTCAATAAAGATAAAAATGCCGAAGAGTGCGACGCAACCAAAGTCTCATAGTAGTAACACTGTTTGGCTCAAAAAAAACTTTACACCTCTTTTTTACTCTTTTGCAATATAATAAAACTCTCATGTTGCTTGCATACTTATTTCCCTAACCCATCAATTCAATACTTCCGGACTTTTCTCAATTTTTATCTGTTCCATTTGCTGTAAAGCTTTAAAACCGCCATGAATATTGCGTATATTATGAATTCCTTGTTTTTTAATTAATGAAGCAGCAATTACACTTCTGTATCCGCTTGCACAATGAATATAGAGATTATCAGTTTCTTCAATATCAGCAAGCGTACCAGGATCAATTAAAGTATCCAGGGGGATATTTACCGCATTCTTTACATGGCCATCCGCAAATTCAATTTCTTTTCTTACATCTACGATCACCATATTTTCATCAAAAGGCAAATCCATTGCCACTTCATCCGCCTCCACATTAATCACGAGGTCAATTTCTTCGGTGGCTTGCCAGGTTTCAAAACCACCTTCCAGGTAGCCTGCAAAATTGGTAAACCCAACCCTCGCCAGCCGGATGACCGATTCTCTTTCTTGTCCTTTTTCTGTTACCAGCAGTATGGATTTATTGAATGGCAATATGCTACCGGCCCATTCCGCAAAACGGCCTTCCAGTCCGATACTGATAGATCCGGGTACAAACCCTTCCATAAACACGGGTGCAGGCCTTGTATCCAGCAATACGGTTTGCTCATCCTCAAGATCTGATTTAAACTCTGCAAGTGCTAATGGCTTAAGCGCTTTCTCAATAACAGTTTCAAGATTTTCATATCCTTCCTTATTAATTCTTGCATTGATGGAAAAATAGGGCGGCGGTTCATTTAATCCTTCTGTAACTACAGCAATAAAATCTTCTTCAGTTTGAGGTTTTAATGCATAATTGGTTTGTTTTTCTATGCCAATTGTACTTTGAGTATTTGGACCGATATTTTTTCCGCAACTGCTTCCGGGGCCATGTCCGGGAAAAACGATTACATCATCCGCTAGCGGCATTATTTTTTTCTGAATGCTTCTGTACAGCATTCCGGCAAGATCATCCATCGTTAACTGATTTCCCTTTTGAGCCAGATCGGGCCTTCCTACATCGCCTGCAAATAAAGTATCACCGGTAAAAACCGCATAATCCTTTCCCGATTCATCTTTTAGTAAAAAGCAGGAGCTTTCCAGCGTATGGCCTGGCGTATGCAACACTTCAATTTTCACCTTGCCGAGAGAAAATTGTTCGCCATCCTGTGCTATATATATTTTATAGTCCGCACGGGTTTGCGGACCATAAACAATCGGTGCGCCGGTTGCCTTACTCAAATCAATATGGCCGCTTACAAAATCTGCATGAAAATGCGTTTCAAAAATATATTTGATGGTCGCATTTCTTTTTTTCGCAAGTTCAAGGTACACGTCAATGTCCCGCAAAGGATCCACAATAGCGGCTTCACCTTCACTTTCGATATAATAAGCTGCTTCACTTAAACAAACTGTGTATAATTGCTCTATATGCATAAACCCAAAGTTTATCGCAAAGATACAGAACCCGTAATTGGGGTAGAATTTTCCCTATGAAGTTTAAGCAAGATTTGTATTAAGCTTCCGAACCGGCCTTTTGCCGATAGCACATAGCTGAATTACCTTAACAGTTCCTCTACAAATGCATTTACTTCTTTAACCCGGTCATAGGCAATACCATAATAAATAAACTTACCATCACGCTGCGTAGCTACAATACCGGCGCGGCGTAAAATGGCTAAATGCTGTGAAGCAACAGATTGTTCTAACCGCAGCTTAACATAAATTTCAGTTACAGTCATTCTTTTATTGTCATCAAGCAGTTTCAGAATTTGCTGCCTGAGTTTATGATTGAGCGCTCTTAAAATTAAAGAGGCTTTTTTCATGTGCAGGAAATCAATTTTTACCACATCCTTATTCTCAGGATTGGTAATTGCAATAGATTGTGCGGGGGTATTCATTAATAAAAAATTAGGGTGACGGATAAGTTTTCAAAGTTATTTGTAAAGATATTATAAATTAATTGTTATCATTATGCATGAATGCCAAAGAAAACAAATTTTAAATGTAATTTAATATTAATGCGAGGGTGTAAAGAATTCTTTAAGGTAAAAAGGCTCACTATAAGCAAGGTTTGCAAATTGTTTTAGCTCATATGCACGGTTGGAGAAGGCGGCTAAATGGATAGGAAGGGGAATCGAATTGGAAAAAACAGCATTGGTGTTGATGAAGCAGTGTTTTTAATTTAGGATGACCGCTGCCTGAAAAAATGATAATATTGGATTCTAATAAATCAGAAAAACTGTTTTCATCCAGGATCTTTGCCTGTGGAGCCACTATGGGATTCAGGGTTTTATCATATACCGCCGTAAAGACTTCCATTCTTCTTGCATCAATCAGCGGACAAAAAAGCATATTTTCAGATTTCGACTCCTGTTGCTGAATGCTTGCAAAAGCCATTAATTCCAATGTGTTTAATAGCAATAATGGTTTTTGAAGCGCATAGCACAAACCTTTTGCACTTGCCAGCCCTACCCTTAGCCCGGTATAACTTCCCGGACCATTGGTAACGGCCACAGCATCAATTTGGTTAAGATCGAGGTTGGCCATCTTCATCACCTGCTGAATGGCGGGCTGAACAAAGGCCGCATGATTTTTTTGATCCTGATTTTGTAGCGCGGCAAGAATATTGCCGTTTGCACTTAAGCAAACAGAAGCATTTTCGGTAGCTGTATCAATGGAAAGAATTAAAGACATTATTATAATTTATTAAGTAGTAAAATTGAAACTTCTTCTTCCAGCAGAGGCGCAGGAATATAACGCGGATCATCTTTCGCCAGCTTCTTCAAAAGCTGGCAACATTTCTCCAATCCTATTTTTTCACTCCATTCAAAGGGACCAAAAGGATAATTTGTACCCAGTTTCATTGCAATATCTATTTCAGATTTAGTGCTTATTTTTTCACCTAAAGCAAAATAGGCTTCATTGATGATCATTGAAATGATTCGCGGCGTAATCATTCCAACAACATCAGGAACGTATTGAAAAGGCCGGTTTAAAGTATTCAATATTTTTTCTGCCGCCGCTTTTATATTTTCATCGCAAACAGCCATTTCCAGTTTTTCCCGGTTCAAAAAACCAGGCCAGGCATTGATGCGGATAAAATTGACCGGAAGTTCTTTACAGGTGCTGCTCACTGCATTTACAAAAACAGGAATGGAAGAATCGGTTACCACGACTGCACCAAATTCTTCAAATAACAGATCAAAAAAAGCATTTATGGAATCCGGCAATTCCGGAGCAGGTCCATCCATCCAGATGCATATTAAATCCGGCGGAAACGGCCTGCTTAATAATTCCATTTTTTGCTGCGCATTTGCGCGCACTGCTATTTTCATGTTCTTTAGAATAGTTTGCAAAAATAGGTTGGTTGATTGATGGAATTGCTGCAACTTGCCGGCATTAAATTTTTTTTATGGCTAAACAAATTATCAATACCAGCAAAGCGCCTGCACCAATCGGACCTTATAATCAAAGTGTAAAAGCAGGAGAATTTTTATTTATCAGCGGACAAATCGCTATTAATCCCGAAACAAATGAAGTTGAAACCAGCGAAATAACGCAGGAAACCAGGCGTGTAATGCAAAACCTGGAAGCCATTTTACTGGAAGCAAAATTAAGCTTTGAACATGTGGTAAAGACAACCATCTTTTTAAGTGATATGAACTTATTCGGCACTGTAAATGAAATATATGGTTCCTTTTTTAAAGGCGATCATCCGGCGCGTGAAACGGTTGCTGTGAAAGGTTTACCCAAAGGAGTAAATGTGGAAATCAGCATGATTGCGGTAATAAATCTGTAACCTTTAAATAAAATTCAAAACCACTGCTTATTTTTTTATTCAGCCAATGTATCTTTTTTTTCTTTTTCGGAAGAAATGGTTAAGAATGGCAGGATATTATTAAAAACCGAGTCAGACAAACCATAAGTTTTTTTTACCTGGTCTATGGATTGAAATCCTTTAATGCTGTTGCGGAATTTAATGATCCGGTTACTTAAAACCGGTCCAATTCCCGGCAGCGATTTCCATTCTTCTTCAGAGGCTTTATTTACATCTATTGATTTAATTTTTGAACGCTCAGCTTTGGAGCTTTGAAACGCTTGTTCCGAAGTTATATTCTCTGATAGTGTTCTACCAGGGGCTTGCGCAATCTTCACATAAGCAACCAGCCGGTCTGCTTCCGCTTTACTTAACCCGTATAACTTTCTTATATCTTCAGGTTTGCGAAACTGTCCACCTTTCTGGCGATAATTAATAATGGTTTTTATGGTTTTATTTTTCAGTCCCAGCTTTTTCCATCCTTCTTCATCCAAAGTATTGGGATCGAAAAAAAATAAGACGGATTGCGGAGTTTTATTTTCCTGAAAAAAGCTGGTATCCGGATTTTTCGGAAGTATATTATTTTTATCCGGATTGCTGGTTTCCAAGGCTACCATCTGCGGTTTCCAGTTGGTATCAATTAAAATTTTTTCGCGTTTAGGCGAATAGAAAAATGGAAGCACTACAAAAATCAGGATCATAGCAATGATGATCGTAAGCGCTACTCTTTCTTTTTTAGAAAAAGCAAAATATTCTTTCCAGGCATCTTTTTTCATACCACACGATTTATGTTATGAATCGCAGTACAAATTGAATTTATATTCTTATCCTTAATCCGTCATAAGCCAGATGAATATGCGGTGGCAAGAGCCTGGTAACGGCTTCATGCTTTCCCAACTGATGACTGATATGCGTAAAATAAGCTTCCGGAATTTTCAATTCTTCGGTCAGCGCCATAGCCTGGTCTAATGTAAAATGTGAGATATGATTTTCCTTGCGAAGCGCATTGATAACAATAATTTTTGAGCTGCTGATCAAATCCTTTTCATGCGGGTCAATCCGGTTTGCATCGGTAATATAAGTAAAATCTCCGAACCGATAGCCATACACCGGCATTTTATGATGCCATACCACAAAAGGAATCACCGGTATATCGCCGATGATCAAAGGAGATTCATCAATAATGATCAAATTAATTTCCGGTACCCCGGGATATTTTTTTTCGGAAAATGCATAATCAAATTCCTTCTTCAGGGCGGATGCGGTCAATAAATTTGCATAGACATCCATTGGTTTATTTTGAAAAAAATTGTACGGCCTGATATCATCCAATCCGGCAGTATGATCTTTATGCGGATGGGTAAACAATACCGCATCCAACTGATTATTTCCAATGCGAAGCATTTGCTGCCTGAAATCCGGAGTGGTATCCACTACCAAAGTTGTACTTTCAGATTGTACTAAAATACTACTTCTAAGACGCTTATCCTTTGAATCAGCAGAAGTACACACTTCACATCCACAACCAATCATAGGTACGCCGCTGCTCGTACCTGTACCAAGAAATGTTATTGTAAGAGAAGGATAATCCACAATTCAAAACTAAGGCATGTTTTTGAGCATACAAATAATAGCAGTTTGATAAAACAAAAAAGCCGGAATGTTGTATCAAACATCCCGGCTCAAATCAAACCTGAAATAGTGAAGTTATTTTATTAAAAACCGTTCAATTACCAGTATTAATTATACTATTTTAAAAACACTTCTTCAATAGGTTCGCCTATAGCGCCATTTGGAGCCTGTATTTTAAGTAATGCCGCTAAAGTGGGCGCGATATCGCTCATGTGTGTTGGCTTGTTGGTACTTCCCTTTTTTATCCCCCATCCCATCCAAAGCATTGGAATATGTGCATCGTAACCATATAGGGCGCTATGTGAAGTGCCGGTTGCGTTAGGTGCACCGGAATACCAGGCTGGTTTTAAAATAATGGTAATGCTTCCTGAACGTTCCGGATGGTATCCGTTTGTAATACGCTGCTTCATCAGGGCGGGAAGTGAACTTTCAGCAACTTTATTGTTATCCACTACAAAGGCAATTCCTTTCTGTTTCTTCAAAAAACTGATACAGGATTTTACAATGGCTTCTTCATCCAGATTGTTTTTTGTAATGATTTCATTATTAAAATGCACCTGGGAATTGCTGAAGCTGGTAACCAGGTTCGTTACCTTAAAATCATTCTGCAACATTGCATTCAGACCATCTTTGATCTGTCCACTTGGCCAAAGACCTGCAGGCAATTTATTATCCATCATAAAATTTGGATTATGAGCGGCTCCATGATCGGCTGAAAGAAAAACAGTGTATTGATTTTTTCCTAATTTTTTATCCAGGAAACTAAAAAGCTCCGCAAGATCTTTATCCAAACGCAAATAGGTATCTTCCACTTCAATAGAATTTGGGCTGAAGCGATGCCCAACATAATCAGGAGAGGAGAAGCTTACCGCCAGCAGATCTGTTTCAGCGCCTTGTCCGAGTTTTTCATTTTCAATGGCGGCTTTTGCCATTTCAAGTGTAAAGGTATTACCATAAGGCGTTGAAGAAAGAATACCGAAATTTTTACTGAACATTCCGGATGTTTTTATAGGGAATGTAGGCGCTGAACTGCCATCAAATTTTCCTTCATAAGGATTATCATCCGGAAGACTTTGCTTATAGGTTTTAATATCATACAAAGTATTCCAATCTTGTTTTAAGTACTTTTCAGGCAGTTTTTTATTATTAAATTGTTTTACCCATTCAGGCAGATCTTTCATATAAAAAGTACTGCTGATCCAGTTGCCATTGGATCCGTCAAACCAGTAAGCTGCATTAGCGGTATGGCCTGCGGGTAAAATGCTTCCCCGGTCTTTTAAAGAAATGCCGATCACTTTTGACCTGAAATTGGTGGCAAGTTTTAATTCATCTCCAATAGTGCTGGTCAATAAATTGCGGGGTGACATTTTACCAGCTTTTGATGTGCTGCCAACTGTTTCTACCGTAGAGTCCTCAGTACAATACAAAGACTGGCCGGTGGCTTGAATGATAAATGAATTGCCTGCAATGCCATGAACGGCCGGAACGGATCCGGTATAAATGGTACTATGGCCAATAGCGGTTACAGTGGGCGCATAATCAATATGTGTATTTTCACAGGTAAAGCCTTCATTGAGGAAACGTTTAAAACCACCTTCCTCATAGCGGTCGTAATAGCGGTATAAATAATCCCAACGCATTTGATCTACAACAATTCCTACCACCAGCTTTGGCCGTGACAACCTTTTTTGTTGATTGCGTTTGAGCATACAGAACAGATGTACACCATAATGCAAGAATAAATAACAGGCTTTTCTTCATAGTTTATGTATTAAAATAGTGATTCAGACGTATAATCTGCATGAAGTGGAAGCGGATATAAATCACATTCAATTTTATCCGCCTCGCACACATAAATATTTTCATGCATGATCATACATTAATCCCAACCGGAATTTTGTTTGAGATTAGGATTTGTTATCCTGTGTTCTTCTGGTATTGGATAAAAGTATTTTTTATTTTCCCATTTTCTCGGAATATTATTCAGCCAGGTAACTTCACCATGGGTATCATTGGATAGTCGCTGTGGATTGGTTAAATTATTTACAACAGACGCCACATTTATATAAGTAACACCTGGCACCCTGTTGGCCGGCATTTCTTTATAAAAGGCTACATCCAGAATACCGTCTTCATTTAAATCCAAAGGCGTATTTAATTCCGGCACATACATGCCATTCCATTCCATTTCCATCAATTCGCCCCTTTTCCATCTCATAATATCATAAAATCTAAATCCTTCCAGGCACAGTTCAATTGCTCTTTCTCTGCGGATTTCAAGGATAACCGGATCGGATATACCCGGAAAGTATTTGCTTTTTAAATAAGGATCTGCTGTAAGCGGTTTAGCAGATAAGCCGCTGGTGATACCAGCTCTTTTGCGTAAGGCGCCTACAGTTTTGGCCCAGTCTGCATCGGTAAGTGTGCCTAATTCCGCTTTTGCTTCCGCATAATTCAATAAAACTTCTGCGAAGCGGAAAATAGAAACCGCGTTGTTATTAAGATCGCGGGTATCATAGTAGGTATCATCCAGGCTCCATTTTATAGGCATATACCCGGTATAAGAATAAGAAAAAACGGGCGGTGCAGGAACTAAAACACCATTATTAATTCTTTTATAATCACCCATCCTTATCGTTTGCTGCAATCTTTTATCCCGTCCCTTTACTTCATCTTTAAACTGCAGCGTTTTATAAGCTGGATTATCAGTAAATGGAGTTCCGTCAATATTTAAATAGGTATTGATGAATGTACGAATAAAATTAAACCTTACGCCTGTAGTAGCGCTGGTATTGTACCAGTTGGCAGCATGGAGAATGCCAAGTGCAGGATCGGAAATAGCGGCCAGCATGATTTCATCCGCTACAGCAGCCGGACTTGTAAATAATTTGCGGTAAGACTGGTCAGCGCCCGCGCCATCATAAATCTTAAAATTCGTTTCATTCATCACGGTCTGCGCGGCTGTTACCGCCTCATTCAACCAAAATGCAGAAGTGGAATTTAAGCCAAGATCTGAATGATACTTCCGGAAAGTTCCCTCAAAAAGACAGATCCTTGCTTTAAAAGCCTGAGCAATATATTTGGTGATCAAACTTCTTGAACCATCACTAGTGGTTTTAATGTTTTGACAGGCAAAATTAATATCCGCTAATACGGAATCCATTACCAATGCCCTTGGATCGCGACCTTTGTACAGTTCAGGATCCGCTACATCAAGGGGTTTGCTATACCAGGGAACATCTCCATATCTTTTTATTTTTTCAAAATAAAACCAGGCCCTGAAAAATTTAGCCAGCCCGGTATAATGTTGCCTCGTTTCTAAAGGAATACTTTGGTCCACATTATTTTCAATAAAATAATTGAGATTGCGTAATGACCCCCAACCCCAGTTCCAGTCGGAGCCCAAAGCCACCAAGCTATAGGCTGAAGCTGAAGTATTGTCATTTACCGTAGGGCTGTAGCTTCCATCTCTTAAAAAAGCCGGGGCATCCCTTCTTGCACCATAATCCGACATCATATCTGCCGTATGAATATTGTTGGCGCTTGGAAGCATGTTGTAAAATGAATTGGCAAACAATTCCAATCCTTTCTCACTTCCGAATACCGCTGATTTGGAAGCGGTGGACTCCGGAACCTGTTCTAATTTTTTACATTTAATAAAAAGAACAGGTATGATTAATAAAAGCAAATATGTTTTTCTCATAATAATATGATTTAAGAATTTTAGAATGTTACTGATAATCCAAAAGTCACTCCTTTCAACATCGGATAATTATATCCATCACCGGCATTACTGGAAGTAAATTCCTGGTCGGAAGGTCCGGTACTTTCAACATCTAAATCTTTTGTAAGCCTGTAAAGCGGCGACCATGCCCACAGGTTTTCACCTGAAACATATACTCTCGCATTGTTTAACTTGATTTTTGAAACCAGGTTAGCAGGTAAGGTATAACCCAACTGAACATTTTTAAGCCGTATATACGCTACGTTTTGCAGGTATTTGGATTGAACCTCACGAAGGATACCGCCACTTCTGTTGGCAAGTCTCGAAACATATCTTGGAAGATAAGCATCGGGATTCGTTTCGGTCCAGTGATTATCCATATGCCAGCTTGGCAATTTATTGTAAGGTCTGTTATACTGCCCCCAGAAAACACCGGCTTCCGTACTTGGCCACCAATCCTGTTTTCCTACGCCCTGGAAAAATACAGAGAAGAAAAAGTTGTTCCAGTCGCCACCCAAACTGATTCCATAATTATATCTCGGCGAGCTGTTTCCAATAATCTTTCTATCACCCGGATCGTCCAGCCTGTTGGTACCTGGAGAAATTACTCCATCACCGTTTACATCTTTTAATTTTATATCACCCGGAAAAATCTGTCCGGAAGAAGTAGATAAAAATAATTTTTGACTTGGGTGTTTCAATATTTCTTCCTGTGAACTAAAAAATCCTTCGGTAGTATAACCCCATATTTCGCCGACTTTCATACCTACATAATAATCGGATAGGTTTTTTTCTGGATTATTATATTTTGTAATAACGGCTGAATTGTCTGCCAATGTCAGGCGAATATCATAAGTAAATGGCTTCGATTTAATATTAAATTTATCGCGCCAGGAAAGCATCAATTCCCAACCTTTCGTTTCAAGATCCGCATAATTTCCTTTTGGTGCGGTAGCGCCAAATACGGCCGGCAGAGTCATACCAATGGTAAACATATCCGTAGTATTGCGAACATAAGCATCGGCAACAAAATTCAGCCGGCTGGACAGCATGGAAAGATCCAAACCAAAATTCCGCGTGGTGGATGTTTCCCAGGTTAATCCGGAAGGAAGTACACTCGGACGGCTGGTATAGGAAGGCCTGAGCCCGTTTAAAATAATGCCTGATTGGGAAACGCTGAATTGTTCCTGGTATACATAAGAGTTGATATTTCCATTTCCTAATGAACCATAAGAAGCGCGTAATTTTAAATCGGAAATTATATTACGTGGAACATTCCAGAAAGACTCCTTCGAAATACGCCATCCCGCAGAAAAGGAAGGGAAAAAACCAAATCTTTGATTTTCCGGGAATTTGGAAGATCCATCATAGCGGCCATTCACTTCCAGTAAATACCGGTCCTTAAAGGAATAGTTAAGTCTTGAAAATCCACCCAATACGGCCCATTGTTCCCAACCGCCGGTAGTAACAATAGATTGGCCCAAAGCTAGATTTATATCATTGGCGTTTTCAAAAATAAGCCCGTTTCTTTGAGCAGAAAGTCTTCTATCCGTTGATTGTTCATAGTTATATCCGGCCATGAATTTAAAATAATGCGCATCCCGGAAAGTATTTTCATATTCGCCATAAATGTTGGTAGCCAGGTAATTGTTTTTTCTACGCATTTCGCGGATATCATTGGTGGTCGTTCCCAAATAAGCTATTACACCAGGCTTGGAACTATATGGAACAGGCACCTGCTTTCTTTTCTGATTGTTATCGGTGGTCTGAAAAGTAAAGTCGCCTTTAATCCTGAATTTATTGTCAAAAAACTGAGCGGTAAAGCCTGTAGTATTTTTGATCACATTTCTTTCATTATCCATCCCGCTTTTGCCATACCAGAAATCACCTACCGAATAAGCTGCAGAAGCAGTAAGCGTACCATCGGGATTGAACATAGGCGCCAGTGGATGACCTTCATCCGCGATATTTCTCCAAATACCACCGCTTTCGCCCACATTCAGGGGATTGTGATAATTCATGTTGGCAATATCCGCGTTGTTATCGAAGCGCAGCCAGGGATAAACCTGTACTGACCCTTTGGCCCGGAAATTATATACCCGATAATCATCGGAATTGTAACGAAACAAACCATCCTGTCCAAAATATCTTCCGGTTAATAAAAAGCTGGTTTTTTCCCCACTTCCGGAAACGGTTATATTATGCTCGGTGGCATTAGTGGAAGTTTTATATAATTCCCGGTACCAATCGGTACTTGCATAATATACATATTCACCTGTAACCGGATCTACTTCCACTTCAGGTAATCCTCCAATAGTGGATCTTCTTTCCAATTCGGCGAGATAAGCCTGCGAAAACTTCAAAGTTTTATTTACAGCCTGCGGAAACTGGTTTTCCCAGTTCACTGTTGACTCAGCAAACATTTTGGCAAACGTATAGCCATCGTTTATAAAATCAGGAACAGCCGTAGGTTTTTTTACGGCTAAATTGCTGGTATAAGTAATGCTTGTTTTTCCTTTTGCCGGATTTTTGGTGGTGATCAACACTACACCAAAAACAGCACGTGCTCCATAAATAGATGCGGAAGCCGCGTCTTTTAATATGGAAATAGTAGCAATATCGTTGGGATTAATTACACTCGGATCGCCTTCCACGCCATCAATTAATACAAGCGCACTTCCCCCTTGTCCGATGGAAGTGGCTCCGCGAATATTGAATTTCGGTGCCTGGTTTGGCTTACCATCCATCAAAGTGATATTTAAATTCGGCATTACTCCTTGTAAGCCCTGGTTAAGATTGGTAATAGAACGGTTTTCGAGCACTTCAGCAGTCACCTGGTCAACAGCACCGGTAAGGTTTGCTTTCTTTTGCGTACCATAACCCACTACTACCACATCGGATAATGTTTGCGAACTTTCTGTTAGTTTAACTACTAAGGAAATAGTACCATCAGCTTTTAAATCATATCCAGATAAAACTTCTGTCTGATAACTGATCATGGAAAAACTAAAGCTGTAAGGGCCGCCTGCGGGCAATTTGACAAATTCAAAAACACCTTCGGTATTGGTTTGTGCACCTGCGGAAAAATCGGTTTTGGTGTTTTTCGCCGTTACCGATACGCCGGCTAAAGGCTCACCCGCCTGGTTGCGGACAATACCGGTAACGCTTTTGATTTCTTGTTGGGCATTGGAAAAAATGGGCGCCAGGCAAAGGCTTAGCAATAGGCAATATAATTGTTGCCATTGCTTTTTACGTGTAAAAAACCTCATAAGACAATTTAATTTTAAAGGTTGGTAATCGTGGTTTATGAAAATTAGCATTGCAGGAAAGCAGGATTTTGGATTAGCTTTCATCCAAAATCCTGCTTACGATTTCAGTCATTCATAGGCTTCTTATTTAGTTATTTTGAAATAATCTATTTTTTCACCATTCTGATTGTAAACATCATATTGCAGTACATTTTTTTCTATGGTCATTATCGCATAGTTGTACATTTTTTCACCGGAAGTAAAAATCATGGATGGCATATTTGCACCACCTAATCCCTGCGGCGATCCTCCTGCCGTACCATTGGTTATATATATTGTTCCCTTTGGACTTTGATATAAATGCGGATCCTTTTGTTCAAAAATCTGCATCCTGACGCATAGCTTTATGACGCTCATACACATGACGATGACCGGCTAAAGAGAGATCCACCTGGTATTTATCCACCAAAGGCGCAATGCGCTCCTGCCATCCTTTTACATGACTCCATCCAAAGGAATGCAAGGGATGGTGTGTATAAAGAATAATCCATTGAATATTTTTATTTTTTCTTGCAGCTGCTAAATCTTTTTCCAACCATTTGTATTCAGGAGAGTCCTTTGCATATAAATAATTCCCTTCTGGTTCGGCGCCTTTGGCATGGCCGGATGAAATTGCAACGAAGTGCGTATTGCCATAATCAAATGAATAATCTGTATTATTACGGGGCAGATTAAAAAGATCATAAAACACAGGGAATGGTTTTTGAAACCGAACATCTTTTACATCATTATTTACGTCATGATTTCCAGCAACGGGCATAAAAGGAGCCCGGGCATTCACGGGTTGAGTAATGATGAACAGCGCTTTCCAGCTCTCGGCTTTTGATCCGTTATCCACAATATCACCCATGTGAATACTCAATTGGAACGGATGCTTTTTGAGCTGATCTACAATCATTGCGGTTTTTTCAAATTGCGTATTAAACTCATTATCCTGTGTATCGCCCCATACGCCTACCACAAACTTATCATCACTGCCGTTTTTCGGACCTGTTTTGAATGAATAAATCTCACTCCATCCGTTTTCATCCGATCCGCATTGGTAGTAATAGGTAGTGCCGGGATGCAGATTTTTAATCGTTATTTTATGCACAAATACTTTTGCCGGTTCTGAAAACTTGCTTACCGCCTTCGCCGCCTTAGAGGGGCCGGCGAGATCCGCATTTGTACTATATTTTACTTTTGCAACATTTGGAGTAACGGTTGTCCAGGTAAGCGTCATTGTTTTAGCTGTCGCATTTTTTTTGTTGCTATTCCAGCTCAAATGAATATTTTGAGGCTGCGCAGTAGCGGAGAAAAATTGCAATGCTACAGCTAAAACAAGAAAGAAACCAAATAACGCTTTTTTCATATCAATAGATTTTTAATCAAAATAAGCAGAAGATTACCAACCTGAATTTTGAGGCTTCAGATTGGGATTCGCATCAATTTCACTTGAAGGAACCGGCCAAAGCATATATTTTTCGGTAAAAGTGGAGCCGCTTTCATTTTTGTAGGTAAGCGCATCTTCAAATTTATTGGCAACAAGATTGTACACTTTCCTGGTGCGCTGAATATCGAAATATGCTTTGTTTTCAAAGGCAAGTTCATGGTAGCGTTCTTTCCAGATCGCTTCGCGGAACTGATCTTTTGATAGACCGGAAAGCGGAGCAAGATTGGCTCTTTTACGAATTAAATTAATCTGTTCATAAGCAGCTTCTGACGGGCCATTCAACTCATTCAATGCTTCCGCATAAATCAACATTACCTCCGGTAAGCGCAGCAAGGTCCAGTTTTGATCAGAATTAGCATCGCCACCGGGACCAGCCGCTTCTACCTGGAAAAATTTATACAAAGCATATTCGCCAAACTTAACAATAGTGGAGCTGCCTTTTTTCGTGTATTCTGTAAAAAAGAATTGTTTCTCCTCTGTTCTTTTGTCATTAGGCTCATAGGATTTTACAAATTCTGCGCGTGGCATAAGGGCCCCATATTCACTGCTCAACATAGAAATTCCAATTTTGGATGGAGTAACAGCAGCAGTGATATCATTGGTTTTAATTCCTGTCAGATATTGAACCTGGAAAATTAATTCACCCTGATTTTTATGCGCCCTATTGTGTAAAAATGCATAATCAGTAAACAAACTGTACCAGCCGGCGTCCAGCACTTCCTTAGCTTTTTCCGCAGCTAACGTATAATAGGCAGCGCCTTTATTTAAAGGTTGTCCGGCCATTGTCAGGTACACACTAGCTAATAATGATTTAACTGAACCTATTGAAGCCTTACCTTTTTTATCCACATTTGGTAATCCGGATTTTTCGGCTTCTTTAAGATCACTTACTATTAACTCGTACACTTTTTCTTTAGAAGCCCGGCTGGGATAAAGATCTGCACTTGAAAAGTCAATTGGTTCCGTAATTAAAGGAATATCACCATAAAGCCTTACCAAATAGTAATAATACAGTCCACGCAAAAAATAAGCTTCACCCAATAGCGCTTTTTTTGTTTGTTCATTCATACTGATTGCAGGAATTCTATTGATGGCCACATTAGCATTGGCAATGCCATTATAAAATCCCACCCATACGGTTCTGAACACCGGCTCTATGGAGGAGTTATTGTGACGGATCAAACCATTGTTATAAAGGCTCTGACCCAGTGTTGTGGCATGCCCTACCGGAAACTCCAATGATTCCCAGGGTGATTCGCCATAGCCGTCGGTGGCCGTGAAAAGATGTAATGCCGGATAAATGCCATTTATCGCAGCCTCTGCCTGTTTAGCAGTGGTAAAGTAATTTTCCAGGGTAATGGAAGATGGATTTTTTTCGGAAAGAAAATCCTTTTTACAGCTTGTTGCAGAAAAAATCAGGCCGCTAAAAATCACTACCCGCATGAATAAATATATCTGTTTTGTCATTGTTCCAATTTTGAAATAAGCATTAAAAATTAACATTGATACCAAACATGAGCGTTCTTGGCTTAGGATATTCATAATAAGTGAATCCTTGTGAGAATGAGAACTCTTCATAAGTAGTTACTTCAGGATCATAACCAAAATAATCGGTTACAAGAAAGAAGTTTTGAGCAGAAGCAAAAACCTTGAAATTGTTGATGCCCATTTTTGAAGTCAGGGATTTAGGTAAATTATAACCTAATATCAGGTTTTTACCACGAAGAAATGATCCGTCAGAAACTTTCCGGGTATCCATATAGTAATTGTATCCCGCACCGGTTGGCCTTACCTGCTCAAGTACGGCGCCCTGATTTTCAGGCGTCCATGCTTTTAAAACCGTTGCAAAACTATTGGCAAGTCCCTGGCGCGCTTCACCGGAATTCCGGGCCTGGTTGAAAACATCATTTCCTTTGGAATACTGGATCTCAACGATTAAATCAAAATTTTTATACTTAAATGAGTTACTGAAGCTTCCGTAAAAGTCGGGAATGCCTTTACCAATGATGGCTCGGTCTTGCGCATTAATAATGCCATCATTATTGAGATCTTTCATTCTTAAATCGCCGGGCTTTTGTCCATAAGTTCCTGCTTTGTCAGCATCAGCCGTTCCCCAAATACCATCTCTGATATAGCCATAAAAAGAACCGGCAGATTCACCTACTCTTAATATCAATCCTTCTTTGGTGCCATAAAGAATGTCTTCATTGTTTACCCCCAAAGCAGTGATCTTATTTTTTATGCTGGAAAAATTAAAATTGGTGGACCAGGAAAAGGTTGAATTTTGAATATTTAAAGACCCGATTGAGAATTCAAATCCTTTATTCTCCATATTACCAATATTTCTTGTAACGGTTGTATAGCCACTTGTTGCGGGCACAGGTGCATCGAATAATAAATCCCGCGTTTGCTTTACAAAGTAGTCGCCTTCAATGGTAATTCTGTTGTTCCATAATCCGAGGTCAAACCCGATGTCGAACTGTGCAGTTTTTTCCCATTGAAGATTTGGGTTGGCCAAACGGCCAATTGCCGATCCTGAAGCGCGTGCCCCACCAATAATATAAGAGTTGGTACTTAAATTAGCCAGCGATTTATAAGATCCAATATCGGAGTTACCGGTTAATCCATAACTGGTTCTTAATTTTAAGTTGGAAACCAGGCTACTGTTTTTCAAAAAATCTTCATTTGATACTCTCCATGCAAAAGCCGCTGAAGGGAAGAAGGCAAATTTGTTATTAGTACCGAATCTTGAAGATCCATCTGCACGTCCGGTAGCTGTAAGAAGATATTTTTCATTGAAATTATAATTCACCCTTCCAAAATAGGATTGCATCTGAAAACCTCCCAATGAAGAGCTTGGAGCTAATGGAACGGCACCGGCGCCCAGGTTATTATAGGAATAATAATCGTCCGGCATTACACTGGTAATGGCAGACCAGTTGGAACTGGTGTTTTTTTGAACCTCTGTACCAAGTAGCAGGTTAATGGAATGATCATTAATTTTTTTAGTATAATTTATCCTGTTCGACCATTGCCAAAACTTTGATTCCGCACTTCTTATCCGGGCATAGTTTTTATCTATTCCACCCTGCAGATCAGATTTTGTACTTTTAAAATACGGATTGACATCATTTATAATGTTTACCCCTAAAGTAGAAGTGTATTCCAATCCCGGCATAAGCGTAAATGTGGCATAACTGGTACCGTTGAAAATATTTGAATTATAAAGAATGTTGTTTTCATAAATCTGAGCCAATGGATTGTCTCCTTTTTCCAAACCTTCATAATCACCTCTGTAACCGTAAGTTCCGTCCGCATATTGATAAGGAATAAATGTTACCATTTCCACCAGTTGACGAAGCGAATTATTAGATCCTACACTTTCATCCACGCGGCTTTCCTTATTATTGGCATACCGTAAATTGACCCCAACTTTTAACCAGTTAGTAAATTGCTGGTCTATCAGTGCGCGCACATTGTATCTTTTCTGAAAGCTTTCTTTTATAATTCCCTGCTCATCGGTATAGCCCATAAAAAAACCATAGCTTGTTTTATCATCGCCACCGGTGAAAGACAAATTGTGGCTTTGGCTTATTGCTTTACGGGTTGTCATATCCTGCCAGTCCACATCATATAATGGTTGTGGTACGCCATTGGCATCCAGTTCAAATAATTCACGGTTACCTAAAGTATTACCGACAAGATATTTGTGCCTTTTCTTCACCGGATCGGGATATTTGCCATTGGCAAAACCAACGGGATCATATTTAGCCGCATTTTTGTACTGCTCTTCTTCAATAAATAAAAATCCTTTCGAATCGAGTACATCATACTTTCTATCTTTTGGAAGCCAGTTTACACTCACATAATTATCGTAATTAATTTCTTTACGGCCTTTCTTTCCTTTTTTAGTAGTAATGATGATTACGCCATTTGATCCCCGTGTTCCATAAATAGCGGTAGAAGAAGCGTCTTTTAAAACATCTATAGATTGAACATCATTTGGATTTAAAGTATTTATTCCGCTTGTCCAGATAACACCATCCACTACATACAACGGATCATTGGAAGCATTGATGGAACTGTAACCACGAATAGTCACATTCGTTCTTCCACCGGGCCGGCCCGAATTGGTAGCTACATTTACGCCGGCAATGCGCCCTGCCAGTGTTTGCTCAACGTTTACTGCAGGCCTTTCCATAAGCTCACTTCCCTTAACGCTGCCCACAGCTCCGGTAAGATCTGATTTTTTCTGCGTTCCATAACCTACTACTACCACATCAGAAAGCGTGGAGGAAGATTCTTTTAATTTCACTACCAATGATATGGTACCATTGGCTTTCAGATTGTAACCAGATAATACTTCATTTTCATAACTGATCATTGAAAATGTAAAGCTATAAGGACCACCGGCTGGTAATCGAACAAATTCAAAAACGCCATCCTTATTGGTTTGCGCACCTGCCGAAAAATCCGTGTCCATATTTTTGGCAGTTACAGAAACACCGGTAAGCGGTTGTCCGGCTTCGTTACGAACGATTCCGGTAACGCTTTTCGTTTCCCCCTGTGCATGCAAAAAGGAGGGAGAGTAATACATACAAAAGAACAGGCATAACAATAGCTGCCATTGTTTTTTAATGGTGGAGTTAAATCCCATAATCAAATTTTAATTTTTTAAATTTTCCCGGAGTTTTCTATTTTACTTACTAAAAATGCTCACTGTATTTTGCTGATTATATATTTATTATCAGCAACCTTCTTATACTTAAGATTGTTTAAAAATGTGATATCCCTTAATACTCCTTCAAGCGAATCGGTTTTTTCAAATTTTCCAATAAAATACATGGATTTTATATCTTGTTTGGAATAGATAATTGATATGCCATAAAGTTGTTCTAATTGCTCAAACACCTGATCGAGCGGCTGATTATTAATCATATACCAATCCACTGTAGCAAAATTTACCGGGTTATTGTTATTAACGGGCATATCATTGCTATTAACTTTTTCCGGCCTTGAAATACTGGCTGTTCTTTTTTGCTTATCGTAGGAAAACAAATCTCCCGGCGCCAGATACATTTCCTCAGCCGTTGAATCTTTTAAAGCATCAGCTGCCTTCACCGCCACTTTTCCTGTATGTAAATGAACTTTAATAAATTGCTCTTTTTCAATATTTTTAATTGTAAAAGAAGTACCCACCGCTGTTGTTGATATTTCATCTGAATAAACAATAAATGGATTTGCCTTGTCTTTGGCCACTCTAAAAAAAGCTTCACCTTTTAAATAAATTCTTCTTTTTCCATTCATGACAAAAGGTTCATAAAATTTTATTTCGGACCCGGGAAATAGTTCTATTACAGAACTGTCTTTCATCCGGATTATTTTTTTCACCGTTGAATTGTTTACTTCTGTTATCAGTCTGGAAGCAGGCGTTGCAGTTTCAATTTCACCGATTCTTTTCTCTTCCTCCGCCTGATTATTTTTAAACAGTAAAACCGTTGCTACAATGGTAATAATCATTGCAGCCGCAGCCATAGTTCTTTTGATTGTTTTATAAATAGTTATTGACCTTGCCTTTTTCCTGCTGATGGTTTCAAATAAACGCTCTGAAACTGCAGGATGCAGCTTTTGATCATACTCAAAATTTTCCCAATCCGCTTCCTTCAAAAAATCTTCTAAAGCTCCTGGCGTTTTTTTAAAATACCGCGCCAGGTACGCTGTTTCATCAGGTGTACACTCATTTTTTAGATATCGCTCAATTAATTCCTGAATGTTCATCCCGATGAAAGATTGATTATTTAATAAGAATACGTTTGAAAAAGGATTATCCCCCAAAAAGAATTAAAAAAATAAAAACAGGGGTAAAAGGTTAATCAGAAATGTGAAGAAAGTACGTAGTTGCCTGAGGGCGTTACCAATATGGTTTTCTACTGTTTTAACGGAAATTGAAAGTTGTTCGGCGATTTCTTTGTAGCTGAAACCATGAATACGGCTTAATTCAAAAACTTTTCTTCGGACTTTTGGCATGGTCTGCATGGCCCTTTCCAAAGTTTGTTTTATCTCTTTTTCGCTTCCCGCATTGGTTATCTGTATATCGTTGTAATTATTAAGTTTTACTTCTTCCTGCAGTCTGGTAAAATTTTCACGTTTACGAACTTCGTCTATTAAGCTCGTTTTGGCAATCCTGAAAATTTGAATGGATAATGAAAGCTCTTCATTCAAATTCTTTCTGTACTGCCATAATTTTAAAAATGTGATCTGGGTAATTTCTTCGGCGAGGTAATGAGAATTTGTTTTATTAACCAAATAAAAATACAGTTTTTCATGATAATCATTAAATACCTGTTCAAATATAAAATGATCACCATTTTTCAAGGCCTCAATCATCATTAATTTTATTTAAGGGCATCAGGTAAAAGTATGGGTCATTGCACAATTTTATCTAAAGGCATTGCTCCATAATCCTTCTTAAAGTTGCTCAACTTAGTCAATTTTTTATTTATAGTAAAAAAAACGGATGATTTCGGGCAATCCCTCTTTTATTCAATTTCCTTATCAGCTGATTTTCTTTTTATCTCCTCATACAGTTTTTGAGATTCAAAAGTCAGCTTATCGAAATCTATCTGCAACTGAGGTATCAGGTCCAATAAAGTATTGATGCGGCCTTCTCGATCAAGAAATTTATTTAAAACAACAACTTTTTTTTGTTCCAATAAACACCAGCCACTTTGAAATGTTCCTCTTTCATACCGTACTACATATCCTGATTCGGATAAAATCGCTTGCAGTTTATCAAATGATGTTTGTGTAATTTTCATTGTGAACTCAAAAGTAAAATTTAAATAATAAAAACCCGGCCTGCTTCCCATTCAGTTGCTATGAAAGGTCATTTGCTAACCATTCTTACAACCGGAACAATCATTTCCTCCAGGCTGATACCGCCATGCTGAAAAGTGTTTTTATAATAATTTACATAATAATTGTAGTTATTCGGATAACATAAAAAACCATCTTCTTTTGCAAAAATAAAAGATGAATTTACATTAGGTACCGGCAAGCCAACCTCGCGCGGATCTTTGAATGCCAGCACATCTTTTGGTTCATAATTCAAGATTACGGCCATGTTTGTAGCGCAGATTGGTAGTGGTTTGTTTATCTCCAATTACTTTATGCGGTGTTTTTACCCGCACACTTCCATGATCGGTTGCCAGTATGATGTTTATTTTTTTATCTGCAATCTTTTTCAATGCCTGGTGCAAGGGCGCTGTGTTCAAACCAGCTTTTGGTAATGCTTCTGTAACTTATTTCATCACCGGCCAGTTCTTTCAGCACTTCCATTTCCGTACGGGCATGGCTAAGCATATCCACAAAATTGTAAACGATAATATTCAGATCATTGTTCAGCAGATTATGAATATTGTTCACCAATTGCTGCCCATCGTTATGATTTACAATTTTGGTATAACTGTATTTAATATCTTCTCTTTTCAATCGTTTTAACTGGCCTTTAAAAAATTCTTCTTCAAATAAATTTTTTCCACCTTCTTCATCATCATTTTTCCATTCCGAAGGAAATTGTTTTTCTATTTCTACCGGCAACAGACCGGCAAAAATGGCATTGCGGCAATATTGTGTTGCGGTAGGCAAAATGCTGTAAAAAGTTTCTTCTTCCAGTATGCGAAAACTTTCTGCAAATATGGGCTGAATGGCTTTCCACTGATCAAAGCGCAGGTTATCTATCAGAATAAAAAATGTGGGTATTCCTTTTTCAACATGCGGCAATACTTTACACTTAAATAAATTATGGCTCATTATGGGCGCATTATCCGCTTTTCGGATGCACCCAGTTCGAAATAATTCTTACTGATAAATTTAAAAAATTCTGTATTGGCTTCCTGTTTTTGGGTTTGAAAAACTTCCTGCATTTCCGGGCTGTCACTTTTTTCCATTTCCAGTTCCCAGATACACCAGTTTTTTATAAATATCCATCCATTCATTATAATCCGGATTGCTGTTGAGCGCCATAAATAAATTGCGGAACTGCTGCTGGTAAGAGCTGGTTGTTTTTTCGGCCACCAATCGCCTGTTATCAATTATTTTTTTCAGGCTCAGCAATACCTGGTTAGGATTTACCGGTTTAATCAGGTAATCGGTTATCTGGCTGCCAATGGCTTCATCCATCAGATTTTCCGTTTCATTTTTGGTGATCAGTACAACCGGTATTGCTGGATTAACTTCTTTAATTTTTGCCAATGTTTCCAAGACCGGTAATGCCCGGCATGGTTTCATCCAGCAATACCACATCTACCGAATTTTCTTTTACAAAATCAATTGCATCAAAACCATTGGTGAAAGTATTTACTTCATACCCTTTATTTTCTAAAAACAATTATTTGCGATTGCAGGTTTTCAATTTCATCATCTACCCAAAGTATTTTTGCTAATGCCATTCTGAATATGTTTTAAAGAATTTTATGTAATATAGGGAAATTGACTGGCAGTTGTGCGGTTGATTGTTGGTAGTAGTAGTTGGTGCCTGATAGTTGAGTAGTTCATAGCCGCATATTCATTGATTGTTGTACAAATCAGTATACCTTACATGTAATATTAAAAAAAATGCCATTTGTTAAAAGAAAAATTATTAATGATCCTGTTTATGGTTTTATTACCATAGATCATCCATTAATTTTTGCCATTATCAGCCATCCTTATTATCAGCGTTTGCGCCGTATCCACCAGATGGCGCTTGCCCAGCTCGTATTTCCCGGTGCAGTACATACAAGGTTGCATCATTCCCTGGGCGCTTATCACCTGATGTGCCAGGCCGTAACTGAATTAAGAGCCAAAGGAGCATGACATTACTCCGGAAGAAGAAACCGCAGCAAAAGCAGCCATATTATTACACGATATCGGGCATGGGCCTTTTTCGCATGCACTGGAAAATGTATTGGTTCCAACGGTAGATCATGAACAATTGAGCCTCCGTATTATGCAGGTAATGAATGAGCAAATGGAAGGCAAACTGGATCTTGCCATAGCCATTTTTACCAATCAGTATCACAAACATTTTTTGCACCAGCTTATCAGCGGCCAACTGGATGTGGACAGGATGGATTATTTAACACGAGACAGTTTTTTTACCGGCGTTAGCGAAGGTGTAATTGGCTACGACCGTATTTTAAAAATGCTGATGGTACACAACGGCGAATTGATGATTGAAGAAAAAGGAATTTACAGCGTAGAAAAATTTTTGATTGCACGCCGGCAAATGTACTGGCAGGTATATCTGCACAAAACAGTACTGGCTGCCGAAAAAATGCTGGTGAAAATTATGGAAAGGGTGAAAGCAATCTTTATTGAAGGCGGATCATCATTTACAAACTATTTTCTCCGCTGGATTATTTTCTAATGAATGAAGGCGAGTTTTGCCTGGATCAATTTTGCAGGCTGGATGATAACGATGTAATGAGCGCTATTAAAAAATGGAGCCACCATCCGGATATTGTTTTATCCGAATTGTGCAATGGCCTGCTGAACAGGCAATTATTAAAATGCAGGCTGCAGGCCGAACCAATTCCGGAAGAGAATATTGAAAAAATACAAAAGAAAATAGCAGCACATTTGCATATTAGTTTTGAGGATGCCGGGTACCTGGCTTTTACAGGCGAAGCGATAAATACAACCTATAAACTTGCCGATGAACACATAAATATTTTATTTAAAGACGGATCGGTAAAGGAAATTTCCAAAGTAGATAATCCACTTATCCATCAAACCCTTTCAACGCCGGTTAAAAAATTTTACATTTGCCAATTAAGTTGATCATTCAGTGGATTATTCCGGCTTGATTTTATACTTACTGACTGAATAAAAAATAATTCAACGATTTATTTATGCAAATCAGCGCCGCACAAATAGCTGTTATTATCAAAGGAAAAATAGAAGGCGATCCTTCCGTAATGGTTGGATCTTTTGGAAAAATTGAAGAAGCCCAACACGGACAGCTTGCTTTTTTGGCCAATCTTAAATATGAAGAATATTTATACACTACAGGAGCCTCGCTTGTCATCATCAATGAAGATCAGGAACTTAAGCAACCTATACCCGCAACCCTTATTCGTGTACCAGATGCTTATACCGCTTTTGCCACCCTATTGCATAAATACCAGGAAATGAAAACGCAGCAACTGAGCGGGATTCAGCAACCAAGTTATGTAGCAGCCACTGCAAAGCTTGGAGACAATGTTTTTGTAGGTGCATTTACTTATATAGGTGATCAGGTAGTAATTGGTAATAATGTAAAACTTTTCCCTGGAGTTTTTATTGGCAACAATGTAAAAATTGGTGATAACAGTATGATACATCCGGGTGTAAAAATATATTTTGATTGTTCTGTTGGCAAAAATGTAATCATTCATGCCGGAACTGTAATTGGAGGTGATGGTTTTGGTTTTGCTCCGCAAAAGGATGGCACTTATCAAAAAGTTCCTCAGATTGGAAATGTAGTTATTGAGGATTTTGTGGAAATAGGCGCCAATTCTACGATCGACCGCGCAACCATTGGTTCCACCCTTATAAAAACCGGCGCCAAACTGGACAACCTGATACAGATTGCACATAATGTAGAAATTGGAACCAATACCGTAATTGCTGCCCAGGCAGGCGTAAGCGGAAGTACCAAAATTGGCAAAAATGTGCAAATTGGCGGACAGGTAGGCATTGTTGGTCATCTTCAAATAGCAGATGGCAGCAGGATAAATGCACAAAGCGGCGTGAGCAAAACCATTAAAGAACCCAATACCGCTGTTACCGGCTCTCCGGCATTTGATTATACAAGCGCTTTGCGCAGCCAGGCTATCAGCCGCAATTTACCTGAACTGGAAAAAAGACTGGCAGATCTGGAAAAGCTGGTTCAGCAGCTTTTAGCCGAAAGGGTGAATGCATAATTTTTAATGAAACAAATCTATCGCCCCTTCCAGATTAAAAAACCAGAAAGGGCTTTAAATTTTTCAGATCGATAAAACGCAATTTCAAAAGAAGCTGTATCAGCATAAATCTTATTCTGCGCGCTAAAATTTCCCTTCCGGTCTTATTATCTTACTTTTGTCCGGATTTTTTGAAACTGATAGAACTAAACACATTAAAATAACCTTATAATTTATAACCTTTAATTTATAATTTATAAAAATAAATGGATATAAAATTTAATCCCGACAAGCAGCATACCCTATCGTCATCGGTAAGTATTAGTGGTACAGGTTTACATACCGGCATTTTAGTAGATATGACACTTAACCCGGCGAATGCAGGTTTTGGAATCCAGTTTCAGCGTATTGATTTGCCCAACCGGCCATTAATAAAAGCCGATTGCGACCTGGTAACCGATACCAGCCGGGGCACCACCTTACAGGTAGGAGACGCAAAAGTAAGTACTGTAGAGCATTTACTTGCAGCCCTTGTAGGAATGGGCGTAGATAATTTCTTGATAGAACTGAATGGTCCGGAAATACCCATTATGGATGGAAGTTCCCAGCCTTTTATAGAAATTATTGAAGAAGCGGGCGTAATGGAACAGGATGCCGCAAAAGCATGGTACAGCATTGATGAAAATATTTATCATTATGATGAAGCCAAACGGGTGGAAATGGTGGCGCTGCCTTCAATGGAATATCAAATCACTACCCTGATAGATTTCAACAGCCCTGTACTGGGTACCCAACATGCGCAGCTTAAAAACATGCGCGATTTTAAAACTGAAATTGCTCCCTGCCGTACATTTTGTTTTTTGCATGAACTGGAAATGCTGCTTGAAAACAATCTGATCAAAGGTGGCGATATCAATAATGCCATTGTAATTGTAGATAAGCCGGTGAATGAAGAAAATGAACCGCCTGGCAAAAACATTTAACCGCGATAAAATAGAAGTAAAAAGGGAAGGTTATCTTAATAACCTGGAATTACGATTTCCCAATGAACCTGCCCGTCATAAATTACTGGATGTTGTCGGCGACCTTGCATTGATTGGTTATCCGATAAAAGGACGTATTATTGCCAACCGTCCGGGACATAGTACCAATGTTGAGTTTGCCAAAAAAATAAAAAGATATATCAAAAAAAACAGGCATGTAAAAGATGTTCCGGTTTATGATTCTACCCAGCCTCCCATATTCACGCTCGAACAGATTGAAAAAACATTGCCGCACCGTTATCCTTTTTTATTGGTAGATAAAATAATTGAACTAACCGATACGCATATCGTAGGTATTAAAAATGTAACTTTCAATGAATGGTTTTTCCTGGGTCATTTTCCGGGAAATCCCGTAATGCCAGGTGTATTGCAGGTGGAGGCTCTGGCTCAAACCGGCGGTATTTTAGCATAAACAGCATGCCGGAAGGCGTTTATGATACCTATTTTTTAAAAATTGATAATTGTAAATTTAAACAGATGGTTCGGCCCGGCGATACAATGATACTAAAAATGGAGCGGATGGCGCCCATACGCCGGGGAATCTTTGAAATGCATGGAACCGTTTATGTAAACGGTAAAGTAGCAACCGAAGGAGATCTGGTGGCGCAAATAGTTTTAAGAAACAGTTAAGTAAGGTTTTAACTGTTTTTAAATTATTAATCTACTTTTGCGCTTCCAGATATTATATCTGGATAACGGCTAAATCAAAGCCATTGATTTTAAATATTTTGCATGATTCATCCACATACTTACATTCATCCCAATGCCAGGCTGGCCCAGAATGTAAAAATTGATCCCTTCACCGTTATTCATGATGATGTAGAAATTGGCGAAGGCACCTGGATTGGCAGTAATGTTACTATTATGGAAGGAGCAAGAATCGGTAAAAATTGCCGTATTTTCCCTGGAGCCGTTTTAGCCGCTATTCCTCAGGACATGAAATTTAATGGCGAAAAAACATATGTTGAAATTGGCGATAATACCACTATCCGCGAGTTTGTAACCATCAACCGCGGTACCAACGACCGCGGCAAAACCAAGGTGGGCAACAATTGCCTTATAATGGCTTATACGCATCTTGCCCATGATTGTATTATAGGAAACAATTGCATCATGAGCAATAGCGTGCAGATTGCCGGCCATGTAACCATGGGCGACTGGGCCATAGTAGGCGGAGTGAGCGCGGTTCACCAGTTTGTTAACATTGGACAGCATGCATTCATTGCCGGCGGAAGCCTGGTAAGTAAAGATGTTCCGCCTTATATTAAAGCCGTACGAAACCCATTAAGTTATGGTGGTGTAAACAGCGTTGGATTAAAGAGAAGGGGCTTTAACCTGGAACAAATCAATCACATTCTCGACGTGTACCGGACTATTTATAACAAAAATCTAAATATAAGCCAATCCCTGGAATTTATTGAAGAAGAATTACCTGCAAGCGATGAACGGGATGAAATTGTAACTTTTATCCGCGAAAGTGGCAGAGGCATCATTAAGCGTTTCTCCAAAAATATGCTCGAAGAAGATTAGAGCTAGCAGGCTTTTGAAAAGATGAATGTTTGTGATATGAATGAAAAAAATTCTTACCTCAATTACCCTTTGCAAAAACCTGCCGAATCCACAGGCATTTCTTTTCAAAACGCCGGAAAAAAATTTAACCGCGACTGGATTTTTAAAAAGCTTAATTATAATTTCAATGCCGGTAATTCCTATGCCATCACCGGCCCTAACGGTAGCGGCAAAAGCACTTTACTGCAGGTAATTGCAGGCAGCATAAGCCTGAATGAAGGATCCTGCAGCTGGCTTCAAACTAATGGGAAACCGCTGGAGGAAGAGTTGATTTTTCAACAAATAGCGATTGTTGCCCCCTATCTCGAAATAATTGAGGAAATGACCGCAACCGAGTTTTTAAACTTCCATGCTTCCTTCAAGCCATTTATTCCCGGCTGGGATACCGGCAAAATTCTTCAGCAGGTGGGAATGAATCATGCAGCGCATAAGCAAATCCGGTATTATTCTTCGGGCATGAAACAGCGCATAAAGCTGGCGCAGGCCGTTTTCAGCGATGTACCGGTATTGCTGCTGGATGAACCTTGCACCAATTTTGATGTTGCAGGTTACCTGCTGTATGATGAGCTGATTTCAAATTACTGCAGCCATAAACTTATTATTGTAAGCAGTAATGATGTAAATGAATATAAGTTTTGCAATCACCGGCTGAGTATATTGGATTATAAATAAAATGCCAGCTTGCGGAGTAAAAGGTATAAATTACTTAAACTTCAACTCATAATTGAAAACAGTAAATTTGTAAAAACCTTTTTATGGAAGCAATTAAATTGGTCGGAACTTCTCATAAGGGAAAACTCACTGTTTCTGTTCCCGAAGAATATGACGAAAAAGAACTTGAGATAATGATTATTTCTTCAAAAGAAAAGAAAATGAGTGTGCTGAAAATGTATTGAATGAAAAAGAATTAAACGATTTAATGAGCATTTTTGGGATTGGCTAAATACACTGATTTATAGATAACAAAATATGACACCTACGAACAATAAATCTTATTCCTGACTTGTCCTCTTTAGTGCAACAAATTTATGTTTTACTCACTTTTAAATTTCGTTAATAAGTTTTACGATCTTTTATAATAAGGTTTTTTACCAGAGCAAACTTTCTTTTACTTAGGTAATAAGGGTTTTGGAAGTACTTTATAAACTCGCCGATTCATCTACAATGTTACTGTGGGCGTTTTTCCCCGTTGGATGAAAATAACGTTTCGGGCATTTTTTTACCTTAGTAACCAAACAAGTCTCAGACGAACAACCTTATTAGATTATTTTTATTTTAACATAACCTCCATTAGTGCGGATAATCCTTGCCAAAAATAGCTTCTCTTCCAATTGTGCAACAGGTTGTTACATGATAGCATCCGTTTGATTTTCCAATAAAAAAGGATATAGAATTTTGGAATTCAATATGCCAAAAAACACAACAAAGCCTTTCTAAAATCCGGAAAGGCTTTGCAGAATCGTTGATTGTATTTATTTAAAACCAGCTTCCTATAAACTTTTCATCCGCATTCTTATCATTCGCCAGCTTTCTTCTTCTGCGGGATTTATTTATGCGCTGACGGATGGCGGTTACCAGCATTAAAGGCATAAACAGAAAACTTAATGGAGGAATTCCCAGGAAGGAAATCCATTTTCCACCATACATACGACGCATCGGTCTTTTTAAACGTTCGGCTATAAGATACATACCCGGAACCATGATCAGCGTCATAAAAAAGGCAAAGGTGAGCCCGAAAATAATGGTCCAGGATAAGGGTTTCCAGAAAACCGCATTATCGCCGCCAAAGAAAATATGCGGGTTCAATTCTGAAAACATCGTAACGAAATTGATGTTGAAACCAACGGCCAATGGCATTAAGGCCAATATGGCCGCGATGGCGGTAAGCATTACCGGTATGATACGTGTTTTACCTGCCTGTATCACTGCTTCTCGGGTTTTCATGCCTCTGGATCGCAGTTCATCGGCAAATTCAATTACCAGGATTCCATTCTTCACCACAATACCGGCCAGACCAACAATACCTATCCCTGTCATTACCACCGAAACTTCCATGCCGGTAATTGCAAAACCTAACAGAACTCCAATTACACTGAAAACAATTTCCGTTAAAATAATTACCGGTTTACTGATGGAATTAAACTGAACCACAAGAATAAATAAGATCAGCATTAAAGCAATTACAAGCGCTTTGGATAAAAAGGCTCCCGTTTCTGCCTGCTGTTCTCCTTCACCGGTCTGGCGGATGGTTACCCCCTCGGATTGATCTTTAAATTGATTGATCTTCTGGGTTATCACCTCATTTACCGCAGTGGGTGTATAACCACTCAGTACATTGGAGCGGAGCGTAATCACTCTTTTTTGGTTTTTTCTTTTTACACTTCCTAAAGTGGTGGTATAATCTACGTTTACCAATGAACTGATAGGAATACTTTTAACCGCTCCTGTTGAAATATCCCTGAAATTGATGCGCATATTTAATAATTCCACAAGGCTTTTACGCTGTACCTCCATATTACGAAGTTGAATTTTGTATTCATCTTCCCCATCTTTTATTTTAGAAACTTCCCTGCCAAATAATGCGGTCCGGATCTGCTGCCCCACCTGTGCCGATGAAACTCCTTCAATCAATGCTCTCTGCCGGTCAACGGTTAAACTGATTTCAGGGTTATTTAAATCTACATCCATTTTTAGTTCTTCCACTCCCGCAACCTGTACGGAATCCAGATAATTTTTCAGTGCAACGGCGGTATTTATCAGGTTGTCAAAATCCTCACTTGCAATTTCAATATTGATGGGCGGTTCCGTGGGCGGACCGTTTTTTTCCTGGTCAACCGATATTTCCGCTCCGGGAATACCCTTTATCACATGGCGAATGGAATCAAGATAGGGTTTGGTAGATTCGCCATGCCTTTTTTCAAATTCCACAAAAGAAACCTGTATGCGGCCCAATTCACTTCTTGTACTCCTGTCTCCGCTTTGAGGATCACCCGCGCCAATTGCCACATTGGAAATCACACTTTCCACAATATCATTTTTCTTACCATTTTCCATTCCCAGAACCTGGTCCACCCTTTTTTCCAAAACTCGTGTAATGGAATCGGTATAATCAACGTCTGTACCAACGGGAAGCTTTAAATACACAAAAATCTGGTTGGGATCGCCGCCGGGAAAAAACACAACCGGCACATTTCTCATTCCAAAAAACATAAGCGATACAATGAGCAAAACAAATGTGCCTAATAATAGTTGCACCGGCCTCCATCCTTTCAATGCCCAGCGTAGCAGGCTTTCATAATGACTCATGATCCAGGGCAATACCCGGTTTTGAAACGCATGAATAATGCCTTCCAGTACAAAACGATTGAATATTACCAGGATTACAAGAAATAACAAAAGATTGCCCGCAAAAGTTAATCCGCCCAAATCAAGTAAAATGCCAATTGCCACCGAAACCCATAAAAGAGGTTTTTTGAAAATGGCTGATTTCGGTTCCTTTTTGTCTGCTTCCGGATGATTCATGAAATCAACCGCAAAAACGGGGTTCATGATAAATGCTACAATCAGTGAAGCCGACAAGGTAAAGATGAGCATCGTGGGTAAATACACCATGAATTTACCTATGATACCCGGCCAGAATAATAAGGGGAAAAATGGCGCCAAAGTGGTAAGCGTACCAGCCAATACCGGCACAAAAACTTCTCCCGCAGCCATCATAGCCGATTTCTGTGAGTTTACTTTTCCTTTACTTTCAGTAAATATCCGATGCGTATTTTCTATTACCACAATGGCATCATCCACAATAATACCCAATCCGAACAAGAAGGCAAATAGTACAATAAAGTTGAGTGTTACGTGCGATCCAACAATTACATCGGCCCCCGGCAGAAAAACAAATGCGACAAACATACTCAGCGGTACAGACAATGCAACAAAAAAGGCATTGATAACACCCATAAAAAACATCAGAATGATCAGTACCAGTACAAAACCGATTACGATGGAGTTTACTAGGTCATTAAAAGAAGTGCGTGTGGTTTTGCTCTGATCGCCTGTAATTACCACATTCAGATCATTTGGAAACTGCGTAGCTTTCATTTGATCAACAATGGCTTTTACATCATCCGAGGTTTCAATCAGGTTTTCACCCGCGCGTTTTATTATATTAAGCGTTACCACATTTTTCCCATCCAGCCGCGCATAGCTTTCCCGCTCTTTGATGGTATCTTTAATAACAGCAATGTCTTTTAGATAAATAGGATTTCCGCTGGTATTTCTCACCACTACTTTTTCAATATCGTAAGCTGTTTTAAATTGTCCTTTCAGCTGCAGGTTGCGCTTCATATTTCCTACATCCAGCAAGCCACCGGAAATATCCATGTTTTCGCGCGCAACCGCATTGGCAATATCATCAAAAGTAACACCTGATGCCTGCATCCGGTAATTATCCACATTTATCTGGAATTCCCTTTCAGGCGCACCTACAATATCCACGCGGTTTATCTGGCTCAATTCTTCCAGTTTATCCTTTGCATCATCTGCATATTTTTTTAACCGCTGCAGATCATAATCACCGCTGATATTTACATACATGATGGGCATTTCCGACAAGCTTACTTCCAGCACCGTTGGCTCCTGGGTAAGATCGTTTGGTAAATCCTGCTTGGCTTTATCAACCGCATCCTTTACTTTTTGCAGGGCTATATCGGTTTTTACATCCGTATCAAATTCAACTATTATGGCTGAATAATCCTGCTGCGAGGTACTGGTGGTTTTATTTATTTTAGCGCCGGTAATACCTTTGATTTGTTTTTCAATTGGCCTTGTAACGAGGTTCTCAATATCCTTTGGAGAATTACCCACATAAATTGTCTGCACATAAATGGTGGGAATAACCATATCGGGAAACTGCTCTTTGGGCAATGTAACAAACTGAAAAATACCTGCAAGACTTACAAAGATCATGACCAGGTAAATGGAGGTTTTATTTTTTATACTCCAGGTGGTAGGTCTGAATTGCTTGAATGATTCTAATGATTTCACGAAAAGTTTTTTTAAATTATGCGTAATAATTTATCCGCAGCTTCCGGCTTCACAATAGCATATAATTTGTTTGCTGTCTTATTGAGTAAGGGCAGGCGCTTCATTTACATTTGTTGTGATCAGCTGACCGTCGTACAGGCCCTGAAAGCCATCTGTAATAAGGGTCTCCCCGGGTTCCAATCCGCCTCTTATTTCAAGACGGTCGCTATACATTTCACCTATTTGCACCACTTTTTTGCGGGCCACCATTTTATTATTTTCCATTACAGCTACCATAACGAATTTCCCTTTTTCATCACTTTGAAGCGTATTTAAAGGAATGGTAACAGTATTGTTTTTTGAATAATCCCTGATTTTCACAAGCGCCAGTTGATTGGGATGCAGGTCTTTGTCGGAAGGCAGTTTGGCTTCTACATAAAATGAACGGTTGGAAGGATCAATGGTTCTACCTTTCAGGCTTACTGAAGCATTGATGGTTTTGTTTCCCGCATCCGGCAATACTACCTGCATACTGCTGCCCTGGTTTATTTTATCCAGGTAATTTTCAGGAACCTGCGCAATCACTTTTAAGTTGGACGTATTTACGAGCCGTATATATCCACCCTGCGGACTGCCGGTAAACAACTCTCCAACTTTTATTGTTACATCATCTGCCACGCCATCCATATCAGCATATACACTGCTTAAACCGGATTGTTCATTCAAAATATCAATTTGTTTCTGAGCCTGGTCAACGTTGTTTTTTGCGCTGATCAGCTCCACTTCAGTTCCAATATTCTCTTTCCACAAATTGGATCTGCGCTGATAAATATTCTTTGCATACGCCAACTGCGTTTCCGCCTGGTCAAGCTGCCGCTTAATGATAACATCATCCAGCTTCAGCAGAAGCTGCCCCTTTTTTACATAATCTCCTTTTCTTACATAAATAGCTTTTACCTGGCCGCCACCATTGCGGGGCGTTACATAGGCAATATTTTCAGCATCAATTTTTCCCTGGAGATCAATATAGTGCGTAAAATTTTCAAGATTAATCGCAGCCACGCTTACCAGCTTTGTTTTTTCCGGTACGGAAGAAGGATCCAGTTTCGCTATTTCAGATTCAAGGGAAATGATTTCATCATTAACCTTTGTCTGTTGTTTTTTTAATGATTCCAGCCTGGCTTTCTTTTTAGCAAGCGCGTTGTTATTTTCATCAGTTTTGGCGCCGCAGGAAACAAGAAAAACTGTAGTGGCGAATAACAGGATGTGAATTATCTTTTGCATAAAATATTTCTTGAAGTTTGAATTTTATAATTTTCCAATAGCTTTTGTATAATCAATTTTTGCGATCACCGCATCATACAAAGCCTTTATATAATTGCTTTGAGCAACTCTTAAATCTGTTTGAGCATTGGTAATATCTGTATTGGAACCAATCCCCGCTTCATATTTCTTTTTAGACTGGTTGTACACTTCTTCGGCCAGTTGCATGTTCTTTTTTTGGAAATCCATCGTGTTAATGGCATTACGGAAATTGTTGAGCGCCTGAGCCACATCATTGTCAATGGAAATTTTTAGATTATCCAGTTGGTTTTGTATTTGCTGCACCTCCAGTTTTGATTTGCGAATGTTCGCATCTTTTTGAAATCCGTCGAAAATGGGGATATTCAGATTAAGTCCGATGTATGAAGTGGTAAACCAATCGCCTTTCCCGAAAAAATCGAAATTCGTACGCTGAGCCATTTTTGAATATGCGCCGGTGAATGTCAGCGTTGGGATGTACATCATCTTATATCGCTTTACATTAAACTCATTGAGCTTTTTTCCCAGTTGCAAAGCCTGGAAATCATTCCGGTCGGCATATTTATAGTCATTTTCAAATAAGATCCCATCCTTAATTTTCTCATCCGTAACCGTTTCGGTAAGAACGAGTGAATCTTTTAAGGGCATTCCCATCAATAATTTAAGGCCGAGATAGCCATTTCTTATTTGATTTTGAGCAGATGCTTTTTCTGTTTCAAGGTTTACCAGCTGCACGCTCACCCGGTCTGCATCTATTTTTTCCGCAAAACCGTTTTTATGGAGCTCTTTGGTATCATGCAACAATTTTTCGGCCCTCTGAATATTTGCATCAATCTGATCAATCTGGGTTTTGCTTACTACCAGCTGGTAATATATTTTATAAATATTGGCCCGGATATTCTCTGCCGTCAGGTCAATGGTTTTTTGCTGCAGATCCAATGAGGTTCTTCTGGCCTGCAATCCTACAAATACCTGGCCGTCAAATATGATCTGGTTCAAATTGATGCCGCCGCTGGCATTGTATTTTACACCAAATGTTACGGGAATATATTTTCCGGGCTCCCCAAAAAATTCTCCCGGCAATAAGGTAGTAGGTATTTTCATGTAATCGGTGAAGGATCCGTTTCCGGTTAAGGAGGGTAAAGCGGCAGACGTAATTCCCCGGTTGGTTTGCTCCTGGATGCGCAGATCCAGCAAAGCATTTTTTACCTGTAAATTATTTTTTGCCGCATAATTAATGCTTTCCTCAATAGAAAAACGATGTACTATAGCTGTGGAATCTTTTTGAACCTGTGCGGAAACAGAAGCTATAGGGAAAAATAAAAGTATCCGGTAAATGAATTTCATACTATTGCGATTAAATAATACTAATGTTTTTGACTGTATTTTTCTATCAGCTTCAATCCCTTTAAAGAAGCTATTCCATGCAGGTAATGGAGAAGCAGGTGCTGTTCTACCTCTACGATGTTAATATTGTTATCAGGAAAAATATCCCTGTTTAAGGATACCATAATAGAGCCTATTCTAAACCGGCTGATGATTTCAATGTTTATATCAGGGCGATACAAACCGGTTTCAACTCCCCATTTTAAATTTTTTACGATCACCTGGTATAAAAATTCATTTTTATACTCATAAAATTTTTTAAAGATTTTGGGATGATATTTTTCCAGGTCATACAACAGATAAGGATTCATGTTTTTTACCATTTCCTCAAGCATCTCAAGGTCCAGAAAAATTTCATGAATGGCATCCTTCGCATTTTCTTTTCCCGACAAACACCATTCCTTGCTTTTGGCCATGTATTTACCAAAAACTACCGAAACCAATTCATCTTTATCATTAAATGACTGGTAAATGGTTTTTTTAGAAATGCCCAACTGGCTGGCAATTTCATCCATTGTAATACTCCGTATGCCATAACGATGGAAAAGTTCTTCCGCTTTCTGATGAATTCTTTCCCTCATTTCCATATTTTTCACTTCCATTCTTCCTTGCTGTTTTAAAACAAGGGGCAAAACTATGGAAACTTTTTATGTGATATTAGTTTTTTTGAAAAAATTTGTGGAAAGGGACAATTTTCAATATACGTGGTTTATTTGCATTATAAATGGCTCCTGCCCTTGTTGGTCGCCTAACCAACAAATGAAGTCGCCCATGGCGCTGCCCAGGTTGGTGCATCACCAACAGGAAACAATTTGGAGCACCCAAAAGGAGCAATCTCGAATAATGTGGTTTATTTAAATTATAAATGACTGTTGTTTTCCTTTGTATTGTTTTCTTGGTTTAATCTTGCATTTCTTATTAAATTATCTGTTATGTCTGATAGCAAACGCCGGCTAAAAAGTCCTTTGAAAAAAATGTTCCAGTTTTTTTTGCAGGGACTGGTGGTTATTTCCCCCATTGGTATTACCATTTATGCCGTTTTTTGGCTGTTTACAACTGTGGATAATATATTGCCGGATTTTATCCATTATCTTTTACCCCACTCGCTTCAAGTGGATGCTGAAGGCAATGTAAAAAAAATTCCGGGGCTCGGTTTCGGAGTTGTTATACTGATTGTGATGTTCATCGGCTGGATCTCTTCCACATTTTTTGTAAGCCGGCTGGTAGATATTTTTGATAAGGTGCTGGAAAGAACCCCGGGAATTAATTTTATTTATTCTTCCATAAAAGATTTCTTTGAAGCCTTTGCGGGAAGTAAGAAAAAATTTGATAAACCGGTTTTGGTGAATGTGGATGGCGAAGGCATCTGGCGAATGGGATTTATTACTCAAACAGATGCGGATTTATTTGAATTGCCGGATTATTCAGTCGTATATGTTCCCCATTCCTATGCTATTTCCGGCATTACTTATCTGGTTCCCAAAGAAAAAATAAGACCATTAAAAGATACCAGTCCGGCGGAAGCCATGAAATTTACCATATCCGGCGGAGTGAGTGTATCGGAATAAGGGCGCCTAATTAACACGCGCTTTATTACAAAACTCATTACTTTGCAAATCCAAATACAAAAAATGAAGATGCATAATTTCAATTCCGGACCTTCCATTCTTCCGCAGGAGGTAATGGATCAGTCTGCGGCGGCTATCCATGATTTTAATCAGACAGGACTTTCCATTTTAGAAATTGGCCACCGGACTTCCTGGTTTGGTGAAGTGGTAGATGAAGCCATTGCGCTGGTAAAGGAGATGATGAAACTGAATGATGATTATTCCGTTTTGTTTTTACATGGCGGCGCTACAACCCAGTTTATGCAGATACCGATGAACCTGCTGGACAATCATGAAACAGCCGCTTATATTGATAATGGAATCTGGGGCGGCAAAGCCATTCAGGAAGCTAAATATTTCGGACAGGCAGATGTAATTTCCTCTACCAAAGATAAAAATCATTCTTATATAGCTAAAAACTTCTCCGTACCAAAAGATGCAAAATACCTGCATTATACTTCAAATAATACGGTAGAAGGTACGCAATGGCATCAAATACCGGAAACAACCATTCCCCTCGTAGCTGATATGAGCAGTGATATTTTTAGCCGTCCCCTTGACTTTTCAAAGTTCGGGCTGATTTATGCCGGCGCTCAAAAAAATATGGGCGCTGCAGGTGTATCATTGGTAATAATTAAAAAAGATTTGCTCAATACGGTTAAGCGTCCGATTCCACCTATTATGGATTACCGCAAACATATAGAGGCAGGATCTTTATTAAATACTCCGCCTGTATTTGCTATTTATGTTGCAATGCTTACGCTGAGATGGATAAAAAAAGAAGGCGGACTTGTGGAAATGGAAAGAAGGAGCCGGCAGCGCGCTGATTTGTTTTACAATACACTTGATTCAATTCCATTGTTTTCTCCAATTGTAGCAAAAGAAGACAGAAGTCTGATGAATGCAACCTTCGCCATCAAAGATCCTGCTATTGAAAAGCAGTTTTTGGATCTTTGCAAAGCCAATGGAATGGTAGGCGTAAAAGGGCATCGCAGCGTAGGCGGATTAAGGGTATCCATGTACAATGCTTTGCCACTCAGTAGCGTGGAAGCAATTTGCGCCCTTATGAAGGAGTTTGGAAACAAATATGCTTAATGCTTTTTAAAAATGGATTAAGTTTTTTGAATGGATACTAAAGATGCTCAATGAGATGCGGATGAACGTAATGCGACGCAACGAAGCTGACATGAAAAACTGAAGCTGGTATCCAAAAAAATAAATATCAAACAGGTTTTTCCCATAAAATATTCAATTTTTTTAAACAGGTTATTTTTTAATTATGGCAATAATTCGTCCCTTTAAAGCCCTTCGCCCGCAGGCTCAGCTTGCGCGCCAGGTAGCAAGCCGTCCTTATGATGTTTTAAGCAGTGAGGAAGCCAAGGTAGAAGCACAGGGCAATCCCATTTCATTTTTACATATCACCAAAAGTGAAATAGATCTTCCTGCCAATATTGATACGCATTCCCAACAGGTGTATGAACAAGCGAAAGAAAACCTGACTGCTTTTATTAAACGCGATGTTTTGTTTTATGAAAATAAACCCTGCTATTATATTTATCGCCTTCAGATGCCTGATCCACAAAATGATAAAGACTACCGGGTTCAGACAGGTTTGGTATGCGTAAGTTCCGTTGGAGATTATGAAAAAGGAATTATTAAAAAACATGAATTTACCCGTCCTGAAAAAGAGCAGGATCGCATTAATCATATTAAAACAACGGGTGCGCAAACCGGAAATGTTTTTCTTGCATACCGGAATGTAAATAACCTTGATGAAATAATTGAAAAATGGACGGAATCAAAAAATCCGGTTTATAATTTTACTGCCGATGATCAGATACAACACACCATCTGGATTGTGAATGACAATGATGTTTGTGAAAAAATAACTACGCTTTTCGAAACGGAGGTTCCCTGTACTTATATAGCCGATGGTCATCACCGCGCCGCATCTGCAGCCAAGGTAAAGCAGGCTTTGGAAAAACAGGCAACAGAAAATTCAAATTATTTTCTTACCACACTTTTCCCGGCGGATCAATTGCATATAATGGATTATAACCGGGTGGTAAAAGACCTGAACGGATTAAGTGCAAAGGAACTGCTAGCGCAGTTGCAAAATGATTTTGAGGTGGAGCAAGTGGGTAATGCACCTTATCGCCCGGAATCCTTGCACCAGTTTGGCATGTATTTAGACAATCACTGGTATAAATTAACTTCCAAAGAAGGAAGCTATGAAGAAGATCCGATTGGTATTTTGGATGTTACCATTTTACAAAACAATGTTTTAGATAAATTGTTAGGAATAAAAGATCAGCGGACCGACCAGCGTATTGATTTTGTTGGTGGTATCAGGGGATTGAAGGAACTGGAAAAAAGAGTGAACAGCGGTGAAATGGCTATTGCATTCAGTTTGTATCCTGTAAGCATTCATCAATTATTTGATATTGCAGATAGGGGAGAAGTAATGCCGCCAAAAAGTACCTGGTTTGAGCCGAAACTAAGAGATGGTTTATTAACGCACCTCATTTATGAACAAAAATAAAGTATGAAAAAACTCATTTTAGGTTTCTGTTTATTCAGCTTCAGCATTACCCTTCAGGCACAGCAAAATAGTGGAGTATCTTTTCAGGAAACCGGGCGAAACCTGATGCGATACGGAAAGTTTGACAGCGCAATCATGGCATTTGATAAAGCGCTGGAAACTAAACCTAATGATGTGGATCTTTTGAAAGACAAAGCTTATGCAACCTATTTAAACCGTGATTTTGCCACTTCCATCCGCATTGGTGAAGAACTGATCAAAAGGCCGGATGTAGATCCGCAAAGTTTTCAGCTACTCGGGCTTTGTTATAAAGCAATTGCTTCTTACAAGGAAGGTGATAAAATGTATAAATCCGCTATTCAAAAATTTCCTGCAAGCGGCATGCTTTACAGTGAATACGGAGATCTGTTACAATCAGATAATAACCGGGAAGCTGCTATAAAAATCTGGGAAAAAGGTATTGAAGAAGATCCGAACCAAAGTGGAAATTATTACTATGCGGCAAAATATTATGCGCAAAACAATAATATTCTTTGGTCATTACTGTATGGGGAAATTTTTATTAATATTGAAAGTCTTTCACAACGCACTTCGGAAATAAAAAAACTGATGTTTGAAGATTATAAAAAATTGTTTTCCTCTTCTTATCTTCTGAATGACCTGGCCAAAGATAAAAATCCATTTGTAAAAGCTGTTGCCGTTACTTTCAATAAGTACAATGGTTCGCGCCACAAAAGCTTAAACACAGAAACGCTGACCGATATCCGTAAACAATTTATTGACAACTGGTTTACCGACCAGGCGGCAAAATTTTCTTATCCTTTATTTGATCGGGAGCAATCACTAATAAAAAAGAACTTATTTACAGCATACAATCAATGGATATTCGGACTTCTTGCAGATGAACCAGGTTACAACAACTGGGTTCAGGCTAACTCAGATGCAATGCAGCAATATCTTCATTTCCAGCGCTACGAAGCATTTAAAATTCCAAAAGGACAGCCAAAAACTAAGTAATGATTTAGTATTAGAATGCCTTCTCTATAAAAAAATAAAATTCAAGTAAAAAGTATACAGTAGCTATATTTAAAGACCGTTTAATCAATTTTCATATTATTGGAAAATTGATTAAACGGTTCTTTAAATTTTATATAAGAGCGATCTATTTTACTTTAAATGTGATTTATTACAAAAATTAATCCTGAACTTTTTATTCAAACAGAGATATAATCTCCCCTTGTTACCCAGGATTTTTTTTAGAAAATTTTTCAATCTTTCTTTTCCGGTTCTCTGGCTCATAATTTAAATAAAATAAAACTAACATTCATTCGCTTTTATATTAACAAAATTTCTTAAAAAAAACTGCCCACATCTTATAAACATCATTACTTTTACATTCTGTAAAAATTTTTGGCTCACCATCTTATTAAGAATAGAAGTTGAAACAGTACACAAAACATAATCACTTATCTGCCAACCATCCTTCATTGATGGGTGATTTCCTTTCGTTGTGTAATCCCATTTGTTTCCGACCGGTACGACGACCTCGTATTTAATATCTCTCACTCAAGTGCGAAATATTAAACAATCTGGCAATGCTTTTTATACAAAACGCATTCTGCCTTGTTTTCTTTTATTCATTTATTATATCAATTAACAATAGTGGAACAGAATCAAAACAACATTGTACGTGTAGCAGGCTCTGCTGATACGCATTATGCGCAGATTATTACCGATGAAATGGAAGCTTCGGCCAAGGCAAGGGGAACCGGCATTGCCAAACGCTCACCGGAATACATCGCAAAAAAAATGTTGGAAGGCAAAGCCGTGATCGCCGTTACGGAAACCGGCCAATGGGTAGGATTTTGTTATATTGAGGAATGGAGCCATGGCCAGTTTGTAGCAAACAGCGGTCTTATCGTGGCTCCTGAATTCAGAAAAAGCGGGATAGCCAAACAAATAAAGAAAAGGATCTTTAATCTTTCCAGGGAAAAATATCCCAATGCGAAAATATTCGGTCTGACAACCGGACTCGCCGTGATGAAGATCAACAGCGAACTGGGTTATGAACCTGTTACATATAGCGAACTGACAAATGATGAAGATTTTTGGGCAGGCTGTAAAAGCTGTGTGAATTACGATATACTCATGAGTAAGGAAAGAAAAAACTGTATGTGCACGGCAATGTTATTCGATCCTGCAGATCATTATGAACCAAAGGAAACCAGTGAACATTTTCAGAAAAAATCGAAAATATATGAACGGCTCATGCGCATTAAACAAAGCCGTTTTATAAAAAAATTCCGGAAAAACGGACCAAATGGCGCTGTAAAGCCAAAATCGTTCTTTCATCATTTTTTCAATTTATAAAAAATATTACATTCTATTTCTCTAAGAAGAAAGCAATTTCAAAATAGGGAATTAATCACAAGCATATAAAATTTAAGGATGAAACAACCAGTTTTAAATAAGGAAATTAGCTCTTTGGAAAGCCGGGAACAGTTGGTTCTGGGTTTCAGTGGCGGATTGGATACCACTTATTGTGTAAAATACCTTAGTGAAGATAAAGGATATGATGTGCACAGCATCATCGTAAATACAGGCGGTTTTAGTGAAGAAGAACTTCAAACGATTGAAGCGCATGCTTACAAGCTGGGAGTTAAAACGCATACAACCGTTAATGCTATTAAAGGATATTATGACCGCATCATCAAATACCTGGTATTTGGTAATGTCCTTAAAAACAATACCTATCCTTTAAGCGTAAGCGCCGAACGTTTGAGTCCAGGCGCTGCATATTGCTGAACATGTAAAAACGCTCGGATGCAAAGGCAGTGGCGCATGGCAGCACAGGCGCCGGCAACGACCAGGTACGCTTTGATATGATCTTCAACATCATGATTCCCGGTGTGGAAATCATTACGCCCATCCGCGATTTAAAACTTAGCCGTGAAGAAGAGATAGCCTACCTGAAAGCCAAAGGCGTGGAAATGAATTTTGAAAAAGCAGCTTATTCTATCAATAAAGGCTTATGGGGAACCAGTGTGGGTGGAAAAGAAACCTTATCTTCCAACGGTATGCTACCGGAAGAGGCCTGGCCTACACAGGTGACCAAACACGGATCTACAGAAGTAAAACTTCATTTTGAAAAGGGTGAATTAACCGGCGTCAACGACCAGGCATTTGCGCATCCGGTAGAAGCCATTCAACATCTGCAAACGCTTGCAGATGGCTTATGGCATTGGACGGGATATTCATGTAGGCGATACCATTATCGGTATCAAAGGCCGTGTAGGATTTGAAGCGGCGGCGCCCATGGTGATTTTAAAAGCACATCATGCATTGGAAAAACATGTGCTTACCAAATGGCAGCTTTCCTGGAAAGATATGATCGCCAACTTTTATGGCAACTGGTTACATGAAGGCCAGATCCTGGATCCGGTGATGCGGGATATTGAAGCTTTTATGCAAAGTTCACAAGCCAATGTTACCGGCGATGTATTTGTACAACTGATGCCTTATCGTTTCCAGGTTACCGGTATCGAATCGCCATTTGATCTGATGAGCAGTAAATTTGGCAAATACGGTGAAATGAATAATGGCTGGAGCGGCGAAGATGTAAGAGGATTCTCAAAAATATTTGGCAATCAAACCATGATCTGGAACCAGGTAAATGAGGATAACGCCAGGCCCCCTCGTCCCTAAAGGGAGGCCCGGAAAACCGCAGTTAATAATTGAACACTGAATAGTAACAACCGATATTTAAAAATGAACACTGAAATAGAAACAACCATACTATCAAAGCAGCCTCTTACAAGCTCCCCTTTAGGGGCGGGGGGGCCTGTACGCGTTGGTATTGTAGGTGGCGCAGGATATACAGGTGGTGAGTTAATACGTTTATTAATCAATCATCCGGCTGTAGAAATTAGTTTTATTGACAGTAAAAGCAATGCAGGAAAATATGTGCATGAAGTGCATCATGATTTAATAGGAGAAACTGATTTAAAGTTCGGAAGTTTTTTTAACGCTTCTTCAGGCGATAAAATTCCTTCTTATGATGTATTATTTCTTTGTGTAGGTCATGGCGATGCGAGAAAATTTCTGGAAGCCAATGCTATTCCTGACAATGTAAAGATCATTGATCTGTCGCAGGATTTTAGATTGAAAGAACTTTCAGGCTATGAGGTAAAGGCATCTGGCAACCAGCAACCGACAACCAGAAAATTTGTGTATGGATTACCGGAACTGAATAAAAGCTTGTATTCAAACCGCACAATATATTGCCAATCCCGGCTGTTTTGCGAGTGCCATACAACTGGGTTTACTTCCTTTAGCACAAGCCGGCTTGCTGAACAAAGATATTTATACTACCGGCATCACTGGTTCTACAGGAGCAGGGCAGGGTTTATCGGGCACTTCCCATTTTAGCTGGAGAGCCAATAATATACAGGCTTATAAAACCTTATCCCACCAGCATTTAAAGGAGATTAGTGAATCTCTGAATCAATTACAAAGCAGTATTTCTTCTTCAGCTCCCCAGACAGGAGCGTTGCATTTTGTTCCCTGGCGTGGCGATTTTACAAGAGGTATTTTTATCAGTTCTCAGATTGATTGCGATCTGTCTTTGATAGAATTGAAACTATTGTATAAAAACTATTATAAAGATCATCCTTTTACTATAGTTAGTGATGATCCGATCTATTTAAAACAGGTAGTAAATACCAATAAATGTGTGATTCAACTGGAAAAAGTTGGAAGCAAACTGGTAGTACATTCCGCTGTGGACAATCTGCTGAAAGGCGCATCCGGACAGGCAGTACAGAATATGAACCTCCTGTTTGGGCTGGAAGAAACGGCAGGTTTGAAATTAAAGGCAAATTATTTTTAATTCTGCCGATTATTTATACTAAAGATGTTCTTTGATATATTTACAGATGTTGTATCCGCAATATAATCTTATTACGGCTTCTTCTGATTATTTAGAGTTCAGGTTCGAGAGTAGCGGGCCTAATGGAAATATTGAGATAACTGTCCAATTCACGAAAATTGAAACGACCAATATGTATAATGTTGGTTTTGGTGTTCTCAATGACGATGATATACTTAATGATGCCATAGAGTTGCACAATAATGACAGAAATAAAATTCTGGCTACTATTGCTTCAATTATATACAAATTTACCCTTGAATATAAAGACGCTTCAGTGTTTTTCACGGGTAGCACTTCTTCAAGAACCCGACTCTACAGGCAGGCGATCAGTTTGAATTTAGAAACATTGAAAAATGATTTTGAAATTTTTGGACTTATTAATGAAGATAATCCTGTACTGGAACCTTATAAATCGAATGAAAACTATTTTGCGTTTATCGTAAAAAGAAAGCCTTAAATTTGTATTGTGAAACAAAATGAAAAAATAAAGGATGCAGGATCTGCGGAAATGAAATTTATTATTGACAAAAAATTAAATAAACTGTCAGGTAAAGTTTTATTTCCGGAAAAACTCAAAAAAGCAAATGAAGTTGTTAGAAAACTCAAATTAAAATAGATTTATTACACCAATCTTACAACCGCCTTTGAGGCGGTTTTTTTGTCAATATTTATTAATGTAAAATGAAACTTTTCGACGTTTACCCACTTAACGACATTACCATTACCAAGGCGCATGGATCTTATGTATGGGATGATCAGGGCATACAATATTTAGACATGTATGGCGGCCATGCTGTTATCAGCATTGGTCATACGCATGCGCATTGGGTGAAAAGAATAGAGGACCAATTACACCAGATTGCTTTTTATTCCAATTCAGTAAAAATTCCCATTCAGCAGCAACTGGCTGATAAACTGGCTGAAGTAAGCGGCAAAAAAGATTACCAGTTTTTCCTTTGCAACAGTGGCGCAGAAGCAAATGAAAATGCATTAAAACTTGCATCCTTTCATAATGGAAGAAAGAAGATTATTGCCTTTTCCAAAAGCTTTCATGGCAGAACTTCATTGGCAGTTGCAGCTACGGATAATCCAAAAATCGTTGCGCCGGTAAATGAAACGGACAACGTTATTTTTCTTCCGTTCAATGATGTGAAAGCACTGGAAAATTGTTTTAAAAAGAATGGCGGCGAAATCTCTTCCGTTATTGTGGAAGGCATCCAGGGAGTTGGCGGAATCAATGTGGCAAGCGACGCGTTTTTACAAACGATCCGCAGGTTGTGCGATGAATATGGAGCGGTGTATATTGCCGATAGCGTACAATGCGGCTATGGAAGAAGCGGCAAATTTTTCGCTCATGATCATGCCGGAGTAGATGCCGATATTTATTCCATGGCAAAAGGAATGGGCAATGGTTTTCCTGTGGGTGGCATTCTGATTGCGCCGCATATTCAGCCCAAACATGGCATGCTGGGTACTACATTTGGCGGAAATCATCTTGCATGCGCGGCGGCATTGGCCGTACTGGAAGTGATAGAAAAAGAAAATCTGATAGAGCAGGCCAAACAAAGGGGCATGTACCTGATGAACCGTCTGAAAAAAATGGATGGTATTCAAAATGTGCGTGGCCGTGGATTGATGATTGGTTTTGATGTGCCCGAAGAATTAAAAGACCTGAGAAAAAACTTATTGTTTAAACATTTTATTTTCACCGGCGAAGCAAAGCCGAATGTGATCCGTTTATTGCCATCCCTTGCCATTGCAAGAAAGCAGGTGGATGAATTTTTAGATTTGCTTAAAGAAGAGATCGAAGAACTGATGCCCGCTCCTAAAGCGGAAATGGAAAAAGCGGAAACAGAATAATTTTTTTTGAACCCGGCATTTGTTCATTGTGCATCGTTCCTTGCGTCGCACTCTTGTACTTGAAGTACTATATTCAGCAATTAATCAAAAAACAGTGTCTAGAGCATTGGGTTTATCTTTATTCCTTTGCTGAACGAAAGGCAAGTGGAATTGCCGCATAGCGAACAGAACGTACAAGTGAGTGACACAAGCAAAGCTGATAGTAGTACAAAAGCTAAGTACATAAATAATATAAGCAAGTGAAAAATTTTATTTCCGTAGATGATGCCGGCGATATAAATGCCTTGATAGCAAAAGCCTTGAGCTATAAAGCCGATCCGTTTAAAGATAAAAATATTGGTATCAATAAGCGCATTGGTTTATTGTTTTTAAATCCCAGTTTGCGTACGCGTTTGAGCACGCAGGTGGCCGCAGTCAATTTGGGTATGGAAGCAATTGTGTTTAATGTGGATAAGGAAGGCTGGGCGCTTGAGTTTGAAGAAGGCGCCATCATGAGTGGCAATACGGTGGAGCATATTAAAGATGCGGCACCGGTGCTGGGAAGTTATTTTGATATCTTATGCATCCGCACATTTCCTTCGCTTAAAAACCGCGATGATGATTATAGCGAACTATACATTCAACAGTTTATTAAATATTGCAATGTACCGGTGATCAGTTTGGAAAGCGCCACGCTGCATCCTTTACAAAGTTTAACGGACCTGATCACCATTAAGGAATGTTTGCATAATTCAGTCGTTAATCGCTGCTGCAAAACCCAAAGTTGTTCTTACCTGGGCGCCACATGTAAAAGCATTGCCGCAATGTGTGGCCAATAGTTTTGCGCAATGGGTAAATGCATGGGGAGAAGCGGATTTTGTAATCACACATCCGGAAGATTATGAACTGGCCGAGCAATTTACCAAAGGTGCCAGCATCGTATACAACCAGGATGAAGCATTGAAAAACGCGGATTTTGTGTATGTGAAAAACTGGAGCACTTATAAGGATTATGGTAAGATCTATGAGAACGACCCCAAATGGATGCTGACGGAAGAAAAACTGAAACTGACCAACAATGCCAAACTCATGCATTGCCTGCCCGTAAGAAGAAACGTGGAACTGAGCGATGAAGTTTTAGATAGTGCAAACAGTATTGTAACGCAGCAGGCTTCCAACCGGGTATGGGCCGCACAGGCGGTGATCAGCGAGATATTGAAGTCCCGGTAAAGAAGGGAAGAGAAAAAATGCACTATTCATTAATTTAATAATCAGCTTTTGACGAAGAGGCATAGAAGAGAGGAAATAAGAGTAAATTTGTTTAAAACCCTTTAATATGAAAACAATCAAAGGTGTGTATGAAGATGGCAAAATAAAATTACTGGAAGAACCTCCGGTTTTAAAGGGCAATAAGGTGCTAATTACTTTTATTGAAGAAGAGACGGAAGATGATATTATTCGCTCATTTTCACTGGTACAATCTAATGATGATTTTAAAAATTATCTCGAAGATACGCGGGAAGACCTATATCAAGAATATATAAAACAACAATAAAAGATGACCATTGGCGATATTGTAATTGCTTCTTTTCCATATTCTGATTTAGTAAAATTTAAGGCCAGACCTGCGGTTGTAGTTTCAATTACTCCAGATCATTACAAGGATGTGATTGTTTGTTTAATAACTTCCGTAGTTCCAGCAACTATCAATTCTCAACAGATATTAATACATCCTTCCCCGATCAATAACCTAAAGGTTTCTTCAGTAATTAAAGTGTATAGAATTGCTACGATAGAAAGAACCAAAGTTTTGGCAGGGATCGGGAGATTAACAGAAAATGAATTACAAAGTTTCATAGAAAAATTTAAATCATTGGTTAGTGCATAAACTTTACGTGATAAAAATTGGCGGAAATGTTATTGATGATGAAACTTCATTGCAAACATTCCTAAAAAAATTCGCTGCAATTGAGGGAAAGAAAATATTGGTGCACGGCGGCGGAAAGCTGGCTACCAGATTAGCACAACAATTAGGTGTACAACAACAAATGATTGAAGGTAGAAGGATAACCGATGCTGAAACCTTGAAGATTGTCACGATGGTGTATGGCGGCTATATCAATAAAAATATTGTTGCGCAATTACAATCTCTTCACTGCAATGCAATCGGATTATGCGGCGCTGATGGCAATGTAATACGAGCGCATAAAAGAAATCATCCAACGATTGATTATGGTTTTGTAGGCGATGTGGATGTTGTAAATACAGAAGTATTAAAAAGATTACTGGATCAAAATATTTCAATAATACTTGCCCCCATTACACATGATAATAACGGGCAGTTATTAAATACCAATGCGGATACCATCGCTCAGGAAACTGCCAAAGCGTTAAGCAGTTTGTATGAGGTGCATTTAATTTATTCTTTTGAAAAATCAGGCGTATTGATGAATGCCGAAGATGATGGTACTGTGATTCCTTTTATCAATCCGGCATCTTATAAAACATTGAAAGAACAACAAATCATTTTTGCCGGCATGATACCCAAACTGGATAATGCTTTCACCGCTATTGACAGTGGTGTTGCAAAAGTATCCATCGGTAAGGCAGAACAATTACAACAAATCATAACCGGCCATGCAGGAACAACAATCATACATCAATAATTCAATGGATCTTTTAAACAGCAAAGCAATTGCTTTATTAAAACAATTGATCAGCACGCCTTCATTTTCAAAAGAAGAAAATGATACTGCAGAACTGATCACCCAGTTTTTTGACAACAATGGCATTCCGTATGCAAGAGTGGGAAATAATGTTTATGCTAAAAATAAACATTATGATACTGCCAAGCCTTCCATACTATTAAACTCGCATCACGATACCGTGAAGCCCAACAGAGGCTATACCATGGATCCGTTTTCACCGGTGGAAAAAGATGGAAAATTATTCGGACTGGGCAGCAATGATGCCGGCGGATGTCTTGTATCGCTGATGGCCACATTTTTGCATTTTTACAACCAGGAGCAGGCCAGTCACAACGTTGTGTTTGCAGCAAGTGCGGAAGAAGAAATCAGTGGTGTGAATGGTATTGAACTGGTATTGCCATTTTTGGGAAATATCAATTTTGGAATTGTAGGCGAGCCTACCAAAATGCAAATGGCAGTAGCCGAGCGCGGCCTTATGGTAATAGATTGTACCGCACAAGGTCGTGCAGGACATGCCGCCCGCAAGGAAGGTGAAAATGCTTTGTACAAAGCCATTGAAGATATTGAATGGATCCGCAATTACAATTTCAGTAAGGTGAGTGATTTGCTGGGTGAATCACGCATGACCGTAACTGTAATTGATACCGAAAACAAACAACACAATGTGGTACCGGCCCAATGCAAATTTGTAATTGATGTGCGGGTAAATGAACTATACAGTTTTGAAGAAATACTGGATGCATTAAAACAAAATCTGCAAAGCCAGTTCAAGCCGCGTACTACAAGGATGAAATCTACCTCTATTCCATTAGATCATCCATTGGTGCAGGCAGGCATTAGTATGGGATTGGGTTATTATGGTTCTCCTACCACATCCGATAAGGCGCTCATGCCTTTTCCCACTTTAAAAATGGGACCTGGTGATAGCGCAAGAAGTCATACGGCGGATGAGTATATTTACCTGGAAGAAATAAGAAACGGAATCAAGGGATATATTGAAATTGTGAATAAGTGTATTTTGTAGTTACTGGTTGCCGGTTACTGGTTGCCGGTTACTGGTTGCCTGTTATTGGTTGCTTGTTACCGGTTACTTGCAGCCGAAAAGGGCAACAATTTTTTTAAAATCGTAAATAAGTGTATTTTGTTCTTGCCGGTTCAAGTCAATTACCCTTATATGAAAAGTTACAGAGATTTAGAGGTTTATCAGGAATCAAAAAAACTTGCTATTCAGGTACACAAAATGACGATGCAACTTCCAAAATTTGAATTATTTGAAGAAGGAGGTCAGGTTAGGAGGTCATCCAAATCCGTAACAGCAATGATTGTAGAAGGTTATGGCAGAAGAAGGTATAAAGCAGACTTTATTAAATATCTCATTTATGCACAATCAGAATGTGATGAAACAATTGTTCATTTGGAATTCTTATATGAAACTGAATCTTTAAAAGATTTATTACTCTATACTCAGATAAAATCTGAGTATGATTTACTCAGTAAAAAAATTAATAAGTTTATTCAGTGGGTGGAAAATAATTTTAATACACATTGAACAGTTACCGGCAACCGGCAACTGGTAACCGGCAACAGGTAAACCATCCCTTTAAACCCCGCAATAACTTTGATATGAAACTTTGGCAAAAAAATACAACATCTCTCAAAGAGGTAGAAAAATTTACTGTAGGAAATGATCGTGAGTTTGATTTGTTGCTAGCGCCATTTGATGTGCTGGGTTCTATTGCGCATGCAAAAATGCTGGCTACCGTAGGTTTACTGACAAACGAGGAAGCCGAATTATTGGTGAATGAATTAAAAGGAGTTTATTCAAATATTCAACAATCATCTTTCACTATACAGGATAATGTGGAAGATGTGCATTCGCAGGTAGAATTATTGCTTACTCAAAAGCTGGGTGATGTGGGTAAAAAAATACATTCAGCCCGCAGCCGCAATGATCAGGTTTTGGTGGATGTAAAATTATTTTTAAGATCAGAACTGGAAAAAACAGTCGTGTCCATTCAAGCCCTTTTTGAATTGCTGATTGAAAAAAGCGAACAGTTTAAAGATCATTTATTACCTGGTTATACCCATTTGCAACTGGCCATGCCTTCCTCTTTCGGCTTATGGCTGGGCGCTTATGCAGAGAGTTTGGTGGATGATACCATTACGCTAAAATCTGCTTATGATGTGGTTAATAAAAACCCTTTAGGATCCGCCGCAGGATATGGTTCATCCTTTCCGATCAACAGAACGCTTACTACAAAACTGCTGGGCTTTTCCGATTTAAATTATAATGTGGTTTATGCGCAAATGGGCCGGGGCAAAGCAGAAAGGATTGTAGCTATGGCATTGGCCAACGTTGCCGATACGCTGGCCAAGCTTTCTATGGATGCCTGTTTGTATCTCAACCAAAACTTTGGCTTTATCAGTTTTCCTCCAGAGTTGACGACGGGTTCCAGTATTATGCCACATAAAAAGAATCCGGATGTTTTTGAATTGATCCGTTCCAAATGCAACCAGATAAAAGCATTGCCCAATGAGATCATGCTGATGACCACCAATCTTCCTTCCGGTTATCATCGCGATCTTCAACTGTTGAAGGAGCATTTGTTTCCGGCCTTTGAAACACTGAGAAGCTGTATAGATATGGCCTGCCTGATGCTGACCAATATGGAAGTAAAGGAAAACATTTTGGAAGATGAAAAATACAAATTTCTTTTTAGTGTGGAAGAAGTAAACAAACTGGTATTACAAGGGCGTTCCTTTCCGCGATGCGTATAAGCAGGTAGGAATGGAAATTGAAGAAAATAAATTCACCTATACTACTAATATTCAGCACACGCATGAGGGAAGCATTGGTAATCTATGCAATTTGCAAATAAAAGAAATGATGCAAAAACTGAATGGTGATTTTAAATTTCAGGAATACCATCAGGCAATTCAGCGGCTTTTAAATGATTAAGGAAAACAAGCTGGCGCAAAGGATTGCACAGATTCAACCAGATTAGTTTCAGGCAGTGAAATTAATTCCGAAGGATTATAACTATATTCGAAAAATTAAGAGGGCTTTAAGCCCTCTTAATAATTATACTTTGGAAGGATAAATCAGTTGATTTTTCAGGGCTTATATTTTTTGTTCAATAAAAAGAAAAGCGCTGAAGCGTGCGACGCAACGAAAGCCTCATAGTAGCAATGCTGCCTGGCTCAAAATAAAAACTACTCAACTTTTACTATCTGCAAAGTATAATTAGAATTCCTATAAATATTAACCAAGTCTAAAGGATCAAAAATTATGGAACGTAGAAAATTTTTCCAGCTTGCTGCTACTGCCGGTGTTGGAGCCAGTGTTTTACCTTCTGTTGCGCATGCAACATCAGAAACAAAACAAAAAGAAAAAAGATATCAAAAGGGAAAAAGTCCCTGGCCGGTATGTCTTGATACTGCTACCATACGGCCTGCATCTTTAAAAGATAAAGTGAAAATTGCTATTAAAGCAGGTTATGATGCGCTGGAACCCTGGGATGGCGAACTGGAGAAATTTGAAGCCGAAGGCGGAAATCTCAAAGAATTAGGAAAACAGATAAAAGATGCCGGATTATTCGTTCCAAGTGTGATTGGCCTGTGGAATGCTCTGCCTCCTACTAAGGAATTATTTGAGCAATCATTAAAAGACACCCGCAACAGAATGCGCATGGCAGCGGCTATCGGCGCGGAGCATATACAAACCATTCCTAATACCGTTGGTGAAAATTTTAATCAGCATTGGGTGGCCAGCCGTTATCGCGATATTATTGAAATGGGGCTCAATGATTACAACCTTAAGCCAGCGCTTGTTTTTGTAAAATATTTCCCGGTTAAAACGATGGGCCAGGCAATGGGAATTGCATTGGATGCCAATCATCCGAAAGCCATGGTCATTCCCGATGTTTACCATATGTACATCAGCGAAGGAGGCTTTGAAGGTATCAAGTTGATGAGAGGGGAATCCATAGCTATTTTTCAATTCAATGATGCACCTGCAACTCCTGAACTGAGTAAGCTGGGTGATGAACACCGCGTATATCCAGGGGATGGCATATTGCCATTGCCACAGATATTTAAAGACCTTAAAGGGACCGGTTATAAAGGCTGTATATCTCTGGAAATGTATAATCCAAACTATTGGAAACAAGACCTGCAAAATGTAGCCGAAACCGGCCTGCGAAAAACATTGGAAGTGCTGCAGAAAGCCGGAGTATAAATATTTAAGGATACTGTGAAGTTTTTAGTTTCACAGTATCCCTATTTTAGTTCTCTTATTATAATTTTCCCTTTTCCTCATATTTTTTTTCCGCTGCTTTCGCTTTTTCAAAATCAAGTACTACACCATTGATACAATAACGCAACCCCGTTGGTGGAGGGCCATCATTGAATACATGACCTAAATGAGCTTTACACCTTCCACACATTACTTCAGTCCGCTGCATACCAAGCGTATTGTCGGGTGCATAAATAATGGACCCCTTACTAATGGGTTCATAAAAGCTTGGCCATCCGCAGCCACTTTCAAATTTTGTATCACTTCTAAAAAGCGGATTGCCACAAGCCGCGCAATAGTAAGTACCCACTTCTTTGGATTCTTCATACTTACTTGAATAGGGACGTTCCGTGCCCTTTTGCCTGGCAATCTGGTATACTTCCGGGGAAAGGATTTTTTTCCATTCTTCATTACTTAAAACCACTTTGGAAGTATCCGTATTTGAATAGATGGGATTCTTTTTATCTTTTGTGTCCATAATTTTTTGTTGATTTTGCGAAGATTGGGAATAACAGCCTGGCAGGGTGAAAACAAGAAAAATTAATGTTAATATATGCAATTCCGTTTTCATAAAATTACTTTACCAAACTTACGTAAAACACAGGTTTTTAAGTTCCCAATTAAAATAAGTTTAACGTGAAAATGAATTTTTTTCAAAGAAGTTTATCTTTCCTTAAACTATTTTTAAACTTCAACTAGTATATTTGTTATTTATTCAATCTTATTAGCATAATATGTTCAATATAATTTTATTTGGTCCTCCGGGAAGTGGAAAAGGTACTCAAAGTGAAAAGCTGATTGAAAAATACGGCTTAATTCACCTAAGCACAGGGGATCTATTGCGTGGTGAAATAGCTGCTAAAACAGCGCTGGGACTGGAGGCAAAAAATTTTATAGATAAAGGTCAGCTCGTACCCGATGATGTGGTAATTGGTATGATCAGTTCGGCTTTAACCTTACATCCTGATGCAAAAGGTTTTTTATTTGACGGATTTCCACGAACTGAAGCCCAGGCCGAAGCGCTGGATGCTTTATTAAAACGTCATCATACGGAAATCAATGCTGTACTGGCATTGGAAGTTAGTGAACCGGAATTATTGAAACGTTTGCTTAATCGGGGTTTAACAAGCGGAAGAACGGATGATAACGGAGAAGATGTCATTAAAGCAAGGATCGCGGAATATCATAAAAAAACATCTGTAGTTGCGGATTATTACAAAAAATTCAATAAAGTAGTAGCTATAAAAGGCGAAGGTTCTTTAGATGAAATCTTTAATAATCTTTCCAACGCAATTGAAGAACGCCTGACACTGAAGAAGGCCTGATATTATAAAAGCGGTTGCGTATTGATTTTTAACCATTCGACAATTTCATCAAAAGTTATTTCACCGGTAGAAATGGAGATAACAAAATCATAAACTTCTTCATCCGAAGCTATTATTTTAAATTCCTGAAAACGCAGGATTGCATCGTTTAATAAATATCCTGTCCGTTTATTGCCATCAATAAACGGATGGTTTATAATGATACTCTGACCTATTGCAGCAGCCTTTTCAAAGATCGAAGGATACAAATGTTCACCGCCGAAAGTTTGAAAAGGTCTTGCAAGGGCAGACTCAAGATTACCCATATCCCTTACACCTAAGGTTCCTCCAAATAATTTAATGGCTTGCTTATGAATATTAAGTACTTGCTCAACTGAAATCATTGCGCTAATTTTTTTAAAACATTTGCTCTTTCTTTCATTACATTTTTTACCTGTGCACTTAAATCCCATTCTTCATCGGAGGATGTATTGATCTTTTTAATAAAATCATCAATTGTTTTCAATTGATTGATTGAAAGGTGCTCAATTTTTTTATAAATTTCCTTTTTCAATTCTTCTACATTCATAACCTTAAATTTAAAAACTAAAGTTACAATTTTATTGTCTTTAATTTCTTCCTCCAAAGGTTGGTTTCACATACTTGTTTGCCGGATTTTATGTAACTTTTGCAATAAATGAGATTGTTTTTTAAAACAAATAGTACCGGAACAATTAAATTTTCTATATGCAAAAACTGGAAAATTATGTATTGGGAAATTGGATAACAGGCGATGGAGATGGACAAACACTGTACAATGCCGTCAATGGTGAAGCCATTACTTCAGCTTCCACAAAGGGTTTGGATTTTGCTAAAATATTAGACTTTGCGCGACAAAAAGGTAACCCGGCTTTGCGCCAAATGACCTTTCAGCAAAGGGGATTGATGTTGAAAGCACTTGCATTGCATTTACTAAAACATTTGGAAAAATTTTATCAGCTTAGTTATGCTACCGGCGCCACCAAAGCGGATAGCTGGGTGGATATCGAAGGCGGAATTGGGAATCTTTTTTCCTATGCAAGCCTTAGAAGAAAGTTTCCGGATGAACCGTATTGCCTGGACGGAGAACCACATAACCTCAGTAAATCGGGATCATTTATGGGGCATCATTTATTGATCCCGAAAGAAGGAGTAGCCATTCATATTAACGCCTTTAATTTTCCGGTTTGGGGCATGCTCGAAAAAATAGCGGTCAATTTATTAGCAGGCGTTCCGGCAGTGGTAAAACCTGCAACCCTTACTTCCTTTCTCACTGAAGCGGTAGTAAAAGAAATAGCGGCTTCGGGCATTTTACCCGAAGGTGCATTACAATTGATCTGCGGGTCTGCGGGAGACTTACTGGATCATGTAAACTCGCAGGATGTGATCAGTTTTACCGGTTCTGCTTCCACAGGATTAATGCTGAAAAGCAATCCGAAAATATTAAAGGAAAACGTTCCTTTCACTATGGAAGCCGATTCGCTGAACTGTATTGTATTAGGAGAAGATGTAACGCCGGCCATGCCGGAATGGGATATTTTTATTAAAGAAATAAGAAAGGAAATGACAAGCAAATGCGGGCAGAAATGTACTGCGATCCGGCGCATATTTGTTCCTGAGAATAAACTGGAAGATATTCAGATAGCATTGGGCAAAGCATTGGCACAAACAACAATTGGAAATCCGCTCAATGAAAAAGTGCGGATGGGTTCACTTGCAGCCATGAGTCAGCGGGAAGAAGTAAAAAGCCAGGTGCAGAAATTACTGGCTACTTCACAAATCATTTATGGATCATTGGATAGTGTGGAATTAATTGATGCAGATGCAAAAAAAGGCGCTTTCATCAGCCCGCTTTTATTGCTGAATGAAGATCCTTTTGCAAGTACTGTTGTGCATGAAACAGAAGCTTTTGGTCCCGTATCCACATTAATGCCTTATCATTCTATGGAAGATGCCATTGCACTGGCGAAAAAAGGTAAAGGCTCATTAGTATCCACTATCGTAACTGCTGATAACAAACTGGCAAAACAATATGTTATTGGCGCCGGCGCCTATCATGGCCGCATTTTAATACTCAATGCAGCCTGCGCTAAAGAGAGTACCGGGCATGGATCTCCATTGCCTTTGCTGGTTCATGGCGGTCCGGGCCACGCAGGCGGTGGAGAAGAAATGGGTGGCATTCGTGGCGTAAAACATTATATGCAACGTGTGGCTATACAAGGATCGCCTACATCCATCACCGCTGTTTCCGGTGTTTACCAACCGGGTGCGAAACAAACGGAAGATGTCATACATCCTTTCAGAAAGTATTTTGAAGAACTGCAAATTGGCGAAACTTATATTACAGCAAAAAGAACAATTACAGAAGCAGATATTTCCAATTTCGCCAACCTTAGCTGGGATCATTTTTATGCGCATACAGATCATACAGCATTGGAAGGAACTCCATTTGAAAAACCAGTGGCGCATGGTTATTTTATTTTGAGCGCTGCAGCCGGTTTATTTGTAGAAGGTAAAAAGGGGCCGGTAATTTTAAATTATGGCATTGATGAATTCCGATTTACAAAACCCGTTTATGCTGGTACTACAATAGGCGTAAAATTAACGGTAAAAGAAAAAATTTCACAGGAAAAAAAGAGGAAAATGATATTGATAAAGGCATCGTAAAATGGTACGTGGAAGTGTTTGATGAATCCAATGAAACGGTAGCTGTGGGAACCATTTTAACAATGGTAAAGCGTAAATGAAAAAACTGCTTTAACACTTGTTGATTGAATTGGTTTGTAAGCGCTAAATCTATTTGCTAAATGGCTGTTTATTGCTCAATGGCTGTCCGAAAAAAGTAAGGGAGAAGCGAAAAGCACAGTGAAGACCAGTGCGTTGTTTTTTTGCGGATTTTAACCCAAACAATTCAATTTCAGAAAAATTATTAATTAATCACAATAAGTCATCCATAATAAAATTAATGTAAATTAGACTATTCAACTATCAGACTTATGACGGAAACAATAAAAGATGTAAAGGAAGGATATGTAAAATCCGAAACACACAATCATATTACCACTATTGAATTTTATCATCCGCAGGGAAATTCTTTACCTTCAAAGCTGTTGGCGTCGCTTACCCAACAGATCAAAAATGCGGGCAATAATAAAGATATACACGTGATTTTATTGCGGTCATTTGGCCAGGGCGCATTTTGCGGAGGCGCTTCATTTGATGAATTAAGCACAATAAAAACTGAGATGGAAGGGCAGCATTTTTTCAATGGATTTGCAAACCTTATCAATGCAATGCGTAAATGTCCGCAGTTCATAGTTGCGCGTGTGCATGGAAAATGTGTTGGCGGGGGAGTAGGCATTGCCGCTGCAGCGGATTATGCCATTGCACTGGAAGGCGCCGAAATAAAGTTGAGCGAACTTTCCCTTGGTATCGGGCCCTTTGTGGTGGGTCCGGCGGTGCAAAGGAAACTTGGCTTATCCGCTTTTAGTCAATTGGCCATAGATGCCACCATGTGGCGTAATGGCGACTGGGCAAGAAGAAAGGGATTGTATGCAGAACTGCATCCTACACTGGAAAGTATGGAAGAATCCATTCGCCGCTTAACAACGGCGCTCTCTCATACCAATCCGGATGCTATAGCAGAATTAAAAAGAACTTTCTGGGCCGGCACTGATGACTGGGACCAGATGCTTGCACAGAGAGCAGCCATCAGCGGCCGGTTGGCAACCGGTGAATATGCACGGGAAGCTATAGAAAAATTTAGGGAAAAAGTACATGATTAATGAGTTGAAGATCTTCCTTGAAAAAATTTAAATTACCATAAAAACATTCAATTCATGATAAGAGATAAATTATAGAAGTTTATTTGAAGAACCAATTGGCGAATAAAAATAAAATGATCGTTATCCAAAAACCAAACATCCATTTAATAAGAGCAATTTTATCCTTATTCATTTTCCCTAGCAACTCAATCTTATCTGCATTCATTTTCCCAAGAAGCGCCACCTTATCAGAATTCATTTTTTCTATCAGTTCAACCTTATCCTGTTTGGTCAAAAAAACGTCTTTTTTATCTTCAATTTTTTCACTGCTCTTTTCTTCAAAGTACTCAATAAAAATTTCCGCCTCTTCTTCGCTGAAGCGATTCTTTAATATTTCATATACTTTCAATTCCAGAGCCTTCATCAAATGAATTTCGTCAAAAATGAAGTTAAACAATTTTGAACACAATCGAAAGGACTGGATTACAAATCATCATACTGATACAAATCGTCTATGGGCGTACAGGGTTCCATTTCAAAAACCGGCTTTATAATGCCGTCTTTTAAGCCATATACCCAGCCATGCAAATGCGGGCGTTGTTCATTCTTCCAGGCCCTTTGAATAATAGAAGTTTTGGCAAGATGAACCAGCTGCTCCTGCACATTTAATTCCACAAGGCGATCCGTCTTTTTTTCTTCATCTTCCATGGCGTCCAGTTCCTTGCTATGCAGGCGGTACACATCTTTAATGTTGCGAAGCCACATATTCAGCACCTGGTTATGATCATGATGGGTAAGCGCCGCTTTTATGCCACCACAGCCATAATGGCCGCACACAATCACATGTTTTACTTTCAAATAATTAATGGCATAATCCAAAACGCTAAGCAGGTTTACATCGGTATGGATGACCATATTGGAAATATTGCGATGCACAAATATTTCGCCGGGATGTGTACCGGTTATTTCATTTGCCGGTACGCGGCTGTCGCTACAACCAATCCATAAAAATTCGGGGCTTTGCAAAGTGGCCAAGCGATTGAAATATCCGGGATCTTTTCTGTTCATTTCCGCCGCCCATTCTTTGTTGTGGGCCAATAATTGTTCGTATGAAGTCATTGTTTATATATTTAATCCACCACAAACGCTGATTACCTGCCCGGTTATGTAAGAGCTCATATCAGATGCTAAAAACAAAGTCGTATTCGCTATTTCATTAGCCGAACCAAATCGCCCCAATGGAATTTTTTTCAGAAAATCATCCCCGGCGCCGCCTTCTTTTAAATAATGGGTCATATCTGTTTCCACAAATCCCGGCGCAATCGCATTACAACGAATATTCCGGCTGCCCAATTCCTGTGCAATAGATTTTGTAAACCCTATAATGCCGGCCTTGCTGGCCGCATAGCTCGACTGCCCTGCATTACCGCGGATACCAATAATAGAGCTCATATTAATGATGCTTCCCGATCTTGCTTTCATCATGGGGCGTACTACCTGTTTGGTCATATTGAAAACGCTTTTCAGGTTGGTTTGCATCACTTCATCCCATTGTTCCGGCGTCATGCGTAGCAATAAATTGTCTTTACTGATGCCGGCATTATTCACACAAACATCAATTTTGCCAAACTCTTTTACCACATCATTTACAAAAGCTTCAGTGGCCGCAAAATCACCCGCATTTGTTTGATATGCTTTTGCCTTAACCCCAAATCCTTGCAATTTTGCTTCCAATGCTTTTGCTTTTTCCGTACTGTTATCACTTACATAAGTAAAAGCAATGCTTGCGCCCTGTTCAGCCAGTTTCAATGCAATGGCTTCACCAATACCGCGCGCAGCACCGGTTACAATAACTACTTTGTCATCCAATAATTTCATGCGTTACTTTTTATTTTTTTATTGGTCATAATGTGATTCGTCCTAAATATTCATTCTGTTAGCGGCAAACATTGCCCTGGCTCATTCATGAATTATTTTTTGTTCCCGGCAAATGTAAATAATTCAGCATCATTGCGCCGCACTCTTGTAGTTTTTGTTCTTTATTCAGGGAACCGGAAAAAGCTTGGAAGAAAATATTAAAAAAACACTTGTTCTTATATTTCGTAAACAAGAATATATGGTTGAGATAAGAATACACGGTTGAATATAGAGGAGGTTATCACAGTATGGCTCTTATAAAGCTTTTATAAACACTCGGTAAGCAGAAGTATTTCATCAATATATTTTCTATCATTACTCAACCGCGGCACCTTGTGCTGGCCGCCAAGTTTGCCTTTGCTTTTCAACCATTCATTAAAAACACCTTTTTTTAAACTGTGTACGATTGGTAAGCGCAGTGCAATGTCTTTATGCCGTTTGGCTTCATAGTCACTGTTTACCGCTTTTAATGCACAGTCCAGTTCGTAAGCAAACTGTTTAAGGTTTTCAGGTTCATTTTCAAATTCAATCAGCCATTCATGTGCACCATTACTGTTTTCACTAAAATAAACCGGTGCGGCGGTATAATCATTCACTACATTTCCTGTTTTTTCAGAAGCCAATGCAATAGCTTTATCCGCATTTTCCACAATCAGTTCTTCACCAAAAGCATTGATATAATGTTTGATGCGACCGCTTACTTTTATTCGGAAAGGATACAGCGAAGTAAACTGAATGGTATCGCCCACCAGATAGCGCCATAAACCACCATTGGTAGAAATAACCAAAGCATAATTTTTTCCAATTTCCACATTCTTTAATCCAATGGTGCGGGGATTTTCCTTTCCATATTCTTCCACAGGCATAAACTCATAAAAAATGCCATGCTGTAAATAAAGCATCATTCCCTCTTCATCCGGATGATCCTGGGCTGCAAAGAATCCTTCACTGGCATTATACATTTCCAGGAAATTCACCCCCTCGCCCATCAGTTTTTTAAACTGTTTTTTATACGGAGTAAATGATACCCCACCATGCATATACAATTCAAGATTCGGCCATACTTCCTTAAGTGTCGCTTTCCCGGTTATTTCAAGTATATGTTTTATTAAAACCAGCGTCCAGGTAGGAACTCCTGAGATTGAGGTTACATTTTCAATAACCGTTGACTTTGCAAGCGTCTTAATTTTGGTTTCCCATTCATCCATTAAAGCAATGGACAGTTCCGGTGTACGGAGCCACTGACCCCAAAAAGGAGTATTCTGCAATAATACAGCACTGAGATCACCATAATAAGTTTCCTCATTTACCTGGCTCACCTGGTGGCTTCCGCCAATGACCAAACCTTTTCCTGTTAATAAATCACTTTCAGGATGATAATGATAGTAAAAAGTCAGTACATCCTTCGCGCCCTGGTAATGGCAATCTTCCAGGCTTTCATCCGTAATGGGAATAAACTTACTTTTCTCGCTGGTAGTACCACTGCTTTTGGCAAACCAGTTTACAGGTGTATTCCACAATACATTTTCCTGCCCATTCATTATTCGCTGAATATAAGGTTTCAGATCATCGTATTCCTGAATGGGGATGGTTTGCTTAAAATCGCGGATATTAAAAATCTGCTTTAGATTATATTTTCGTCCAAACTCTGTGTACTGGCCATGTGTTACCAGGTCCTGCAAAACTTCCCGTTGCGCAGCAATCGGATTGTTCATCCAGTTTTCAATGCGCCAATACCTTAAACGGGCCAATCTTGATATGGTAGGACTAAATAGTTTCATTCCAATTCCGGCAAAATAAGAAATGAAAATGTAAATTTAGGAACTATTTTGCCTAAGCCCCTGTTTCAATTCTAACAGAGAAAAGCGCAATGAATGAAAAAATCATTTTTTTTCTACTTCATTCAACTTTAAAAAGTTGATGATCTCATTTAAATCAGCTTTTATATCGCCTTCTGTGAATAAGGATTTGCCTTTTTCAGTAATGGATTCATCGGCATTTTTTTTACCATATTCAATAACAGCTCTTTTCAGTTCATCTAAATAGATTTTTTGGTCAGCCTGCTTCTGATCAGAGTCGAAATCGGCCAATGAAGGCATTTCTTCTTTATATTCCTGTTCCGCTTCAGCTCTTTCAAGCATATTGATCAGGCGTTCAAGTGTTCCATCCGAATCTTTTTTACCCATGTCTATGATCCAGTCTTTTCTTTTCAGTTCAAAGTTTGTTCCGAGGTAAAGACGGCGTACCTGTTCATCTCCCGCCAGTGCTTCGGCAGAGCCATGCTTGAAAATTTTTCCTTCAATCAATAAATAGGCGCGATCGCAAATGGAAAGCGTTTCATTTACATTATGGTCCGTGATTAGTATCCCAATGTTTTTATATTTCAACCGGGCGACCACGCTTTGAATATCTTCCACAGCAATAGGGTCAACGCCGGCAAATGGCTCATCGAGCAAAATAAACTTAGGATCCACAGCCAGTGCACGGGCAATTTCCGTTCTTCTTCTTTCGCCTCCGCTCAGGCTGTCACCATTATTCTTTCGTACATGGTGCAGATTGAATTCATCCAGTAACGATTCAAGTTTAAGATGCCGCTCTTTTTTGGTAAGTTTTGTCATTTCCAGTACGGCCATAATATTGTCTTCCACACTTAGTTTTCTAAAAACCGAAGCTTCCTGCGGCAAATACCCAATTCCCATCTGCGCTCTTTTATACATGGGAAGTTTGGTAATATCAATATCATTCAAAAACACCTGACCTTCATCGGGTTTTATTAATCCCACGGCCATATAAAACGCAGTGGTTTTGCCGGCGCCATTGGGCCCAAGCAGTCCTACTATTTCACCTTGCTTCACTTCAACGGAAACATGGTTTACAACCGTTCGGTTCCGGTAAATCTTTACCAGGTCTTTTGTATGTATCGTCAGGCTCAATCTGATGGTATTTTCACAAAAATATAGGATGTAATATAAACGACATTTTATAAATGGTTTCTTAACACTTGTTTTTAAATCCTTTGCTAATGTATATTGCAACAATTTTTGGATTATGAAGGTAACCGATCATTTACAACAAGCTAAAGATACACTCATTTCATTTGAGGTTTTGCCTCCTTTAAAAGGTAAAACCATTGCATCCATATATGATCATCTTGATCCGCTGATGGAATTTAAGCCCTCCTGGATTAATGTTACCTATCACCGGAGCGAAACCATGTTTAAAAAGAAAAAAGATGGTTCTTTTGAAAAAGTGGAAGTGCGTAAACGACCGGGAACGGTAGGTATTTGCGCAGCTATAATGAACTATTATCATATTGATGCCGTTCCACATATCATTTGCGGCGGATTTACCAAAAGGGAAACTGAAGATGCATTGATTGATCTGAATTTTCTAGGCATTGATAATGTACTGGTTTTGAGAGGTGATGCCGCAAAAAATGAATCTTTTTTTGAACCGGAACCCGATGGAAACCGTTATGCTATTGATCTGCTGAAGCAGGTTTCAAATTTGAACAATGGTATTTACCTGGATGATGATATCCGCGATGGTGGCAAAACAAAGTTTTGTATTGGAGTGGCAGGCTACCCGGAAAAACATTTTGAAGCGCCCAACCTGGAGGTAGATCTAAAAAGACTCAAAGAAAAAGTGGATGCCGGTGCCGATTATATTATGACTCAAATGTTTTTTGACAATAAAAAATTCTGCGATTTTGTAACTGCTTGCCGCAATATGGGTATTGATGTTCCCATTATTCCCGGATTAAAACCCATTACCAGTAAAAAGCAACTTTCCCTTTTACCCCGCATTTTTCATGTGGATATTCCTACCGATCTTTCGGAAGAAATCCTTAAATGTAAAACGGATGAGGATTGTGAGAAAGTAGGCGTGGAATGGCTGGTTCAGCAAAGTAAAGAATTGAAAGAATTTGGCGTGCCCGTATTGCATTATTATACCCTGGGCAAATCAAGAACAATCTGGAATGTGGTAAAAGAATTGGTATAAGCCTTTGTTCGTATTCCAACTATTTCACCGCATCCGCCACCTTTTTTTGTTTTGCCTGTATTACTTCATCAAATTGATCGAGGGATAATTTTTTTGCAATAATCCGTTTATCCTTGTCCAATAAATACATGGTGGGCGTCTGTACCACATCATACAATTGCCGGAAATTGGCCTGACCTGCGGATTGTTCTTTCAATCTTTCCTCTTTTGTTTGATACACATGCGTCCAGGTTTGCAAATGATGTTTATTAATAAACTCCTTCCATGCATCCACAGCGGCTTCGGCCACATTTACAGAATATATTTTCACGCCTTCATTTTTCCATTTGGCCTGGTAAAATGAATCCATGCGGGGAATTTCTTCTTTGCAATGTCCGCAATTGGGATCCCAGAAAACAACTACGGTAAATGGAGCTTTCAAACTATACAGAGGTATGGTTTTACCAAGGGTATCCACCAAATTCAAAACCGGAGCCGGCTCATTGATCTGGTTTGCAATGAGGCTGTATGCGCGGTTGAATATATATTCCTTTTGTTTGGCTGTAAGCCAGGCGGTATCGCCTTTGGAATAAAATTTATCGAACAGGAATAAAAACACTTTATCCTGGCCCATAATTTCCGGGTTGATATACTTATCTGTAAATTTTCCTAATAAATATTTAAACATATCCTTACCCGTTCTTGCTGAAAGCAACATGTAGTTTACTTCAGCAATAATAGAATCCGGCTCGGGAGCAACATAATATTTGAAATATTCGTCCAGCTTTGGATCAAAAAACGGCGTGTGCAATAGCCGGTCATCATTAAACGGCACACCATCCCAGAAATGTTCCTTTACATAGGCAAAAGGATAGGATTCGCCGGGTTTAAGCGGCGCCACTTCCGGACGCTTTACCACCTGGAAAAAAAGCGCCAGCATAGATTCCGGATGTTGCCGGATAACATTCTCCCGGTAAGTGTTTAAAGTCTTATTTATCTCTACTATTTGCGAATGAATTTTCGTGGAATCTTCCGCCGTTTTAGCCTGCGCCAAACCAGATTGCAGTGCGGTTAACTGCGGAACTTTAGTAGCTAAAAATTTAGTATAAGTTTGAAAAGCTGTGTTTTCCGCCGATCCGGTGATTTGGGTATTTTCAGTATGCGCGCTATCGGCTACAATTGAAAAATGCTGCGGTGCATCCATTAAAAACTCAAACAAAATGGACTTTTCAGGTGTAACAATAAAATAAATTCCGCCCGGCAGTTTATTCTTTCCTTTAAAAACCGCTTCACTTTTATCGTTCATCCATACAGAATCCACGAGATTTTTATATTTTCCATAATAACTACCTAAATAAACCCAGCAGTTTTTAAAAGGAGTAATGGTAACAGGAATAAAATAGCCATTTTTATATTCCGCTTTATTCTGATCGGCGGAAGCCTTCCCAGTTGTATTTTGCGCGCCGGCTTTATAAAATATCAAAATCAAAAGAATTGCTGGTATTAATCGTTTCATGCTATTTTCTGGTTATTAACAGTTAAACGCAAATTAGCGCCAATTATTAAGATTTCAGTTCCCGCGGTTTTTGAATAAGTTTTTTATGGCAGGATTAACTTTTCTTCAATTATCTGCCAACCAAAGGCGCATTTCAAATTATCGCCGGTTGGTGAGACCACCAACCGTGCCAACCATCAAAGGATGCATTTCATATTGTTGGTGAGGCCACCAACCGGTGCGACTGGATTAACTTTTCTTCAATTAACCACACCATCCACAAACTATCAACCATCATCAACCAACCATCAACCAACATCTACCAACTCTTAATTATCTTTGCGCGGTGAGAAAGAAAAAGCCACCCGTTATATTAGAAAATATTACTGTTCAGGATTATGCCGCCGAAGGCAAATCACTGAGCCGCATTGATGGAAAAGTTATTTTTATTGAAAAAGCCGTTCCGGGCGACATCGTTGACATTATTTTACAGAAAAATAAAAAAGACTGGGCCGAAGGATCGCCAATAAATTTCAGAAAATATTCGTCTGACAGAGTAGAACCCTTTTGTCAGCATTTTGGCGTTTGCGGAGGTTGTCAATGGCAAAATCTTCCTTATGCTTTACAATTGAAGTATAAGCAAAAACAGGTAGCGGATAATCTCCAAAGGATCGGGAAAACGGATCTTCCGGATTTGTTGCCGATAATTGGATGTGAAGAAACCCGCTATTATCGCAATAAACTGGAATACACTTTTGCCAATAAAAGATTTATTCCTGAAGCAGAGTTTAAGATTTTAAAAGCAAATGGTGATATTCCTGAAATTGAGAACCCCGGTTTTGCAGGCTTTCATGCCAAAGGAATCTTTGATAAAGTAGTAGAAATTGATGTCTGTCATTTGCAGGAAGAACCTACCAATGAAATCAGGAAAGCCATTGCACACTTCGCACTTTCAAATGACCTGCCCTTTTATGATATCCGCAAACATACCGGCTGGTTAAGAACGATGCAGGTACGCACTGCCACTACCGGGGAATTAATGGTGAATGTGGTTTTTGGTTATAAAGACCCGGAAAACCAAAAACGACTGATGGATGCATTAATGATACAGTTTCCGCAAATCACCACATTATTGTACACCATCAATACCAAGAAAAATGACAGTATGTATGATCTTTTTCCTAAAACATTTTCTGGAAAAGGTTATATAATAGAAACGCTGGAAGATTTCCGTTTTAAGATCAGTCCTAAATCCTTTTTTCAAACCAATTCAAGACAAGGGGAAAAGTTATACCAGGTAACCAGGGATTTTGCAGAATTAACCGGAACACAAAATGTTTATGATCTGTATTGCGGAACGGGTAGTATTGGTATTTTTGTAAGCAGGCAAGCTAAAAAAATCGTAGGTGTGGAAGCAGTGGAGGAAGCGGTGGCCGATGCGCGGGAAAATGCAGCACTGAACGGGATAGATCATGCAAAATTTTTTACCGGAGATGTGATAACCATTTGCGATGATGTTTTTTTTGAAGAAAACGGAAAACCGGATGTAATCATTACCGATCCGCCCCGGGCTGGTATGCATGACAAACTGGTTCAGAAATTATTGCAGATGGAAGCACCGGTAATAGTGTATGTTAGCTGCAATCCGGCTACACAGGCAAGAGATCTGGGACTGCTGAATGAAAAATATACTGTGGAAAAAATTCAACCGGTGGATATGTTTCCACATACGCACCATATTGAGAATGTAGTTCAACTGAAACTAAATTCTTTGCTGGAAAAATAATTTATACTGCTTTAAGAGAGCAGAACAATTTCTATAAGAAAATAATTTTTACATCCTCTTTGGGGAAATAAGGAATAAGATATGACTGAATTCAGACCTGGCAGATTTCAAATACTCCCGACTATTGTAAAAAACCTGCTCATAATTAATGTGCTTGTCTTTTTAATTCAAATTACCATTGGTAAAGAACCTTCCATCCGTATTGATGATTGGTTTGCATTACATACCTGGCAAAGCAGTTTGTTTAAGCCCTGGCAATTCATTACTCATATGTTTATGCATGGTAGCTGGGGCCATTTGTTTGGAAACATGTTTGCGCTATGGATGTTTGGTTCGGTTCTGGAAAACTTATGGGGCCCGAAACGTTTTTTAACTTTTTATATTAGTTGCGGTTTGGGTGCGGCATTATGCCACATGCTTGTTCTTTATGTTCAAAACCAAAGCCTGATTCATGAATTCAGTTCATTGGAAATAGCGGCCAAAAATTTTTACCAGGAAGCATTTCAGCGAAAACTAAATGAGGCTACGCTTGGAGCATCGGGCGCTGTATTTGGCTGCCTGGCGGCTTTCGGATTTTTGTTTCCCAATACTTATATCTATTTGTATTTTTTTCTGCCAATCAAGGCGAAATGGTTTGTCATTATGTATGCGGGTTTCGAATTAATGATGGCCGTGCGCAGTTCGGCGGGAGATAATGTAGCGCATGTTGCGCATCTTGGCGGGGCGCTGGTTGGAATTATTTTGGTATATTTTTGGAATAAAAATAACCGGCGTAATTTTAATTAATAATGTCGGGAATCAGCTTTGGTTACAATTTTGATAATTAAGGACTATGGGAGTATTAGAACAAAATAAGCGTAATCGTATCTCGCTTGGTCAGGACAACAATGCTTTAACCTGGCTGCTGATATTAAATGGAGTTGTGTTTGTATTAATAAATTTTATAAAAATTATTTATTTATTATCCGATACATCCGTCGCGCTGTTTTATAGCCAGGTTTTACACAATTTTACGCTTCCGGCAGATTTGAACCAGTTGATTTACAAGCCCTGGACTATTCTTAGTTATATGTTTACCCATGAAAGTTTCTGGCTTTTAATCCGGAACATTTTATGGATGTGGGGATTTGGATATATTTTGCAGGATTTAGCCGGTAACAATAAACTTTTTCCTATCTATTTATATGGAGGCTTTACCGGTGCGGTTTTGTTTTTGCTGGCAACCAATCTCCTTCCTTCATTTCATTCAAATATATCGGCCGTACCGCCTGCTATAGGAGCGGGAGCCGCTGTAATGGCGCTCGGTGCGGCAGTTACTACCTTATCGCCCAACTTCAGGATTTTTCCGATGTTAAGAGGCGGCATTCCATTATGGGTTGTATTTTTAATCTTTTTAATTTTAGATTTTTCTTCCATAAGCAACGGGCCAATGAGTTCGCCTTATATTCTCGCTCATATCGGGAGTGGGGCAATTGGATATATTTTTGTGCGGCAGTTAAGGCGCGGATCTGATTGGAGTAAATGGATGAATGATACACTGGACTGGATTAATGATCTTTTTAATCCTGAAAAAAAACACGCTAAGCCCGCATCAAAAAAGCATTTTTATAAAATAACCAAAAAGCCATTCGAAAAAACTCCACATATTACCCAACAAAGACTGGATGAAATTCTGGACAAAATAAATCAGAAAGGATTTCATCTTTTAACCGAAGAGGAAAAGGATTTTCTTAAAAAAGCAAGTAAGGAAGACATTTAATGGCTTTTTAAATTAAGATTAAAAAAAACGATCCCGGCACGGATTCGGAACTTAATAGTAATTATTGAGATAATTACTATTATAATATTTGATGGCTGTAAAACTTCCTTTAATCTATACTTAAAGTTTAAACCAGCGCCTTAATAAATATGAAAAAATTTTTTCAAACTGCATGGACAATTTCCTGCAGTTTTTTAGCGCTGATTTATTGCATAGCATCTTTAAGCAGCTTCATTCCTCCATTAAGTTTTTCTTTTATTACCTTGTTTTCAATAGCTTTTCCCTATATTTTTTTTGTTGTCCTTATATTTTGTATAATCAGTTTTTTTATTGCCCGGAAAACAGCCATTTTTTTACTTGTCCTGCTTCCGGTAGGATATTTCAACCTGGTAAATACATTCCCGTTTCAAATAAAACAAAACTGGAATGCAAGTCATGATTCCTCCACTCTTCGTATTATGACCTGGAATGTGGCTTCCTTTAAAAATTTTGAACCGAGAAGCTCACCTTTAGCTCAAACAAGAATTCAAATGCTGGAAACCATTTCCGAGCTCAACCCGGATATCATTTGCATGCAGGAATACCGCAATGTTGAAAATGCAAAAAGACAGGTTTCTGTTAGAAAAGAACTTGCAGACCTGGGTTATAACTTTTATATCTGTTCGAACGACAGAAAATATAAAAGGAAAAATCTGGAAATAACGGACGGTGTAGCAATTTACAGTAAATATCCTTTTCTTGATACGGGTAGAATTACCATTTCTGACAAAGATCGTATTGAAAATATGGCTTATGCCGATATTGGCTTTAACAACCGCAAATTCCGTCTTTTTACCGCGCATCTCATCTCTTTTTATCTCTATCCCGACACCGCTGATGCTCATGACTCAGGTGCGGATATTTATAAAATCACATATAACAGAAAAAGATCCATACAATGGAAATTGCGCGATACGGAAAAAAGTCATCAAAAACAAGTAGCGCTTATCCGCAAAGAATTGGAAAGCAGTCCATTTCCTGTAATTTATTGCGGTGATATTAATTCTACACCCACATCCTATATTTATCGGAAACTTAAAGGAAATCTGCAGGATGCATTTCTGGCCAAAGGTGCAGGGTTTGGATCAACATTTTACAAAATAATTCCCACTTTAAGAATTGATGTCTGCTTTGCAGATACCAGCTTCCGGGTTATTCAAAGTAAAGTAGAAGAAAGAAAGTTATCGGATCATTACCCGGTGATTTCTGATCTCCAATGGAAATGATCTCAAAAATCCGGGTAAAACCTTTATTTTATTTTCGTTTTTATTAATAGCGTATCTTATTTCCCGGAAAAAATTAAGATTATACTTCAATTTCCTAAATTTACTTAATGCCAGGAAGATTTGTCATAAGCATTACACGCAGGGTATTCATTTTTTTTACGCTGATTATGTGTATGATATTTTTATTGGCCTCCCTTGCTCCTTATCTCAATCCCGCCAATTGGTGGCTTATAGGGTTCCTTGGGCTTATTGTTCCTTATCTTGTTATTCTACTCATTTTCGCTTTTATTTTTTGGCTGATAATGAAACCAATTATCGCATTGTTTCCGCTTCTGAGCTTACTTGTGGGATGGAAACAATTGAGCGTAGTATTTGCCACCCATCCTATGGCAACATTTACCGCCGAAAAACCCGATAGTAATTTCCGGGTTGTAAGCTGGAATGTTGGAAGCATGTATGGTCTTACAAATAATAATTATAAACGCAAACATCATAGAACTGAAATAGCCGAGGCGATCCTTAGATTAAAACCAGATGTTATTTGCCTCCAGGAATTTAATCATTCTTATACCCAGGGTCCGGATGCTGATAATATTGGCTTGTTTAGTAAGGAATATCCTTATCACTATTTTCCAAAAGATTATAATAAAAACAATGGTTTTTATACCTATGGAAATATTATTTTTTCAAAAACCCCCATCATTGATTCCGGAAGAATAAAATACTCCGAAAATGTGATGGAAAGTCTTATTTATGCCGATATAATAAAGCATACCGATACGCTTCGGATGTACACTTCTCATCTGCAATCTTTTAAATTTACCAGCGGCGATTATGCGGATATGGAAAAAATAAAACAACAGAATGAGCAATCCCTCGCAGCTTCTAAAAATATTTTTGAAAAAATGAAGCTGGCTTTTACACGCAGAGGCAATCAGGCGGAAATAGTAAGAAAAGTAATTGATGAGTCTCCGTTTGCAAGTGTAATGTGTGGAGATTTTAATGATGTCCCCAATTCATTCACCTATTTTCATATTCGAGGTCTTCGGCAGGACGCTTTTTTAAAACAAGGCTTTGGAATAGGCCGTACTTTCATTTCTATGGCTCCGACGCTCAGAATTGACTATATTTTACCGGATAATAATTTTATTGTTCAACAATTTGATATGGTAGATGAAGACCTTAGCGACCACCTGATGCTGGTAACCGATCTGAGTATAAAAAAATAATATCTTCGCAGCCTTAAAAAATGGTAATTACGCCAAAATCAGTTTTTCTTTTTCAGCATCGTATTTTAATCATTAATTATCTATGTCACAATTCAAAATATATAATTGTTTAAGTCGCGAAAAAGAGGTTTTCAATCCCATAACAGTTGGTCATGTGGGCATGTATGTTTGCGGACCTACTGTAAGTGGCGAAAGTCATTTGGGTCATGCACGTCCATTTATAACATTTGATATTGTGTACCGCTACCTTCAATACCTGGGCTATAAGGTAAGATATGTTCGTAATATTACGGATGCCGGGCATTTTGAAGAAGAAGGCCGCGAAGCTGAAGATAAGATCAGTACAAAAGCAGTGATTGAAAAGCTGGAACCAATGGAGCTGGTACAGAAATATACCAATCTTTTTCATCAGGCCATGCATCAGTTCAACAATCTTGATCCCAGTATCGAGCCTACTGCCACCGGCCATATTGTAGAACAGATTGTTATGATTGAAAAAATCATTGAAGACGGTTATGCGTATGTAGTAAATGGATCCGTTTATTTTGACGTTACAAAATACAATAAAGATTTTGGAGCAAAAGGATTGCCCTATGGTATATTAAGCGGACGTGTGCTGGAAGAACAGATTGAATCCACGCGCTTACTGGATAACCAGGAAGAAAAAAGAACTAAAGCTGATTTTGCACTTTGGAAAAAAGCACCTCCCGAGCACATCATGCGCTGGCAAAGTCCCTGGGGCGAAGGTTTTCCCGGCTGGCATATTGAATGTTCTGCCATGAGTACAAAATACCTGGGTCAACAGTTTGACATTCATGGCGGTGGAATGGATCTCCAGTTTCCGCATCATGAATGCGAAATAGCGCAAAGCACGGTATGCAATCATATCACACCCGCGCGCTATTGGATGCACAACAACATGATTACCATCAATGGCAAAAAGATGGGGAAAAGCTATAATAATGTCATTAAGCTGAGCGAACTATTCAGCGGCAATCATCCATTGCTCGATCAGCCCTTCCATCCGATGACCATTCGTTTTTTCATTTTACAAACCCATTACCGCTCTACGCTCGATTTTAGCAATGAAGCCCTGAAAGCGGCGGAAAAAGGTTTGAAGCGCTTGTGGGAAGCCTACGAGTATCTGCAGAAAATGAAAACAGGAGAGCGTCCGGCGGCTGGAAACGAACTACCCGGCTATGATGAAGAACTCAATTCCAAAGTGTTGCAATTATTGGCAGAATTTGAGGAGTTTATCAATGATGACCTGAATACAGCCAAAGTGTTGGCCAATATGTTTGAACTGGTTCCGGTAATCAATGGAATGAAAGATAAGCATCTTCCTGAAACTGCATTAAACGCAACTACCCTGACTTTGATGCAGCAGAAAATGAAAGTATTTGTAGAAGATATTTTTGGATTAAAAAATGTGCAACCTGCCACCAACGGCCAGATGGATGGAGTCATCCAGCTTCTGATTAATATCCGTAAAGAAGCCAAACAACGGAAAGACTATGTTACCAGCGATAAAATAAGAAATGAATTAGCCGCGCTGGATATTCAGCTAAAAGATGAAAAAGACGGAAATATGACCTATAGCTTTATATAAGACACCCGCTAACTATCTTATGAGTTTAATTAAGGGTTTAGGACTATAAGCCATGCTTATTTTACAACAACATCCGCAGTCATATAAGGATGAATGGTGCAATGATAATGAATAGTTCCGGCTGCGGTAAATGCCTTGCTGTAATTAGCGCCGGGAGCAATATTACCACTTGTAAAACTGCCGTCGTCGGCAGTAACGGTATGCGTAACATTATCATTATTGGTCCATACAACGGTTGTTCCTTTTGTGATATGCAGGTCCGATGAGGTAAAACTAAAATTCTGAATGGTTACCATACTGTTACCGGGGTTATTAGTACCTCCGCTGCCACTACTGGCGCTCTTACTACAGCCATTTAAAAATATTATAACCACTACACTTATAAAAATTATCACTCCGGATAATAGTTGTATAAACTGAGATTGCCTTTTCATAATAAATGATTTAATAAAAGATAAAAAATGAGAAATTTAAATACAAGATTAACTCCAGGATATTAAAAGGTTATAATTAAGGGCGTTTATTGTATTACAATATCCGCGGTCATATAAGTATGAATACTGCAATGATAATGAACCGTTGCCGCTGCCGTAAATGCTCTGCTATAAGTACCGCCGGGAGCAATATTTCCGCTTGTAAAGCTGCCATCGTCAGCAGTAACCGTATGAGTAACATTATCTTTGTTGGTCCATACAACAGTAGCGCCTTTTGTAATATGCAGGTCAGATGAATTAAAACTAAAATTCTGAATGGTTACATTACTGCCTGCAATTGTTGTTATTATTGTTATTGCTTCCTCCTCCATAAGCTCCACTGCTACCACTCTTACTGCAACCATTTAAAAACAATAACAGTACAATTCCGAAAGACAGTTTAATAAAAAGGGATTGATTTTTCATAAAATAGCGATTTGATACAAATGAAAACGAGGAAACAAAACAAATGGTTGCCTGAAAAACCAGGTATGTGATTGTTCTATCTTGTGATTCAGCGCCAGTTCAAAGCATTTCACAAATTTCACAATCCTGGTTAAATGATTTTGAAACCGGAACTAATTCATAGAAAGCATTTAAGTTTGCAGGCATCAGTTCAAAAAAATTTCATGAATAAACGCGTTCTTTTTTTTTGTTGCTCAATAGTTTTTATTTTCTTGCTTCTGCTCCAGACGGGTTGCGCCAATATTATTCCTCCCGGCGGAGGCCCGCGCGATACACTTGCGCCGGTATTGGTAAAAGCTGTTCCGGCTGATTCCACAACCAGGTTTAATGCCAATAAAATCAGTTTATATTTTGATGAATATGTGGTAGTTGATAACCTCCAGGAAAATCTGATCGTTTCGCCCAACCCGAAAAATATTCCCACTGTAGAAAGCAAGTTGCATACTGTTTCCATTCGTCTCAGAGATACGCTTGAACCCAATACTACTTATTCGCTCAATTTCGGCCGGGGAATAAAAGATGTGAATGAAGGAAACAGCCAGCCTGGAGGCTTTGTTTATGTTTTTTCTACCGGTCCCACATTAGATGAAAACACTTTATCCGGAAAAGTATTGCTTGCCGAAACCGGTAAAGTGGATACCACGCTTATTGTTGTGCTTCAACGGAATCTTGATGATTCGGCAGTGGCAAAGGATCGTCCGAGATATTATACCAAATTAGATGGAAAAGGGAATTTTAAATTTCAGTTTCTTCCAAAGGAGACTTATAATGTTTTCGCACTTCCTAATGATTATGCAAAACGGTATGACGACAGTACCAAACTATTCGCGTTTTTAGATAGTGCGGTTCATATAACTGATAGTACCCATGCTCCGCTCCGGTTGTATGCTTACCAGGAATCAAAGGAAAAAGAAAAAAAACCTATCGTTTCAGCGCCATCCAAAGCGCAAAAAAAAGAAGCGGCCAAAGAAGATAAAAGATTGAAATTGACCAGCAATCTTACGGATTCAAAGCAGGATCTGCTTGGAAATCTCGAACTAAATTTCAATTTTAAACTGGAACATTTCGACAGTTCAAAAATTCTTTTAACCGATACAAATTACCATGCTGTTAGACCACCGCAAATGATACTGGACAGTTCATTGCAAAAGATCATTTTAACTTATCCCTGGGTAGAGGACACTCATTTTAAACTGGTAGTGCAAAAGGATGCGGTGGTGGATTCGGCCGGAACTATGCTAATAAAAAATGATACAATTTCCTTTGCCACAAAGCGTGAGAGTGAATATGGTAGCATCCGGATAAGATTCGCAAACCTGGATTTGTCTAAAAATCCTGTTTTTCAATTAGTCAAAGATGATAAAATTGTAGATTCAATCCCTTTAACATCAACAGAATGGTATAGAAAGCTGTATCAACCGGGAGATTACGAAATGCGGATGTTGTATGATAGAAATAAAAATGGCAAATGGGATCCGGGACATTATTTCGGATACAAGCTTCAACCTGAAATAGTTTATTTATTTAAAAGAAAACTGAACATCAGGGCCAATTGGGAAAATGAGTATGAGGAAAAAATAGAAGAAGATTAACCATTTGTAACCGTAATAATTGCGTTTAACTTAGCCCTTCCCGCTTAATTTTGCATCATGCAGCTCCCTTCTGGTTTATTGGAAAATGCGGTAAATGAATTTGCACGTTTACCCGGAATCGGTAAAAAAACCGCTTTGCGCCTTGTTTTACATTTATTAAAACAAGACATTGCTGAAGTGCACCAGTTTACCGACATAATAGCCAAAATGCGCAGCGATATAAAATTTTGTCAGCGTTGCTGCAATGTAAGTGATGGCGATATATGCTCGATCTGCGCCAACTCCATGCGAAATCAGCATATGATTTGTGTGGTGGAAACGATTCGGGATGTGATTGCCATTGAAAGCACGCAACAATATAATGGAACCTATCATGTATTGGGCGGAATAATCTCTCCACTGGATGGTATTGGTCCGGCTCAGCTGCAAATAGAATCTCTTATACATCGTATAGAAAAAGAAGCTACTGAAGAATTAATTTTTGCATTAAGCCCTAATATTCAGGGAGATACAACAATTTATTATATTCAGAAAAAAATCCCTTTGCATTCCTGCAAAGTAACCACAATAGCCCGCGGCATCGCCTTTGGAGGCGAACTGGAATATGCAGATGAAATGACCCTTGCGCGGAGTTTCAGTAACCGTCTTCCGGTACAACATTATGTAAAATAAACCGGTTGGAGCGCCGATTTTGCCGATTCAGTTAGCAAAAATTCCTGTTTAAATTCGATCAATTTTTTTTGCATTGCTGTTTTATTTATGATAATGTGGTAAATTGAGCATCAACTCCGTATACAATGTCTGTACCTCCTCAAATGAAACTGGTTATTTCAATGGCCCTTATTGGCTTTTTGCTGATAGCATTTATCCAGGAAGGCAAAATTTTTCAAACAGAAAAAGGCCTTATAACATTTAAATCAGAACCGCCGCTGGAATTGATTAAAGCCTCATCCAATGAGCTGCAGGTATTATTGAATATTGAAAAAAAAACTTTGTCCTTCCAAATCAGCATACCAGGTTTTAAAGGTGTGGACAGCACTTCCCAATGGGAGCATATCAGTCAAAACTACCTGGAAAGCGCTAAATTTCCGGATATCTCCTTTAATGGTAAAATAATTGAAGAAACAAACCTTTCCAAAGACGGGAGCTATAATATAAGAGCCAAGGGAAAGTTTATGATGCATGGGGTGGAACAGGAACGGATTATAAAGTTCGACCTCGTTAAAAATAATGAGGTAAGTTTGAAAAGCAATTTTACTATAATTTTAAGCGACTATAATATCTCCATTCCAAAAGTTGTTTCGCAGAAACAGGCAAATGAAATCAATGTAGATGTTGTAGCTACATTAGAAATTTCTAAATAGGTACGGTGCGAACTCATATCTTATTGTTTTTCTCCACTTTATTATGGTCGGTCTCATTCGCACAAGAGGCTGATTATAAAATATTTACTCTTAAGGAAGAAAATGAATCGCCTCAGATACTTACCCTCTTTCAAAACAAACAAGGATATATTTTAGCAGGAACCACACTTGGGCTCTACCGTTTCGATGGCCTTAATTTTTTTAAATATGCGCAGGACAAGCATTTAAGCGGTCCCATTACGGCACTCGCAGAAAACAATGGACAACTCTGGGTAGGTTTCCAAAATGGTCAGCTGGGATTGCTGAATAAAAACAAAATTGAACTCCTCCATCATACAAACAAACAACCCAGGGCAGCCATTAACAAAATGATGGCCGATACAAATGGCGTTCTTTGGATAGCAACTGCTGGTGAAGGATTGTATTATTACACCCCGGATGGATTTCATCATATAGATACATCCAGCGGACTGAGCGATAATTTTGTATATGATATCATAGAGAAACCCGGAACTGGTATAATTACGGGTACAGACCGTGGGGTGAATATTTGTAAATTAGAAAATAATTTAATTAAAATAGATTATTATACTTCCCGGGATGGATTGCCGGATAATATTGTACGGAGTATCGCTGCCGGCAACGACAGCTTGTATTGGCTGGGAATGCAAGAAGCCGGCCTGGGAAGTTATTCTTATAAACGGGATAAGTTCCAGGAGTATAATGAATGGAAGTATGGGCAGATAAATGGTATAATCAATAGTTTATCAGATACCTGGATTGCTACTGAAGAAAATGGATTAATCGGAATAAATGCAAGTAGTCCTTCGGGGGATATTTCTATTATTCATAAAAATGACGCGCTAAAAAAAGTAAGTTCTCTAATTCAGGACAAAGAAGGGAACATCTGGGCGGCCGGCCACAACCAGTTGATGCGCACCGTCGGATCCAAATTACAGCCATTTTATCGCTTTTCCTCGCCCGCACCGGAAGATCTGCATGCACTTCTTTTTTCAAAAAAAAACACCATATGGTTTAATAAAAATCATAAATTGATTCGTCTTACCCAACTGCAAAATGAAAGCTGGAAAGAGGATGTTTATTCTTTTAAATTTCCCGGGAAACCTGCGGTCATATCTTCTTTATACCAGGACAATACCGGATATCTATGGGTTGGGACGATGGGCGCAGGCGTTTTTTTATTTGACCCAAAAACCGGTGCTTTCCGTAAAATAAAAGAAGAACCCTTATTATTAAATGGAAGCATCCTTTCCATAAGTGGAAAAGGCAATAAAGTATGGCTTGCAACATTGAACGGCGCAATCGGCTGTGAGCATCCGGCAGAAAGTTACAACCTGGATCATCCATTGAAATTCATTCATTTCGATAAAAAACACGGTCCCGGCAATTCTTTTGTTTACAGCATTTTTGCTGATTCCAAAAAAAGGCTATGGTTTGCTACCGATGGAAAAGGAATAATATTACTCGATCATAATAAGTACACCTCATACCTGCCGCCACTGAAAAAAAATGAAGGCGTGGTGTATAAAATCCTTGAAGATCAATTGGGCAATATCTGGTTCAGTACACTTAATAACGGTATTTATAAATATGATGGCAAACAATTTCAAAATTACAATCTTGCCGATGGATTATCCGACCGCGAAATAACCTCCCTTGCCGTATCCGGTTCGCAGTTATTTATCGTTCATAAAAAAGGTATTGACATTTTAAACATATTTAATGGCGCTATCACTTATATAGATGCGGAGCAGGGGATTAGTAATATCAATAGCGATCTCAATACAATTACAACAGACAAAGAGGGCAATATTTATTTTGTGGACGGCTACCAGTTGTACCGGTATCAACCTTTATTTCAGCTTCAGCAAAGACCTGCTATTGTTATAGACCAGGTTCAGTTATTTTTAAAGGATATTGATAAACCCGGCGGATACAAATTTGATGTGGATGAAAACAATATCAGCTTCTCATTTTCCGGTCTTTTTTATTCCAATCCGGAAAAAGTTTTATATCAGTACAAGCTGGAAGGCTATGATGAAAGCTGGATCACTACCCGTGACCGGTTTAAAAATTTTCCCAATCTGCCTGCTGGCGCCTATACCTTCCGCGTTCGTGCCGCATTGAATAAAAATTTCACAAACAATTCAGAAGCCACTTATAATTTTATTATCAAACAACCTTTTTATACTACCTACTGGTTTATTTCGTTGTGTTTTCTGGCTGCTTCTTTCATATTAATGATGTTAATCCGCGGAAGGGAAGAAAACTTAAAACGATACAGCACTTTGGAAAATGAAAAAATACAATCCCAGTTTGAAACGCTTCGCAACCAGGTAAATCCGCATTTTTTATTCAACAGCTTTAATACGCTTATTTCCGAAATTGAAGAAAATCCGGAAAAAGCGGTTAAATATGTGGAGCATCTCTCAGATTTTTACCGAAATATTGTTGTACATCGCGAAAAGGATGTGATCAGCCTTGAAGAGGAGTTGTCTATAATGAATGATTATTTTTACATTCAGCAAAAAAGGTATGGCAATGCTTTTATTACCAATATTTATATCAGTGAGCAAGACGCGGGTACATTTTTCGTAGCGCCGCTTACCTTGCAGTTATTGGCTGAAAATGCCATTAAGCACAATGCGGTTTCTATTGAAACCCCGCTTTTTTTGGAAATGTTTATTGAAGACAATAACTATCTTGTCGTTAAAAACAATATAAACCCCAAAATGCAAAGGGAAAAAGGAAGTAATTTAGGCTTACAAAATATCCAGAAACGATATAGTATATTAACCGGTTTGCCGGTTATCATTGAAACAACCTTTGTATCATTTATTGTGAAAGTACCTTTAATCCGTATGTACACATGATAAAAATTGTAATAATAGAGGATGAAGCGCCTGCGGCAAAAAGACTACAAAAAATGATACTTGAGTTGTTACCTGAAGCAGAAATCTCAGATCCTTTGGTTAGTATAAAATCAGCCATTGAATGGTTTAAAAATAATCCGGCTCCCGATCTCATTTTCGCAGATATTCATCTTTCAGACGGCAACAGCTTCGAAATTTTCAAACAAATAAAAATTACTGCGCCCATTATTTTTACCACTGCATTCGATCAATATGCATTGCGTGCATTCAAGCTCAACAGTGTAGATTATATTCTCAAACCCGTAAAAAAAGAAGAACTTAAAAATGCACTCGACAAATTTCAATCTATCTACCAGTCTGCGCCTCCGCTCGATTTTCAAAAACTGATCAGTTCCCTGCAGCAAACCACCTCGGCATATAAGGAAAGATTTGTAATCCGCTTTGGCGAATACATGAAAACCATCGAAACCAGTGAAATTGCCTATTTCTATACAGAAAACAGGGCAAATTATGCAGTAGTAAATGATGGAAAACGCTATCCGGTGGACAATCACCTCGATGAGCTGGAAACACTGCTCGATCCCAAACATTATTTTCGCATCAACCGACAGTTCATTATCAGCTATCATTCAATTACCGAAATGCTCACCTATTCCAAGGCCCGTGTGCTAATAAAATTATCACCCGCTAACCACCTGGAAACCATTGTAAGCACCGAACGATCCGCCGCTTTCAAGTCCTGGCTGGCAGGTGAATCATGAATTATTCCCATTCAACAACTTATATTCCCTATTCAGTAACATGGATTTTGATTTAGCCAAATCCGTGACGAGCTTTGCATAACAGGGTTTACATTATAAAGAAACTATACAGATTATCCAATACTTATAAAATTCCTTATAATATTATCCAATACCTATTAGGAACCCAAAATCGCAGTTTACTGCCCATTAAATATCCTGAATAATGTAATTTCCCGATTGTTTTAAGATCCATAAGTCCATTCTACAAGTCTTAAGGCCGTACTATTTGTAGTGCGGCTTTTTTGCTTAAATGCTTTCATAGCCGGTTATCAGTTGCCGGTTGCCAGCTCAAAGCTGATAGCTGATAGCTGATAGCTCAAAGCTATTTTGCAATTCCGCATTTCTGTATTAATTTCGCATTGTTACAGGCGGATTTGTTTATTGTTCGGCCTGCAACCCTGAAAGGATAAATGAACTAATAAACGCCCGGGAAATTTTTTCCGTTCATACTGTTTTCCCCACGTTTGTTTTAAAGTTTTTTTGTACCCGGCTTTAGCAATGCTATTGAACTTCCGTTGTGTCACTCCCTTCAGCGTTCAGAACAATAATCAGCTTTTCGTTTACTGTTTTTAACCAGCTTTCATTTTTATGGAAACAATTCAATCGTGTTTGGAACAAAGAATACTCATTCTTGATGGTGCAATGGGTACCATGATACAAAGACATAATTTGCAGGAAGCCGATTACCGCGGTGAACGGTTTAAAGACTGGCATTCCGATTTAAAAGGAAATAATGATCTGCTATCTATCACGCAGCCACAGATCATTAAAGAAATTCATAAAGAATATCTTGAAGCCGGTGCAGATATTATTGAAACCAATACCTTCAATGCCCAGCGCATTTCCATGGCCGATTATGATATGGAAGAACTCGCCTATGAAATAAATGTGGCAGCAGCCCAACTCGCGCGCAAAGCCGTGGATGAATTTCATGGCCAAAAATAAAACCGGGCGCAAATTTGTTGCCGGCGCCATCGGTCCAATGAATAAAACACTATCTTTATCTCCTGATGTAAATAATCCCGGATTTCGTGCTGTAACTTTTGATGAAGTAGCTACTGCTTATTATGAACAGGTAAAAGGTCTTGTAGATGGCGGTGTTGATCTGTTATTGATTGAAACCATTTTTGATACACTGAATGCAAAGGCAGCTATTTACGCCATAAAAAAATATTTCCGGGATACAAAACAAAAAGAACTGCCGATAATGATCAGCGGTACCATTACGGATGCCAGCGGAAGAACATTAAGCGGACAAACACTCGAAGCATTTTATATTTCTGTTATGCATGCAAAACCATTAAGTATTGGACTTAATTGTGCACTGGGTGCAGCGGAAATGCGCAGTCATATTGAAGAACTTTCACAAATTGCTTCCTGTTATACTTCTGCTTATCCCAATGCCGGTTTACCAAATGCAATGGGCGAATATGATGAACAACCGCAAGAAACAGCGCATTTTCTAGAAGAATGGGCCAAGGAAGGATTTGTAAATATTGTAGGTGGTTGCTGTGGCACTACACCGGATCATATTAAACATATTGCAGAAAAGGTAAAGAAATATAAACCAAGAAAATTACCGGTTTTAGAAGAAACGCCTTTAGCTTCCTTAAAAGAGGAATTAAAACCAGCAGTTTTAGATTAAAGTTCATCGCTTTTTATTAATTGATATTCCAACAGAAAATATTATACTATGAGTGAATCAATTACCATAAAACCATATTTACGGTTAGCTGGTTTGGAACCACTTACAGTTCGGCCCGAAACGAATTTTGTAAACATTGGTGAACGTACCAATGTAACCGGTTCTAAAAAATTTGCACGGCTTATCCGCGAAAATAAATATGAAGAAGCACTGAGTGTTGCACGCCAGCAGGTAGAAAGCGGCGCACAGGTACTGGATGTAAATATGGATGATGCCTTGCTGGATGGTGTACAGGCCATGACCACTTTTCTGAACCTGGTACAAAGTGAACCTGATATTGCGAAGATTCCCATCATGATCGATTCCTCAAAATTTGAGATCATTGAAGCAGGATTGAAATGTGTGCAGGGAAAATGTATTGTCAATTCCATCTCCATGAAAGAAGGAGAAGAAAAATTTATTGAACAGGCATTTATTTGTCAAAGTTATGGCGCATCTGTAATTGTAATGGCTTTTGATGAAAAGGGACAGGCAGATACATTGCAACGTCGAAGTGGAAATTTGCCACCGAGCTTATAAAATACTTACTCAAACAGGTGGGCTTTGCGCCCGCAGGATATCATTTTCGATCCCAACATTTTTGCCATTGCAACCGGTATTGAAGAACATAATAATTATGCAGTTGATTTTATTGAAGCAACGGAAGATCATTAAACAAAAAATGCCACTCACCAAAGTAAGCGGTGGTGTAAGCAATCTTTCTTTTTCTTTCCGCGGCAATGAACACTGTGCGCGAAGCCATGCACAGCGTATTTCTTTATTATGCTATCAAAGCAGGTATGGATATGGGCATTGTAAATGCCGGCCAGCTGGTTGTTTATGATGAAATAGAACCACGCCTGCGAGAACTTTGTGAAGATGTAATTCTAAACCGCAATGACAACAATGAAGCCACAGAAAAACTGATGCAATTTGCCGAAACCGTAAAAGCAAAAGGCAAAGAAGAAAAAAAAGATGAAACCTGGCGCAGTACTTCTGTTGAAGAAAGACTAAAACATGCACTTGTAAATGGCATTACTGATTATATTGATGTGGATACGGAAGAAGCAAGACAAAAATATCCAAAACCACTGGATGTAATTGAAGGTCCGCTGATGGATGGAATGAATGTAGTGGGTGATCTGTTTGGAAGCGGAAAAATGTTTTTACCGCAGGTGGTAAAAAGCGCACGCGTAATGAAAAAATCTGTTGCCGTGCTCACACCATTTATTGAAGCGGAAAAAGAAGAACGACGCTTGGCCAATATCGCATCCGGCACCAAACAGGAAGAAGGCGCCGGTGCTGCAAAAATTTTATTGGCTACCGTAAAAGGCGATGTGCATGATATCGGTAAAAATATTGTAGGTGTTGTATTGGGTTGTAATGGATATGATATTATTGATCTGGGTGTAATGGTACCTGCAGATAAAATACTGGATACCGCAATAAAAGAAAATGTAGATATTATTGGGTTAAGCGGCTTATTACTCCTTCACTTGATGAAATGGTACATGTGGCCCAAGAAATGAAACGCCGCGGAATGAAGCAGCCTTTACTGATTGGTGGCGCTACTACTTCACGTATGCATACTGCGTAAAAATTGCCCCTCAATATGATAATGGCGTTGTGCATGTACTGGATGCATCAAGAAGTGTAACGGTTGCAGGTTCATTATTAAGTAAAGATCAAAAACGCCTTTTCTTAAAAATATTCAGAAGGAATATGATAAACTGAAAGAAGATTTTGGCAATAAAAAAACAGCTAAACAATATCTGTCTTATGCCGATGCGGTGCAGCAACCTGTAAAAATTGACTGGGAAAACTATACGCCACCAAAACCTGTTTTTACCGGAACCAAAGTATTTGAAGACTATGATCTCAATGAAATCAGGGAATACATCGATTGGCAACCATTCTTTATTGCATGGGAAATGGACGGCAATTTTCCACAGCTATTGGAAGATGAAGTTATAGGAAAAGAAGCCACTAAATTGTACAATGATGCCAATGCATTGCTGGATCAAATTATCCATGAAAAATGGCTGAAGCCAAAAGCGGTCATTGGTTTTTGGCCCGCTTCCAGGACTGCACCTGATACCTTGCAGGTAACGACTGAAGCTAAAACCTATCACCTGGAATCTTTGCGCCAGCAAATAAAAAAAGCGGCCGGTCAGCCCAATCTTTCATTGGCTGATTTTATTGCACCTGCTGCATCCAGGCAGCAGGATTATATTGGCGCCTTTGCAGTTACCATTCATGGTATTGAACCGCATCTCGAAAAATTTAATGCCGAGCATGATGATTATAATAAAATTATGCTGCAGGCACTGGCCGATCGTTTTGCAGAAGCATTTGCGGAATTATTGCATAAAAAAGTAAGAACCGAATATTGGGCTTATATGCGGGAGGAAAACCTAACCAATGAGGAATTGATTAAAGAACAATATGTGGGCATTCGTCCGGCACCGGGTTATCCGGCCTGCCCGGATCATACGGAAAAATATAAGTTATTCGAAATGTTGCAGGCAACAGAAGAAATTGGTATTCAACTGACAGAATCACTTGCTATGTATCCCGCGTCTTCTGTATCGCGGTTGGTATTTCAGTCATCCGCAAAGCCAGTATTTTGGTATCGGAAAAATAAAACGCGATCAGCTCGAAGATTATGCCCAACGAAAGGGAATGAGTATAGAAGAAGCGGAAAAATGGCTAAGCCCGATATTGGAATAAGAGTTACCAGTTGCCAGTTTCCGGTTTCCGGTTGCTGGTAACCGGAAACCGGTCAAGGGCGTGATTTCAGCAACTTCTCAAATCTTTTCAAATCATTCAATTCCGAAGGGGAAAGCAATTCGTTATTGTTATATTTCGCTTTCAGAAACAGTACCGTTTTATGTTGGGGATATTTGGCTAAAATGGCCTCTATAAGCTCGCCGGTACTTTCTTCTTTTTCATACATGGGCTTAATTGCCGGAATATCCGATTTATATCTTGTCGGCATTTTTTTTATTAATGCTTCCAACGAAGCAAGCTTATTGGCCGGTAAATTTTCTATTTCCGATGCTTTGCCGTACAATCCCTGTAATTGCTTTTTACTCAAACTTCCTCTTTCTCCATATTGCTTATACAAACTGATAACAAATGACGATACAGGATAAGCCATAATACATTCTTCCAATACCTCATTAACAATGTCTATTTCAATCTTTTTTTTATTCATATTCATACCGGTGAAGGATAAAAGAACAAATTTAAACAAAAGTTTGCGCTGTTTCTAAATCCTGGAATTTCAAAAAACGAAATGGATCTTTTCCGAACAACCTGATTTTTCATGTATATTGCTTTGATGGAATACCTTACCATTTTGCAGAAAGATAAAAAACTCGCTTCCATTATTGATGCAGAATTACCGCCGCTGCAACACAGAAACAATATTCCGTTGCGTTTGATGTCCAGCATTATAAGTCAGCAACTCAGCACCAAAGTAGCCAAAGTAATTTACCAGCGTTTCCTTGAATTATTTGAGGGCAATGAACCAGAGCCAGAAGAAGTGCTTGCCATTTCCTCGGAACAATTAAGAAGCATCGGGCTCAGCCAGGCAAAAGCAAATTATGTACATCATGTTGCCCTTTTTTGCATTGAAAATAATATTAATGATGCTACATTGGCTCATATGGATAATGAGGAAATAATAGAATTGCTGATCCAGATAAAAGGTGTTGGCCGGTGGACGGTGGAGATGTTGCTGATGTTTTCATTAGGCCGCCAGGATGTGTTTGCCGTGGATGATGGAGGTATTCAAAATGCAATGATCCGGCTATATAAAATAAAGCCGGATAATAAAAAAATGATGAAGGAAAAAATGATGAAGTTATCCGAAAAATGGAAACCTTACAGAACATATGCATGCCTGTATTTATGGCAGTGGAAGGACAATGTGCCGGCATAAAACGCTTGTTGATATACGAAACTTTGTTGGTCTTGCGACCAACAAAGGCGAATAGTCAGGCGAATTAATGCAAAATCACTTTGACCTTCCAATTACGAATTGGAAGTATCCTTACTGCCACCAAACATAGATTTTAATTTATTCAAACCACCCTCCGCGCCGCCTTCAACACTGCCTGATAAGGATGAAACATCAGACTGACCGCTTACAAGGCCTTCCAGCTTATCGGCAATGCCTGCCGGAAGTTTGCTTTTAAAAAAATTAAGCGCGGTAGCGGCAACCTGTTGGGCTTTTTCTTCGCTAAGGCCGGTCTTATCAACCAGTTCTTTAATGAGCTCTTGCATTGTTTTTGAATTTACTTGTAAACAATAATGCAAAAAGCACAATAATCAGGCCGGGGGTTACTCTTGTTTCAACGGATAAACCCTAACATAATCTACTTCCATTTTTGCCGGAAAAACACTGTCATCCACACCTTTTGCACCGCCCCAGTTGCCACCTACAGCTATATTCAACAAAAAATGAAATCTCTGATCGAAAGGCCAGGTAGCAAAACCTTTTCCTTCATTTTTAAATTCATACACCTGAACACCATCAATGAAGCCCTGAATATAAGCAGGAGTCCAGTCAACCCGGTAAACATGAAAAGCCGAAGTTGCCGTTGGAATCCTGGTAATACTCGTTTTTTGTGTATGAATGGTATGATTATAATCCTTGGTATGCATGGTGATATGAATATTTTCCGGATCATATCCCACTTGTTCCATAATATCAATTTCACCTGAAGCGGGCCAGCCGCCATATTTCCAATCAGTTGGCAACATCCATATTGCAGGCCATAAACCCCTGCCTGTTGGCAGTTTTGCACGCACCTCAAATCGCCCGTACAAAAAATCGCCTTTATTTTTTGTAACCATACGGACAGAACTATAATTGTTGTTTCCTATTTTCTCTTTTCTTGCTTCAATCTGCAGTATGCCATTTTTAATGATCGCGTTTTTTCCCTTTGTATAATATTCCAGTTCATTGTTGCCCCAGCCATTACCACCGGTATCATAACTCCATTTGGTAGAGTCCGGCAATCCGTTTTTGTCAAATTCATCCGACCAGGAAGGGGTGGATTCAAATTCCCATTTTTTATCCGCAGTATCCTTTGCTTTTGCTGATTGTGCAAATGAATACGAAGCAAGAAACAACATTGCAGTTAAAACCAGCAAACAACTATAAAAGTTTTTCATTTTTTTAGATTTAATACTTCAGTTCAAAAAAAAGCAAAAAGGTACAACTAAAAATCATTCTAAAACATAAGATATTGATAATGATTGGCAAAACATATAATCAAATATGACTTTGCCATTAAACAGTTATTTTTGCAATCATTAATTGCAATACCATGAACAGAATTAAAGCGCCTGCCATACTTGATGCGGTTACTTTTGATCTTAAATTGAAACCTTACGATCATTTTAACCTTGATAATAACGTTCCGGTTTATACCATACATGCGGGCGCTCAGGAAGTGATCATGCTGGAATTTGTGTTTTATGCCGGCAACTGGTATGAACAGCAGAATATGGTAGCTGCTACTACAAACTTTATGCTGAAAAATGGAACTGCAAAAAAATCTGCTTTCGCAATCAATGAGCATTTTGAATTTTATGGCGCTTATTTAAACCGTCATTGTTATAGCGATACCGCTTCACTTACCCTGCATTGCCTTACTAAACACTTACCCGACTTGCTTCCTGTTGTGGCCGAGTTGTTAACAGAATCCGTTTTTCCCGAAGAAGAACTGGCTTTATACAAACAAAATCAAAAGCAGAGGCTTGAAGTAAGTTTAAAGAAAAGCGATTTTGTAGCAGGTCGTTTAATAGATGAATATATTTACGGATTGCATCATCCATATGGCAAATACAGTCATGCTGCGGATTATGATCAATTAAAACAGGATCAGCTAAAATCCTTTTACCGGAAATATTATACAGAAGGCAAATGCATGTTATTCGTAGCAGGCAATTTACCCGCAGATATCGCTGCTCAGATCAATATGAATTTTGGCCATTTACCCTTCAACAGGCAACATGTAGATGCTGTTCAGCATCACACACAACCGGCGAAACAAAAAAAATATGAAATCATCAATGATACCAATGGGGTACAGGCCGCCATTCGAATTGCAAAATCGGTTCCCGACAGGCATCATCCTGATTTTGCGAAAATCCAGATTTTAAATAATATCCTTGGCGGCTATTTCGGATCAAGGCTCATGAGCAATATCAGGGAAGATAAAGGCTATACTTATGGCATCCATAGCTATTTGCAAAATCATATTCACAACAGCGCCTGGATGATCTCTACAGAAGTGGGAAGGGAAGTTTGCACACCGGCTGTAGAACAGATCTATCTTGAAATGAACCGCCTCATGAATGAACCTGTTGGCGAAGATGAATTGCTGCTGGTCCGCAACCATATGATGGGATCTATATTGGGCGAACTGGACGGGCCTTTCCAAATCATTGCGCGCTGGAGAAACTATATACTTAATAACCTTACTGAAGATTATTTTTACAACAGTATCCAAACAATTAAAACCATTACTTCGGAAGATTTGAAAGATATTGCAAATAAATATCTGGATCCTGAAGCATTTTATCAGTTAACCGTCGTCTAAAAACCTGCGAATTATGGGTCGTTTCATAGGAAAAATATTGGTTACCGCTCTTGCGGCCTTAATCGTTTCATATCTTTTACCTGGTGTAAGCATCCGCAGCGGGGGCTCAGCCATAATGCTAGCTTTGGTACTGGCATTACTCAATGGTTTTGTAAAACCTATATTGGTATTACTCACCATTCCCATTACGATACTTACTTTAGGCTTGTTTTTACTCGTTATAAATATTGTCATCATCAAATGGGCGGCAGCTATCGTTCCCGGTTTTTCAGTTCAAAACTGGTGGGCCGCTTTGTGGTTTAGTTTATTGCTTTCCTTATTTACCTATATCATCGAGGGCTTAATCGGAAGGGTGGAAAAAAGGTAATTAATAATTTTTTGGTAACCAGCTTTTGTTCTTTCCTCATCGTCCCTTGTGTCACTCACTTGTACTTTTGCTCTTTATTCAGCTTCAGGTTTCAGTTTAATTATTCCCGGGTAAAATCCATACGGCCCGAAATCAGAAATCCCCGAAACCTTTCCTAAATTAGCGGATCATGATACATTTCAACCGCAAAGGTTTCTCCAATGATGAATTGATCACCATTTATAAGCAAATTTTGTTTCCCCGCCTGGTAGAAGAAAAAATGCTGATCTTATTAAGGCAGGGAAAAATCAGTAAATGGTTTAGCGGCATTGGCCAGGAAGCCATTGCAGTAGGAGCTACCTACGCTTTGCAACCGGATGAATGGATCATGCCGTTGCATCGGAACCTGGGCGTATTTACTTCGCGCAACATGCCATTAAGCAAATTATTTATGCAATGGCAGGGAAATAAAGAAGGCTACAGTAAAGGAAGGGAAAGAAGTTTTCATTTTGGCAGTAAAGAACATCATATCTGCGGTATGATTTCTCACCTCGGTCCCCAATTAGCCATTGCAGATGGAGTGGCGCTGGCTTATAAACTTCGAAAAGAAAAAAAAGTTTCACTCGCTTTTACCGGCGATGGCGGCACCAGCGAAGGTGATTTTCATGAAGCGCTGAATGTGGCCGCTGTATGGGATTTACCGGTAATTTTTCTCATAGAAAATAATGGCTATGGATTAAGTACACCGATTAATGAACAGTTTCGCTGCGAACAACTGGCCGACAGAGCCAAAGGTTATGGCATGGAAGGCATCCGCATTGATGGCAATAATATTCTCGAAGTTATTGATACCATAAAAGGAGTGAGGGAATATTGCATCCGAGAACAAAAACCATATCTGATTGAATGTATGACCTTCCGCATGCGCGGCCATGAAGAAGCCAGCGGTACCAAATATGTTCCTGCAGAACTATTTGATGAATGGGCCAAAAAAGATCCGGTTAAAAATCTTGAAGCCTTTTTAATACGAGAAAATGTTTTAAGCGCTGAAAAAATTCATTCCATTCATGAAGATTTAAAACACCATATTGATAGAGAAATAGAAACGGCCAACCAGCAATCTTCCCTTGTTCCCGACAGTAAGGAAGAACTGGAAGATGTTTATCAAAGGTATGAGCCATCAGCCATCAGCTATCAGCTATCAGCCGGAAGCCATCAGCCGGCAACAATCAACCAAAATATAAGAATGATTGATGCCATTAAAGCCGGGCTTTATCAATCTATGAAACAACATTCCAATTTAATTCTGATGGGCCAGGATATTGCGGAATATGGCGGCGCATTTAAAATAACAGAAGGATTTGTAAATGAATTTGGAAAAGAAAGGGTTCGCAATACACCGCTGTGCGAAAGCGCCATTGTAGGAACTGCCCTTGGTCTGTCGCTCGAAGGTTTTAAAACGATGATGGAAATGCAGTTTGCGGATTTTGTTACCGTAGGTTTTAACCAGATCGTTAATAACCTGGCTAAAATACATTATCGCTGGGGACAACATGCGGATGTTGTAATTCGCATGCCTACGGGCGGAGGCGTGGGAGCTGGTCCGTTTCATTCTCAAAGCAATGAAGCCTGGTTTGTACACACTCCCGGTTTAAAAGTCGTTTATCCTTCCACTCCCTATGATGCAAAAGGATTGTTGATAGCAGCCATTAATGATCCGAACCCAGTATTATTTTTTGAACACAAAGCCTTGTACAGAAGTGTAAGCGGAGCAGTGCCGGATGAATATTATGAAATAGAAATCGGCAAAGCAAAAATGGTTCTGCAAGGAGAGGAGATCAGCATCATTACTTATGGCGCTGGCGTGCATTGGGCTATGGAGTATTCAGGACAGCACCCGGAAATTTCCATTGACATTCTGGATTTAAGAACTCTTTTGCCCTTGGATTATGATGCCATTCGTGCAACTGTACAAAAAACCGGCAAAATATTGATTTTACATGAAGACACCCTGACCGGCGGCATAGGTGGAGAAATCAGCGCCTGGATCAGTGAACACTGTTTTGAACATCTTGATGCGCCGGTATTGCGCTGTGCATCTTTAGATACGCCTATTCCGTTCAATATGGAACTGGAAAGTAATTATATGGCAAAATCGAGATTGGACGAATATGTAAAAAAATTAGTGAACTATTAATAAGATATGCCTACACTTTATATAATCGCAGGACCAAATGGCGCCGGCAAAACCACCGCAGCATACACGTTGCTTCCGGGTTTCTTAAATATAAAAAGAGTTTGTAAAACGCAGATGAAATAGCAACAGGTATTTCACCATTCAATCCAGAATCTGTTGCGATACAAGCCGGCAAATTATGTTGCAAAGAATTGACCAATTGATTGCTGCTAAAGAGTCTTTTGCAATAGAAACCACACTTACAACAATCAGCTATTTAAAAACAATACAAATAGCAAAAGCAATCGGGTATGAAATTATTTTATTCTATGTTTGGTTAAATTCTCAATTAGCTATTGAAAGAGTAAGCCAAAGGGTGAAGAAAGGCGGACATAATATCCCGGCAGAAATAATTGAAAGAAGATACTTTAAAGCATTGCAAAATCTTCCTAAATTTATTGAATTTGTAGATGGATGGTATTTCTTTGATAATTCAGGCAGCTCTTATGAAGAGATTGCAAAGATGGTAATGGGTAAAAAAGAAATCAATAACTTTGAATTATTCTCAAAAATGATGTTTTATGATCAAAAATAAAATCAGTGAAGACCTTAGTGAAAAGCTAAGAAAGGGATTTGATGAAGCACGGAGAAAATTTATTGCTGAAGTCAAAGCAACCAACGGATATATTGTTGTTTCAGATAAAAAAGGAAACATTAAAAAAATACCTGCTAAAGATTTATAATGACATTTTGAAAAAATCTATAGAAGATATAGGGTTTTCAAAAAAGCACCAGGAGTTATCCGAAGCCCTTGAAAGAGGATGGTAAGCCTAAAAAAGTTTACGCAAAAGATTTATAACCGCATTAATTCAGTTTCTCCATTTCCTCATTCACAAATTCCATCAGCGTCTTTATATGAGCCGGGGAAAGATCAAATTTTAAACCTGCAGCCTCATACAATTCCGGTAAGGTTTTCGTTCCACCCAAACTTAATGCAGCTATATAATTTGCCAAAGCATGCTGTGGATTTTGCTGGTATTGCATCCATAAACCAATAGCGCCTAATTGGGCAATACCATATTCGATATAATAAAACGGAACTTCAAACAAATGCAGTTGCCGCTGCCATCCATTGGCGCGATATGCTTCCAGCCCGCTATAATCAATGGCATCGGTTGAAAACTCATTTAATATTTCCATCCATTTTTCGGTTCTTTCTTCCGTGGTATGATTGGGATGCACATATACCCAGTGCTGAAATTTATCAATGGTAGCAATCCATGGAAATATCGTGATCACTCTTTCAAGCTGGTGTTCTTTTGCTCTTTTCAATTCCTTAGGATCATCAAAAAACGCATCCCAGTGATTCATACTGAAAAGCTCCATAGCCATACTGGCCACTTCCGCAATTTCCATCGGGTATTCTTTAAAAGCGCTCAGCTCCAACGGATGAGCCAGGAAAGAATGAACGGCATGGCCACCTTCATGAACCATGGTAGTTACATCGCCCATTTGACCTGCGGCATTCATAAAAATAAATGGCGCCCCGCTTTCTGCTAACGGACAGTTGTAACCTCCCGGTGCTTTGCCTTTCCGGCTTTCCAGATCCAGGTGGCCCAGAGTTTGCATTTTTTGTAAACAGTCTGCAAAAAATGGATTTAATGCAGTCAAAACAGGCTTCTGTTTTTTCTAATAATTCTTTTCCCGTGTTAAATGGGTGCAATGGTTCTATGCCCTGTGGCTCTGCTTCTGTATCCCAGGGACGCAGCGTATCCAATCCTAATTTTTCTTTCTTTTTCTGATAAATTTTATTTACCAACGGCAGCACATGCAGCTTTACGGCTTCATGAAACTGAAAACAATCTTCTTTGGTATAATCAAACCGACCTAGTTCAACGAATTTATAATCGCGGTAATTTTCAAAGCCTGCATTCTTACGCTATTTGGTTGCGTTTTATGATCAATTCGGAATAAAGCTTGTTCAGCGCTTCTTTATCCTGTAATCTTCTTTCATTTATTTTGCGGTAAACTTCTTCGCGTAAATTACGATCGTGGTTTTCAAGAAATTTAGCGGCCTGTTGCAGTGTATATTCCTGGCCCTTTACTTCCACCGTCATCTTCCCTGCAATAACGCCATATTGCTGCTGCATTACACTCAATTCTGCCTGTAACGGAATATTTGCTTCACGGAACAGATCAATGCTTTTTTTAACATTACGCAGGTAAGTAAAATATTTTTTCTGATCCAGGGTCTTTAACCAATGGCGAATTGATCAGCTTTTTGTTCAATGCATCTGCATAGGGTTGAAGCTTTGGCTGAATTTCCATACAGAAATAAGTAAAAGCTTCTTCCAGCTTTTTATCTGTGGTATCACAGGTCATTTTTATTTGTCGCCAGCATGCATCTTCACTGATCACGGCTTCCATTTCACTCATATCTTTCAACCATTGTTCCAGGTCGCCAGTTGTATTCAGCTCCCTATCCAACAGGTTTTTGAAATAAGGTTCCAGGGAATTCCAATCCGTCAAAACAAAATTTTCCGGTATAAAATTCCGCTTCAGTTTTTGAATATCCGCTGATAATTGCATGATGGTGAATTTTTTTATAAAAAAACTTGTGATTGCCGGAACCCCGGAATGTCAACAGGTAACCGGCAACAATAATCAATTATTCCGCTGCATCTTCCGTTACTTCTTCAGGATTTTCTCTTAAAGTAAAATCCACTTCATTGGCTTGCAAAATACCAAACCAGCGTACCATTTTTTTCATATCACTGGTATATACACGTTCAAAATCCAGGTCCGGATACACTTTTTCGAAATAAGCTTTTACCGCTTTTGCATCCTTTTCGGAAGGAAGGGCTTCGGAACTTTCCTTCATGGCATTAAAAATATCTGCCAGGTTTACGTTTTCACGAATGGTAAATATCTCAATTCCTTCGAGATTGGAAAAGTTATGAATGCGGCTTGATACGAAACGCGTGTTTTGATCTTCAAGTGAGCGTACTATAGCGCCATCTGATTTACTGCCCACTAATTCATACAAACCGCTAAGGCCGGTTATAGATATAATTTTACTGTACTCCATGTTCTGTTTTTTTTAACGGGTGCAAAATAAACCCCTAAATTGAATTTGCTGATTTGTTTATGTGAAAATTTATACGGATAAGCAGAAAGGAGGTTTAATTTTCGGGATAACATGCAACGAACTAAAGTCCATTGTTACAAAATCACTCGTTCCTACGGAATTGTTCCTTGTAGGTTTCAACGCTTTATATCCATTTAACCTGATTTCTTAAATAATGAAGCTGTTTAAAATTTACCGGACACTTTGGAAATGAGGCCAAAGATGCCCATTGATATGCATTTGAAGTGCTTGCGACGCAACGAAGACGCCATGAAAAACAAATGCCGGTATCTAAAAAATATAAATTTTAAACAGCTTCATTAATATAAGTCATTAAGTCATTTGTCATTTTGGATCATTACTTCATGACTTTAAGGCTGACTGACTTTAATTTACTTCACCGGGTAGGCGCAGCGTATTAACAATGCTATTGGAGGGTCATTTGTCATTTGAGTCATTACTTCCTGACTTTAATGACTAACTGACTTTAATTCACTCCACCTTTACGGGTAGGCGATCTTTGCTCGGGCCATTTTCCAGGCTCGCCTGTTTGCGGATTTATAGGCAAAACAGATTTTTCATTAGAAGCTCTTTGCGGATCCTCACTTGCCATGTAAGCCAGTATGGCCGTTAAAATCGCGTTGCTGCGCACATCATCAAAAACGATTTTATCATAAGTATCGCGGTTGGTATGCCAGGTATATGTTCCATACAGACCAGCTGGTGGAACTTAGTGAAAACGCCGGTGCGCCAGCTGCTACAAATGAGGCAAAATCAGATCCGCCTGCACCCGGTGTACCGGGGAAACTGGTTTCTATCTGTTTACGGATATCATCAGGAACTGCCGACAACCAACGCCCGATATAATCATAGGAATTTAAAAATCCCTGTCCGGAAATGTTCACAACCCTGCCGGTACCATTATCCTGGTTAAAAACTGCCTGTATGTTTTTTACAATTTCCGGATGATCTTCCACAAAAGCTCTTGATCCATTCAAACCCTGTTCTTCACTTCCCCAATGGCCAACCAAAATGGTTCTTTTAGGATTGGGATATATTTTTTTCAGTATGCGCATGGCTTCCATCATCACCAGGGTGCCGGTGCCATTATCGGTAGCACCGGTGCCGCCATCCCAGGAATCGAAATGTGCTGATAAGCATCACATATTCATCCGGCTTTTCTGTGCCTTTTATTTCGGCAATGGTATTAAAGGTTGGAACCATTCCCAATTCTTTTGAATCGGTACGGATGCTGATTTTGGTGGCTTTTCCCGTATTCAGCCAGGCGGTACAACAATCCATAATCTTCCAGTGAAATATCCACCGTCGGAACTTTGGTAGTATAAGCGCCAAAAATTTTATTTACACCAAAACCTGCCGACCAGTTGGAAGTGATGATACCCAACGGCGCCTGCTTTTTCTAAAGCGGCAGGCAAGGTTCTGCTGTTAAATCCTGTTTTACTGATGCGTTTGCGCCAGGCATCTGTTTGTGCAGCGCGGTCTTTTTTCATTTTTTCGACTGATTCTTTTGTACCAAATTCTTCCCAGTTATAATCGGGCCGGCCGGTTGGCTGGTTCATGGAAATCATTACAAATTTTCCTTTTACAGATGGCAACCATTTTTGAAATGCGGCTGAATCGGCTACATCTGGCAAGAATGATCACTTCCGCAGTAATGGTTTTGCCACCCGTGGATGGGCTCCAGGCAAGTTGCGTTCCTTCCAATGATTTTACCCAGGGAGAAACCATATCAATATGCGAAATCCCTCTTTCCCATCCACGCCATTCGCCCCATTTTTCATTACGTGCAGTTATGCCCCAGCTATTATATTTTGCTACAGCCCAGTCATTGGCCTGTTTCATTTGCGGAGTTCCTACCAATCGCGGACCTATTCCATCCATTAATTCATGCGCCAGTTTTTCCAGTTGGGAGTTTTCTGTAGCCTCTTTTATTATACTGCTTATAACTGCGGAATCTTTTACCTGTGCAAAAGACGGGAATGCAGGAATCAGCAGGAAAATAAACATCCAAGCTCTAAATTTTTTCATAATCATATTTCTTAAAGATTGAGTAATAGGGCCGAAAATAGCAAACATTGGTATAAAATACAGCTTTTTAAGCATTGCGTCGGCCGTTGCCAAGTTTTTCAACATAGGCTTGTATGTAGGCATCCTTCTGTTTGCGTTTATACTGCATAATGAAACGAGGATGAGGTAAAGCAACAATTTGCTGAAACCAGTTGTAATTTTCATTCAGCAATTTTAAATACTTAAGATTCTCGCCTTCACCGATACAAAAACAAACATCAGTATCTAACCCAAATGCCAACTGCTTATTGATACAATCCACTACAAAAGGTTCTATCTGTTTTTTTAATACCGGATCATCATAATAATTCAAATTTTTCCCGTTTTTTACAAATCCCAGGGGACTGATAGCTGAAAAATAAAAATGCTCATAAAATAGTTTTACGCCACCATAGGCATGCATCATTTCATACATAAAAATTGCGGACAATTCCTGTTTTTGCGGCCAGGAATTTGTAATACCGCAGTCTTTTGCCAGATGAACCGGATCCGTAAAAGGAATTCCGGTAACTCCGCCACCAAACCGGCCCGGATTGATGCCAAGCAATACATGCCGCTGACGATGATCACCATAAAATTTGTTATAAAATAAATGGCAGGCTTCCTGCACAGCTTCATTTTTATGAACATCCAAAACGCCCACATTTTCCGGTAACGGATATGGAAATTTTAAGGAAAATAAAAACTGTAAAATTTTATCCGAAAAGTTCATGGCTCTTAATTAATATCTATCTAAATTAAAACATTGCGACACCAAATTAGTAACAGAATAAAATAAAAAAGGAGTGGAAAATAAAATATCTGGGAAAATAATGGGTAGTTTGTTCATCACTTATAAGATTTTTATATTACTAATATGTTACTAACCAATTGCTTAAAATGATGGCATGAATTTAATTTGATTTATATAGTGGCTTTAATCATTTTAAGCTTTTATTGATGATTACAATATTGGTAATAGACGATGATCCTGACCTATTGATGTCGCTTTGCTTTTTATTAAAAAGAAAAGGCTTTGATGTGGAAACTACCACGCAAGGGAATGAAATCTTTTCTAAAATTGATTCTGTACATCCACATCTGATTGTGATGGATGTTTTTCTTTCCGGAAGTGATGGACGACAACTTTGCAATACCTTAAAACATGATTCTTTTTATAAAGATATTCCGGTTATCTTATTTTCGGCTGATCATTCTGTAGAGGATGGCTTTGAAGAATTCGGCGCAAATTATTTTGTTCAAAAACCATTTGAGATCAATCATTTAATTGGAAGAATACAATCACTGGTACCCTCTTTACCCTAAAGGGAGGGTTGCGAAGGCATTTATTAAGGAGTTTACATTCTTTTCAAAGAATCAACCGAAATGCAATTTTCATTGCTCATTAATATATCTCCGCTCCTTTTTCTTATCTTGAACCAATGAAACGGATTTTGTTCTTCTTATTATTTGCGCAGCATTCCTTTGCGCAGGATAGCGTTGATATTTTAATAAAACATGGGAAGATTATGGATGGTACCGGCAATTCCTGGTTTTATGGAGACCTGGCAATCAAAGATGGAAAAATCAGTTCAGTTGGAAATTTAATCAGCATTAACGCAAAAAAAACAATTGATGCGCATGGATTAATTGTTGCACCCGGATTTATAGATGTGCATACACATATTGAAGACGATGAAGTAAAAAATCCATTGGCAACGAATTTCATTTATGATGGCGTTACTACAGTGATTACCGGAAATTGCGGCGCTTCAAAGCTGGATCTGAAAAAATATTTTTCTTTTATAGACAGCATTCATTTATCCATAAATGTCGCTTCCTTAATTGGCCATAATGATGTTCGGGAAAAAGTGATGGGAACCGCTAACAGAACCCCCGGCGACTCAGAATTGCATCAAATGGAATTATTGGTAGATGCGGCAATGCGCGAAGGCGCCGTAGGATTATCAACAGGACTTATTTATGTACCCGGAGTTTATTCAAAAACACCGGAAATCGTTGCTTTGGCAAAAATCGCGCAGCGGTATAATGGCGTATATACCACGCATATGCGTAATGAGGGAGACAGTGTAGCCCAAGCCATTGAAGAAGCGTTGAAAATAGGTCGTGAAGCAGGAATACCGGTAGAAATTTCCCATTTTAAGGTCGGTGGTCAGCAAAACTGGGGACGATCAACCGAGACCTTGAACCTGGTAAAAAAAGCAAGGGAAAACGGTGAAGATGTAACCATAGATCTATATCCTTATACGGCAAGCAGCACTTCCTTAAACTCATTATTACCCGAATGGATACTTGCAGATGGCCGGGATTCCATGAAGGCAAGATTGCTTAATCCCGGGATAAGAAAAGAAGTAATTGTTGAGCTGGTTAAAAACCTGGAAAAAAGGAAATTAAAGCATTTCAGTTATGCCGTCGTAGCCAATTATTCAGCAAATACTGCTTTTAATGGAAAAAGCATCGAAACCATAAACCGGGAATTAAATAAAAAACATAGAGCAAAACAGGAAGCGGAAACCATTCTCGAAATGGTGGAAAATGGTGGCGCCGGAATGGTATTTCATGGGATGAGCGAGCAGGATGTAACCAACATTATGCAATATCCGTTTTGCATGTTTGCGTCAGATGCAAGTATAAGGGTATTTAATGAAGGTGTACCACATCCGCGCGGTTATGGTACTAATGCAAGGGTTTTGGGAAAATATGTACGGGAAGAAAAATTGTTTCCACTGGAAGAAGCAATCCGGAGAATGACGTCTTTACCGGCGCAAAAATTTCATTTAAATGACCGTGGATTGTTGCTGAAAGGATATGCTGCCGACATTGTAATATTTGATGAAAATAAAGTAAAAGATTTGTCTACTTACAATCATCCGCATCAATATTCCACCGGTTTTGAATATGTGTTGGTAAATGGAAATATTACTTTGGAAAATGGAAAACATACCGGTACGAGAAAAGGGCAAGTGTTAAGGCGCCCCAACGATTTTTGAGAATTCCTTCATTTTTCAAATAAAAAAACCTTCCAAAAATGAAAGGTTTTTATAAGTGCGGAAGAGGAGATTCGAACTCCCACGCCCGTTAAAGGCGCTACCACCTCAAAGTAGTGCGTCTACCAATTTCGCCACCTCCGCTGGTAAGAAATGCAAATGTAATACATTGATGTTTTGATTGGAAAACAAAATAATAATTTTACAAATCTTAATTAAACCGATCTAAGAACAATATTTATGTGTCTAAAGTCCGTCGCTGAAGCATTGTATTTGTTTCCCGTCGGCTAAAGCCAGACGGCAAGTTCAAGGCATACCTGTTATTAAAAGTCTGCAAACTTCTTTTCCATTTCCGTTGACTTAAGTCACCGAATAAAATTGAAATTTTAACCCGGCTTTAGCCGCACTTACAGCGTAAAAAAGCGGAATCTTTCTATTAAATAACTCCATCTTTTTTTAATTCTATGCGAAAAGTGGTTCCTTTACCTATTTCACTGGATTTCACAAAAATGGAACCTTTATGGTACTGCTCTACAATGCGTTTACTTAAGGTAAGCCCCAATCCCCAGCCCCTTTTTTTTGTAGAAAATCCGGGTTTAAACACTTTATTCAGGCTGGCTTTTGCGATTCCCTTTCCGGTATCTGAAATATCGATAATTATTTTTGAAGCTGTAGCATGCAGCAGGATGCTGATTACTCCTTTATTTGCCATTGCGTCCAATGCATTTTTTAGCAGATTTTCTATTACCCAATCAAACAATGGCGGTGAAATATTTGCCATAAATTCATTATCGCCGCTGGTATTTATTAGAAACCTGATTTTTCCACCGGCTCTTTTCCGCATATATTCCACCATTGTCTGCACCTGTTCCAGCAGGTTGGCCCGTTCCAGCTGGGGCTTACTTCCTATTTTTCCAAAGCGGTCGGTAATCAGTAAAAGGCGGCTGATGTCTTTTTCTATTTCGGGCACTATTTTTTCATTTTCCCTAACTTCCCTCAGCATTTCTATCCATCCCTGCAAGCTGGAAACCGGCGTTCCCAACTGGTGGGCCGTTTCTTTTGCCATACCTACCCATAACTGGTTTTGAGTGCTTTTATAAGTGATGCGCTGCGCAACAATGGTAACAATAATGAACAAGCCTATTATTACAAGCTGCACTATTGGATAATAACGCACTTCCTGCTGAAGCCTGCTTTCGCCATAATAATATAAGTTTGCGGTATAGGGGTTTTCGGAAAGCACCAACACAAATGGCGGATGTTGTTTTTTAAACTCCTGAAGCTTTTTCCTTAAAAAATTTTTATCCTTTAAAATCTTATTGGTGTCAATATTTAAATAATTATTGGTGATACTGTCTTTTTCATTTGTTTCAATGATGGGGATATAATCATTTTCAGAAGAAATTTTTATGGCCAGGTTCAGGCTTGTCTGGTCCTGTGCATTTAAAATAGTTCTTTGTGCCTCCACCCAGGTTTCCATTTTTTGTTTTTCTTCATGCGCTATTTTTTTGGAAAGATACCGGCTGTAAATAATGCTACCACTTACTATGAGAATAGCAATTATTGCAAGAATATTTCTCCAGTTAATCCACAATCGAATCATATCAGGGAAACTAAGATTTCAGTTTGAAGATAGATAAAACATTTGTTCCTTTTTTTAAATTGCCGGAACTTTTCAAAGCAGATGTATTACAAAATAAAAAAAGCCATTCGCGAGGAATGGCTCTTTTGATAAATGTGGATATATGTGGATGAACGACTAACCGAATAAACCTGCTTTCTTCAGCGTTTTTACCCCTTCGCCTATTTTATAGCCATTGTTATATATTTCTATTTTGTAATCCCCGATCTGGTAATGATTATCCTGTTTCCAATCGAAACTTACGGGCATGCGTTTACCTTGTTCATAATTTACATCCACTTTACTGGTATATACTTTTTCACCTTCATCTCTTGTTTTAAAAGTACCGCTGCCATTGGATGGAAGGGTAACGGGTTTGCCATCTGGCCCTGTTACAACTACATATATTTCTTTAGTACCGCTAGGCGAAATCCTGTTTTCATCCAGATCAAATGAAATGCGCAAAAGGTCGGCCCGTTTGGCTTTGGTAGTACTTTTTTCTTTTCCATTATGGCGTACATCAATGGCTGCAATATTAATATTGGAAGCATGTAAGGTAGATGCTACATCCTGGATCTGCGCTTTCTCGGTTTGAGTAGTAGTAAGATCCTGGGATAGTTGTTGTTTTTGTGAAGTAAGCGTATCGCGTTCTACTTTTAATTGAGTATTAGATGTGGTTAATTCCTGATTTTCGGCTTTTAATTGTTCCACCTGGGCCAAAAGATCATTGATTTTTCCATTGAGTTCGGAAATCATAGAACGCGCCTTGGTTAAATCGGAATTCTTTCTACTTAATTCAGATTTTATGTTTTGTTTTAATTTTTCAATTTCTGCCTGGCGTTCTGCCAAAGCGCCTTGTAATTTGGTATTGCTTCCGGTTAATGAATCCATTCTGGCCAGCGCGTCATTGTATTCAGTTTGAACAACGGTACGGGCAGAATCCACATTGGTAAACTGAGTTTGAAGTTGCGTAATAGTTTCTTTCGACTTATTTTTATCGTAAACAATATAGCCCCATGTTAATAATAAAGCCGCTACCAGAATTCCGTATATGATTTTACGATTATCTCTGGAGGGTTGAGATTTCTCCGGAGGGGTACCGGGAGAAGGATAATTAGTGTAGCTCATGTTTTTTATTTTATTTTAATTGAAAACTAATGTTCATGAATAGGAAGCCGGATATTTCTGATTTATTTCTATTAGACATCGAAACAATACCGCAACAGCCTGAATATGAGATGCTTCCAGTTGAATGGCAACAGCTCTGGTATGAAAAAATTTCCAAAACCGTGCCAGAAAACATCACGCCTGAAAAAGCCTATTTACAGAAAGCCGGAATACTGGCCGAATTCGGAAAAATCATCTGTATCTCCACTGCTTATTTTTATGAAGATGCAAATAAACAAATCTGTTTGAAAATTAAAAGTATTGCCGGTGATGATGAAAAACAATTGCTTGTTGATTTTATTCAACTTACAGATAAACTATGCCGGTATAAGAAGAATTTTGTTTTTGGCGGTCACAATATCCGTGAATTTGATATTCCGTATATATGCAGGAGAATGCTGATCCACCAGCTTCCCTTACCTGAATATTTATGTCTTCATGGAGCCAAGCCATGGGAACTGTATATGGCAGACACGCTTCAGTGGTGGAAATTCGGCGATTATAAAAATTATATTTCTTTAAACCTACTGGCTCATGTACTGGGTATTCCAACATCAAAAACCGATATTGACGGCAGCCAGGTACAGGAGGTTTATTACAAAGAAAAGAACTTACCCAGGATTGTGGAATATTGCCAGCGCGATGTAATAGTTGTAGCCAATATTATTCTTCGATTTAAAAATCTGCCGCTGTTGAATGAAGAAAATATACATGTGGTGGAATGAAGTGAAGGCCATTTAAAATTAAATCCTGAAACTCTGTAATCGTCGAAATTAAAAGTTGGGTACGCCCTTTTTAATTTCTAACGGAATCAAAACCCGGATCTTCCGAATTAACCTTTTTTAAAAACGAATTCTATAAACCACTGCGCTTTATATTTGCATCATGTCTGCCGAAAATATTTTAGGTGATTGGAAAAAAAAATCTTTCAAACCGGTCTATTGGTTAGAAGGTGAGGAGCCTTATTTTATTGATCAGCTCGTTAACTATGCTGAACATAATATTCTCAGTGAATCGGAAGCAGGATTTAACCTGACAGTATTTTATGGCCGTGATACGGACTGGACTTCGGTAGTAAATGCCTGTATGCGCTATCCCATGTTTGCAGAAAGGCAGGTTGTGGTGCTGAAGGAAGCGCAGCACATGAAAGACATAGAAAAATTAACCGGTTATTTAAATCATCCGCTCAATTCTACCGTACTGGTGGTATCTTATAAAGATAAAAAACTGGATGCCCGAACCAAGTTTGCCAAAAGCATAAAGGAAAAAGGGGTCATTTTCTCTACCAAAAAAATTTATGAAAATCAACTGCCTTCCTGGATCATGAATATGGTTCAGCACAAAGGATTTACAATCAATCAGAAAGCGCTCGCCCTGCTTGCCGAACATATAGGAAATGATCTTTCCCGGATACAGAATGAAGTGGAAAAAATACTGGTGAATCTGAATGGAAGAAAAAATATTTCGGAAGAAGATATTGAAACTTTTATTGGAATCAGTAAGGAATACAACGCATTTGAATTGCAGGATGCTGTAGCCAAAAAAGATTTCTCAAAAGCCATCCGTATCATTCAATATTTTTCAGCGAATCCCAAGGCTGCGTCTATTCAAATGATCCTTCCTTCGCTATATAATTTTTTCAGCAAAGTGGCCATCGTTCATTCGCTGAGCGGCCAGGATGAAAGAATGATTGCAAACGCTATTGGCGTACATACATTTTTTGTAAAAGACTACCTACTCACCGCGCGCAATTATAAATATGAAGCGCTTGAACGGATTTTATTATTGTTACACCATTATAATTTAAGAAGTATCGGTATCAATGACCCAGGTACCGAACAGCCGGATCTGTTGAAAGAGCTGATGGCGAAAATTATGTTTTGAGGAATGAGGATTTTGGATTTGCTACCAACTAACAACAACCAACCACCAACTAAAGAATTTTCAATGCATTTTCTTTGTCTTTTGCCAGTTGTTCTTTCAATGCATCCAGTCCGTTAAATTTCACTTCTGATCTAAGAAAATATTTTACATAAACGCGTATTGTCTGATCATAAATATCCGCATCAAAATCAAATATATTTACTTCAATCACCCGTTTTACTCCACCTATCGTTGGCCGGACGCCAATATTCATCATTCCTTTGAAAATGTTGCGGGTTGCCCGTTGCCGGTTGCCGGTTGCCGGAAATTCAACTTCCACTGCATATACACCATTTCCGGGAATAAGTTTTTCGACATCAAGGGGTTCAATATTTGCCGTAGGGTAGCCAAGTGTTCGCCCCAACTGATTTCCGCGGATCACTTTTCCTTCAAAAAAATAATCGTAGCCTAAAAACGTTTTCGCGGTATCAATATATCCTTTTAACAAAGCTTCACGGATGCAGGTTGAACTGATCGTTACTTCATTTAAAACATGCTCGGGAATTTCTTTCACTTCAAATCCCAACTTTTTTCCATATTCTTCCAGTAAATGATAATCGCCTGTACGACCTTTTCCAAACCGGTGATCGTATCCAATGATCACGGTATGCGGATGGAATTGTTTGAATAAAAAATCATGTACATACTCCGCCGCAGTTTGTTCGGCAAAGGCTTCATTAAAAGGTACTACCACCAAATGATCAATGCCTTTGGCTTCGAGCAATTTTATTTTTTCCTGCAAAGAGGTTAAAAGCAAAACCTGTGAATTTCCTTTTTCGATAATTTTCTTTGGATGCGGATGAAAACTGATGATCAGGCTCTCGCCATCAATTCTTTTTGCTTCCGCAATTAATTGGTCAATAATCTGCTGATGCCCCAAATGCACACCATCAAATGTACCGATGGTAATAACTGCTTTTTTAAATTCCGGTAATGATCCAATATTATAATGTACCTGCATAAACAAAGCAAAGCTAAAAGGAAAGTCAGAATAGTCAATAAGTCATTTTGATATTGATTATTTTAGACTTAAGGGCCGTTTTGCTCAATAAAGATAAAAGCCGATCCCGCAAAAAGCGGGACGACGCAACGAAAGACTCATAGTAGTAATACTGTTTGGATCAAAAAAAATCTACTCCTGATAGAGTATAAATGTCTAAACAAATTCTACAATAACTCAACGATCTCTACCATAGTTCTATAAAAATGACTTAATAAAATCTACAATACTGCAAAGTTCTCTACTATAACTTTCCTAATGACTACATTTGCAGCTTTAAAATTATTCAATGTCGCTCTATTCACAACGTGGCGTTTCCGCGCAAAAAGAAGAAGTACATGCAGCTATTCAAAAGCTGGACCAGGGATTGTATCCGCATGCATTTTGTAAAATGTATCCCGACTTTATCGGCGGCGATAAGGACTGGATAAATATCATGCATGCCGATGGCGCTGGCACGAAAAGCATTCTGGCTTATTTATACTGGAAAGAAACGGGTGATGTAAGTGTTTGGAAAGGTATTGCACAGGATGCTGTGGCCATGAACCTGGATGATCTTTTATGTGTGGGCGTTTATGACAATCTGTTGTTCTCTTCCACTATTGACCGCAATAAAAAAATGATTCCCGGTGAAGTTTTGGAAGCGGTGATTAATGGAACACAGGAATTTTTTGACCTGTTAAAAACTTATGGTGTAAACATTCATTTTCTCGGCGGCGAAACAGCCGATGTGGGGGATGTGGTAAGAACCATTGCTGTAAATGGTACGATGACAGCGCGCTGGCCAAAAAGCAAGATCATTACCAATGACAAAATAAAAGCCGGCAATGTGATTGTTGGTTTTGCAAGTTTTGGGCAGGCAAGCTATGAAACGGAATACAACAGTGGGCTGGGCAGTAATGGATTAACGAGCGCGCGGCATGATGTGCTGAATAAATATTACGCTGAAAATTTTCCTGAAACCTTTGAAACTTCCTTAAATGAGGAAGTGGTATATATTGGAAAAAATAGAATGACCGATCAGTCAGCTATCAGCCATCAGCAGTCAGCTATCAGTATTGGAAAGCTTTTACTATCCCCAACCAGAACTTTTGCGCCTTTGATGAAAATATTGTTGGAAACGCAGTTTGATGATTTGGATGGCGTGATTCATTGCAGTGGCGGCGGTCAAACCAAATGCATGAAATATTTACCGCAACCATTGAAGGTTATTAAAGATAATTTATTTGATCCACCACCGATATTTAAGATCATCCAGGAAAATTCAGGTTCGGATGACCGTGAAATGTACCAGGTGTTTAATATGGGTCACCGGCTGGAAATATTTACAAATGAAGCCGCGGCTAAAAAAATGATTGAAAGCGCAATACAATTGAATATTGATGCTCAGATTGTGGGAAGAGTGGAGGCAAGCGCGCAAAAAGAATTACATCTGAAAGTAAAAAACGAGTGGATCAGTTATTGATCCACTTAGAGTCAGTAGTGAGTGGGCAAATTCACCACTCAATACTGACCACTCACTACTTAGCCTTCAGTGATTACAAAAGTTATTGATTGTTTTGTTAATGAACTAATGTTTTTACCTTCCTTAACCGCAGGTATCCATTTAGGACTGGTTTCCATTAATCTTACCGCTTCTTTTGCCGTTCCAAATCCGGGATCATTATCCGCTTTTATTTCAGAAAGACTCCCGTCCGCATCTACGATGAAAGAAAGAATAACAGTATATTTTCCTGGGGCACCACCATTTTTTACAGGCACATCCGTTTTAAGATTAGTTTGAAGAAATTTTAACCAGGCATCCTTTCCTCCCGGAAAATGTGCAGGCGATTGCTGCGTTATTGTAACGGTTGAATTCAATGTTTTTTCAGCCGAATGCTCATCTGCTTTCGTCGTAATCAGTACTACACCATTTTTACCCTTTTCCCCATATATTGAAGTTGCAGTTTCATCTTTCAAAACTTCCACTTTTCGTATGGTATTTTGATCAATCCCAGATATTCCTTCTGCAATTACGCCATCTACGACATACAATACTCCAGGAGATACTGACTTTGATTCGCCTCTTGTTGTAATCCCTATTGCCCTAATTTCTTCTTTCTCAGCATTTGTTTTTATAGCAGATTCGTTTTTATTTATGTTTACGCTTACAACCTGGTTTGAATTGATATTTTTCAACGGTGTCTGCACTCCAATGGTGTCTTTTTTTAAGTTTATTTCTATTACCCCATTTTTTCCTTTTTCTCCATATTTATCAATGGCAGAGGTTTCTTTTAAAACATTTACAGATTCGATTTTATTTGGATCCAGGGCTTTTAACACAGCTTCTTCAGAAATTTTTCCTTCTATTACATACAAAAGATTTTTTGGCAATTCTGAGGTATCTGATCCGGTTTTATTCTCAGATAGTTTTTGATAAGAGATCTCCTCCGTTGATTTTAAGTTGTCTTCCTTTTTTTGCATGCGGAAAGCAAATAAAAAAACAACAAGCCCAAGCAATGGCAAAACCATTAACCTGCGGGCATAATGAAACTTTGGTTGTTGAGATGTGGTAAGCATGAGTAATCTTCTTTTTATAGGTGAATAATTAAAGGATTGGGCAGGAAGAAAAATAGAATTGCCATACTGCGATTTTAAAAGCATGGTAGCAAAAGCACTGGCGTCTTTATTCTCAACCGCTTTTTCATCGGCAATAAACTCATGAATCAGATATAGTTCTCTTTGCATCAGCCAATAAAAAGGATTCATCCAAAACAGGGATAACCATGTTTGCATCAGCAGTTTATCCCAGGTATGTTTTTGGTGAATATGTGTGAGTTCATGCTGCAGTATTTGCTGACCGGTTGATTCATTCAATTCTATATCATTTCGCCAGAATAAATTGTTTAAAAATGAAAAAGGCGCTTGGGCAAGATCCGTATTGATGAAATCAAAATCATTCATCTTACTCAAAGGATAATGTTGTTTAATTCGATAGATCTTCGAAATACGAAAAATCAAAAAGGAAAGCATGCTGATAGAGATAATGATACAGATTGTTCCGGCAATCCAGCCCCAGTTAATAGTGGGTGTTTTATTGATTGCCACAATATTTTCATCCATATAAAATGAATTCATCAGCGCAATGGCTTTCTCATTGTTACTTTGAAATGTAAACCATTTCAATTGCAATAAGGGTATAAACACGCTTGCTGCAATCGTCATCAATAAATAAAACCGGTTGTAATAATGAAACTGTTTATTCCGCAATGCGATCCAATAGTATAATAATAAAAGTCCCGAGCAGATCATCATTTTTAATAAATAGAATGCGATGGCTTGCATAAAAAAAGGTTTTATTTATTTTTCAATTGCTTCAACAGCAGTTCCAGCTCTTCGATACTTAATTTTTTTTCTTCCACTAAAAAAGAAACGGCTTTGCTGAATGAGCCGCCGAAATAGCCTTTTACAAAACCACTTAAACTGTTTTTCGAATAAGCCTGTTTGCTTATTAATGGAGTATATTGATGCATACGGCCATAAACTTCTATTTCAACAAATTTTTTTTCCACCAATATTTTCAGCAGTGTCGCTACGGTATTGGAATGCGGCCTGGGTTCCGGCATTCCTTCTACAATATCTTTTAAAAATCCTTTTTCCAGTTTCCATAATACCTGCATTACCTGCTCTTCGGCTTTGGTGAGTGTTTTAATGGTTTCTTTGCTTTTCATAATTCAAACTTAAAACTAATATTTTAGTTTTACAACTATTTTTTTAGTTTAGTTAAAATTATTCCTTAATCGTTATAATTAAGGAAAGAATAAAAATTGATGCTGATTCTGTAATTTTGAAACGTGTGTCCCATATACACACATTTTTCCGGGGAAAAGCGGAACAGCGCGGTCTTAATTATGTACATTGGTTAACTATTTAAATAGAAAAGAAATTTATGTTAGAAAATGTTGTGACAATTAGTAACGCCAATATTTACCAGGGTAGTAATCTTATTTTAGAAGATGTAAACTTTACAATAAGTAAGGGAGAATTTGTATACCTCGTTGGAAAAACCGGTACAGGCAAAAGCAGCCTTTTAAAAACATTATATGGCGAACTACCATTAAAAGAAGGATCGGCTACGGTTGCCGGATTTAATATAAAAGAAATGAACTGGAAAAAAGTTCCCTTTCTGCGCCGGAATTTAGGTGTGGTATTCCAGGATTTTCAATTGCTAACAGACAGAAATGTATATGAAAACTTAAGGTTTGTATTAAGAGCCACAGGATGGACCGATAATCGCTTAATGGAAGAAAAGATCAATGATGTATTGGATAAAGTAGGATTGAAAAGCAAAGGTTTTAAAATGCCTTTTGAAATGAGTGGTGGGGAGCAGCAACGTGTGGATGTGGCACGCGCCTTACTCAACTCGCCAAAATTGATACTGGCTGATGAGCCAACCGGAAATTTGGATCCTGAAACCAGTGATGAGATCATGCAATTGCTGTTTCATATCAGTAAAGAATCTGGAACGGCTGTAATAATGGCCACGCATGATTTTATTGTGATCAATCGTTATCCGGGCCGTATTTTAAAAACCGAAAACGGCAGAGTACAGGATAGCGCGGCAGTGCATGTTTGATTTTTCTGACACGATTTTTTTTGGAACGACTTCAATAATGAGGTCGTTTTTTTTATTGATGAACAATGGAAAACCTTAATAACAAACAACTTATCCGATACAAATCGTTCGCTAATGAACAGGTAAATGTTCGATTTCGAACAATACATAACTTATTTCGTTTTCTTAAACAATTGATTATCAATATGCAATAACATAGTTTTTGCTTTGGCATGTCTTTCGGATTATACTGTTCAAATCAAAAAAAATAAAAACAGATAAAAACTAAAGTCATGAACTCAAAAAATCAACACAATACAAAAGCAAATTCAATGGGTAAGAAACTTTTCATCGCCCTTTTATTAACACTCACAGTATCATCCGGCATTTTTGCTCATGGTGTTACTGATAACAACAAAATAATAGCAGCTTTTAACACAAGTTTTCCGGAAGCAAAAGATGTAACCTGGATTAACAATGGGGATTATGTAAAAGGATATTTTACATGGAACAATGAAAAACTTGTTGCCATTTATCATTTGGATGGAACACCCATTGCCCTAAGCAGAACAATTGATCTTAAAAGCCTGCCTTTGAAATCTCTCAAGGAATTGCAAACAAAATATCAGGATTATTCCATCACTGAAGCGATTGAATATGATGATGAACAAGAAGGCTTGGCTTACTTTGTTTCAATGGAAAAAGATTCAAGCAAAATGATCTTAAAAATTAGCCGTCAGGGCGATATGAGCATATTTAAGAAGATGAAACCTTGATTTTTTATTTTTCGTTCTTATGCCGGCTTAGGTAAAGCCGGCATTTTTTTATTCCGAACTTTCGGTCCATATCCGGTTTATTAATTTTTTTGCATTGCTTGTATTATTAAATTGTTCATCCAGCAATTGCCGGCGCATTTCAATTTCCTGAACAGTAAAAGCCTGTTGGTACAATTGTTCAACCAGCAATTTCATTGACGCTGCGGTATTACTGACATGACATGCATCTGCAATTCCAGAACCGTCTACGGCATCGTTGTTTACAATACAATGCCTTCCGTGATATAAGGCGTTGAGTACCTTTATTTTTATTCCGGTAATATTAAATGAAGGCAATACATGAAGATGTGCATCTTTAATTAATTCCTTTAATTCGCCTTCATCCGGATTTGCTTTCAAATAAATATGTGCATACCGATGTACCAATTTTTTTAAATAGGTGGAAGGATTTTTACCTGCTATTACAAACGGAATTTTTAAATCATTAAAAACTTTTGTAATAAGCCAGACAGCCGCTTTTTCATTTTCAGCCACCTGCAGGTTTCCATGATACATTGCATAAACTCCTATACCGGGCGCAGATTCCACCTTCCAGTTATCAGGAATAAACAATGGTAACTGCCGGATATTGGTACAATTAAATTTTTGCTGATAATATTTCAAATCTCTTAAAGAGACACTCCAGTATTCTTTTACTTTATAAGTAATGGATTGCTCATAGTTTTTTAACAACTTACTTTCAAGCCAATAATAAAGTTTTTTGAAAACTGAAGCATTGCAATGAAATAATTGTTGATAATATTCATGCTCCACATTATGCAGGCGTAAGAAAAAATTGCGGCCAAAAAACCGTTCATCCACCACCGGAAAACTGCAATGAATGCCTTCAATTAAAACCGGATAATCGTCCTTTAAAAGTTCATTCAGCAACTGCTCGTTTTTACGGCTAAAAACAATATAAGGCATGCGCATGGATATGCTTTTATAGCCCATATTCCTCTTATAATATTTTACTGAAGTACAATATTTATTCAGCTCGGGCTGTTCGCCATTTCTATAATCAAAACAGTGTAAATGAATCTTAACGCCCTGCGCCTGTAAGGCTGGTAATTTATAAAACAAATCGTACACACCACCATAAGTAACAGGATAAGGAACATCCAAACTTATTATGTGCAAATGTTTTTCCAATTGTTTTTATTGGTTTTATTTCAATCTGTTTTTTTATGAAAATCCAATTCTTCGGGTTCAAATCCTTCCTGCTTTATTTGCCGGATCATGTATTCAAAAACGGGTCGCCAGTTTTTCCATTCCCTTGTTTCACTTAATGTGGAATTGTGCCATATCGGAATAAAAATGCCCTTCCATTTCCGTACTGTTTCCAATAAATCCTTAATTCTTTTTTGCGCATCTTCAGGAGTACATTCCAATACATTATTCAAAGTTCCATCCATTACAGCAAAAGGAAAAATTTGCAAAGCACTTGCTTCATCCTTTTTTAAATCAAAAAAGAAAAAAGGGTTACAAGTACCCGCTCTGAAACCATAACAGAAATAATAACCCATCGTAAAATCTTTTGTTATTCCCATTTGAATCAAATGCTGGTATGTATCAGGCATATTTAACTTTAAATAATGCTGCCGGCTTATTTTTGTTTTTTGCCCCGTTATATATTCCAGCTTTTTTTTCTCCGTAAACAACAATGCGGGATTTTTATTTGATGCATAAGAAGGATGCAGCCCAAGCGGATATTGGGAAATGATTTTCCGGATTAATGTTTTGAAGTTTTTATTTTTATAAGAAGGATTTTTATCAAACCTGTCGTAACGACCGATGTTAATAAAGAATAGTGCGGCATGGTCAACAATTTTTTCAAAAATATAATCATAAGTATCATAACAATCTTTCCGGATGCCCGATAGGGTTAATAGCTGATCCGCCAGGTCGCGCCAACGGAATGTTGTGAACTTTTTTAAAAGACTTGCGCTGGTGATAACAGCATGTTTATTTCTATACGCAAATGCCACATCAATATCAAAACTCAAAGCATAACGGTGTTTTTTTTCCTGGAAAATAAGGCCTGGAAAATGCTGGTGAAGGCATTGTTTCAATAAATCAATCCATTGCTCCACAATGGGCGTTTCCAGTATCTTCAACCGGTATAAAACACTTTGCCTGAAATCAAAATTTCCAAAGGGATCTTTACCTTTATACACATACTCTTCATAACGGCTTAACAAATAAAAAACGGCCGCAAAAACATCAAAATTTAATGCCGAATCCTGGTGATTATGACTGAACAATACAGGAATATCACCGAATTGACCTTCAGATAATGGAAACTTGTGAATCTTGGTTTCTTTTAATAAGGTGGATGCATAAAAGAAAACTCCATGACCTTTGTTTTGATCATCATAAATAAATTTGGACGCTATTTTTTCATGCTGATAAATAGCATATTCATTGGTAATAGCGTACGGTATCCCTAATTGTTGTTTGAAAATATGATTCAACACATATCTGAGCCTGTTGCTGGTATGGGGCGTATAAATAAGTAGCATAAGCTAAAAACTGGTACAAAATATTTACGCTTTAAAAAGATCCTGATAAAACCGGATCAGTTTTTTTTGTTCATCCTGCCAATGATAAGTTTCTCTTGCCTTCAGGCAATTACTTTGTAATTTATTGTATAAAATATTATCACAGAGCAAAAGGTTCAATTTTTCTGCAATAGCATTACTGTTTATTGTATCCATTAATAAAGCCACTTCAAATTTTTGGTTGATCAGTTGATACTCTGGAAAGTTCATAGTTACCTGGGGAACGGCAGCCTGGATATAATCGAAAAATTTATTTGCCAGCGAATAAAGCTGGTTAAGCCCCACAGGTTCCACCAGATTAATTCCAATGGAGGCTTCCAAAGTTTTTTGACGAAGCTCTGCGGGTACAAGTTTTCCTTTTAAAATTATTTTTTGTTGTAAGCCATGTTCACGGATGAGCGATACTATTTTAGAATAAATATTTCCATCACCATAAATATGAAGTACCGCATCCACATTTTTCATTGCGATCACTAAATTTTCAAGTCCTCTTGCTTCATTTACTGATCCCTGGTAAATGATCAATCGCTTTTGTTTCTGTATAGAAGCTAATGTTGTTTTTAAAGGTAAATTTCTGATTATAGCATACTCAACATGGTATCTTTTTTTCAATTCATTGCAAATAGAACTGCTTACCGTATAACCATACTGAAAGCGGGGGACGGCTAACTTTTCTACAGCAAGCCAAAACAGGTGAATGGAAGGCCGCCGAAGAATTTCCTTTTGTTCAGAAAATAATTCATGCGCATCATAAATCCTTTTTTTCCGCCGCAATAAACTTATGAAATAACAGGGAAGAATAGTGTCCAGATCAATTGCACATATTGCATCCATTGGCCGAAACAAAAGCCAAAAAAATAACCGGGTATTGTATTCCGTATAAAATAAAAATCCTTTGCTGAAAATGCAGGGCAATCTTTTTTGTGTATATCGCTCCGGTAGAAGCGGGGCTGAGTTTTTTAATTGCCGGCCAATCAATACTATATCAAACCCTTTTTCCGCAAGAGTTGCACAGATTCTTTGCATCCGCTGATCGTAGCTTAAATCATTGGTAACAGTGAATAAAATGCGTTTCAAGTTAAGCTGGTTTACAGAAAGTTTTAGCCGGTTTATACCGTTATTTTTTCTTCTTTTTATATTTGATTTCCACTTCTGCCACTCCTTGATTGATCATATTGATCTTTTTGGCAGCGCCCTTGCTCAGATCCAATATTCTTCCTTTTACAAAAGGTCCCCGGTCGTTTACGCGCACTTTCACGGTTTTACCATTTGTTAGATTTTTTACTTTTAATCTTGTTCCAAAAGGTAAGGTTTTATGCGCGGCTGTGAGCCTGTTTTGGTGAAAAACTTCTCCGCTCGCCGTCTTTCTGCCATCATATTCATTGCCATACCAGGAAGCCTGGCCGGTTTGTTTAACAACGGAGCCACAGGAGGAAATTATCAGGGATAGAAGAATAAAGCTGTATAATTGAATCTGTTTGTTGTTGATCATTTCAATAATTAATAGAGAACAAATACTATTTAATAACAGGAATTTCTAATTGTTTACAAATAAGTTTTGCTAAATTCTTATCTATGTTTGGATGCCTTGGAATAGAAGTTTTTTTTCCTGTGATCGCATTTCTATAAATATCATGATTTGCCCCATGACGATGTAAAGAACATCCATGGTTTTCCAGATACTTGATGAAATCGTTTGATTTAATGGACATTGATCGTAAACTTCTCTGTATGGACAACGTTTACTAATTCATCTTTTACCTGATCTTTAGCATCTTCAAGCCACAAATCAAGCGCATCAATAAGATTGCGCTTTGTTTCTTCAATAGTGGTACCTTGAGTTAATACTCCGGGAAGCTCTTTAATCTGGCCTATAAAATATTCATTTCCCCTGGATATTATCGCTGTAAGGTTCATAAGTACAAGTTATTTAAATCTAATACGCAGCCTTGTGAATACTTATTGTAATATAGCCCTTTTTATTCAAAAGGTGTTTTAACCACTTTTGCTTTAACTCCGTTATTCCGAATGTCAATATATATGTCAGAGCCTGTTTTAGCATGTTCCATGGATACATAGCCCAATCCAATGGCTTTACCTAAAGAAGGAGCCTGTGTGCCGCTGGTTACATACCCGATTTCATTTTTATCCGCATCCAGGATTTTATAACCATGCCGGGGAATACCACGGTCTATCATTTCAAACCCTACCAGTTTGCGCCGGATACCCGCTTTTTTTTGTTGATCCAGGATTTCTTTCGCGGTAAAATTTTCTTGTTTATTCAATTTTGTAATCCAGCCGAGACCGGATTCCAAAGGAGTGGTAGTATCATCAATGTCATTTCCATACAAGCAAAAGCCCATTTCCAATCGCAGGGTATCCCTGGCTCCAAGTCCAATAGGTTTCAATCCATACTCCTTTCCTGCTTCAAAAAGCGCATTCCAGATCTTATCCGCATTGTCATTTTTATCTTCGAAATATATTTCCACCCCGCCAGCGCCGGTATAACCGGTAGCGCTGATCAATACATTATCAACACCGGCAACAGTTCCTTTTATAAAAGAATAATATTTGAGATTCAAAATATCCTTATCAGTAAGAGTTTGAACGATCTTAGTTGCTTCGGGTCCTTGTATGGCTAAAAGGCTGGTCCGGTCGCTGATATTTTTCATATTCACATGGTTGATATTATGGTCGCTGATCCAGTTCCAGTCTTTTTCAATATTCGATGCATTTACCACCAACATATAGGTTTTATTTTCTTCAAGGCAATAGATGATCAGATCATCCACAATACCGCCTTCGTTGTTTGTAATGCAGTTGTATTGAGCTTTTCCTGCTTTAACCTGGGAAACATCATTGGTAGTAATGCGCTGAATCAATTCCAAAGCCTGGTCACCCTGCAAAATAAACTCTCCCATATGACTTACGTCAAAGACGCCCGCATGGTTCCTTACGGCCGAATGTTCATCATTTATTCCTGTATAACTGATTGGCATATTATAACCGGCAAAGGGTGCCATTTTCGCTCCTAAGGCGATATGTTTCGAGGTGAACGGAGTATTTTTCATTTCGAATAATTGATTTCTGACAAAAATAGGCCAGATGATTGCGCAGAAAAAATAAACCTCATAACGGTTTTTAACTGCAAACAATTTGTTGATACATTGTTTATACCAGTTTCCAATCTAAAATTAATTTCAGCATTTCAGTTTAACACTGGTTAGTTTTGTATTTTGGCCAGACTATTTGAAAAGCAATAAATTTTTAATTTTTTAAGCCAATATTGGTCAAAAATAAACAGTGATAATATTTTATTATTAATATAAATAGCTAACATAAAACAGTTTATAGTTGAATTTAATTCGTAATATGTCATTTTTGAAGGCTGTTTTTTTATACAGCCTTACTGCTTTCGGCGGTCCTCAGGGACATTTTGGAATGATGTTAAAAACTTTTGTTCAGCAAAGAAAAGATGTTACTGAAAAAGAATTACTGGAATACAATGCATTTTGTCAGATGCTTCCCGGCGCTTCTTCTACCCAAACGATTACATTAATTGGATATAAAATGGGTGGATTGTGGCTGGCTATTCTTACGCTTTTAATATGGATATTACCGGCATCTATTTTAATGGGCGGCCTTTCCTTTTTATTAAATTTCTTTAATAAGCACTCTTTAGATACAAAAATATTTCAATACATCCAGCCGATGGCGGTTGGATTTATTGTGTATTCTTCTTTCCGGTTATTTAAAATTTCTATTCATAATTTCATTACTGTTATCATTATGCTGGTAACAGCAATAGCAACATTTTTATTATTTAAAACTCCCTGGATATTCCCTGCGGTAATTGTGGCAGGAGGAATAGCAACTAATTTCAGTGACAAACGCATTCCACAAAAAGGTAATCCGCCAAAAAAAGTTAACTGGGGAAACATTTTAATTTTTCTGGCAGTTTTCGCGATGGCTGGATATTTAAGTGAACGCGCACGTAAAAATGAATGGAAAAACCGGGGTCCTTATAATTTATTTGAAAACTTTTACCGGTTCGGAAGCCTTGTATTTGGAGGAGGAGATGTTTTAATGCCTATGATGTATGAGCAATATGTTATACGTCCACAAACAGCAAAAGCCACCATCAAAAATCCAAATGCATTAAGGATGGAACAGGATGAATTTTTAACGGGTTATGGTATGGTAAGAGCCATTCCTGGTCCAACATTTTCCATCAGTTCTTTTATGGGTGGAATGCTGCTGCGCGATCGGGGTCCCACTTATCAGTTTTTAGGCTGCATTATAGGAACGGTGGCCATTTTTTTACCAAGCGCGCTATTGGTCTTATTCTTTTTTCCGGTGTGGAATAACTTAAAAAAGTATGCGGTTATCTACCGTTCATTGGAAGGAATCAATGCTGCTGTGGTGGGCATACTCATCAGCTCCAGTTTGTACCTGATGAAAAATATTTCTATAGATATCATGGATGGAACGTTTGTTCCGCTATTAAATATAGGAGTAATAGCCGGAACTTTTTGCTTATTACAGTTTACTAAGTTGCGGGCACCTTTTATAGCGGTGGGATGTTTGTTGCTGGGGTGGTGTTGTAAGAGGGAATGCAGATAATGCTAGTGTTCAACAGTTTCAATAATCTTCAGATAACAAGCTTTTTCAACCTCAAAATTAAATCGGGAAGAAAAGAACTTTTAATTTCCCATACAATTGAATAATTAATTCCAAAATAGTCATGAATTATTCTATTTCTGAATCCTATTATCCTCTGCCAATCAATATCAGAATGTTCCTTTTTAAAAACATCTGGTAGCCGGTTTGCCGCTACTCCAATTATTTCAAAATTCCTGATAACTGCATCTATAATCTTATTTTCTTTTATGAATTTGTCAAAAGACAAATCCTTTGTATAATCAAGAATTTTATAACCACTATCAAGAATATCTTCTATAAGAAGTTGAGGTTGTCGCTTAGACATAAATAATTTCAGGTTCTATTTCCCGGTAATATTTCTGTTTGATGCCATTTCTGGATACTAAATCAACAGGTTTATTAAGTTTTTTTTCAATGTAATTTGCGAGGTCCACAAATTCAATACCGATTGGATGACTGAAATCTATGATAATATCTATGTCACTGGATGGGGAAAAATCATTTCGAACAATAGAGCCAAATAAACCAATGGAGCTAACATGATATTTTTCCACCAATTCCGGTTTTATTTGTGCAAGAATTTTCTGTATAGTAACTAAATCTGTCATTATACAAATAGAGGAAATAATGCAAGTTATCTCGTATATTATATAAAATCAAACTTCAGATTTAGGTATTATTTATCATGTGTTTTGATTTTGAAAATAAATGGTATAAAAAGTAAATATTGTTCAGATTAAAAACCATTACTTCCTGAAATATCCGCTTTTCTCTATTTCCAACCTTACTTTTTCAGGTACCAGGTAGCGGATGGATTTTCCCTCTTTTACCTGATTTCGGATTGTTGTGGCAGAAATTTCTAATAATGGAGCCGAAAGCGGGATGATGTTTGCATTCCAGGTTTCATTTATTTCAAATCCAGGCCTTTTATAAACTATAAATGAATATTTTTTTATCAGCAATTCATAATCTTTCCAATTAGGTAGATTCTGAAAACCATCGGAACCCATTATAATTACAAATTCATAAGCGGGATATTTTTCCGATAAAAAAGCCAAAGTATCAATTGTATAAGAGGGTTTGGGTAAATTAAATTCCACATCCGATACTTTTACACAAGGATCATCTTCCACAGCGGTTCTTGCAAGATGCAGCCGGTCATATTCATTTAATAAAGTTCCTGAGATTTTAAACGGATTTTGAGGGGAAACCACCAGCCAAACCTGTTGTAAATCAGTATTATTGGCAACAAAACTGGCCACAATTAAGTGGCCGATATGAATAGGGTTGAAAGAGCCGAAATACAAACCGATTTTAGTACCGGAAGAAGTTGGATTAAATAAATTCATTTATAAAAAAAGATTATTGCATAAACCAGTCAAACTATAGCCTCTCAAATAGGAAATTCTATATTTCATCAACAAAGATATGTTCCGCTTCGTTTAATCTTAAGCTCAAATGATAGCCGGAAACAGTTATAGATATAGGATCTCCTAAAGGAGCAATCTGAAGAATACGAACGACTTCACCGGGAATGCAGCCCATTTCCATTAATTTTATAAAAATCTCATCTTTACCAAATGATCTGATGATTACATTTTTCCCTATTCCAATCTGTGACAGACGTTTCATATAAAATATTTAATCAATCCCAAAGGTAATCTGGTAATTCCATCTATTGTTACGAAATTTGGAACCAAATATATTCTTAACATATGCAGGAACAGCAAAAAACCTTTTTTAATTACGCAGACAGGGAAGCTTCTATCACGAATAAAAGAACGCTACGATCCTTTATCACCAATATTTTTCAAATGGAAGGTAAAAAACTGGAAAGATTGGATTACATTTTTTGTTCCGATGAATATTTATTAAAAATAAACCAGGATTTTTTAAAGCATGATACTTATACGGACATTGTAAGTTTTGATTTAAGTACTAATACGAAAGAAACAACAGGCGAAATATATATTAGTATAGACAGGGTTAAGGAAAATGCAATCCAACTTAAACACCATTTCGGTGTGGAATTATTACGTGTTTTATTTCATGGCGCATTACATCTCTGCGGTTACGGCGATAAAACGAAAAACGAAATGGCTATCATGCGTGAAAAAGAGAATTTTTATATTGAAATGTACAAGAATCTCATAACAGAAAATGCTTAAACCAAAAATTTCATAAATTGTTTCACGTGGAACAATCCTTTGTTTTAATCAAATAATTTATAGCGCCAATTAAAAAATTTGCTAAAATTTATATATCATCTATCGCAAGAAATAAAGTTTCTAATCCATTATAAAATACTACACTATAATTCATCAATCTGCAAGAAATTAAAGTAATTGATAATCTAATGTATTAAAACATTCTCCTAATGAGCAAACTAAAACATTCTCCATTCAGAATCAAACCTTGAATCAACCACACCTTTTAATCAAATCAATCTTAAAAATTCCCCTTTAGGGGCGGAGGAGCTCTATTTGTTTCACGTGGAACATAGAAAAACCTTTCAAGTTTTTAATGCTTTGTATCTTTGCCAACTAATTTTATAACAATGTTTTCAAAATACGATATAATTGTTGTTGGGGCAGGCCATGCAGGCTGTGAAGCAGCGGCGGCGGCAGCAAATCTTGGTAGTAAAGTTCTATTGATTACCATGAATATGCAAACTATTGCCCAAATGAGTTGTAATCCTGCAATGGGTGGAATAGGAAAGGGGCAAATTGTAAGAGAGATAGATGCACTGGGTGGTTATAGCGGAATAGTAACGGATAAAAGCCTGATACAATTCAGGATGCTGAATAAAAGTAAGGGCCCGGCCATGTGGAGCCCGCGGGCACAGAGCGATCGAATGCTATTTTCAACAGTTTGGAGGGAAATGCTGGAACAAACGCCCAATGTTGACTTTTACCAGGATATGGTGCGTTCTTTAATCGTAAAAAACAACCGGGTTTCAGGTGTAGTAACCGGATTAGGTCATTCAATTGAAGCAAAAGCGGTAGTGATTACAAGTGGTACATTCTTAAACGGTATTATTCATATCGGCGAAAAACAATTTGGTGGCGGCAGAATGGCCGAAAAAGCATCCACCGGTATAACAGAACAATTAGTAGAACTGGGTTTTGAAGCTGATCGTCTTAAAACAGGAACGCCACCAAGGGTAGATGGAAGAAGTCTTGATTACTCAAAAATGGAAGAACAAAAGGGTGATGATCAGATAACTGGTTTTTCTTTCCTGGATTTCGACCGTCTTGCACCTGAAAACCAAAGAAGTTGCCATATTACTTATACAAATAGTGATGTACATGAAATGCTCAAGACAGGTTTTGATCGTAGCCCAATGTACAGCGGAAGAATAGGAGGAACCGGCCCCAGGTATTGTCCGAGTATCGAAGACAAGATCAACCGGTTTGCTGATAAAGAAAGACACCAGATATTCGTTGAACCGGAAGGATTTAAAACCGTTGAAATGTATGTCAATGGTTTTTCTACTTCGCTTCCTGAAGAGGTGCAGACAGAAGCAATTAAATTAATTCCAGGCTTTGAAAATGCTCGCATATTCCGGCCAGGCTATGCTATTGAATATGATTATTTTCCTCCAACCCAGTTGAATTATTCCCTTGAAACAAAATTAATTCAAAACTTATTTTTTGCCGGTCAAATAAATGGTACCACCGGGTATGAGGAAGCAGCATGCCAGGGAATAATGGCCGGTATAAATGCACATCAAAAAATAAATGAACTGGAGCCTTTTATATTAAAAAGGAATGAAGCTTATATAGGCGTATTAATAGATGATCTGATTAGTAAAGGAACTGAAGAACCTTATCGGATGTTTACCAGCCGTGCGGAATTCAGAACCTTATTGCGGCAGGATAATGCAGATATGAGATTAACGGAAAAAAGTTACCGCCTTGGTTTTGCCTCACAGGAAAGAATGGAAAATTTATTATTAAAGGATAAAGGAGTGCAAAAGGTAAAAAAGATTCTGAAGGATTTTTCTTTTGAGATGGATGAAATCAATCCTTATTTTACAACAATTGATTCAGCGCATATAACGGAAAAACAAAAAGCAAATAAGATTTTACTTAGACCCGGAGTTGATTTACCCGCTATGATGAATGCCGTTCCCAGGCTTCAGATAGAATTGAATGAAATAGAAAACTCAATTTTGGAACAATCGGAAATACAGATAAAATATGAAAGATATATTGAAAAAGAACAGGAACTTGTTGAGAAGATGAGTCAACTGGAAAATTTGGTTATACCTGAAAATTTTGAATATGATCATATGACTGCTTTGAGTAAAGAAGCATTACAAAAATTTAAAAAAATAAAACCCCGTACTTTAGGTCAGGCAAGCAGAATAAGCGGAGTAAGTCCCAGTGACGTTCAAATACTAATGGTATATATGGGAAGGTAAAAGCCAAAGCAGGGTTAAAACCCGATTTTTGGGAAATCTAATATCCTGATTGTATGTAATTTACTCTGAAATAAATTGTATTGATATTAAAGAAAATATTCTTACTGGTTATATTCCTTGCAGGAGTTTGGGCGCTGCCTTCGGTTTGTTTTAGTCAGCAATTTAATTTGCGGGGAACTGTTTACGATTATTACAACAGGCGGCCTGTTGAGTCGGTTTCTGTTTTTAGCACCTCCGGAGAAAAAACTGTTTCCGATTCAATGGGCCATTATTCTTTACGGGTGAATAATTCAGATTCGGTTTGGTTTGCATTCTTTGGTAAAAACACCCGTAAGTTCGCTGTGGATACAATTAGTAACCCAAATGATTTTGAAATTGGGTTACATATAGATGTGGCCTGGCTTCCTTCAGTAAGTGTGCAAAATAAAAATTACCGGCTCGATTCATTGCAAAACCGGCAGGATTATGCCAAAATTTTTAATTTCAAAAAACCGGGATTGAAATTAAGCAGCAATCCACCATCCACATATGTTCCCGGAAGTGTAACAGCCGGTCTTGATCTGGATGAACTAATCAATGTTTTTCGTTTTAAAAGAAATCGCCAACTCGAATCTTTTCAAAAAAGACTGTTACAGGATGAGCAGGATAAATATATCGCTCACCGTTTTTCGAAACGCTTCGTAAAACAACTTACTAAATTAAATAGTCCTGATCTTGAAAGATTTATGGATATATATAAACCTGATTATGCAGTTTTGTTGTTGATGAATGAGCTTGAACTGGGTTTTTATATTCAAAAATGTTTTAAACAGTTTACAGCTGGAAATTCTGTTGATTCTATTAAATTGAGTAAGTAATATATTATTATAAAATATATATTTAAATTAATTCATTTTTTATAAAAAAAGGTTAAATTTATAAATTATCATTTTAGTTTTAAAACCTTTTGTATGAGAAAAAAATTAATTCATTTAAAATTCTACGGCTTTTCTTTTATTCTAATGCTTTGTCTTTCCTATACATCTTTTGGTCAAAAAGATACAAAACCAATGACCATTAAAGGTGAAGTTTTAGATATGAGTTGTTATATGTCCGGAGGCGCTAAAGGTGCGGATCATAAGGCATGCGCTACAAAATGCATAAACGGTGGTTCTCCAATGGGTATTCTTACAGAAGATGGAAAAGTTTACCTCCTGGTGGAAAACCATAAGAAAGCAGATGCCTATGCAACGGTTAAGAAATATGCCGGCGAACAAGTGGAAATTAGTGGCAACTATGCAGACAGAGGCGGGGTACAAGGCCTTGTTGTAGATGAAGTAAAGACGGCCGAATCAAAATAATAAAATATGAGGTATCAGGATCAGGCATTTGAAACGCCTTGATACCTGATACCTCATACTTCGTACCTCATACCAAATCATCCGATCAATCCCGCCGCTTTACTGATTTCCATCATCTTTTGAATGGGTTTCAAAGCGGCTAGCCGCAATTGTTCATCCATCAATAATTCCGGTTCCTCATACTCCATACAGAGATATAGCTTCTCCAGTGTATTAAGCTTCATATGCGGGCAATCATTACAAGCACAAGCATTGTTTGGCGGAGCAGGAATGAGCGTCTTAAAAGGTACGTTTTTTTGCATTTGGTGCAATATGCCGGTTTCTGTAGCCACTATAAATTCCTGTCCGGGATCTTTAGATACATAATTAAGTAATTGTGTGGTACTTCCAATAAAATCCGCTTCTTTTAACACCGCTTCCTCACATTCAGGATGTGCAATAAGTTTTGCCTTTGGATGACGTATTTTTAACTTAATGATCTTTTCGAGGCTAAAAATTTCGTGAACCATACAGGCTCCATTCCATAAAACCATATCGCGGCCTGTTTCCTTAATCAAATAAGCGCCTAAATTTTTATCCGGTGCAAAAATTATTGGCTGATCTTTAGGAACACTTTCTATAATTTGTCTGGCGTTACCACTTGTGCAAATTATATCGCTCAAAGCTTTAATTTCCGCACTGCAATTGATGTAGGAAATGACGATATGATCCGGATATTTTGATTTAAAATGACGGAAAAGATCTGTTGGGGCGCTATCGGCAAGGGAACATCCGGCATTAAGATCCGGTAATAAAACTTTCTTATTGGGATTAAGTATTTTGGCCGTTTCAGCCATAAAATGAACGCCTGCAAACACAATGATATCTGCCTCTGTTTTAGCGGCTTGTTGAGCCAAACCAAGGCTATCGCCAATATAGTCTGCAACGTCCTGAATATCTGGTTCCTGGTAATAATGTGCAAGAATGATGGCATTTTTTTCCTTTTTTAGTTTCTCAATTTCACTAAACAGGTCTAAGGTAGGATCCAGCTCGATATCAAGGAAACCTTTTTTTGTCAATGCGGATTTTGCTTGTGCGATGTTAATATCCATTGTAATAATTAAATATTAATACATTATTTATAAAAATCTACTACTATTACGGCTGTGTATATCGGGATAACTTATTTATCCCCATGATGCAAAGTTAATTACCTTAAAGCTATTAACAGGTATCCACAGAATATTAACAGGATAAAAATGCAGCCATTACGCGGAAAACAGTAGGTTATCCCCAAAAAATATTTTATTTTGAACAGTCGCCCTGCATTTTCCAATCCACATTATTTTAACTGTTAATTAAGCGGGTGTAAAACGGGTGAATTTTTAGGAATTTTGTCTTTCCCTGGAAAATCAGCTTATTTATTCCACCTGTTTCCACATTTGATATAAATAAAAGCGCAGTTATCCACGTAAAAACAACTTATCCACAGTTTATTTGTGAATGTACGTTCCACAGAAATAAAAGATAGCGGATGTGAATACCTGTTTCTTAAAGCTGTTTTTCAAAAAACTATGAATAATTAAACCCTGAAAGCGTGAAAATAGCCATCCTGCTAAATATTAGCTGTTATCCACAATTGTTGAAATGGTATATTCCCCTATTTTTGCCATCCTCATTGTAAACTTATAAATTAATATGTCAGTTATTCAAAGCATACGTGATAAAGGCGCCTGGATTGTTTTTAGTATCATCGCGCTGGCCCTGATCGCTTTTATTCTTCAGGATTCTTCTTTAAGAAGAGGTAATATGTTTTCTAATACTACTACAGTGGGTACTGTAAATGGTAGTAAAATAGAACGTACACAGTTTGAATCAAAACTTGATTTTGTACAGCAGATGCAGGGCGCTCAGGCGCCATCTCGCGATCAGTTGATGGGTTCGGTTTGGAATTATATGATTCAGCAAACCGTTCTGAAACAGGAAACCAATAAGTTAGGTTTAGGTTTTACACCAAAGGAATTATCCGACCTTTTATTCGGATCAAATCCGCCTTCCTGGATCCAGCAGGCCTTTACCGATCCGGCAACAGGACATTTTAATGCCGAAGCAGCCCGGCAACAATTCAATCAAATGAAAAAAACGCCCAATGATCCACGGGTGGTAGAGGTAAATAATGCTTATATTTTACCAACAGTAGAACAGGCGATTGCGCAAAAATATCAGGCGCTTGTTACCGGAGCGGTAAATGTTCCCAAATGGATGGTGGAAAAAATAAATGCAGATAATAACTCCATAGCCAACATTTCATTTGCTTTTGTTCCTTATATGAACATCAGCGATAGTTTGGTAAAAATATCAAAAGAGGAAGTAGCGGCTTATGCAAAAAAACATGCAAAAGATTATAGCCAGGACGAAGAGAGTCGTACCATTTCGTATGTAAGCTTCGACGCTCATCCAAGTAAAGAAGATACGGCGAATGTTATTAATGAATTAAAAACATTGGAACCGGGTTTTGCCGCAGCTACCAATATAAAATTATTTTTATCTTCCAATGGAACTGATTTACCTTATTATGACAGTTATATAGGGGAAAAAGAAATCAAACAACCGAATATTGAAGAAATCATTAAAACACCGCAAGGATCTGTTTACGGACCCTACCTGGATGGAAATGATTTTGTACTGGCAAAAATGGAAGGAATCAGAACCATTCCGGATTCTGTAAAAGTGCGTCATATTCTTATCGCAACCCATCAGCAACAGCAAACCGGAGGAAGTGTAAGGGTAAGAGATGAGGAAACTGCTAAAAAATTATTAGACAGCGCTATTACTGAATTGAAAGAAGGTAAAAGCTTTGATTCGGTTTGTTTAAAATATTCGGAAGATCCGGGAAGCAAGGAAAAGGGTGGCGTATACGATTATTTCTCAAGCGGAAGAATGGTGCCGGAGTTTAATGATTTTTGTTTTACCGGAAAAACGGGTGATAAAAAAGTAGTTGAAACAGAATATGGATTTCATTATATAGAGATTCTTGGTCAGAAAGGATCCACCACAGGTTATAAGATCGCCTACTTGGCTCATCCTTTGGAAGCATCTGCGGAAACGATCAATGCGGCTAATTCTGCGGCATTACAATTTTCAGCAACAAGCCGCGACAGAAAGCAATTTGACGATAATGCCCAAAAAGATAAAAAACAGCCGGTTCAATCACCTGAAATTCATGAAAACGATTTCACTGTCGGTCCGCTGGGGCAAAGCCGTCCACTGGTAAAATGGATATTTGAAAATAAAATCGGCGCAATTTCCGAACCTTTTGAAGTGGGTAATCAATATGTAGTAGCCATGATCAATTCCATTAGCAAAGCAGGTTCGCCTAATATGATCGAAGCAACGCCTCAGATTCAAAATATTTTAAGAAATGAAAAGAAGGCTAAAATAATTATTGATACAAAAATGAAGGGTGCCAGTTTGGAAGAAATCGCTAAAAACAGCGGTACTGAAGTGCAAAAAGCAGACAGTATTTCATTCCAGTCTCCATTTATTCCTGCTGTAGGCGCAGAACCAAAAATTAGTGGCGCTGCCTTTAACAAAGATATTCAGGGTAAACTAAGTCCGCTGATTGCCGGAAACACAGGCGTTTTTGCAATAAAAGGCGAAGGAATTTCTGCAAGAGCTTCCCTTGGCGACAATGCAGAAGCGCAAAAGGAAACCATTGAAAATACATTGAAACAACAAATCAATTATGGATCAATCGGGGCACTGATTAAGGGAGCGAACATTAAAGATTACCGTTCTAAATTTTATTGATAGTAGAAGATTGAAATAAAATTAAATAAAAACAACTCCTAAAAAACGGAATTTCCGGGTTTTAGGAGTTGTTTTTTTATTGTAAAACGGAACAGCGGCTATAATCAATTTTCGGCCAAATAATGCAATGTATTGCTATTGGCAGCATCAAAAATTTTCCTGCTATATTGCTGTATTTCGGAAGCGGAAATAGCCTGGTATTTATCCAATTCTTCATTTATCAGGTTGGCATTTCCCAAAAGTTCATAAAAAGCCAGGCTGTTTGCGCGGCTCATTATACTCATATCTTCAAAGGCTATGATACTTTCAGTTTTATTTTTTACTTTTTTTAATTCAGCATCTTCAACCAATTGAGTTTTTATTTTTTCCAACTCTTCTTCTACCGCATTTTCAGCTTCCTCCATTTGGATGCCTTTTACCAGTTTTCCTTCAATAGCAAGCAATCCTTTATCAATACTTCCAAAATGATAACAATCAATACTGCTGAACAATTGCTTTTCCTTTACCAAAGTTTGGTATAACCTGGATGAACCGCCGCCACCTAAAATTTCGGTAATCAATTCGCTTACATAATAACCCTTTTCCTTTCTTCCATCCATATGCCAGGCTTTATAAAAGGCGTCCAGCGGCACTTTAGCCACTATGTCCAACACATGAGGCATATCCTGAACCGGTTCCTGCGGCAGGTTGCGTTCATATTTTTCACCCATTGGAATAGGGCCAAACCATTTTTCAGCCAGTTTTTTTACATTTTCTGTTTGAACATTTCCCGAAACAACCAAAATGGCGTTTACCGGACGATAATGTTTAAAGAAAAAATGTTTTACATCGTCCAGGGTTGCGTTTTCTATATGACTAAGTTCCTTTCCAATAGTCATCCACCGGTAAGGATGTTGTTTATAAGCCAGTTCGCGCAATTTATGCCAGGCATCGCCATAAGGTTTGTTGATATAATGCTCCTTAAATTCTTCGGATACAACTTTTCGCTGAACGTTCAGGCTTTTCTTACTAAAAGCAAGCCCCAGCATCCGGTCACTTTCCAGCCAGAAAGCGGTTTCCAGGTTTTGTGCGGGCAACTGGCAATAATAGTTGGTAAGATCATTGGTGGTGTAGGCATTGTTTTCGCCGCCGGCCCTTTGTAAAGGCTCATCGTAATCTTTTATATGAATGCTTCCGCCAAACATCAGGTGTTCAAATAAATGTGCAAAACCTGTTTTATCCGGATCTTCATCGCGGGAACCCACATCGTACATTACATTTACAACAGCGAGCGGAGTAGTATTATCTTCGTGAACCAATACTTTTAATCCATTATCTAATACAAACCGGTTATAATTTATCATCTTTTTACTCTATTAGCCTACAAATTTAATAAAAGAATAGCCGCAAGCATACAAAGTAGTACAACTGGCTAAGTGGAAATCAGCGGATGCTTTGCACTTTCATTGAAAGGGAAACCGGCTTACCCTCTCTTAATACGATCATATTTACTCTGGCTTTGGCATTTTGCAACAGCGTTTTATACACCTGGATGTCGTTGGAAAAATTATTATTTATTGAAATAAAAACATCGCCTTCTTTAAGACCAGCTTTCTCGGCAGGTGAACCCTTCATAATATCCACCACAGTAACATTGCCCTCAACCACGTAAATACCCAATCCCGTATAAGAGTAATCGAATGAATCATTGTAATGCTTATTCGGCTTTATGAAAATCTGCTGTTCCGGGTAATTGAGTACCACATTAAAACGCCTTAAAATATCATTTCCTATCAATCCGCCTAATAAAGGATAGGAAGTTACGTTGAACTCATCTTCAAAAATATAAGTAGGAACGTTTCTAAACCTGAATGGTCCCAGCTTTAATTCTTTGATTGTTGTCAGATGCATTGTTTTTTTTCCGCCCAATCCTTCGGCCTGTGTGAGAAAAAGTTTTCTTTTCTTTTTCAAAAATATGCTGTCCTCCACCAGGTCTTCGGTTAAAAGCAGGCATAAACCGGCTCCGGTGTCAAAATAAAATTTATCATTTAAAACCCTGTTATCGGTTATCCTCAATGATTGCATGGGTAAGGTGCTAAAGGTAGGCCGCAACACAAAACCGCCCTTTGGATATTTATAAGGTCCGGCGCTCAAAACATCCATCATCATACGATCATAATCAAGGATCACGATGTAGCGGCGTAAAAAGCTGAAACCAATGATTCCGTCAATTTTAATTCCGTAAACACTGGAAAGTATATCGTAATCATTAATATGAAAATCCAGCTTTTCCACCGTTAATCCAGGCAAATGCATAGAATGATTGTAAGAAAATTCTACAGCCCTCATTCCAGCAATTCCACGTATTACGCGGTTGGTTTGTTCTTTATGCAGTTGCAGATAATCGCAAGTGGCAGAATCAAGAGAAATGCCCCCGCTTCCGGTATCCAGCACGAAATTTAAGGAATCCGGAATGGAATCCATCGTAGCTTTAAGTATGATGATGCCACCTGTTAGCATTTTGAAGGGAACGGAGGTAATTAATTTGGCAGGAGGCAACACATATTCTTCCTGGGCGCAAGCCGGTTTTATTGCAGCCAATGTGTTAAAAGGACAGAACGCCATTAGAAAGAAAAATGGTTTTGTATTTCTGCTCACAAACTTTGATTTGAAATGAAAAAGAAACTGCCTGCTTTTAAATAACTGCCTGATTTAATATTTTATAAAGTCTTTCAACTGGTCTTTCCTTAAATGCTGTTAAGCTTAATTCAAATAACTTTAAGACCTAATGAAATTACATTCAATTCTTCATTTGACTCTCACCGTTTGTGTATTTATTTATTTCTGATTGATCTTATAAAGTTTTTGAACAGCGGAAACGTATTTCCGCATGCAGGGTCATTATTTGAAGTAAAATTTATTCATAAGATCTTAATATTGCGCCCAGGTTAACTAAATCTGGTAGTGCCATCCATGTATTGTATTTTTGCAATTGAATAAAAATTGGTTCATGAATAGATCTGAATTATATCAGAAAGCGCTCGGTTTGGAATTTCTCTCAGTAGAAGAAGGGGTACATCTTTTTCACCATGCGCCACTTGCTGAATTAATGCTGGTTGCCGATGAAATCAGGAAAGCGCAGGTGCCACATGGCAAAGTAACCTGGCAGATAGACCGCAATGTAAATACAACGAATGTATGTATTGCCAATTGTAAATTTTGCAATTTTTACCGTATTCCCGGCCATGCGGATGCATATATCACCGACATGGATACTTATCGCCGTAAAATTGAGGAGACTTTAAAATATGGCGGTGATCAGCTTTTACTACAGGGAGGCCATCATCCCGGATTGGGACTGGATTTCTATACCAACACTTTCCGGCAGATAAAACAGGAATATCCCATGATAAAATTGCATGCTTTGGGCCCCCCCGAAGTGGCGCATATTTGTAAGTTGGAAAAAATGAGTCATGAAGCGGTATTGCGTGAATTGAAGTCTGCAGGATTGGATTCCCTACCCGGCGCCGGCGCCGAAATTTTAATAGACCGCGTGCGGCGTTTGATAAGTAAAGGAAAATGCGGTGCGGATGAATGGCTTGCCATTATGCAGGAAGCTCACCGGCAACATATCACAACCAGCGCTACCATGATGTTTGGACATGTGGAAACTATTGAAGAACGATTTATTCATTTGGCACGCATTCGCGAAGTGCAGGCGTTGAAACCAGCTTCAGCCAAAGGTTTCCTTGCTTTCATTCCCTGGACTTTTCAGGATGTGGATACTTTACTGGCCCGGATAAGAGGAGTACATAATTTAACCACCTCTGAAGAATACATCCGGATGATCGCACTTAGCAGGATTATGCTTCCAAATATTCTAAATATCCAGGCAAGCTGGCTGACCGTGGGAAAACCTACTGCTCAAATTTGCTTACATGCAGGAGCCAATGACTTTGGAAGTATCATGATTGAAGAAAATGTAGTCAGTGCCGCGGGCGCGCCACACCGTTTTACTTCAAAAACCATTCAAAAAGCTATTGAAGAAGCAGGCTTTACACCTCAGCTTCGCAATCAGCAATACGAATGGAGAATAATACCGGAAAAAATGGAAGAACAAACAATTGATTATTAAAGATATATACCTTTAAGTGCGGTTTGTAACTTTTCAGACCGCACTTACAGCTAAAACTTCGGAACAATTTTTACAAATGCCACTAACCAGCACGTCCGTTTGTTTGGATAAAAAACCTTTTGGTAATACTATATTTGGAATAATTACATGATCCAGGCAATAAGTGGTACCACAATCATCACAAATAAAATGAACATGATCATCTTTATGATGTCCCGCGCTGCACTCATCCCTGCATAAAGCATAATATACCGCATTATCTGTACTAGGTATTGTATGAATAATTCCTTTTTCCACAAATGTTTGCAATGTGCGGTAAATAGTTACCCGGTCAAATTGCTCACCGGTGAGCTTTTCAATATCGGCATGCGCAAGCGCGCTGGCGCTTTGATGGAATAATTCCAGGATTTTTTGCCTGCTTTCAGTAATGCTGAGCTGATTGCGCTTTAAGATATCTGAAATAACAACTTGCATTTTCTTTTATTTTATAGAAAAAATCATAAAGATTTTGCTTCCTCTTTAAGCAAATCTTTTATATCCTTTTTCAATTTTTTTAAATCATCTTTTTTTAAGCCGTCATAAATCTGGTGGCGTATTTCACCATTTTTATCCACAAGTGCGAAAAACTGCGTGTGCAAAAACTGATCTTCTATGTTTTTTACATTATTATTCGGGTCATCCAGCAAATAACTTGTGCGTGCAGCCATATATAAGCTGTCCTTTCTTCCGGTAAGAAAGACCCATTTATGGGTATCCACTTTCATGGAATCAGCATAATGCTTCAAAGTAGCTGCTGAATCCCTTTCCGGATCGCTGGTATGCGAAACGATCATAAAGTCAGGTTCATTTTTAAACTCTTTATATATATTGTGCATATTGTTGTTCATACGCGGACAAATACCTTTACAGGTGGTGAAGAAATAATTTACTACGCAAACTTTTCCTGCCATATCCTTATCTGTAAAATCTGTACCATTTTCTGTAGTAAACCGGAAAGGTTTTACATAACTTATTGCAGGTAATTTAGATTTAAAACTATCTGTTCCTTCAAAAGTAAACAGATAAAACAGTCCGAATAATACAATAAAAAAAACGCCAAAAATCAAAACCTTTTTCATAATCCTGCAAACTTTATTGCAAAGGTACGCCAGTTACAATTTACAAGAGAATGAAGCCGGCCGTTAAAATTTATTTTGCAACGGAGTTGCAAACGCATAGCTTTGTATTTTAAAATTAAAGCATGAATTTGAAAATTAATTGGGATGCCATGGGAATTACAACCTCTGTGGCTTGTGCGATTCATTGTGCATTGTTACCTTTATTTATAACCAGTTTTCCTATTTTAGGCATTGAAATTATTGATAATCAGCTGTTTGAATATTTAATGATTTTTGCTGCTTTTTGTGTGGGCGCTTATTCCCTCTTTCATGGCTGGAAAAAACACCATCATCAATGGCAGCCACTACTACTCTTTTCTTTGGGAATTGGTTTTTTAATTTGCAAACAAATTTGGCATTCCTGGCAGCTTTGGTTTTTAATACCCGCAGTTTTTTTAATTATTGCAGGACATTTTATTAATTACCGCCTTTGCAGAAAAGCAAACCATTGCCATGCGGCAGATTGTTCTCATGAGAAAATTATTTAGTTCTGCATGAAATTGTCTTAACTCTTGCATTAATAAAAATATTTTATTTAATAATAGGTCGGCTCCCGGGGCGACCTATTTTATTTTCACCGAAGATTGGACCTTTTTTTGTTTCTCTTAAACGCTGGCATGTACCGTTCTTCAAATAATTCAAAATTCCTGATATGAATACAAACAGGTTAAGCGAAACATTGCGCGATGCCCTTAATAGTCAAATGACCAAAGAAGCACATGCTTCCCAGGTTTTTCTTTCTTTTGGAAGTTGGGCAAATGCGGAAGGTTACGAAGGAATATCCAATTTTCTTTTTCGTCATGCCAATGAAGAAAGAACCCACATGATGAAAATACTTGAATATATACTTGAGCGGGGCTCAACAGTAAACATTGAAGCAATTCCTGCTCCTCCAGCTCCACCCGTAAATATTCAGGATTGTTTTGAAAAAGCTTTCCTGCATGAAGTAGATAATACCAACAGTATTTATAAACTTGTAAAAATGAGCTTCGATGAACAAGACTGGGCTACATGGAATTTTATGCAATGGTTTGTAAAAGAACAGACGGAAGAAGAAACAATGGTAATGAATATGCTGAATAAACTGAAAATTGCCGGCGGCGAAAAAGCTACCAAAGAAAGTTTATATTCATTTGACCGCGATATGAAATCGGAACCGGATGACGCCGAACTGGCTCAGGATAAAACGGTTGAAAAGCCATGAAGTGAGAAGTGAGATTTTGGGATTTTTAGATTTTTGGGGATTGGAAATGCCCTGTAGGGGCAACATGTCGGTAAAAATTTGGATGCCTTAATGGAATTTCCAGCCCTGTAAGCCCAAAACAATAAGAATTAAGATTGGGGATTTAGGATTTGAGATTTTAGGATTTGAAATGCCCTGTAGGGGCAACATGTCGGTAGAAATTAGGATGCCCGATCAAATTCCTGCCCTGTGAGGGCAAAACAATAAGAAAAGGGAGGCGTGGAAAAGTTAAAAGGGAAATGAAAGTCAATTCATCTTCCTTTTAATCTCTCACCCCTCCCTTCCCGCTAATTTCTTCCCTGCCAGTTTCTTCCACCACCGCCGCCACCACCTTCTCTCATACGTGGACCACCAGGTCCTGCGGGCATTTGCTGACCGCCAAATTTACGCAGGTTGTAAGTGAAAGATAACAGTGCATAACGTGTTAAAACCTTTGTCTGCATATCCTGAATATAGTTTTCAGTAACGGTTCTTGTAGTGTTTACGTTTTGATTCAACAGGTCATATACAGTGAATTTTAATTCACCTGCCTTATTTTTAAACAATTGCTTTGCAAGGCTCGCGCTCCATAAAGGAATGGCTGTATTGTAACCATCCGTACGACCGCTATAAGCAGTATAATGAAAATCGGATGAAATGATCCAGCCGCTCTTGGTATAAAAAGTGGGTTCTGCAGATAAGATCTGCGAAAAATAATTTGCATTCTGCCTGGGCTGCACTGAATATCTGGCAATATTATAAGTGGGTGATGCGGAAAAATTCATATCAAAACCTTCTTTGAGATTGGTAGTCCAGCGGATCGTTTCGCCAATTACATAATTACGGTTAAAATTCTTCAAATTATTCACCAGGCCGGCATTGCGGGAATGGGAAAGATTGGTACTGAAGTTAAGGTTTGATTTCGGTTTTTTTAATGGAAATGCATAATTGAAATAAGCGGAAAGATTATAATTACCACTCAGGTTCACCGGTTGAATCTCCTGTCCGCCATTAGGAAGTTGAGTTACCGCATTCACAATGTTATTATTGGTAAAACTTGCATTTACAGATGCAAAAATGTTTTTGAAAGTTATATTATCAAATGAAGAAAAAAGCATGCGGAAACTGTTATTAAATTCCTGTTTCAAACCCGGATTTCCCATTCGCACATTTAAAGGGTCCGTTTCATCTCTTATAGGCTGAAGCTGGTTAACGTTTGGCTGACTGGTTCTGCCATTATAAAAGAATCGCAGGTTTTGGGTTCTTGAAAACCGGTAATTGAAGCTGAGTGTAGGAAAAAGATTGGTATAACTTTGTTTAATAACTGTATTCTTGGTGTTATTAATGCTGGCAAGATTTCCAAATTGTACCCCGGAGCCTATGCTGAAATTGAATTTTTCATTTTGAATGCGGTAGTTTACCGAGACTCTGTTAGAGTTGTAGGTGTTTTCAAAAGCGTTTGTAAGGGCAGTATCAACCATTTTAAAATTATGAGAGGAACTGTCATACTTAAAGGTCTGGCGGTCGGAAGTATTGATGCTGTAAGAATTATTAAAATTGAACTCTAACTGCTGGTTTTTACCAATAGGTTCGGTATAAGAAATGGTGGAACTGATATTGTTCCCAATATTTTTTGTAAAAAATTGCTGATTAATGGTGTCTATCTTGTTTAGCGAGATGGAATTGACGATGGAATAATTATTTCCTTCACCGTTTCTGTCACTATTGCCGGCATTTATGTTCAGGGATATCGTACGTCCCCTTTTCTGAAACCTGTGCCGGTAAGTGGCATCAATATTTGCATTGTATCCATCATTTTGCCGGTTGGAAGAGGCTGTTGAATTGGTTAAACCCTCCAATTTTCCTCTTGTAACTGTAGTGACGGACTGGGAGGTATTGTGTGAATTCTGATAACTGATGTTGGGCCGGATGATCAAGGTATTGTTGGAATCAAATTTTGTTTCAATATTAAAGTTGAAACGGTGATTTTCGTTGCGGTTTTCTCCTGTGCGCTGATTGTTATTAAAGCGAGAAGAATCATTTTGAGATAAATTTTCAGTCAGGCTTTTTTGGTCGGTATTTAAACGAACGTTACTATAAAAATAACTTCCATAAGCCTCTGTATTTTTACTCCATACATCTTTGTAATTGAGGCCTCCGGCTAAAGTGGTGGTCAGTCCATTATTGGATGTTCCAAAACCGCTGGGCATTCCCTGACCCCCACGTCCACCTCCACCGGAACTGCCGAGAATATCCTGGCTGGAAAAAAATTGCCGGTTTGTATTATTGACCTGGCCTACAAATGATAGTTGTTGGTTGCCGTTGAATTTACTGATACTGGCTCCGCCCTGGTACAAATCTTTATTACCTATGGCAGCGGTCCCTTTTCCAAAATATCCTTTGCGTTTGTCTTTTTTAGTAATAATATTAATCGTTTTGGTCCGGTTTCCATCATCAAATCCTGTAAAGTTGCTTTGATCGCTTAGCCCATCGAAAACCTGGATCTTGTCTATGATATCCGGAGGAAGATTTTGAGTCGCCATTTTAGGATCATCTCCAAAAAATCTTTTTCCATCTACAAATACCCGCTGCACTGCTTCACCCTGCGCTTTAATATTACCATCTTTATCCACTTCTACGCCCGGCAATTTTTTAAGCAGATCTTCCACATTGCCATTGGGTTTGGTAGTAAACATGCCGGCATTAAATTCAACCGTATCTTTTTTGATCTGCACCGGCGGGGTTCTTACCGTTACACCTTCCAGTTCATTGGATTGAAATTCCATATTAATTTTACCCAGATTCACCAGGAGTGAACCATCCTTAATGGTAAAATTCTTTTCCATATTTTCATAACCCTGAAAACTTATAGAAAGCAATAGCTCACCCATAGGAAGATTGGAAATGGCAAAAGAACCGTCTTTTTGAGTCAACCCGGATGCTATTACTGTTGAATCTATTAAATTCATCACTATTACGGATGCTGCTACCATGTTTTGATTGGAAACAGTATCTGTTACTATTCCGGTTATTCTACCTTTATTTTCGGTAGTTTGTGCTTGTATACAGATAGACGAAATAAAAAGGAGAACCAAAGTACCAGACCAACGTTTTAACAGCATTACGATCGTATTTTCAGAAAGAAATAATATAAAATAATTTATAATATATAATAATTCGCTGAAAATATATAATATATAGTAAGGTGGCGCAAAATAATCGGCGATTTGCTTAACTAAAGAGGTATTCGATATCTTCCCGGGTCAAGGTTTTCACAAATCCGTTGTCATCAGTAATAAGATCTGCGGCCAAAGCTTTCTTCTTTTCCTGCAAATGAATGATCTTATCTTCTACCGTGTCTTTGCAGATCATACGGTAAGCAAAAATGTTTTTGGTCTGCCCGATGCGGTGTGTTCGGTCAATGGCTTGTTGCTCAACGGCAGGGTTCCACCAGGGATCAACAATATATACATAATCTGCGGCAGTTAAGTTTAAACCTACGCCACCGGCTTTTAAGGAAATTAAAAATACGCGGCAGTTTTCATCATTTTGAAAACGCTGAATGGCTTTTTCACGATCAGGGGCGGAAGTGCTTCCATCAAAATATTCATAATCAACTCCAAGCTCATTAAGTTTTTCCCTGATAAGGCCAAGCATACCCAAAAACTGGGAAAAGATCAATGCTTTATGATTGCTGATATTTTCAGTGATTTCGCGTCCGATTTCATCAAGTTTGACGGAAACATTCGGAAATTTTTCTTCATTTTTCACAATGGCCGGGCTATCGCAGATCTGCCGCAGTTTCATTAACCCCTGCAAAATGGTAAGCTGTGATTTTTGTACGCCCTGCTCCTCCACCACGCCTAAAATTTTATCGCGGAAATCATTTCGGTATGCATCATAAATCTTTCGTTGTTCATCGCCCATTTCACAAAACAGGATCATTTCAGATTTTTCAGGTAAATCTTTGGCTACCTGTTCCTTTGTTCTTCTTAAAATAAAAGGAAACAGTAATTTTCGTAAATGATCTTTCTGCTCTTTTTCCCCAAACTTATCAATAGGCATGGCAAACTGGTGTTTGAAAAAATCCATACTGCCAAGCATGCCCGGATTCAAAAAATTCATTTGAGCATAAATATCAAACGTATTGTTTTGTAATGGAGTACCGCTTAAACAAAGCTTGTTTTTTGTTTTTAATAAACCTGCCGCTTTGGTTACTTTACTGGATGGATTTTTAATGGCCTGGCTTTCATCGAGTATCACATAATCAAACATTACCTCAACAAATTGCTGATATCACTTCTTAATGTACCATATGTAGTAATGATCACCTCCACTTTTTCATCATTCAGCGTTTGATTATTCCTGCTACCTCCATGATGAATGCTGTATGTAAGGGAAGGTGTGAATTTTTTTATTTCATTTTCCCAGTTATACATCAGTGTGGTAGGGCAAACCACCAATGCTTTCAGTGATTGTTGCGTTGTTTTTAAATGATGCAGGTAGGTAAGGGTCTGAACGGTTTTACCCAAACCCATATCATCTGCTAAAATTCCGCCCCATTGTACTTCACTTAAATAATTCAGCCATTGAAAACCGGAAGTCTGGTAAGGCCTGAGAATGGGCTGTAAATGAAGCGGGGCCGGTACTGCAGCTATGGAATAATTGTCTTTTAACTTTTCATATTTTTCTTCCAGTTGAAAAACAAGTTCTTCTTCTTCCCGCTGCTCATAGAGTTCTTCTATCACACTGAAGTGATATTTGCTCAGCTTCATATTGTCAGCCTTTCCATCGCCAACACGGAATAACAAAGAATATTTTTTTATCCATTCCTCAGGTAGAATTCCTAAACTTCCATCCTGTAATTGTACAAATTGCTGTTTATTGGTCAAGGCTTTTTTTACATCCGCTACCGTAATTTTTTGTTCGCCAAAATGAATATCTACTTTGGCATCAAACCAATCGGTATGACTGCTGATATAAATTTTGGTGGAAGGTTTTGCCGTATTAAAACGGAATTTTTTTAACGCATCAAAACCAAAAACAGGAATATTCAGATCTTTTATAGCATCCATGAATAGGAAAAACCAGTTGTTTTTTAAAACATCGGCACCTTTTAATGCAAGAATGTCAGAAGATTCAGTTTTTATAAAGTTTGAATGCAGGTTTTCAACTTTATCAATGAATTGTTGTTCGATAGCAATATTGCGGTGAATAACCAGCAGTTTTCCTGCCTGCGGTAAAATAATTTTTGATTTATCTGCCGGTTTTACCTCATAACCGTGGTAGGTAAATACAGGTTGAAATAATAAATAATCGCCTTTTTCCTTCAGTACAAGTTTTATTTCCGGCTTGAGATCCTTCAGTTCCTCTTTCTCAATATCATTGAATTGAACATTATAATCTTTTGATAGAGGCAATACAAAATCATGTAATTTTTTATTCCACTCATCGGCATCGAATACTTTTTTCCCGGAAGGCATAAATTGCTCTACCAGTAATACATCTTCCGGTTTTTGCCAGAGATAGAATTGCTCTTCATTCTGAAACAAAAATGAAGTAGCAAGTTCGTTTTCAGCAACTGAACGCTCTCCTACCGGTAATTTAACGGTACAGGAAATTTCATATTTTCCTTCCTTAAAATGAACCGCGAATTCCGGGTTTATAAAGTTAATAGAGAATGTGGCGGGTAAAAGATTGGCCGTTTGAAACGATTTGGAACGTGGAAGAAAAAATGTAAAATGACTTTCAGCCGTTTCAATAAAAAGTTTCCTGTATTTCGGGTGAAGATATTCAATGATCAGATGACGGGTTTCTTCAGGAAGTTCATCATCATGCTGTTGTATAATATTTTCCCAGATTCCGCTAAAGGGAGAATTCCGGTTTAAATACCTGCTCACTTCTCCCGGCACCAGTTTGCGAATTTGCTGCAGCAACATTTTATCTTCTTCGCTTAATTGCCCGGTATTGATAAATTTAGCCAGGTCGAGGCGTTCGATTTTGTCGGTATAACCATTTACATCATCATTGGCCAGTCCTTGTATGGCATCCATTTGCAGGTATGGATACTGATGCGGATTATAACTGATCACCAATCCTAATTTGGTTACAGGTTTTTCTTCCTGCTCCTCCTCTGCTTCATCCTGTAAAATATGATCTGTAACAGGAGATAATTTCGGCTTTATTGTTCCCGGGCTGATTCTTTGAATAGAATTATCCAGCACCCGGAGAAAAGGTTTTCCCTCTTTATAGGTAAATTCAAATTTACCCGTCAGATCATCCTGCAGGGAATAACCATAGAGTGACAACAGCTTATCTTTTTCTTTATCCCAATTGCGGATGGTGTCGAAATAATGAGGACCGTAATTACTCAGCAATTGCAGTAATACTGTTGCCTTATGAATACAAAGCGGATGTGTAATATCATTTTTACAGGTGCAGCTTGTATCGAAATTCCGTTCTTCATTTTTCTGTACAACAATCTTGAATTTTTCACCTTCATATTCCATTTCAGCCGCTACTCTTTCATCCCTGGCGGATAAAATAGTTGCAGAATTGGTTCGGAGAAAATTTTCCGCGGCTTCAAGACTTTGTCCGGCCGTTAAAGCGCGGATGGTCTTCAGTTCCAGCTGCTTCATCTTTATTACGGTATGGCGTTGATCATAGCTGATCTCTTTATCGCCAAGCATGTTTCTATCCATTAATTCCTGCAGTTGAAATAAAGCGCCGGATTCATGCCGGCATATTTCACCGAGGTTGTAAGGACAACCGCAACGCAATGAAATGGTTTTGGGATCTCTGAATTTATCTATATGTACCTTATAGTAAGTAGAATAAGCATCATCTTTTACGCGGAAGGAAACGGCCCCCATCAGTTCATCATAATCTATCAGATCTACATTTCCAATTGCGTGTATTTTTTTCCCACGACGAATCACTTCATCCGTTCCGTTATTGTAAATATATTTAATGAGATAGGGTAAAGCCATAATGTTTAATAAAGGACAGAGATTTTTTTTATCAAAAACCCCCAATTGTCCATGCTATCATTGCGAAAAGAGCAATTTGCAAAAGTAAACAAATTATAAGGAGTAATTAAAATGAAGAGGAATGTTTTAGAGGTTTGTTAAGATAATTTGATGCGCTGGCATCAGGCTATCAGCTACTAGCTATCAGCCGTCAGCACATCGTCCACCAACCACCATTCCACCAACCATCAACTAACTCTTATAATTTCTGCTCCAAGTTTATTGAGTCTTTCATCAATATACTGGTACCCCCGGTCTATCTGATCAATATTTTGAATTGTGCTGGTTCCCTTTGCACTTAAGGCTGCTATTAATAATGCCACACCGGCACGTATATCGGGGCTTGTCATGGTAATACCTCTAAGTGCATGTTTTCTGTTTAATCCAATAACGGTTGCCCTATGCGGATCGCAGAGGATAATCTGCGCACCCATTTCAATAAGTTTATCCACAAAAAATAACCGGCTTTCAAACATTTTTTGATGAATTAAAACACTTCCACTTGCCTGGGTGGCAACCACCAGTACAATGCTTAATAAATCGGGTGTAAATCCGGGCCAGGGATGATCGGAGATGGTTGGGATAGAGCCATCCAAATAATTTTGGATCTCATATACTTCCTGTGCGGGTATATGAATATCGTCCCCTTTTAATTCCATTTTAATCCCAAGCTGTTGAAATTTTGAAGGAATGATTCCAAGATGTTGTAATCCTGCATTTTTAATGGTGATCTCACTTTGGGTCATTGCAGCCAAACCAATAAAACTACCCACTTCTATCATATCCGGCAACATGCGATGGGTAGTTCCTGCAAGTGAGCTTACGCCTTTTATCGTTAATAAATTACTGCCGATTCCCGAGATTTTTGCGCCCATTCTGTTGAGCATGTTACAGAGTTGCTGCAAATAGGGTTCACAGGCCGCATTATATATAGTTGTAGTGCCTTTTGCTAAAACTGCCGCCATTACAATATTAGCGGTACCGGTTACAGAAGGTTCATCCAAAAGCATATAGGTGCCCTTTAATTCCGGAGCGATCAGTTGAAATAAATGGAGTTTGTCATTAAATTCAATATGGGCGCCCAGTTTTTCAAAACCTATAATATGTGTATCCAGGCGTCGCCGGCCAATTTTATCGCCTCCTGGCTTTGGAAGATAAGTTTTGTGAAAACGGGCAAGCATTGGTCCGGAAATCATGACTGAACCCCTTAAACGCCCGCTTTTTACCCGGAATTCTACTGAATTTACATACTCAGGATCTACGGCATCAGCCTGAAAAATACAGGTATCTCTCGAAAGCCGTTCAGTTTTTACGCCCATATCCTGTAGTAAATCAATCAGTAAGTTTACATCCAGGATATCCGGGATATTAGAAATGGTTACTTTTTCTGAGGTCAGCAATACCGCGGAAATAATTTGTAATGCTTCATTTTTGGCGCCTTGCGGCGTTATTTCGCCTTTCAATTTCAATCCGCCTTTTACCTGGAATGATGACATGAATCTATGATTAATGGTGGAACAAAATTAATTATACAACAATCTAAAGGAAAAAGAAAAAGCCAACCATTAGTCAGCTTTTATATTCGTTCAATTACCCCCGGAGGTAGAAGTAAATTATTTAAACCGTTTTTTAAAATTCGGATTGCGGTTTGTATTGCGGTTTCCACCTGCGTTATTGCGATTATCGCGGCTGGCAGGACCTGCTCCTCCACCCGGTCTGGCATCCCGGCCTCCTCCGTTGGTACGGTTGGATGCATTTCTGGCCGGAAAATTTCTACGTCCTCCGTTTCCATTTCCACGGTAATCATCCCGTTCAAACTCTGCCGGGCGATGTTTTATATAAGGTGTGTTGGTAAATTCCAGTTTTCCTCCGGTAATCCTGTTCATTTCCGAACGGATAGCATCATCATGTACAAGCTCTTTATGCCAGTTACTATATGCCAGCTTCATATAATAAGCAACAGCCTGGGAAAAACCGGATTTTTTTTCAGGGTTTTCTTCCTGTAAGGCTTTATCAATTACAAGTTCAAGATTTTTGCCCAGATGCGAATTTTTTGGATGGCGCTTCGGATAAGCCATCGGTTCTGGTTTTACCTTATAATTTTCTTTTTTTGGAATGGGATAAGGACTGTTCACATCTAATTTAAAACCGCTGATAAAAAACAAATGATCCCATAATTTATGCCTGAAATCCTCTACGTTTTTAAGATGCGGATTTAGAAATCCCATCAATTCTATTAAAACCTGTGCTTGCTGCTGTCGTTTATCCTTGTCTTGAATTGTTAATAAATATTCAACCATTTTTTGAATATGGCGACCATATTCCTTCATGCTTAAATAATTTCTTGTGGTATTATATTCCATCTTCATGTACACTACTTAGACAGCAAACCTACATTAAAAAGCTGATTATTGAATAATACTCATCCAATTTTATGCTTTTAAAAACCACCTGGAACCGGATTAGGTGATTTGAAAATAGATGTGAAAGATCAGCTTCATTAAAATTTCTCCGCTACTTTTTATGTTAGCTTAATTTTACCGCTTATGAGGATCGTTATCATCAAAGAACCCGAAGCGATTTTATGCCCGGTTACCCAGCTTATTAAGGAGCAAATCCTTCAACAGGGATTTAAATATATTGAAATGAATAAACTTTCTGATCTCAAAGAAAGGGACATTTCTGATAAAACAGTTATTTCAATAACCATACAGGAAAGCAGCGTTTTGCGCAGAAAATTTTGGTATAAAATAAGGCTTGCTTTTTTGCTGAAAAGAATACAGGCAACAACGGTCATCTATACCAATGGATGCTGCACGCTCAACGTAAAACTTCCTCAATGCATGATCGTACCGGAATACAGTTATTTGAAAGGACCAAAAAAAGGCTTAAAACCCTGGCAACAGTATAGTCGCAGACAATTTAAATTATTTGCGGATAAAGCAAAACAAATCGTTAGTTTTTCTTTTGTGGCAAAGCAATTCATAGTTGAAAATTATTTTACAAATCCGGAAAAAATAGCCGTTGTTTATCCCATACCTGAACCGGAATTTGGGCCGTTGGATTTTGAAACCAAAGCGTCTATTCTTGATAAGTATACGGATGGCAAGGGGTATTTTATTGTTACGGATTTCGACTCTTCGGATGATTTAATTGAATTGCTGAAAGCATTTTCAAAGTTTAAAAAATGGCAACAAAGCGGAATGAAACTAATGATCCTCGCCAGAAATACAGATATGGAAGCATCATTTTTGGAAAAAATGGCGAATTATAAATACCGGGCAGACGTAATAATTATACAGGAAATTTCTATGGAAAAGCATGCTCAATTGCTTGCATCCGCTTATGCCCTGCTGCATTTTACACAGCGCGATGAAAATATTATTCCGGTTTTAAATTCGATGCAGGCCGGGGTTCCTGTTATCAGTACAAGACTGAGAACCGTTGAGGAAATATGCGGAAATGCGGCAATTTATTTTGAAGATAAAGATGTTGCAGATTTGAGTAAACAAATGATCAGGTTATACAAAGAAGAACATTTTTGTACACGACTTGTTGAAATGGGAAAGCTTCAATTGGAAAAATTATTGGAGCATAATAAACAAAATCCTGTTTATGGATTGCTGGTTCAGCATTGACCGTTTATTACTCATATAATAAAGCATCTTACATTTGCAATTCAATAAAAATCTAACAGACCGGTATGAAAACATCAACCATTAATATCCAGGTGCAACTGGATAAAGATAAAGTGCCTGAACAAATAACCTGGCAGGCAAGTGAAAGTACGGCCAGTGAACCGCAAAAAGCAAAGGCCATGATGGTTTCCTTTTGGGATGGCGCAGATAAAAGCGCTTTACGTATAGATCTTTGGACCAAAGAAATGATGGTGGATGAAATGAGTGATTTTTTCTATCAAAACCTGGTTGCTATGGCCGATACATATAGCCGGGCTACAAACCAGGGTGAATTAGCTGAAGATTTAAAAACTTTCGCTAAGACATTTTATAATAAATCCAGGGCTTTGCAGTTAAAAGAAAATAAATAACAATTTACCAAATCAGGCAAAATGAGTTTAGAACAAAAAATAATGGCCGATCTTAAAGACGCCATGAAAGCCAAAGATGAAGCGGCTTTGCGGGGATTGAGAGCAATAAAAGCCGAGATAATAAAAGCTAAAACGGAATCCGGCGCACATGGTGAAGTAAGTGAAGAAGGAGAAATAAAATTGTTGCAAAAACTAGTAAAGCAGCGTAAAGATTCGCTCGAAATTTTTCAAAAGCAAAACCGGCCGGATCTTGCTACAAAAGAAGAAGAGGAAATTGCTATTATTGAAAAGTTTTTGCCTGCGCCGTTTTCTGAACAGGAATTGAAAGAAAGGATTGCAAAGATCATTGCCGACACCGGTGCATCTTCGCCGGCGGATATGGGAAAGGTAATGGGAGCTGCCAGTAAAGAGCTTGCTGGTAAGGCAGACGGAAAAGCAATCGCCGCCGCAGTAAAGGAATTACTTTCGGCTAAATAATTTTTTTATAAATGTTCATTGACGGATTAGTGGTGTTGCTGCTTTGCCTGGCCATTATCAAAGGTTTCAGGCAGGGTTTTATTGTGGCTGTGTTTTCATTTCTTGCGCTGTTTATAGGGCTGGCGGCCGCTTTAAAACTGTCCGTGGTAATGGCAAGCTGGCTTCAGATGCATACCGCTATAGGTGCACGATGGCTGCCTTTTTTGTCTTTTGCGTTGGTAATGATCCTTGTCAGCCTTTTGGTTCGTATTGGAGCCGCATTTATTCAAAAAACCTTTGAACTGGCAATGATGGGGTTTATCAACCGGCTAATGGGAATTTTTTTATATTCGGTTCTTTATACCATCATTTTAAGCGTAGTCTTATTTTATACCGTGCAAATGCATTTAATAAATGAAAAAACGCTTGCCGATTCTAAGTTCTACGGTTTTATTGCACCTTGGGGGCCTAAAATAATAGATCTCTTAGGTTCCGTACTTCCGTTGTTTAAGGATTTATTTATACAACTTCAGGAGTTTTTTGATGGCATTGCTAAAAAAGCAACCATATCTTAATTGATAAATTATGTAACAAATCCAGTATTTTAGCATACAGACAGGAAAAGCTGTTTGAATGATTGATTTTAAAAAAAGGTTTTTTTAGCGGAAATTTGTTTTTTTAACTATCCAGAGCCGTTGACCATAAGAAAGATAAGCAATGAATTACGAGATACAACAACAAGATAAATTCAAATTTATAGAAGTGGGTGAAGGCCAGCCTCTGATACTGTTACATGGATTATTTGGAGCTTTAAGTAATTTTAAAGACCTGATAGAACATTTCCGCAAGCAGTATAAAGTAGTGGTACCAATGCTTCCGCTTTTTGACCTGGACATTTTTCATACTACCGTAGGCGGACTGGAAAAATTTGTATATAAATTTATTGAAGCACGCGATTATAACAATGTGCATCTTTTGGGAAATTCGCTTGGCGGACATGTGGCATTGATCCATGTGTTAAAACATCCTGAGCGAATTCAGTCGCTGATACTTACAGGCAGTTCCGGATTGTTTGAAAATGGAATGGGCGACAGTTACCCCAAAAGAGGCGACCGGGATTATATAGAAAAGAAAACCGCGCTTACTTTTTATGATCCCGCCGTAGCTACCAAAGAACTGGTAGATGAGGTTTTTGAGATCACCAACAACCGTATTAAGGTAATTAAGATCATTGCATTGGCAAAAAGCGCGATCCGAAATAACCTCGGTGAAGAATTGAACCAGATCAAACAACCTACATTATTGATCTGGGGGAATAATGATACGGTTACCCCGCCATTTGTAGCTAAAGAATTTAACCGGCTGATCCCTAACAGTGAATTATTTTTTATTGATAAATGCGGGCATGCGCCCATGATGGAAGTGCCCGAAGAATTTAATATAATTTTGGATGCATTTCTTACAAAATTAAAAAAGTCTGCTGCAACGATGGCGTAGGATTTGTTGTCTTTTAATAAATGTGCAAAACAGATGCTGGTAACTCAATTTTCACTTTCTAATTATCCTGCCATTCAGGTAACCGATCCTGTCTTCAGGGTACTTCAAATGATGGATGAATATGAAGTACAGCATTTACCGGTTGAAAAAAATGGATTGTATATCGGATTGATCAGTAAAGAGGATTTACTGGATGCGGATGAAAAATCAGAAATATCCGCTATGGAATATGACTTAATAAAAATATCCGCTTTACCGCATCAGCATTTCTTAACTGCTTTAAAATTAGCCGCGGATTTCAATTTAAGTCTTGTTCCGGTGGTTTCGGAAACAAAAGAACTTCAGGGAATGCTTACCCGCAAAGAGTTAATAAGAGGCGCAAGTATGTTCAATGGCGTGGAAGAACCCGGAGCCGTTTTTGTACTTGAAATGGATAAAAGGAATTTTTCCTTCGGAGAATTAACACGCCTGATCGAAACTAATAATGCCTATATCACCCAACTCAATACGATGTCAGACGCTGCTACCGGCCAGCTGATCGTGACCATTAAAATCAACCGGATAGAAGTTTCTGACATTCTTGCCACCCTGCAACGGTATGAATACTCCATACGTTATTATTTTGGAGAAGAAGTTTATGAAAATGAGTTAAAAGAAAATTATGATCTTCTGATGACCTATCTCAACATTTAAAAGTTTCTGCATCCGTCGCAGATTTTTTTCTATATTTAAATTTTAAGCGACAGATTTCTTACAAAATCATATTTTTTTAACGAATTTTATTTACTTGTGATGAAGACTTTGTGCCGGCAAACGATGCTATGGTTACTGTGTGGAATATGTTTATGTTCGGCGGCTCAATCGGATACATCCGTAATTCTTCGCAATCCCGATTTAACCGTTTCTCCCGAACAGCCGGCCCTGTTAATGATAGCCGATATTGCCATTAGCGGAAATAAGAAAACCAAATCCTATATCATTGAAAGAGAAATTCCCTTTAATCAGGGAGATTATATTTTGCGCAGCGATTTGGAAAAAAAATTAACTCTCGCCCGGCAGCAGATTATGAATACCAGTTTGTTTGTGGATGTAACCGTATCCATAGCCAGCGAAACCGGTGAATTGGTGTTTATCAATATTCTGGTGAAAGAACGATGGTACCTTTTTCCGCTCCCCTATTTTAAAATTATTGATCAGAATTTCAATCAGTGGTGGGTGGAACATAAGCGCGATTTAAACCGTGTGAATTATGGACTTAAATTTCAACAATACAATGTAAGCGGCCGTAATGACGAATTAAATATCTGGCTCATTTCCGGCTACAACCGGCAAATCAGTTTCAGGTATGAACAACCTTATGTGGATAAAGCATTGAAAAGCGGCTTCAGCCTCGGGTTTAATTATTCTACCCAAAGGGAACTGAATTATGAAACATTAAAGAGCAAACAGATTTTTTTTAAGCAGGATGATTTTGTAAGACAAACAATAAGAGTTGAAGCCGCATACCTCTACAGGCCTGCCATTAAAACAAAACACATAATTAAACTGGCTTATGTGGATGAAAAGATAGCGGATACTATTTATAAACTAAATCCATCCTATTTTCCCAATCATGCAACAAGAGTTCGTTTTCCGGAATTGACCTATAAAATGGAGTATTTTAATGTGGATTATATCCCTTATCCAAGCAAAGGGTTTATGGGTGATTTTTCTATCTCCAAAAAAGGATTTGATAAAAATATGGACCTGTGGGAATTGAATTTTCAGGGCAATTATACCATTCCGGTTTCCAGGCTTTCCCAACTGCAGTTTCAGGCTGCCGGCATTTTGCGTTTTCCATTCGAATCAGCCGTTTTACAACCAGCAGTTGCTGGGATATAATAATTATTTTATGCGTGGGCTTGAATATTATGTGGTAGATGGAGTAGCCGGCGCTATTGGAAGAGCCACAGCAAGAAATGAAATTTTCTCCTTTGCCTTTAAGAATCCGGTAAAAAGTCAAACGCACAACCTCATCCCTTTTCGTTTTTTTCTAAAAGCTTATGGCGATCTGGGATATGCATACAGCAAAAATGCCGGAAATAGTTTACTGAATAACAGAATGCTGAAAACCTGGGGCCTAGGACTCGATATTGTTACGATCTATGATGTTGTTTTCAAAATTGACTATAGCTTTAACCAGTTAGGAAATTCCGGTTTCTTTATTCATACAAGAACAGATTTTTAAGTTGCATGGTTTGTTTATTTCACTTTGGGTATCTTGCAAGTCCGGTGCCTTAAGGAGAGCGTGCATAAACCGATTTTGTATTTTGAATAATTTCGATAAAATAATTCGTTTATGGCGCTAATATGGTGAAAAAAGAGATGCAGTTGCAGTGTGCGACGCAAGAAAAGATCCATAAAGATTTGTTGCTGGTTTCAAAAAAATATTATTGAAAAATTTGACTTTAACAGGCTATAAACCATTTTTGCTTTTTTAATTCACAATATATTAGCCCATTTTAATCATTAAATTGAATGCAGTATCGCTTATCATCATGTATGTCGGCATTATTGTCTAAATTTCAGACTTTTGATTAGGAAAATAAAAGAAACGAATGAAAGTTGCTATCTACAGTCGGGGCCTCGAATCTCACCAAAACATACAATTACTCACTTTATTAAATGAATTACATAAACATAATGTAACGGTGATCATTTTTCATACGCTCATTCCAAGTTATGAAGCAATTGAAAGCAATATTGCGGATATTACCGTTTTTCACGATGAAACAAGTCTCGATGAATCCATTGATTGCCTGATCAGTTTGGGCGGCGATGGTACCATGCTCGATTCGGTGGCATTGATAAAAAATAAAAATATTCCCATACTGGGGATCAATTTTGGAAGACTCGGTTTTTTGGCAAGCATCAGCAAAGAAGAGTTGACCAGCGCAGTAGATGCGTTGGTAAATGGAACCTATGTTGTGGATAAACGAACGCTGATTCACCTGGATGCGGACATTCCATTATTTGGCAACACTCCTTTTGCCTTGAATGAGTTTGCCATTCATAAAAGGGATTTTTCCCCCATGATAAAAATCCATACTTATCTGAACGGGGAATTTTTAAATACTTACTGGGCGGATGGACTGATTGTTTCCACTCCCACCGGATCTACAGGTTACAGTATGAGTTGTAATGGCCCGATTTTATTTCCCGATTCAAGCTGTTTTGTAATTACGCCGGTAGCGGCGCATAATTTAAATATCAGGCCTATTATTATTCCGGATGGAAATATTATTTCTTTTGAAATAGAAGGCAGAAGCGAGCAATTTATTTGCGCCCTCGACTCCAGGAAAGAGCTTGTGGGAAAGGCGATTCAGCTGGCGGTAAAGAAAGAAGATTTTACCATCAGCCTCATCCGGCTCAATGAAAACAGCTTTCTTTCAACCCTTCGTACGAAGTTAACATGGGGGTTTGATAAAAGAAATTAATCTCTTATACAAGAAAATCGTTTGCATTGCGTTATTAGAACATTCATTATTTTGCGACATGATTAGAAAATTAATATTTATATCTTTTATTGTAATCTCATTTTCTTCCGTAAAAGCTCAATTATATGAAAGTAATGTACGGCAGGGTGAATTTGGAATAGCCGTAGGAGCAGGCCATTATTTTGGAGATTTAAATACCAGAGCAGCACTGAACCGCCCGAAATTCTCCGGTGGTATTTTTTTTATAAAGCAATTCAATAATTATATAGGATTAAAGCTTGCGGCCAATTATGCACAATTAGGTTATTCTGATATTTACAGTAAAAATGAAGCGCAAAAACGCCGGAACCTGAGCTTTAATACCAGTATCTGGGAACTTTCGGCCAGCGGGAATTTTAATTTTTTCAAATATATCCCCGGCGTGGAAGGGTATCATTATACGCCTTATGTTTCTTTAGGTGTAGGAATATTTTCCTATGATCCCTATGCTTATCTCAATGGACAAAAATATTATTTGAGACCACTTGGCACCGAAGGACAGGGCAGTGCTTTGTATCCCAACAGGAAACAGTACAGTACGATGGCCGTTTGTTTTCCGCTTGCAGTAGGATTCAAATATAGCTGGAATGAAAACATCAATCTTTTTGCAGAAGTAGGCTACCGTTTTACGAATACAGATTACCTGGATGATGTAAGTACTTCTTATGCCGGTCCTTCCGCATTTCCTCCCCTTCCGAATGGACAACCTTCGGCCGCATTTTTATTGCAGGATAGAAGTTATGAAACCGGTACGCCTATAGGTATAAAAGACAGGCAAAGAGGAAACAGCCAACAAAAAGATGCTTATGTGCTTGCGCAAATCGGCATTTCATTTAATTTAACTTCTTATCGTTGCCCAACTGCGAAATAAATTAGCCCTTGTTGGTCGCCTGACCAACAATGATTAAATAATGAAAAATTGTTCACTAAGAAAATATCGATTGGAATGTTTAATAGAATCAACAATTGAATGAGTGGCCATGGCTTACGAAATTATTTGAACGTCATATCACTATTGAAAGCGTCGAAACCGTGTTATTAAAGGTGCAGTTATTAAACATTGTTAACGATAAGCCCTATCCCCTCTTTTCTATTATTAGGATTTATAAATGGCACTCCCTTGCATATTGTTATAGCAAAAAATGAAAATGTTTGTATTTTAATTACTGCCTATTATCCTGATAATAAAATATGGGATACAACATTTAAAAATAAAATTGTGTGATTATGAATTGTGTAATTTGTAAAAATGGAACAACTGCAGAAGACTTTGTAAATGTTCCAATAGTAAGAGAAGCTAAAATTATTTTTATCAAGAATGTGCCCGCTCAAATTTGCAACAATTGTGGGGAATACTACATAGATGCAGATGTAGCAAAAGAAATTTATAATATTGCTGATTTTTTTAATAAGGCTGAAGAAAGGATGAATCAAGGAGTGGAAATGGAAGTAACACAATATTAATTTAAAGTTTCTTAACTCCATTGTTGATTCGCCTGACCAGGTTGGCAACGACTTTTCTCAGCCGTTATTGGTCGCCTGAACATCATATAGATGAAGTTATAGATTTCTGAAAATTTTGGAAGTTTATTATTACTTAATAATGTTGCGCCGTTGTTGGTCGCCTGACCAACAATGAAGAAGATGGAGTTTTTAATAGATTTCTGAAAATTTGGAAGTTTATTATTATTTAATAATGTTTTCACTTTGGGAATGTACATCTGTAAAGTCTGGTGTTTATTATCTTTTGCAAGCAAGAGAATAATTGCTACGTCAACCTTATTTAGGTTTTGCTGATTCTTTAAATTCTTATCCAGGGTAAGAAAAATGTCGAAGCCATTAAACGCTGCTAATCCTAAAAGTTCACCATTTTCTTTCCCAACCAACCCATGTCTTTAACGGTTTTCACTTCATAATATTCACCAAAGTCATACTTTACTTTGGCTGGCAAATTTTCGTCAAGCAAAATTTTCATTCAGGATTTTTAGGGTGGTAAGGGATTTACTTGCCATTTTCAATACCTCTGTTGCATCCTCTTTTTTCACTGAAGGAAAGTTTTCGAGAAATTCGTTTAAGGTTTCTCCTGTTTCAATATAATCAAATAAGGCTTGAACAGGAACTCTTGTTCCCGTAAAAACCGGTGTTCCACCCATGGTTTCAGGATCTATATTGATTGCTCCATAATTCATTGCCCGAAGATTTTTGTTACAACTAAGTTACAAAATCTAAATAAATTAAGTTTTGCTTTAACGCTATTGTGGTCCTTTTTACAGCTGATCAATAAATATATTTTATCAAATCTTTTTGTCCCTTAGCGCCATTGTTGGTCGCCGACCAACAATGGCGCTAAGGGATTTCGGAAAATTCAGACAATTAGACTTTTTTTATAGAAAATATATCGCTGTACAGTCTGGTTTTTCAATTTTATATTGAAATTAAAGGGATGATTTTAAATAATTCAAAGCCGCGAAACCGGGCGCTTTCCGCTTAAAAATGCCTTAAATCACCATTAAATTCTATAAAAAAATCTTTCTATCGCTATAATCTTTGCTTTTGCTAATTTTGGCATTGTTAACGCGGAAAATACATGCAGGATTTTAAAAGTAAAATTGATCACAACCGCATTCCGGCTCATATAGCCATCATTATGGATGGCAATGGACGATGGGCAAAAGAAAAGGGCCATGACCGGTTATTCGGCCATTACCATGGTGTGGAAAGTGTGCGTAATATAGTGGAGAGCGCCGCCGAACTAGGCGTGCAATATCTTACGCTTTATGCGTTTAGTACTGAAAACTGGGACCGGCCTGAAGATGAAGTTTCGGGTTTGATGGAATTGCTGGTGGATACGATCCGTAAAGAAGTGCCTGATTTAAATAAAAATAATATCAAACTTCATGTAATTGGCGATACCGGCATGCTGCCTGAAGAAGCGCGTAGGGAATTGGATGAAGCAATTGTGGAAACATCGGGAAATACGGGTTTAAATCTTATAATGGCATTGAGCTATAGCAGCCGTTGGGAAATAGCAAATGCGATGAAAAATATAGCAAAAGATGTTAAAAAAGGCGCTTTGGATCCGGAAACCATTAACCAGGAAACCATTCAAAAATATTTATTAACCAGCCAATTTCCCGACCCGGAGCTTATGATCCGTACCAGTGGCGAATATCGTATCAGTAATTTTTTATTGTATCAACTTGCTTATGCTGAACTATATTTCACCGATACCCTTTGGCCCGATTTCAGGAAGGAAAATTTATATGAAGCTATTTTTAATTTTCAAAATCGTCAGCGTAGGTTTGGAAAAACGAGTGAACAGTTGCAGGCAAGTATTCATTAATATTTATTTCAAAGCGTAGTTATTTAACAAACAGTTTTAAATATTCCCGTTAATTTGCCGCCCTATTCCCCAAAATTACCTGCTGCCGGAGCATATTGCTCCTACAGCTCGCTATAAATAAAATATTTGGATGCAGAACTTGTGTAAACCTTTGGTACTGGCAGTTATTGTCAATTTTATTTGTCATGTATGTCTTGCGCAGGTACCTGGCAATCAGCCCGATCATGCCATTGATACAGTGGGGCATCCTGTAACATCCATTGATGCCGATCTGTTAAATATTTTCAATCAAAAAACACCAAAGAAATATAAAGTTGCCGGTGTTACCGTTTCAGGAAATAAATTTTTTGATGAAGCGCTTCTATTATCCATTGCCGGTATAAGTGTGGGAGATGAAATAACCATTCCCGGCGGGGATAATTTCTCCCGTGCTATTCAGAAATTATGGTCTCAAAACTATTTCAGTGATGTGGAAGTTTATATTACCAAGCTCCAGGGAACGGATATTTATGTGGAAATAGCTGTAACGGAAAGACCCAGGTTGTCCAAATTTCTTTTTAAAGGAATTAAAAAGGCCGAAGCGGATGAGCTGAATACCAAAACCGGTCTGGTTACCAGTCAGGTGATTACGGAAAACATGAAAATGAGCGCAATCGCAGCCATTGATAAATATTATGCTGAAAAAGGATTTCGCAGTGTGGAAGTATCCATTAATGAAAAACCTGATTCTGCCTATGCGAATTCTATGATCCTTACTTTTAATATTACAAAAGGAAATAAAGTAAAGATCAACCAGATCAATTTTGTAGATAATACCATTGATGAACTGGCGCTTAAAAAGCAAATGAAAGGCACCAAAGAAATGAGCCGGTTAACGCTGTTTCCAACCGGCGATCAAACCGCATTGGCCAATCCAACGAAATATACATTTTCTGATTATTTAAGGGATAAAGGATATTTTACATTTACCAAAACCAAACGCGTTCTGGATCCTTATGTGCGGTTGAAATTATTCACTTCAGCCAAATTCAATGAAAAAAAATATGAGGAAGATAAAGACCATCTACTTGATTATTATAATTCGCACGGTTACCGTGATGCTGCAATTGTAAAAGATACGCAGTATTACAATAATAAGGGTAATATGAATATTGACATCAAAGTAGATGAAGGACATAAATATTATTTCGGAAATATTACCTGGAGAGGAAATACAAAATATTCTGATTCTTTGCTGACAACTATTTTAGGAATAAAAAAAGGCGATACTTATAACCTGGATATTCTAAATAAAAAACTTGGTAAATCTTTATCCCCTGAAGGTGGCGATATCAGCGGCTTATACATGGATGATGGTTATCTTGTTTTTCAGAACCGATCCTGTAGAAACTGCGGTATACAACGATACCATCGATTATGAGATCCGGATTGTGGAAGGGCCACAGGCTACTTTTAAAAATATCCGTATTACGGGAAATGAAAAAACAAAGGAATATGTTATCCGTCGTGAATTGCGAACATTGCCCGGTGAAAAATTCAGCCGTACCGATGTGATCCGTTCGCAACGTGAAATTGCAAACCTCAATTTTTTTAACCAGGAAAAGATCAATCCAGACATTGTTCCCAATCCGGAAGATGGTACGGTGGATATAACCTGGGGGGTGGAAGAAAAATCAAGCGATCAGCTGGAATTAAGTGCAGGTTTTGGCGGTGGTATTGGACTAACGGGAACCTTGGGTGTTACGTTTAATAATTTTTCTCTCAGCAATATTTTCAACAAAAAAGCATGGGATCCATTGCCTACCGGTGACGGACAAAAACTGAGTCTGCGTGTGCAAAGTAATGGACGGGCTTACCGCTCTTATAATGTTTCTTTTACTGAACCCTGGCTTGGCGGTAAAAAAAGAAATTCTTTATCAGTAAGTTTATATGATACCAAGTTTGCCAATGCTTATGATTATCTGACGGGAACTTATACCAAGGCCGCTGCTGATACGGCATATTTTAGAACTACAGGTTTTTCTGTAGGTTTAGCCAAACAGTTGAAATGGCCGGATGATTATTTCCAACTGGGAGTAACGTTTAATTATGCGCGGTATAAGCTGAAAAATTATTATATTGACCAGATCAATCTTCCGGGCTTCAACAATGGGTATCTCTAATAATGTGAGTTTGAAATTTGCTTTGCAGCGATCTTCAGTGGATCAGCCGATTTTTCCAAAGTCAGGTTCAAACTTTTTATTGAGCCTCCAGTTGACACCACCCTATTCGCTGATTGATAAAAATATTGTAAATTCCAGCAATCCATATAAATTGGTGGAATATCATAAATGGCGTTTCAATGGCGAATGGTATGTACCCTTGGGCAAACCATCGGGTGAAGACCGGAATAAACAATTTGTGTTGAAAGCTGCCGCTAAATATGGTTTTATCGGCCGGTATAATAATGAATTAAACGTTTCACCATTTGAACGTTTCCAGTTGGGTGATGCAGGTTTGAGCAATAGTTATGCATTACTTGGTTATGATATCATTTCACATCGCGGTTATCCGGTTTATGAAAATTCAAATCCGAGAATTAATCCTGATCAGCAGGGTGCACAGCAATATTTTACTATATTTAATAAATATACGCTGGAACTGCGGTATCCGTTCAGCCTTAATCCAAGCAGTACCATTTATGGACTCACATTTTTTGAAGCTGCAAATGGATGGTATTCCTTTAAAGATTACAATCCATTCCAGTTGCGTCGTTCGGTTGGTGTAGGTATGCGGTTCTTCCTGCCCATGTTTGGATTGCTAGGATTTGATTATGGAATCGGATTGGATCGTATCGGACCAAATTCATCATTGAAAGATGCAGGACGTTTCACCTTTATGTTAGGTTTTGAACCGGAATAAAAATATTTAGTTCGTACAAATAATGCCCGTTATGAAAAAAATATTCTTTCTGGTACTGGTGATTTCTTTAAGCGTCATTGCAGTAAATGCACAACGATATGCCATTATTGATACCAAATATATTCTGGATAAAATGCCGGAATATAAGGATGCCGATAAAAAACTGCAATTGATAAGCGAGCAATGGCAAAAGGAAATTGATGAAAAACAGGCCCAGTTGGACCAGATGTATAAAAATTACGATGCCGAACAGTTCATGCTGAGCGATGAGTTGAAAAAGAAAAGAGAGGATGAATTATTCAACAATGAAAAGGAACTGCGTGATCTGCAGAAAAAACGGTTTGGTTACGAAGGCGATTTATTTAAAGAAAGACAAAAACTGGTGAAACCAATACAGGATAAGGTTTACAACGCCATGCAAAAAATTGCGGTAGCGCGCGGTTATGATTTTGTACTGGATAAAAGTGAAGGAATTACTGTTATATTTGCCGACCCAAAACTGGATAAAAGCGATGATGTGCTGAAGGAATTGGGAATAAAGGGTTAATCTGTTTTATTTTAAATCAACAATAACAAAAAAAGGGAAAAGACATCAATTAAAATGTTCATTTTGCAGCAACATTGATTTGATGGTTCCATTTAAAACTAAAAAACAAAAAACAAACTGATGAAAAAGGTTTTATTCTCTCTGCTTGCTGTTGCAGGAATGCTATTTGCCGGAGATAAGGTGCAAGCTCAGCAAAATATAAAAATCGGAGTTTTTGACATTGAGCAAATGATAATGGCTATGCCCGGCTACAGAGCTGTGGATAGTGCATTGCAAATATATCAGTCGGATTCTCTAGCTTCTGAATATGATATTTATCAAATGGAATATAAGCGCCTGGATAGCACTTACAAAGCTGATTCTGCTGCAGGAAAATCTAAAGCGGTATTGGATTACAGTTCCAAGCAAAGACAACAAGTTGGTATGAACCTCGTTTACTGGCAACAAATTGCGCAGCAAAAAATTGAGAATAAAAGAGGTGAACTTGCTCAGCCTTTATACGAGAAGGTAGCAACAGCATATAAGAAAATATTGGCAGCTAAAAAATACACCCTTGTATTGAAACCAGAAGCAATTGAAGGCGCAGGTACCGACTTTAAAGTGGTAGATAATATATTTGAATTGGTAGCGAAAGAATTGAAAATTCCGCTGCAAGGACCCGATGGCCAACCCGTTCAGCATGAAGAACCTGCCAAGCCACAGGCTAAACCTAAAGGATAGTTTGGAGTTTGGTTAAGAAAAGTATTAGAAAGGGAGCAATTTTGCTCCCTTTTCTTTTTCAGTATTATGCCCTTTTTAAAATGCGGATAATCCTTTTAAAAATTCATCTTTTCTCCTGGTGGAAACTTCAATTTCCGTATTGTCCTGTAAGGTGATATAACCACCTTTTCCCTTATTGTAAGCTTTTATATATGCCAGGTTAACCAGATGAGAATTGTGAACCCGGAAAAAATGATACTCCCGGAGCATTTCTTCAAATTCCTTCAGCGTTTTAGCCACTACAATTTTTTGTTTATTGTTTAAAAACAGCGTGGTATAATTAATATCAGACTGGCACCTGATAATATCATTTACCTGTAGAAAAACATAACCATTCAATACAGGAACACAGATTTTTTTTGAACCTCCCTGAAGATCTTTCAGGTTGTGAAACAATGTGTCAAGCTTTGTGGCCATTTCATTTTTTGCTATTTTCCCTTTCAGCCTTTCCATCCCCTGTTTCAAATCTTCTATATCGATTGGTTTTAGCAAATAATCAATGGCGCTGAATTTAAAAGCCTGCACAGCATATTTTTCATATGCCGTTGTGAAAATCACTTCGAAATTAATTGTGGTAAAATTTCTTAGCACATCAAACCCGGTTTTATCACCAATCTGTACATCCAGGAAAAGGAGATCCGGCCTTTGCGCTATGATGCCTTTGATGCCGGTTTCCAGTGTTTGATAGCTGTTCATTAGATCAACCGTATCACTGAAATGTTCTTTCAGCAGGTTCTGAAGATGGGTGATGCAATGTTGTTCATCATCAATAATTATTGCTCGTATCATAAGGTTTTTAAAAGCTTAATTCCAAAGGCAATATTACTTTCGCACGTGTTCCTTCATCCCAATTATAAAGTTCAACAAAACCATTTGAATTTTTTAATTTATTAAGGATATCAATACGTGCTTTGGTAATCCGCATTCCGGCCGATTTTTTTTGACGGATGAATTGATCTTGTTGTTCTTCCTGTTGTTTTTGCATTCCAACACCGTTATCTTCAACGGTACAATGTAGCATGGCATCGTGCTTTTGAATACGGATTGATATTTTGCCACCGCTTTTTTTTCCGTTTAGCCCGTGCCAGATACTGTTTTCCACAAAAGGTTGCAGAATCAGTGGCGGTATCATGGTATTTTCCTGGTCAATGGTCTCCTCCACTTTTATTTCGTAGGAAAAACCATTGCTAAGCCTCATATTTTCCAGCTGCATATAAAGCTCAAGCGCTTTTAAATCTTCTGAAAGACTTACTTCTCTCTGTTCTGAATTTTCCAGAATAAGCCGCATCAGCTTTGCAAATTTTGTAAGAAAATGGCTTGCGGAATTTATATCATGCCTTATCATATAATCGCTGATGGAATTAAGGGAATTAAAGATAAAATGCGGATTCATCTGTGCGCGCAATGCTTTCATTTCGGTATCTGCAACCTGGGCGTAAAATTCCGCTTCCGTTTTTTGAATACCGGCATCCCTTCTTTTTTTATAAAAAATAAAGCTGATCAACCCCGTGATTATTAAAAGCGCGCTGCCGGCCATTGTTGCATTTTTTACCATTTTTTGCTGATTCATATGTGCAAGGGCTACCGCTTGTTTTTTATCATTATCCGATTTTGTTTGCGCTTCCTTTTTATCAAATTCATATTGAAGCGCCTTGCGGTCGAGTTCCGTTTTTTTAGAATCGTTTAAAACGCTATCCTTCAATTGAACCGCCCTTTTATATGCGCTCAGGGCCTTGCCAAAGAGCTGTTGTTTTTCATAAATCGAACTGATATTTTCCCATACCATCCCCTGCATTTCCACATCTTTGATCTTTTTTGCAATTTCAAGGCTTTTCCGTTTATATTGCAGCGCTTCCTCATACCGGCTTCCGGGAACCAGGTTTAGTTGCAACAGTATTTTTTTGGGAGCATCCGAATAAATTTTTCCCACAGCATCCAGCGCAATACCGAGATTTGTTTTATCCCCTGTACGCATCAGTAACGGGATCGCTTTTTGAAGATAAGGCCATGCTTTTGAATAATCGCCCAAATCGTTATAAAGCGAACCAATGCTCAAAAGCTGACGCGCTTTTCCCGGGATATTTCCAATTGCTTCGTACGTTTCCAGACTTTTATTAAAATAAAACAACGCCGCTTTATGGTCATCAAGATTATTATACACTGTTGCCAGATTGCCAAAAGCGCCGGCCATCCCTTCTCTATTGCCTTGTAAATTCTGAATAGCCAAAGCCCTTTTATGATATTCAATTGCTTGGGTATAATTTCCGATCCTGTTGTAAATGAGCCCGATATTGGTGATCGGATTGGCCGTCATTGCTTCTTTTCCCAATTTTTCAAACAGTTTTTCGGCTTTTAAAAAGTATTCCAGCGACCGTGGATAATCGGTTAAAAACATATAATTAACACCGATACTATTGTACACATTTGCCATTCCATAATCGTCCTGCAACTGTTCCCAGACCTTTAAGGATCTATATTGGTATTCCAGCGATTTTGGATAATCGGAAAGATTGGAATAAATAATTCCGGTTCGCTGCAAAATTTTGCCAATATTCACCGGGCTTGGAATTTGTTGATAAATCTTCAATGCCGCATCATAATAATATAAACTCGTATCATATTCCCCTTTGGCCGCGTAATTGAGTCCTTTTTGTGATAAGCCGCCTGCAAGTTTTAGTTCATCATTCAATTTTTTAGCCAAAGCAATCGCCATATCCGCGTTTTTTAAGCCTTTGTCAGGATCAAGTGAATAGTAAGCATATGCGATAGAAATCAGCAGGTTCAGTTTTATAGTATCCTCATCGTTATGATGATTCAATTCATTTAATAGTGAGTCTAATTCTTTTTGCTGCGCAGAGCAAAAAACAGACATCAAACTATAGCCGAAGAAAAGGATGATCGTTTTCATAAAATTCAGCTTTTGAAGAAAAGTGAAAATCTAAAAATCCGGACCGCCGTCTTCAAAAAATGGAATTGGTCGGGCAATAATAAGCAGGCAGGTAATTGAACTTTTTCCGATAAGAAAATAATAAAAAATTTTCGGATGCTGTAATTATTTTCTAAAAAAATGAACGGAAAATAAATGGAAGCCGCCAAATAATAAACAGCTATTGATTAAAAACCAGTTATTGAATAGGTTTAGGGTGCAATCAGTTTTCAATAAAAAGGAAACCGGGCTTAGCAGCATCAGTTTTCTTTCATCATCTCTTCACCATAAAATTAAAAATCATGAATTTTCAAACAATGAACAAACAGCGGTTATATATTTTAATCGCCGCCGCCGCAGGCCTTATTTCAGTATTTCTGCCGTGGATATCCATTTCCGCCGGAGCCTTTGGAATGAGTATGAGCCAGGGGATCAACGGCTTTCATGGTATGGGCATCGTTGTTTTCCTGGCTTTTATTGCCGCTGCTTTTACAGCTCTCATCGGGGATCAGACAAAAGCATTGGAGAAAAACAATTGGGTTGCCAGTATGGCCGCAGGCGCAATTGCTTTATTATTTGTAATTATCAACATGGCCAGTAGCGATAATTCGATGGGCGGTTTCGGATTTGTAAAAGCAAAATTCGGATGGGGTATCTGGCTGGCACTTGCTGCCGCTATAGGAGTTATCGCTTGTTCGTGGTTGTTTAAAAATCCGGCAAACAGTTTACAGGAAAGTTTAAATAACCTGAAAAAAGACATTCCTTTTCGCATGTTTACGGGCAATCCGCCTTCTGCTAACAATTCTCAATCTTCTAAAAACAGCCTGGATGAATTGAACAAACTGGTTGAATTAAAAAACCAGGGAAACATTACAGAAGAGGAATTTCAAAACCTGAAAGCAAAGATCTTATAATCATTCCCACACATCAAATTAAAAACTAAAGTATGAAAAAGATATTATTACCGCTTTTACTTATTGGACTGGTAGCAATTACCAGTTGTAAAAGCAAGCCTTCCGATGAAGACATCCAGAAAAAACTACTCGAGGAATATGTTTGCGGCGACAATGCAAAGCTCACCTCTTTTAAAATACAGAATAGCAGGAAAAGCCGGAGTTTCACAGGCGAGCCGGCTTATGAATACATTGTTTCCGGCGAAATACAATGGATCAGTGATTGCCCGCAATTTTTTAATGTAATACCTGCGGGCTACAAAGAAAGCTTTAAAAACAAAAAGATTTTTCTTTATAAGGGCGAGGATGGCTGGGAATAAACACAGCGTTACCTGATTCTGAATAGGTTGAATCTGCTTTTTTTTAATCTTATACAGTAAATTTTTATTCTATAAAAAAACATTCCCTTTAGATTGATTAATTTGCGCTTCAATTTATTCAATCATGGAAGAAAATGAATATGATTTTGGGATGATTGGCCTTGGTGTGATGGGGAGCAATCTTCTATTGAATATGGCAGACCATCATTTTAGTGTTATTGGCTTTGATAAGAACCAGGCAAAAACACAGGCATTCGAAAAAGCAGCAAGTGCCGGCACAAAAGTAAAAGGAGTAAACAGTCTCGCAGATATGGTAAACCAGTTATCGCGGCCCCGCAAGCTGATGATGCTGGTTCCCGCCGGAAAGCCGGTGGATGATGTAATTAATGACCTTATTCCATTGCTGGAAAAAGATGATGTAATAATTGACGGAGGAAACTCGCACTATACCGATACTTTACGCCGCGTAATTTTTTTGAAGGAAAAAAATATTCATTTTATGGGTATGGGGATTTCCGGCGGCGAACATGGCGCCAGAACCGGCCCAAGTATTATGCCGGGTGGCAACCTGCAGGCATACAACCAGGTAAAACCGCTGCTTGAAGCAATAGCCGCAAAAGTAAATGGTGAACCTTGTACCGCTTATATGGGTAAAGACGCGGCCGGCCATTATGTGAAAATGGTACACAACGGTATTGAATATGCCATGATGCAACTGATTAGCGAAGTGTACGATTTGCTTCACCGGGGATTGGGTTTAAGCAACCAGGAATTGCATGATGTGTTTTCCAAATGGAATGAAGGAAAACTTGAATCCTTTCTAATAGAGATTACCCGCGATATCTTTTTACAAAAAGACGACCTTACCGGCAATGATCTTATTGACATGATCCTCGATGTAGCTGAAGCCAAAGGCACCGGAAAATGGACTTCACAGGATGCTATGGACTTGCCGGTACCGATTCCTACAATTGATATGGCAGTAACCATGCGCACGATCTCTGCATTTAAAGAGGAAAGGGTTCAGGCTGCCGCATTATATCATCCCGAAATACTTCGGATTAAAGAAGATAAAGCGGAGTTTATCAATCAACTGGAAGATGCGCTTTATTTTTCTTTTATTCTTTGTTATGCCCAGGGATTGGCAATGTTGCACAAAGCTTCAGCAGAATTAAAAATGGACATCCCATTACAGGATGTGGTAAAAATCTGGCGTGGCGGATGCATCATCCGTTCGGTTTTATTGGAGAAGTTTTACGCCGCCTACCAGCAAAATCCGGCGCTGCCTAATATTTTACTCGATTCGCATATCTCGCATATTATTTTGTCTGTTCAGCAAAGCGTTCGCAATATACTGGTACAGGCAATTAAAACCAATATCAGTGTAGCCAGCCTTATGACTGCGCTTTCTTATTTTGAAGCTTATACTTCTGAAAAAATGCCTACCAATCTTATACAGGCCCAAAGGGATTGCTTTGGAGCACATACTTATCACCGTATTGATAAGGAAGGGAATTTCCATACAGAATGGCAGGGACAACATAATTAATTAAAATATTTTCAATTGCAAAAAGAGTGTACATTAATTCCTAACCCCATAAAAAAACAAGCTTCTGAGAGGGAGGATCTATAATTTTTTTTAAGAAATCTCAATATGAACAACGAAAATCAAAAACGTCCTGAAGCCACAATCGTTATCATCTTTGGTGGAAGCGGCGATTTAAATCACAGAAAACTTTCACCTGCATTATACAATTTATTTATTGATGGATGGATGCCCGAAAAATTTGCCATTGCCGGCACGGGCCGTACTGCCTATACGGATGAAAAATACCGCGAACACCTGTTTGATGGAATCCAGGAATTTTCACGCCGTAAAGGGGAATCCAATGGACATTGGAAAGAGTTTTCCCAACAGGTTTCTTACCTGCAAATGGATGCGGAAAATGATAATGCTTATGATAAAATAACCGATTTTGTAAATAAGTATGAAGCCGAGTGGAAATTGCATCCAAATGTTATTTTTTATCTCGCAGTTGCACCACAACTGGTTCCGGATATTGCTAAACAACTGAGCGCGCTCCATATTTGTAAAGACACGCGCTGTACCCGTATCATTGTAGAAAAACCATTTGGTCATGATTTAAAAAGTGCACAGGATCTCAATGCGCTTCTTACCAGTATTTTTAAGGAAGATCAGATCTACCGTATCGATCATTACCTGGGAAAAGAAACGGTACAAAACATTCTTGCGCTGCGTTTTGCCAATGCATTATTTGAACCGATATGGAACCGTAATTATATAGATCACGTGCAGATAACTGCTGCCGAAACGGTAGGAGTAGAAGATCGTGGCGGCTACTATGAAAGATCCGGTGCACTGCGCGATATGGTACAAAACCATATTCTTCAGTTGATATGTATGGTAGCCATGGAGGCGCCGGTATCCTTTGAAGCCAATGAGATCAGGAATAAGAAAGTGGATGTGCTTACAGCAATGCGCAAGATCAACAAAAACCAGGCGCATGATTTCGCGGTACGCGGTCAATATTCGGCCGGATGGATGAAAGGCGAGAAAGTAAAAAGCTACCGCGAAGAAAAAAATGTAAATCCCAATTCGTCTGTGGAAACTTTTGCCGCCGTAAAATTTTATATTGATAACTGGCGCTGGCAAGATGTTCCTTTTTATGTGCGTACCGGTAAATATCTGCATGAAAAAACAACCATTATCACAGTTAAGTTTAAAGAAGCTCCACAATATGCTTTTCCACCGGAGGCTGCAGATACCTGGCGTTCAAACCGCTTGACCATCAGCATTCAACCGCAAATGGACATTCGTTTACGCTTTCAGGCAAAACGTCCGGGTCAAAGCATGACACTTAACCCGGTGGATATGGTTTTTAGTTATAAAGATGCCTATGATGAGCATCAGCCGGAAGCATATGAAACATTATTACTCGATGCGATGATGGGCAATCCTACCCAGTTTATGCGTGCAGACCAGGTGGAAGAAGCATGGAAAGTGATAGAACCTATACTGGATGCGTGGGAAGCAAGGCCCTCCCTTGATTTTCCCAATTATGCGCCAGATAGCTGGGGGCCTGAAGATGCTGAAGCGCTGATAGCAAGAGATGGAAATACCTGGATCACACTTCCTGCGGAAAAAAACGATGGCGGGGAATAAGTGGTTGCCAGTTACGGGGTAACTTAATATATTTTAAATTAAAACTCACAGCTTGTGGAATTACATATTTCTAAAACAGTAGAAGAACTTAGCCACGCGCTTGCTGACTGGATGGTGGAAAATATCCAAAAAACACTAAAGCAGCAAGACCGGTTTACCCTTGCATTGTCAGGCGGCAGCACACCTGTATTGCTCCATAAGCTGCTTGCAAGTGATGCTTATAAAAATAAAATTGACTGGAGTAAGGTGCATATTTTTTTTGGAGATGAGCGCTTCGTTCCATTTAATGATGAGCGCAACAATGCAAAAATGGCCTATGATACTTTGTTGAACCATGTGCCGGTACCAAAGGATCAAATACATATTATGCAGACTGATAACATTAGCCCTGAAGATTCGGCGATTGCTTATGAAAAAATCCTGCATCAATATTTTGATGGTTCGCGGTATACATTCGATCTTATTCTACTAGGAATGGGCGATGATGGCCATACGCTTTCTTTATTTCCGGGTAATAAAGCAGTGATTTTTGAACAGGAAAAATGGTGTTTGTCTTTATGGCTTGAAGCGCAGAAAATGTATCGCGTAACCCTTACCCATCCTGTGGCAAACAATTCCGCTCAAATTGTATTTCTTACTGCGGGAAATAATAAAGCCAAAGCCTTGAAAGAAGTTTTATATGGGGATTATGATGCTGAAACCTATCCTGCCCAAACCATTCATGCGACAAAAGGAAAGTTGCATTGGTTTATTGATGAGGCGGCCGCTTCTTTATTGGAATAATGGTACGGCTAATATTTTTTCCAAATAGAACAAGCCGCTAAATTTATTTTTAGCGGCTTTTTACTTTATTTCCTGTATATATGGAGCCTGTTTCTGTTCTAGTACTTCATTCAGGATCACCGGTTTATTTCTATCCTACTTTTCAATTATTGTAGTAAAACAACCATTTGAAAGCTGGAATGTGAATATTTTAAAACGCGCCTATGGAATCGTAAACCAGCACCCTGCTCCATAAATGTTTGCAATCATCAATAAATTTCAGGTGAATGGGATCTATCTGGTAAGCGTCCTGATCCTCTTTATTGTCGAAAACAGCCAGCCAGGAGAGCGCATACGAAGAATCAATCACATCCCGATGCGTATCAGCAGGTATTCCTATATGAAAAGCTTTAATGCCTGGTACTGTACTTAAAGTACCCTGAAGGCCCAGCAATAAACTTTTATGATCTTCTTTATCTCCCGGTTTATTAAGCCAGAAATAAACATGGTGGACAAACATGGTTTGTGAAAGCATAGCAGGTGAAATTTTCAATGAAAATAGGATGAAAAGCTAATATTCGGACTTAAATCGAGCAAATTGTTCAAGTTAATACAAAGTCTGATGTATTTTTCTGGTCATTAGCTAAAATCTCTTGCGCAAATTTTGAAAAATTACTTCACGTTTCGTGAAGTAAACATTCTAACTTTACAAAGCAATAAATGAAAGTAAGGCTTATTAAGAAGAAATCAATCGAAACTTTTGTACTGGCTCATGCAAGAAGCAGGAGTTCTTTCAAAATATGGCTCACGCTTTTAAAGCATGCAAATTGGCAGGATCCGAAAGATATTGTTGCCCTATTCGGCGCTGCTGATTTGCTGGGTAAAGGAAGTAACAGAGTTGTATTTGATATTGGAGGCAATGAATATCGTATGATATGCAAGTATCATTTTGGAACTACAATAGTGCACCTGTATATAAAATGGATAGGAACTCATGCAAAATACACAGCCTTATGCAATATCAATAAGCAATTTACTGTAATTAGTTACTAAACTTTCTTACAATGAAAACATTACTATATAAAGTCATTAAAACGGATAAACAATATTGCCAATACTGCGATAAACTTGAAGAGTTGGTGAATAGCGGTAAAAAAACAATCGGCGTTCAGGATGAAATAGAACTGCTTAGTTTATTAATCGAAGTATATGATGAGCAGCACACAAGCTTTGATGATGCAGATCCCATTACCCTGCTAAAGTCCTTGATGAAGGAGCATAAAATGAAAGCCATTGATCTTTCCCGCTTATTGAATGTGAGCGAAGGGCTTGTTTCAGATATGCTCAATTATAAAAAAGGCCTTTCCAAAGAAACCATTCGCATTTTGTCTGAAAAGTTTAAATTAAATCAGGAAGCTTTTAACAGGCCTTACCAACTGGTTAAAGATGTGCATAAAGCCACCTTATTACCCGCTAAATAAAAACAGGAAGGGATATTCACGATAATTTAAATAAATGTGAGCCGAATGGTGTGCTTCAATAAATTCCTGAAATTATTGTTAGCACTTCTAGCATTTGCTTTCACAGACTCCTATAGCATTTCCCAAAATTCCTCAGAGTAAATTTTTGACCAGTGTAAACCCGATTATTACATATTCCTTCTATATTGTCCACCCACTTCATATAAGGCATGTGTAATCTGCCCCAATGAACAGTATTTCACGGTTTCCATCAATTCCTCAAAAAGGTTTCCATTTTGAATAGCGGTTTCTTTTAGCTTATTCAACATGGTTGTCTGATTTTGCTTCGTTGCGTTTCCAGAAAGCATGCAGGTTTTGAATCTGTTGTTCTTTTTCTTCCGTGGTACTCCGGATCACTTCGCCGGGTAAAATGGTCGGACTTCCATTTTTATTCAAAAATGTATTCACGCCTACAATGGGTAATTCCCCGGTATGTTTCATGGTTTCATAATACAGGCTTTCTTCCTGGATCTTATTGCGCTGATACATTCTTTCCATCGCACCCAATACGCCGCCTCTTTCATTGATTCTGTCAAATTCGGTGAGTACGGCTTCTTCTACCAAATCGGTTAATTCTTCAATTAAAAAACTTCCCTGATTGGGATTCTCATTTTTGGCGGTCCCCAGTTCGCGGTTTATGATCAACTGGATGGCCATTGCCCTTCTTACACTTTCTTCCGTAGGTGTGGTAATGGCTTCATCATAGGCATTTGTATGCAGTGAATTGCAGTTGTCGTAAATCGCGTATAATGCCTGTAAAGTGGTGCGGATATCATTGAAATCAATTTCCTGTGCATGCAGGCTGCGGCCGCTGGTCTGGATATGATATTTCAATTTTTGAGAGCGCTCATTTGCCTTATATTTATATTTCATCGCCTTGGCCCAGATGCGCCTTGCCACACGCCCGATCACACTGTATTCCGCATCCATTCCATTGCTGAAAAAGAAAGACAAATTGGGTGCAAAATCATCAATATGCATCCCGCGGCTTAAATAATATTCCACATAAGTAAATCCATTGGATAATGTAAAAGCAAGCTGTGTAATCGGATTGGCGCCGGCTTCCGCAATATGATATCCGCTAATGCTGACACTATAGAAATTGCGTACCTTATTTTCTATAAAATAGCTCTGTACATCACCCATCAGTTTCAATGCAAATTCGGTGGAAAAGATACAGGTATTCTGTGCCTGGTCTTCCTTCAAAATATCAGCCTGCACCGTACCTCTTACTGAAGCTAAAGCCTGTGCTTTCAATTGATCATAGATCTCCTTAGGTAATACTTCATCGCCGCTTATCCCAAGTAGTTTAAGCCCTAATCCGTTATTGCCTTCAGGTAGCCTTTCGGGAGAAGAAGGATTGTAATAAACGGGTTTAGGAAGATGTTCATATTTTTTTTCAAAATAATTGTGTACACGCTGCCATTCGCCGTTTTCTTCAATCCATTTTTCGCAAAGCTGATCAATGGCAGCATTCATAAAAAACGCCAGCAACATGGGAGCAGGTCCATTGATGGTCATACTTACGGAAGTGCGCGGATCGCAAAGATCAAAACCACTGTATAATTTTTTAGCATCATCCACTGTAGCAATACTTACACCGCTGTTTCCAACCTTTCCATAAATATCAGGTCGTTGATGCAGGATCTTCGCCATATAATGTTACGCTGTCGAATGCAGTGGACAAGCGGATTGCAGGTTGCCCTAATGAAACATAATGAAACCGCTTATTGGTGCGCTCAGGGCCACCTTCGCCGGCAAACATCCGGGTTGGATCTTCGCCTGCTCTTTTCAATTCAAAAACGCCGGCGGTATAGGGAAATTCGCCCGGCACATTTTCCTGCAACTGCCAGCGTAGTATATCGCCCCAATCTTTATATTTTGGTAAAACAACTTTCGGTATTTTGGTACCGGATAAACTTAAAACCTTCAGGTCCTGGTGAATAGTTTTACCCCGTACGGTGTATTCAAAAAAATCAGAATTGTATTTTTTTACAACCGCCGGCCATGCTTCAATCAGTTTGCTGCAATTAGGATCCAGTTCTTTTTCCAGGGCGATTTTCATTTTTATTAATTCATCCCAGCCGGCGGAAATATCAGAAGAATTGGTGATTCCGGCTGTTTCAAGCACACCATTTACCTGGTACAATTTTGAAGCAATGAAAACCTGCTTTTCCACCCATTCATCATACTGCCTGTTATTTTCCGAAATCTCACTTAAATAACGCACTCTTTTGGGGGGAATGATCTGTGAATTGGTAGTGGTATCCCTTAAATGCTTATGCAGGGTAATGGTCGCCAAATTCAACCCCTGTTTTTGTTTTTACGGCTGTGATGATCTTTTCAAAAAGCTCATTGATACCCGGATCATTAAATTGAGCGGCAATGGTACCAACCACCGGCAGATCTTCATCTTTTGCAGTCCATAACTGATGATTGCGTTTGTATTGTTTGCGTACATCATGCAAAGCATCGAGCGCGCCGGATTTATCAAATTTATTGATGCATACCACATCCGCATAATCCAGCATATTGATCTTTTCCAATTGTGATGCTGCGCCATATTCAGGCGTCATCACGTATAAGCTGACATCACAATAATTAAGAATGGAAGCATCACCCTGGCCTACGCCGGCAGATTCCAGTATGATAAAATCATAGCCCGCCTGTTTGCAAATAGTAATGGCATCCTGCACATAAGCGCTTAAAGCCGCATTGTCGTCGCGCGTAGCGAGGCTGCGCATATAAGCCCTGGGGTCTGAAATGGAATTCATCCGGATGCGATCGCCCAGTAAAGCACCGCCCGTTTTTCTTTTTGAAGGATCTACCGAAATAACCGCGATGGTACAGGCGGTAAACTTGTTCAGGTAACGGCGAACAATTTCATCCGTCACCGAAGATTTACCGGCGCCGCCCGTACCCGTAACGCCTAAAACAGGCGCCGTCTTTTTTATCTTACCATCATTTATCCCATTCCCTTCCCACATTAACTGGTCAAGTAAGATTGTGTAATCTTCACCCTGTTCGGCTTTGGTAATTGCTTTGGAAACGGTGATCACATCCTTCCATTCATCCATTGCAAATTTTCCATTCGGTTCTGTATTTCCTTTCTTCTGTAATTTAATATTGGAATTATTTCCGCCATTAGACGCGGCGGTACTGCATTGCAGCAATACATCTTCAATCATTCCTTCCAGTCCCATGTGCCTGCCATCATCCGGGGAATATATTTTAGCAATGCCATAATTTTCCAGCTCTCTTATTTCCTGTGGCAAAATGGTACCACCACCGCCGCCGAAAATTTTAATATGACTGCAACCATTTTTATCGAGCAGGTCTTTCATGTATTTAAAAAACTCAAGATGTCCACCCTGGTACGATGTGATGGCGATACCCTGTACATCCTCTTCAATGGCTGCTTCCACTATTTCATGCACACTCCTGTTGTGCCCTAAATGAATGATCTCAGCGCCTTTGCTCTGCATTACGCGACGCATCACATTTATGGCGGCATCATGGCCATCGAATAAACTTGCGGCGGTAATCAGGCGTACTTTTTTATTAAGTGTAAATGACATATCAATTGGCTTTTGCTAACAATTGTTAGGGCAAAATTAATAGAAGTTTAGTTGTAACAATTCAAGTCCTGTATTTACCCGGAATTCATTGGCCTTCACTTACCTTTATACTTAAAAAATCTAGTATGGCATTTGACGTAACCATTTCCGGAACAGGTACGGATGAAATTATTACTCTAAAAGATCACTCAAATGGCTCCTTTGTTGAAATTTATTCTTTTGGCGCATTGCTTAACAAATTTTCGGTGATAAACAATGGTACCTCTAAAAATATCATTAATGGTTTTATTTCACCCGCCGATGCAATTGAAAATATTACAAAGGGTTTTAAAAGCGCAAAGTTAAATCCATTTGTATGCAGGATGAAAGAAGGAAGCTATTCCTTTGAAAAAAAATCGTACAAGATCAATAAGTTTTATATGGGTACGGAAGCTATTCATGGATTATTGTATGATGCCGTGTACAAGATAATTGCAACAGAAGCAAATGAAGATGGCTCCTTTGTGATACTGCAATATGAGTATAATAACCAGGAAGAAGGATTTCCCTTTCAATATTCCGTAAATGTAACTTATCGCCTGGAAAAAGATAACCGGCTAATTTTGCATACCGAAGTAACAAATACATCCGGTGTAAACATGCCGCTTTCTGATGGTTGGCATCCCTATTTTACTCTGGGCGATTCGGTGAATGATCTTGATATAAAGTTTAACAGTACAAAAAAAGTTCGGTTTGATGAACAGCTGCTTCCTACGGGTGAAGTAGAAAAGTTTTCGGAGTACATAAATTTTAAAAAATTGGGCGATACTTTCCTGGATAACTGTTTTGTTCTTGAAAATTCCGACGGCCCGGCATGTGTAATAAAAGACGAAAAATCAACATTGCAGCTAAGCATTTTACCCAATACGGCCTATCCATATTTACAAATTTATACCCCACCGGATCGTAAAAGCATTGCCATTGAAAACTTAAGCAGCGTGCCGGATTCATTTAATAATGGTATCGGATTAATTGTGTTGTTGCCTGGCGAAAGCAGGAGTTTTACAACTGCTTACCAGGTGCAAAAATATTTGATCGGGCTTTAATTTTAAATAGAAAAAAGCGGCTTAATTATTTTGGCAAGATAATAGCATGTTTGATACCTGTTCAATATGATGCCTGCATCATTTGTTTTGTAATTAAAGTATTATAGAATGGGATTTTGGAACTGGAACTGGAATTTTATTTCAAGAAAAAGGGCATTAGAGGTATTGCATTCATCTGCTGCCACTTTTTTACTTGAATGGAAGCAAGTGGCGGCCATGTTTGGGTTTAAACAGGATGTATATGAAAATCCATTGCACAAGCCCTTATCAAAACCTGTGACCGCCATAGTAATTGGCGCAGGAAACCGTGGTAATGTTTATGGGAGCTATTCCACCCTGTATCCGCATGATCTGACCATTGTTGGTGTTGTAGATCCGGTAACGTTGAGAAGAGACCGGTTTAGCAATATGCATCATATTGGATCTAGATTCCGGTTTAAATCGTGGGAAGATGTTTTTAAAGTGAAAAAATTTGCGGATGCCGTTATCATTTCAACTCCCGACCACATGCATACCGGACCCGCACTGAAAGCGATGGAAATGGGTTATGATATATTACTCGAAAAACCCATTGCACCTACTGAAGCAGAATGCAGGCTGTTGCTACAAAAAGCAAAAGAAACGGGCTGCATTATTGCCGTTTGCCATGTACTCCGGTATGCGCCTTATTTCCGCCATTTGAAAGAAGTGCTCAATTCCGGTGTGATTGGTAAAATTATCAGCATACAACATCTGGAACCCATCGAGCACGTGCACATGAGTCATTCGTATGTGCGTGGAAACTGGCACAACAGCAATAAAACCGGGCCCATCATTCTTGCAAAATCCTGTCATGATACAGATATATTACGCTGGCTGGTAAATGAGCCATCGGCGAATATTCATTGTTTTGGAAATCTGAGCTGGTTTAAAGAAGCCAATGCACCGGAAGGCAGTACGGAAAGATGTACCGACGGTTGTAAAGCGGAAGCAACCTGCCCATATTCCGCCATGCAAATTTATTTGCGGGATCATAAACGATTGTATGTTTTTGATTTACCCAAAGAAAAAAGAAAATGGGACAATACCATTCTTAAATATCTTAAAACCACTGATTATGGCCGTTGTGTGTACCGGATGGATAATAACCAGCCCGATCACTTAACCATGAATATTGAATTTAATTCAGGTATAACGGCTGCATTTTCCATGGAGGCTCTTACTTCCTACCAGGGAAGAAGAACCCGTATTATGGGTTCGATGGGCGATATAGAAGGCGATATGGAATCGTACACAATGACTGATTTCAGAACCGGGAAAAAAACTTCCTGGTCGTTAAAAACGGATCCGCATGGCGGCGGCGATCACCGGCTGATGAAAGACTGGGTTCAGGCTGTCGGCCACAAAAATCCGGATTTGCTTTCTTCGAGTCTCGAAGTTTCTATTGAAAGCCATTTAATGGCTTTTGCCGCAGAAAGAAGCAGGTTGCAAAAAACGATAGAGCAGGTGGGGATTTAGGATAATGACCGTAAATCTTAGTAACCGCATACTTTCACTTTTCAAAAACCTTATTTAACTTATTTCTCACCTATGCGATTTCTCATCATTGAAGGTATTTTGTGTAGCTCAGTGGTTCTCCGTGTAAGAAAAAAATTTTACACAGAGAACCACAGAGAAGGCACAGAGAGCCACTGAGAAAGGAAGAAGTGCTTGCATATTTAATTTTAGATTAGCAAATCAAACCTTATAAACCTTAGTAACCCCATACTTTCACTTTTCAAAAACCTTTACCTTATTTCCCACTTAAGCGATTTCTCATCATTGAAGGTACTTTGTGTAGTTCAGTGGTTCTCCGTATTTCTTTGTGTAAGAAAAAAAATTTACACGGAGAAGGCACAGAGAGCCACTGAGAAAGAAGTCAATTTTGACAAGGGGTTTAGCGGATGAAAAATGATTAGTGCACAAAACAAAAAAGTGATTTTTAGAATACAAGCATTGCTGCCGTTGTATTGCTAAAAATCACTTTAAAAAAAAGAATTATAAATCTGCCTTATTTAGACAAATCCTTTATCCTGATATTTCTAAAAAACAAAGTATCGCCATGTCCGAGAAACCCGATATGGCCTTTATCTCTTTTCAGTCCCGGATGATTTTGTTTATCCGGAGTGCCGTTTTTGCGGAATTCCGTAATGTCGGCATCCAGGATGGTCGTTCCGTTTAAGATTACTTTTATCTTTGGTCCCTTTACTATTACTTCTTCATAATTCCATTCGCCAACGGGTTTTAGATAACCACGTTTTGCCGCTACGGTACCATAAATAGAACCATGATACTGGTAAGGTTTCAGATCTTTATACATATCCGCTTCATTATCCAGGATCTGTAATTCCATTCCTGCATAAGCGGCATCACCTTCCAGCGGAGCTCTTATACCCAATCCATTATTGGCGCCTGGTGTAAGTTTGAATTCAAAACGGTAAATAAAATCACTGAATTCTTCCTGGGTATAAAGATTTCCATGACCGCCATTTTTTGGATATACGGCTATATTTCCGTTTTCTACCGTATAATCGGTTTTATTGCCTGTCCATTGGTCCAGGTTAGTGCCATCAAACAAAACTTTAAAACCATCTTTTTTTTCTTCCTCACTCAATTTAAATGGTTCAGTACGCGGTAATTCCCGCACATACAGATCGCGGTAAGCTACATAATTGCCATGTGCCTGAAGTTCGATTTGCTCTTCGTTGAAAATAGGAAGTTTGCGATCCCAGTAATTTTCTAAAACGGTATTATCAACCACCAGTTGACCATTCAGATAAACGGTTACTTTATCGCCTTTCATGATGATGTGAAAACTATTCCAGTCTCCAATAGCATTATCAGCGAGTACCAATGGTTTGCTTTGATGGGTGGTATTGTTATACAAACCGCCTGAACCAACTTGCGCACCTACATCTACACGCGAAGTATCCCAAACCTGTACCTGCGGTGTTCCACGTAAGTAAATACCGGCATCGCCATCTTTATGGATCAGCCAGTCAACATACATTTCAAAATCGCCATACTGTTTTTCAGTGCAAAGATTATCGCCTTCACCACTGAATATCAATAAACCATCTTTTACATACCAGCCTTTGCGCATGATGGAATCCGCTTTGCTTTGTTCTTTTTTTAAGGTAGGCGCGTCCATTTTCGCACGTGCGATGGGATTAGCTACAAGCCCTTTCCATCCGGAAAGATCCTTACCATTAAACATAGAAACAAATCCTTGTCCGGCGGGCATCTCACTTAAATGTTTGCGAATGGCTTCTTTTTGATAATCGGTATCCTGTCCTTTTAAAACTGCAATTGTTTTCTCCAATAGCTTGCGAACCATGTCGCCATGCCATTCCTTGTTGGATAAAGCAATATTCATTACCGCACGTGCAGCGTTCTGCTGAAGTGCGCTGTTGTCTAAATAATTGCCTGCATATACAAGTGCAACAAAAGTTTTGCAATTTTCCACCTCAGCTAATACCTGTTTTTGCTGAGCGGGCGTTTGAGCAATGTCCATTGCCTTACGAAGCATCAACAATTTTTGATCTGCGGGATAACCGGATTTACTTACTGACTGGATATATCCCTTTAAAGCCTGGTCGAAATAACCTGTTTTTGATTGCAGGGCGATTTGGTATAAAGCCTCCGCAGCGCTTGCATCCGGCCATGCGGATAACGCATTTACTACCGTTTGTTTGGTTTGATCATTGCCGGTTTTATAAGCTTCTGAAACAATCTTCAAAGCATCCTTTCCACCAATACCACCAAGTATATTGTAAAACAAATATTGCTTGTCAGCAGGCGACTGTTTCATTTGCGTAATGACTTCATTTGCGCGTTTTGGCTGGTCGCCAATAGAAGCGGATGCGGCAAGAATGGCGGATTGAACCGCGCTGATCTCTGCCGGATCATTGGATTGAATGAGCAAAGTATATAAAGGCGGAAGATTCTGCTTTGTTACTACATCCTTTAACGCTGCATAAGCCGCTTTTTTTACCTGCGGATCCTGGTTTTTTACCAATGGCAAAATATCATCTATCCTGTTGGAAGCGCCCCGCGAAGCCAATACTTCTATCAATGCAACTTTTACGTTGTTGGGCATAGAAGCGAGCCTGTCTCCCACCACATTGGTAATGTTATTTCCGTGCATGGTAAGAATGGCTGATTTACCGGCATTCACTTCATCCGCATTACCATTTTTCATTACATCCAGTATGGCGGGAAGCGCATCCTGATTGCCTATTTGCCCGGCTGCTTTTATTGCCGCCAATCTTATATTTTGGTTCTTATCTTTTAAAGATTCCAGCACCGGCGCCAAAGCATTTTTAGCTTTTACATTACCCAACATGGTAATGATTTCCGCTTTCACTTCCGGATTGGCTTTTTTCATGGTTTTAATCCACTGACTGGTAGCAGCTTCACTTGTAAAAGCGCCTGCATATTTTAAAGCCGCTTCGCGGTAGGAAGCGTTTTTATCTTTCATGGCATCTATCAGCAAAGGCAGGCTTTTTTCTCCCTGTATATCCACTAAAAGTTTCAAAGCTGCTGTTTGCGTGTGTACCTGGTTTGCTTTACCGGCATTTTTAAGCAACTGAAGCGCAGCTTTTTCAGCAATAGCTGCATTTCCATTTGCATATAACTGATGAATATAAACCGCGTATGCACCGGCAGCATCTGTTGGCTCAAAACTATAAGCTTTTTTTGCGACTGCATCCGCCATGATCGTTTGAGAAGCGGGATCGCCTATGTAAGCAAGGGCATACAATGCAACCTTTTTTAATTTATCATCCGCAGAACCTACTAAAGCCTGTATGGCTGGAGCCGCTTCTTTATAACGGCTATCGCCTAAAGCCTGCACTCAGGTAAGTTTATTCGAAGCCGAAGCATTTTGAAGCGCATCCAGCAATGCTTTTTTTGAAGCCGGCGTATTGATCATCACCAGTGTTCTTGCAGCAGGATCACAGAGGCGCTCATCAGATAGATAAGGTTGTAAGCTTTTAACCGAAGCATCGTTACCCACTATTTCGAGCTGGCGGATAATGAAAGCTTTACTTTCCTTATCGGTTAATTTATCCAGAGCCCTGCAATATGCTGCGGCGCTTGCCTTACGCAATAGCCTCTTTACCGGTGTTGTGTAGTATAATAGGAATATCCGCCTAATGCATATTCGAGGCGGGTATTATCACCTTTGCCAGGCGGTTGCAGCATCAGCGCCATTGCTTCAATACCCTGCTCGCCCATTGCAGCGATCGCATCCATATTTATTTGCAAAAGCGCTTCTTTTTCGGAAGGAACTTTAGCCAGCAGGTCGGCAATTTTGGTAGTAAGTGTGCGCTGATCTGTCTGTGCATATAATGCCGGAACTTGTAGGGCCGCACAAAAAGTTAATAGCGCTATTAAAATTTTTTTCATGAATAATATTTTAAAAAAATGTTTTTAGTGGATGGTAAGTAAAAAAGATGTTTGATTAAATGCCCCAGGGTGCGCGCATCGGCGGATTCAGCAAAGCATTGGCGCCTGCATCATCCACGAATTCCTGTTTTACCGGATCAAATTTTAAGGAGCGGCCCAGTTTTAATGCAATCTTTCCAATATTTACCAATGTGCATGAACGGTGTCCGTTTTCCTCATTCAGCGCAAATTTTTTGCGGTTTTTCACCGCATCTACAAAATCGGTAACCTGTGGCGCCGGATCGGGGAATGCTGCCAGTTTCTTTTCAAGATCCGGAATATCGGACCGGAATCCGGGATATAATTTTCCTTTAGGCCCTTCAATGTAAGCTGCTTTATCTTCCGTACCTTCTCCATCAAGAATGATCTGGCATCCATCGGCATAAGTATATACAATTCTGCGCCAGGTGCCTACCGCATCGGGATGTTGCTGCGGCGCATCTATTTCTACCGATACCGGGCTGGTATCATCTTTTCCAAGAAAATATTGAATGGGATCCAGGTAATGTTGTCCCATATCTCCGAGACCACCCCCATCATAATCCCAATAACCGCGGAAAGTCTGGTGTACCCGGTGCGGATTATAAGGTTTATAAGGCGCAGGACCGAGCCACATATCATAATCGAGTTCGGCCGGAACCGGCATGGTTGGTAAATTTGTTTTACCTACCCAATAAAATTTCCAGTCAAAACCGGTATGCCTGCTTACAGTAACTTTTAATGGCCAGCCCAGCATGCCGCTTTCTACCAGTTTTTTAATAGGTTTCACTGTTGTGCCCATACCATAAAAACTGTCTTCAAAGCGGAACCAGGTATTCAGGCGGAAAATGCGTCCATTTTGCTGAACGGCTTCCAGTACTCTTTTACCTTCACCAATGGTGGCTGTCATAGGCTTTTCGCACCAGATATCTTTTCCGGCGCGGGCAGCATCGGCCGCAATGATTCCATGCCAGTGCGGCGGAGTAGCAATATGAACAATATCCACTTCCGGTAATTGAATCAATTCACGGTAGTCGCTAAAAGTTTTTACGCCATTACCATTACCCGGAAGCAGGTTGAGCGCTTCTTTTAAATGATTGCGATCCACATCACAGATGGCTACCACGCGGGTGCCGGCATAACCAAAATGACCGCGACCCATGCCCCCAACACCAATTACCGCTTTGGTAAGCTGATCGCTGGGGGCAATAAAATTCTGACCGCCTAATACATGTCTTGGTATAATGGTAAATGCTGCTAAAGCGCCCACTGAATTCTTCAGAAAAGAACGCCTTGAATTATCGGTTTTTGATTTCATGAGCTAATAAAATGAACAGTGCACATTAATATTTCAGGTTAAATAATACAGTTTAATCTGGTAAGGTTATTATACCTGGCAAAGGGTTTAGATAAACTATAAAAGATGGAAAAAATCAGTAAGAATTTATTTCCAGCCTTAAAAATAATGAAAACAAGGATACCATCTTTATGGATTGTAGTTTTTTACCAATTGCAGCAATAGTTCCGGCTCATTGGTAGTGATCATATCTACGCCCGCTTTTAATAAAGTCTCCATATCATTTTGAGCGTTTACAGTCCAGAAATTGGTATCGAGGCCCAGCTTTTTAGCCTGGTCAATCAGTTGATTGTTTTTTACAAATACGCCCCAGTTATAATCCAGGCCGGCCATACCATCGGCTTTCAGCTCTTCCGGAGTTTTATCGCCGTTTAAATAAGCCACTTTAGCGGCAGGCTCCAGTTCCAGTATTTTTTGCAGTATGCCATAATTAAAACTGATATAATAGATCCATGCCTGCGCTTTATGTGCCGCTACCAGTTCCATTACTTTTTCTGTTAGTTGCAGGCTTCTTTCCTGGCTGATACCGGAAGATTTAATTTCAAGCACCAGTTTTGTTTTATTTTGTTGGGTACCTGCGGCCAGGTATTCTTCCAGTGTAGGCACATAATCGCCATTTTTTAATGGTATTTTTTTTAATTCCGCAGCGGTAGTTTCTTCAATTTTTTTTCCGCCAATGGATGGATCATGACAGATAACGGGAATATTATCCGAAGAAAGCCAGACATCAAATTCAGATCCTTCACAACCAATGGCAATGGCATTTTTTAAAGAACTGATCGAGTTTTCACTGGCATCATGATTTTTAAATGCACCCCGGTGGGCGATCACCTTATTTTTTATGAATTCATCTTTTACAATCCTGAAATTTCCGGTTGTGTTGCCGGCTTTCGTGTTTGCCACAATGGTAATATCGTACCATTTAGAATCGGCGCCTGGCTTTTTGCGCAAATACAATTCATTGCCATTACGAATTCCGAATAGGTTTGCATTTGCTCCTGTCAATAAAAATTTAGCGGGTTCATTTAATTTCAATTTTCCCACAACAGGATCAGTGGCTGAAAAAGTGTAATTATCCAACATAATCTGATTTACTTTTTTTTCCTGTGCCATTAAAATTGAATTAATGAATAATACAAAACTCAATAAAAACATTTTTTTCATTGCTGTGAATTTAATATAAGTGGTAAGCAGGGTTTAAATGTATTTCAATTTATCTATATCCATTTTCCCTTTTTGCGAATTCTTACAAAGTTGTTTAAAATTTATTTTTGAGGATACCGGCTTTTGTTTTTTATGGCATCGTTCCTTGCGTCGCAAATGCAAAGCATTCACTGAGACCATCAAAAATCATAATGACCCGAAGTATTACGTTCATCTGCATATCATTGTGCATCTGTGGGCCTCATTCCGGATTACCCTGTAAAATTCATCAGGTTGTTGTAAACAGGTTCCTGTTTTTATGCACATTTTCACCTTTCACTTTTCACCTTTCACCTCATACCTCATACCTCACACCTTTTGATTAATTTTAGTTGAAAATAACATTGCCATGATTGCACAATCATTAATTCCCGAAATACAACATGAAGCCGGGAATACGCAAAGAATGCTGGAAAGAATTCCGCAGGAATCTTTAGCCTGGCTGCCTCATGAAAAATCAAAACCGCTCGGAGCGCTGGCCACGCATATTACTCATCTGCTTACTTTGATTCCGCATATTTTAAAAACGAATGAAATGGATATGTCGAAAGCCAATTTCAAAGCGCCTCATTTTGATTCCAAAGCGGAAATCGTTCAGTATCATCAAAAAAACCTGGAAGCAGCCATAGCCGCACTCAGTAATGCAACGGATGAGCAAATGATGGCTAAGTGGCGGTTACGAAATGGAGAGAATGTCTTATTTGAATTACCACGAACTGCAGCTATCCGCGCTATGACGATGAATCATATCATTCATCACCGGGCCCAGATATCAGTGTATTTACGTTTATTGAATGTGCCTGTACCCGGCATGTATGGCCCTTCGGCGGATGAAAGATAATTTGTACTTTTAATCCTTGCATGCTTCGCGGCTTTGAGTGATACTTTTCACGCAAAGCCGCGAAGCATGCGCAAAGGAAGAGATCACAATTTTAATCAATTCCTTCACTTGTTCAGCGGCAACTTGGCCAAGTCATCATTTAGTGGCCAAGAACTTGTAATTAAAGCCTCACGCGAAGTGCGCAAAGGAAGAGATCACAATTTTTAATAATTCCTTCACTTCCTGGTGCGCGGCAACTTTCCAGGCTCCCCTTTAGGGGCGGGGGGGCCTGACAGGCGCACCTTAAGCGTTCAGCATCAATGGCATTGCCAGCATCAGCAGGTCTGCACCTTCTTCCTGGTCAATAGGTTTAATGATGCCGGCTTTGGAAGGAGTGGATAATTCCACTTTCACTTCTTCACTTTCGGCAACCTGTAGCATCTCAATTAAAAATTTCGCATTAAAAGCGATGGACATGTCTTCGCCATCAAAATCACACTGCATTCTTTCATTACCTTCAAAACTGAAATCAAGATCCTGTGCGGTCAATTGTAATTCGCTTCCTGTAATTGCAAGCGCTACCTGGTTGGTGCTTTTGTTACTAAATACACTTACGCGGCGTAACGCACTTTGAAAACCAGCTTTGTTAACGATTAATTTATAAGGATTGTCCACCGGTATCACCACTTTATAATCCGGGAACCGGCCATCTATCAGCCGGCAGATCAGTTTGGTAGAACCATGTGTAATAAATAAGTGATTGGAACTATAGCTGAGCGTTATTTCATCTTCATTATTCGGCAAGGCATTCTTTAATAAATTCAGCGGCTTGCGTGGTACAATAAAGCTGGCGGCTTCCGGGCAGCTTACATCCGTTCTTTTATATAAAACCAGGCGGTGTGCATCCGTTGATACAAACTGGATTGCATTTGCACTCAATTCAAAAAGAACTCCATTCATTGCCGGACGGAGATCATCTGTACTTACGGCAAATAATGTTTTATTGATAGCGGTAACCAGCACACCACTTTGCATGGTAAAGCTATTGGTTTCATCGGCCTCCGGTTCTTTCGGAAAATTATCCGGGTTTTCACCCATCACCTTATATTTTCCATTATCACTGGTTATTTCTATTGCAAAATTTTTGTCAATACTAAAAGCAAGTGGCTGATCGGGAAGGTTTTTCAACGATTCCATTAAAATTTTGGCGGGAATACAAACTCTGCCGTTTTCATTACTTTCCACATCCATTTGAATACGCATAACGGTTTCCAAATCGGTGGCCACTACATTCAGTTTCTTGTCCCTTATCTCAAATAAGAAATCTTCCAGTATGGGCAATACTGTATTGGCGCTGATCACGCCATTGATTTGTTGCAGTTGTTTTAATAAAACTGAAGAGGAAATAATAAATTTCATGAGAATTCGATTTGTCGTTTTTTTAAACAGATGCCATTGCAGTAACGCGGCAGCGGAATGATTAATAAACCGCCTGCTTCAATTGCCGGATTATTGCCAGTCGCATTTGTTTTTGTGTTGGCAACAAACCTACTGCAAAATAATAATATTCCATCACCACAGTTTTGAGATTATGAGGTTGGGGGATAAAATCTTGATTACTTGTCGTTGAAAATAGAAGGTTCGGTTTATCCTTCATACTTATGAAATTCGGTAACTGTCAAAAAATATCCGTCAGGGTCACGAAAAGAAAACTCTTTCCTCAAGGAATTTGGATTTAAGTGAATATCTTCTTCTATTACACAACCTGCTTTTAAAGCATTTTGGTAAATACTATTCATATTTTCCGTTCTGAAATAAAGCAATAGTCCATTTCCCGGTGTTATACCTGGATTTGTCATTGTCGGATGGTTGTGTTCTTCCCATTTGTGAAGGCAGAGAATGATTTCATCATCATCGGAAACTAAAACTGAAAAATGGTCACCACCGTGATTGTTTTTAAGTTCAAATATTTTTTGATACCATTTTGAACTGGCTTCGATGTCTGTTACTGCAATTATGGGGTCTAATCTTATCATACTGGTCGCCGGAAACTAAACCTAAATTTAATAATTAAAAGTTGATCGTGTTTATTTATTCACTCCGCAGAATGTTTCAGAGATGTTTATGTTTCTAATTCGTTTTTGTCAGTTTAGCCATTGCTCTCACAGGAAATGTTCCAACGCCTTTGATTTTTGGGGGTACTGCGCTAAAAGTAAAACCATCTTTCGGTAATAACTCCAGGTGGCAAAGATGTTCAACTATCAATATTTCTGCACCTAAGAGTGTAGTGTGTACGTGGTCTTGCTTTCTCTAATGTGCTTTCAATATTATGGGAATCGATACCAACTAGTTTAACACTGCACCTATTACTGTCCCGCGTATCATTCTTCTTTCAACCAACTTCGCCAGTCATCAGCTACTTTGTCCCAATTAAATATATCATAGTCTGTACCACCATCCGGTTTTAATGGAAAAAAATTATGCTCTAATCCAAGGTAGGGTTTGAATGTAAAATTTTTCTTTTTCTGTCTAATCATTTCCACTCTGAAATAATCGTTATACGGCAAACTGATGTCTTTTGTTCCGTAGCAAACTAAAACAGGAATTTTTAGTTTTTGTAAATATTGCATTGGCGGAACGGAAAACTCATAAGTTGCTCTATATGTATCGCCAATTTTTGTATTCATATTTGTAGAACTGTCCACTATATTTTCCCAACGCTTTATTGTATTTTCCGCATACCTGGTAGAGTCGGTTTCGCCCAATCTTACTTGTTCAATAATCGTTAAAATACGCCCTAGTGGATTGCCACTTGCATAAATAAGTTTTGAAACTCCCGGAAATTTCAATGCAAGTTTTGCAGCAATGGTACTTCCTTCGGAATGTCCTGCAACCACTAATTTATTTTTGGCAATCCAGGTTTGCTTTTGAAGAAATTTAATGACTGCAATATCTCTATCTACATAATAATCCAATAAATTTCGCTCAATATATTTTTTGGGAAATCCTCCAGTACTGTCTATAAAAGTCATATCAGTGTTTAATGAATTTTGGTCAACAATAAGCGGAATATATGGTTTGCCAATAATTGCCAGATGATACTCATTTGATAAACTGTCAGGATTAAAAACAAAAACCTGATAAATTCCTTGTTTGCCATTCTCGTCATATTTTATGATTAAAGGAATTGGTAAACTTCCCTGGCAAAATAGTAGTAGTGGTTTCTTTTTGAGTTCTTCACCCTTTTTTGATTTAATCAAAATGTCAACTGTGTCGCCTTTATAAACAGTTTGCAAATGCCTGAAACCAAAGTCTTCGGGTCGGCTATTTTGTCCGGATGCAACCAGTCCGATTACTAAAAATGATATGAATAGGAAATTTTTCATATAACGCAAAACGTTTAGAGGCTTACCGAAGTGGGGAAATCGAATTACATCTGCCCATCCTAAATTTGACCATTTGTTCGTCCGTCCCATTAGGTAAGCCCTGTTGAACTAAACCTGGGCAAAAACGAAACATTAGTTTGTGCGAAGTATTGGTTTAAAAAGGTAATTCGTCTGGTCCTGGAGCCTTCTCTATAATCTCTTTAATTTCTTCAAAGGTCAGGACTCTTTTTTTTAGGGTAACTTTAAGCTCACACTTTTTATTAACTGTTTGAAGAATACTTTCAGAAAAAAGAGTGATACTAAATTCCAATTTCATTCTTGATGCTTTGGGATATAATAAAATTACAGAGTCCAAAGCTTTTGTTCTATGAGGTAGGAGTAAAAAAGGCTTTAAAAATGAGTCTCCCACACATTTGAAGAAATCTTGTTTAAACTATTCCTAAACATCTTACGAATAGTCAATTCAGTTTCTTGTGATACAACAGCTTGATTTAAATCTCTGAAGATATCATTATTAAAAGATGAACCAATAGCCTCTATTGCTAATGCATCCCTTTCATTGGTCTTAATTTTTAGGTCAACTACTACATTTTGTAATACTCTATCGTAGTTATTTTCTAATCCTAGTATTATCTGGATACTGTTTTTACGTTTAATAAAGGATGACAACTGATGATTATAATACCATTTATTTTCTGAGAATTTTTTGTCTTGCTCTAAAACCTTATTAAGGTTTAACTCCTAAGCTTCCACTCTTTCAATGCTAACTTCCCCAGCACTTTCTGATAACTTACCTGTTTCGTGGTCAATAAAAGAAAAAGTTATTGACTCCTTACTTGAATCCGTTCTTTCCTGTAGCTCCCTTATTTTCATTTCCAGTTGTCGGGAAATTTTGTCTCTAAATTCTACTATTGCGTTATAATTTTCAACTAGCGCAATTTTGTAAACTTCATCTTTGAATTTATTAAGAGCCTGCAATTGTTGTAAATCAATTAAAGAAGGGTCTTTTCCTCTTTTAGAGAAGTAAAACATGGTACTGGTTTTCCAACATTAGATACTCTTTTTATCTCTTCTATGGTACCGCTGACATCTTCGCCCGTCGGCGTGCCAATTTTTGTCCAAAAGAAACCTATTAATAAATCACAGTCGTCAACAATTTGCTTGTTTATAGTTTCTTGGGGGTCTGACCCCATACGTTGGAAAAGAATGGGTCTCCCATCTAACTGGTAAGAGCACAATTTTTTTATTAAATGAGTTGAGGTCATTCCAGTCCTGAATCACACGTGCAGCAACTTCCCTTTCTTCATCAACGTCCGACGGAGAGGCTATTAAAATTCTATAAACTATTGACTCATAAGACATATTACAATGGTTGGTTTAAGGTTCTGACTAACGTATAAAGTCAGGTTTGTTAATCAAGTAGTTACAAAGCCTAAATCTACATCAGTGAATCCAAATTTATCAATTTGTTTTTTAATTTTTTTGGCTAAGCCTAATCTTCTTTTTTCATCCAGAAACCGGTATTCGATGGGTGGTTTGTACGGGATATTTTTGACTATCATATTCCAGATAATGACAGCCAGTTTTCTGGCAGTTGCACTTACAGCTACTGTTCTACCTTTTCGATAGCATACCCGGTTGAAAAAATTGGAAAGATGCGTATCTTTTAAATTTCCGATGGCATTGGCTGCATTGCGCAGCGCTATCTTCATTATGTTGCTTCCTTTAGGAGTTTTGCTGCTTAATAGGAAATAAATTGTTTTGCTTTTTCAAATTTTTTAAATCCTTCGGGCCCACTTCGCTGATGATAGAAAGAAAAGTGGAATGTCCGAATCCTGGTTGAGGTCAATCCCTTTGATGGCATTTTTATTGAGCCGCTTATGTAGTTTGCCGCTTGTTTTTACCTTCTTTTTATCATAGCTACGTGCTGTGTTGTTTTTCTGGGGCTTCATTAGGGGCTTTTCGTCTCCACCTGCTTAATGTTCAAGCAATTTATTTTTCGACAACTGCACCGACAATTTCATATTTGTATTCGTCCCACTTCTCTATCATTATAAAAAACAAATTTCTCGCACTCCACTTCTTTTTCTTGTCCTGGGTTTAAAGTATAAGTTTCAGTTTCTATTACTGTAGAAGTTTCATATAGTTTATTGTTATTTCTGTCGAGCCTACTTGTATGAGTAACTTTTAATGTAAACGTTATAATTTCAGAACTTGAGTTATTAACTAAAAACTGTCTTTGAGAATTTTCTGCACCGACCCATGTTGCCGAATATAGCCCACTAATACACTTTCCTCTTTTTAATATTTTACCCTTAGAACTAAGTCCACACGAGGTTAATAACATGATTACTAAATTAGTCGTTGGAAGAATCAAATTTATACGCGTTTTAAGATTCATTTTTTGAATTTAATTATTACTTTAAGGCATTCCTAAGATAATTATTTATTAAGTCTAATATAAAGCTCTTTTGATAAGTAAAGTGCTCAGGCATTTCAATAAAATTAAAGTCATCCATACTTATTGATGATTCACTAGTTTGAATTATCTTAATTTTTTCTCCACCTATAAAACCTTCCCAAGTTATTGGATATGAAATATAATATGATACGATAGGCTTGTCTGCTTTTAGTCTTACATAAATTTTACTTCCATTAGGTCGTAATTCGTCTGTAGGTTTGTCAATTAGCCACATAAAGTTATTGTTATTAATTACCGCCAACGGATACGGCTTGGCGATGTGGCGGTATTTGAAAATCGTCAGCCCGTAACCGCTGCTAAATTTATAAATAAAAGTTCATTGTTTATTCTATTGCTCGGCGTTATTCGTCGGCTGGAACTGAAGCCGATTAGCGAACAAAAAGTTGAGAATATATTCGTCGCCCCGCCATATTGCCAAACCGCCTGTTGAAGCGAACCCTCCTTCGTCGGGAATCTAATTGCTGCAATTTTGATGTAAAAAAGGTTCTAAATTTTAATCATGAAAAAAAAACAACGACCGCTGAGGCGGCAGTGCTTCAGTTGTAGCAGGCCATTGGTGGTTATGCCCTGCAGTATTGGATAATATTGCCCGTGAGATGCATTTCATCTTATCCTAATGCAGAACAGAAGGTATTATTTTCGCAATCCACCGGAAACTTTAAAAGCATTTCTTTCCATTAATTTTAGCGCATGAAATTATCGCCGCCATCAAAGGATAAAGCCATTCAAAAGATCCGGCATTATTGCGCTTACCAGGAACGCAGTCATCAGGAAGTAAAGGAAAAATTATACAGTTATTCACTGTATAAAAAAGATGTGGAAGAAATTATTTCATTACTGATAGAAGAAAACTATTTGAATGAACAGCGTTTTGCAGAACATTTTGCCGGCAGTAAATTCAGGATTAAAAACTGGGGGAAAATAAAAATTGAATACGCGCTGAAGCAAAAGCAGGTAAGCCCCTATAATATCCGCTTGGGCTTAAAGCAAATTGATGCGGAAGCATATCTTGAATGCTTGAAAAAATTGGCCCGGCAAAAATGGGAACAACTGGATGGTGAAAACAGCCTGAACCGGCAGTCCAAAACTTCCCATTATCTTCTGCAAAAAGGATTTGAACCGGATCTGGTATATAGGATGATGAATGAAATAAAAACAGAAGAAAAGAGATCTGCCGGTGATTGAAACTTCAATAGCATAAACCCAGGTTACTATTGTTGAAAACCAATATTTTAAAAAAAGCTGCATAAAAATAAAATAACTTGCATATACAAAACAAGGCAATACATGAATTCCGAACATTCTTACAACCTGACCATTCAATGGACCGGCAATAGAGGAGAAGGAACAAACGGTTATTATTCATACGATCGCAGTCACAGCATCATTGCTGAGAATAAAGCGGATATTTTAGCATCTTCCGATCCGGGATTTGTTGGCGACAAAACAAGGTATAACCCGGAAGAGCTTTTGGTGGCTTCTGTTTCATCCTGTCACATGCTTTGGTACCTGCATCTGTGTTCACAGGCAAAAGTAGTAGTACTGGATTATAGAGACAATGCAACAGGCATCATGACGGAAGCTGCAAATGGCGGTGGCCGGTTTGAACAAATAACCCTGCATCCGGTGGTAACCGTAAAGGACAAATCAATGATAGCAAAAGCAAATGAATTGCATGCAAAAGCAAATGAATATTGCTTTATCGCCAATTCCGTAAATTTTCCTGTTTATCATAAGCCCGTATGCAAATTGATGGAAACAGCAGATGAAGATTGACAGAACATTAATTTAATTTGTTTTAAATTTTTTAAAACCTGTTATACATGAACAATCAAACGCTTGAAATTAAAACGGGATTGCGGATACAAAAGCCCGTTCATGAAGTTTTTGAAGCAATTGTTGATCCTTCCAAAATGGCGAATTATTTTATTTCAAAAAGCAGCGGCCGGATGGAAGAAGGGAAGAATCTTATCTGGAAATTTCCGGAGTTTGATATGGATATTCCCATTCGTGTTGGGAAAATTGAAAAGGATAATTATATATCTTATTACTGGGATGATATAGATGGTACCGAACTATTGGTGGAAATGACGCTTACATCAAAAAATACAACGGATACATTTATATCTATTACCGAAAAAAGCAGGAAAAATGATGAAGCCGGTATCGGATGGCTGAAGCGGAACACCGAAGGATGGGCCAACTTTCTTGCTTGTCTGAAAGCTTACCTGGAGTATGGAATAAATTTAAGAAAAGGCGCTTTCGATGCTTCTCAAATGCCGGAGAACACTCAATAAAATCCATAGCAGCCGTATATAAAAACACAAAAAGTTTATAAAATTTTTTTCAGGAAAATTTTTTCTTTTTGTTGTATTGTCTTTTGATCAGTACATTCGCATAGAAATGAAATTAAACAACACTACAAAGCGCATTAAGAAACCTCTCTGAAAAGGAAGGAATCGAGCGTTTGTGTATATGAACATAAATCAGAAGCCTTCCCTAACCGGGAAGGCTTTTTTTATTACATCCATTAAAACAAACAACAAACATGAAAGTTGCAGTTGTAGGCGCCACCGGACTGGTAGGCACCAAAATGTTACAGGTATTGGCAGAAAGAAATTTTCCGGTTACTGAATTAATTCCGGTGGCTTCTGAAAGATCAGTTGGTAAGGAAGTGGAATTTAAAGGAAAGAAGTATAAGGTGGTGAGCATGACAGATGCTATTGCTGCAAAACCTGCCATTGCCATTTTTTCTGCCGGTGGCAGTACTTCACTTGGAATGGGCGCCAAAATTTGCAGAAGCAGGCATTACCGTAATTGATAATTCCAGCGCCTGGCGAATGGATCCTACAAAAAAACTGGTAGTTCCTGAAATGAATGCCGATGCATTAACCGCGGAAGATAAAATCATTGCCAATCCCAATTGCTCTACCATTCAAATGGTGGTGGCATTAAATCCATTGCATAAAAAATATAAAATCAAACAGGATTGTGGTAAGCACTTATCAAAGTGTTACCGGTACCGGTGTAAAAGCGGTTGACCAGTTGATGAATGAACGCAAAGGCGCTGAGGGTGAAATGGCATATAAATACCCGATTGACCTGAATGCGATTCCGCAGATCGATGTGTTTCTGGAAAATGGTTATACCAAAGAAGAAATGAAAATGGTGAATGAAACCAAAAAGATCATGCGCGATGATACCATTAGGGTAACGGCTACTACCGTGCGTATTCCTGTAATGGGCGGACATAGCGAAAGCGTGAATGTTGAATTTGAAAATGATTTTGATCTGGATGAAGTAAAAGAACTTTTAAGCAATGCTCCGGGTGTTGTTGTGCAGGATGATCCTGCGCAGGCAATTTATCCCATGCCATTATGGGCGCATGAAAAAGATGAAGTATTTGTAGGACAGGATAAGAAGAGATGAAACGCAGCCAAATACATTAAACATGTGGATCGTAAGCGATAACCTACGCAAAGGCGCTGCTACCAATGCCGTGCAGATTGCAGAATATTGTTACAAAAATAATTTGCTGAATTGATCATAGCTGTCAGCTATGAGCTGGGAGCTGTGAAATTCGAATTAAACATTATAAAAGGCTATTGATAAAATACTATCAATAGCTTTTTTATTGCGATTGCGGCGGCCTTCGCCCAATGTTAACCGGCCTATGCGACATTTTGAAATGGACTCCCGCCCCATCACAATCGAACGTCTGATACCGCTTTTGACGTTTTTGAATTGAATAAAAAGGTGATAAATAATTACAGTCTTTTTTAGATCAGTCTTTCCTCCGGTAAACCATTTTATGAATGCTCTCTCTCTTCAAAACTTTTCAATTCTTTTTTTACTTCCTCCAATAATTGTTTTTCTGTTGGTAAGTAAAGTTCATATTGGCTTGCAATGATTTGTTTTTGTCCTTCCGGCAATGTGAATTTTACTACAGTATCATTTTTGTTGGCACAAAGCAAAATACCGATAGTCGGATTTTCGTGTGGCAGCTTTTCTATACGGTCGTAGTAGTTCACATACATCTGTAACTGCCCGATATCCTGGTGAGTTAGTTTAGTTGTTTTGATTTCTATAATCACAAAGCACTGTAATAAGCGGTTATAGAAAACCAGGTCCACAAAAAACTCATCGCCTTCAAGGTGTATTCTTTTCTGTCTTGCAACAAATGAAAAACCATTACCCAACTCCAATAAAAATTCCTGTAAGTTGGTTATGATGGCACTTTCCAAATCTCTTTCGTAATAGGATGCTTCCCTTTTCATTCCCAGGAATTCCAAAAACATCGGGTCTTTAATAATTTCTTTGGCATCTGAAGGTTGTTTTTCATTTTTGGCAACTGCTAAAACGCTTTCTTTATCATTGCTCAACAAAAGCCGTTCATATAGGTTACTGTAAATCTGCCGTTCCAACTGTCGTGAAGTCCAATCGTTTTTAATTGTTTCCGCAATATAAAACTCTCTTTTGTCTTGGTTATCAATCCTTATCAGTAATCTATATTGCGTCCAATTCAATTGCGAACGCACTGCGTTCGCAATTGGAAAAGTGCGATAAAACTGTCTGAAAAGTTCAATTTGCCGCTTGGAAAAACCACTTCCATATTCAGGTTCTAACTCTTTCGCAATAAATTGAGTAAGATATTTGCCATAATCTGCACGGTCTTTTCCCTCTTGTTCTTCTTCAAAAATACGTTTACCAATATCCCAATGCATTAGTGTTCGCTGATGATCAACGGCACGAATAGCCTTGTCTTTTGATTGGACTATAATTGCCTTTATATCCGCTATAATAGAATGGCTTGCAAGCATTTTTGAACGGCAATAAATTTATTTTTTATGATTGTTGAAGATACAAAATATCAGCTTGGATCTTGAAGGAGAACAAAAAGAAATCTGCAGATGGTTTTCTTGCTATAGCCCCTCAAAGGAGATCTGGTAAAAAGAACTAAATTAAGGATTGTGTAACGAAGTAAAATAAAATGGTATCATTTGGTCAATGGTACTATCATTTGAGGGCGCTGAGAGAGAGGGATTCGAACACCCCGGACCTAAATGATCATTCCCTGTAATTATCTTTTGCAACTTAACATTCACTGTCAACTACCAACCATCAACTACCATCCATCAACCTCCTTCCCATGCCCTGTTGAGAAATTTAATTAAAGGTTGTAATGCCTGAAAAGCGTTCAGAACTTTTTTCTGAAAATCTTTATCCGTTAATTCCTCATCTCTGAAAGAGCGGGAAGCAATAAAACTTTTAAGTTTTAAATATTCAATAGCCGGATTGTCTTTATCATAACCTTTTGGTTCACGTGTCAGGCTTAGTTCTTTGCTTTTTTCGAGGTCGCCATATTGAGCAATAAAATTTTTTTCCTGAATAATACCACTGAATTCATCCCAATGATAATCAATTTCCTGCCGGATATTTTTCAGGGTTTCTGCTTCCGGCATCCATAAACCACCGCCTGCAAAGCTGTTTCCACCAGGTTCAATATGAATATAATATCCGGCAAATCCACTCTTTTTTCCCCCCTTGCTGAGGCTGATACCAAAATTCGTTTTGTAAGGAGTTTTGTCTTTGCTGAAGCGGATATCGCGGTTGATCCGGAATGTACAATCCTTTGCAAGCAGAGAAATAATATCCGCATCCTGAGTGCCATGCGATTTTATGATTGAAGTAGTAAGGCTAGCAATATCCTGCTTTGCGTTTTCATATCGATTCCGGTTTGCATCAAACCATTCTTTTTGGTTATTTATTTTCAGATCCTTTAAGAACTGGAGCGTAGAATGTTGTAACATATGGATGATTTAAAATGAAATCATTATTCTTAAATGATCAAAGTTTTTATTTTTTCACTTCAATGCATTGTATCCGAAGGATTGGTAAGGGAACGGAATATTTCTTCCAAATTTGAGTTTTCATTTTCGAGTGAAATGATATTCAGCTGATGAAGCAATACCAGTTCCAATACCTGTTTCCTCGTATCAGCGCTGCTATCGGTGTGCAGTCGCCAGGTATAATTATTCAGCTTATCCACTTTATTTACGGATGCCAGGTTTTGAAGCCAGGCTTCATCTATGGCTTCTTTAAAACTAAGTTTTATACTCGCCTGGTAATTTTTATTCTGCAAATTCAGTAAGCTGTCATCTGCCACCAGTTCACCTTTATGGATAATAATAATGCGGTCGCAAATCGCTTCTACTTCCTGCAGGATATGGGATGAAAAAAAGACGGTTTTATTTTTACCCTGCTGTTTTATTAGATTTCTTATTTCAACAATCTGGTTCGGATCCAGTCCGCTTGTAGGCTCATCCAGAATTAATACTTCCGGATCATGAATCAGCGCGGCCGCCAAACCTACCCTTTGTTTGTATCCCTTTGATAATTGACCGATCTTTTTTTTACTTTCAGGAATAAGACCGGTTAATTCAATGGTTTCTTCCATCCGTTTATTGATATGCCGCACCTGGTGTATGCCTGCAATAAATTGCAAATATTCTCTTACATACATATCATAATACAAAGGATTGGCTTCAGACAGATAACCTATTTTTCGTTTTATGGCAATCGGATCTTCCTGTACATCGATACCGCATACCGTTGCTTTTCCGGCATCTGGTTTCAAATAACCCGCGATTATTTTCAGTGTGGTGCTTTTTCCCGCTCCATTGGGACCTAAAAAACCTGCAATTTCACCGGGCTGAATGGTAAAACTAATTCCATTGACCGCTTTTTGCGCGCCATAGATTTTAACCAATTGTTGAACCGATAAAGACATGCGTATTGATTTTAAAAAGCGATTTGGATTATTATGCTCCAGGTAAGGGTTTACAATATTTTTTTGATCAAAGTAAGAATGCCCAAAAGAAGCAACGATCCATAGAAGAGGATGGCTAAAACATTTAGAAAGCGCATATATTTAATCCGCCATTCGGTTTCAGTCATCTCGCGCTCATGTTTCGAATGCCATTTAAACAGCAAAATGATCATTCCTAAAAAACCGCCAATTTCCTTGTATAACGGAATAGAAAAAACAATCTTACCTATTGCGAGCAATACAGAAAAAATGATAAAATAATTATAGTAATGATGTATCCAGTCAATAATCATAAACTAACCTCAGGGACTTTTAGTAACGATTCAAATTTGCATTAAAATTATGTTTCGCTGTCACAAGAAACAATTTAATTTATTTAATAGCTGTAAAATGAGCTGTAATTACAAAAAATAAGTCTGAACATAAGCTTAAGAACAAAGATGGTCGTACTTTTAAAACCTGCAAAAAATTAATTGTTATGTCATACCCTTATCAAATTAAATCGTTTGAAGCTTACCAGGAAGCTTATAAGAAAAGTATAGAAGATCCGGAAAGTTTCTGGGCGGAGGTTGCTTCTAATTTTCAATGGCGAAAAAAATGGGACAAAGTACTGGAATGGAATTTTACCGAACCACGAATTGAATGGTTTAAAGGCGCTAAACTAAATATAACCGAAAATTGCATTGACCGCCATCTTGAAAAAAGAGGCGATGAGATCTGCTTTGATATGGGAACCCAATGATCCGGAAGAACATCACCGCTTTTTAACTTATAATGATCTGTATGACCAAAGTTTGCCAGTTTGCCAATGTATTAAAAAATAATGGTGTTAAAAAAGGCGACCGTGTTTGTATTTATATGGGAATGATTCCGGAACTGGCCATTGCTGTGTTGGCCTGCGCACGTATAGGTGCAATTCACTCAGTTATTTTCGGTGGTTTTTCAGCGCAGAGCATTTCAGACCGGTTGCATGATGCACATGCCGAATATATTGTTACCTGTGATGGCGCATTCCGTGGTCAAAAGATATTCCATTAAAAGATGTTATTGATGATGCACTCCTGGCCTGCCCTTTTGTAAAAAGAGTGATCGTTTGTACCCGTACGCGCATTCCCGTTTCCATGATTAAGGGAAGAGATGTATGGTGGGAAGATGAAATAAAAAAAGTAGAAACCCTGGGATTAACCGATTGCCCTGCGGAAGAAATGGATGCAGAAGATCCTTTGTTTATTTTGTACACCTCAGGATCCACCGGTAAACCAAAAGGTGTGGTTCATACCTGCGGCGGTTATATGGTGTACACCGATTATACTTTTGTAAATGTATTTCAATACCAGCCGGGAGATGTTTTTTTCTGTACGGCAGATATCGGCTGGGTAACCGGCCACAGTTATATTGTATATGGCCCTTTGAGTGCGGGCGCCACCACTTTATTATTTGAAGGAGTGCCTACCTGGCCCGATGCAGGCCGGTTTTGGGATATCATAGATAAGTACAAAGTAAGTACTTTGTATACTGCTCCCACGGCTATCCGGAGTTTAATGGGCTTTGGTTTAAAACCTTTGGAAGGGAAAGATTTATCCTCTCTAAAGGTATTGGGTTCCGTTGGTGAGCCGATTAACGAAGAAGCCTGGAACTGGTATAATGAAAATGTTGGCAAGGGGCGTTGCCCGATTGTAGATACCTGGTGGCAAACAGAAACCGGCAGCATTTTAATATCCAATATCGCCGGCATAACACCTTCTAAACCTTGTTTTGCCACATTGCCTTTGCCGGGCGTACTGCCGGTACTGGTAGATGAAGAAGGAAAAGAAATTGAAGGCAATAACGTAAGCGGAAATCTTTGTATGAAAATGCCCTGGCCATCCATTATCAGAACAACGTACGGAGATCATGAACGTTGCAAACAAAATTATTTTAGCACCTATCCAAACTTGTATTTTTCAGGTGATGGCGCTTTGCGCGATGAAAATGGATATTACCGGATTACCGGAAGGGTGGATGATGTGTTAAATGTAAGCGGCCATAGAATCGGTACTGCGGAAGTGGAAAATGCTATCAATATGCATTCTGGTGTGGTGGAAAGCGCAGTGGTTGGTTATCCGCATGATATAAAAGGACAGGGATTGTATGCTTATGTGATCTTTAATGGCACGCATGGCGATGAAGCGCTTACCCGCAAAGATATTGCCGCCACTGTAAGCCGTGTGATCGGCGCCATTGCAAAACCGGATAAAATTCAGTTTGTAAAAGGATTGCCCAAGACAAGAAGTGGAAAGATCATGCGCCGGATCCTGCGCAAGATCGCTGAAAATGAATTGGATAATGTAGGTGATATCACCACACTGCTTGATCCTGGAGTGGTGGAAGAAATTAAAAAGGGTAAACTTTAAGTTTTCAGCTTTTGAAATGAGAAAAGAGCTATGCTCCATCCGCAAAAGATATTGATCCTTGTTTCCGAATTTCCACCAGATGTGGGCGGTATCGGTAATCATGCGTATCAGCTTGCAAAAAGATTAAGTCTGGAAGGTTTTGATGTGTCTGTGATGGCTGATCAGCTTTCTAAAAATAAAAATCCTTCCACACCGGAGGGATTTTTATTTTTCCCGTTATATCGCCATAAAATAGCAGTAATCACTTATTTAAAAAGGATTGCATTATCTCTGAGACTGGCTAAAAGGAATGATGTCATTATTTGCTCGGGTAAATTTCCATTATGGCTTGTTCTTCCAAATAAACGGATCTATTCCCATAAAAAATTTTTAGCAATTGTACATGGATCTGAGTTGATTCCTGCATCCGGTTTTGCACGGAGACTTACGCACAGCGCGCTGGAAAAATTTCATACAATTATTGCAGTATCCGGGTTTACAAAAAATCTCATTCCTGCCCATATAAAAAACAAATCTTTTATCAGCGTGATACCAAATGGTATTGACATCAATGAGTTTCCGGAGAATAAAGAGATAAAGAATTTGGGAAATAAAAAGCAGGAAACACTTCATTTAATAACTATTGGAAGCGTAACAGAAAGAAAGGGGCAGGAAAATGTGATCCGGGCATTACCAGCCATATTGCCGTATTTTCCCTTTTTGAAATATCATTTGGTTGGCAAACCGGTATTGCAGCATAAACTGATGCCGCTTATCCATAAACTTTCTTTACAGGATCATGTTATCTTTCATGGTATGGTGAGCCGGGAAAAATTGATTTATTTATTAAAGAAAGCAGATATAAAAATCATGTTGAGTGTAACCACTCACAATGAAGTGGAAGGTTTTGGTATCGCCATCCTTGAAGCGAATGCCGCCGGAAAGCCCGCCATTGGATCTATTGGTACCGGCATTGAAGATGCCATTAAGGATGGCTGGAATGGGAAGCTGGTTAATCCAAATAATCCGGATCATATTGCTGATGCAGTTAAAGAAATAATGGATAATTATCCCGCATATTCAATGAATGCAATGGAATGGGCTAAAGAACATGATTGGAAAAACCTGATAAAAGAATATGTGAAGATAATAATATAGGCGGGCGAAATAAACCTACAAATTCCGGATTTCGTTTTCAATAAAATGGGTTAATTGTTCTTTACTGGGCAATTCCACGAGGTATTTGCTTACAAAAAGCTTTTCGTCCATTCCGGAAAGCGCATATTCTACCAGTTTCTTTCCTTTTTCAGTACATAATAAAATGCCAATTGGCGGATTGTCACCTTTGAGCATTATTTCTTCGCGGTAGTATGCAACATAAGAATTGAGTTGGGAAATATGTTCGTGTTTAAATTTTTCCACTTTTAAATCTACCAAAACATGGCATTTGAGTATGCGATGATAAAAAACCAAATCAACAAAATAATATTCATCATCTATTAATATCCGTTTTTGCCGGGCTTCAAAGCAAAAGCCGTGACCTAATTCTAATAATGAATTCCTGTAAATGAGTCTATAAGCGCTTGTTCTAAATCACTTTCTTCTATCAGGCTGGGAGCGTTTACACCTAAAAATTCAAAGAAATAATGTGATTTTATTAAGTCGAAGAAGATTCAGGATTGATTTTTTGCTTTGATTTGCTCAAAGGATACAGCTTTGTTTTCTGGATAAGCCTAAACGTTCGTCATGATAGCGTATGAATCTGACGTTTGAAGTTCGCTCACACTGAAGGTTGCGTTTGAAGGATAAGCAATTCATAAAAATTTCGTTGCAAAGGATCTTCAATTGGTAATTAATTGTTCAAAGGTGTGAAAGAAATGCCCGAAAAGCATTTGTAGTTGAAGTTGGTGCAATGGCCGACATCTCTGCAAAATGATGATTTTTAGATTCTTGGGCAATCAACCGCCAAAATGGCAGACGGTAAAATATGTTTAAATTCTATGGGTCAATAACCCAAGAATTTGAGGATAAGTTTTATAAAATTGCCTGCAACGGTGAAAGTTCAGGAGCTGTTAATCCTTTAAGCTTAATCTTTTTTTCAATTTTAGATAATAACCTGGCACCATACTCAGCCCTATCCTCGCCATTTTGTTCAAATTCCACAATATAAAACCCTATCAGCCAATTGCGGATGGTAAGATGCATATTCACAGCTTTGGCAGCGCTTTGCTGTAAACTGAGATGCGTTTCGAGAATGGTATTGGCGAGTAAATTAAAATCCATATCAACTTACTATTTAATCCAATGCAATTAATCCAAATTTAGTAATAAGAAAGTTGCATTAAGAATTATGTTTGAAAGTTTGCCAAACAGCCACTTGTATTTAATGCAACCTGCAGCTCATCAAAGAACAAGGCGTTGAAGTGAGTGACACAACAGAAGCCGAATAAAGAACTTCTGCCGGTCACATAAAAATCTTTCTCTTACGCAATCTTATCTTTTTTCATTGCAGTTCTGTACAAAATAAGGGCCATTACGGTAAAAAATGCCACTCCCATTAATTGATACCCATCCGATGAAAGTATATGTTCGAGTTTGGTTTCAAGATTTACGGTTTCGAGTTTTTTGGCAATATTCTCGCTGCCTGCCGTAAGTAATGCCACTGCTACACCGGCAAGCGCGCCTCCGGCTACAAGGCCGGTTGCAAATAAGTTTCCTTTGCCCAGATCATCTTCCTCCACAATTTCATTTTTTCTTGATTTACGCCAATCTACAACTCCGCGAATGGCGCCGCCGATAAAAATGGGAAGCGTTGTACTCAACGGAAGATAAGCGCCTACGGCAAAACTGAGCGATTTTACGCCGCATAACTCCATCACTACTGCGAGGGCCACTCCCACAAATACAAACTGCCAGTCGAGGTTGAAAGAAAGAATACCTTTTATAAGTGTAGCCATCAGTGTTGCCTGTGGACCAGGAAATTTATCCGTACCAATTGCATGTGTATAACCCTGGGCAAGCATTTCCGAAGTTGGAGTATCTAACAATTTTACGGTAAATCCAATGATGATGGAGGAAACGATCACGCCGATAAACAATGCGATCTGCTGGTATTTTGGCGTGGCTCCTACTATATATCCTGTTTTCAGATCCTGGGAAGTGGCGCCGGCATTTGCGGAGGCAATGCAGATCATTCCGCCTACCACCAGTACAAGCGGTTCATAAGTTTTGCCCGTCCAGCCGATGCCGATAAATACAAGGCAGGTTGCCATTACGGTGGCAATGGTCATACCACTGATTGGGTTATTGCTCGATCCGATGATACCAACAATGCGGGAAGAAACGGTTACAAAAAAAGCGCCGAACACTACAACCAGTACGCCAAGCAATAACTTGCTAAAGAATCCTTCACCCGGAATCATCGGAATAAGCGCCATGAGTATTACCAGCCCCAGGCTGCCGAATAAAACAATTTTCATACTGAGGTCTCTGTCTGTACGGGCCACTTCTCCCCGATGTGATTTATCTTTAAAAGAGCCCACACTTTCTGTAAATGATGATATAATGGTTGGAATGGTTTTCAACAATGTAATAAACCCGCCTGCTGCTACCGCACCTGCTCCTACCTGCCGGATGTATGCACGATAAAGCGCAGAGGAAGTATCTGCAAACTGATGCGTTACAGGATTCCATCCGCCGGGACCGCCGGCTGTATGAATATCTTTTAAATAACCCAGCTTAACGAGCTGATCGGCCATAATGGTCTGATCCTGTATGAGCGTAGCCAACAGCGGATTAAATACCAGCCAGCTTAAAACGCCTCCTGCTACCAATACGCCGGCAATGCGCGGGCCGATGATATAACCTACACCCAGGTATTCGGGAGTGATTTCGCCACTGAACTTTGCCGCCGGAAAATATTTATTGGTAAGCGAGGTGGTATAAGCCGGCACTTCGGCGATTACATGCATTATTCTTTGAAAAAATGCATACACCATCGCTACACCCACACCGAAAAATGCTGTTTTGGCTACTTCGCCGCCTTTTTCACCGGCTTTTAATACAGCAGCGCATGCAGTACCTTCAGGGTAGGGTAGCGTATCGTGTTCTTTTACAATTAAAGAACGGCGAAGCGGTATCATCATCAGCGTACCGAGCAGACCACCTAAAATGGCGAGCACTAAAATGGTGATATAATTAAAAAATGCGGCGCCCGTACTTACGCCATCTGCGCCTATGGAAAGAAATAAGAATCCCGGTAACGTAAAAGCTACACCTGCCGCAATGCTTTCACTGGCCGATCCGGTTGTTTGAATGATATTATTTTCGAGAATGGTGGTCCCTAAAAATTTACGTCCAATAGTAATGGCAATTACTGCAATAGGAATGGAAGCACTTACTGTTAGGCCGGCTTTCAGGGCAAGATATACGGTTGCAGCGCCAAATAAACAACCCATTATACAACCCATCACAATTGCCTTAAGCGTAAATTCTTTCATCTGGGTGTTAGCCGGTACGAAAGGCTTAAATGGTTTCTTTTCTAACATACAATTGGTTCGTTTGTGGCTCAAATATCATATTTCATATTGATATTCTACTTTCTCATAAAGTTTCTTTCTATGTTCCTGTAAAAATGATAAGAGGCGGTCTTTCTTTTTAAATAAATAAAAAAATGCTCTAAGGTTATGAAATGAGTTGTAAATTGGATTGAATAAAAAATTTACGCTATGATAAATATGCATGAACTCGAAAAGGGGGATTATGTAATTGCCGATTTTGCCGGCCAATTGCAGGAAGCTATTGTGATAGGTATAAACCTGACGGAGGGACAGGTACATGTAGATACGGATGTGCAGGATTTTTGGTATGAACCGCATCATTTGTATCCCATTCCTTTGAATGACGAAGAATTGATAAAGTTTCAGTTTACACGGGAACAGGAACCGGATGGAAAAGTAAAATATAAGAAAGGCGCTTTCCGGATACTGATACCCGCTCCAGGTGATTTTTCAAAAATAGATATCTGGTACCGTGATGATCGCCGCCATCATCCCAATATTCATTTTATGCATCAGTTACAAAACCATTATTTGCAAATGACCAAAATTCATTTAACCCGAGAAGTGATGGTATAAGATTTAGGATTTGGAATTTTCCGGTTCTGGTTAGAATGTGGCAACTACAACCAAACATTTGAGATTTAAGATTTTCTGTTTCTGGTTGCACAAACTTCAACCATCAACCGTCAACTACCAACTAGTATGCGAATCAAAGCTTTTTCCAGTCTTTATTTTTTGCTTGTTTTACTATGCTTTTCTGCAATAAAGGCACAAAGATTTGGGGGAAGTCCCGCATCTGTAAAATGGAAGCAGATAAATACCGATACCGTAAGGGTTATATTTCCAATGGGGTTGCAAGCTGATGGTGAACGGGTTGAAAATATTACACAAAATTTGCAAAAGCATTATAGCAATACCATTGGCAACAATATCCGTAAGGTTAGTATTGTATTGCATAATAATGCTACTTTATCCAATGCATATGTAGGTTTGGGACCTTACAGAAGCGAATTTTATCTGATGCCGCCACAGAATGCCTTTGAAATTGGGGCTCAGAACTGGCTGGATAATTTATCCATTCATGAATTCCGTCATGTGCAGCAATACAGCAATTTCCGGAAAGGATTGTCTAAAACGCTTTCAATTTTATTTGGCGAAAATGGGCAGGCATTGGCTAATGCGGCTTCCATTCCCGATTGGTTTTTTGAAGGTGATGCGGTATATAATGAAACAATGCTGAGTCAGCAGGGCCGGGGAAGATTGCCTGCGTTTTTTAATGGATACCGGTCGCTGTATTTTGCTGGAAGCAATTATAGTTATATGAAGTTGCGCAATGGTTCTTTTAAAGACTATACGCCGGATCACTATCAACTGGGATATTTAATGGTTGCTTATGGAAGAGAAAAATATGGCATGGATTTCTGGCGAAAAGTTACCTCCGATGCGGTTGCATTTAAACCCTTGTTTTATCCCTTTCAAAATGCATTAAAAAAATACGCGGGGACTTCTTATACGGAATTTGTACAAAAGAGTTTTGATTTTTACAAGGATCAATGGCGCATGGAAAAAGCGGATGTTCCAAATTGGTTAACCGGAGAAGGAGCCAATAATGTGGTAAGTTACCGCTATCCTTATGCCGCGGAAAACGGTGCATTGATCGTATTGAAAACAAGCTATCGAACCATTCCGGCATTTTATGAAATAGATAAAGATGGTAACCAAAAAAAACTTGGAGTAAGAGATATTGCTTACGATAATTATTTTTCCTATAATAATAATAAAATAGTGTATGCCGCCTATCAGCCCGATATCCGCTGGGATAACCGCGATTACAGCATTATAAAAACCCTGGATTTGAATACCGGAACGGAGAAACGCATTACTACCCATACGAAATATTTTTCGCCCGATATTTCGCATGATGGAAACAGGTTGGTTGCTGCCCGCATTAATGAAAGCCAGCATTCCGGTATTGATATTTTAAATAATTCAGGGCAGTTGATAAAAACTTTAATGCTGCCGGATACGCTTATTTATTCTTATCCTAAATTTTCCGCCGATGATGAGTCCGTTATTTTTATAGTCCGCAATAATCCCGGAGAAATGAGCCTTCAAAAAACCAGGATTGCAGACGACCACACGGAAACATTGCTGCCTTTTGCAAACCGAATCCTGGGATTTCCTACAGTGCAAGGCGATACCATTATTATACAGTTGTTCTAATGAAGGGCGGGATGAAATATGGGCTTATGTATCTTCCTCCAATAAAAATTTCCGCCTTGCTAATTTCCGCACCGGCCTCTACCAGGCAGTATTGGGTTCAGATAATCAATTGATCAGCATCCGCATTTACAAGCAAGGGATACCGGCTTGGAAATTTTACTCCCTCCTGGCAACCGGTGGAGAACCGAAGATGTTTTAAGCAATTTGTATGTAACCCGGCCTTTTGATACCAGTGCAAATGAAACATTACTGGAGACGCAAAACCGGAATTTTCCTGTTTCAAATTATCCAAAATTGTTCCGTCCTTTTAATTTTCATAGCTGGCGCCCCGATTACAATGATCCGGATTATTCCTTTATTATTTATGGCGAAAATGTGTTGAACACTTTGCAAAGCCAGTTGTATTATACTTATAACCGCAATGAGGGATTTAGTAAGGTTGGTTACAACCTGGCTTTTGGCGGCTGGTATGTTCAACCCATTGGAAGCGTAAGTGAAACTTTTCAGCGCAAGCTTGCGATTAATCCCGATTCGGCTTTTTATTTCAATGAATTTACAGCTTCTGCAGGGCTGCAGTTGCCCTTAAATTTATCAGGAGGAAAACAATACCGCAACCTCAGCTTATCCACCACCTTTAATATAGACCAGGTGCACTGGACCGGGGAATCCAAAAAGTTATTTTATAATATCGGGTTTAATTATGTAGAAAGTCGCTTAATTTATTCCGGGCAAAATCAAAAAGCGGTACAGCAGATCTATCCGCAATGGGCCCAAACCTTATTGGTGCAATACCGTACGATTACAAATAAATATACCGGCAACCAGTTTTTAGCAAGCGGCAATTTGTATTTACCAGGTTTTTTTTCCACGAATAGCCTTGTACTGAATGCGGCCTGGCAGTCGCGTGATACAGTGAATCAATATTCGTTCAGTAATAATTTTCCATTTTCAAGAGGATATATCGTGTTCGATTATCCGCAAATGTGGAAGTTGGGCGCCAATTATCATTTTCCACTGTTTTATCCCGATTGGGGATTTGGCAACATTGTTTATTTTCAGCGCATTCGCGCCAATGTGTTTTATGATTATACGCAAATTAAAAATTTAAAAACAGGTAATCAGTACCAATTTCGCACCATTGGAGGAGAAATTTATTTTGATACAAAATGGTGGAATCAGCAGCCTGTAACTTTTGGAATACGATACAGCCATCTGCAGGATGATTTTAACCGGGCAGAAAGCGGTATCTGGGAAATTATTTTGCCGTTGAATTTATTGAACTGATCGGGCGAAACCCTGATCAGCAAACGAAAACGATGCGGGAATGGTTATAAAAAAACTAAAATTAAAATCTTAGAATTTATGGATTAATCCTATTCTATCATATAAATCCTTATTTTTGCCACTGTTTTTTAATATTTTGCAAAGTAAAAGTGAATAATTTGTCTAAAAATTTCTTTTATTCATTGCAATCCTCTATCTTTGCGCTCCCAAAAATTTATGTCTAAACAATCACTGATTAAACAAGATGGTACTAATAGTAGAAGCACTTAGTAATGCTATGTTCAGGGTTAAATTGGAAAATGGTCACGAAATACTGGCAACAATTTCCGGAAAAATGCGGATGCATTACATCCGGATTTTACCGGGCGATAAAGTGGGGGTGGAAATGAGTCCTTATGATTTAACAAGAGGAAGAATTATTTTCAGGTATAAATAAGCTATAAGCAGATAGCTGAAAGCTAAAAGCTAAATAAAAATGAAAGTAAGAGCATCAATTAAAAAACGCAGTGTAGATTGCAAGATCGTGAGAAGAAAAGGCAAGCTGTATGTTATCAACAAAAAGAATCCTCGCTTTAAACAACGCCAGGGATAAGAAAGCTGAGCATTGCAGATTGGCGATCTGAAGCTCAAGTTTCGAATTTGTAATCAAAAATCGTAAAATTAAAATAAAATTATGGCTCGTATTGCCGGTATTGATTTACCAAAAAATAAAAGAGGCGAAATAGGTTTAACCTATATCTATCGGTATTGGCCGTTCTACTGCCCAGTACATTTTGGATAAAGCAGGTATTGACTTACGATAAAAAAGTAAATGAGTGGAATGATGATGAGCAGACTGCTATCCGTAATATCATTACCAATGAATTTAAAGTGGAAGGTGCTTTACGCAGTGAAGTTCAGATGAGCATTAAGCGTTTGCTGGATATTGCCTGCTACCGTGGTCTTCGTCATCGTAAAGGATTACCTGTTCGTGGTCAGCGTACCCGTACCAACAGCCGTACACGAAAAGGTAAACGTAAAACAGTTGCCGGTAAAAAGAAAGCACCTAAGAAATAATTAACAGCACTGCAATTAGCCTGACGTTGTTTTATATCTGGATAATGCCGGATATTTCGCAAAAGCGAATGGAGGATCCATTCGATTCCGTATATGGAATTGTATTATTTGTTAAAGATTACCTCAATAAACAATTATGGCAAAAGCAGCAAAAGCAGCAGGCAAGCGCAAAAACCGCTGCTAAAAAAAGAATTGTAAAAGTAGATGCGTATGGCGATGCACATATCAGTGCTACTTTCAACAACATCATTATTATGTCTTAACCAACAAACAAGGCCAGGTTATTACCTGGTCATCTGCTGGTAAAATGGGTTTCCGTGGTTCTAAAAAGAATACACCTTATGCAGCACAAATGGCTGCCCAGGATGCAGCAAAAGTAGCATTAGATGCAGGTTTGAAAAGAGTGGATGTATATGTAAAAGGCCCGGGTTCAGGCCGTGAAGGTGCTATCCGTGCTTTGGCACAAAGTGGTATTGAAGTTGCAATGATTAAAGACGTTACTCCTTTACCACACAATGGTTGCCGTCCTCCAAAGAAAAGAAGAGTATAAGCAATTGCTGATTTGTGATTTCTGATTTGTGATTTATAAAATCTGCAATCATAAAATCGTAAATCATAAATTCAATAACGGGTGCAGCATTCATTTTAAGATTTTTACTGATGCTGCATCGTCACTAAAAAATCAAATACATAAAGATTATGGCACGTTACACAGGTCCCAAAACCAAGATCTGCCGCATGTTCGGCGAGCCTATCTTAGGCAATGGTAAATGGTTAAGCAAAAACAGTAATCCTCCAGGTCAGCATGGCGCAACCCGCAAACGCAAAACTTTAGGTGAATACGCTATTCAGTTAAAAGAAAAACAAAAAGCAAAATACACTTACGGTGTTTTAGAACGCCAGTTCCGCAAAACATTTGAAGAAGCTGCACGCATGTAAAGGTGTTACCGGTGAAAACCTGATTAAATTATTGGAAGCACGTTTGGATAATACAGTTTTTCGTTTAGGTATTGCTCCTTCCCGTCCTGCTGCACGCCAGTTGGTTTCTCACAAACACATTACTGTAAATGGTGAAGTGGTAAATATTCCTTCTTATCAACTTAAAGCCAGGTGATATAATTGGATTGAAAGAAAAAGCTCAAGATAATACTTCTCTTACCAGCCAGATCCGTGGTAAGAATCCTAAGTTCAGCTGGCTCGATTGGAATGAAGCTGAAAAAAAAGGTACTTTCATTACTTATCCTGAAAGAGAAAGTGTTCCTGAAAATATTAAGGAACAACTGATCGTGGAATTGTATAGTAAGTAAGAGCCTAATCCCTTAACGGGATGGCTTGAACTAGCTGATACAAAGGAGAATATAAAGCTAGTATTATAAATAACAAAATTTCTTAATTCCCATTTAGGGATTTAAGGTAAACAACTAAAAAAAATCAAGTTTTAATATGGCCATTTTAAACTTCCAGAAACCGGACAAAATTGTTTTACAGAAAGCAACTGATTTTGAAGCTCAATTCGAATTTCGTCCCGCTTGAGCCAGGGTTACGGCTTAACCATTGGTAATGCTCTACGCAGGGTATTACTGAGTTCAGCCTTGAAGGTTATGCAATCAGTCGGTATCAAAATTGAAGGTGTTGATCATGAATTTGCAACCATTAAAGGTGTTACTGAAGATGTAACTGAAATTATTCTGAACCTGAAACAGGTTCGTTTTAAGAAGACAGTTGAACATGATGTAGCCATCTGAAAAAGTTACTTTGAGCCATTAAAGAACAAAGCTGAATTTACTGCAGGAATGATTGGTGAAGCGTACTCAGAGCTTTGAAGTAATGAACCCTGATCTGGTTATTTGCACAATGGATCCATCAGCCCAAACTGGATATGGAACTAACCATTGCCAAAGGCCGTGGTTATGTTCCTGCTGAAGAAAATAAACGCTAAAGAATGCTGTTTTCGGTTATATTCCTATTGATTCTATTCATACGCCTATCAAGAATGTAAAATATGCAGTTGAAAACTACCGTGTAGAACAAAGAACAGACTATGAAAAGCTGATTCTGGATGTTTCTACTGATGGTACCATCCATCCTGAAGAAGCAGTAAAACAAGCTTCCCGTATTCTTATTCAGCACCTGATGATCATTACTGATGAAAACATCACTTTTGATAATAAAGAAGATAAGAAAGAAGATGTGGTTGATGAACAAATGTTGCAACTTACGCAAAGTATTGAAAACACCATTGGAAGATCTCGATCTTTCTGTACGTGCATTCAATTGCTTAAAAGCTGCAAAAATCAACAGCTTAAGCGAACTGGTTCAATACGAACAGGAAGACCTGATGAAATTCCGCAACTTCGGTCAGAAATCTTTAAGCGAAATTGAACAGGTTTTGAGCGAAAGAGGCTTAGCATTTCGGAATGGATCTTGGCAAACTAGGTTTGGATGATTTAGATAAATAAATTGTTTTAATAGTTCTTTTTTTAACAGGTTGAAATTTCTTTCAAAGAATACAACCACACACTTGCAAATCCTGACACGGTGCAAGGCTAAAATTTAAATGTCATGCGTCACGGAGACAAAATTAATAATCTAAGCCGCAAAAAAGCCCACAGAGATGCGTTGCTCGCCAATCTTGGCAGCCAGTTAATAACACACAAACGTATCGTTACTACTTTGGCTAAAGCAAAAGCTTTAAGAATTTATGTTGAACCACTGATCACTAAAACCACGAAAACGGATAATCCGCAGGTTATCAGTCATCAGCATCGTATTGTGTTTAGTTATTTGAAGGATAAATCTGCTGTAAAAGAATTGTTTACTGTTGTGGCCCCAAAATAGCTTCAACCGCCCAGGTGGTTATACCCGCATCATTAAATTGGGAATACGTGTAGGTGATAATGCTGAAATAGCAATGATTGAATTGGTTGATTTTAATGAAGTTTACGGTAAAACCGCAGTTACTGCTGCTGAACCTGCAAAAAGAACACGTCGTCGCGGAGCTGGTGCTAAAAAAGCTACTACTGCTACTGCTGCCGAAGCTCAGGAAGAAACTACGACTACTGAAGTGGAACCGGAAGTTGCTACTGAAAACACTGAAGTGGCAACTGCTACTGAAGAAACTGCAGCTCCTGCGGCAGAAGAAAACAAATCAGAAGAAAAGGCTGCTGAATAGTGATGCTTTTTTTAAATATTGGAAAGGCAAAACCAGCAATTGGTTTTGCCTTTTTTCATAAATGTCAGAATCTTTTGAAAAGGCCTTTATATTTTTTTAAAAAGTTTGACATCCTTTTTTAACCATAAACCGTTTTTACCTTATTTCTTTGCAAAATAATTTTAGCTACATGTCTGATATACAAAAACCCGCCGTTTTATTGTTAGCCGATGGAAATGTATTTTATGGAAAAGCTTTTGGCGCAATAGGTACGACCACGGGTGAAATTTGTTTTACAACCGGAATGACAGGTTACCAGGAAGTATTTACCGACCCCAGTTATTATGGACAGGTATTGATAATGAATAGTGTGCATGTGGGTAATTATGGGGTAACAGAGGCGGATGTGGAAAGTGGAAATGTGAAGATCAGGGGACTTATTGCCCGTAACCTGGAAGAAAAATTTTCGCGCTACCAGGCTGAAGGTTCGCTTGGAGAATTTTTAAAAGCAAATAAAGTTGTCTCCATTGAAGGTATTGATACCCGCGCATTGGTGGCCCATATCCGTACGCAGGGCGCGATGAATTGCATTATTTCTTCGGAGACAACTGATCTGGAAGAATTAAAAAAGCAATTGGATGAAACACCTTATATGGGCGGTCTTGAGCTTGCAAGTGTAGTAAGTACGCAAGAAGAGTATGAAGTTGGAGATAAAAATTCCTCCCTTAGAATAGCGGTAATGGATTATGGTGTAAAGCGTAATATCTTAAATTGTATGGTAGAGCGTGGGGCTTATTTAAAAGTGTTTCCTGCAAAAACAAATATTGAGCGCTTAAAGGAATTCAATCCGGACGGATATTTTATTTCCAATGGACCCGGTGACCCTGGAGCAATGGATTATGCTGTGAATACATTAAAGGATATTATTGCTGAAAAGAAACCGGTATTCGGTATCTGTTTGGGCCATCAGTTAATTGGCCGTGTTTATGGTATTCCCACATTTAAAATGCATCATGGCCACAGAGGGCTCAATCATCCGGTAAAAAATATTATTACGGATAAATGTGAGATCACAACACAGAATCATGGTTTTGGAATTGATCCTGAAGCGGTAAAAACCAATGATGCAGTGGAAATCACCCATGTAAATCTTAATGACGGTTCCATTGAAGGCATACGCATAAAAGGTTTACCTGTTTTTAGTGTACAATACCATCCCGAAAGTTCACCCGGGCCACATGATAGCCGCTATTTATTCGATGAATTTATTGCTATGATGAAATAACCGGGATTAATAATTAGATTGTTTTTACAAATAGGTCAATTTTGCCGTGAAATGAGCCATAAAAATTACCGGATTTTGAATCAAAATGACGATAATTTTTATGGCGAATTACACGCATGAGAATAAGAAAAAATAAATGTGAATAAATGAAAATTTCCATCATCAATGGTCCTAATCTGAATTTATTGGGTAAACGCGAACCGGAAGTGTATGGTAATGAAAGTTTTGAACACTATCTGAAAAAACTGAAAATGGAATTCCCCCTCGTGGAGTTTACTTATTTTCAATCCAATATAGAAGGAGAATTGATTGATTTTCTCCAAAATGCTGGTTTCAACCAGGATGGAATTGTTTTTAATCCTGGTGGCTATACACATACTTCTGTTGCCATTGGTGACGCAATTGCGGCTATCAAAACTCCGGTAATCGAAGTTCATATCAGTAATGTACATGTAAGGGAAGACTTCCGGAAAATATCGCATGTTTCCGCAAAATCTAAAGGCACCATATCGGGACTTGGTTTAAAAGGTTATGAGCTTGCAATCCGGTATTTTGTTAATTATTAATAACCCTCCGCAGTAGGATCCTCTTCCAGGTTGTTCATTTCATCGCCGCCTAAGCTATAGTAATTATTTTCTTCATCCTCTTCGCCGATTGCTTCATCAGGATCATCCAATTCTTCCCCTGGAACATCAAGATCGCCTCCTGTACGTTCCAGTTCATCCACAAGATCTTCCTCATCCAGGTCTGATACGGTTTCTTCCGTAGCCGTAAAGGCGCTTGCTGATCCATCGGATTCTATTTCCTCATCTTCACCCTTGTCACGGCTTATGGATTCCAGGTTTTTGATGTCTTCGGGTGTTACATCCGCTTCATTGCCTTCTGCAGCGCCTGTGTTTTCCTGAGGTTGTGCTTCATTCATATCGGGAGTTTCTTTTTGAAGTTCGGGCGTTGTATTTTTCAAACCACTTCGTGTAAGATTTTCTACATTTATATCCACTCTTTTTGTGTGGTTTTCAGGATTCATAATATCTTCCTTTGCAGGATAATGCGGATACCCCGGGAAATCCTGATCTATTTTTTCATCATTAGATTGCTTTACTTCTTCTTCATTATCCATGGGTTGTGTTTTTGGTTTTACCTGGTTTTCAGGTATGCTTTTATCTTTTGATGGGTTTTTCATAATGTATCCTTTATATTGTCTTATGAAAATAATGTGCCATAAAAGAAAGTTGAAAATGAACGATCGAAATATTTACACATTAAAAAATGAGCTTTGATGGTGTATTGTTTTGCAGGTTTTCTGAAATAATTTTTTGCTATATGATTTATGCTGAAGAAAACGTTTAAAGGATAAGGCGTTTTTTTTAACAAGTTATACCGGCCAGAGCCTTTTTTTTATTCTTAATTTTAAATTATGCGTTATATTATATTTTTATTTTTAATTTTTTCTTCCCAGGCTTTTGGTCAGTGGAAAACCTATAAGGTTGGAGCAAAAGGTGACACGCTAAATTGTGTGGATCAGCAAAACAGGAAACAGGGAAAATGGATCATCCACCAGGAAAGCCTTCGTGGTGAACCAGGATTTGATCAGGAAGGAGAATTTAAAGATGATAAGAAGGAAGGCGTTTGGCGCACTTTTAGCCTGATGGGCGATCTGCTTGCGATAGAAAACTATCGTTGGGGGAATAAGAATGGAAGCTGCCGCTATTTTACCATTGCGGGATTGGTACGGGAGGAAAACTGGAAAGCGGTAAACCCTGAAAATCCTTATGACACCATCGATGTGCCCGATCTGAATGATCCGTATAAAGTAGAACGAAAGGTGATTAAGCTGGAAGGCAGTTCGGTGAAACATGGCACCTGGAATTATTATGATCCCGGCTCAGGAACGGTAGTTAAAACGGAGGATTATTTTTTAGATAAGTTAGAAGATCCACATAAAAAATTATTGCAGGCGCAAACAAATGTTTCGGCTGATTCTTCAGCTACGGCAGTAGAGCCTGCTGCCAATAAAGTAGTGCCGCCCGAAGTAAAGGCCTATGAAAAAAAGAATTCAAATAAAAAGAAAATAAGGGTCAGGGATGGACATACGGGTTATTAAAAATAGAGACCTGCCTGTATCAGTGCAATTTTAAACCACATGAGAAGTTGGCGAATTTTAATGTCGCGGTTAAAATTGGGTGACGGGATCGCCTGAGATATGTTAAAAACCAAGAAGGTTTCAAAAACCTTCTTGGTTTTACCAAATTTTCAATAAAAGTAAGGGACGGACTTATTTTAGAAAGTACTACGAACCGCAACTGATACAACCATCTTCCATACTGCAGGTTGCACCATCGGCCTGACTAGGTTCTACATCATTTGAGATTTGTGATTTCGGATTTGTGATTTCGGATTTGGGTATTACAGGTTCTGTTCCCTGGCTGCCTTGCTTTTCTACAGTAAACTGAACTGCCTGCGCAGCAGCCTGCGTGCGCAAATAATACATACCTGTTTTCAAACCTTTTTTCCAGGCGTAAAAATGCATGGAAGTAAGTTTGGATGCGGATGGGCTATCTACAAATAAATTCAGGGATTGTGACTGACAAATATAGGCTCCTCTGTCGGCCGCCATATCTATCAGGTTTCGTTGTTTAATCTCCCATACTGTTTTGTACAATTCTTTTATGTCATCGGGTATTTCTTCAATATGCTGAATAGAACCATTGGCAGCGATTATTTTATTCTTCATGGCATTATTCCACAAACCTAAATTTACCAGGTCTTTCAGTAAATGTTTATTGACGATGATAAATTCACCACTCAACACTCTTCTTGTATATATGTTGGAAGTATAAGGTTCAAAACATTCGTTGTTGCCGAATATTTGTGACGTAGACGCGGTAGGCATCGGTGCCACCAATAAGGAATTTCTTACGCCATATTTTTTTACTTCTTCTTTTAAGGCAGACCAATCCCAGCGCTCGGCCGGAACAACGCCCCACATGTCAAACTGGAAAATACCTTTTGACAATGGTGAGCCTTCATAAGTTTGATAAGCGCCATATTCTTTTGCCAAATCTTTACTGGCAGTCATTGCAGCAAAGTAGATGGTTTCAAAAATATTTTTGTTGAGCATTTTGGCGAGATCGCTTTCAAATGGTAAACGCAAAAGAATAAACACATCCGCCAATCCCTGTACACCTAAGCCAACAGGACGGTGTTTCGTGTTTGAATTTCTTGCTTCTTCAACAGGATAATAATTATTGTCGATAACCGTGTTCAGATTTTTAGTAACATGATAAGTTACATCATATAATTTTTGGTGATCAAATTTTCCATCCATTACAAAACGCGGCAAAGCAATAGAAGCCAGATTACAAACGGCTACTTCATCAGGCGATGTATATTCTAAAATTTCTGTACAAAGATTGCTGCTTTTAATAGTGCCAAGATTTTGCTGGTTGCTTTTCCCGTTGGCCGCATCTTTATATAATAAATAAGGCGTACCGGTTTCTATTTGCGATTCCACAATTTTAAACCATAATTCCTGTGCTTTGATGGTTTTTCTTGCTTTGCCTTCCGCTTCATATTTTGTCATACAAATTTTCAAATTCCTCACCCCAACATTCGCTCAATCCGGGCGCTTCATTAGGACAAAATAAACTCCATTCGCCATTTGCTTCTACCCGTTTCATGAATAAATCCGGAATCCATAAGGCATAAAATAAATCCCTTGCACGCATTTCTTCCTTACCATGATTTTTTCTTAAATCCAAAAATTCAAACACATCGGCATGCCAGGGCTCCAGATAAATCGCAAAAGCCCCTTTGCGTTTGCCGCCGCCCTGGTCAACATACCGGGCGGTATCATTAAATACACGGAGCATAGGTATAATGCCATTGCTAGTGCCATTGGTGCCACCAATATAACTTCCTGTTGCTCTAATATTATGAATGGCTAAACCAATACCACCGGCGCTTTGTGAGATTTTTGCTGTTTGTTTTAATGTATCATAAATGCCATCAATGCTGTCATCTTTCATGGTTAAAAGAAAACAGGAGCTCATTTGCGGTTTGGGTGTGCCCGCATTGAATAAAGTAGGCGTGGCATGTGTAAACCAGCGTTCACTCATTAAGTGATAGGTTTTAATGGCGCTTTCAATATCGTGCTTATGTATGCCTATAGCTACCCGCATATACATGTGTTGCGGACGTTCGGCAATTTTGCCATTGATGTGTAGGAGATAAGATTTTTCTAAAGTTTTAAAACCGAAATAGTCAAAACCAAAATCGCGGTCGTAAATAATGGTACTGTCCAGCAGATCTGCATTGTCTTCTATGATTTGCATTACATCATCTGCAATAAGCGGCAACCTTTTTCCCGTTGTTTCATCCACATAGTTGTACAGTTTTCGCATGGTTGCGGAGAAACTTTTTGCAGTATTTTTATGCAAATTGCTTACAGCTATTCTTGACGCCAAGTATTGCGTAGTCAGGATGAGTAATGGTAAGCGATGCGGCTGTTTCGGCTGCAAGGTTGTCAAGTTCAGTAGTTGGTACACCGTCATAAATACCTTCAATGGTTTTTTTGGCAACATCTATTACATTTACCATCGGGCTAAGGCTATAGCTTAGTTTTTCAATCCGGGCGGTTACTTTATCAAATTTTACAGACTCTTGTTTGCCGTTTCTTTTTATTACGTAGCTCATTTGATTTGTGATTTGTGATTTAGGATTTGTGATTTATATCATATTATACCATACATCATATATTATAAATCATGTGTGATTTAGGATTTGTGATTTGAGTGTCGTTTAAGATTTGTGATTTGAGTCACATCATACATCATTTGATTTAAGATTTGTGGTTTATGTCGCATCATATCATATATCATATATCAAACATCATAAATCATGTGATTTAGACTTTACTGTTTTTACTGTGGCGACAAAAATGCTTACGAGCTCATTTGCTTCTTTTAATAGCGGTTCTGTAATAGTTGAAATCAATAGATTCGACTCTGTTATTACTTCTAACCAATACAGGCTTTCATCTGCTTCTTCTATTACTATTTCAATTTTATAAATAAAGTCAGCAGTTGATTTTGCCCTGCAGGCTGCCCTGTAATTTGCTCCTACTGAACCCGCTGACCGGATTATTTGTTTAGCCAACTCAAATCCAACGGTATTCCTGGGCAAATGCTCACATACTTTAATTACAGCGATATGAAAATCTTTTGTCCTGGTTTTCAATTCTTCTTTTGTCATAAAGTGCCATTTGTGATTTATGATTTATGAATTGTGATTTATAATGATAATAGTGCTATTTGTGATTTATGAATTGTGATTTGTGCAAATCTTATATTAAGATATATCTGAAATCCGAAATGATTTGTTCATTCTACGTCACACATCTACTTTACAAATCCTAAATCACAAATCACAAATCATACATCCTAAATCCCTAAAAATCTTCTTCCAACGAAAACTCCTGCGATTCTTTATTTCCCATCACCCCCGCTTTTTGATAATCACCTACTCTTTTTTCAAAGAAATTGGTTTTGCCCTGCAGGGAAATCATTTCCATAAAATCAAAAGGATTGGTGACATGGTATACTTTCGCATAACCCAATTCTGACAACCATCTGTCGGCTACAAACTCAATGTATTGCTGCATCAGCTTTGCATTCATACCGATTAAATTAACCGGCAATGCTTCGGTCACAAATTCTTTTTCTATCCGCACCGCATCGGTAATAATGGTTTGCACTTCTTCTTCCGATAATTTGTTTTGCAACATACCGTAAAGCAAACACGCAAATTCACAATGTAAACCTTCATCGCGGCTGATGAGTTCATTGCTGAAAGTTAATCCCGGCATTAAGCCCCTTTTCTTTAACCAAAATATTGAACAAAAACTGCCGCTGAAAAATATTCCTTCTACCGCCGCAAATGCCACAAGACGTTCCGCAAAACTTCCATTTTCAATCCAGCGCAATGCCCAATCCGCCTTTTTCTTTACAGCGGGTATTGTATCAATAGCATGAAATAACTTATACTTTTCTTCTTCATTCTTGATATAAGTATCAATCAGCAAAGCATAGGTTTCACTGTGAATATTTTCCATCATTATCTGGAAACCGTAAAAGCATCTTGCTTCGGGCAACTGCACTTCGCTCATAAAATTCACGGCAAGGTTTTCGTTTACAATGCCATCGCTTGCCGCAAAAAAGGCCAGTACATGACTGATGAAATGACGTTCGCCATCATTGAGGTTTTCCCAATCTTTCACATCGCCACTTAAATCAATTTCTTCGGCTGTCCAAAAGCTGGCTTCATGTCTTTTATAATGTTCCCAGATTTTCGGATAATTGATAGGTAGAATAACAAACCGGTCTTTGTTTTCCCTTAAAAGGATCTCATTGTTGTTTTGCATAATAAAAAATTTTTGATTTTTACCTGCGAACAAAAAGTATAGCTGAAAGAATAAGCCATTAATAGCGTGGCGAAGCCCATCAGTACTGCTTTTCACCCGAAAGCGCTGTTACTAAAAAAAAAATATTTTGGCAGGTCTTCTGACTTGGCTTACTACTGAAAACCTTCCCGCTGATGCAGCAAAAACCGGCATCAACAGTGGTATTAAAATTCAGCAGGTGAGGGGTGAATAGTTACTCACCATTCATCGCTCACTAACCTTACAGCTACGGGGATAGTCCGGGATTTGCACCTGGTTCCCTTTTAATGCGATACCTCGGGAGAGATACCAGCAACCAAAAGCCGGACAAAGTAATACGGTAAAATCAGACCCAGGTTAAGTTGTTATTCACCGAATGTTGAAAACGTTTGAAACCATTGATGGCAGCGTGTTTGGAAAAAGGATCAGTTGCGCGGCGCTTTTGTAGTGTTTGCGTATTGAATGCAGGATTTGATGTTGTTATTGCTTATGAACTTTATCAACTTTCGTTTTAGGGTTTTGTTGATAGGGGATTGAAATATAAGCGGGAAAAGCTTCAATCAGTTAATAGCGTGACAGGTTTTCATTGACAATAATTTAAAATAACTGCATTTCAGCAAGTCATTGAATATTTACGGCTTCATTTATCAGTAATTAAAGCTGCCAAAAGGTTCCCGTTGCCAACAAGCCTGCCGCTTGCATCATGCGTTTGGTTGGTTTTAGGGTTGTACTTTCCTAAGGGTTTACCAGCACTGCTTTTTAATTCCTGTTTACCATCAAGTGTAGTACTAAGTTTTCCGATCGGGCGGCCATTTCTATCTTTTAATTCATTATTCATCATAAAGCATAAGTTTATGTTTACTCTTATTAAGATGCAGTTTTCGGCTTTTTCTGTTTTGATATAGACTCAAATTAACAAATATTGGGTAATAAAAAATTAGTACTGAGATAAATTTACATTGTGTCACAAAGTGTAATTGAAAGGATTTTTATTTTACAAGTGATTAATCAGTTAGATTTTCAGGGGTTTGTATTTTGCTCAATAAAGATAAAAATGTTGAAGAGTGCGACGCAACCAAAGCCTCATAGTAGCAATGCTGTTTGGCTCAAGAAAATATCAATCATTCATTCAAAACATTCGCCTATTTTCCCTTAAAATATTCCCCGAAAAACAACAACTGGTATTTGATGGCATTTGCCCAGTAATCCCAGTTATGTACACCGGGCCTTTCGGTATAATCGTGATTAATTTTCAGGGTTAATAACTTTTGATGCAAATCACGGTTTACCTGGATAAAGAAATCATCGATACCGCAATCAATGATCAACTTTAGTTCATCATTGTGCAAGGAATCAATTGCGTTGATAACAGTATTTTTATTCCAATTGTCCGGATGCCCGGCATAAGTTCCAAGATATTTTTTGATGTTCCAGTTGTCCGGAAATGGTCTTATATCCACACCGCCACTCATACTTCCGGCTGCTCCAAAAATGTCGGTATGTCTGGCAGCCAGGTATAATGCTCCATGGCCGCCCATACTCAAACCCGTGATGGCCCTCGCTTTTCTGTCGCGAATGGTTCTATAATGCGTATCTATATAAGCGGGAATTTCTTCTGCCACATTCGTTTCGTATTTGCTGGTATTGTCCATCGGACTATCAAAATACCAGCTATCATAATTACCATCCGGGCAAACGACAATTACCTGCGATGCATCAACCAGCTGATGCAATCCGGGTACTTTTTCCAGCCAACCGCTGTACTTATCGCTGTATCCATGCAACAGATAAACTACAGGGAAATGATTTTTTTTCTTTTTGTAGTTGTCAGGTTTTATTACCACGCATTTTACATATTTCTGCATGCTTTTACTGAAAATAGAAACGGTATCAACGGTGGATGCGGAGGCAACAGTATAAAGAAAGAAAATTGAACAGAGAAGGATTATTTTTTTCATAAAACCGGTTAGTTGATTGTAAAAAAGAAGGTTAGAAATACCGGATCTTTAGTGATTGGGATCTCTAACCTTTGCAGATAAAATTTATTTTTTTTCCGAAGCTTTCTGCATCGGATTCAAACCCTGGGACTGGCCGCGGGTGGATTGTTTTGTTTTATATAAAATAAGCCTGCTGGGTGTTGCTATTTCAGGCCATTGGTTGTTGGTTTCATCAATATCCGCTGTTTCTTTGAATGGATCCAGTTGAATGGATGCAACTTCTTTATCCGTTAAGAAAACCTTGGTTACATTCTTTTCATTTTTACGCCAGATCTGGGCAGGAATTCTATTGATTTCTTTGCTTCCATCGGCATAAGTGAACTGAATGATAATTGGCATTACGAGCCCGCCTTTATTGGTAAAAGCGAGTTCGTACAAATATTTTCCGGCGTATTTCATTTTAACCGAATCAGGGATTGTTTCCAGTTCCGGCATTGGGGCTTTAAATTTATATACGGAATCATATGGTTCAATTCCACGGGCATATCTCCAATAAAAATCGCGAAGTGTAGTGTCTTTGTCGGTTAAAAAGCTGATCGCTTTATCCTGCCGGTTACGGATCTTTGAAATGTCCTCAAATTCATTGATGATGGGTTTGTCGAGGCCCGACATTCCATCTGCATCCACATCATTCCTGGTGCGTACCATCCGGGGAACCGCATTGGCATCAAGCTGAAAAGATTTTACGCTATCGAGTGAAATATCGCAGGGATCAATATCATAAAACCATCCTCTCCAGAACCAATCAAGGTCTTCGCCGCTTGCATCTTCCATTGTGCGGAAAAGATCTGCCGGTGTAGGATGTTTAAAAGCCCAGCGACGTGCATATTCTTTAAATGCATAATCAAATAACTCACGGCCCATAATGGTTTCGCGAAGAATATTTAAACCGGTTGCAGGTTTTGAATAAGCATTCGGACCAAACTGCACAATGTTTTCGCTATTGGTCATAATGGGTTCCAGCTGATCTTTCGGCAACTTCATATAATCAACGATCTGCCAGGCCGGCCCGCGTTTGGTCGGAAATTTATTATCATACAATTCTTCGGTCAGGTATTGGCAAAAAGTATTTAAACCTTCATCCATCCAGGTCCATTGGCGCTCATCACTGTTTACGATCATGGGAAAGAAATTATGTCCCACTTCATGAATGATTACGCCGATCATTCCATTTTTGGTGGCTTCACTATAAGTGCCATCTTTTTCTGTGCGGCCATAATTGAAACAGATCATCGGGTATTCCATACCATTGGCAGCTTCTACACTTTGTGCTACAGGATAGGGATAAGGGATAGTAAATTTTGAATAGGATTTAATGGTATGCGCTACTACTTTGGTGGAGAATGTACGGTACAAACCATAAGCTTCTTTACCATAAAAGCTCATGCACATTATCTTTTTTCCTTCCACATGAGTGGGCATTGCATCCCAGACAAATTTGCGGGAAGAAGTCCAGGCAAAATCGCGTACCATATCTGCTTTAAAGATCCAGGTCTTTTTTGCGCTGCTTTTTTTTGTTTCAGCCTGTTTTGCTTCAGCAAGCGTAACAATTTCAATCGGTTCTTTTGACTGTTGCGCTTTTTGCCAGCGGGCAAAATGTGCGGCATCAGTACCTGCTGATAATTCTGACATTCACCGGTTGCACCTACCACATGATCGGCAGGAACTGTCATCTGCACTTTAAAATTTCCAAAAGTTAAAGCAAATTCTCCGCGGCCTGTAAACTGTTGATTTTGCCATCCCTGGAAATCGCTGTACACACAAAGGCGCGGATACCATTGTGCAATGGTAAAAATATAATTACCATCTTCAGGGAAATATTCATAACCACCGCGGCCGCCTTCGCTCATGCGGTCGCTTATTTTATAATTCCAGTCTATATTTAATACTATTTTTTCACCAGGTTTTAAAGCGGTGGGTAGCTCAACGCGCATCATGGTTTTATTAATGACATATTGAAGCGCTTTACCCGAACCATCGGTAAGCCGGGTGATTTTGTGTCCCAGGCCATTATCGGTTTTTTGCGCTTCCATTTTTTCAAGCGTCTTAAGGTCAATCACGTTGTTGCGGATGGAACTTGCATCCTGGTAATTGGCATTATTGATGGTGCTGTGCTCATTTTCATCGAGCTGAAACCATAAATAAGTAAGCTTATCGGGAGAGTTGTTGTAATAAGTAACCACTTCAGAACCGGTAAGTTTTGTATTGGTTTCATCCAGTTCGCACTTAATGTCGTAGTCGGCGCGTTGCTGCCAGTATTTTGGGCCCGGAGCACCGCTTGCTGTGCGGTATTCATTCGGCGTAGGCAGTAAAGTGCCTAATTGTTCAAACTTATTTCCATGATTGGAGGTTGGATTGTTTTGGATATTCTGCGCGCTGGCTGAAAACAATATTGCCAGGATGGTGATGCATGAGAGCAGTTTCTTCATAATTTTTATCTTGTTTACCAGGAAATCTTTCTATTCCCATTTGCAGGGAAATGGCAGCAATGCCGCCGCTTATCAGTATTATATATTCTCTCCGGTTTATTTTCAAAAGAGAAACAAAAATAAAAGAAATGAGCAAAATGATTGCAACGATTATAAGTTGCCCTACCTCCAAACCCAGGTTGAATGCCAATAACTGCATTACAATACTATGATCTTTGCCCAGCATACTTTTTAATAAGGTACTGAAACCAAGCCCATGAATCAAACCGAATATTAATGCATAAAAATAGATCAGCGGATATTTGGATTGAAACTTAAAACTTTTAACGGAAAGGTTATTGATAGCGGTAATAAAAATGGTAACAGGAATTAAAAATTCTGTCCAGGCGCTTGAAATATTTACAAACTCCAAAGTACTTAATGCCAATGTAATAGAATGGCCAATAGTAAAAGCTGTGATGAGTATCAGTAACTTTTTCCAGTCGCTCCATAAATAGCGCAGACATAAAGCGGCTACAAAAAGAATGTGGTCTAGTCCTTCAAGATCCGTAATGTGTTCAATACCTATTGGAAAAAAAAGTGAAAAATCATTCATGATTATCCGGGTGCTGCCAGTGTTTTTTATATATTAATTTAATGGTATTCTTTTTCTTTGTTCTGATTTTTGTTAAATGATCCGCAACATCATCAATTAATGCTGAGGTTTGCAAATAAAAGAATTGTTGAATGGCAAATATATTAATTCATTGGATGTGGATCGCCTATATTGGATTAAGCCATCCGTTTTATGTTTCCATGACGGATATTCAGTACAACAAACAAGCGCAGGCATTGGAAATAAGCGTTCGCATTTTTACAGATGATTTTGAAAATACGTTGCGGAAAAATCATCCCGGTACGAAAATAGATATTTTACATCCCGCTGATCCGGAGCAAATGAACAAGTATGTAAATGAATATCTTCAAACGCATTTACGATTGCAGATAAATAAAAAACCAGTACAGATGTCATTTGTTGGTTATGAGCAGCAAACCGAAAGCATATGGATTTACTTTGAAGCAAAACAGGTGGCCGCGATGGAAAAATTGGATATTTATAATTCGTTATTGCATGAGTTTAATAACAACCAGATAAATATGATTCATGTGCAGATGGATAAAAACCAAAAAAGCACGCGGTTAAATTTTCCGGATACCAATGCCTCATTCATCTTTTAATGAATCTTTTAAGGATTGGGATAAGGTGATCAGGACTTTATCAATCCGGTGACCATCCATATCCACTATTTCAAATTCAAATCCCTGCCAGTCCAGTTTATCACCTGTTGATGGAATGCGCTCAAGTTCATGAAGGATAAAGCCGGCAAGTGTGTTAAAATCGTATTCCTCATCATTCATCCAATCGGCTTTTCCGAATTTGCTTAAAAAATCATAAAAAGGAATCTGGCCATCCACTAAAAAACTGCCATCTTCTCTTTCCACCATTTCATAATCTTCTTCATCTATCTGCGCAATATCTCCAACAATAGCTTCCAGTATATCGTTTAATGTAATAATGCCCTGCAGTGTGCCATATTCATCCACAATAAAAGCATAATGGATTTTGCTGGCCTGAAATTTTTCCAGCAATTGGTAAGCTGAATTGTTTTCGGGCACATACATGGCATTGCGCATAATATCCTGCAAACGCGTTTCTCCATTTGCCAGAAAAAGATCTTTTAGCGAAACCACGCCCTTTATGTTGTCAATATTGTTTTCACAAACAGGATATACTGAATGAACATCGTATTTTGATTTTACATCCTGTACCGTCGTATCCAGTTCCAGCCATACAATGTCACTGCGGTGCGTCATCAACGATGTAATATTTCTATCTCCCAGATGAAAAACGCGTTCAATGATCTGCTGTTCCGCTTCTTCAATGGTACCCTGTTCGGTACCTTCACTGATGATAAATTTTATTTCCTCTTCCGTTACCTGGTTTACGGTTTTATTAATTCTAAAAAGGCGGATGATAAAATTACTTGATTTGGTTAATAACCAGATAAATGGGTAAGTAATGGAAGTAACCATTCGCATGGGTCCTGCCATTGTTTTAGCAATTTTTTCCGGGGAGCTTAATCCGATGCGCTTAGGAACCAATTCTCCTATTACCAAAGAAAAATAAGTGATGATGATTACTACAATAGTTGTGGATGCCACACCGCTATAAGGGGCAATGGAAGGAAACCTGTTTATAAAATCAGCTATATCAGATTTAATATTTTGTCCTGAAAAAATACCGGTTAATATACCAATGAGCGTAATACCTATCTGAACGGTGGAAATAAAAATATCGGGATTATTGGCCAGCTTCAAGGCTTCTTTTGCCCTTGCATCGCCTTTGTTGGCTTCACTTTCCAGCCTGGATTTCCGGGAAGAAACCAGGGCAATTTCGGACATGGCAAATACACCATTTAAAATAATCAGCCCCAGTATTATCAGTATCTCTGTCATAATGTATATGAATACAAAACTAATAAATAAGCCAGTTATCCATTGGCCTTATGATTGTTATTAAAAAAAATAATTAAATATATAATAACCTGCTAAGTTTTTGGTGAATGGAAAGCATTATCAGGTGCTGGAATAGTTGTAACTGAATTATTTAATAAAGGTGGCAAGCCTATGTATTTATTATACAACCAGGCCATTCCATACCCGATACATAAACCTACAACAGCTCCGCCCAATACATCCAAAGGATAATGAACCCCTACATATATTTGTCCATAACAAATGGTAGCCGCCCATATAAATAATAAATAGCCCCATTTTTTTAAAACCGGTTTCAGGGTAAAATAGATTAAAGTTGCCGCTCCGAAATGATTGGTGGCATGCGAAGATGTAAAACTCTGGCTCGATGGGCAACGGTTTAATAACAACCTTACTTTATCCATCAAAAAAGCATCATTACAGGGTCTTGGCCGGTTAAACCAGTTTTTTAAAAAATTACTGCTCATCTGGTCCGTAATGGTAAGGGTAAGAATGATCAATATTACCCAGGGCCAGATACGCCATCCAAAGTTGAAGAACACAAAAAGCAGGAAGAAAAAATATAACGGAATCCACGCTGTAGCTTCCCGGTACCAGGGAAAATTGTAGTCTAAAAAAGAATTGGTCCACTCGGTATTTATTTTCAAAAACAGCCAGGTATCCCACTGTTTTAAGAGATTAAGAACATTATGCCACATATATCCGGAAATTTCCTGAAGTAAAAATATGGGATAAAGTTAAAGCATAATAACTTGCGCCTTATATTATCATTTAACTTTGCTTGCTGAATGAATAAAATTAAAGTCCCCAGGTATATACAGTGGCTTTGCCTTACAGGTATTATTTTTTTGTTGGTGATGACATTGCTCCGGCTTTCCCTGGTGCTTGTTTTTAAAACACCGGCGTTGCAGCCCACGCCATTTTACAAAATTTTTTTATTAGGTCTCCGGTACGACCTCAGGATGGTTTGCATTGCTACACTTATAGTTTTTGTAGTAGGAACAATCCCGGCACTTCATCCTTTGGATAAAAAATGGGGGCAGAGGATCAGCTTTTGGCTATGGAGTATTTTTATTGTGGTGTTCGCCGTGTTTTATGCGGTTGATTTTGCCAATTATTCCTATCTGTCACAGCGTATGAGCGCCAACATAATAAATTATGCTTATGATGCGAAAATATCATTGGGAATGGTTTGGCAAACCTATCATGTGGGTTGGATATTGCTTGGTCTGGTATTGTTTGTATTTGGATTGCTGGCTTTAATCAGGTCTACTTACAATATTGTTTTGTCGCGCCCTAAACTTGCCAATAAGCCTGGCAGGATCATTTCCGGAATTTTGTTCTTTCTTTTGCTTTCATTGGGTATTTTTGGAAGGGTTGGCCAATATCCTTTGAGATGGAGTGACGCCTTCTCCTTGAGTAACGATTATTCAGCCAACATTGCATTAAACCCATTTCAGTCTTTTTTCAGCTCATTTAAATTCCGGCATTTTTCTTTCAGCATGGATAAAGTAAAAGAAGCTTACCCATGGATGGCGGAATATTTGGGAGTGGATCATCCGGATAGCAGTACGCTTAATTATGAACGTAAAGTTATACCAACCGATTCGCTGCCTGTAGCGCCTAATGTGGTGGTGGTCATTTGTGAATCGTTCAGCGCTTACAAAAGTTCCATGTATGGAAATCCATTGAATACAACGCCGTATTTTGCCGAGTTATGTAAGGAAGGAATATTCTTTAACCGCTGTTTTACGCCCAGTTATGGTACTGCAAGAGGTATTTGGGCAACCGTTACGGGCATTCCAGATGTGGATTTTGCCAATACATCGAGCCGCAATCCCAATTCGGTAGATCAGCATACCATCATCAATGATTTCAGTGAGTATGAAAAACTGTATTTCATTGGTGGAAGCACAAGCTGGGCCAATATTCGCGGATTGCTTACCAATAATATTCAAAACCTTCATTTGTTTGAACAGGATGATTATACTGCGCCCAAATCGGATGTTTGGGGAATCAGTGATAAAAATCTTTTTCTGGAAGCCAATAAAAGGCTGGCTAAACAGCAGAATCCGTTCTTCGCGGTTATTCAAACAGCAGATAACCACCGGCCTTATACTATTCCGGATGAAGATAAAAAGGAATTTAAAAAGCTAAATATCCCTAAAGATAGTTTAAGACAGCACGGTTTTGAAGACCTGGATGAATACAATGCTTTCCGGTACACAGATTTCAGTTTTAAAAAATTCATGGATGCAGCCCGGAAAGAAGCATATTTCAATAATACTATTTTTGTTTTTATAGGAGATCATGGCATTCGGGGCGATGCGGCAAATATGTTTCCCCAGGCCTGGACCGAACAGCTTACTTCTGAACATGTGCCGCTTTTGTATTATGCGCCTGCTTTGCTTCAGCCAAAAGAATATTCTTTTTATGCCTCACAGATTGATCTGTTGCCTACAATAGCGGGTATGTGTAAAATCCCTTATACCAATACTACCTTAGGGCGCGATTTGCTGGATCCAAAACGTTTAGCTGCGGATTCCGGAAAATCCAATTGTGTTTTTATCGTTGATCCGGAAAGCAAGAGGATAGGAATAATTAAAGATGATTATTATTATAGCTATGGCATTAAAAGCAGCAGCCCTGAACAGATTCGTAGTATGAGCAGCAATAAAGAGGTTGATATTAATGATCATCAAAAAAAGGAGCTTCGCGATATTACGGATGCTTTTTATGAAACCTCCAGATATATGCTTTTAAACAATAAGAAGCCCCTCAGCCCCTAAAGGGGGCTAAGAAAGCCGCTGATGAATATGGGTATTTTTTTCTTTTTTCTCCCCTTCAGGGGTTGGGGGCATTCTCCCTTTGCATCTTCTTAGCTACAATGATCATGCGGGGAGATTTTTTTACATCATAATGTCCTAAATGATAATCGCCAAAAACTTCCTGCACCTGTAAACCCTGGTATGCCAGCATTTCCGTAAAATCGCCCAGTGTAAACTTACTTACCCTTTCTGTAAACGATTCGGGAAGCATTTGCCCATTTTCCTTTATCTCTATCTGTTTAAAAAAATGATCCTGGTTATGCCATCTTTTAATATAAAAAGTTACGTCCTCTACTTTTTTTTCTTCATTTTCCCGCAGATGGTCTTCGGAAAAATGAACATTGAGATAATCAATTACAAAAATTCCATTCTGATTTAAACTCTGCGCAATAGTACGGAATGCATTGTCGTGCTCGCGCTGTGTACGGAAATAGCCAAAGCTTGTAAAGAAATTAAAAACAAAATCAAAATAGTTGGTAATAAACGGAAGCCGCATATCATGCTGAAAAAAATGGAGATTTTCTCTTTCATTTTGGAGCGCTTCTAAAATAGCGGATTCTGAAAGATCAATACCCGTTACATCAAAACCCATATCGGCGAGGGCTTTGCTATGTCGCCCCTTTCCGCAGGCCACATCCAGCATTTTATCATTTTGCCGGGCTTTTAAATGTTGTAATAAAGCGCGCATAAACAAATTTGCTTCTTCATCATCCCGGTGTTGATAGAGCATATAATAATAAGGCGAGCTGAACCAATCCTCGTACCAGGCTTTTTGGGACATATTATTTATCTGTTTTAAAATATTCATCTTAAGGTGTGGCAAAATTCCTGTATTTTCGGATACCTTGTTAACCCTTTTTGAGAATAAACTTTTTCACTTATGTTTGCCGACAGCAAAAAATATCAAGCGTTATGCCGTTAATAAAGAGTATTTCAGGTATCAGAGGAACCATTGGAGGAAAACCCGGCGAAACCCTTAGTCCCCTGGATGTGGTTAAATTTACTGCCGCATACGGCACATGGATTTGTCAGCAATCATCCAATAAAAAAATAGTAATCGGCCGTGATGGCAGAATAAGCGGTGAAATGATTCAGCGGCTTGTAGTGAGTACGCTCAATGCATTGGGGCTCGATGTAATTGATCTTGATCTTAGCACTACCCCGACCGTGGAAATGGCGGTGCAATTTTATAAAGCGGCCGGAGGCATCATACTTACAGCCAGCCACAATCCTAAAGAATGGAATGCATTGAAATTATTAAATCATAAAGGGGAATTCATTAGTGGCGAAGACGGCGCTATGATCCTGGAACTTGCTGAAAATGATAGTTTCGTATTTGCACCTGTAGATAAGCTTGGCAGTTATGAATTGAATCAAACGGCTTTGGAAGAACATATTGAAGCCGTTATTAATTATCCGCTGGTAGACGTAGCGGCCATAAAGAAAAGGAAGTTTAAAATAATAGTGGACGCCATAAACAGCACCGGTGCTATTGCCGTTCCTGCTTTATTGAAAGCTTTGGGTGTGAAGGATATTGTGGTGATGAATGAAGAAGTGAATGGAAAATTTGCCCACAACCCTGAACCTTTACCGCAACATTTAACAGGCCTTTGCAATGAAGTAAATAAGCAACATGCAGACCTGGGTATTGCCGTGGATCCTGATGTGGACCGTTTGTGTTTTGTATGTGAAGATGGTTCTTTATTTGGTGAAGAATATACTTTAGTAGCCGTAGCTGATTATGTACTGCAACATCGCAAGGGAAATACGGTGAGCAATATGTCCTCCACGCGTGCATTGAAAGATATTACACTGAAACATGGTGGTGAATATTTTGCAAGCGCGGTAGGAGAAGTGAATGTAGTGAATAAAATGAAAGCTGTAGATGCGGTAATCGGCGGCGAAGGAAATGGAGGTATAATAGTACCTGATCTGCATTATGGCAGGGATGCCCTGATTGGTATTGCATTGTTTTTGACCTCTTTGGCGATTAGTAAAAAGAGCACCAAACAGTTACGCAACCATTATCCGGATTACTTTATCAGTAAAAATAAGATTGAACTGGAAAATGGTACTGATGTAAAGAAAATATTTGACCATATTCAAAAGAAGTACAAGAATAATCCTATTAATACTGATGATGGTTTGAAAATAGAATTTGATAAAGATTGGGTACACCTTCGTACAAGCAATACGGAACCGATCATTCGTATTTATGCTGAAAGCAATTTTGAAACTACAGCGGATAATATTGCCCGCCGGATCATACATGATATTAAAGAAACATTGTAAGCTTGAAAACTTGTTGTTTTATTAAAATAAAATCCACTTCGCGTGGATTTTTTACTTTTGCGCAAATCCTGCTTTTACTAAGACATTGGATCGATTGATTAGAATTTTAAATGGGTGAAAAATTTCACCCGACAGAATATGAAAAGAATATATTTCGATAACGCGGCTACTACTGCGCTGGACCCGCTGGTATTGGAAGCGATGATGCCTTCACTTACTACACAATTTGGGAATCCTTCTTCCATTTATAGTTATGGCCGGGAAAGTCGCCTCGCTATTGAAAATGCACGCAAAACAGTAGCACGTTTACTCAATGCCCATCCTGCGGAAATATTTTTTACCAGTGGCGGAACTGAGAGCAGCAATACTGCTATCATTGCTTCTATAAACGATCTTGGTTGCCGCCATATCATCACTTCTCCTATTGAGCACCATGCCACTTTACATACGGTGGAATACCTGAGCAAGAAGGAAAAAGTTGCGCTTAGTTATGTAAAGCTGCTTCCAAATGGTCATATTGATGTTGCAGACCTGGAAGCGCTGCTTCAGTCGGCCAACGAAAAATGCCTGGTAACTTTATTGCATGCAAACAATGAAATCGGCAACCGGCTGGATATTCATGCGGTGGGCGCGATCTGCAAAAAATACAATGCTGTTTTTCATTGCGATACTGTACAAACGGTTGGTCATTTTCCTTTTGACCTGCGCAATACGCCCGTTGATTTTATTACCGGCTCGGCGCATAAATTTCATGGTCCAAAAGGCGTGGGCATGCTGTATATTAATGAGAACATAAAAATCAATCCTTTAGTGCATGGCGGTTCGCAGGAACGCAATATGCGCGCCGGTACTGAAAATGTTTATGGCATTGTTGGCTTTGCCAAAGCGCTGGAACTTGCAACTGCGCATTATGAAACGCAAAGCGCTTATATCCGAAATCTGAAATTGTACATGATGAAGCAACTGCAGGAAAATATTGCCGGTGTGAGTTTCAATGGGGATCCACTTGGAGATAGTTTATACACTGTTTTAAGTGTAAATTTTCCCATGACGGATAAAAGTGAGATGATTTTATTTAATCTCGACATTCATCATATTTGTGTTTCCGGCGGCAGCGCCTGCACCAGCGGCGCCAGCCACGGTAGTCATGTGATTCATGCTATAAACAATGATCCCAGTATTGTAACGGTTCGCTTTTCTTTTTGTAAAAACAATACAGAACAGGAAATAGATATGGTAGTGGAAACGCTAAAAGAAGTGATTTAAGTTTCCGGATTTTAGTGTTGGAAGACGAAGTTGAGCGTGTTTTTAATTGGGGTAAAACTCGTTTAAAAAGATTAATCAATTTTTCGCAGGATGTTGAATAATGATCTACAGTAAAAGAGTGCGACGCAACGATGATGCCCAATGAACCGATGCCGGGTACAAAAAAACATAAAATCGTATTAACAATAAATTCTAAGAAAAAAGGCGTTTCAAGTAATGAAACGCCTTTTTTTACTCCCGCTCATCGCCTCATTTTTTGGGCGGTTTAGTTGCGGAAGTCTTTTGTTTTACATCCTTGCTGTTGTGGTGTTTAACGTTTGCTTTTTGTGTTGAATCTGCTTTATTTGTTTTTGCAGAACTCTTTACCCAATGGTGATGTTGTGTTGTTTTTGGGGTAGTCTTTGAATTGTCCTGAGCGTTTGCCGCTGTAATACCCAAAGCGATTATAGCCAGGGCCAGTAATTTCATTTTCATTGTATAAATTTTTATTACAGTAATAGATAGCTGTAAAAAATGAAGGTTTAATGAACCCATTAATTTTTTCCTGAAAAAAACTAATGCAGTGGCTATTTTTAAATTCATTAACACCGGTATGCGATACTACAAAAACGCGGACATTTCTGTAATGAGCTGTTACTCCGGATTTAGCACTGCCTGCACTATATTTTTGCCATCAAATAATTCATTGGCCGCGGCCTTAAGCTGGTCTACTGTTAAATCATTCACTAGTTTGATGTAGTCAAATATTCTTTGTGGGTCTGCCTGTTCATAATAGATATTTTGAAGTTGGGCATTCCAAAATCCATTTTCTTTGAGATGCACTTTGTATTGCTCTATCCAGGTTTTTTTTACTTTATCCAGGTCTTTTTGTTCCGGCCCGTTCTTTTTCACCATTTCTATTTCATTCCTGGCAGCCGCGATTAATGTATCCACATTTTCCGGTCCGCAGGGCAATTGTAAAATGAAGGAATAATGCGGATAAGGAAATTTACTTGCACTGCCATAAATACCGCCTCCATAAATAGCGCCCATCTTTTCGCGGAGATCTTCTGTAATCCGGATGTTTATTGTCTCGCTCAATGCCTGGGCTTTAAAAGAAAGATCTTCACTATATGGCTTCTCACCTGAAAACAACATCAGGATCAGGCTTTTAGGTTCGGAGCCTTTTTTTACGGTAAGTTCTAATTTTCCCTTTACCGGACGAACGCCGTTGTCTATAAATGAAGCCGGTTTTCCTGTAGCGGGCAAACTGCCGAGATATAATGCCAGCAAAGGTTTTAGCTTTTCCACGTCAAAACTTCCCACAAAAATAAAATTGAAATCATGGGCATCATCAAACTGATCTTTATAAACAGAAAGCGCAGTATCCAGGTTTACCCGGTCAAAGGTTTCGGGACTTGGAATAATAATGGGAGCCAAAGGATTTCGCTGATAAACGGTTTGATAAAAGCTGTCAACAAATACATTTTGCGGATCTGCCATTGCATACTGCATGGCCGATTTTTGCTTGGCTTTCCAGGCCAAAAATAATGCTTCATCTTTCCGGGGTGCTGTGATATACAGGTTGGCCAGTTGTAATAGTGTTTCTATGTCTTTTACACCGCAGCTTCCCTTTAATCCCGCGGTTAAACCCGTAATTTGTGGCGAAACTGAAACACTTTTTCCAGCAAGCATTTTGGTAAGATCTGTAGGAGAAAAATCGGATATTCCCATTTGTTGTACCACAGAAGCCGCATAAGTGGCACTGGCTTTATCCTGAGCAGGATATTTGGAAATACCGCCCAGGTGAAATGCGGACATGATGATTTCATCCTTCTTAAAATCTGTGGGTTTTAAAATGGCTTTCAGGCCATTGGAAAACAAAATTTCCGTTGTGCCAAGTTGCTCATTTTTTTTCTCGCTTACAATTGTTCCCGGCTTAGGCGGCGTTTTCATCAATTCTGAAGCAACCATTTTTTCTTCATAAGGCTGAACAGGCGCCTTCAAAGCATTTTCCGCAATGGCGAGCAGCGTTTGCGCATCCGGTAATTTATAATCAGTTTCCGAAGGTCCCTGCAAGCTGATGAAGATCTTATCATTTTGAAGTGATTTTATAAATGCATCCACTTCTTCGGTACGGATGCCGGGCAAAAATTCCTGGTAATACTTATACTCATTCGCAATTCCGGGAATGGGTTCCCCGGTTAAAAAATTGCGGATATATTCATCTGCAAAGCTTGAGGATGGGGTTTCATTCCTGTTATTATAAATCCGTTCAAAACCGGAGAGGAATTGTTTTTTAGCGCGCTCCAGCTCATTTTGGGTAAATCCAAATTTTTTAACCCGTTCTATTTCTTTCATAACTGCTGCCAAAGCAGTGTCCGGACCTTGTTTTCCTGCAACAGTAAAAGCGGTAAAACCTTCGTAGCCACGGGCATAACTATTAAAACCGGTTCCTGCGTATAGAAACGGCGGATCGGCACTTCTTGTAAGTTCTGAAAGACGTTCGTTTAAGATGGTTGTAAACAATCCTTTTACCATATCATGGCGATAATCACCAAGGGTGATCTGTGGCTTTACCGGTAATATGGGATAATTTACCTGTACAACGAAATTGGTGGCTTCCTTATCCGTTACTACAATTGCATCATTTTTTTTGCGCGGCGGTACGTTGGAAGAAAAGCGCTGCGGATATTTTGCAGGATTTTTTAACCCTGAGAAATATTTTTTCACCAGCAGCTCCGTCTTCGCCGGATCAATATCGCCTACGATGATCACGGCCATTAAATTGGGGCGGTACCATTCATGATAAAACCGTTTTATAGCAGCATGTTTAAATGATTTTATGATGCTGTCTTTACCAATGGGCAGCCGTTCTGCATAGCGTGATCCTTCGTATTCGAGCGGGAAAACTTTGCGGAACATGCGGTCATCCGCACCTTTGCCCAGGCGGCTTTCCTCCAGTATTATTTTTCTTTCCTCATCTATAGGTAAGGAATCAAGGCTCAAACCGCCGGCCCAATCCTGTAATACCGTCAATCCTTTTTCCAGATTGCCCGGATCATTAAGCGGAAGGGGCAAAATATAAATCGTTTCATCAAAACCGGTAGTGGCATTTAAGTCGGCGCCAAATTCAATTCCCATATTTTGCAGGAAGCTAACCAGTTCATTTTTCTTAAAATGGTTGGAACCATTAAATGCCATGTGTTCGGTAAAATGAGCAAGTCCCTGCTGATCGGGATCTTCAAGAATGGAACCTGCATTTACTACAAGGCGCAATTCAGCTTTGTTTTCAGGTTTTTTATTTTGCCGTATATAATAGCTGAGGCCATTGGAGAGTTTTCCTGTTTTAACCTTCGGATCTACCGGTAATTTTTGTGAAAGATCCTGGGAATGCACTACCAGACATGGCGTTAAAAGCAGAAGTATCAATAAGATTGGACGAAACAATTTAGTCAACATGTGTTGATGATTTAGTATGTAAATGTAAATAAATGTTGACCGTAAACTACCGGTTTGATGATTTCAGTTTTTTGGGTACGCAAAGGCGCAAAGCGCAAATTTTTTTTTAAAAATATTATTTAATCAGCACTACCTTAATTATAAAATTGCAATCTTTCTTTTGCATATGCTGCATCTTTGCATGAGGCCTGGGCGGTTTTTATAAGCCATTGAATGCTGCTTGCAGTTTACTGAACTGAATGAGGATTTATCAATCAAAAACCTTTATTCTTACAGCTTACTTAAGAGATCCACTACTCCTTCTTTTTTTAATATCAAATAACCCAGGCGGTCATTGCTGATTCCTTCTTTCAGGTTATAACTGAATAATAGCTGGTCTTCTGTTACTTCCGTTTCAAAATAACGGAATAAAATATTGGGATAGCATTTAAGATCTTCCCCTATTTCATATAAATGCGTGGATAAAATGAATAATGCATTTTGCATTTTAAGCAGCCCTTCTATTACCGTAGTGCTGCATTTCATGGCATCCTGCACATTGGTTCCTTTGAACAATTCATCAATCAGTATGAGCCATTTTTTTCCATTGCTTATTTTTTCTATCGTTTTGCGGATGCGCTGAACTTCATTATAGAAATAACTTTCGCCCTTTACGATATTGTCCTCCACATGTATATTACTCAATAATCCATCAAAAAGGGAAAGCTTCATTGATTGCGCCGGCACGCCCATACCGGTATGGGCAAGATAAACAGCCACACCCACCGCTTTAATGAAAGTGCTTTTACCAGCCATATTTGCGCCGGTAAGAAAGAGAAAATTTTGTTGCCATTCAAGGTTTATATCATAAGACACCGGTGTGGACAAAAGCGGATGATACAATTGAGTAGCGGAAAATGCGGGTTGTTCCGTTTCTATAAATTCAGGAAAGGAAAACCTGTAATGTTCGCATGCCTTTGCCATGCTGTAGTATGCATCCAGCTTGCTATAGATCTCCATCAGTTCCATTGCCTCATTTTTAAAATGATGACGAATGAAATAACCAAAGTTCAATGCTTCTACACGGGACAATTTTTTTCCCGGTTTCAACTGAAGCATTTGCTGAATGCGGGGCTTATTTAATATGCTTTCAATACGGTCTGAATATGCTTGTAACAGCGGGGGATTTTGTTCATTACTTAATAACAATACTATTTCTTTAAGTCCTTTGATAAAGCCAATAGTATGGGTAACGGAATATTGAATGATCGAATAATCAGAGCTGTTGAATATTTTATAAAAAAGACCGGATAAAACATTCGAATTATCAGAGAAACTATCTACCGGTGTTTCATAAAATTTACCAACCACCATAATGGTTCCATTACTGATGGTTTCGGGCCATTGTGGAATGATGGAACCTATTTTTTGCAATATCTGCTGGGTCTCATTGATATCCTGTATGCGGCTCAATGGACGGTTTAAGAATATTCGCAGCCAGTCTTTACCGCCAATGGTACGGGTAAAATCGAGCATGTGAAAAACAGATTGTTCTTCTTCATGACTGAATATGGATAAATCCTTAAGCGTTGTTTTATCTGCCAGCATAATTAAATGATTGATACCTTTCTTTCAGCCTTGCAATGAAATGAGATATTTTCACCCCGCCTTAAAAGAGTAAGTTTTTTTTGAGCCAGACAGCATTACTGCTATGAGGCTTTGGTTGCGTCGCACACTTGTGCGCTTTTCTCTTTATTGAGCAAAATACAATGGCCGCTAATTAATTCATACATCCATTACAAACTATAGTATTGAATTTGTTTCTGCCGGCAACCTGCATCTTAATCTCCCTATCTTTCAAATTTCATTCGCATGCCCATACAAGATTCATCAAACGTCCCATTTCCATAAACCTGGTGCCCATTTACAAAAGTATGGGTGACGGTAGCCGGCATCGTCTTGTTTTCCAACGGGCTCCAACCACATTTATACAAAATATTGGATGGTGTAATGGTATATGGTTTATTCATGTCCACCAGTACAAGATCGGCAAAATATCCTTCCCGGATAAATCCTCTTTCTTTTATTTGAAAACATTCTGCTACCGCATGGCTCATTTTTTCTACAACTTTTTCCAGGGAGATAGCTCCTTGCTGCACATAACTGAGCATCAGTTGCAGTGAATGCTGAACCAGTGGAAGTCCGGCATGCGCATGAGCATAATCGGGATCAATTGAAACCAACCGACCGTTTTCCCTTACGTATCCTTTCTCAGCCAATGTATGCGGTGCATGATCTGTAGCTATTATATCCAGGCGGTCATCGAGCAATGCTTTCCATAAAGCGGCTTTATTGTGTGGATCTTTTATTGCCGGATTGCATTTAATAAGATAACCGGATTGCGCATAATCTTCACTTGTAAAATGTAAATGATGCACGCAAACTTCGGCGGTGATTCTTTTATCTTTTAAAGGGATCATATTGGTAAACAACTGTAATTCCCTTTCGGTGGAGATATGTAAAATATGGAGCCTGCTATCATATTTTTTTGCGTATTGAATTGCCCTGAAAGAAGATTCGAAACAGGCTTCTTCATTGCGGATGCGCGGGTGATCGGATGGTTCCAGTATTTTCTCAGCGCTGATTTTTTCAAGGTTAGACCGGATGATGGCTTCATCTTCACAATGTGTGGCTATCAACAGTTCCGATTCTGCAAATACCCTGTCGAGCATCAGCGGATTATTGACCAATAAATTTCCGGTAGAAGAACCCATAAAAATTTTTACGCCGCATACATCCTGTTTCTTATCATTGGTTTTAAGTATCTCTTCAATGTTGGTATTGGATGTGCCAATAAAAAAAGAATAATTAGCCAGTGAGGTTTGAGCGGCAATACTGTATTTATCTTCCAGTAATTCCTGGGTAAGCGCCGGAGGAATGGTGTTGGGCATTTCCATAAAACTGGTTACACCGCCGGCAATGGCTGCTTTTGCTTCGCTGCCAATGGTGGCTTTATGCGTTAAACCCGGTTCACGAAAATGAACCTGGTCATCAATAACGCCGGGTAATAAATATTGGCCGGAGCCATCAATTTCCGTTGCGCGAATTTTGGAATCAATTTTAGAATCAATTTTTTCAATTCTTTTATTTCTGATTAAAACATCGCCATGAAATATTCTACCTTCGTTTACAATTCCGGTATCCCTGATGATTATATTCATTAAAACTAACTATTATTTTATGCAAGGTAAAAAAACATCTGTATTTACTTTTTTGTTTATGCTGATTTCCTTTTTCTGTTTTGCACAAACAGATTATATCAGCTTGGGAAATAAACAATACGGGTTTTTAGATCGCCTGGATATAAAATTGCAAAATGATTCCGTATTGTCCTTTTCAACGATGAAACCCTTTGACCGGAAAAAAATTACAAGAAGAGTTTTGTATCTCGATTCGCTTGATAAGTCAGGAGCGCTTCCCATAGAACTGTCGGATATTGACCGGTATAATTTGCGTAGTTTAGTGATGAACAATTCGGAATGGGCTCCGGGTTATGAAGATTCCTTTAAAACCCGCAAACCATTGTTCAACGCTTTTTTTAAAACGCCGGCGCATTTTTTTGAAAAAAGATCAAATGATTTTGTGGTCATCGCCGATCCTGTTTTAAATCTTCAAATTGGAAAGGAAAGGACTAACGGCAATAGTTTATACGTAAATACACGCGGTATTTTGATAAAGGGGCAAATAGATAACCGCGTGGGATTTTATACCTACATCACCGAAAATCAGGAAAGAGATCCGCTATATGTGCAGGCATTTGTACAAAAAAATCATGCAGTTCCGGGGGAGGGATATTATAAAAAATTTGGAACAAACGGCTATGATTATTTTGATGCGAGAGGCGGCATCAGTTTCAATGCCGGAAAATATTTCGATTTTCAGTTTGCATACGACAAACTCTTTATAGGAAATGGTTACCGAAGCTTATTGTTAAGTGATTTCAGCAGCAATTATTTGTATTTTAAAATGAATACCCAAATTGCAAAATTCAATTATCAAACTGTTTTTGCACAAACAACCGCGCCATTTGGAAGGTTTAGCGATACGTTGCGTCCTAAAAATTATATGATGCTGCATCATTTAAGCCTTCAGGTTACACGCTGGCTGAATATTGGCGTATATGAAAATGTAATGTATAATGATCATAATGGTATTGAACTGGCTTATCTGAACCCGGTTATTTTTTACCGTTCCATAGAGCAGCAATTGGGCAGTAGTGGTAAAGCGAATATTGGGCTTGATTTTAAAGCAAACGCGGTTAAAAACATGCAGTTTTACGGCCAGTTGCTGATCAATGAATTTGTGACAAATGAAGTATTGCATTATAAACGCGGCAACTGGAGAAATAAACAGGGCGCCCAGCTTGGTGTAAAATATATAGATGCATTTACAATAAAAAATCTTGATCTGCAACTGGAAGGCAACTGGGTAAGACCTTTTACCTATACACACAATGACAGCACTACTGCTTTTACAAATTATAACCAACCTTTGGCGCATCCGTTGGGTGCGAATTTTGAAGAATATATCGCGCTGGCAAAATATCAGCCGATCCCTAAATTATATTTATTTGGTAAGCTGATCTATTACAAGCAGGGATTGGATTCTGCAGGCCAGAATTTTGGTTCCAATATTTTCAGAAGCTATAATTCAAGGGTTCGCGATTACCATTTGTATATCGGATCTGGTATTCCGGTGAAAAGTATGCAGGCATCTTTAACCGCTTCTTACGAATTGCTGGAAAATTTATACGTAGAAGGGAATGCAACTTACCGCACTTATAATGTGGTAGATATGCCGAACACCCATACATTTTATTATACTGTGGGACTGCGGTGGAATATTGCAAGAAGGGATTTTGATTTTTAGGTATGAGGCATGAGATTTTGAGATTTGGGGATTGGAGATGCCCTGTAGGGGCAATATGTAGGTAGAAATAGAGTGCCCAATAGAATTCTTGCCCTGTAAGGGCAAAACAATAAAATTGCGACTTGTCCTGAGCTTTCAGCTTGTTTGGGTATTGGGAATTGTAAACCAAATTTTGCTTTCCTTTGCAACATTCTTCAGTTAGCCAGAAGAAAAAAATGTTTTAAAATATTACAATGTTTCGGGATGGAGATGAAATTTAGTTTTGCGTACGATAAAAAGAAAGTTTTACAAGGGTTGCGTTATCATTTTATTTCAAGGAAAGAAATCCGGTTACTGATAATCTTAGTAAATGTATTTGCTATCATTTCGGCAGTTCTTTTGTATATGAAAAAAATCAATCCCGAACCTTTTTTATTGAGTTCGGTGCTTTGGCTTTTGTTGATGATAACTTTCTGGTATGTACTTCCAAACACCATTTATAAAAAAGCTGCTACATTTAAAGAAAGCTTTACCATTTCTTTTTTAGACAATTATGTAAGACTGGAAAGTGCAGGCGGTCATCATACCGAATGGACATGGAATCAATTCACCAGTTTTTTTGAAAGCCCGAATTTCTTTCATCTGTACTTTTCATCAAAGGCTTTCTTTCTTCTTCCTAAAGACGATATGAGTTCGGATTTTGCACATGAGCTGAGAGGTTTGTTAAAACAAAAAGTAAAACCACAATCCTAAACAAGGGTTGATTGTGATGGTTGGTAGTAATTAGCATGTCAATGTCTAAATAAGGTTGAGTTATTATATCCATAAACGACTTTGGAGTCCCTGTTCAGATCTCGCTAAGGATGGAAGCCTAAACAAGGGTTGATTGTTGATGGTTGATTGTTGGTAGTGATTAGCATGTCAATGTCTAAATAAGGTTGAGTTATTATATCATAAACGACTTTGGAGTCCCTGTTCTGATATCGCTAAGGATGGAATTTAACCTCAGAATTCTATATCCTGCCCGCCTCTTTATTAGTATCCCATATTCAACTGTTTAGCCGCCCGGTTTTAAACAAAAATTAAATTGCAAAACCAAAGGAAACAAAATCTGATCTTTCTTGGTAAATCCAAAAAAATGAATCAACTTTGAAATAGTTGCATAACTAACTATATGCCAAACAACCAATTTAAAAGAGGAGAATTATACAGTGTTATAAATGGAATGGCTTCCACGGCCGTAGCGCGGCGTTTACAGAAAAATTTTCGCCAGGCCGGTTTGGAAATCACAATAGAGCAGTGGAGTGTATTGTACCATCTCTGGAAGGAGGATTGCCTGAGCCAACAGGAATTATGTAATCGCACTTTCCGGGATAAGCCAAGTATTACACGGCTGATAGATAACCTGGAAAAGCAAAAGCTGGTGAAAAGAATCGCATCTAAAAATGACCGGCGGATCAACCTGGTTTGTCTCACAGATGCCGCTAAGGAGCTGCAGGAAAAAACAATTGACCTTGCAAATCATACTATGAATGAAGCATTGACCGGTGTGAATAAAGAAGAAATAGATATGGTAAAACAGGTGTTGCAAAAAGTGTATGATAATCTTGTGGGAGGGGAGAAATGAAGAATTAGAAATGAAGAATGAAAAATGAGGCGTGAAAAATCTTTAATAGCAAGGAAGCTGCAGTTGATCAAGGAACAGAAAGTACAAGAGTGCGACGCAACGAAGTATAATTGAAAAACTATTGCCGGGTACAAAAAATAATTCTTTACAAAAGAAATTTATAAATCATGGAAACCACTTTAAATCAAACACGCGCATTGAAAGGAGGCGAATGGTTGATAAAAGAAAGCACAGCTTCCTCTACTTTTATTCCGGAAGATTTTGATGAAGAACAAAAAATGGTAATGGAGATGTGCGAGCGCTTCCTGCAAACGGAGGTAATACCCATAGCCGATCGCATTGATAAAATGGAACCGGGATTGATGCCGGGGCTTATGCAAAAAGCAGGTGAACAGGGATTGCTTTCCGTATCCTTACCGGAAGAATATGGCGGCCTGGGAAAAGATTTCGTAATGTCAACAATCGTTAGTGAAGGATTGGGCGGTGGATTTTCTTTTTCAGTAGCGGTTTCCGCACATACAGGAATTGGCACTTTACCCATTTTATATTTTGGAACAGAAGCACAAAAACAAAAATATATTCCCAAACTGGCAAGCGGCGAATGGAAAGGCGCTTATGGACTTACTGAACCCAATAGTGGCAGCGATGCACTGGGCGCCAAAACTTCCGCACGATTGAGTGCGGATGGAAAATATTATCTCTTGAACGGGCAGAAATGCTGGATCACCAACGGTGGTTTTGCGGATATTTATACCGTTTTTGCTAAAATTGATGAGACACAATTCACGGCATTTATTGTGGAACGCGGCTTTGAAGGTTTTACGCAAGGGCCGGAAGAACATAAAATGGGAATCAAAGGTTCTTCTACCGTTCAGCTTTATTTCCAGGATTGTAAAGTGCCGGTGGAAAATGTATTGGGGGAAATTGGAAGAGGCCATATCATCGCTTTTAATATTTTGAATCTCGGTCGTTTAAAACTGGATGCCGCTACCTGGGTGGTGCAAAAAATGCAACCACCATTTCAGTACAATATGCCAATGCAAGGGAACAGTTTAAAACTTCTATTGCCAATTTTGGCGCTATCAAACACAAACTGGCTGAAATGGCCATCCGTATCTGGGTGGATGAAAGCGCTTTATACCGCACCGCTAAATGGATAGATGAACGTAAAGCGGAACTCAGCGCCGAAGGCAAATCATTTGCCCAGGCTTTATTGGGCGCAGCAGAAGAATATGCCATTGAATGCGCCATCCTCAAAGTCTTTGGCAGTGAAATCCTGGATTTTATAGTGGATGAAGGCGTACAAATACATGGCGGCAATGGCTATAGTGATGAATACATCATTAGCAGAGCCTATCGCGATAGCCGCATCAACCGGATTTATGAAGGAACCAATGAAATCAACCGGCTGCTTACCATTGATATGACGCTTAAACGCGCTATGAAAGGTAAGCTGGATTTAATGGGACCTGCTATGGCTGTGCAGAAAGAACTGATGAGCATTCCTGATTTCAGTGATGGCGATGATTCTCCTTTTGCGGCAGAAAAAAAATATATTGCCAATTTTAAAAAAGCCATTTTAATGGTAGCAGGCGCGGCGGTTCAAAAACTAATGATGAACCTGGATAAAGAACAGGAAATACTGATGAATATCGCGGATATGGCCATTGAAATTTTTCATGCCGAAAGCGCTTTATTGCGCGTGCAAAAACTGGTGCATGAGCATGGGGCAGCGGCAAACAGCCTGCAGGCCGACATCATGCGCACTTATTTATATGATGCTGCCGATAAAATTAATAAAGCAGGTAAGGATGCGCTCAACGGTTTTGCCGAAGGCGATGAACTGCGGATGATGCATATCGGGTTAAAACGTTTTACCAAAGTGCAGCCTTTTAATACCAAAGCGGCAAGAAGAAGGATTGCGGATAAAATGATTGCGGAGAATAAATATTGTTTCTAAAAAAGATAAATGTTTTAAGTAGAATGGATGGTAATAAAAGCTCTGTTTAAATATGGGGCTTTTTTATGCGTCCGAAAACCGGAAGGTTCAAAAAGCTTCTGGTTTAAGGAATTTACAATTAATGGTGCCGGCATCTTTTGTATCAATAAATCAGGCAATATCCGAAGCCCACACTTCCAGTTTATAGCCAAGACTCTTCATAATGGATTCACAATCTTTCCATTCAAGCCCAAATGCTTTTACATCAGAAAGCCCCAATTGGGTCAAAGCATTTCTGGATGTATGTTGTGCATCATCTTCATAGTTTCCATTCAATAGTGTATCTTCTGCCCAGTCGGTAAGTGCATCCAAAGTCAGACGGTGTTGCAAATATGCCAGCAATTGATCTCCTATAATTTTTTTTGTAACCATTTTTTATAATTTTTTATGTCCTTTGTCAGAGGGATATTTTTGGTGTATTTCCCTCAAAATACCTGCTTCGTCGTAAATCTCCTGATAAAACCTTTGTGTTATTTCATTACGATCCAATTCTTTCACATATTTCGCTTTCCATCCTCAAAAGAATAAATTCTACTACCATCATCCATTTCTATCCATGAATCATATTCTCTTTCGTTTTGCCTCCGCTTTTTTTCATTCATTTACAGCAGTAGTTATCTGATTAAAATTACAAATAAAACCGGTAATCTAAATCTTACGGTCTTACTTGCTAGCCTTGCAATCTCAATTTAGAAATGTATCTGCTTAATCGTGAATTTTCATGTATGATACATGGTTTTATTCACAACTATTTTTATTAGCTGATAATCAACGGATTTATTAATATCTTTAAAATAATGGCTAAATTGCTATCATTCAATACAGCTTTCAGGTACTATTTTATTTGAATCAAAACTGTAGTGATGCGCTTTTTAAGGAATAAAGGGGTATCTCCATTGCACAACAAAACCAAAATTGATTTTTGAAACCATGCAAAAAACTCTGGTAGCACTGGCTGATGATCATACGCTTTTAAGAAATGGTCTGGCTACGCTTATTAATTCATTTGACGATTATGAAGTGATTATCCAGGCTTCCAATGGAAAGGAATTGATGGAAAAACTGGAAACGGAAAAGTTACCCGAAATTGTTTTAATGGATATCAATATGCCCGTGATGGATGGTTATGAAACAACACATTGGTTGACAAATAATTTTCCCCTGATAAATGTACTGGCATTAAGCATGTATGACAATGAAACCGCCATCATACGTATGCTAAAAAATGGAGCAAAAGGCTATATACTCAAAAATGCGGATTCCGGCGAATTGAAAAGGGCGCTGAAAGCAGTTCAAAACAAGGGCTTTTATTATTCAGAGCTGGTAACGGGGCACCTGATAAATACCGTTCATAAAATGGGTAATGAAAGCAAAACCTTTACTTCCATAAATCTTAACGACCGTGAACTGGAATTTTTAAAGCATGCCTGTTCCGAATTAAGCTATAAAGAGATCGCAGATTTAATGTATCTAAGTCCCAGAACAATTGATGGCTACCGGGATGCTTTATTCAATAAACTCAATATTAAATCCCGGGTTGGCCTGGCAATTTTTGCAATAAAAAACGGGATTGTAAGTGTATAAGTCTATAAATGTTAAGCAATCGCCCACACTTCTTTTCCGCTCAAAAGTTTATCCAGGTCGCCATTACCTTTTAATGAAATAGCTTCTTCCAGTTGCATCTGCATTACATCTTCATAACAAGCCCTTTCTTTTTGATAAAAAACACCAAATGGCCGTGGAAAATGACCTTCTATGCGGGGATCATCAAACATCCGTATCAGAATTTGAGCTTTATAAAAATCCTGCTCATCATGAATCCATAAATCATCAGCATTGGCGTTTTCATCCAAAGTTGTAACAACGGGCTTTAAGCCATCAAAACGAATTCCTTTTTCACGGTTTTTACCGAAAACAAGTGGCTTTGCCCTGTTCCAGAAATAAAGCTTCTTCGGCTTTTGAAGATTTTTCAGTAAAAATTTCAAAAGCGCCATCATTAAAAATATTACAGTTTTGATAGATCTCTAAAAAAGAAGCGCCTTTGTGCTGGTAGGAACGGGTAAGCATTTGTTGCAAATGTTTCGGATCCCGGTCCATACTCCGGGCTATAAATGATGCATCTGCGCCCATTGCCAGAGCAAGCGGATTAAATGGATGGTCAATGCTGCCAAAAGGAGTGCTTTTGGTTACTTTATTTTCTTCCGATGTGGGGGAATACTGCCCTTTGGTAAGGCCATAAATCTGGTTGTTGAACAACATCATGTTCACATCAAAATTGCGGCGCAATAAGTGAATGGTATGATTGCCGCCGATACTTAAGGCATCGCCATCGCCCGCAACAATCCATACGCTTAATTCCGGCCTCGTAGCTTTTAATCCGCTGGCGATAGCAGTAGCACGTCCATGAATGGAGTGCATGCCATAGGTGTTCATATAGTATGGAAAACGGCTGCTGCAACCAATACCGCTTATAATTACAATATTTTCTTTTGGTACGCCAATCCCAGGCATGATTTTCTGAACCTGCGCTAAAATTGAATAATCCCCGCAACCAGGGCACCACCGTACTTCCTGGTCGGTGGTAAAATCTTTCGCAGTTAAAACCGGCGCCGCCGCAGTTATTTCACTCATCTCTCAAAATTATTTTAAAATGAATCTTCTTTAGGAAAAATTCCTTCCATTGAAGCTGTTAACCTGTTCTCTTTTCGGTAAAAGAAGGAGAAGTATAATTTTGCAAAGTTAACCTATATCAGAGATCTGCAAGAGCCGATTTTTGTAAATATCTTTAACAAATGACCAGGGATAGATGTACAATTTTAAGAAGCCAAAGTTTAGAAAAATTAACCATGGATACCTGATTTTTACGGATTAAAACTTGGGGGCTATTCCATTATCATTCTATCGGGAAGCTGTTTGCCTGCCTTTGCGCCCATCTTTCTTAATTCTTCTATGCGGCCGGCAATATTTCCTTTACCGCTACAGAGCTGCCGATAGGCGTTTTCATAGGCGATATTTGCTTCGCCAATTTTTTTTCCTGCTATTTCCAGGTTTTCGGTAAAGCCTACAAATTTATCATAAAGCGCGCCGGCCTTATTGGCAATATCCAGCGCATTAAGATTTTGCTGTTCCACTTTCCATAAGTCGGCCACTATTTTCAATACAGCAAATAAGTTGGTTGGGCTCACCAATAAAATCTTTTTATCATAGGCATATTTCCACAATAGAAGATCTGTTTTTAATGCTTCCAAAAAGGCCGGTTCAATAGGAATGAATAGTAATACATAATCCAACGCAAGTGCATATTTGGGATAATTTTTCCGGCTCAATCCATCAATATGTGTACGGATGGAGCGGGTATGATCTTGTAAAAATCTTTTTTGATTTTCCGGGTTGTCGGCTGCAATGTATTGTTCCCAGGCAATCAGTGATACTTTCGAGTCAATGATCACTTTACGCTGATCCGGATATAAGATGGTAACATCGGGCTGCAATCCTTTACCAAATTCATCTTTTATAATATTGCCAGCCTTGTCTTTAATAAATTCCTGCAAAAAATATTCTCTTCCTTTGGTTAAACCACTGTTTTCCAGAATGCTGTCCAGTATCATCTCGCCCCAGTTGCCCTGTATTTTATTATTTCCTTTGAGTGCCGTAGTTAGGTTATTTGCTTCCTGGCTAACGATGGCGCTCATTTCTATTAAACGCTGCACTTCTTTGCCCAATGAAAAGCGTTCCTTACTTTCTTTATCATAAGTATCTTCCACTTTTTGTTTAAACTCACCCAACTGATTTTTTAGCGGTGTAAGAATCGCATTCATTTTTTCCTCATTAATCTGAGTGAATTTTTGCGTTTTTTCTTCCAGGATGGATTGAGCTAAATTTTTAAATTCAAATTTAAACCGGTCGCCGATTTGCTCCATTTCCTCTTTTTGAAGCAGCAGCTTTTCTTCAGCAGCCTGAAACTTGGCTTTAAACATGGCCAGTTGTGATTGTATTATCTGATACTCTTTTTGATAGCGCTGATAACTGGTATTTTGATCTTCTAAAAACTGTAGCCGGCTCTCATTGCGTGTAACATGAGCGATCAGTTCCTCTTTTTCCTTATGCAGCCGTTCATTGTCTGTTTTTGATTGCAGGTTTGTTTGTGTTTGCTGATCCAGTTTTTCGGTAAGTACTGCTAATTGTTTTGAAAAATAACTGCGTAATGCCAGCCAGATGATAATTCCTGTTAGCACACAAGCCAATGCTGTTATCAACATATTCATAGTTTCCATCCTAAATTTTTTCTTTTGTAAACGCAGGAAAGGTAACAATTATTGAAGAACCGGATATGGCAATAAAAAAACCGCAGCCTTATTATAAGGCTGCGGTCAGGCATTGAGCTATACATTACTGGTTTTACCTTTCACATTCACTTCTTAGTTCCCGGCATTAATTTTACCAATAAACCAGGTCCTTCCGTGATCACGTAAATATATCCATCCGGACTTTGGCCAATCTGGCGGATGCGTCCCAGTTTTTCCAATAATTTTTCTTCGTTTACAAATTTTTTGTCCGCCGTTTCTACCCGTGCGACATATTGTTTAGCCAGTCCGCCTGCCATCAGGTTGTCTTTCCAGCCCGGATATTTATCACTGGTAACAATTGCCAATCCGCAAGTGCCGATAGAAGGTTTCCAATAATGAACCGGTTGTTCCATTCCTTCTTTTTCAGAGATATCTGATATAAGAGAATCATTGTAATCAATACCATAAGTGATTACCGGCCAGCCATAATTTTTACCTTTTTCTACGATATTCAATTCATCGCCGCCTTTAGGACCATGCTCGGTTTCCCATATAAGATCATTTTTAGCATCATAGATCAGTCCCTGCGGATTGCGATGACCATAAGACCAGATAGAAGGACGCGCATTGGGCGTATTTACAAAAGGATTATCCTTTGGAATGCTGCCATCATCATTAAGCCTGTGAATTTTACCATGATCATTCGTTAGAGTTTGAGCGTTTTCTTTGGTACCCCGTTCTCCGGAACTGAAATAAACATAATTATCTTTATCAAAAACGATACGGCTTCCAAAATGCACTTTAGAATCTACAATAGGAGTGGTTTGATACAATTCCTCCTGGTTCACCAGTTGATTGTCCTGGAGCTTTGCGCGCATCAGTGTAGTACTGCCACCGCCTTTGCCAGGTTTTGAATAAGTGATATAGATCCAGCCGTTTTCAGAATATTTCGGATGTAGTTTAATATCCAGTAAACCGCCCTGGCCCTGAGAATATACTTCAGGAACACCTGCGAGTTTTTCTCCACTCAATTTATCATCTTTAAAAACCAGGATTTCTCCGCTGCGTTCTGTAACCAGTAAACGTCCATCGGGCAGCCATGCCATTCCCCAGGGATTTTTAAGGTTGCTTTCAAGAGTATCCACATAAAAGCTGGTCATTTGAGCCTCCGCGGCAGAATCGGCCTGGGCAGTATCATTGTTACCACAGGAGGTAAGAACGATTGCAGCCATAGAAAGAGCTGTAAAAAACAAGGGTTTTCTTTTCATGAAAAATGTACATTTTAATGCCAAACTTAAGCAAATTATTTTTTTATATATAATTGAATATTAAACAGAAATTGTTTTAATGGACCTATACCTGTTTGATAACAGGTAACATTATTTTCCGAAGGAAAAGAAAACAGTTGAAAGCTGAATTTTATTTTTATTCAATTTTTTTTAATAGTAACGTTAATTGATCTTCAATGGTATTTGTTGTTGATTTAGATTTGCAGTAATATAGAAACCAGTTATGAATAATTTGATCAACGAGTTTTTTGAAAAAGTTAAAGTTAGAAACTCCTGCGAACCGGAGTTTTTACAAGCCGTGTATGAAGTAGCAGAATCCCTTCTTCCCTTTATTGAAAAGAATCCGAAATACAAAATCAATAAAATACTGGAAAGAATTGTTGAGCCGGAAAGAGCTATTATGTTTAGAGTTCCCTGGTTAAATGATAAAGGTGAAGTGGAAGTGAACCGTGGTTTCCGTGTACAAATGAACAGTGCGATTGGTCCTTATAAAGGGGGATTGCGTTTTCATCCTTCCGTAAATTTAAGCGTGCTTAAGTTTCTTGGCATTCGAACAGGTATTTAAAAACAGTCTTACCGGCCTTCCTATGGGTGGCGGTAAAGGTGGTTCCGACTTTGATCCAAAGGACCGGTCTGATAATGAGGTAATGAAATTCTGCCAGAGTTTTATGACCGAATTGTATCGTCATGTAGGCGCTGATATTGATATACCCGCCGGCGATATTGGAGTGGGAGGCAGAGAGATCGGTTATTTATTCGGGCAGTACAAACGCATTAAAGGTGAATTTACGGGTGTGCTTACCGGTAAGGGCAATGAATGGGGAGGAAGTCATATCCGCCCGGAAGCAACCGGATATGGACTTGTATATTTTGTTGAAGAAATCCTGAAAGCAGAAGGCAAGACCCTTTCCGGAAAAACGATCGTTATGTCAGGGTCGGGAAATGTAGCCCAATATGCGGCGGAAAAATGTATACAGGAAGGCGCAAAAGTGATTACATTATCTGACTCCGAAGGTTTTATACATGATCCGAATGGCATTGATCTGCTTAAACTTGCTTATGTTAAGGATTTAAAAGATAATAACAGAGGCAGGATTAAGGAATATGCAAAAAAATATGGTTGCGATTTTTTTGCCGGAGAACGTCCATGGAGAATAAAATGTGATATTGCCATGCCTAATGCCACTCAAAATGAACTGAATGGTGATGATGCCCGGGCATTAATTGAAAATGGCTGTTTCTGTGTGGCCGAAGGCGCTAATATGCCATGCACACCAGAGGCCGTAGCAGCTTTCAACAGTTCTAAGATTTTTTATGCTCCCGGCAAGGCTGCTAATGCAGGCGGAGTTGCGGTTTCCGGATTGGAAATGTCTCAAAATTCATTACGCTTTTCCTGGACACGCGAGGAAGTGGATAATAAGTTGAGATATATCATGAAACAAATTCATAAGATATGTGTAAAATATGGCAAAGAGCCGGACGGACATATTAACTATGAAAGAGGGGCAAATATCGGTGGCTTTGTAAAAATTGCAGATGCAATGCTCGCTCAGGGCATCGTTTAAAAAACTGGATAAAGTCAACTTAAATAGCGGATCATTTAGAGATCAATTATATTGAAAAGGGGTAAAGATGGATTTTTTGGGGCCGGCCTGTCCGGCTTTTGTTCCGCACGTAAATAAGTTGACTTTATCCAGCAAATTAATAAGCTTTTGTTTTTCGGGTTTATTCAATTACTGGTGATGGCTGGAATCTGTTTTTCCATTATTCCATTGACCGGAGGGGTTTGTATTCCTGTTCATCATTGAATCGGTATTGTTGTTCATTTGATGAGAAGGATTATTGCTTCGATTCATAGAATCCCGGTTATTAAATTGATTTGAAGGATTCATATTATTACCATGCATGGTTGAATCATTCATTGTACCTCGTCTATACCTTACAGTATCTTTTGGCCAAACTTTGGAATGATAAGTATTTGTATCCGCTATACCATGCGTAATTGTATCCAATGTATTTTCATGGATTGAATTTGTTGAAAAAACCTCTTTTCCTGTTGCCATTACAATTCCGGCTGCACAAAGCAAACATGCCGATATGAATACTTTTTTCATAACTACTTATTTAAATGATTATTGAATTAATTACATTAAAATGTTCAATTTTTATGCCATAGCGTGGCTTGTATTAGCGCATCTGTTCTTTTAAGCTAATATGGAAAGGCCAGTTTCAGTATGGTTTTTGTAAGGTTTTGATAGTCATTTTATTTGTTTCTTTAAAGGTTAGAGGATTTTTTTAAAATAAATTATTATGGAAAAAAAATTAGAGGGGCAGGTTGCAATTATTACCGGAGCCAACAGGGGAATTGGTGCTGGAGTAGCAAAAGCCATGGCCGCATCGGGAGCAAAGCTGGTGATCAACCATTCAAGACCTTCTTCTAAGCAAATGGCCGAAGATATCTGTAATGAAATTTCGGCATCCGGTGGTTCGGCTATCAGTTTCCAGGCCGATGTAAGTAAGGAAGATGAGGTAATTAAAATGTTTTCTGAAACAATTAAACACTACGGTACAGTAGATATTCTCGTAAGCAATGCGGGCATTCAAAAAGATGCTCCTTTTCATGAAATGAGTTTGGAGCAATGGAATCTTGTATTGAATGTAAATCTTACCGGGCAGTTTTTATGTGCAAGGGAAGCTGTGAAAGAATTTTTGAGAAGAGGCATAACCAATAATTCTTTAGCTGCGGGTAAAATTATTTGTATGAGCAGTGTACACGAAATCATTCCCTGGGCAGGCCATGCGAATTATGCGGCTTCTAAAGGTGGGATTCAAATGCTGATGAAAACCATGGCCCAGGAATTGGCGCCAAAAAAGATCCGGGTGAATAGTATTTGCCCCGGAGCAATACAAACAGAAATTAATCATCAGGATTGGGCAACGCCGGAAGCTTTGAAACATTTATTATTACTGGTTCCCTACCAGCGTATCGGACAGGTGGAGGATGTGGCAAAAGTCGCCGTTTGGCTGGCCAGTGATGAAAGTGATTATGTAAATGGCGCTTCCATATTTGTTGATGGGGCTATGAGCTGCTATCCGGCATTCGGATCGAATGGTTAAAGGATGTTGCTATGGAATGGAGTCTTTTGTCTTCCGAAGTTTTCTGAACACATCGAGGCCTAATTTTATTTTTCCCTCTTTATCTGATCTTGCTCTTAAATAAATGCTTGGACCTACTTTTTTATCTGTGCCTTCATTTTTAGGTTTATAACCATCAGGTCGTTTCCTTAAATTACTCCAGGGTACCTGGATGCTAATATCAGTATTATCATTATTAATACTATAAATTCCTTCCACAAAAATCGTTAAAATAGAAGACTGAATTTCCATCCGGTGAATATAAACCTGGTCTTTTTTTATATCCAGGCGATCCTTTATTTCAGCAAATTCAATATGGCTCAGGTCGCGGTTTTTAAATACAAAACTTTGAATGTTCTGAATAGGTTCAAAATCAATCAACGCGCCTTTTTTCAGTGAAAAGTTTACCTGCCCTTCCAATGAATTTGGTACCAGGCTGCCGGTTTTGGTGATGCCGACTCTAATATCCGCCGTGCTGTTTAAAACTCCTTTAAGATTGGTGGAGCTTAATGTATTCAGTCCAAAATTATCAAACGCGTAAAATAGCTTTTGTACGTCTATATTATCCAGTTTCATCTTCATTGCGGCATCGGAAGAATATTTATTTTGTTGTTGAATATTGCCCGACATTGCCATTTTGCCATCGGCATGCAAAAGCGATACATCCTGTATTTTCCATTTATTATCCTGAAAGGAAATATTGCTGTTTACCTCTTTTGCCTGGAATTTATCTAATACTAAGTTATCGGCTTTTAATTGTAATTGGAGTGTTCCTTTTGCCAGAATATCATCCATCTGCCGGGCGGATTGAATAATATTGCCGGCTCCGGGTTTTCTTTTTATATAACTATGCCTGCTTCCAAAAAGCGCCTTAAAATCGCCCAGGTCTATGGATGGCGAATATACACTGCATATAATAGAGGCTTTACCCGGATCGGCACTTGCAATCTGCCCTATATTATCCCCCGCTATTTCTACCTGGAAATGATTTTTATTTAAATTGCAGCGAAGATTTTTTACCAAAACATCATTTTCTGAAAATAAAATATCCCCATTACAATTACTGAAAGTAAGTTCCCGAGGCTCATATTTTACGACTCCGTTTTTAATGGCTAGTTTCCCACTGAGTTTTTTTAAAATGGAAGCATCAGCTTCCAGGGGACCATCATATTCGAGACTCAGTAATGCCGAACCACCGAGAAATCTGAAAGAGGGTAATGCAAATTTATCATCCAGATCCTGCAGTTTAGATGATGAAGTAAGATGAAACTGAAGATGCGGTTGTTTAAGATTTGTAACTATGATATTGGTTCCGGCCAATATTACACCACCCCAATTAGCGGAAAATCCGGCTAATATTATCTCGGAATTATCATCCGTTCGCAGCAATCCCTTTGTTTTTTCGTTTGTAAAGCTTCCTATAAAATTACAATCCTGTAAAACAGCTACCGGCGTTGCAAAATGATTATTAATCACGGTCCATTGCACATTCACAAGCGGGATGGTTTTATATGCCATCGGACCTTCAATCACGCCATATAAATCTATGGGCTTTAAAAGTTCAACCGGCTTTAGTTTATTTTGAATATTGGGTGTAAGTAATGAAATGGCATCCTTGTAGCCAATGGATTTGGTTTGTACAATTAATTTGAAATGAGCATGCAGTGAATCCGTTAAGAAAAAATTTCCCTGCAGGTTAAATGGCTGATCATTTATATTAACGGGCGTTTCAATAAAGGAAAGTTCTTTATTGACGGTATTGAACTTTAGTTTCCAATCTGCTTCTATTTTTTTATCTTTTAAATAATATCCTTTATCGAGGTTAAAACCCAAACCTTTTACAGTTGCATTTTCGCTCATGGATATTTTAAAAAGAGTATCCGCTTTGTGAATATTGGCATTGAGCTGGTGAAACAAAACTCCAAACCATTTATTTTTTATTGCATTTTCAGAAACAATTGAAATATTATCAAATTCCACTTCTTCAATACTCAGTCGCGACTTATTTTTACCTGGTTTTTCTTTTTTGGGAGAAAGTATATAATGATTGGAATAGCCGGTACTATCAATAAATAAATGGATATTACCATCTGCAAGCGTTACGGAATGAATATCTATTTTTTTAGTGATTAATTTTAAAAGGCTGATTTTGCCGGTAATCGTTTTTACGTTTAATAATGGCCGGTGATACATTGAATCCGAAACCGTGACATCATTGAGTATGATAGCTGCATTGGGAAAATGCTTCCACACATTGATATTCAAATCTTTTATAAGCAAATCCCCTTTAATCGCATCAGACAGTTTTTGATTCACATTACCGAGGAATTGTAGCTTGTTATTCTGAATATAAACCTGTAAAACAGTTAATGAAATAATTATGATCCCGATAAATACCAATAAAATTTGTAAAGTTCTTTTTATCAGTTTCTTTTTACCCAGTTCCAATAAATAGCTAAACTTCTTCATTTCTGTCTGATTTAGAAAAAATCCGGCCAAACTTACCCGCTGCTTCTTTTTAAAACTGTTTATTCAAAATCTGGGGTAGCATAGAACGCCATGCCGGCCAGTCATGATCAATATCCGCACCCCAGATATTCAGATCATTCCAGGCTCCTTTATCCCATAAAATCTGTGAAATCTTCCGGCTCGCTTCAGGCTCTTCATATGCGCCACTACCGGAGTATAAATGAATATGATGACTTGCTCTTATTTTATCAAGATAAAAAGCATCCTCCAGGTTGGGCAGGTAATGAAGCGGACTGTTGAAATAAACCCTTTCGCTCCAGTATCCGTCGGTGTATTCCGTTAAATCATACACACCGCTCATACTGATGGTACCATTGATTATATCCGGACGTTTCAAAAATAAATTTAGTGCGTGTAATGCGCCGAAAGAAGCGCCGGATGCATATATCATTGTATCATTACTGGAAGTATTGCGGATAAATGGAATTACTTCCTGAAAGATATAATCATTAAACTGATCATGGCGCAAGGCTCTTATTTCACCAGGAATATGCTTGTTCATCCAGCTTTCTTTGTTCATGCTGTCTATGCTGTACACTTTTACTTTACCATCATTTATCATAGGAGCAAGCGCCTCCAGCATCTGAAACCGCTCATACTCCAAGAAATCCGCTGCCGCTGTAGGTATAAGCAACAGCGCAAATCCATAATGACCATAAGTGGCAACAGGCATTTCCCTTTGTAGAGCCGGACTGAACCAGGATGTGATTTGTCTATGCATAAATTGGGATTTAGGATTTATTACCACACCAACCACCAACACCAACCATCAACTTTATCACTTCATCATTTCCATTTCTTTTTGCATGCGAAACATTTCATCCCTTAATCTTGCAGCTTCAATAAAATCAAGATCGCGGGCCGCTTTTTCCATTTCTTTTTTTACCTGGTGAATGGCTTTTTCCATTTGAGGAATGGTTTTATACACCGCCTGTTCTTCGGCGCACTGTTTACAATATCTTCATCCGGCCCAATGGCATATGGATCAGCGGCATCGTATCCTTTAATATCCAGCACAGAAGTTTGCGCCATGATCTGTTCATAGCTTTTCATAATGGTTTTGGGTGTAATGCCATGTTCGATATTATATGCAATTTGTTTTTCCCGGCGGCGATCGGTTTCATCAATCGTTCTTTGCATGCTTTCGGTCATCTTATCGGCATAAAAAATAACAAGTCCATCAACATTACGCGCAGCGCGGCCTGCCGTTTGCGTCAAGTGATCTTTCATTGCGCAGAAAACCTTCTTTATCAGCATCTAGAATAGCCACCAGCGAAACTTCGGGAAGATCCAATCCTTCACGCAACAGGTTCACACCTACCAATACATCTATTGTTCCCAAGCCGTAGCTGGCGCAAAATTTCTACGCGTTCCAGCGTATCTACTTCACTATGTATATATTTTGATTTTATATTGATGCGGTGCAGGTATTTATCCATTTCTTCCGCCATGCGTTTGGTAAGCGTTGTTACCAGTACACGATCGCCCTTTTTTACTCGCTTATCAATTTCATCCAGCAGATCATCAATCTGGTTTACACTCGGCCGTATTTCAATCGGCGGATCAAGCAAGCCTGTAGGCCGAACCACCTGTTCTACTACAACACCACCGGTTTTTTCCAGTTCATAATCACCCGGTGTAGCGCTTACAAAAATTGTTTGGCCGGTCATACTTTCAAATTCATGAAAATTCAGCGGCCGGTTATCCAATGCACTTGGCAAACGGAAACCATAATCAACCAGTATCAGTTTACGGCTTCTGTCGCCACCATACATACCCGCTACCTGCGGAATGGTTTGATGACTTTCATCTATCACACATAAAAAATCTTTTGGAAAATAATCCAGCAAACAAAATGGCCGTGTACCGGGTCTTCTTCTGTCAAAAAAGCGGGAATAGTTTTCTATTCCATTGCAATAACCCAGTTCACGGATCATTTCAAGATCATAATTTACCCGTTCTCTCAATCGCTGTGCTTCAATAAATTTGCCCGATGCTTTTAAAATATTCCACCTGTGCCCGCATTTCATCCTGTATCTCATAAATCACCTGCTGCATCATATCTTTTGGTGCAAGATATAAGTTGGCAGGAAAAATGGCGGCATCTGCCATAGCTCCGATCCGTTTGCCGCTGGATAGTTCAAGTGTTTCAATTTCTTCAATTTCATCACCAAAAAAAGTGATCCGGTAACCAAAATCAACATAAGGCAGATTGATATCTACCGTATCGCCTTTTACCCGAAATGTACCGCGTTTAAATTCACCCTGGCTGCGGTTATACAACGAGTTTACCAGCGAATGCAGAAATCCCTGTCGCGAAATGATCTGCCCTTTTGAATGCGTATAATACCATTTTCAAATTCCGTAGGATTACCCATACCATAGATACAGCTCACACTTGCTACAACAATAATATCCCTTCTGCCGCTCAGCAATTGCGCGGTTGCCTGCAGCCGCAGTTTATCCAGTTCTTCATTAATGCTCAGATCTTTTTCAATATAGGTATCACTTACCGGCATATAGGCTTCCGGCTGGTAATAATCATAATAGCATACAAAATACCCAACTGCATTATCCGGAAAAAATTGTTTGAACTCACCATACAACTGGGCCACCAGTGTTTTATTATGCGTAAGAACCAAAGTGGGCCGTTGTACATTTTGAATAACATTGGCTATGGTAAATGTTTTACCTGACCCGGTAACACCCAGCAAGGTCTGGTATTGTTCACCATTCATGATGCCTTCTGTAAGTTGCTTAATGGCTGCAGGCTGATCGCCTGCAGGTTCGTAAGGAGAATATAATTTAAAAGGCATTTAATAAAAATTTTAAAGAGCGGAATTTCCAAAAGTCATATTGTCAATGATTCAATCAAAATTAAAAAAATAAAATGCCTTCTTAAAAAGTCATTTTCTAAAATGAAAGTCAAAGGGGAAAAGTGGAAAAAGGTGAAAGGTGAAAAGTGAAAAGTGAAAGTTGAAAAGTCAAAAGATGAAAAGGTGACGCAATTAATAGTCATTAAGTCAATAACTTCCATGACTTAATGACTAATAACTTCCATAATTCAAATGGCCTGATCTTCTTCTTTTATTTCCCTTGTCAGGTAATCAGTGTAATCTGGCAAAATAGAAATATATTCTTCATGCATAAATGGTGAGGTCATGATAAAGTCGGCGGTTGCGCGGCAACAGGCCATTGGGATATTCCAGGCTACGCCTAATCTCAGCAATGCTTTTACATCGCTGTCATGCGGTTGTGCTTCCATAGGATCCCAGAAAAAGATCATCAGATCAATTTGCCCGGTGGCGATCATAGAACCTAATTGCTGGTCGCCCCCGAGTGGACCGCTCAGCATCCTTTTTACAGGAAGCTCCAAAGCTTCTTCCAACATTTTTCCTGTAGTACCGGTGGCGATCAGTTCATGTTTTGAAAGCGCGGTTTTATTATAAACAGCCCAATCAATAAGATCCGCTTTTTTATGATCATGTGCTACCAGGGCAATTCGTTTATTTGCTCCAAGCTTCTTTATATGTGCCATTGTTCATTATTCATTACCGGTTATCAGTTACCGGTCAAGCCGGCAACCGGTAACCAGCTAATTCTTATTTCACTGCTGCAGGTTCCTGCCCTTCAGTAATTTTAGCTCTTATTTTCCCTTCTATTTCCTGAGCCAATTCCGGGTTGTCAATCAATAATTTTTTTACAGCATCTCTTCCCTGGCCTAATTTATTGGCATCATAGCTAAACCAGCTTCCGCTTTTTTGCACAATGCCCAGTTCAACACCCATATCAATTATTTCACCCACTTTGCTGATGCCTTCACCAAAAATAATATCAAACTCTGCTGCACGGAAAGGAGGCGCTACTTTGTTTTTTACCACTTTTACTTTTACGCGGTTACCTACAGCTTCATCGCCATCTTTTATCTGCGCCATCCGGCGGATATCCAACCTTACGGAAGCATAAAATTTTAATGCATTACCACCGGTGGTTGTTTCAGGATTACCAAACATAACTCCTATTTTTTCCCGTAACTGGTTAATGAAAATACATATGGTATTTGTTTTGCTGATGGTAGCAGTTAGTTTACGCAAAGCCTGGCTCATCAGACGTGCCTGCAATCCCATTTTACTGTCGCCCATTTCACCTTCCAGTTCACTTTTTGGAACCAATGCGGCTACGGAATCTATTACCACCACATCCAGGGCTCCGGAAAGGATCAGGCGGTCGGCAATTTCCAGCGCCTGCTCACCATAATCTGGTTGAGAGATCAGTAGATTATCAATATCAACACCCAATTTTTGTGCATAAGCGCTGTCAAAAGCATGTTCAGCATCTATAATGGCGCACATGCCGCCTTTTTTCTGTGCTTCCGCAATTACATGAATAGCAATAGTTGTTTTACCTGATGATTCCGGTCCGTAAATTTCAACCACTCTTCCCTTTGGCAAACCGCCAATACCCAATGCGATATCCAACCCAATAGAACCGGTAGAAATTACATCATTAGGCGTTCAGGTTTTTCATTCATCATCATTACACTACCCTTACCAAAGTCTTTATCTATTTTATCCATGGTAAGTTTAAGCGCCTTCAATTTTTCTGCATTCGACATAATTTTCGATTTACTTGGGTGATTGTTTAGTGGATGCAAGATACTAAAAACTAAAATATTTATCTTTTAAATACTAAATTTTTTAGAATTTGTCCCTATGTTCCGACAAAGTAAAAATTAATTTGATTATAATAAATATCTTTTGTGTTTTCTTTTTATTTAGCGGTAGGAATGTAAATTTATTTCGATATAATTAACTGCAAATGAAGTGAATGGAGTTTATGGCTGATTGATGGCCAGAAGCCATTCATAGATGCTTTTTTTATTGGTCGTGCTTTTCCAGCCGGGATTATATACGCGGTCCCAAAAATCACCAAACGGGCCGTAACCATTAAAGTCTGTAAACACCGCGGAGTAAGGTTTACGGGCATTGAGGGAATCGGCAAATGTGGTTAATTCTTTCCACATATAATCCCTTGTTCCGCAAATACACCAGTATTTCACGCCGGCATCTGAAAAATATTCCGCCTTGTACCCGGTAGTTCCATCAAGGGAAGTGTGCCCTATAGCTGAGCGCGGACTTACCAGTACCATTCCGGCAATTTTTGCTGCAAAGGCGGGTTTAAAATTCATGTACCGCATCCAGGCGCTGCCGCCCGCATCAAGGCCTGTTATATACACTCTTTTTTTATCCACCCTGAAATTTTGAATGATGCCATTTATAACGGCATCCACCTCGTTGGGCGCAAAAAAGCGGGCTGTTAGCACAGAAATAACAAGTGGCTTTTCTAATTTTCCATTCACCAAAAATTCAAAATTCTCCCCACTTGCCACAAACTTTGAAGGGCCATGAGTGACCAATTTGGTTACGTCTTTTCCAAATTCCTGAAAGGAAGGCAGGAAAATGATTACCGGATATTGTTTTTGACCGGAATCTTTGTAATCGGAAGGATATTTTACATAAGCAGGGTTGCCGGCTATTTTCGTTTCGGTATTTTGCGCCTTGATTTGATGAAAAATTAAAACAGCTAATAAACAAAGAAGAAGCCTTTTCATTGTGTTCATTTTTATTTTCTGATTGCTCCCTATTTTATCGGGAGAATTCGCTAATGATCATTCCGGTTTGTGATAAGCGACTACATGGCTTATTTCATGGGGTTAAATTTTACAATTGATTGAGATAATTGTTTTATATTTTAATCATTCGGTTGGCGAACTCATTTCGTCATAATGATCATTAAGATTTGTAAGATTGTTGCATATAGTATTAGTTTGGGTATTGATCAATGAGATTTGTTTCCGAAATTTAAATTAAATTCAAACAAGAAACAAAAATTAAAAAACAATCAAAACTGGCAAAACATAAAATGGCAATGAAGTAATGTATTACTTAACCATTCAACCGGATACCATTATCAAGAAAGCTAATCTTTTTTTGTTTATATAAGCCGCCAGTAACCATTTTAAACGTTTTTTTACTCATTCCAAAAAAACTGTAGATCGCATCGGGATCTGACTTATCGTGGTAAGGCAAAAAACCATTGTTTTCTTTTAATAAGCGCAGTACTTTTTCCGCTTCATCCTCTACCCGCTGATAACCGGGTTTACCCAATACCACATCTATTTTATGATCTGGTTTTATTTTTTTAATATATCCTTCCACCCGGTCGCCGATCTTAATGTCGCGGTACACTTCATTAAAATGTAATAAACCGGTATGCTTATCATTAATGATGACTACATAACCTATTTCTGTACGCCGGTAAATAAGCAGATCTACCATTTGCATTTCTTCCACTTCCAGGTTTTCATTGCTGAACGTAGGTTCTATTTTTTCTGTAGCAGCAACGCGGCCGGTTTGCGCATCCACAAAAATCTTTACAAGATATTCTCCCCCTACTCTCATTTCCGATACCTGCCGCGATTTTGGAACAAACAGATCTTTCATCAATCCCCAATCGAGAAATGCGCCCTGATGTGTAACACTGACAGCCTTTAATTTTACTATATCACCTACAACCCCATAAGGTTCAAGTGTGGTTGCAATGATGCGGTTGTCGGAATCATGGTATAAAAATACTTTGATGATATCTCCAGGTTCAGCGCCGGCAGGAACAAACCGGCGGGGCAGCAATATTCCTTCATCGCCATCATCAAGATAAACACCAAAATCCACTTTCCGCAATATCTCCAGGTTATTATATTCTCCAATTTTTATCTTATCAGGCATAACTTTAAATTAATACAAATTCAAAGATAATGCGAATGCAATTGCCGGAATTGATAACCTTGCCAGCGCCTGTTCATTATTCTTTTAAAATATCTAAACAACTGTTTGAATTGTTATTGTTGATTGTTTTATAACTCCTGATAGTTTGGCTGCTTTTTTGTATTTTATAGTTCAATTTTTAAGTTATGCCGAAGCCAATAAATGTAATCATTGAAACGCCGAGAGGAAGTGCGGAAAAATATGATTACGATGAACAAACGGGATTTTTTATTCTGAGTAAAATATTGCCTGCTGGAATGGTTTTTCCTTTTGACTTTGGATTTATTCCCAATACCAAAGGAGAAGATGGCGATCCGCTGGATATCATGGTGATTTCGGAATTTCATAGTTTTCCCGGGTGTATGATGAGCTGCAGGCTGATTGGCGCCATAGAGGCAAAACAAACAGAAGGAAAACAAACAATCAGAAATGACCGTTTTTTAGCTATCCCTGAAAAATCACAACATTTTCAAAATATTGGATCACTGGAAGATATTATGCCCGATTTAATGAATGAGATCGAACATTTTTTTATTGGTTACAATGAAATGGAAGGAAAAGTTTTTAAACCAATAAACAGGCTAAAGCCTAAAGATGCTTTCAAATTGATAAAATTTAATTCACATGGATAATCTGCGATTTTTGATAGGGGAAGGTACAGATTTAACTGCATTACAAATGACCATAAGAGCCATAGGGATGTTTTTTATTGCGCTTGTTTTAATCAGGATTGGCGGTATGCGCATCTTTGGCCATGAATCTGCATTCGACAGCATTCTGGTAATATTGCTTGGCGCTATTCTGGCGCGGGCGGTAGTAGGAGCGTCCCCTTATTTTGCTACAGTTGCCGCCGCCGCTGCTATAACAATAATTCACCGGGTTTTAGGATGGATAGCCTGTAAAAATATAACAGTTGGAAAACTGATCAAGGGCGAACATATTCCACTATATGAAAACTCCGAATTCAAATGGAAGAATATGCGGCGATGCTCTATAAGTGAAGGTGACTTACTTGAAAGTTTGCGATTACAAACCAATCAGAACGAGCTTCTGAAAGTGGAAAAAGCGATCATGGAAACCAATGGACATATCAGTTTTATTTTAAAAAAAGAATAAATGTAGGATCGCGCCACGGCGCGATCATTCTGCCACGGCGCGATCCTACATTTATTACAAATCCGCAGTTTTTAATTTTTTTGGAATTGCAATAGTTGCATACTGCAGTTTATTATCTCTGCTGTATTGCAATTTCACTGAAGTTCCTTCCTTTATTTCCCTTAAATTTTCTTTTAATTCATCTACTGAACTGATCTTTTTTCCATTGACTTCTTTTACAATGTCGCCTGTTTTCAAACCTGCTTTATCCGCGGGTGAATCTTTTTGAACGTTCAAGATTTTTGCACCTTCGCCGTTTTCCATGTCCTGTATCTGAAGGCCGATAGCCGGTTTGCGGTTAAATGAAAACGGAAATTCCTTGTCTTCAAAAGGATTCAATTTAAAATTGAAATTATTATCCAAATTAAAGCTTCTGAGATCTGAATTTTTTTCCAGCGTAGCGGAAGTAGTATTTATTTTTCCATCTCTTTTATATGTGATGGATACCTTATCACCGGCATTATATGTTCCGATCACCTTAAATAAATCTTCTGAATTACTGATGGTTTCATTGCCCACCCTGGTAATAATGTCATCCTTTTTTAAACCAGCCTTTTCCGCTGCACTTTCCTTACTCACTTCGGTTATGCGGGCGCCTTCCGCTGTTTTTTCAGTAATTACACCCAGCATTGCTTTATTGGAATTAAGCGCCATAGGAAAATTGTTTCCATATGCAAAAGTTTTCGGACCGCCAGGAAAGTTTCGGTTAAAGCCTTCTTTGTTTTGAAAAATTTCAACCTGGTCATTTTTAAAACTGTCAACCGGCTTTCCGTTTACAGTAATATTATCACCATCAATTACTATGGTGAGTTTTTCGGTACTGCTGCCTTTTTTGTGAATAATAATGTTTTGATCGCGGTTATTTTTGGGCGAAGATGGCATTTGTGCATCAACGGATTGAACCGCACAAAAAACTCCTAAAATGAATACAGATAATGTTATTAGCTTTTTCATGTTTATTTCAATTTTTGATCTACGAAATAGTTTGTAGATCAAATTTAATGAAAAAACTGAAATACGAAAGGTTTCGGAAGTGTTAAAGCTTAAAGGAAATTTTTGAAACGGTAGTACATGCTACCAGGATGCCAGCACAGTAACACCGCCTTTAACCACCTGGTTCAATTGCACTTCTACTTTTGCATTCAAAGGAAGCAATACATCCACACGGCTGCCGAATTTGATAAAACCCAATTCTTCACCCTGCTTTACCTGCTGTCCTGGCTTTAAATAATTACAAATGCGTTTTGCCAGTGCCCCTGCGATCTGTTTCACCAATATTTCACCTTTTTCGTTTTGTAAAACCACACTGTGGCGCTCATTTTCGGTAGAGGATTTCGGATGCCAGGCAACAAGGTATTTGCCTTTGTGGTATTTACTGTATTTTACAAGGCCGGAAATGGGATCCCGGTTTACGTGTACATTGGCAGGGCTCATAAAAATGCTCACCTGTATGCGTTTGTCTTTAAAAAACTCCACATCTGTTATTTCTTCTATTACTACCACCTTACCATCTGCCGGGCAAACAATCTGGTTGTTATTTATGGTTAAATCTCTATTGGGAATTCGGAAAAAGGATACAATAAATAAAAAAAGTCCCAGGGTAACAATAAAGATTCCTCCGGCTAACCAGGGATAACCATCGCTTAAGAAATTGAATGAAACCAGGTTGATTACACCGAAAATTAAAGCTGCAATGGCAATGGATTTGTATCCTTCTTTGTGAATAGTCATTGTGGAATGGTAATTAATTTATGCGGCAAAGATAAGGGTTGCAGGCATCCGTTGAAAGTTTGAAACAGAACAGCATTTTTTCTTAAGATATTCATTTATCCCAAAAATAATTTCATAACAAAATAAATTTCAGGAACAGCCACGCAAAGGGAACAGCCAATAATAAAGAATCAAAGCGGTCTAAAAATCCACCATGCCCGGGTAAGATGTTCCCACTGTCTTTTACACCGGCCATCCGTTTTAATTTGCTTTCCAGCAGATCTCCGGCGGTACCGGCAATGGCTGCAATAGCAGAAATGCCTGTTAATAACGGAATATCATTTATATTAAACAAGAAATAACCACAAAGTGTAACTACGATTACAGCAAGCAATGCCCCACCCGCTGTACCTTCCCAGGTTTTTTTTGGTGATATTTTTGAAAAAGGCGTTTTACCGATAAAAGATCCTACAATATATGCCATTGTATCATTTATCCAGATAGAAATAATTAACATCAGCGGTATCAGCCATCCGGGATGTTGAATGCTTGTTTCAGAAAAATATTTTATGCTTATCGTTCTGATATCTATCATTAAACCCCAACAAACTGAAATATAAAAAAGACCCGTAATGGAATAAATAATGGTTTTTAAATTTTTTTCTTCAGGAAAAAAAAGGCAGTTGATTAAAAAAGAGATTAATAACATTACAAGCAGCCACCAACCAACGATGGTAAAACTAATATCTCCGATTGCATATTCGCGGTTTGTCATGGCAAGCATAAATCCCCAGCCAGCGACTGCTACAATCCATTGGTTAAAAAATCCGGTTTGATTATAATCCGGATCTATTTTTTTTACAAGTTTCTGATATTCCAGCCAGCACCCAAAATGAATAAATGAAAATAAAGCGAAAAAGCTCCATTGATTATACAGGATGCCACCCAACATAACAATGGCAAAAAGAATGGCGGTTAATGCTCTTGTTTTAAATGTTTGTAAATTAAATGCCATGTAAATTAAGCAGTTTGATATTTGGAAAATGAAAGTGTTTTCATAAAGTATTAGCTAAAATCCTGTTGATGCGGCAGCTAAAGATTTAGGGGTTGAAAAAAACGAATTTTAAATCAATTCGTCAGGTTGTTTTGCATCAGGTTTTTAGCGAGCTCTTTTAAATGAGTGGGCACATAAAGTTGTACTTCGCCAAAATTCAGATAACTGCTGTCCATATTATTCAGCAGCATTACCTGTATTTCATTTTCCTCCAACATTCCTTTAATAATATTTGCTTCCGCAAAATTGCGTGTAGCAAGAATTAAAACCCATCCGTTCATGTGATTATTTTTATTTTTAATTGTCAAAATAGGAATTGAAAATTCCAATTTTTCATTATGCTTTCTGATGTTATAGAACTTCGTTTCACAAGTACGAAGTTAAATTGAATAACGGTTTCTGTTTTCAGAAATATAGCGTTCACTTTCTTTTCTGAAAACTACAAATAAGGCAATCACAACAACAATTCCCAGCATTCCATAATATAAAGGATAGTTTTCGTTCATGGCTTCCGGGCTTAATTTTCCCGAACGGCTAAGAAAATACATTTGTGTAACAACGATGGCATTATTAAAAAAGTGTACAAGCATGGTAAGCCAAATGCTTTTTCCATAATAAAAAATGTAACCCAATAAAAAACCTAAATAAACACGCGGCAAAAATCCATAATACGAAAAATGAATGGCGCTGAAAAAAATACCGGTTAATAAAATTCCAATGAAAGCATTCCTCGCAATACCAATCAAAACCTGCTGCATGGCTCCTCTGAAAAACATTTCTTCAAATACCGCTGGTAATAGAGCCAGAATAATTAATGAAATAAAATATTCGCCTACTGAATTCATTTTGGCAATGGCCATTACCTGTTGATTATAAGCGTTTTCTATTTCTTTGAAATAATCCGCCATTTTTTTTGAGATGGGGATCATTTCATTTAAAGTGGCCAGGGAACCAACCACAAATAAGGATGCAAACAGCAATAATATTATTAAAAAAGCCTGTTTGCCGCTGAATCCTCTGGTAAATCCCAGGTAAGCTAATGGCTTTTTGTCCATAAGCATTGCGAAAATGAGCGTTGGCAGCGCAAACATGAATAGGGAACTCAAAGCCTGTAAAATTCTTGCAAACTGCACATTTTCAGGGTTTACAATAGCTGTACTTACCTCTGTCATTGGCACATTCAACCATATTTTCACCAAAAAAACGGTTACAACGCCGCCCAATACCAGTCCGGCGCCCAGGAGTCCTAATAATATTCCAAATTGTGAAATTGGCCTTATTCTTTGCGATTGATACATAATGATCCTTAATAAGAATGTAAATTTGCAACTCTTTTATTGATTCGATCAACTTTCTGTTCGAATTTTATAAACAAGCTCAGCATACATGATAACCATAGGCAATATACAATTACCTGATTTTCCTCTGTTACTCGCTCCGATGGAGGATGTGAGTGATCCGCCCTTTCGTGCCGTATGTAAAGCAAATGGCGCCGATCTGATGTTTACTGAATTTATCAGCAGCGAAGGATTGATACGAGATGCCATTAAAAGCCGTAAAAAACTGGATATTTTTGATTATGAACGCCCCGTTGGTATCCAGATTTTTGGCGGGGATGAAGAAGCGATGGCGATGAGCGCAAAAATTGTAGAAACAGTGGATCCGGATTTGGTTGATATTAATTTTGGATGCCCTGTAAAAAAAGTGGTATGCAAAGGAGCAGGCGCCGGCGTATTGAAAGATGTTGATTTAATGATCCGTTTGACCAAAGCCGTCGTAAATTCCACCAATTTGCCGGTAACAGTAAAAACAAGATTGGGCTGGGATGAAAACAGCATCAATATTGAAGAAGTAGCTGAGCGCTTACAAGATGTAGGCATCCAGGCATTATCCATTCATGGCCGTACCCGCGCGCAGATGTATAAAGGTTCTGCCGACTGGCGGCTGATTGCAAAAGTGAAAAATAATCCACGTATTAAAATTCCCATTTTCGGTAATGGGGATATTGACAGTGTACAAAAAGCGGTGGAGTATAAAAACCGCTATGGAGTGGATGGAATAATGATCGGCCGCGCCGCCATCGGATATCCCTGGATTTTTAAAGAAATCAAACATTATATAAAAACCGGCGAAATACTTCCTCCTCCAGGTATTGAAGACCGGATAGAAGTAAGCCGCAGACATTTACATAAATCCGTTGCATGGAAAGGCCCCGTAGTAGGGATTAATGAAATGCGCAGGCATTATACCAATTATTTGAAAGGATTGCCCAACATCAAAGAATACCGCGGACGGCTGGTTACTTTAAAAACCGTTGAAGAAATAGATGAAGTGCTGGATGAGGTTTTGAACAATTATTCAGGTTTTGAATTTGAAAAAACCGCTATTGAATTGATCAATTACCATGAAAAATGTAAGGTGTAAATCTGCAAAATACTTCCTGTAAACCGCAAATTACATAAGGAAATGATTAGAATCCTAAAAAAGCGGTTGCGTCCCGGCAGGCAAAAAATCTTCAAAAAAAGGTGTTTTCACGGGTTCAAAAAAAATGAAAATGATTCATTTTTAATCCGGCTTTAAGATTTGGTAAGGTTCTTAACCTGGTCAGATATCTTTCTTTTATTGGACTATGTAAAAAACGGCGATTTTCCAATCGCTGTTTTGTTGATAGAAAATCCTTCCCGTGTACTTCAACAACAAGTAAAAATTTATTTGAAAAAATTTTCTGGCAGCTATTGCACTTGTTATTTCCGTTTTTTAATTTTATAGTCTTCCTCCTTCCCACTTCATTTCTAAAATAGTTAAAAATGAAAACAAATCTACTTTTCATTTGTGCCCTCCTGATCCTGTCACAATCGTTAAAAAGTCAGGTAACTAAACTTTCAAATAATACCAGTCTTTCAGGCGCTGTAGTGGGCAATAAGGTCATTCTTATCAGCGATGTCAATAATACTTTATGGACAACAGATGGTACCGCTGCCGGCACCGTTCAATATGCAATGAATGTAGTTTTAGATTCTGCCCAGAATGGCGTGGTTTTTAATAATAAAATTTACTTTACCGGTGTCGAAGCCAATTATGGTGCGGAATTATGGGTAACGGATGGTACCGCTGGCGGAACAATCCTTGTTAAAGATATTGTGGCTGGAAAAGATAACTCTGCTCCATCAGATTTTATTGTATTCAACAGCCAGGTATTTTTTTATGCCACTACAGCTGCCACAGGATATGAACTGTGGAAGACAGATGGTACTGCTGCCGGCACACAATTGGTAAAAGACATCAATCCCGGAGTAGCAACCAGCAAGCCTGATAATCCAGGTTTTTTTATTAGCAATAATCAATTGATTTTTTATGCCGATGATGGTGTTCATGGCTTTGAACTCTGGAAAACGGATGGCACAACAGCCGGCACGCAACTGGTGAAAGATATTAACCCCGGTACCGCGGGATCAGCATCGTCGACAACTGTACCCGACTTTGCAGCTTTGGGCAATATCGCATTGTTTTATGCCAATGATGGATCTAATGGCGCCCAATTGTGGAAAACAGATGGAACCGAAGCGGGAACCCAACTGATTAAAAACATTAATCCCGCAGGAAATGCCGGAAGCAATAGTTTGTTTAATTCTTTAATATTTAAAAATAAACTTTATTTTGACGCCGCCGATGCTACTACCGGATCGGAGCTTTGGATGACTGATGGTACTACGGCTGGTACACAGCAAGTTAAGGATATTAACCCGGGAATTATTGGATCGAATCCTTTTTTATTTGATGCCATAATTTTTGGCGATAAATTCCTCTTTACCGCATTTACCACCGCCGAAGGTTTTGAATTGTGGAGCTCAGATGGTACACAAAACGGAACAGCTTTGTTTAAAGATTTTATAACCGGGCCTGAAAGTTCTACGCCAATTTTAATGCCCGACTTTAATAGCAATTTCGCCAATTCTCACACCCAATTGTTTAATGGCAGCATATTCTTTAACCTGGCTAATACAACCGGAGCTGAATTATGGATTACGGATGGTACGCTGGCGGGGACAAAACTGGTTAAAGCTGTAAATAGCAATGCCAACGACCGGATTACGGATTATTTTTATACCACAACGGGAATATTTTTTTCTCAATTTCCAACTTCCGGAGATCAGTTATGGCAATCGGATGGTTCAGCAACCGGCACGCAACTTATAAAAATAATTAATCCCGCTACAAATCCCGGAAATGCTTCATCAAGTATTATTTTTCAGTTCGTTTATAATAATCAACTTTATTTTGGCGGTGATGATGGCGATAATACAACAGGGCTTTTGGATCTTTATAAAATTGATGCAACCGTTTCTCCTCTACCCGTCAATTTATTCAATTTTACAGCAGTTTTACAAACCAAGTCTGTACAACTAAACTGGAGTACCGCTACAGAGATCAACAGCAGTTATTTTAATGTTGAAAGGAGTAAGGATGGAACCCGTTTTGAATCTCTTGGCCAGGTAAATGCCGGGGGAGTTTCAGTAGACGTTCAAAAATACAGGTATGATGATAACAAGGCTTATAGTGCCGGTGTTTCCACATTATATTACCGGTTGCAAATGGTTGATAAAGATGGTTCCTTTAAATATTCGGCCATATTGCCGGTTAGATTAAAGGATGCTTTATTTGAAATAAGTTTAATGCCTAATCCTGCAAGACAACAACTGAATGTAAACTTTGCGGTAAATGGAGCGCAAAAAATATTGATTCGTATTGTAGATATGAAGGGAAATCCTGTTTATCAGCAAAACTTTGATGCCGGACAGGCTTCCTATCAGCAAAATATCAATATTGGCAGAATGGCTAAAGGCACTTATTACCTGCAATTAGTAACTGAAAAGGAAAAGAAAAGTTTGAAGTTTATTAAAGAATAAGAAAGAGAGCATATAAACCAGTTAAAAACGAAAGCTGGACCGGAAGGTTCAGTTTTCGTTTTTTATTCCAATTCTTAACTTTCAATGTGAATGTTTTGAGCCAAATATGTTAAAAAAATAAATGATATTTTTTTTGCTTTTGCTGACATAAAAACACGCTTATCTTAGCGGCATGAAGCTTTTTAAACCGGTGATTTTTTGGGGATTAATTATTTTTCCGCTGCTTTATTCTTTCAGCGCAAACAGCCAGCCTAAATATGAATTTCGCGGCGTTTGGGTAGCTTCTGTAGTAAATATTGACTGGCCAAGTAAAAGCAATTTATCCGTTGCCGAGCAAAAAGCAGAGTTTATAAAACTGTTGGAGATGCACAAACGCAATGGCATGAACGCCATTGTTATGCAGATCCGCCCTGTGGCAGACGCTTTTTATCCTTCAGAATATGAACCCTGGAGTGAATTTCTTAATGGCAAACAAGGATTGGCGCCCGTACCATATTATGATCCATTGAAATTCATGATTGAAGAAACACATAAAAGAGCCATGGAATTTCATGCCTGGCTTAATCCGTACCGGGCGGTTTTTCACATTATTAAATCTTCCATCGCACAGGATCATGTTACTAAAATGCATCCGGAATGGTTTGTAACCTACGGTGATAAAAGATATTTCGATCCCGGAATTCCGGAGGTTATGCACTATACCGCCGAAATTGTAAAAGATCTTCTGGAAAGATATGATCTGGATGGAATCCATATGGATGATTATTTTTATCCTTACCGCATTGCGGGAAAAGAATTTCCCGATCAGAAAAGTTATCTGAAATATGGTAATGGAATGACTAAGGATGAATGGAGAAGAAGCAACTGCGATAGCATCATAAAGCTCATTCATGAAACGGTATTGGATACCAAACCGATGGCAAGATTTGGTATAAGCCCGTTTGGCGTTTGGCGTAATAAAAGCAAAGATCCGCGTGGAAGTGATACCCGTGCAGGCCTATCCAATTATGATGATCTCTATGCTGATATCCTTTTATGGTTGCAAAAAGGTTGGATTGATTATGTAGCCCCCCAATTGTATTGGGAAATAGGCCATCCGTTATGCGATTATGAAACATTATTAAACTGGTGGGCGGATCATAGTTACGGAAAGCATATTTATATTGGCCATGGCCTTTACCGCACGGTTGAAAATGTGACAAAAGCCTGGCGCAATCCCAATGAATTGCCCGATGAGATTAAGCTGTTGCGGCAAAAGAATACCGTACAGGGAAGTATTTATTTTAGCAGTAAAAATTTTGAAAGAAATCCCAATGGCTGGAGTGACAGTCTCCGGAATAATTATTATAAATATCCGGCGCTCATTCCACCTATGTCGTGGATAGACAATATCGCTCCGCATCATCCTGTGATCGTAAATGCGGGCGCATCTGATCCTGGTTTTGCAGGCTCTGTTTTAAAAATTGATCTCGCAACAAACGACAGTACTGAGACGGAGGTTGTAAAGAATTATGTGGTTTATTTATCCAATAATGCTGCAACGCTAGGAAGGCAACCCATTTATGTTTTTGCAGCGAATTCAACAAACCGTTTTTCATTCGATATCTGGGGATCCGATATACCGGTTGATTGGAATGAATGTTATATTGCTGTATCCTCAGTAGATAAGGAAAACAATGAAAGTAAGCTGAGCAATATTGTACAATATAATAAAACGAATAAGGGCTGGATGATTAAAAGATAAAACATGGTCTATGCTATTTCTCAATAATGTTAAAACCACTTTTAAGCATGGATAAAAGCTATCCACTTAAGAAATAATTGAACTTTTTTGAATGGATTTGTTCGAAATAGTATGCGGGTAATTTTTTAATCAATAAAACATAAAAAGATGAAAGAGTTTATGTTTATTATTCGCAATAACAATACTAATTTTCCTCACTTTCTCCAGGCGACCAAAAGCAGTTTCTGCAAAAATGTGAAAACTATATTGCGAGCTTAAAAAAACAAAACAAGTTGGTGGATGCGCAGCCTCTTTTGATGGGAGGTAAAATAATTTCCGGAACCAATGGGCAATGGAAAGAGCAGCCCTTCAACGAAACCCAGGAAGTTATTGTTGGTTATTATCATATTTTGTCATCCGACTTTGACGAAGCTGAAGCAATTGCAAAAGCAAACCCTGAATTTGATATGGATCTACCGCAAGAATTGAAGTCCGGCCAATAAAAATGAAAGAAGGAAGCGCACCAACTACATTTATCCGTCAAAAGTTTAATTCAAGCCGCTGGCAGGAACGGAAGAAGCATTTTTTCAATTTGCTTCAAAATAGATTAATTTATTCACGTGCCTATTAATTCCTTCATTCAACAGGCAATTCGTAAAAATTCAAAACGCTTCCTAATTTATAATAAATATAGTTTATATAATTTTGTATATAAATTATTAGTTATATAAATTATTATTGGCAAAATCTACAAAAATTCACTTTTTAATAGACAAATAAGAATTTAAATCAAATTAATTTTGTTTTATTTAAATATTATTTAAAATAAAATATAATATAATTATTCTGTTTTGGTAAAAAAACTCATAATTTGGTTTCTAAATATTTATATTATATAATTTTTAATATAAAATAAACCAATTGTATGAGAAAAATAACATTTAAGCAGATCGCCCCTTTTTTGGTTTTATCTGCAGTTGCCCTAACTGCTATTTTTATTCCCGCTTTTCCGCATTTCAATGATGCGGGAAAGTATAATGCGGCGGATATTACCTGGTTGCTTATTGCTACTGCACTGGTATTTCTGATGACGCCTGGTTTGGCTTTTTTTTATGGTGGAATGGTTCACCGCAAAAATGTAATATCCACAATGATAAAAAGTGTGGTTGCCGCCGGAGTGGTAAGTATTTTATGGATTGTAGTGGGTTTTAGCTTGTGTTTTGGAAAATCCATCGGCGGATTTATTGGCGACCCCGGTACTTTCCTGTTTTTTAAATCCGTTAGTTCCGGCGCGCCCTGGAGTTTGGCGCCCACTATCCCATTAACCTTATTCGCTTTATTTCAATTAATGTTTGCCATCATTACTCCCGGACTGGTTGTGGGAGCTGTAGCTGAACGGATAAGATTTACCTCTTATATTTTATTCATTGCATTATTTAGTTTATTGGTATATGCGCCTATTGCGCACTGGACCTGGCATCCGGATGGATTTTTGTTTAAAATGGGTGTATTGGATTTTGCAGGAGGAACAGTGGTACATATTTCAGCCGGTTGTGCTGCATTAGCGGGCGCATTGGTTTTAAAACGGCGCAAATCTCACCTGGAACATCGCGAAGTTCCCCCTGCAAATATTCCTTACGTTTTAATTGGTACCGGCTTATTATGGTTTGGATGGTTTGGCTTTAATGGCGGATCCGCACTCGCAGCAAACGCACTCGCTGTTTCCGCATTTGCAACCACCAATACCGCCGCGGCCGCAGCCGGCTTATCCTGGATGTTTTTTGATGTGGTGAGAGGCAAAAAACCATCCGTACTCGGATTTTGTATTGGCGCAGTGGTAGGGCTTGTGGCCATTACGCCCGGTGCCGGATTTGTGGCAATTCCGCAAAGCATTTTTATCGGCTTTATTGCCGCGATTATTTCAAACATTGCGGTATATTATAAATCAAAGTCAACACTGGATGATACCCTGGATGTATTTCCCTGTCATGGTATTGGGGGCATGGTTGGAATGCTGATGACGGGAATATTTGCTACCCAAACCATTAATAGCGGTGGTACAAATGGTTTATTTTATGGCAATGCCCAATTTTTCTTCACCCAATTAAAGGCTTTGCTTATTGTAGTAACCTACAGTTTTGTGGTTTCTTTCGCCATCTTTAAATTCATCAACTACATTCTTCCACTCCGTGTAAGTGAAGAAGATGAGGAATTGGGCCTGGATGCTTCCCAACACAATGAAAATTATCTGCAGGGAGATTTATTAATTAATTCTAACGGTAAAATTTCTCATACGCAAACAGGTCTGGAAAAAGCACTATAATGGTTTTTCTACAGATTTATCAAATACATATTCTTCAAAAAATAAAAACCAGAACTATGACGCGGAAAATTTCTGCTGCCTGTATGGCAATGTGTACATCATGCATACTAATGGCGCAGGACACTTCAAAAACGAATAATTTTAAAATTTCCGGCTCGGCCGATGTGTATTACCGGTATGATTTTAATAATCCCAAACAAGTTCCTTATAATAGCCTTACAAGCTTTAGCCATGCTCAAAATTCTTTTGAACTGGGGATGGTATCGCTAAAGGCTGAGCATACGATAGGAAAAGTTGGAATGCTCGCCGATCTTGGGTTTGGCACAAGAGCAGAAGAATTTTCTTATAATGACGAAAACACAAAATTTGCAATCAAACAGGCATACATCACCTATGCTCCGGCTTCCGCAATTAAATTAACTTTTGGAAGCTGGACTACCCATATTGGATACGAGGTATTGGATGCATATCTCAACCGGAATTATAGTATGAGTTATATGTTTTCTTTTGGTCCATTTGCGCATACCGGTATTAAGGCTGATGTTTCATTGGGCGGCAAAACCGCTTTCATGTTAGGGGTTGCAAATCCAACTGACTTTAAAGGAGTTAGCGGCGCGCCTAAAACCATTATCGGTCAACTTTCAACTGCATTAAAAGATGATAAGCTTAAAGCATATTTCAATATCACTGCGGGAAAACAAAATGAGTTGAAAAAACTGGCACAGGAAGACCTGGTGCTTACTTACGCGGTTTCAGAAAAATTTAGTTTGGGATATAATGGTACGTTTCAATCCATAAAAACCAGGGTGCTAAACAATGGAACCCTTCCAAAAGAATGGATTGCTTCAAAATGGTGGGGCTCGGCATTGTATTTCAATTATGATCCTGCATCATGGGCTGGCATAACATTAAGGGGAGAATATATTGAAGACCCGGACAATTATGTCGGCATCAAAAATGTTTTTGCAACCACAATTTCAGGCAATTTCAAAATTGATAATCTTACCATTATTCCGGAATTCAGATTGGATGCAGCCCAAATGCCTGTTTTTTATAAAGGCGATATCCAGAGCGCAAAATCTGCAGCCAATTTTATTTTGGCAGCAACATATCATTTTTAAAATTGTTTTATTTGGGGTGTCATTGCAATGCAGCAATCGGTGATGAAGGTGAATTAAAACAGCTCATTTCCAAAACATAGATTGCTTTAAAATGCTCCTGCACAAAGCCAGGTTATTTTTTCGCAATGACGTTCCCGTATTTCACCCTAAATCGCCTGGCTGAATATCGGCCTGGCATTTTCCGGTATTTCTTTGCGTAATAAATGCAGATCGAACGCTTTGCAAATATTTCTGATAAAATTTCTTCCCAGATCAGTAACGGTTAATCCTGATTCATCAAATTCTATCAGCGCATCTGTTTCTAATTTTCTCAATTCTGGAAAACTGTACTGCTTTAATAAATCTAAATGCTCTGGCTGAAAATTTGTTTTTGCCTGGCAGCTGATATCCAGTATATACTGGCGAAATGCAAGATCTTCTTCATTTAAAAAATATCCTTTGGAAATGGCCGGTTCATTGCTGTTTACCGATTGATAATAATCATGCAATGTTTTATGATTTTGTGCAAACCCGGTGCCGGCATCGCTGATACTGGAAACGCCAAGCCCCAATAATAAATTTGTTTTTTGTGTGGTATAACCCATAAAATTGCGATGCAGCCAGCCTTCATTCCATGCTTTAAATAAACTGTCAGATGCTAATGAAAAATGATCCATGCCAATATCGTTGTATCCATTATCTGTAAATAACTTCTTGCCAATTTGATATAATTTCATTTTCTCATCCGCGGAGGGCAGATCATTTTCATCAAACAATCGCTGCCCGCGGCTGGTCCAGGGAACATGCGCATAACTGTAAAATGCTACGCGATCCGGTTTTAAACTGATGGATTGCAAAATTGTTTTTTCAATGCTCTCCTCTGTTTGTAGCGGTAAACCGTATATCAGATCAAAATTTACGGATTCGAATCCTGTTGTTCTTGCATTTTCCACAGCAAGCTTTACATTTTCAAAAGGCTGTAACCTGTTAATAATCCGCTGCACTTTTTCATCATGATCCTGAACGCCATAGCTTACCCTGCGAAAACCATGATCATACAAAACCTGGAGATGCTCTTTGGTGGTATTATTAGGATGTCCTTCTATGCTAAATTCATGTTGTGAATGAATGATGGCATTTTTAAACAGGTTATTTAAAAGATATTCCAGATTTTTTGGGGAAAAAAAAGTGGGCGTTCCGCCGCCCAAATGCAATTCACGGATCACCGGCGGCTCATCCATTGTTGCCAGATACATTTCCCATTCTTTTAAAATAGCTTTCAAATAAGGCGTTTCTACCTGGTGATTGGTAGTTATCTTTTTATTGCAGCCACAATAAGTGCAAAGCGATTCGCAAAAAGGCAGATGCAGGTACAGGCTGATCCCTTCTGTACGATTGTATTTTTGAAATTGTTGCTGAAACAAAGCCATCCACTCGGATACATTTATTTTTTCATTCCAAAAAGGAACGGTGGGATAACTGGTGTACCTGGGAACCGGAACATTGTATTTTTTCAAAAGATTTAAATCTACCCGCATTTCAAATTCATTTAAAAGCAAAACTATTCTCACTTCAGTGATTAAAACATGAGCTAAATCAGCTTTGTCATTTCTATTGTCATAATAGTTTCATTTTATTTTAAGATTCAGGACTTTCTTAAACTTGTCAGCGCTTAACTTATTTTTGTTGAAAATGTTTTCTCTTGGGCAGTATTAAAAAATTAGCGGGGCAAACGGTTTGGTATGGCATCAGCACCATTGCAGCGCGGTTTATCAATTATATTTTAACTCCTTATCTTACCTATTCTCAACTGATAAAAACTTCTGATTATGGGGTAATGGGCGCCATTTATGCCATTATACCTTTAATGAATATTGTGTTTACCTATGGAATGGAAACCGCTTATTTTCGTTTTATTCAAAAAAAAGAAAGAGCTGAAGCGGTTAACAGTACGGCCACTATTAGTTTATTGTTCAGCACGGTTTTTCTTTCTTTGTTATTATGGTTCAATCAATCGTTTTTGGCTGAAGCAGCTACGCTTCAGGAATATCCGCTTCTTATTCAGTTAAGTATTCTTATTATAGGTTTAGACGCATTGAGTACCATTCCATTTGCAAGTTTGAGAAATGAAGGGCGGCCTTTATCATTTGCTTTTACCAAAATTGGGAGCATTTTAGTCAATATCGGTTTTACGGTCTTTTTTATCAGTTATTGTCCGGCTAAAATTCAATCTGATCCCAATACCTGGATCATCCTTATTTATAAACCAGGATTGAACCCGATAACCTATGTGCTGATTGCAAATGTGCTGGCATCCGCTTTCACTTTATTGTTATTACGGAAAAGACTGATTCCCAAAAAATGGAAATTTGATTTTAGTCTTTGGAAAGAAATGATGATTTATGCGTTGCCCATGCTCGTGGCCGGTATGGGTGGAATGGTGAATGAAACTTTTGACCGCCTGATGCTCGGATGGTGGCTTCCGGGAAGTGCGGAACATGCAAATGAACAAAGGGGAATTTATAATGCCTGTTATAAATTATCCATATTGATTTCCCTTTTTATCCAGGCATTCCGGATGGGCGCCGAACCTTTCTTTTTTAAACAGGCCGAAGGACAAAACGCGCCGGCAACCTATGCCCGGGTAATGAAGTTTTTTGTAATCACCATCAGCCTGATGTTTTTAGTGGTAAGCTTATACCTTCCAATCTGGAGATATTTTATCAAATTCACCTATTGGGAAGGTTTGGGTGTAGTGCCTATTTTATTACTGGCCAATATGTCCTTGGGAATTTATTATAATCTGAGCGTATGGTATAAAGTAACAAATAACACCATGGCTGGTGCCATGATCACATTGGTGGGAACGGTCATCACATTTGCAATAAACTGGACTTTCATTCCCCGTTTTGGATATATGGCTTGCGCCTGGGCCACGCTTGCCTGTTATTTTACCATGATGGTGATCAGTTATTTATGGGGGCAGAAAAAATATTTTATCCCTTATGCAACTAAAAAATTGTCCGCATATATCATAATCTCTGTTTTACTGTTTTTTATACATAAAGGAATTACTTCTTTTACAAACAATATGGGCATCAGCCTCTCATTGGCTTCCGTACTAATATTAGCCTATCTTATATTAATAATCAGGGTCGAAAAAAAGGAATTTCAGCGTTTACCTGTCGTTGGACGTTATTTAAAATGATAAAAGAGAAAAATGAAAGCGTTTTTCTTGCAAAAACCCTATTTTTGCGCCCCGAAGAAGAAATTTAGAATTTGGGATATGGGATTTGGGCATTACCACCAACTACCAACCACCAACTTTTGGATTTGGTAATTTGGAATTGAAATTAGCGGATGTGGCGAAATTGGCAGACGCACTAGACTTAGGATCTAGCGCCGCAAGGCATGTGGGTTCGACCCCCTCCATCCGCACTTTTGGGTTGATAAGAGAGTAGATTGGACAGATATGGTTATTATTTTGATCATTTTCTAACCGCTGTTTTCTTATCAACCATTTAATTAAATCTAATCCGGTTGATATTTAGCAGATTTGTAGGATTAATTTTAATATTTTCCTTCAATTTTTTCTTATCAGCCTTTACAAAATAATCAATCAACTTTAAATAATGGCAACTGTAACCAGGGAAAATATTGGACTTCTCAACGATAAACTCACAGTAACACTGGCAACTGAAGATTATTTATCTTCCTATGAACAGAGTTTGAAAAAGTATGCGAAGTCATCTAATCTGTCCGGTTTTCGTAAAGGAATGGTACCAGCAGGATTAATTAAGAAAATGTATGGCCAGGCAATATTTAATGAAGAAGTTTTACGTGCCGCGGAAAAGGAATTAAATAAATATCTGTCTGAAGAAAAACCAGAAATTTTTGGCCAGGCTTTACCTATTGATATAGACGCACACAAATTTGATCAGAACAATCCGGATGGATATGTATTTGATTTTGAAATAGGATTGAAGCCAAACATTGAAGTTGATGCTGAAAATCTTAAAGTTACCCGCTATAAAGTGCAGGTTACCGATGAGATGATCAATGACGAAATAAACCGTTTGCAATTGCGCAATGGCAAAATGACCGAGCCGGAAACTGTTGAAAATGAAGAATCGGTTTTAAATGTTCAGTTAACAGAAGCGGATGCAGAAGGAAATGTGGTTGAAGGTGGAATAAGTAAAGCCAACTCGTTGTTGTTGAAATATTTTACTGAAGAAGTTCGCAATCAATTGCAGGGCAAGAAGGTAAACGACAGCATTACGATTCAATTAAAGCAGGCTTTTGATGAAAAAGAAAGAGAATGGGTAATGTCTGATCTGGGATTGGATGCAAAAAATGAGCAGGATCAGGAAAAGTTTTTTAATCTGACAATCAGCAAAATTGGTTTGGTTGAGAAATCTGAATTGAATGAAGAATTTTTTAATTCCGTATATCCGGGCCGTGAAATTAAAACGGAAGCCGAGTTTCGCGATGCAGTGAAAGCTGAAATAGAATCGTATTACGATATACAATCCACCAACCAGGTTCACGACCAGATTTACCATGAATTGCTCGATCATACTCCTATAGAATTACCGGAAAAGTTTTTAAAACGCTGGCTGCAGGTGGGAAGCGAAAAAACTAAAACCGAAGAAGAAGCGGAAAACGATTATCCAACATTTTCCAACCAGTTGAAATGGTCTTTGATCAGTGAAAAAATAATGGAAAAAGCGGATATAAAAGTTGAGCCCGAAGAAATTAAACAACAGGCAAAACAACAAATACTCAGCTACATGAGCGGCCAGGCTTTTGATGAAAACGCACCCTGGATTGAGGAATACGTAAACCGCATGTTGAAGGACCAGAAGTTTTTGGAAGATACTTATATGCAAATTCAAACCCGGAAATTATTTGAGTTTATTGCATCAAAAGCAAATGAAACCGAAGAGTCCATTTCTTTAGAAGATTTTTCCAATAAATTGCATCATCATCACCATTAATTAAAAAACTCCTTTAATATAAAAACCGCTCTTATCATCAATTGGATAAGAGCGGTTTTGTTTTTTAAAAGCAGCAGCAATGGATATGCATTAGTTCAATTAAATCTGGATTAAAAATTTATTTTGATTCTTTAAGCAGTTGCATCCAGTTTGGTTTCCTTGTATTTTTCTAATTAAAAAATGAAAAATTTAAGCCTTATTCTTAGCTGTTTTATTTTAATATTAGCAATCGCCTGTAATGACAATGCTCCAAAAAATCAGGAAACTGCTTCCAGCTCAAATGACGACATTATACAACGGGGCGAATATTTGGTAAACATTCTGGGATGCGAAGATTGCCATTCACCCAAAGTTTTTGGGCCCAATGGACCCGAAGTGGACGTGACAAAACGATTTTCCGGGTTTCAAGCAGGTGATAAACTGGGCAAAATAGATACGACGGTACTCAAATCCTGGCTTTTATTCAATGGAACTTTAACAGCATTTGTAGGGCCCTGGGGTGTTTCTTATGCTGCCAATATCAGTTCGGATGCAACCGGAATTGGTGATTGGAAGGAAGAACAATTTAAGTTAGCGATCCGGGAAGGAAAATTTAAAGGCATAGCATCTGAAAGATCCTTATTACCGCCAATGCCCTGGCAGACCTTTAAAACTATGAAGGATGATGATTTAAAAGCAATTTTCGCATATTTGAAATCAACCAAGCCTATACATAATATCGTCCCCCAGGTAGTTTCACCGCAAGAATTAGCTTCTTTAAAATAGAATTATTAATATTTTATTCATAAGGATGGATTGTGGTAATTGATATTCTTTCAGATTTGCATTCCCTGATGGCCTGTGCCAACCTGTTTGCCTGTTTGCCCTTCAGGGTTCAAGTATTCTGCCCTTTTGTCGTTAATCCGGGTTTGCATGGTATTTGAATATCAATAACATTCTAATTTTACAAAACACTTACCTTCATTGAATAAAATAAATAATATGGATTTTGGAAAGGAATTTGAAAAATATGCCGTTAAGGACCGACGCATAAGCAGCGCTACTTTGCATAATTATAGCCAGCACCAGGTTACCAATTTAACTCCTTATATAATTGAAGAAAGACCGTTGAATGTGGCGAGTATGGATGTATTTAGCCGTCTTATGATGGACCGGATTATTTTTTTAGGAGAAGGAATTAATGATTATGTGGCAAATATTGTAACCGCACAATTGCTTTTTCTGGATAGTACAGACCGTAACAGGGATATTCAAATGTATATCAACAGCCCTGGCGGAAGCGTATATGCCGGTTTAGGAATTTATGATACGATGCAATTTGTGAGCCCCGATGTATCCACCATCTGCACGGGTATGGCTGCAAGTATGGGCGCTATATTAATGTGAGCCGGCGTAAAAGGTAAACGCAGCGCTTTAAAGCATAGCCGTATTATGATTCATCAGCCAAGTGGTGCAATTGGCGGCCAGGCTACCGATATTGCCATTACCGCCAAAGAAATCCGGAAAATAAGACATGAACTGTATTTAATATTAGCCCATCATACAGGAAAAGAGGTAGAAATCATTGCAAAAGATCTGCGACCGTGATTTCTGGATGACTGCCGAGGAAGCCAAAGAATATGGCCTTGTGGATGAAGTGTTGATTACCAATCCTAAAAAAGATGATAAAAAAGCTAACAGATTGATTGATTAAGTATTGAGGAATAATTGCCCGGAAGGGAAATTGACTGAAAAATAAATAATTCAAAACTATAAGTATGTACAATATAAATTATAAAAATCCATTCTTAATTAGTGAAGAAGAGGAGGAAGAATTGCCAAAACCGGAAAAGGAGGAACAGTCTTCATTTATTTTAAAGAAAATGGAAAAACTTTTTCTGGATAAAAGATCCATTTATTTATGGGGGCCTGTGGATGACCATTCTGCAAGGGATATTGTAAGTAAATTGTTTTTACTGGATGCCGATAAACCGGGGGAAGAAATTAAATTTTATATCAATAGCCCGGGTGGAGTGGTTACCAGCGGTATGGTTATTTACGATACCATTCAATTAATACAATCACCGGTAAGTACCATTTGTATGGGCCTTGCTGCCAGTATGGGTTCTATTTTATTAAGCGGCGGCGAAAAAGGCAAACGCTTTATTTTTCCGCATGGCGAAGTAATGATTCATCAGCCAAGCTTGGGCGGTTATTTCCAGGCTACATCAGCGCGATATTGAGATCCAGGCAAAACAAATGCAAAAAACAAAAGAATTGGGAGCTGAACTTCTGGCTAAAAATTGCAATAAATCTGTGGAGCAAATTTTAAAAGATTTTGACCGTGATTACTGGATGGATGCCAAAGAGGCAGTAGAGTACGGAATTGTAGATAAGCAAATAGACAAACTTTAACGTTATATTCCTCAGATGTTCTTAAATCAAAATCGCTGCTACCGGCGGTTTTGTTATTTTTGCATTAAGGTTTGAAGTTTTTTGCAATTAAATAGTGCTCAAAAAATTATAAAAGAATCAATTATAAATGGCAAAACAATCAAATTTACATTGTTCTTTTTGTGGCCGCAGCCGGGATGAAGTAAAAATTCTGATCGCTGGCCAGGAGGGACATATCTGTGAAAATTGTGTGGAGCATGCACAGGAAATCATTGCGCAGGAAATACAGGTGAAAGATGAAACCCGTACCACTCAGTATAAATTCACTATTCGCAAACCGGTCGAAATAAAAATTATTCTTAGACCAATATGTAATTGGGCAGGATGATGCAAAGAAAATATTGTCTGTGGCAGTTTACAATCATTACAAACGCATTGGGCTGAAGCAATCGCAGGATGATGTGGAAATAGAAAAGAGCAACATCATTATGGTGGGTGAAACAGGTACAGGTAAAACACTGCTTGCCAAAACCATTGCCCGATTGTTGAATGTTCCTTTTGCAATTGTGGATGCTACCGTTTTTACGGAAGCCGGTTATGTGGGTGAAGATGTGGAAAGCATGCTTACCCGGTTATTGCAATCCTGCAACTACGATGTAGCTGCCGCTGAAAAAGGAATTGTATATATAGATGAAATAGATAAAATTGCCCGTAAAGGCGATAATCCTTCCATTACCCGCGATGTAAGCGGGGAAGGTGTACAACAGGGATTGTTAAAAATGCTGGAAGGAACCGAAGTATTGGTGCCACCACAGGGTGGAAGAAAACATCCCGAACAAAAAATGATCAAGCTCAATACGCAAAATATTCTGTTTATCTGTGGCGGTGCTTTTGATGGAGTTGATAAAATTATTGCCCGCCGCGTAAATACCAATGCAATTGGGTTTAATGTGAATAAAGAACTTCAGGAAATGCAACGCAAAAACCTGCTTCAGTTTATCAATCCTACGGATTTAAAAAGCTTTTGGTTTAATACCGGAATTGCTGGGCCGTTTGCCGGTAATTACTCATCTCAATCCATTGGATGCCGAAACGCTGCGCTCTATTTTAACAGAACCCAAAAACAGCCTGGTTAAACAATTTACCCGCTTATTTGAACTGGAAGGGATAAAGCTGAAAATTGATCAGGAGGTTTTGGATTTTATGGTTACAAAGGCACTCGAATTTAAACTTGGAGCAAGAGGCTTAAGAAGTATCTGCGAACATATTCTTACAGATGCCATGTTTGATCTTCCCGGTACCCATACCAAAGAATTACATGTAACGCTGGATTATGCGGTACTTCAGTTTAATAAGAGTAAATTGAGTATGTTGAAAGTTGCCTAAAGCACGCGGTTAGAACATTGTTTCATCATTTTCAGAATAAAAAATAAACAAAAACTTGTTTTATGAATGAACTATTAGAACGTTTGGTAAAGGATGCTAATCTTACACCGGAACAAGCTAAAAAAGCGGTGGAAACGATTACCAATTTTGTAAAAGAAAAATTCCCCATGATTGGTGGTGCAGTAGACCAGGTTTTTTCCGGTGGAAGCCAGGATGAAGCTTAGTAATGAAAATGAAAAATGAGGAATAACAAGTGAAAACCAGTTGCCTTATTAGGGCTGTTTCTATTTGCGGTTGTGCTCAGAGATTATAAGGAAATGATCCATTTTCGTAATTTTTTGAATACTTGTTTTTGTACCGGGCAGCATATCATTGGGCGTCTTTACTTGCGTCGCACTCTTCAACTGAAGTGCAATAATCAGGTTCAGACTGCAATTCCGGCACATTTTAGATAATAGGAAAATAGAAATGAGTGATTCAAAAGCTGGCTGTTTTATTCATTTTTCTGAAACATTAACAGAATACAATATGTTATGAAAATAAATTTATCCTTAAAATATATTTCTTTTCTTTTTGCGATTTTGATAGCGATGTCTTGTTCTTCCTCCCGCCGTGCAATTGCTGTTGAGGAAGGTTGGGATTTGCTTTCAGAAACAAAAGCGAATAATATCAGGGAAACTGATGTAGTAAAAATAACCAGCAGATCCTTGTACACCACACTTCGTTTCAAGGTGGAAAAAAGGGACATTAAATTAAGTAATCTTAAAATCTATTTTGATAATGGAGATAAGCTTGAACCTTTACTCGACTATCTGATTCCTGCCGGACAAAGCAGTAAATATATTGAGATTGGCAAGCAAGGCAGATATATTGACAGAGTAGAATTTAAATATAGATCCGTAGGGGGGCTTTTCAGCAAAAAAGCGGATATATTGTTATTTGGCAAAAGATATTACCAACCCCTACAGTAAGAAAATTTATTTAGAAAACTATCAAATCCGCTTATAAGAATATTCTTTAAGCGGATTTTTTGTTTTCTTAATGTTACATACATAGAATTCATTCCATTTAGTACCATTTAAAAAAGCCCGTCTTTCGACAGGCTTTTCATTCATCATGAGAGTAAACAAACCTTAGAACTTTAATTATTTAAAGCCTCGCGGGCAATCACTATTTTTTGTATTTCCGAAGTGCCTTCTCCGATAGTGCAGAGCTTGGCATCGCGGTAATATTTTTCTACCGGAAAATCTTTGGTATAACCATAACCACCGAAAATCTGCACTGCTTCGGTAGCGGTTTTTACGGCTACTTCACTCGCGTAATATTTGGCCATGGCCGCTTCACGGGTTACTCCTTTATTTTTATTTTTTAAATCACAGGCTTTCAAAGTTAAAAGATCAGCGGCTCTTATTTCAGTAGCCATATCGGCCAGTTTAAAACTGATTCCCTGGAAATTTGCTATCGGCTGATTAAACTGATGCCGTTCTTTGGAATAGTTAATAGCCGCATTTAGCGCGCCTTTTGCAATGCCAAGCGATAGAGAAGCGATTGAAATTCTTCCTCCATCCAATATTCTCATTGCCTGGCGGAAACCATCGCCGGGCTCACCCATCCGGTTTTCATCAGGTACTTTACAATTATCAAAAATCATTTCCGCCGTTTCACTTGCCCTCATTCCCAACTTATTTTCTTTTTTACCTGCATAAAACCCGGGCATTCCTCTTTCAACGATAAAGCTTGTACTATTGTTCCTTGAATGTGGTTCCCCGGTTCTTGCAATAACTACGGCCAGATTGCCGCTTTTGCCATGTGTTATCCAGCTTTTGGTACCATTTAAAATCCAATGACCCTCCGATTTTACTGCGGTACATTGCATATTGCCGGCATCACTTCCGGTACCGGGTTCAGTTAAACCCCAGGCCCCCAACCATTCTCCACTGGCAAGTTTGGGTAAATACTTTCTCTTTTGCGCTTCATTGCCATAAGTAAGGATATGATTGGTACAAAGTGAATTATGAGCAGCCACACTTAAACCAATAGAACCACATACTTTGGCTATTTCTTCAATAATGACCTTGTATTCGAAATAGCTTAAGCCCGCACCACCATATTCCTGTGGCACGAGTACACCCATTAATCCCAATTTTCCCATTTCTTTAAAAAGCTCAATAGGAAAATGCTGACTTTCATCCCATTCCATCAGGTATGGTTTGATGAATTGCCGGGCAAAATTGCTTGTTGTTTCCGCTATTTCTTTGGTAAGGTCATTTTCGCTGAAATTCATGCTAACGTATGTTAGCTAACAAATGTATTATTCTTTCGTTGATTGAAAAATTTAAATAATCAATTCTCTCTTCTTATTTAATGCTTTTCAAAAGTTTATTAAACTCGTTTTGGTTTGCAGGATTATCCAACGCTTGTTGCAGGTCTTTTTTTTCTGAAGCCGTAAGATGGAAACTCAGGGAGGCAATAGCATCTTTTTTGGAAGGAACATATTGAAAGCTGAAACGATAAAGTTGCGAACCAAAACTCTCATCGAGGTATTTTAACTGATCGGCCTGGTAATAATCCTGGAGTTTATACCAATTATATTGAAGCAATAAAAATGGTTTTGTAAGAAAACTCAAAATACCGGTTTGCTCATAAGGTCTTTCCCAATCGCCGGATGGCCGGTCTCTTATTTGGATCAATATTACCTTACTGGTGTTTTCTTTTAACCAGTCTTTAAAAACATCAATAAAACGCAAAGCGGTTTCCTGGCCGAAATTATCCCGCAGGCCCGCATCCATTACATCAATAACCGGTTCTGAAGGGAGCCATACATTGGGAAGCACATAGGGAAAAGTGGCGTTCATGCGCAGTGCGGACAACACACTCAGGTTGAGCGCATCCTGGTTTTTAAAAAAAGAGGTAAAATCAATTGCATCCGCATCTGTTGGCGTTATATGCGTAGTATCAAAAGCGGGCTTCATGAGAAAGCGCACAGGATGCGTGCTGATGATCATTTTCCTTCCGTCCCTGCTGATCACCGAATTAAAAAATACAGAAGGAATTTCAGCATTTTCTTCTGCCTGTTTATAATCCGCCAGCCTTTTGTTCAGCAAACCTCTTGTATTCTCATTAAGTTTTTGCTCAAAAGCATAAGCCCTGTCTTTGGTATAGGTGAAACCGTTTACTTCGAATTTTTTTACCGGCCCGATCAGATCTCTTGAAATAAAGGAGGAAAATAATGGATTCAATAAATCTTTGGCAATATCTTCTACATATTTTTTGTCCTGTAAATTAATGGGATTTCCTTTTTTTTGTTCCCAGTACAGATCTCTGAAATACGCCGCGCCGAGCATTCCCCCGGATGCACCGCTCATCAATATGGTTTGCGGCATCAGCTTTCCCCTGGTTATCTGATCAAGTCTTTGTAATACATTCATCGTAAATGCAGCGCTTCGCATGCCGCCGCCGCTTACATTTACAAAAAACATTACCGGTTTTTCCGATGTTTGCCTTGCTTTCCATTTCTCCAGAACGGTTAGAAATTTCTTTCTATCCTCTTCCCTTAATGGTGCGCTGGTCATTTTTTCAATAGAATCTTTATCATAAACAGGCCGTTCATCACGATTGAGGTAATTGAGGCCAAATGCTTTATTGCGTGGATCTATAATATCTTTTTGATACATCCAGTTTATAATTAAAAATATCAGGAGCAGTAAAGGAATGCTCCAGGTGCGGAGTAATAAGGAGAAAGCGCCTGCCACGCCAATCAGGATGGCAAATAGTATTGTGGCGCTTGCTGCCGCAGGAATTTGAAAGACAGAACTATCGGATAAAAAACCAATTGCTATCAATGAAATAAAAGCAGCCAGTACGGCAATTACTGCAGCGGCATGATGTCTTTTAAAGATGGAATTTAAAAAATCTTCACTATAGTGCCGCACATCGCGTGGTTTTTTAAGGCGCAGACCTGCGCTCAAATACCAATCAACCCGGATTTCGTTTTTTTCCAAAGGCAATTTTTTTCTTTTTATTGCCCGGGAATAATGCTCATGCGCTTTATTAATAATGGTAGCCATCCGGTAATAGATGGTTCTATCCGCGCCAAAAAAGTAAATAAAAGCAAACAATACGGAAATCGTAAAACCCGCAAGAAAAGCTCCGGCGAGCATGATAATATTTTTAAGCGGAATCAGTTCCTGGTATTTGTCGTATTGCACTGCCTGGAAAAAATAAAAAATTAAAAAGATCAAAGGAAGCCCCGCATTGTTGATGCAATATTTTAAAAATGGTTGCCGGGTAGTTGCTAAAAAACGGATATGGCGGGTGTACAATATAAATGTGGTAATATTCCAGCTCATTATAAATATTCCAATTGAAAAGCCGACGATGGCTGTGCTCAGGGCATTTACATTTCCGAGATATTCGGGTGCCAGGTATAAAGAATTGGCGCCGAAGGGCCGCATAAAATGACCGCCGGTAGTGGCGAATAAAATATACCAGAAAATGAGGAATACCTGGTAGCGCCGGATATGCAACAACAGCAACTGAACAGGCAATGAATAATAAAATCCAACCAGGTATTTTTTCATACTAAAAAATAATATTTCGATAAGCAATTCAGCCTGGCCATTTGTTCAGTTAAACAGGCTAGAACATTCCATTAGAAAATAATGAAATAAGGATGAAAAGTTACCAAAATTTACCCGTTCTTATTTTTTCCAGGATATTTATTTCAATTTCAGCCTGTAAGCAAACAAACAAATAGCAAGCGCGCTTGAAAACAGCAGGTGCAGCGGCTGGGAAATGGCAGGAATCTCTAAAAAAGCCATAGACAATCCTAAAGCCAGGGTTGCAAGAACCAGGACAAATATCCACATACTGATCCGGTGCAATATTTCAAAATGTAAAGATTTGAGAAAAAGGTATAAACAGGATAGCGCTACCAGCCATGCAAAGCCGCCATGAATATAATAAAAGATGTCCAGCCGCGGTATCCATAATTCCCGTTGCTCATATTTTAAAGACCGTGATATTTCATCAATCTGCTCTCTTACTTCTGTACCAAGAACGATTTGGACCATCACCAAAACAAGGGTGAAAACGGAAAGCCATTTTAAAAATTTATTATCCAGTTTTGGACGCTGTTTTATGATAGATATAATGATCACCGGTATGGCTGCAATTAAAAGCGCTACCAGCATATGCGTTGTTATTTTTACTACAGCAAGATTAGCGTCAACCACTCTTTTGCCCAGCCAGCCCTGAAAACCTGTTGCGATAAGTAAAAAAAAGGATAACCAAAAAACGGAAGGCTTTACTTTAAAATATTTTCTATAGCTCCAGATAACATGAATGATAATCCATATTCCCAATAATGCGCCCAGTAACCGGTTGAAATATTCAATCCAGGTATGATATACATTAAAGCTGTGGTCTATATCCTGTTTGCTTAAATACTTTTCAAAATCCGGGGGAAGCTGCCCGGCATTCAATGGGGGTATCCAGCTTCCAAAGCATTTGGGCCAGTCAGGACAGCCCATTCCGCTTTGTGTCATCCGTACAATGCCTCCTGCAAGTATGACTATGAAAACAAAAATCAAAATGAACTGGGTATAGCGGATGTAACTTTTATCTGGATTCATTATTTGAGAATTAAAAATTAATGGACTGATGCGGGTTGCCAGTTGCCGGTTACCTGATACCGGTTACCTGATAACCAACAAAGTTAGTCCTGTAACCAAATGGAACTCATTTAGAAATAAAAAAATTTGAGAAGTAGGGCCGGAATCCTCAATTTTACCCGGTGTTACTTCCATATTTCCAGGATAAATTAATAGAAGCGGGATGCGATGAGGCCGGCAGAGGATGCTTTGCAGGGCCGGTATTTGCCGCTGCAGTTATTTTGCCAAAAACATTTTTTCATCCGCAGCTTAATGACAGCAAATTATTGTGCGCCGAAGAAAGAGAAAGATTGAGAATGGTAATTGAAGCAAAAGCAATTTGTTATTCAGTTTCAATGATTGATCACGAGGAGATTGACAGGATCAATATTTTAAATGCTTCTTTTAAAGCGATGCACCTGGCGCTGGATCAGTTGCCGGTGTATCCCGAATTAATATTGGTTGATGGCAACCGTTTTAATAAGTACAGAGAAATAGAACATCAGTGTATCGTTAAAGGCGATTCGCTTTATTCAAGCATTGCAGCGGCCGGCATTCTGGCAAAAACTTATCGCGATCATTTTATGGTGGACCTGCATGAAAAACATCCGCATTATAACTGGAAAAAAAATAAAGGATATGGAACCGCGGAACATCGCAGTGCTATAGAAACGCATGGATTATGCCGGTATCACCGTAAGAGTTTTTCAATAATGGGCGGGCAAATGGAAGTGTAGTATCTCTGCAAAAAATGCGAAAACTAATAATACGTTGTGCGAAGTTTTTGTTATTTGTAATACCTATTTATATCTGATCGGTAGCATGTTCAATTTTAGTAATAATAACAATAAAGTCATTGAGACAGTTCCTATTGCTGCAATTATATTTATAAATTTTTGAGCCTTGAGATTAGTTTTCAATACTTTTTCAATTGCTTTAAGTATCATTAATCCAATTATTCCGCCTAGAGTATTAATAATTATATCTGTTATATCAAAAGCCCCAACTGACAAAATAAATTGAAGTCCTTCCACCATTAAACTAATCAAGAAAAATAAAAAAACTTTTTTTCCAAAAGTCCATCTTTCAAATAAAATTCCTGCATATATACCAAGCGGTACAAAAATCACTGCATTTAAAATCATTTCCCAAAAATCAATTTTACCATTTAAAATTAAGGGTTCACTAAACGGAATCAAGTTTACACTTCTGCTTTCCATATAAGAAAATCGTACACCTAGTTTAAATACTAAAATCCACAATAACGCAACCAAATAAATTATAAATAATACGTTAGTTAATTTGTTTGCCGCATTATTATTATCGTTTCTCCGATTTTTTTGAAAATTCATGCTTATTGGTATGTTTATATAAACAATTTCAGGTCTTTATCTTTTTACTATTGCTTATAAATTAAAACGCTGAGCTATTGAATTAGTGAGAAGTTGCGACGTGTTAAAAGATCTATTCATTCCACCATAGTAAATTCTCCTGCTCCCTGCCTGATGATTTCATACTCATCCTTAGTGCAATCAATAACGGTGGAAGGGATCATACTTCCCGGGCCGCCATCCACAACAATATCAACCAATTTGTTGAAATTCTCATAAATAAGTTCCGGATCGGTATACTCCTGTACCATTTCTCCGGGAAGGGAAGCCGATAAGATAGGATTTCCTAATTCCTTTACAATGGTTCTTGCAATATTATTATCAGGAACACGCAGCCCGATGGTGCTTTTTTTACTTTGTAATATTTTGGGCACTTCCTTGCTGGCAGGTAGAATAAAAGTATAAGGACCAGGCAAATACTTTTTCAAAATCCTGTAAACCGGTGTGGAAATACTTTTGGTATAATGACTTAAATCACTCAGATCATAGCAAATAAAACTGAGTTTAGCCAGTTGCGGCTTTACCTGTTTGAGTTGCGCAACCCGTTCAATAGCTTTTGGTTTGAAAATATTGCAACCCAATCCATAAATGGTATCGGTGGGATAAATAATAACACCTCCATCAAGCAAGCATTCAGTAATAATCTTAATATTTCTCGGGTTGGGATTATCAGGATGTACTTGTAAAAGCATAATTATTAAATTTGGTTCACATAAAGATAATTTTTTAACTGACTTAATTCCTAATAACTTATTTACAATATATAAATAGGATTCTATTAACACGTGGCTCTTTATAAATTTGCATCTAAAATCACCCCCGTTATGCAACTAAAAACTGTAGATATTTTTTCCGATATCAGCGCGGAGCATTTTACAAAGAACTATTTTGAACCCGGAATCCCCGTTGTAATCCGTAATTTGTCGCAGCAATGGAAAGCATATAATAAATGGACCTGGGATTATTTTAAAGAGATTGTTGGCGATAAGGAAGTGGGAATTTATAATAATGTAAAAAGTGATGCTTTTACACCCATCAATAAAGCTGATCAATATACAAGTTTTGGTAATTATATTGATATGATCAGAAAAGGGCCGGCTGCCTGGCGTATTTTCCTTTTCAACATTTTTAATCATGCTCCTGCGCTTACTGAAGATTTTACATGGCCCGACCACCTGATGAAGCACTTCATAAAACGTGTTCCGATGCTGTTTGTAGGTGGACAAGGATCTGTTACACACATGCATTTTGATATTGATTTAAGCCATATCGTTCATACGCAGTTTATTGGCCGCAAACGCGTTTTGCTTTTTCCATATGAAGAACAATTTAAACTTTATCGCAAGCCATTTGAAGTGTTAAGTCTTGCCGATTTTACCCAATATTATGATGATTCCAAAAGCAAACTGGATTTTGATCGTTTCCCTGCTGTCCGGTTTGCACAGGGTTATGATGTAACACTCGAACATGGCGATACTTTATTTATGCCCGGCGGTTACTGGCATCATATGGAATACCTGGAAAGCGGATTTGCCATGAGTCTGCGTGCCATGAATCTTTCGGTAGCCACTACTTTAAAGGGAGTATGGAACCTGGTTGGAATGCGTGGCATAGATACTTTGCTCAAAAAGACCACACCCACACAATGGTATGAGTGGAAAGAAAAAAAAGTTTTTAAATCGGCGGAAAAGGAATTGAATTTATCGGCGGTTTAATATCGTTTATTGAGTATTAAAATTTATTATCCTTGATAAATAATAGCCAATTTCTCGACCGGTATATATTGCATTGTCGTCGACGCACATTCATTAATAGTCCGAAACAATTCCCCATGCACAGCTTATCGCCTCCGATAAGTTGCTACCAGGAAAACAACGCTTATGATTTTTCCGCGGTAAAAAAGAAAATAATGGAATCAGAAACTAATTCACAAGTTTAATATAAAATTGCATTTTAATATTTATAAAACAAAAATGGAATTATGTATTGACATGTAAATATTGCTTGGGTTGAGCGCCTGTGATATGATCACAAACATATGCTTTTTTAAGCGTTATAAAATGACTGTTTTAATATTTCAATAATTGATATATCATCAGGAAAGCCGAAAACTGATAATTTAAAAAGAGTAGGCAGAAAAAAAATATATGAGAAGAATTTTTCTAAAACCAACTGTTTTATTGTTGACAACTGCTGTTTTATTTTCAAGCTGTGCCTCAATTGTAAGTAAAACGTCCTATCCTGTTTCTATCCGTACAAACCCTGCCGGAGCCAGCATTAGCATAACAGACAAAAAGGGAAAAGAGGTTTACAAGGGGCAAAGTCCAGCTACTGTAACTTTAAAATCCGGAAGTGGCTTTTTTTCCAAAGCCGAATACCAGGTAAAATTATCTTCAAACGGATTTTCTGAAAAAATTGTTCCGGTTAACTACAAGCTAAACGGATGGTATTTTGGTAATTTGTTAATAGGAGGTTTAATTGGTATGCTAATCGTTGATCCCGCAACCGGTGCAATGTGGAAAATACAAGATCCTGCAATTGATGAAACTTTAGCTAAGTCAACCGATTCTGCTTCAAAAACGCCTGTATTGAATATTGTGGATATAAATGACGTTTCAAAGCAAATAAAATCCAAACTTGTAAGGATTAATTAAAAATATTCATGTAATGGCGGCGGTCTTTAACCGTCGCCGCCATTTATTTTTACAACCTCCTGTTTACAACCGCGGATTATTCAGGTACCTGCGCCAAAAAATATATCCGCCTTTCGTAAATTGATTGATAAACCAAAACTGTACATCGAAAAATTAAACAAAAAATTTAAAAAAACGACAATTCAGGAATTAAGAGATCGTTCAGGTAAACTATTGGATTGGATCAGGCAAATGAGTGATGGTAAACTTGAGCTTCGCAACGCATCCGGCGAATTTAAAGGAATATATGACCCAAAAAGAAATGAAACGCGCAATGCGGCAAGCATGTTTGTAGGTAGAGGAAACCTGCCTGCCTCATTGCTGTAGAATGCCTTTTTAATTGCTTTTATTTTTCCCAAACCGATAATCCTTCGCTGCAGTTTGCGCAGATATCAATGTTTTTGCGGCTTGTCATCAATTCGGAACGGAATTGTTTGTAATTATCATTATTCCAAACCTGCTTAAAGGATTGATTTTTCAAATTTCCCAATTGATGGGAAGCATCTTTATCAAAGCAACAGGGCACTACCAACCCATCCCAGGTGATCACATTGGCATGCCATAATTTCCAGCAATGATTGTTTAAACCGCTTTTTATTTTCCGGTTGCCATCCTTATCCTTTTTGTAGCGGCTGTATTTTTCATTTTCAGGTATCAGTTGATGCGGGTCATTTTCATAATCATACACCTGCGCGGTTTTAAAACGAACCTGGTCCACACCAATTTCCTTTGCCAGCCTTTTTACATCTTCAATCTGGTGTTCATTGGGTTTTACCACCAGGAATTGAAAGAATACAAAAGGCGTTTTACTTTTCAGTTCTTTTTTCCACTTTACAATATTACGGGCGCCCTGCATCACTTTCTCCAGTTTGCCGCCAATACGGTATTGCTGATATACATCCTGGGTGGTTCCATCAATGGAAATGATCAGCCTGTCCAGCCCGCTTTCCACTGTTTTCTTTGCTTTTTCATCGGTGAGGTAATGCGCATTGGTGGAAGTAGCGGTATAAATTCCTTTATCATGGGCATATTTTACCATGTCCAAAAAATCAGGATTCAGGTAAGGTTCGCCCTGGAAATAAAAGATCAGGTATAATAATTCTTTAGAAATATCATCCATCGTTTCGCGGAAAAAATCTTTTTTCAGCATACCTGTAGGACGCGTAAAAGCACGCATGCCACTCGGGCATTCCGGACATCGCAGGTTGCAGGATGTGGTGGGCTCAAAAGAAATGGAAATAGGATAACCCCATTGTACCGGCTTTTTGGTAAGCTTACTATACTGGTAACTTGAAAAAACCTTAGCGGCATTCCAGAACCGGCGGAAAGTAAATTTGCTTAATAAATTGATGGTATCATTGAAGTTAAAATACATACTGACTACAAAATTAATGGTAATGCTTCATATAGTTTGAAATTGATAAATCAGTTGGATATTCAGGGTCATTGTATTTTGATCAATAAAAAGGTACAAGAGTGCATACTGTTATAAACCGTTAGAGGCTCAAGCCGGGCATCATAACAACATTTTCATGACTCTAAAAATCTGTTTATCTTTTTAAAAGTTGACAACTTTAAGTGCGCCAACTTCAATAACACATATTTTTGAGGTCTGTTTAAAAGTACTGTTTTTAAAGAACCATTGTTTTAGAATAATCCTTAACCATTCATGGCTAAACCGCGGAAAAAGAAAAAAGGAAAAGGTTGGTTGATATTTCTGTTGCTTGTTATTGGTTTATTGATAACCGTACTGTTTTTTATTTATAAACGGCATTTACAAAATGAAACCATAAGTTTTGAACGTTATGCGGTTTATGGAATAGATATCCCGGTCGGTTATTCCATTCACGGTATAGATGTAAGCAGGCACCAGGGTAATATAGGCTGGCTGGCAGTAAAAAATATGGAATCCAAAGGTGTGAAAATTGATTTTGCATTTATTAAAGCAACGGAAGGACTGGGAAATGTAGATAAGCAATTTCGCCGCAACTGGCTTAAAATAAAGGAAGCGGGTATTGCGCGGGGAGCGTATCATTTTTTCCTTGCCACAAAAAGCGGGAAAGCCCAGGCGTTGAATTTTATTAATACCGTAAAACTGGAACCGGGCGATTTGCCGCCCGTGCTCGATATAGAGCAGCTTTATGGCGTACCTCCGGAAAAAATGCGCAAAGAAATAAAGGATTGGCTAAACATGGTAGAAGCGCATTATAATGTGAAGCCGCTGATCTATACTTATGTTCATTTTTATGAAAAATATCTCGGTGAAGAATTTGATGAATATCCTCTTTGGATAGCCCATTATTTTGAAAAAGATAAGCCAAGGATTGATCGTAAATGGCTATTCTGGCAACACAATGATGGTGGAAGGGTAAATGGTATTCTGCCAAAAGTGGATTTCAATGTATTCAATTCCGATTCCGCTGCCTTTCAAAGATTGCGGATTAATTAGTTTTCGGTTTTCATCAAAGATATTCTCAGTATATTTTGGGGCTTTCATCATCCGGTTCATTATTCAACTTCAGTCCGGGCTGTACGCTGCAAGTCCGGCACAAAACCCACGCGCAAAAACCTTCACCGGGCTTTGCGCTTCCATCCCGCAGCCATCCGTCAATAGTAGTTTCAATAATCGATTTAGGCCATTTAAAACCTTTTACGTTTGATCGCAACAAATGATTAAATTTATTTTTGAATTTATTTTTTTTTAAATCCTACAGCTATGCCAAAATATGTAATTGAAAGAGAAATTCCGGGTGCAGGTAAACTATCTGCCGAACAATTGAAGGCAATCTCACAAACTTCATGTGGAGTATTAAGCCAATTGGGACCACAGATTCAATGGATAAATAGTTTTGTAACGTCCGACAAAATTTATTGTATTTACATTGCACCAAACGAGGAGATGGTAAGGGAACACGCGATGCAAGGCGGATTTCCTGCAAATTCTGTAAGCCAGATATTTGCAATTATTGATCCGGTTACAGCGGAATGACGGACTAATTAAGGGATATAATTATGAGCGGCCATCCTTTCTGAAATTTTTATTTTCCTTGCATTGGAGGTAAAACTGAAATGAATAAAATATATCTATGTTGGTAAAAACCTTTGGCAGCGCCGTTTATGGAGTGGAAGCCATTACCATTACCATTGAGGTGAATGTGAGTGCCGGCCAGCATTATTTTATGGTTGGTTTGCCCGATAGCGCGGTTAAGGAAAGTTTACAACGCATTGAAAGCGCCATTAAGACCAACAACTATTATATGCCCCGCACAAAGCTGGTTGTTAATCTTGCGCCTGCCGATATTAAAAAAAGCGGTTCGGCTTTTGATCTTGCGATTGCTATTGGCGTATTGGGAGCAAGTGAACAAATAGATCAGCCTGAACGGTTAAGTGAGTATGTTATGATGGGTGAACTTAGTCTCGATGGCAGCATTCAACCCATTAAAGGTGCGCTGCCAATGGCTATCCAGGCACGTAAGGAAGGATTTACCGGTTTGATTGTACCGCTGGCAAATGCAAGGGAAGCCGGTATGGTAAATCAACTGAAAGTATATGGCGTAACACATATGAATGAAGTGGTTGAATTTTTTAAAAATGCCGAATCATTGAAACCTGTGGAAGTGAATACAAGGGAAGAGTTTTTTGATTCACAATATGCCTATGATGTTGATTTCAATGATGTAAAAGGTCAGAAAAATATCAAGCGTGCGCTTGAAATAGCAGCAGCCGGCGGCCATAATGCCATCCTGATTGGTCCGCCAGGCGCGGGAAAAACCATGTTGGCTAAACGGTTATCTACCATATTGCCGCCGCTTAGTTTGCAGGAAGCTTTGGAAACTACAAAAATCCATAGTGTGGCCGGTAAACTTCCGGAAAACAGCGCTTTGATCAATAAGCGGCCATTCCGTTCGCCGCATCATACCATCAGCGATGTGGCGCTTGTTGGCGGCGGCGGCGTTCCGCAGCCTGGTGAGATTTCGCTGGCGCACAATGGCGTATTGTTCCTGGATGAATTACCCGAATTTAAAAGACAGGTACTTGAGGTGATGCGTCAGCCAATGGAAGAAAGGAAAGTAACCATATCAAGAGCAAAAGTGGCTCTTGATTTTCCTGCAAGTTTTATGCTGATCGCTTCCATGAACCCATGTCCTTGCGGTTATTACAATCACCCGGATAAGGAATGCACCTGTCCGTCCGGGGCAGTTCAGAAATATCTGAATAAAATTTCAGGCCCACTGCTTGACCGCATTGACCTTCATGTGGAAGTAACACCGGTCCATTTTAGTGAACTGAGTGGTAACAATCCATCCGGGGAAACCTCATCGGCTATCCGGGAAAGGGTAATTTCTGCAAGGAATGTTCAAACAGAACGTTATAAAAAAAGTCTTGGAATGTATTGCAATGCGCAAATGAGCAGTAAACAATTGCGGGAGATTTGCGTGATTCAGCCCTCCGGAGAAGCATTATTGAAAAAAGCAATGGAACGGCTAAACTTAAGCGCCCGGGCCTATGACAGGATTTTAAAAGTGAGCCGTACTATTGCGGACCTTGCTGCAAGTGAAAATATCCTCGCCGAGCACCTCGCAGAAGCCATTCAATACCGCAGTTTAGACCGCGAAGGATGGGCTGGATAAAAGAAACTAAATTAAAATAAAAGTCAACTGTATCTCCTTTTTAATTTGATAGTTAAAAACTTTCACATCTTTTTGGGGGTATTCTATCCCAATTCCATGGTTTTTTATGCACCTTTGTTCATTCGCTTTAGCCTTTTCATAATAACCTGGCTGGCACTCATCCACCCCAAGAAAAATTTTTAACTTATGTACACAGCTATCTGGAACAAGTACCTGCCGATCATTCGAATTTTATTAAAACGTTCTTTGGCAAATGATCAGACACTCGATTTAAACCGTATTGACTTTGAAAGAGCCGGTATAGGACGTAAAGCCGGATATAAATTTACCATCGAATTCCGTAAAGGCCGCGTTTCCAATATTATCAGCAACCTGCCTTTAGCAGGAGAATTGGCTACAATCCTCCAGGCCGATGATGTTATCAAAAATATATTGCTCAGTAATGATTATGATTTTAGTTTGAATACTAAATTCCAATTAGGTATTAAAGCGGTTCATAATTCTGTTCCAGCCTGATAGCAATTTTTGCTTCTAACTCAAAGCTCATTTGATCGTTATCTTTGTTAGATAACGATCAAGCTATGAATGTTGAATTTAACCGCAATGAAGATTGGATGAAACTGAAGTTAAGCCAGGTTCATCAACACCTTGAAAAGATAAAACTGGGTGGCGGTAAAAAAGCCATTCAAAAACAATATGAAAGAAACAAACTAACTGCCCGCGAAAGAATTGAGTTTCTTATTGATGATCCCGAAGATTTTATTGAAATAGGCGCTTTTGCCGGTTTTGAAATGTATCTGAATGAAGGCGGATGCCCGGCCGGGGGTACGGTTGCAGGTATTGGTTCTGTAAGTAACAGGCAATGCATCATAGTAGCCAATGATCAAACGGTGAAAGCGGGCGCCTGGTTTCCCATTACGGCCAAAAAAAATCTGCGCATGCAGGAAATAGCGATGGAAAACAATCTGCCCATCATTTATTTAGTAGATAGCGCCGGCGTTTTTTTACCATTACAGGATGAGATTTTTCCGGATAAGGAACATTTTGGCCGTGTTTTTAGAAATAATGCCCGCATGAGCGCAATGGGTATTACACAAATTGCAGCTGTTATGGGCGCTTGCGTAGCAGGTGGCGCATATTTGCCCATCATGAGCGATGAAACACTGATGGTGGAAGGCAATGGCAGTATTTATTTAGCCGGACCATACCTGGTGAAAGCTGCCATAGGTGAATTAGTTGATTCTGAAACATTGGGAGGCGCCGTTACGCATACCGAAATCAGTGGTATTGCCGATTATAAATTTGAAACGGAAACAGCTTGTCTTACACAGATAAAAAAAATTATTAGCAAATTAGGCGCGCAACCCAAAGCAGATTTTAGCAGAATTGCTTCTCTTCCACCCAAAAAAAATCCTCAGGAATTGTATGGTATTATGCCGGTAGATAATGCAAAGCCATACGAAATGCTGGAAATCATTGAGCGCATTGTTGATGGTTCTGAATTTGAACAATTCAAACAGGATTATGGTAAAACGATTTTATGCGGTTATGCACGAATTGACGGATGGGCTGTGGGCATCGTTGCCAATCAAAGGCTTATTACTAAAAATAGAAAAGGCGAAATGCAATTGGGGGGCGTAATTTATAATGATAGCGCCGATAAGGCCGCCCGGTTTATTCTCAACTGCAATCAAAAGAAGATTCCACTGGTTTTTTTGCAGGATGTTACAGGCTTTATGGTTGGCAGCCGTAGTGAGCATGCGGGCATTATTAAAGATGGCGCCAAACTGGTGAATGCGGTTGCCAATTCCGTGGTTCCAAAATTTACCATTATTATCGGCAACAGCTATGGAGCGGGAAATTATGCCATGTGTGGAAAAGCTTATGATCCGCGGTTTATTTATGCCTGGCCATCCGCGCGTATTGCCGTAATGGGCGGTGAGCAGGCTGCCAAAACATTATTACAGATTCAGATTTCAGGAATGAAAGCAAAAGGCGAGGAAATAAATGCTGAACAGGAAGCGGATCTGCTTAATTCTATTAAAGAAAGTTATGAGATTCAAACCTCGCCTTTTTACGCTGCTGCACGGCTTTGGGTAGATGCTATTATTGATCCGTTGCAAACCCGTAATCTCATCTCCCGCGGAATATCCGCCGCAAATCATAATAGCAGGTTTGATGATTTTAAAACCGGTGTTTTTCAGGTATAAATTTTTTATAAAAACTATTCATTCTACAGGATCGTTCGTCGTGATTGGATTATATCCGGGCCATTTTAACACATAGTGAATATGATGTATTAAATGAGGCTCTATTTTAGGAACATCCGTTGGAATTTGTCCGTTTTTTTATGAAATGCTATTGACATTAATATAAAACCGCGTATTATTGATTTTTTAGGGCGGAATTAAATAGCAATTATAATTAATACCTGAGGGCTGATAATAAAGATGGATCAAAAAAATCAATTGGTTATTTATACGGATGGAGCTTCGCGTGGCAATCCCGGACCGGGAGGTTATGGAGCGATATTAATGTTTGGCAACAAAAGGAAGGAACTTTCCGCCGGCTACCGCCTTACTACCAATAACAGGATGGAACTACTCGGAGTAATAAAAGCACTGGAATCGCTTACTAAAAAAAATATTCCACTTACCATTTATACCGATAGCCAGTATATTGTCAACAGTGTAGAAAAACGTTGGCTGCATTCGTGGATTAAAACCGATTTTAAAGGCGGTAAAAAGAATAAAGACCTATGGCTCCGGTTTTATGAACTTTCCAGGGATTATCAAATAACTTTTAAGTGGGTAAGAGGCCATGCCGATAATCCATACAATAATCATTGCGATGAATTAGCTACCAGTGCTGCCGATGGGCGACATCTGTTGATTGATGAAGGGTATGAGGCGTCCTTGAAGCCCCCCCGCCCCTAAAGGGGAGCTTTTAAATACCCTACAGATTTTATGAAAAGGTTTAAATTATAAAATAAAGATCTCAGGAGTTTCTGAAACAAAAAGCGAATTTTTAAGCTCTGAAATTAAAAAAGGGAAGATCGTTTAGATCTTCCCTTTTTTAATAAATACATATAATAAATCAGGCCAGAGACTGAGATTTCGTAAAGAATGAATTTTTAATCAGGGAATAGCTGCCAAATAATACGGTGGAAAATACCATAGTGGAGAGTACTGAATTTCCCAAAAATGGCAATGCATCAGTATAGCACATCATCAAACCGCTCCAGGTTTTAGGCCTGCTTAATCCGCCTGTTCCCATCCATACCATAAAGTTGGATGCGATAAAATATAAGCCTGGTGCGGCTATTGAAGCGGCAAACACATTTTTGATATTTATTTTCCTGATTAAAAAACCAATACAGGTTAAGGATGCAAAAAGTAAATAGTTCACCCATTGGCCCTGGTAAAATCCCTGCATTTCAGAAAGTCCCGCCGAATATAAACCCTGGTAAAGCAAGTCCGATAAAAACATGGAAACCACCGGTAATAAAAATGCCCATTTTTTGTTTTTAATAAATATGGCGCCGCCAAATATAGCCATCGCAAATTGTGGGGCAAATCCATACGGGCGATTAGGGAAAATGCGGTAAGTTGCTGATACAATGATCAATAATACCAGCGACAGAAGAACAGACTTAGTGATTTTCATAACCTATGATTGAATGACAAAAGTACACGTTTTCATACAATAATGCGGAAGTTGGGCTTAGAGAAAAAAACTGCGATAGGAACTTTTTCGAAAATAACGCTGAAGAACGTAGCAGAAAAATCAGCGGTAATCAGTGTCATTAGCCCGCAGGAGAAAAGAAATTCCCGGGGAAAACGCTGATGAATGAAGAGGAAAAAATCAGCGTCATTAGCGGAAGAAAAAATTAAAAACAACCTGGTTTTTCGTTATTTCAATTTATGGTACAAAAGCTTTAAAGGCAACCGTATTTTCCGATGCGCTTATTTCGTAATCTACGCCTGGTAATATGGCAATGGCTTCACCTTTATTTGCCTGAAGCGATTTTGCATTTTTTATAGCCAAACTACCTTCCATTACTGCCAAGACTTCAAAAGAATCTGATTTTGCCTTTATGCTGTTTCCGGGTTTAGCAGGATCTTATGAATACCAAAATCCGGTACCGGGCAAGGAAAATTAACTTCATTCGCATTGATGTTTTTCCCCTTTATAATTTCCGGTGTTATTCCTTCAAACCTTGTATGTTTCATCAGTTCGGGCACGTCTACATGTTTATCCGTTAATCCGCCACGCAGCACATTATCACTGTTTGCCATCAGTTCCACATTTTGCCCTTCCAGGTAAGCATGTGGGATGCCCGGTCCCTGGAAAATCGCTTCTCCGGTTTTCAAATGAACGATATTGAAAAAGTATATTGAGAAAATTCCACGGTCCACATCCTGTTCTGCGTCCTTTTTTGAATTCCATAATTTGCATACCCACCAGCCAGGATCATTTTTTGATAATTGTTTTCTCTTCTTCCTTTCCAATTCCCTTTTTATCAATGGAAGGAGTATTTCATTTACTTCCTGTTGAGGAATGTTCATTACAAAATTGAAAAGTCCTTTAATTCCTTTATTGATAAAAATCTCTCTTAAGCGCTTGAATTCAGGAATGTTTTCCAGTCGGTTTTTTAATTTTTCCTCCGGTAAAAATCCATGCAAAAGCCAGAATTCACTTAATGCAATCATCATTTCGGGCTTATGATTCCTGTCTTTATAGTTGCGATGGCTGGCGGTGGGTAAAATGCCGGCAGCTTGCTCTGCAAGAAATCCTTCTTCAGCGCCTTTTCGTGTAGGATGCACCTGGATGGACAGCATATCTTTTACATCCAGGATTTTTAATAAATAAGGTAATTCACCAAATTGTTGTTGAACTTTTTTTCCTAAAATATCTTCCGGATAATCCTTTATCAGCTGGTGCAGGGAAAGTTCACCATTCTTTGTGCAAAGGGCCGCCGGTGCGGATGCATGGGCGCCCATCCAATATTCAGCATAAGGTTTCTGATCCTTTGCATCTATTCCAAGCCATGAGGGGATAAAGCTTTTTCCCCCCAATTGTAGTGCTGGATTTTGCCTTTTAATTTGAAAATTTTATCTTGTAAATAACTCATTCAGGAAGCTTTTAAGAACCATTGCAATTTACTAAAATGAACTGGAATAAAACCACCGGCAATATGGGGGAAGATCTTGCTGTAGCATATCTTGAAAAATACGGCTATACCGTATTACATCGCAACTGGCGTTTCAGGCATTGGGAAGTGGATATCATTGCATCCAGGCAAAACCGGTTGCATTTTTTTGAAATAAAAACCCGCACCTCCGGAAGATTCGGCAAACCGGAAGAAAGCATCAGTAAACAAAAAATGGAAAATATGCGCAATGCCGCCGAAGAATTTCAATACCGGAATCCCGAATGGAAATATATTCAGTTTGATGCCCTTGCCATCACCATTTCCTATATGGAACCGGTGGAATATTTCCTGATTGAAGATGTATATTTTTGAGGTATGAGGCATGAGGTGTCAGGTATGAGGTATTTTGTATTGTCGTTGCCGGGCAAAAATTCCATTTGAAATTCTATTTCCTATCGACATATGCTCATTTTTTCACCTTTCACCTTCACTTTCACCATTGGTTGTCAGCTTTGAACCACCACCAACCAACTATACCGGAATCCTTTCCATCATTTTTTCAACAAGCATATAAGTAGCTGGGCAATATTCAATATTTTGTATATGCACATGCATATAATCAGTCATTTTCCTTTTGGTTAAATGTGGAAATCCTGCGCAATCAGCCGGCCGCACTTCATAAATACCGCATTTATTGGTTTTCAGATCCAAAAACTGGCAAGGCTGTTTTTTATTCACCCAATCCTTTTCTTTTTTACCCTGAAACAGCCATTTTTCTTTAAAAGCGGCAGGCGTCATTTTAAGAAAGAGCGCAATGCGTTTGATGTCTTTTACTGTAAAGGTTGGAGTCATTTTTTTGCAGCAATTGGCGCAGGACAAACAATTGGTTTGCAGCCAGACTTCTTTATCGGCTTGCGCCGCAATTTTATCAAGACCGCGGGGCGGATTTTTTTGAAGTTTATTGAGATAGCGCTTAAACGCTTTTTTATTTACAAGAACATTTTTCCTGAAAGCCCGGAGATTCACAGCCGGGAGGAGTGGATTTTCAGGTTTTGTAATATCGTGATTTTGAGATTTCAGGCTTGCTAAATTATATCATTTAGAAGTTTTTAGAATTTTATTTTTTGATCAGCCGCTTTGTTTTGATTAAGCTTCATAATGATACCGGCATTCGTTTTTTATGGCATCGTCCCTTGCGTCGCAAGCACTTCATCTGTATATCATTGTGCAGCTTTTGTCCACGTACCAAATAAACTTTCTCATTAATGATTATCATCAACACAGAAACTTATTGTTTATTTGTATTCGACAAAATCAATAAAACACTTAATTACAAAATCACTACATTCACTTCATGTGGGATGTATACAAAAAAGGCTTTAAACAATATCTGCAACTGGAAAAATCCCTGAGCGACCATTCTGTGGAAGCCTATCTGCGAGACCTGGATAAACTAACCGGTTATTTACACACATTAGACGGCAATAAAAGTCCGGCAGATCTTTCCTTGAAACAATTGCAGCAATTCATTCAGTGGATTGCGGAATTAGGCATGACCGCCACATCGCAGGCACGGATCATTTCCGGCATTAAGAACTTTTATAAATATTGTTTGATAGAAGAAATTACAAAAACTGATCCTACTGCTTTACTGGAATCTCCAAAATTAAAACGAACGCTGCCTGATATTTTAAGTTTTGGCGAGATAGAAAAGATGCTGGAAATAATAGATGTCAGTACTGCCGAAGGCGCCCGCAACAAGGCAATACTTGAAACCATGTATAGTTGCGGTATGCGTGTGACTGAATTAATAAATCTTAAACTAAGTTGCCTGTATTTAGACGTTGGTTTTGTACGTGTGATTGGCAAAGGTGATAAGGAAAGACTGATTCCGATAGGCACGGATGCCATTAAATTCATTAAAATTTATAAGGAAAATATCCGGGTGCATCAGCCGGTTAAAAAAGGATTTGAAGATTTTGTTTTTTTAAACAGGTCGGGAAAATCTTTATCGCGGATCATGATCTTTTATATCATTAAAGAGCTGGCTAAAAAAGCGGGTATCACAAAAAATATATCACCGCATACTTTCCGGCATTCCTTTGCCACGCATTTGGTGGAAGGTGGTGCGGATTTAAGAGCAGTGCAGGAAATGCTTGGTCATGAAAGCATTACAACAACCGAAATTTATACGCATCTGGATAGAGATTTTTTACGATCCACTTTGCATCAGTTTCATCCGGCATTTAAAAAAGAGTAAATTCAGGAACTAAAAATATTTTAAATGCATTTCTATAACTTAATAAACCATTGAATCCGCCACTTGTCAAAAATAACTTTTCGCTGTAAGTATTTTATTTATTTTCAATTTTCAATTCACCCAAACATGAAAAAATTCGGCTTAGGAGCTTTAGCAGTCTCAGCTCTGTTGATTTTTATTTGCTCCTGCAATTCTTCCTCCACTGAAAAAAAAGAAACCCAAAAATTTATTACACTGGGCAATTTTGATTCTTCTGTGAAGCCAGGCGATAATTTCTTTTTATTCGTCAATGGCAAGTGGATTAAAAGCCATGAAATTCCGCCTACTGAAACCAGTATCGGATCTTTCTTGATCTTTATAATCATACAAAAGATAATCTTAAAGCCCTGGTAACAGAAGCCGCCAATGGTAAACATGCCGCCGGAACGATTGAACAAAAAGTGGGCGATTTTTATGCTTCCGGAATGGATTCTGCCACGATTGAAAAAAGAGGATACGAACCGGTAAAACCTTTTCTTCAACAAATTGAAGCCTTAAAAAATCCGGCGGATATCATGAAGTTTGTTGCAGACCAGCAAATGCTCGATAATAATATTCTTTTTAGCCTAAGCATTGGTCCTGATGAAAAAAACAGCTCTATGAACATCCTTGGTTTTCACCAGGGCGGTCTTGGATTGCCCGACCGGGACTATTATTTTAAAACCGATGCGGCTACCGAAAAGGTGGTTAAAGCTTATCAGACCTACATTCAAAAATTGTTTAGTTTAACAGGCGATGATTCTACGGCGGCTGCTTCCAAAACCGCAGCGGTGTATGCCCTGGAAAAACAAATGGCCGGCAGTCATAAAACCAATGTGGCTTTGCGCGATCCCAATGCTAATTATCATAAAATGGCGATTGCTGATCTGGATAAATCAATGCCGGTTTTTGGATGGAAGAATTTGTTAACTGATTTAACCGTGAAAGCAGATTCGGTAAATGTAGGACAACCGGAGTTTTATGCAAAATTGAATGAATTATTAAAAACCATACCAATAGAAACCTGGAAAAGCTATCTCCGGTTTCATGTGCTAAGCACATCTGCAAATGCACTCAGCAGCAACTTTGTAAACGCCCGTTTTGATTATGTAGGTAAAGCGTTGAATGGTCAGCAACAAATAAAACCGCGCTGGGAAAGAATGATCAGTCAGATCGATTCAGAACTTGGAGACGCACTGGGCGAGTTGTATGTAAAAAAATATTTTAGCGCCGATGCGAAGAAGCGGATGCTGACAATGGTAAACAACCTTCAAAAAGCTTTCGAAGAAAGAATGGATCATCTCGACTGGATGAGCGACAGTACCAAACAAAAAGCAAAGGCTAAACTTGAGGTATTTTTAAAAAAGATCGGTTATACGGACAAATGGAGAGATTACAGTAAGGTAACCATTGACAGGAATAAATATTTTGAAAACCTGGTATCCTGTGGTAAAAATGAATACCAGTACCAGATAAATAAAGTGGGTAAAAAAGTAGATAAAACCGAATGGGGAATGACTGCGCCAACTATTAACGCTTATTACAATCCCACCTTTAATGAAATTGTTTTTCCCGCCGGAATTCTGCAATTTCCCTTCTTTGATCCCAATGCGGATGATGCGATTAATTATGGTGGAATTGGTATGGTAATAGGTCATGAAATGACACATGGATTTGATGACCAGGGTGCGCAATATGATGCGGAAGGAAATTTAAAAGACTGGTGGACAAAAGAGGATAACGAGCGCTTTAAAACCAAAGCCAAATCTGTGATAGATATGTATAATTCGTTTGTCGTGCTTGATTCCGTGCATATCAACGGAAGCCTGACTACCGGTGAAAACATTGCGGACATTGGCGGTCTTGCCATCGCTTATGATGCATTTAAAATGACAAAGGAAGGTAAGGATACCACTAAAATTGATGGCTTTACTCCCGATCAGCGTTTCTTCATTTCCTTTGCTCAGATCTGGAGAAGTAAAATAAAGGAAGAAACCCAAAGGTATTATGCCAATGTAGATCCGCATTCACCGCCTGAATACAGGGTAAACGGACCCCTGGAAAATTTTACACCGTTTTATAAAGCATTCAATGTGCAGCCCGGCGAAAAAATGTATAAACCGGAAGCAGAGAGAATTAAGATCTGGTAAGAATAATGAAATAAGTTATGAATCATGCACTCGAATTCATGATTCATAACTTATTTCATTAAAAGCAGCAGCATTATTTATTGTAACATTATTAATATGCCCTGCATTTTTAAAGAACCTTATAAATTAAAAAATGACCCAGATAAATCTGAGTCTTTTTTGTGGTGTGGGCCGGGATTGAACCGGCGACACAAGGATTTTCAGTCCTTTGCTCTACCAACTGAGCTACCGCACCTCCTTCCCTTTCGGGGTGCAAATATAAGCGCATTTATGAAAACTCAAAAAATAATTTGAGATAGTTTTAAACAATCAGCTATCAGCTTTAAGCCATCAGCCATAATTAATAATACAACAGTTATACAATAAAGCAATTAAACAATAATTCTTTAAAACTCACAATTATGCGGTGTTCTTGCAAATGGAATTACATCCCGGATATTGGTCATGCCTGTTACAAATTGAACCATACGCTCGAAGCCGAGGCCAAACCCTGCATGTGGAACCGTACCAAACCGGCGTGTATCGAGATACCATTTCATCTCTTCTACCGGGATATTCATTTCCTCCATGCGTTTTACCAGTTTGTCCAGCCGCTCTTCACGTTGGGAGCCGCCTACAATTTCGCCAATACCCGGCGCTAAAATATCCATGGCCGCAACCGTTTTCCCATCTTCATTCATGCGCATATAAAATGCTTTTATAGCGGCGGGATAACCGGTAACGATAACCGGTTTTTTAAAATGTTTTTCTACCAGGTATCGTTCATGTTCGCTCTGCAGATCTATACCCCAGCTGACATCGTATTTGAATTTTTTCTTTTTATAATGGTTGCTTTCCAGTAAAATGTCGATTGCATCGGTATAAGTGATCCTTTCAAACGCATTGTTCACCACAGATTCAAGTTTTTCCATCAAACCCATTTCATTGCGTTCATTTTGTGGCTTTTGTTTTTCTTCATCCGCTAAACGCTGGCTTAAAAATTCAAGATCTTCCCGGTTGTTCTCAATGGCATAGGAAATGATGTATTTAATAAATTCTTCGGCCAGGTTCATATTGTCTTCAATATCACTGAATGCCATTTCCGGTTCAATCATCCAGAACTCGGCAAGGTGACGGGTAGTATTGGAATTTTCAGCGCGGAATGTAGGGCCGAAAGTATATATTTCACTAAATGCCATTGCGCCTAATTCACCTTCCAGCTGCCCGCTAACAGTGAGATTGGTAGCTTTGCCAAAAAAATCTTTTTTAAAATCAATACTGCCATCCTCATTTAAAGGTGTATTGGTTAAAGGCAAAGTGGTTACTTTAAACATTTCTCCGGCGCCTTCTGCATCGCTGGAAGTAATGATAGGAGTGTGCAGGTATACAAATCCCTTGTCGTTAAAGAATTTATGAATTGCAAATGCAAGTGAATGCCGTACACGAAATACGGCTCCGAAAGTGTTGGTGCGAAAACGCAGATGCGCTATTTCCCTTAAAAATTCCAGGCTATGCTTTTTGGGTTGAAGCGGATATTTTTCAGGATCACTGTCGCCCAGTATTTCTATTGTCGCCGCTTTTAGTTCTACTTTTTGTCCTTTCCCTACAGATGGCACCACTTCCCCTTCCACTTTAAGAGAAGCGCCGGTAGTAATTCTTTTAAGGTCTGCATCATCCAATAATCCTAAATCTACAACCACCTGCAGGTTTTGATGCGTGCTGCCATCGTTAAGGGCTATAAACTGGTTGTTGCGAAAGGTGCGTACCCATCCCATTACTGTTACCTGGTTGCCGGTTTGCTCAACAGCCAGTAAATCCTTTATTTTTATTCTTTTATTAAACATTTGCCTGCGTTTTTTCGCTGATTTCAAAGGAAAAGCTTTCGGAAATTTTTTTTAAATACTTTTAATGTCCGCAAATATAGTTCAATACATAAACCGGAATAAGTACTGTTTGCTACCTTTTTTATAATAAATAGAGCAAGAATTCTATAAAATGCCTGTTTTCTTCAATAAATTATCTTTTTATAAATAACTAAAAGGGAATTTCGGAGGCCAAAAAATTAAACCAAAAAACCAGTTTATAACGAACGGAAAAAGTTTAAAAAAAAATAATCATTCAGGAATATTTTTTATTTGTTTTCATACATTTGCAGTAATATTGCATTGGAAACAAGCTGATCAGTTCTTTACCTTTCTCTCAGCCTATCTGTTTTCTGTAATCAACCGATTATTTTTCTTCAATAAATTAAGACTGGTTTTTTTGACGATTAAAACTTCATTTTTCTCTTTTTTACACATTTTATGTACGACAATTTGCAATTGAACGACATGTTGGTTCCTGAGTTGCTGGATGTTGCTGAGCAATTGATGATTACCAACGTGACCAAACTACCCAAACAAGAATTAATTCAAAAAATATTAGATAAACAATCTGTTATGTCCAGTGAGAACAATAATGTGTCTGATAAGCCACGGCGTAGAAAAATCATTAAAGCTGCTCCCCGTGTAGTCGCAGAGCCGGAGGCAGCTTCGGAGCCTTCAGTTCCTGAAGCGGAAGAAAAAGTGGAAGTAAAAACGGAAGAAAAGGCCGCGCCAAAAAAACGTGCCCGCAAGGCTGCTGCCGCCAAGCCTAAAAAAGAAGAAAAACATCCGGATCTTGATCCGCTTCCTATTTCAGAAGCCCTGTTAGCGCTTTTAAATGATGATGATATTGACCTGGATTTAGATGAACCATTAATAGAAGAGGAAAAACCTTATACTGAGGAGCAGCCTAAAAAGCAATTTCATGCAAATGCGAACGAGGAATCGGTTCCTGTACGTCATCATCACAAAAGGGAACCGGCTTTTAATATTGAGTTCGATGGTATTATTATGAGCGAAGGGGTTTTGGAAATGATGCCTGATGGTTATGGTTTTCTGCGCTCCTCCGATTATAATTATTTATCCTCACCGGATGATGTATATGTATCGCCTTCACAGATAAAATTATTTGGTTTAAAAACGGGAGATACGGTTTTTGGCGCAGTTCGTCCGCCAAAAGAAGGAGAGAAATATTTTGCTTTGTTAAAAGTGGAAAGCATCAATGGTAAAAGTCCGGATGAAGTGCGTGACCGGGTACCTTTTGATTATTTAACTCCATTATTTCCATTTGAAAAATTAAATCTTTTTACCGACGCCAGTAATTTCAGTACCCGGATTATAGATTTATTTTCACCCATTGGTAAAGGACAGCGTGGTTTGATTGTAGCCCAACCCAAAGTTGGTAAAACGGTTTTATTAAAACATGTGGCAAACGCTATTGCCGCCAATCATCCGGAATGCTATTTAATGGTGGTTTTAATAGATGAAAGACCGGAAGAAGTAACCGATATGGAACGCAGTGTAAAGGCGGAAGTAATTGCTTCCACCTTTGATGAACCCGCTGAAAAGCATGTGAAGGTTTCGCAAATTGCCCTGCAAAAAGCAAAACGCCTGGTTGAATGCGGGCATGATGTGGTTATCTTACTGGATTCAATTACCCGTTTGGCCAGGGCGCATAATACAGTTGCGCCTTCGAGTGGAAAGGTATTGAGTGGTGGTGTGGAAGCCAATGCCATGCAAAAACCGAAACAGTTTTTTGGTGCGGCACGTAAAATTGAACACGGTGGATCCTTAACCATATTAGCTACCGCACTGATTGATACCGGAAGCAAAATGGATGAAGTGATCTTTGAGGAATTTAAAGGAACGGGTAATATGGAACTGGTACTCGATCGCCGCCTGGCTAACAGGAGAATTTTCCCTGCGATTGACCTGGTATCCTCTTCCACACGACGGGATGATTTGCTGCTCGATAAAGAAGTATTGCAACGTATGAATATCCTGCGTCTTTATATGAATGATATGAAAACTGAAGAAGCGATGAATGAACTGCTGAGGCGCATGCGTGGTACTAAAAACAATGAAGAGTTTTTGGCAAGTATGAATGGTTAGGATGATAGTTTGATCTAAGAATAATTAAAAGAAGACCTATGAAAAATGGGTCTTTTTTTTTGTGCTTACATATTTTTTTTGGCCCAACAGTATTGCTACTATGCGGCTTTGGTTGCGTCGCACTCTTCAACTTTTTATCTTTATTGAGCAAAATACAAAGGACCCCGGAAAATTAACTGATCTATCCCCTGGCCTGGGAATTGGAATTATTGATTGCAATTTGAAATACCAGCATAATTTATTTTTCAATTTTTATACTGCTTTTAAAGAAAGAAGTAATTAGGTTTACCTTCTGAAACAATTTTTCAATTAACCATCATGAAAAAACTAGCTTTCTTAGTTTCATTAGCCCTGTTTTTTGCAGGTACGCATTCAAATGCGCAAAAATCCTTACGACTTTGGTATGATGAACCTGCGCGTGCCTGGGAAGAAACCCTTCCTCTTGGTAATGGCCGCCTGGGTATGATGCCTGATGGCGGTGTAAGCATAGAAAAGATTGTACTTAATGAAATCACTTTATGGTCAGGCGCCCCGCAGGATGCTAATAATTATGATGCGCATAAAAATCTGCCGCAAATAAGGAAATTATTACTGGAAGGAAAAAATGATGAAGCCGAAGCGCTTGTAAATAAAACATTTGTTTGCGAAGGAAAAGGATCCGGCTTTGGCAATGGCGCCAACGTACCATTTGGTTGCTACCAGGTACTGGGAAATTTAAACCTGAAATTTGATTATGACAATGGCAGTGAACCGGCAATACCAAAAAATTATATAAGGCAATTATCATTAGATGACGCCATTGCACAGTTGTTCATTTGAAATAAATAATGTAGGTTACGAACGTGAATATTTCACCAGCTTTGATGATGATATAAGTATTATCCGGCTGTCAGCCAGTAAGCCAGGCAAATTAAATTTTACAATTTCCCTTGACAGGCCGGAGCAATTTACTGTAAAAGCGGAAAAAGGCGAACTGCAAATGTATGGCCAGCTCAATAATGGTACCGATGGAAAAGGTATGGAATATCTTACAAATGTTCAGGTTGGATTGAATGAAGGAGAATTAACAACCACAGAAAATGCGTTGATCATAAAAAATGCGTCTGAGGCGCTCATCTATATTTCCGCAGGTACCAGTTTTCGAAACAATCCTTTCAGGGAAAATACAAAATCATTACTGGCTGCTGCAAGGAAAAAAACATTTGAAGCGCAAAAGCGCGAACACATAAAAAATTATCAAAAATTATTTAAGCGGGTGGATTTTAAACTGGGAGATACAGATGCCGATGAATTACCTACCAATAAAAGGTTAGCTGCTTTTTATAAAAATCCGGAAAAGGATAATGAAATGGCGGTTTTATATTTTCAATTCGGCCGGTATTTAAGTATCAGCAGTACAAGAATAGGATTGTTGCCGCCAAACTTACAAGGTTTGTGGGCAAACCAGGTACAAACACCGTGGAATGGGGATTACCACATGAATGTGAATGTACAAATGAATCACTGGCCGCTGGAAGTAGCCAACTTGTCTGAACTTAATCTTCCATTGATTGATTTGGTAAAGCGACTCGTGGCGCCCGGTGAAAAAACGGCGAAGGCATATTACAATGCCGATGGCTGGGTAGCACATGTGATCACCAATCCCTGGAGTTTTACTGAACCCGGAGAACAGGCTTCCTGGGGCGCAAGTACAGGTTCCGGCTGGTTGTGCAATAATCTTTGGGAGCATTATGATTTTACCCTGGATAAAAATTATCTCAAAGAAATATATCCTGTTTTAAAAGGCGCAGCAAAATATTATAACAGCGCGCTGATAAGAGATCCCGCAACTGGCTGGCTGGTAACGGGGCCATCGGTATCGCCGGAAAATGCCTTTTATATGCCCAATGGAAAAGTGGCGAGTATTTGCATGGGGCCAACCATTGACAACCAGATCGTGCGCGAATTGTTTGGAAACGTGATCAATGCGGCCACTATTCTGGGATTGGATAAATCTTTCAGGGATTCATTACAGAAAAAGATGAAACTGCTTCCGCCGCCGGGCCGTGTTGCCAGTGATGGCAGATTGATGGAATGGCTGCAGGAATATAAAGAAGTGGAACCACAACACAGGCATGTTTCGCATTTATATGGCGTGTATCCTGCCGCACTTATTTCACCCGAAAAAACGCCTGATCTGGCAAAAGCTGCCAAAGCATCACTTGAGGTGCGCGGAGATGGAGGCACTGGCTGGTCAAAAGCATATAAATTATTGTTTTGGGCAAGATTGCAGGATGGCAACCGGGCTTATAAATTATTAACTCAATTGCTGCAGCCAACCGGAGAAAAGGGCGTGAACATGTCGGGCGGTGGCGGCACTTATCCCAATTTGTTTTGCGCGCATCCTCCCTTTCAGATTGATGGCAATTTTGGTGGCACGGCAGGTATTGCTGAAATGCTGTTGCAAAGTCATGCGGGATACATTAATTTTTTACCCGCTCTTCCTGATGCATGGAAAACTGGCGGTGAAATAAAAGGATTGAAAGCCCGCGGAAATTTCACCGTAGATATGGTATGGAAAGATGGCCAGGTAACAGAGTACAAAATTTTTTCCGCACAGCCTCAAAAGGTAAAAATTAAAGTGAATGGCGAAATAAAGGAACTGCGGTCGGAGACGATTTGAGCTGATTTATGATTTATGATGTGTGATGTGTGATGTTTCAGTGAGAAGTGAAAGGTGAAAGGTGAGTATAGAATTTTGGAATTTTAGAGATTAGAAATGCCCCTATAGGGGAAATAGGCCGGTAGAAAAGAAACAAGATGCCCGATTGAGTTCTTGCCCTGTAAGGGTAAAACAATTAAAATTTGGATTTCATGTTGCTGTATCTTATTCGGTTATTATGGGCCTCAAATCATCAAATTAAAAGCAAACAATCAAATAAAACCGTCAACTTTCTCGATACAAGGTCTGAAGTGAAAAACATCTCAGGATAACAACAATTCCAGCTCCTTTTCATAATCATGTTGCAAATCTTCATGCAGTAAAGCAATGGATTTTTGAATCATTTTAACTTGCTGCAGGTACATATTCTGCAGGGTTTTATTTGCCCTTAGGGATATTCCTGATTTTTTAATTTTTAAACAGAAATACATCCGCAATTCTACATCTGCTTCTTTGGAGCCGGTATGTTTGATTGCGGTATTGGTGGTTTTTAAAATTTTGCGAAGACTCTTCTTTAACAGGTATCCATTCAACCCGGATAATGCATCAAATTGTACATCCATTTCTGCTCTTACATTTTTTATAAATGAAGGCAGGTCATGTGATTCAAAAAGCAGGTAAGAAAGCAGTTCTTTATTTTCTTTTTTATACCGCACCAGGCGCAGGCAGATTTCTAATAATTCTGCCGGAGGTAATGTGTTCAGTTCCTGTTTTATTTCACTTATGGAAGCCGGTTTCATTATTTAAAATAATAGTTAATCGGAGAAATTATATGGAATTTTATTTCATCTTTTTTAATGGATCCAGTAAATACAGCAGACCATTAAGATGAATCTCAAACATGGTTTCCAACAGTATTCCCAGTTTTCCTTTGGGAAATCCTTTTCGCTTAAACCATTCGAGATAAAATACCGGAAGATCACAAATAATACGGTCTTTATATTTTCCAAAAGGCATCTTCATCGTCACCAGTTGAAGAAAAATATCGGCCTGTGCCTGTGGTGGTTCGGGCGTTTGATTCATTTGACTTTAATCTTCGTAAAATTCTATTAAAGAACCAAAATAGCTCTCATTCCAACCTTCTGCAATGGCTTCAAATTCTTCATCCGGAATATTGGTATGTTTCAGTTCGGCTGAAGTTCCTTTTTTATGTGGATGCAGAATAATGGTAACAATGGATGGTTCCGGCTGATCTCCAAAATACCATTGTTGAATGATTTTTTTATCCTGTTCAAATGAAATGTTTTTTCCTGTGATACTACCTTCCCATAAAGAAAACTCGGATCCCGGTTCGGTAGACATTTCTGCTTTTTCGCCTGTCCATAACCGGATGGTTGCAGCATTGGTTAAGGCCAGGTACACTTCTTCCGGTGCAGCAGGAATAATATAATATTGTTTATAATCTTTGATGGATGATTATTTTAGCCGGTGAAGTTAAGGCCTATTTATTACACGGTTTCACCATTTTAAATTGGTCTTCCCAAATATTATAATTATTTTACTTGCCAAATTCATTTTCATCAGGATTTTTATTTTCCTTCAGCGATAATTATTCTAATATTAATAAGATCAAAAAACAATGCTTTATGAATGAAACGAATGCTTCCAGAAGAAATTTTATTAGAAATGTAGCGCTTGCTTCCACCGGTGTTGCATTAGGAATGAGCGCCAAAAGTTATGGTAGAATTATTGGCGCCAATGAACGCGTACGTGTGGGAATAGTAGGCTTTTCAAACCGCTTCAGGGGAGCATTGTTCCCTTCTTTTATGGACCATGCAAAGGCAATGAACTTTGAGTTTGTAGCCGTTTCCGATATCTGGAATAGAAGAAGGCAGGAAGCCGTGGATTTTGTAAAACAAAAATCCGGTTTTGATATAAAAGCTGCAAGGAACAATGAGGAGCTTTATGACATGAAAGCGGTGGATGCGGTTATTATCAGTACAGCCGATTTTCAGCATCCGCTGCATTTAAAACAGGCGGTGGAAGCCGGCTGTGATGTGTATGTGGAAAAACCATTTGCAGAAACTATGGAAGATGCACGCGCGGCATTGGCTGCAGTGAAAAAATCAGGTAAAGTTGTACAGATAGGATCACAACGCAGAAGTGGCGCCAACTATCATGCGGCCAATGATTTTATAAAATCAGGTAAGATGGGTGATCTTGTAATGGTGGAAATGTCGTGGAATGTAAACCAGCCCGGAAGATGGCGTTTACCGGAACTTACCAAACAAATAAAGGAATCGGATACCGACTGGAAGCGGTTTTTAATGAATCGTCCTTTTGAAGCATGGGATCCGAGAAAATATTTGGAATACCGTTTATTCTGGCCTTATTCTTCCGGTATTCCGGGGCAATGGATGTCGCATCAGATTGATACCGTACATTGGTTTACCGATCTGCCGCATCCAAGAAGCGTAACTGCAAACGGAGGAATTTATTTATGGAAAGATGGTAGAAAAAATGCCGATACCATGACTGCGGTTTTTGATTACGGTCCGTTGGATGATCTGTCGAAAGGATTCCAGGTGCAATACACATCCCGGTTTACCAATTCTGCCGGCGGTGTAAAGGAAATTTATTATTCAAATGGTGGTGAATTGAATCTTGATACCAATAAAGTATCTTCCAATGGCGGCATGTCGGCAGGAGCCGCAAAAGAAATGGGAATGCAAGCCAACCTGTTGTCCGATTTTTCACTCGCCGAACCTGTAAAAGTTGAAACCGGCGCCAATACCGGCGGTGATAGTTTAACCTCTGCCCATATGCGCAATTGGATGGATTGCGTTCGCAGCCGTCAAACGCCGAATGCGCCGGCAACAGCGGGTTATAATCATGCTATTGCAACCATTATGACGAATGCAGCGATCCGTACAAAACAATATGTAACATTCAATGAAAAAACGCAGGATGTGATAGCGGGGGATAAAGTGTTTAAATTTTAAAAGTTAAGTTTTGAAAAAGTTAACCGCAAAGTTTCGCAGAGTTATTCTTAGTTATTCAACGACACTCTGTGAAATTTTGCGCAGTATTTAGCGTTCCTCTGCTGTTAAAAAATATTAAACTTTAGCCGCAAAGTTTTTCGCGAATTCGCAAATGATACTTTGTGATAGTTTGCGCAGTACTTAGCATTCCTTGGCGGTTTGAAAGAAATCTCACGCAAAGGCGGGAAGAGCGCAAAGGGAGCAATTATATTTGTGAAACTTTGTGTAGTACTTAGCGTTAATCTGCGGTTGAAAGAAATTTCACGCAAAGACGCGGAGAACGCAAAGGGCTAAGTGCTGAATTGAAAATATACAGTACACGAGTGCGACGCAACCGGGATGCCCAAAGAACAAAAAGCCAGGTTCAAAAAAATTATATTTAAAACTATTATTCATGTTCAATAATTCTGTTCAGAAAATTTTCTGCAGCATGTTATGTGTTGTATTGTTTACTACTGTTGTTTTTGCTCAAAAAAAAGATGCTATTCCCGCAAAAGGAGTTTATTTACTTCGTAACGATGCAGAGAAAAAAGTAGATGTATTTATTAATGGAAAATTGTTCACCTCCTATATTTATCCTTCAACAATTAAAAAGCCGGTTTTGTATCCTGTTTATACAGCAAATGGCTTGGCGGTTACAAGAGGTTATCCATTGGAAAAGGTTGCCGGCGAACGGATAGATCATCCGCATCATGTGGGCATCTGGTTTAATTATGGCGATGTAAACGGATTGGATTTCTGGAATAATTCTGACGCCATTCCGCCCGCCAAAGCAGCTTCTTATGGGACCATTATTTTGTCTTCAATTAAAAGCATTAAAAATGGAAATAAGGAAGGTGTACTGGAAGTGGAACAGTTATGGGAAAATGCCAAAAAAGAACCTTTACTCAGGGAAAATACCAGGTTTGTTTTCAGCGGCGATGAAAACAACCGGATTATTGACCGTTATACTACACTTACAGCGTTGAAAAATGATGTTCATTTAAAAGACAATAAAGAAGGCGTATATGGTATCCGGGTTACCCGGGCATTGGAGCATCCTTCCAAATCGGCGGAATTATTTACCGACGCAAACGGTCTTCCTACTTCGGTGCCTGTTTTGAATAATGAAGGCGTAACCGGAATGTACCACAGCAGTATTGGTAAGGAAGGCGATGATGTATGGGGAACGCGGGCCGAATGGGTAAATCTTACGGGTGAAGTACAAGGAAATAAAGTGGCCATCGCCATTTTGGACAATAAACAAAATCCGGGCTATCCTACCTACTGGCATGCAAGAGGCTATGGACTATTTGCCGCCAATCCTTTAGGACAAAAAGAACTTTCTGGAGGAAAAGACAGTTTGAATTTTATGATTCCTGCAGGCAAATCCGCAAGTTTTAAATACCGTATGATCATTCAATCCGGAAAGATTCTTACAGGACAGGAGTTAAATCAACAGTTTGATTTATTTGGGAAGAAGTGAGATGGTATGATGTATGAGGCATGAGGTATCAGTGCTTTGAGCTGTCAGCTATGAGCAATGAGCAATTTGGGTGCACCAATAATAATCTGAGGTATCAGGTAAAAGGGAAATTTTGCCTTTGTTTTAGGAGAATTTTTTTACACTTTGGAATAGCTCAAAGCTGATAGCTGATAGCTCATAGCCGATTTAGCTCATACCTGATACCTCACACCTGATACCTCAATTAAGGCACATATTTTGGATTGATATAATTCTTTAATCCAAAACATTTAATCCTTTACATCATGCAGCCGCATAAACCATTTTCGCATCATGAGAGTATCCGGGTAGTACCAATGTATCAGCCTAAAGCAAAGGAAGGAATTATTGAAATTGCTAAAAAGAAAAAGCCGCTTGCTAAAACCAGTTTGACTTATCGCGGTGGTCCTTTGCTCGCAAATGTAGAAGTGTTTACCATTTTCTGGGGTGCCGATTGGGAAAATAATTCAAAAGATATGGCTACCCAGATAAACCAGTTTTATCAGAAGATACTTGTAAGCAGCCTGATGGATCAGTTGGGTGAGTACAGTGTTTCGCAGTTTAAAATTGGCAAGGGGACATTAAAGGGAACCATTACCATCACTGCGAATGCACCGGCTCAAAGTATTACGGATACAGATATTCAGGCTCAATTATTAAACTGGATAAAAACGAATACTGCATTTCCGAAACCGGATGCCAATACGCTTTATTTTATCTACCTCGATTCGGGAATTACAGTCTCTTTGGGTGGAAGCAGTTCCTGCAGTTCATTTTGCGGTTATCATAATAACGCCGATCCTAAAACTTTTTATGCGGTAATGCCCTTTCCTGATTGTTCGGGATGTTCAGGCGGATTGCAGGTTTTTGATGCTTTAACCGGTACAAGCAGTCATGAACTTTGCGAAGCTATCACTGACCCTATACCAGGAAGCGGATGGTATGATGATAATTATGGTGAAATAGGCGATATCTGTGCCTGGCATTTTAAAACACTGGATGGGTATAATGTGCAATTGGAATGGAGTAATAAACAGAATAAATGTATTTAAACATTGAATTTGTTGGTCAGGCGACCAACAATGGCGCAGAACTTAACTGCTTTGTCGTAACAATCCGGTTAAATTGTGTATAAATAACAAAGCCATTATTGCTATTACTAACAATAATGGCTTTGAATATTTCTTTAAATTTTAAATATCTGAATAATCCGTTGGACGCATTAAAATGGTTTCATTACGGGAAACGGAAACTTTACCTTCGAATATGGGATTCGAATTCATCGTTTTCCAGGCCGGATCATTACTAAAACTTTTCCAATGATCGTTTCTTGATTGCATATTGTCGAAAGTAGTCATGTACATTAAATTGGGCATACGACTTCCAGAGATTACTTTAGAATAAAATACCGCGCCAAAACCCAGTCTTTTAAAGATATCCACTTCACCAGCTTCATTAAACATGCTGTATTTTTTTTCAAACAGGCTCTCCGTAGGACTTTCATAGCTTCTTAATTCGTAGACCCGTTCAGATTTAGGAGTAGTGGTGGTGGACATTGTATAATTAGGTTGTACATCCATTGCTTCGGCTAAAATAGATTCCATTCTTTCATAAGGCGCATCAGTATTTGCGGCTTCACGGAATGATTTGGTGCCAGAGATAAATGCTGCATCTTTTTCCAATGTATTTGAAAGTCGCATCCAATCACGCAGCGATTTGAAAGGGATAAAAACAATAACTTTTTTAATGGAAGCCGTATCATTGGCAATTGGTTTAAACACGCCAACCTTTTCTATACCTGCTCTTTTTAAAGCCGGTAAATAATTATATTTTAAATAAGTGTCCATTTTTTGGATCTGGCCATCATTTTTCAAGTTATAGATTTTTATCTGGTAAAAATCCTTTTGAACCCGCTGACCATAACTGTACTGAACGATGAAGAAAGAAAGAAAAAATAAAAAAATAGAGTTTGTTTTGAGAAATCTTTTCATGCTGTTGTTTTTGAAAAATTTAAATGAAAGGTGAATTTAGAGAAAACCGTTAATTATAAACATTTTAAAAGGTAAAAAGGTTTTTTATTGCAGTTAATAAGATAAAACCATCAATACCGGCGGATATTAAAAATGGCAACCGGCGGATCCAAAGACTGGTTGTTTTCAGGAGCATTATAAATTTTTCTTACCACATCCATACCACGTACTACCTTACCAAATGCGGCATATCCCTGTCCATCAGGATTATTTTCACCGCCAAAGTCGAAGCCCGGCTGGTCGCTGATACAAATAAAAAATTCGGAAGATGCGGTTCCTGGTTCCAGTCGCGCCAGGGATATCACACCTTTTTTATGCAGGATGCCTGTTTGCTTAGTAGATTCATGGGGAATGCCCGGAAGGCGTTGTAAAAGCGGATAATTCGATTTCCAGATTCCGCCCTGGATCAACTCCGATTTAAACGCATTGGATGGCTGATTGTAATAATTCAATACCCGGTAAAATGAAGAACGTTTGTAAAAACCTGAATCTATATACGACATAAAAGCTGCTACGGTTTTAGGCGCTTTATCGGGATAGAGTTCAATCTCAATATTGCCTTTACTGGTCCTTATTTCAATATGATTGCCCGGATGCTTTGTTGTGCAGGCAGCCATCAGTACGAATAAAAGGATCAGCAGGTTTTTGCATTTCATAAATCTGTTTTCATTTTATTATTGAATAAAAGTATAAAAATTAAAAGTTATGTTGATCGTCTTTAATATGTCAGCAGCATACATGAAATGAGACTGGATTTGTTTTTGAGCCAAACTGTATTACTATGCGGCTTTGGTTGAAGCCTGTCCCGGTTTATAATCGGGATCGCACTTTTCAGCGTTTTTATCTTTATTGAACAAAAATGCTATGTACTTAAAATAATTAACTTATCCCTTTGCACTCAGTCATAATTTATTTTTTTATAGAGCGCCCCAAAACAAAATAGCCGGGACACTGATAAATCAGCATACCGGCTATTGAGATATTAAGGTCCCTTTATTTAAGAGATTTGATTAGCTCGTTACCCATTTTTACATACTCATCATTTTTAGCGGTAGCTGCCAGGTTTACGCATTTTTCGGCGCTGGCTATCGCTCCTATTTTATCGCCTTTTGCTTTTTCAATTTTTGCTTTCAATAAATACAACCAGAAAGCATTGTTATTTTCTTCAGTGGCTTTAGTTACATTGGCTAAGGCTTTATCATAATTTTTATCCCAATCGAAATAAAAATTAGCAGCCTGTGCATAAGGAGCTTTGTCGGTTTTTAAAGCTGCTTCTATTTGGGCCCTCAAACGATCTTTAATTTCTGTAGCAATTGGAATGGCGACCAAACTATTGCCCCATCTGAGATACAGTTCACAGCTTTCTGGTTTTATATCTGCAAATTGCATGGTAAAAGTCTCCACCGGTTTTCCCTGTACTTTCACTACCGGCACTTTTATTCTTACCACATCTTCCGATTCTTTGTAATTGGATGCGCCTTCATTATCCGCGCCCTTGTTTATAATTACTTCCCACTCATTTTTGCCGGGGATGGTGTACAAAGCATAAGCGCCTGCGGCAATTTTTTTACCATTAATCACAACTTCATCTGTAAACTTGAGTTTGGTGGCAGCATTGGCGCCGGTACGCCACAACTTACCTAAAGGTGCAAGATCACTGTTTTGTTCAAACAAGGTTCTTCCCTTAATGGACGGCCTTGAGTAAGTTAATTCTATCTGCCCCAAACCAAAACTTTGAATAATGGTTTGTGCAGGACTTGGCTGGGGCATGTTTACCTGGGCTTCTGCAAAAAAGAAGCTTAAGGCAAGCAAGGGTAATAATAATTTTTTCATGGCTGTTTTTTTACAAACCTACATTAAGTATCAGGGATAAAAAAGTTATGTGAAAGACATTCATTTTAAAACTGGAACCGAAGCGTTATTTGCTTATCCAGGGCAGTTGAAATCCAATGTGGACCTGTTTTTAATAAATTGATTAATTGCATTGATGCAGCATCCTGGAAATTTTCTCCCGCTTTGAAATTAACAGGTAAACCTTTTTCTGAAAAAGAGAATTGTATGATTATTTGTTTTCCGGTATTTAAAAGTGTTGAATCGTTTTCTTTTTCCAGTCTTGTATAAATATTTTGCTGAAAGATTTTCCATCCTGTTTCAGGAGCAGGAATGGAATCATTTTGCGGTAGAATGAGGGTTAGATCTGAAACAGATTTTGCATTCATCATCAAAATAACCTCTGGCGTTGAATGCGGAGCAGGCGCAAATTTTTCATTGTTTTGCAAAGAATCATTTATGGATGAGGGTGCGGTTCTCATCATCCTCATTTCCTGGTGCGGAGCGCGGGAGGCGATCGCTTTATCGGGGGATAATTCCGGGGCGAAAACCTTGAGAGATTCTTGGGATTGTGCTGTTGTATTTGTTTGTTTCTTAAGTTTAACTTCAGGATTTTTATAAGCTAGTATTTTACCGGATTTTTCTTCCGGAGCAGGTTTGTTTTTGTTGTCATTTTTTGTAATGCCATTCTCTTCTGCAGGTTTTAAAGTATCTTCTTTTGGTGGTTTAAGAACTTCATTTTTCGCAATTTGTACGGTTGATTCTTTAAGAAAATTTTTGTTCCACAAAACCTTTCCTATAATCCCTGCTCCAATGATGACCATTACAATAGCTGCAATGCGCATCCAGCCACGCTTCCCTTGTGAAAAAGATTTTATTTTGGCTGTTTGTTTTTCAGCTTGTACAGCGGCGGTTATTTCATTCAGATGCTGTTTTGATTGTACTGAATTTGCAATTCGGTAACCTTCAAGAGCGTCCGCTAAAAACGGATCCTGCAATGCGGCTTTTTCTAATGCATGCATTTCTTTTGCGCTCATGCGCCCTTGCAGGTATTGTTCAATATCTGTTATAGAATAATTGATATGTTGATTGTGATCAGCCATCTTTTTCCATACAGTTTTTTAAATTGCGCCTGCCATTTTGAATCAGGCTTCTTATTTTATTCCATTCCATACCGGTTTGCGTTGCTATTTCATTGTAACATTTATTTTCAAGATAAAATAACCTGATGCTATGTTTCTGTGCTTCCGGTAAAATTTCCAGGCATTTTTCCAGTTTTATAAAATCATTTTCCTTTTCTAATACATTATCCAGATGCGAAAAATCTTCGGATTGCATAACGGACGATTGAAATTCAACCGTTATTGTCTTTTTTGATTTTCGCAGTTCCATTAAACAATGATTTTTGGTAACAACATACAACCAGCTTTTGAAATTATTTATTTCCTGATGAGGAAGTTTTATCAACAGTTCCTGATAAATATTGATTGCCGCATCCTTTGCATCCTCCTGATTTTTAAGGTATTTCATGCAGGTTCCATACACCAGATCCGAATAGCGCAGATAGAGTTGAGCTAATATAGACTGGCTACCATATTGTTTAAAACTTTGCAGCAGTTCCTCATCAGTTTGAGGCGCCATTTTTATGTGCGTAGCGGAGATCAATAGGATATTTTAAATTTATTTTATTTTCATAAAAAATTAAAAAGCAATATTATCGCCCTGGATCATTTGCCTCATCAAATTTTATTGTATTGATATCAATACCATTATCGCTGAGCCATTCGATCGCTTCTTCTTTTTCAAAATTATTTTTGAATGCATACCATTGATCAATGAATCCGGAATCTAAAATAACTTCTTTGAAATTCCTGAATGGATGCCTGCGATTCAACACATTGATAAGCTTATTTTGAAGTTGCACATCTTTCAAAGTTTCAATAAAGATTTCCATTGTTTTAAAAGCTGTATGAGAAGACACCGGTTCTATTGCAATATAACGTTCGGCATCATATTTTCTAAGATCATTTATATCAAACCAGGAAGGAAAATCAAATAATTCACCGGTGTCCTCATCTGTGGCATCTTCTAAAAAAATCGGACTTTCTCCGGATGAAAATAATAATTCCATATTTTGTTTATCTAAAAAAAATTTGCTTTCAAAACTTTGATGGTGCAGGGCCACCGCAATTTCTTCCAGGAATATTTCTTTTTTTGTTTTCATGTGTGATTTTCACGACTAAACTTTGAAGATAAGTTAAGAATTTTTGAGGTAAAAATCAATCATCAAACCGCCTTTTTGTTTTCGTGATCAGCAAGAGGCTTTTGCGTAAGGTTTCTTTTAATTGCGTTTTTACCAATTGGCCCATTGTATTGCATCTGATGAAAAGCGGTTGATTAAAATATTGCGCTAACTCTTCTTTTAACTGGTTCAATTTTTCCGGTTTTGAAATCGTATCGCTGGTCATTATATCCAGCAATTCTTTTACCCGGTAACGCGCTGAAACCAAACGGAAAGTCATCATGGTGCGCTCTTCGGCCTGGTATTGTTTGATGGAATTTTTATCTAAATATTGCTGCGCAAGTCCTACAAATACATTGTTTTCTTTAAAAAATTGGGGCTTGTAAAGGTTCATTTTTCCTTCATAAGATTGCTGATCAAAATCAATGGAACGAATGCGATATTGTACATCTTCAATATCCGGCGTAATATTTACAATGAAATTGTAAGAACGCATATCACCCAATAAACGTACAAAACAACGTTCATTAAACTTTACGAATTCTTTAGCCACGCGTATAATATTTGTATTGGGCGCATGAAGATAATCGTCAATAAAAACATCGCCCGGAATGCCGGGAATATGCTCTTCAATAAGTGTGTTTCCACTGGTAAAAAATGTTATCCGGTCGGGTGATAAAAGATGTTCCAGCTCCAGCCCGTAAATGCGGCTTGCATCGGCCTGTTTTATATAATAATGATCATAATTATCATTGAATTTATTGATAATGCGGATCCGGAAAGGCTGGCTGTTGGCAAAACTGCAGAAGTCAATCCGCGCCACATCCAGGTGATCTATAAAGCTTAGATCGCCTTCAGTTTTTAAAATGGCATACATTTTTACCAACCCTTCGCGCAGGTAATTCCAATCATGCATATCATATTTTACAGTTTCCCAAAGTGTGTCCTTCCCAAATTTATTCTTCAAAGGAATGGTATAGGTAAAGCGGCAAAGATCTTTATAGGATAAGGATAACTTTGTTTCCCTCCCATATAAAACCAGGTATTGCCTTAAATAATTATTAACCGGGAAAATGGGTTTTTTCCTCGAAGGGCGAATGTTTTCGGTTTGTACAATGGGCGCGTCTAACATGTAATCAAGTTAATTAAATACCCGGAAATATGAGTTGCCAGTTTCCGGTTGCCAGTTCGGACTGCGGGATAGTTATGGCTTTTTCCTTTTTTTCCTTTTTACGGTTCCAGTCGCTTTATTCCTTCACCCCCTTTCAGGGGTTGGTTTTTTTTCTGATAATACTTACAATAATCTTTTAATCCGCAGATATCACATTTGGGATTTCTTGCCACGCAAATATACCGGCCATGTAAAATAAGCCAGTGATGTGCGATATGAACCATATCGCGCGGAATAAATTGAAGTAATTGTTTTTCAGCGGCAAAAGGAGTTTTGGCATTTATGGTTAATCCTATCCGTGCAGCCACGCGAAATACATGTGTATCAACAGCCATGTTGGGCTGCGCATCCACAACCGATGTGATCACATTGGCGGTTTTTCTTCCTACACCCGGTAGTTGCACCAGCTCTTCAACAGTCATCGGTATCTGGCCATGAAATTTAGCCATAACCATTTTGGCCATGTTGATAAGATGTTTGGTCTTATTATTAGGATACGAAATACTTTTTATTAAAGGGAAAAGCGCTTCTTCAGTGGCATTGGCCAGGTCCGGAATTGCCGGATATTTTTGAAAAATTGCGGGAGTGGTGAGGTTTACCCTTTTATCGGTACACTGCGCGGATAGAATGACCGCTACCAATAATTGGTAAACATCGTTATAAATCAATTCCGTTTCGGCTTCCGGATTGTGCTTTTGAAAATATTCCAGTACAAACTGGTATCGTTGCTTTCTGTTCATGATCAGGTATCAGTGCTAAAAGCAACGAATTTACGTCTAAAATTTACCGTTGTACCTGAAAAGAGAGGCCGGCATATTGTAATATGGCTTCGATTGTTTCGGTCCGCGGATTTTTAAGTGGTAGAACATTCAGTTTTTTGAGTGATTCCTGCAAAACTTCCAGTTTTTGCCTTAATGCCCATTCTTTTTTTAGTGCGTTATCCACCTCTTTCATTTCTTCGGTATTTAGTTCGCCATAGAGATAATAAAGTAAATCATCTGTAGTAAAAATGGCCATATAAGTTAATTAAATAAGAGGAATAAAATTTAATTAAAAAACGGTTTACTGCCAAAAATATTGTTTAAAAAAGTTATTTTTTTTCTAAGTCAGGGCCGGATTGCTTCTCTACAATAAAAATGTCTTCATCGTCGCGTTTCATTAAAAAATTTTCCCGGGCGTATTTTTCAAGTGCAGCCGGACTGCTTTGAAGATTGGACAATTCTTTCTTTGTTTTTTCAATTTCTTTTTTATAAAACTCCTTGCTGGTAATCAATTCATTCAGTTGTCTTTTACGCTCCTGTTGTACAAAAAAATCGTTCCGGTCAAAAAAAAGCATGAGCGTGCTAAAAGCTATGAGTACAATAAGATATTTGTTTTTTATTACTTGAAACAAGGTTTTCATGTGTTCATTTTTATTTTTTCTGATTGCCACATGGAATTCGCCAAATGATCATTTCGGTTGGTAATGAGTGATTATTATGGCTCATTTCATGTGTTCATTTTTATTTTTCTGATTGCCACATGGAATTCGCCAAATGATCAATTTCGGTTGGTAATGAGTGATTATTATGGCTCATTTCATGTGTTCATTTTTATTTTTCTGATTGCCACATGGAATTCGCCAAATGATCATTTCGGTTGGTAATGAGTGATTATTTTGGCTCATTTCATGTGTTCATTTTTATTTTTTCAATTTGCGATTTGTAATTGATTCCCATTTTTTTTGCTTTATTTAAACACTTCCAAAGAATTTTAAATTGTGTTCTTGTAAGGTTTTTTATACCGGTTTAATAAAATACCTTAACAGTACAAAAATCATAATTAATAAAACAAGCAAAAAGATAAACATCCACCGGATGATTTCTCTTTTATTTTTAGCCATTTTTGCTTCAAGTCTCAGCTCCAGCCTTATTAAATCGTCTTTTGTTGCCAAATCAGTTTTTTTATCAATCGTATTCCCCAGCTTATTTTCAAAATATCCTAATAAATCTCCGGCCTTTTTCTGAAACAATTGGCTTTTTAAAATTTTATATGCCTGAAATGCTATTGCTTTCATTATTCAAAAATACCAAATTTGAGCACATCTATTAAAAGCGGGCTTAATTGCGTATTGTTATCTTTTTTAAGGATAAAAAAAGACCATTGAAAGCTTTCACTATCAATGGCCTTAACTGATTCCCGAAGATTCTAATATCAGTGCTTATTTTTTATACAGCACATTGCCTTTGGGAAACACTGCTGTTTCGCCCAGCAACTCTTCAATACGGATCAACTGGTTGTATTTTGCCATGCGGTCTGTACGGCTGGCAGATCCGGTTTTTATCTGGCCGCAATTTAATGCCACAGCCAGATCCGCGATCGTAGTATCTTCTGTTTCACCGCTGCGATGGCTCATAATGGTAGTATAGCCATTTCTTTGAGCAAGTTGTACCGCATTGATGGTTTCAGTGACCGTACCAATCTGGTTTACCTTTATCAGGATGCTATTGGCAATACTGTTATCAATACCACGTTGTAAAATTTTGGTATTGGTTACAAAAAGATCATCACCAACCAGCTGGCATTTATCGCCAATTGCTTCGGTAAGTTTTTTCCATCCATCCCAATCTTCTTCAGCCATGCCATCTTCAATGGAAACGATCGGATATTTTTTCACCCAATCAGCCCAGTAAGCCACCATTTCATCACTGGATAATTCTTTACCGCTGCTTTTATGGAATTTGTATTTACCATCTTTCATCATTTCGCTGCTTGCCGCATCCATAGCAATGGCAATCTGTGAACCCGCTTTATATCCGGCAGCTTCTATAGCCAGTAAAACGGTTTCAATCGCTTCTTCATTGCTTTGAATATCCGGAGCAAAACCGCCTTCATCACCCACATTTGTACTGAATCCTTTTTTCTTTAATACTGATTTTAACGCATGGAAAACTTCTACGCCCCAACGCAGCGCTTCACTGAAGCTGTCTGCGCCAAGAGGAACAATCATAAATTCCTGGAAATCTATTTTATTATCAGCATGTGCGCCGCCATTCAGGATGTTCATCAATGGCATAGGTAAAACAGTGCTGTTTACGCCGCCAAGATAACGGAAAAGGGGTAAATTAGTTTCCAATGCGCCGGCTTTTGCCACTGCCATTGAAACGGCCAATAAAGCATTTGCGCCCAGTTTTCCTTTGTTATCGGTACCATCAAGTTCAATCAGTTTTTTATCAATGGCCGCCTGGTCTGTTATTAAATGGCCGGTTAACTGATCGGCGATAATATCATTTACATTTGAAACAGCTTTTAAGACGCCTTTACCGCCATAAACTTTTTTATCTTCATCCCGGAGTTCTACGGCTTCATGAATTCCCGTAGATGCACCGGAAGGCACGGCTGCGCGGCCAAGATTACCGGATTCAGTAATTACATCAACTTCAATGGTTGGATTACCACGACTGTCTAAAATTTGTCTGGCATGGATGTCGGCAATGTAGCTCATAAAAAAATGATAGGTTTTATATTTAATGATAAGTGTCTATTTGCCGGCTACTTCAAAATATTGAAACAGCCCGCATAATGACATGCAAAGAAACAATCTTTTTTTCAGTAACCCTTTTACTTGCTACTCATAATTCAGGGTTTTTAGCTAACACCTGTTTGTGAAATTGTGTGAAAAATAAATTATTCGCTTTTTTTGACATAATAAAGCTTTATAGGTTATGTGAATATTTGGGAGTTTCTTGCAAGGCTATTTTGACACCCTAATCATTCATTCAGTTTATCGTTTGACAATTTCCAATAAAAACTTATTTCAATATTGACAATTCTCTTTCAAAATTTTTGACGTTTGAAAATGCCGTTGTTGAAACCATTGTTTTCTATGCTTCATTGTCCGACTTAGAAACTGTCATAATTAGGAAATGCAAGCCGGTATGATTTCTACATTGGAAAAATTGGATGAACTATTATTGACATTAAAGTAACTAAGTAAATTAAAAATGTAATCATTTACGGTTAATTGCTTGCCTTTGGGACAAATCTTTATTAGTGCAGAATTGGATAATTTTTCTTTCTTTACATACTCAATTTAATTAATAAATAAATTTAAAAAAATGAGCAACAAAATCAAAATAGCTGCAACCATAAATGCAGATGTGAAAAAGGTTTGGGAATATTACACAAGCCCTGAACATATTACAAAATGGAACTTTGCAGATCCTTCCTGGCATTGCCCAAATGCCGAAAATGATATGAAGGTAGGTGGTAAATACAGGGCAAGAATGGAAGCTAAAGATGGTAGTTTTGGATTTGACTTTGAAGCGACCTATAACAGCATTGTTGCCGGAAAAAGTTTTACCTATACAATGCCTGACAATAGAGAAGTATCAGTTGATTTTGTAAATGTTAACGACAAGACAGGCATAAATATAATATTTGACGCTGAAAACCAAAACCCTATTGAAATGCAGAAAGCTGGTTGGCAATCAATACTTGACAACTTTAAAAAATATACTGAAACCAATTAATTCAATCAATTACAATTCAGTAAAGAAGTAGATGCCGATTCAGATACGTGGGAAGAATTTGCAAAAGACATAAATGTAGCCAGACCTAATGCTATCGGCGAAAAATCATATCTTGAACTGTAAATAAATAACCCACTCAGTATGACGGATGGGACTAAACGCTATTAATTTAGGCTTGAGTAAATTACTAAATTATCGTGCATGATCAAACTATCATCCCTGCTTGACAATGATTTTTACAAATTCACCATGCAGCAAGGTGTATTAAAACTATTCCCCAAAGCCCGCGCCAGGTACCAGTTTATCAATCGCGGGCAACACCGGTTTCCCGCAGGATTTGCGGAAGCGCTTCGCGAATCCATCCGGTCAATGGCATTATTAAAGCTGGGAAAAAGCGAAAAACACTGGCTGGCACAAACCTGTTCTTATCTGGATCCTGTTTATCTTGATTTTCTCCAGGGGTATCATTATGATCCGGATGAGGTAACGATTGTACAAAATGGAAGCGATCTTAAAGTGATTATTGAAGGATATTGGTACCGTACCATCTTATGGGAAGTGCCCATCCTTGCGTTGATCTCCGAAATTTTTTATCAATTAAATAATATGCAACGGGTGAATGATATTGAAGTGATCCGGAATGCAAAGGAAAAGATGGAAGCATATGACAAACTGGGTGTAACCATAGCTGAATTTGGAACAAGAAGAAGACATTCTTATGAAGTTCATAAACTTGTTGTGGAAGCATTAAAAAAATACGGGAAAAAGTTTGCCGGTACCAGCAATGTACATTTCGCCATGCTTACGGATGCGAAACCAATCGGTACGCATGCGCATGAGTGGTTTATGTTTCATGCTGCAAAATATGGCTTTAAAATGGCCAATTCCCTGGCATTGGAACATTGGGTGGATGTTTATCGCGGCGATCTGGGCATTGCGCTTTCAGACACGTATACTTCCGGTGAATTTTTTCAAATATTCGATAAAAAATTTGCCAAACTGTTTGATGGCGTTCGTCATGATAGCGGTGATCCGATAGAGTTTGCAGATAAAACCATTCAGCATTATGAAAGATTTGATATTGATCCGCTTTCGAAAACCATTATATTTTCAGATGGTTTGAATTATGAAAAAGTTGCCCGGATTGTGGAGCATTGCAGGGGTAGGATTGGTATTTCATTTGGCATTGGTACCAACTTTACCAATGATGTAGGATTACAACCCATGAACATTGTATTGAAGATGATAGAAGCATTGCCCGAAGGAGAATCCTGGATGCCCGTTGTAAAATTGTCTGATGAAAAAGGAAAATATTCCGGCGATCCGGAAACAATTGCTCTTGCCAAAATAATTTTGAGAATAGAAGATTGAGGGGGTAAAAATGAGGAATGAAAAATTAAAAATGTAGAATTAAGAAGTAAGGAGCTTGCGAAATCTTTGCTGCTTCAATATGTGTTTCAAAATATAATAAGGTTACTAATCTTCAAAACTCAAAGCACAGATTGCTTCAAAAATGCCATACACAAATCCCACGCTATTTTTTCGCAATGACGTAGCGGCGGAAGAAGTCAGGAAAATTTCAAAAATCAAAAAAAGTCTGTTGATAGTTTTTTCTTAGCACCTAATGACTTTATTACAGCTCATAGCTCATAGCTCAAAGCTCATAGCTCACAGCTCATTCACGTCAACGCTTCTCCATGATTTCCATGATAGACATTTGTAAAATCCCCAACAATTGCTTTGGAATGTTTAAAAGCTAATTGATTCAACTTTAAACCAATAATATCAGCAGCAAGTACTTTGCGATACATCGGGTGCATGGTTCCACCTTTTTGTCCGGCGGGTATTGCGGGGTCATATTGAAATTCCGGATCAGTAAGCGTCCCGCGCGGATACATAATTCCTGGAACGCCTTTTCCCCGCAGATCCAGGTCAGTGGGATGATTCAGGCCAAGCGTATGCCCGTATTCATGCGCTGAAGTGGTAGATCCTTTGTAGAGATTTTCCAGTTTAAAATAACCGCTATTGCATCCCAATCCGTCTACAAATGAAATATTGCCATGAGCATATTCTTCAATCCTGAAATAATTGTTTCTTGGATCCAGGTTTTGAATTACTTCCAGTTCAGTTAATTCAGGTAGCAATCCGGCGGTAATGATAAAGCGGATTAAAACATTTTCGTTTTGAAAACGGATAGCAGCAGCAGGCTCATTCCACATGGTCTCAATTTCTTCTTTCATTTGCCGCGTCAGCATTTCATCCGCCGCATTTCCATAAGTAATGATATGGGAACGGATGAGAAGAATTTTTTTGTTCATATCCAGTTCGGCTTCGCCCAAATTTCAGATTTTTTATAGTTTCAAAAACATTCAGCCATTATTTTCCTTTTTTAAAAATAGGCTAAAAACACGAATTGCTACACAGATAAGTTCAATCTGAAAGCTAAACCGGAATCGGGGTAACCATTTAGTTGTAGTAACTTTATTGTGTTTAAAACCTACAATTATGAAAGCTGGTATTATTGGTTCCGGCATCGTTGGCCAGGTACTTTCCAAAGCATTTAAAGCGGAGGGGTATGAAGTAATGCTTGGCACAAGAAACACTTCTAAGGAAGAAGTTGTAAAATTTCATAAAGCAAATCCGGAAATCGCCACAGGTACATTTGAAGCGGCAGCCGGATTTGGGGATATACTGATACTTGCAACGGGGGGCGCTGTAATTGCCGATGCGATTAAATTAGCCGGCACGGATAACTTTAAGGGGAAAATTGTTATTGATGCTACAAACCCGATTGCTGCTGCTCCACCTGTAAACGGCGTTTTGAAATATTTTACTTCACTCGATGAATCATTAATGGAGCGATTGCAAAAACTGCTTCCGGATGCAAAGCTTGTAAAGGCATTCAACAGCGTGGGAAATGCATTTATGTATAAGCCGGAATTCCCTGGTGGAAAGCCTTCGATGTTTATTTGCGGAAATGATGCCGCTGCAAAGAAAACAGTAACCGAAATTCTTACTGCTTTTGGTTGGGAGACGGAAGATATGGGTGAAATGGAAGCAGCCCGTGCGATTGAGCCATTGTGCATGCTTTGGTGTATTCCCGGACTTCGGAATAATAAATGGACACATGCATTCAAGTTGTTGAAACAGTACTGACTTGGCATAGTTATAAATAGCAAGCATAATGGGCTTAGATGCAACAAAGCAGGATAGTCTGTAAAATTAAAAATGTAAAATTAAAAATGAAGAATTAAGAAGTAAAACACTGGGGTTAAAGCCAGCCTGTTTTTCTATTGTTCCGTTGACTAAGGTCAACGGTAATCAATAAAAAGTTTGCAATATTAATTGCTGAAGACTTTAGTAGACGGATAACGTTTTAGCCACTTAAAAGGGTATGACGGGAACATTTTAAATAAATTAGAGGTTGTTGATTATTGCTGAATAAAGAAGCTGAAGTAAAAGTGTGCGACGCAAGAAAAGCCTGATAGTAGCAAAGAAGCCTGGTACATAAAAACATTGCGCAATCTTATGCTGCGAAAAGTTGTATTTTAAATACGCCTTCATTTGGGTGTTTTTATCCTGCTATCTTTTTTAACGCTATATTGTTATATTGTGTAATTGTGATGCATTTACAATCAATAAATCTTTAATTATGTTACCATTTATGTTCTTTATGCAGTTGGCGCTTCTGTTTAATAATCCCACTCCAAAATTTGAAAAACAGGTTATTGATGCAGATGTAAAGATTGGTTATGGTGTAGCCATAGGAGATGTTGATGGCGATGGCAAACCAGACATTATCCTGGCGGATAAAAAACAGTTTGTTTGGTATAGAAATGGAGATTGGAAAAAATTTGTGCTGGCTGAAAATCTTACAGTGCATGATAATGTTTGTATTGCCGCGGAAGATATTGATGGCGATGGTAAGGTGGAAATAGCCGTTGGCGCCCAATGGAACCCGGGCGAAACCGGGAATGCGGATGAGTCAGGGGCGGTTTTTTATTTAGACAGGCCAGAGGATCCAACGCAGCTTTGGAATGCAATAAAATTGCATCATGAGCCTACTGTACATAGAATGAAATGGGTGAAATCCGCCGGTCATGCATACCTGCTGGTGCTTCCGCTTCATGGCCGCAACAATAAAAATGGAGAAGGCACAGGTGTAAAAATTTTGGCGTATCAATATCCTGAAAATATTGCAGGCGCATGGCCATTGAAAACATTGGATTCCAGCCTGCATCTTACCCATAATTTCACTGTTGTGGATTCAAAGAATAACCATTCCAACACTCCGGGTGGTTTGTATATTGCCTCAAAAGAAGGCATACATTTCATTACGGAAGACTGGCCTGAAAACAGTTCCATTAAAACCAAAAAATTAACGGGAATGAGTTATAGCGCCGGTGAAATAAGTATGGGCAAATTATCAAAAGATCAAAACTTTATAGCCACCATTGAACCCATGCATGGCCAAACCGTTGCAATATATACCGGTGATGCCAACAGGTTGGTTTTGGATGACAATTTAAAGGAAGGGCATGGACTTGCAACGGCTGATTTTTTAAATACAGGCAGCGACCAGGTAGTAGCCGGCTGGAGAAATCCTAATAAAGATGGGAAAACCGGTATAAAGCTCTATGCTAAAAATAATGCTTCAGCAGCTTCCTGGGATTCCTTTTGGATTGATGAAAATGGTATGGCATGTGAAGATTTAAAAGTGATGGACCTGGACCAGGATGGTAAACCGGATATTATAGCATCCGGAAGATCAAGTAATAATTTGGTTGTTTATTGGAACAGAAATTAATTTGAAATATGCAGCTACTCTGAAATTACAGATCAGCTGATTAATCCAAATTGTTTAAAATGATGGGTGAAATGTTTATTGTGTAAAACAATCCATTCTTTATGGTTTAAAAAACCAAGCCGGGGATGAATAAAACAAGCATCCGGATTATTTTTAAAGTAATGCTCAAAGTCGTTGAGTTGTTCATTTAAATCTTTAATGGCGTCTTGTAAATTTTCAAACTCCAATGGTTCCGGATTGTCGCCCATAGTAGAACTTTTCAGTCCTTTAGGCATTTCAATTTCTGTATAAATAAATTGTTCCTTTGCTGATCTGGCTTCCGATTCCGTTGCTTTTAAAATTGCCTGTTTTTTGCCGTTTGTTAATTTAACCGTATTTGCAAGATGCTCTATCATATTTTGAGCATTCATTTTGCCCCATAAGGCTTTTGAATTTGCGGTAAGTTTATTAAGTAAAATAGTTAACTCAGTTCTGTTTGATATATCTGCTTGCGGCATGCTGATTTTATTTGGTTTTATAACGCCGGCAAAATAAATCAAAATATTTTGTTACGGATTTTGTTTTATTGAGAATAAAAATTGAATAAACGGGTTGTATTAAAGCGCATTTATTTTTCCTTTATTTTTTTGGAGGTTATCCCAATAAGTTTGCCGCGTTTTTTAATGGTTTCCTCCTCACCCAAAAGCATTCCCCAGGATTTGAGGGTTTCCACCCGGTCGAAGATAATTTTTGTAACGGCAATTACGGGAAGGGATAAAAACATTCCCGTTATTCCCCACATCATTTCTCCTGCAATTACGCCGAGGATCGTTATGAATGGATTGATTCTGACTTTGGAACCTACAATAACCGGCAACAAAACATTGCTGTCAATAAGATGCATTATAATTACTATAATCATTACCAATAATACTTTTGCGCCTCCTGCAGTGGCAAAAGTGATAATAACATTCAACAGCAATGCGGTATAAATACCAATGTAAGGAATGAGATTAAATACCCCGGTAATCAGCCCCAGTAAAATCGCGTATTTTATACCCACGATAAGAAATGCGATGCAACATACGGTGGCAACAATCAGCATTTCCAGAAAAAGGCCAAGGATGTATTTCCGTATGATATATTGTATCTGCTCTACTATATCCAGCACAATGCCGCTGTTTTCTTCTTTAAAAACGCTGATAATAAATTTTAAAAAATGATGGCGGTAAAACAACAAAAAGAATGTATCAATCAATATAAATACAAGAAACAAAACAATGGAGGTGAGGGATACCACTGTTGCACCTATCATAGCGCTGGTATTGGATTCGATCCTTGTTGTTGCGTTTTTAAAATAAGCGGTTTGTTTTGCCAGATCAATATGAAATTGGGCTGATATCCAAACCTGGAAATCATGCAGCGATTGTATTAACTGGGCTTTAAACAAGGGCCAATCCTGCCCCAGGCTTGTTAATTGCGAGCCTATCATTAATAATAAACCGCCTACGGTCAAAAATAAAAGAATAACCGATAAACCCGAAGCTAGTCCACGGGAAAGCTTGATCTTTTTTTCAAAAAAACGGGTAGGGGGAAGCAATAAAATTGAAAACAACAATCCGAATATCAATGGACAAAGCACTTCTTTTCCAATAACCGTAAGATAACCAATTGACAGGATCCCAACTATTATAATTGTCAGCTTAAAATAAAAGGGAGCCGTATTGACTTTGAAGAAATTCATTGCATGAATGAACCGTTTTACATTTTAATTGGAAAAGCAAATCAGCAGGGACCAATAATATTGGCGCAAAGAATATACCATGATGTTGAGAATCAAAAAATTTCACCCGTTTTAAATCGGGATTGCATTGTGCCGTTTGGTAAATGAATGAAAATACCAGGGCTAATTTTTCTTCCGGCCTTTTGCTTCATTCACTACGAAAGTAATTGTTTGCCTTTGGTGAAATATCACGGGCTTATTGTTTTGAATTGCCGGGGTCCATTCCGGTCCTTCCAAAATAACGCGTTTGGCTTCCGTAGCACAGGGCTTACAATCAGCAGGAATGGATATGGTTTTTATATTGGTGACAGTACCGGCTTTACTAACTGTAAATTCAACTGTAACCGGGTAACTGCCCGCGGGCGCCCCTGCCTCAACTGCTACTTTGCTGTTTAAGTTCTTCTCCAGATATTTCACCCATTTTTCAATACCGCCTTTAAACTGCGCCTGTCTTTCTACTATGTAGCCAGGAATTTCCTTACCGCTTTCATCCCAGCCGCTTTGCTGGATTACGCCATTATTGTTATAGACGATCTGCGATTTTTTATTGCCATTTTTATGATAAAAAGTTCGTTCAGTCAGTTGGCCGTTGTTGAAAACATTTATACGATCCAGTATTCCATCCTCGTTATAATTTTGAAAACTACCGACAGGCGTATTAAAATTCATTTCAGTAAAATCGCCTTCCGATTTCAGCACCTGATTGCGCATAAAATATTCTTTCGCATGCCAGAGATTATCTTTTTTATGAAATGAAACATAAGTAAAGGCGCTGTCTTTTGTGGTTTCTTTTCCATTGGCATCGAGGTACACAAGCGAAGAATCTGTTTGAGCAACACATACCTGAATGGAAATGATTAGACTTATAAATAAGAAAATAGATTTCATGCAGAAAGTTTGAAATAAAATTAGGGGAAAATTTTGAAACAGATAAGTGGGGTTAAGGAATTATTAAGCACTTCACAAGGAATAAAAGATTGGGGGATGAGCTAACTAAAGAAGATAAAAACCATGTATTGGTGTCGGAAGCCGAATATGAAAAGATAATTTTATTAATCTCATAGATCTGATTCAAACAATTTTAAGAATCTGAAATTGATTAAATTAAGCCCATGATTACAAAGGTTTTTTAAAACGATTCTGGCTTCGACTTTATCGTTGGCGCTTTAGCCCCGGTGAAGCTTTGTTTTGGAGCTTCGTCAATGAAGCAATTGCTTGTTTTATTTAGCGGGTGTGTTAGCTGCTTGCACTCGTCTATATTGGGGCCGGTTAAACTGTTTTCCATTTTGTAATTCGAGAAGGCTGTCTGATAATATTATGAACTTCATTGATGGTCTGTTTGCAAAACTTACTTTCACAAGGCAGTCGTTTAACAAAGACCACCTTCCCTTCCAAGCATTTTTACAGTTAAATTGCTTATAATCGACGCCATTGCAGGCACTATAAAGTTTGAATGAATGATCATTATTGAATATAACATATGTCTTTACCATCTCACAGTCTTGATGTTTTGAATAAATGGTAAACGTTCCTTCCAATGATCTTTGCTTGTCGAAAGAAGAATAAGCTGCTATACCCAGGTAAACAAAAATGAGTAGCAAAAGTGCTAGAAATCCATTCATGCTATATTTCTGTTGAATTGCCACTAACTCAAATATATAAATTAGAAGAGGACATATTTGCAAAATCTACCTGTCCATTGCATCACTCAACCATCTTCAAAAACTCCTCCTCATTTATAATCCTTACCGTATTTATTTTTTTAGCTTTTTCCAGTTTGCTGCCTGCTTCTTCGCCGGCAACCAGGTAGTTTAATTTACTGCTTACTCCCGACAGTATTTTACCGCCATGTTGTTCTACCATTTCTTCCGCTTCACTGCGCTTGATCTTTGTTAGGGAGCCGGTGAATAAAAATGTCTGTCCCTGCAAGCGTCGCTTTCTCTCCGTCCGATGCTTTTTTCAGGTTATGCAATTGCAAACCCAGTGTTTCCAGTTGGTGCAGCATTTCCATGTTTTGCTCATTCTCAAAAAAATTATGAACGCTTTGCGCAACTTTTATCCCAATATCCTGGAGTTGTTGCAGATCTTCAATCGTTTTTTCTTTCAGGTCATATAAATGATGAATGGCATTGGCCAGTGTTTTGGCCGTTGTTTCGCCGACGAAACGAATGCCCAAACCATAGATCAGCCTGTTTAGCGGCTGCTGTTTTGAAGCTTCAATGGATTTTTTTAAATTGTCAATTGATTTGGTGCCAAAACCTTCCAATTTACCGATGGCATCAAAATTCAACGTATAAATCGCCGGTATATCTTTCAGTAAACCCAGTTCATAAAACTTACGCACATTGGCTTCACCAAAGCTTTTAATATCCATTGCGTCTTTGCTGACGAAATGAATGATTTTTTCCACTACCTGCGCCTGGCATTCTATATTTATGCAGCGCCATACCGCTTCGCCTTCTTCTTTATACAATGCACTTTTACATACAGGACAAGACCTGGGATATTCAATCTTACGCTCTTGGCCCGTTCTTAATTCAGGCAGCGATTTTACAATTTGTGGTATTACATCGCCCGCCCTTTCTATCAATACCGCATCACCGATCCTTAAATCTTTCTCCTTAATATAGTCCTCATTGTGGATAGAAATGCTGGCGATTGTTACACCGCCTAATGGCGCCGGTTCTATCTTCGCAACCGGCGTTACGGCGCCTGTGCGGCCTACCTGGAATTCCACTGCAAGCAGTTTGCTCGTGGCTTGTCTTGCTTTGAATTTGTAAGCGATCGCCCACCGCGGATGATGTGAGGTCATACCCAATTTATCCTGCAGCAACAGATCATTTACCTTTATCACCATGCCATCTATTTCGTAAGGCAATGATTCCCTTTTACTTTCAAATTCCTCGCAATATTCAATCACCTGCTGAATGCCTTTCACTACTTTTTTTTCTTTTTCCGGGCTGCGGAATCCAAGCTGCCACAACATTTTCAAGGAACCGGCATGGGTAGTAAAAGGCGCGTTTTTTTTATTTAAATTTTCTTTGGAATGATCTTTTTCATCCGATATATGAATGCCTTCCAACGTTGTATAATCGCTTACATGATACAGAAAGGCTTCCAGTCCTCTTTTGCTTACTTCACGCGGATCAACCATCCTTAAGGAGCCGCTTGCGGCATTGCGCGGATTGGCGAGTAAGGGAAGGTTTTCCTGCATGCGGAGTTCATTAAACTTTTTGAAGGTCTCTTTTTTTATCAATACTTCACCCCTGATTTCAATTTGTTGAATCCCATAATCAGAAAAGGGCGCCGACAATGGTATGGAACGGATCTGCCGGATATTGGTAGTAATATCTTCTCCTTCCACACCATCTCCGCGGGTAGCGCCGCGCACCAGCCGATCATTTTCATACAACAATGAAATGCTTGCGCCGTCAAACTTTGGTTCTATACAATATTCAAGTTCATTCAGCCCGGAAAGTTCTCTTGCTTTGCGGTCCCAGTCTGTTAATCCGGCCGACTGGTAAGAATTTTCCAGCGACAGCATAGGTACGAGGTGCGCTACCGTAGGGAACTCTTTGGTAAGCCCTTTTCCCACTCTTTGCGTAGGTGAATCGGGGGTGATGAATTCGGGATGTTGCAGTTCAATTTTTTCCAGTTGTTTGTATAACTGATCATATTCATAATCCGAGATCAGCGGATCATTTTGTATATAATACCTGTATTCATGAAAACGTAAAATGTTTTTCAAACTATTCAAATTCTCTGCTGATAACATTGAAACCTGTTTGAGAAAACCTTGGGTTTCCTGCTGAAGATTTTTTATTTGTGTGGCTGAATACATACTGGAAATATTTGGCGATAAAGTTAACAGACAAAATTCTGAAGACAATGAAATGAGCCATGATAAATGCTTATCACCAAACGAAATGATCATTTGGCCAATTCTCCCGATGACGATCGGGAACCAATAAAAAAATAAAAATGAACACATGAATATGTGTTTATTACACGATTAAAGAATCTATTAACTTTACGCCCTTATCCCGGTAGGGAACAACCTTAAACAGATTTTGATCCGTACAAAAAAAATTGCCATGAATAAGAATATTGGGCTCCCGGATGCATCTGAGGCAAAACCTGTAACAGATGCGGTGCAATTGGTAAATTCTTATCCAAAATTTTCGCTTTCCGTGGATTGTGTGATTTTCGGATTTCAGGAAAACGAATTAAAAGTATTGCTGATCAAAAGTGACCTGGAGGATTTTAGAAATAAATGGTCTTTATTGGGAAATATTGTGCAGGAGGAGGAAGATCTTGACCAGGCCGCATACAGGGTTTTAAAACAGCGTACCGGCATGGATGACGTATTCCTGGAGCAGGTTCACGCATTTGGCCAGCCGCACCGGCATCCTGGCGGCAGAGTGATTACGATCGCTTATTGTTCTTTGCTCAATATCCGGGATCACCAGATAAAGATTATGGAAAATGAACTATCCTGGCAGCCGGTTCATGGATTGACGGAAATGGCTTTTGATCATCTGCTAATTATTCAGGAATGTTATCAATGGCTGCAAAAACGGATACAGGAGCATCCGCTTGCTTTTAACTTATTGCCGGAAAAATTTTCATTGCGCGAATTGCAGAACTTATACGAAGCCATTTTAAACATCAAACTTGACAGAAGGAATTTTCGAAAGAAATTTTTTTCAATGGACTTTTTAACGGATACCGAAGAATATGAGGACAATGTTCCGCATCGCCCGGGAAGGCTGTATAAATTTAATTTTGAAAAATATGAAAAAAATAAACGCAAATGGATTGGAATTGATTTTTAATCCTTGATTGTTTTACAATCATAAACGGAATTATTGCAGTCACTGGAAGAAGACATTTGGTAAACCCCTATTTTCCTTTATTTTTACGCATTAACATCATAAGCATGCTATATTCAATGACCGGGTACGGAAGGGCTGAACAAACCATTGGAGAGAAAACTTTTTTAGTGGAAGTAAGATCCCTCAATGGTAAACAATATGATATCCGGCTGCTGCTGCCGGCTTTGCTGAAGCCTTATGAATTTGAAGTCAGGAATATTCTGAATGAAGGATTGATGCGGGGAAGTGTGGAATGTACCATCAGTATCAAACAAAATGGTTCTTCCAAACCGGTGTCCATTAATGCGGAATTGGTAAAATCCTATTTTGAACCTGTACTGCAGTTGTCAAAGGAATTGGGCCTTGGTACGGAAAATATTTTAAGTACACTATTAAAGTTGCCGGATGTAATTACCAACTCCACTGAAATGCTGGCAAAGGAAGAATGGACTGCATTTGCTGAAGTATTAAAAGCTGCGATCGCCCAGCTTAACTTACATCGGGAAGAAGAGGGCAAATCTTTAGAAGCGGATATCAGTGAGCGGATTAATAATATTGAATCTTTGCAGGCCTCTATTACCATTTTAGAGCCGGAGCGCAGAATAAAAATAAGAGAAGGTTTAACCAAAGTGCTGGAGGACAATGTGGGAAAGGATAATTATGATCCTAACCGGCTGGAACAGGAACTGATTTATTATATTGAAAAAATAGACATCAGTGAAGAGCAGGTGCGACTGAAAAATCACTGTGATTATTTCAGAACCGTATCGGCGGAAAAAGGAATTGTAAAAGGTAAAAAACTATCTTTTATACTGCAGGAAATCGGACGGGAAATAAATACTACCGGTTCAAAAGCTTATCATGCCGAGGTTCAGAAAAAAGTGGTTTTAATGAAAGACGAACTTGAAAAAGCTAAAGAGCAGATATTGAATGTTTTATAAAAAAACAATACTGTTATTAACCCATTTCTCAAAAATTTTGATTTGAAAAATTCATACTTACTTATTGGATTGTTTATTTTTATTTATTCCTGTAAGCGTTTGGATATTTTTGAAAAAACAACATTTTTCAACAAACAGGAATGGGCTTCTTCTGATACCGCCAGTTTTAATTTTACCATTACTGATACCAGTTCGCGTTATAATATTTATGTAGTATTCCGTCATTCGGATGCTTACCATTTTAAAAATCTTTGGCTTAATATAACCACCATCGCACCGGGCGACAGCACACAGACTTTTAAAGAAAATCTGAAACTCGCTGATAATCAACAATGGCTGGGCAGCAGCATGGATGATATTATTGAACATCGTCTTCGGGTAAATGATTTCCCGGTTAAGTTAAATGCAGGAAACTACAAGTTTCTTCTTCAGCAAATCATGCGGGAAGATCCGCTGTTGAATGTTTTGAATGTGGGAATAAGGGTGGAAAAAATTTCTTTATAAACAGGAAATTATTATTTATTTCTGCTTATAGTTTCATTTTTAATCAGTTTAATTTGTTTTGCCTTCATTATCAGACGCCTATATAATTCATGAAATTTATTAGTGAATTTTAAATTTTTTATTCTGAAAAACGCGCTCTCAACGCGGAAAAAATTTTATAAAAAAAATAAGTTAAAGGATGCAGCTTTAATCAAAAAAACTTTGCCTTTTCTTCATTATGTATTTTTTGCAAAAGCTTGTTTTTGTGCAAGCAAATCTGTGTAAATGGTATAAGGATCGTTGATTATTATTTACAATTAAACCGCTCTTTTTATGCCTAGTATCCGTATTTTAAGAGTACTACTCTTATGTCCCTTCTTTTTTTTGATTTTGCCCTCCGTCCGGGCTCAAAACAAAACGATAACCGGAAAAGTTTTAGATGAGAAAGGCAACCCAATCCAGGGAGCTTCTGTAGTTTTAAAAGGTACTAGCGTTGGCACTGCCACCGATTCTTCAGGTAACTTTAGAATTTCCATACCATCTAATGCTACTTCACTCACAGTCTCTTATATAGGAGATACACCGCAGGATATAAATGTTACCACAAACACTCAGGTTACGGTAACATTGGCTCCTCAATCCTCTACTTTAAATGATGTAATAGTTATCGGATATGGAACCGCCAGAAAAAGGGATTTAACGGGCTCTGTAACATCTGTTAAAGCCAAAGATTTTAACCAGGGTGTAATTAGTTCGCCTGATCAATTGCTACAAGGTAAAGTCGCGGGTTTGGAAATTACGGATAACAGCGGGCAGCCCGGTGCAGCCACCACCGTTAAAATTAGAGGTAACAACAGTATCCGCACCAATAATAATCCATTGTATGTAATTGATGGCGTTCCCCTGGATGGAAGAACTGCCCGGCCGCCTTTGAATTTAGGTACCAATGGATTGGATTACGGCCCTACGCCGGAAACAAATCCATTGCTTTATATCAACCCGAGTGATATAGCACAGATTGATGTATTAAAAGATGCTTCAGCGACGGCTATTTATGGTTCCCGCGGCGCTAATGGAATTATAGTTATTACTACTAAAAAAGGAGGTGCTACCGGCACAAAACTTGAAGCTGGCGCTTATTGGGGAGTAACTGCAGGCTACATGAAAAAATTCAAAGTGATGACTGCGAGCCAGTTCAGGGATTTTACAAAAAAGAACAATCTTAATTTCGATTCAAGTTCTTCCGTAGATGCCTTGAAGGAAATTACTCAAAATAAATTGTCACAGAATTATTCACTGGCTTTGAGCGGTGGTAATGAAACGGGAAAATTCAGGGTTTCTTTTTTAGGATCCAGAAATTCCGGATTTATTAAAAAAACATCCCTTGATAAGTATATAGGAAATTTTTCGGGACAATACGGATTTATTGATAACCGCCTGACCGTTGATTTTGACTTGATAGCGGGACATACTACCGAGAATATGGGGCTTGTGAGTAATACTTCCGGCGCCGGTGGAACCTTAATGGCTTATGCTTTGAACTGGAATCCCACCAAGGCATTTACAAACAGCAGCGGGTTTTTTAATCCGGCCAGTAACTCCATTCCCAATCCTCTTGCCGCAATTGATGCCTTTAATGATGTAGCGGATGTAAATGTATTTTTAGGAAATATTTCAGCAACAGCTAAAATAATCAAGGGACTCGAATATAAATTTTTATATGCCATCAATCATGGCGCAGGAGTAAGGAAAACCAATTTTGATGGCTGGATTGATAATATTAAAGGAGTTTCCGGTTTAGGATTCGGAGCGATTTCAAATGCAAGTCTCACTTCTCAAACATTTACACATACATTATCATATAATACCAATTTTACGCAGTCTTTGGCTTTTGATGCGGTTGTGGGGTATGAATATTGGAAAACAAATTATTCAAATTCTACAATAGCCGGATCTCAATTTAATACCAATCTGGACCAGGGAAACAGAATTCCAATTCTTTATACCAGTATCTTTCAAAATGCAAAAACGCAGTTTCCCATGACCACCAATGTGGATCCTAGAACGGAGATACAATCTTATTTTGGCCGGGTTAATTTCAATTTACTGGAGAAATATTTTTTAACTGCTACTTTCAGAGCCGATGGTTCTAATAAGTTTGGAGCCAATAATAAATATGGGTACTTCCCTTCCGTAGGAGCCAAATGGATCATCAGTAATGAAAATTTTTTGAAAAACAATTTATTTGTCAATAACCTCGGTATCCGTGCTTCCTGGGGTATTACAGGTAACCAGGAATTTCCGGCAGGCGCCTCCCTGGAGCAATTTACTTCAGGGGCATATAACAGCATTGGCCAAAGCAATGTGGCAAACCCGGATTTGAAATGGGAAAAAACGACTTCAATAAATTTTGGCCTGGACTATGCTTTATTAAAAGGCCGGTTATATGGTTCTTTTGATTATTATCACAAAAATACCACTGACCTGCTTTTCCAGAATACAGCCATTCAGCCAGCGCCTGCTTCCATTTACTTTATCAATCTTCCGGCACATCTGATCAACTCAGGAGTTGAATTTTCCATTGGGGCGGCGATTTTACAAAACAAATCTTTTTCATGGGATGTAGGGATTAATGTTGCTTACAATAAAAATCTGTTAAAGGATTTTAACCAGGCTAATATTCTTAACAGGTAAAGTAAGTGGCCAAGGCGTTTCCGGAGCCCTTGCGCAGATCATTACCAATAATGAACCCGTTAATGAATTTTATCTGAAAAAATTCAGCGGCTTTGATCGCAATGGTCAACAAATAATTGCAGACACACCAAGTTTTGTAGGAGATCCTAATCCGCATACCATCTATGGATTTAATACCACACTGCGTTGGCAAAAACTTTCCTTAAACATTAATGCCACAGGCGCCCTTGGGTTTTATATTTATAACAATACTTACAATACAATAACCAATATCAGCAATATTTCCAAAGGACAAAATATTGCCGCATCCGCTATTAATTCCGATGAAAGTATCAGTGATGGCGTGGTTGCTTCAAGCAGGTATCTGGAAAAAGGAGATTATCTAAAACTTAGAAACGCCACGATTACCTATTCGATTGGAAATATTGGCAAACAAATTAAAAATTTAAACGTTTATGTAAGTGGTACGAATTTATTTGTAATCACCAAATTTACCGGGTTCGATCCGGAAGTGAATGTGGATGCAAACAACAACAATTATCCATCCAGAAGCATGGAATTTCTGCCTTACCCAACGGCAAGGATTATCAGTTTTGGATTAAATTTTGGATTATAATATTTGAAAAATCAATTTATGAAAACGTTCAATCTTCAATATGGAATTTTAAAAATGCTGGCAGTTTTCATTGTTATAACCAGCATGGCCCGTTGCACCAAACTAGATCAGAGTTTGAACGGCGCATTAACCAAGGACCAAACTTCTAATGCCCTGGGATCAGAAGGGCCTGCTTTGTTATTGCAAGCCGCTTATAATGATGTAGGAAATCCTTATTCCGACCTCGGTCTTATTTTCGCATTGGAAGAAGTAACCGGCGATGAATGCCTGGTGCCTACCCGCGCCGGCGACTGGGATGATAATGGAAAATGGCGCGCATTGCATCAACATACCTGGCAGGTGGATGGAGTGGATGTTATTTTAAACGAATTCAATTCACTCAACAAGATAAATTTTGATGCAACGAATGTGCTTGCTTTTACACCTACCACCGAGCAGGCTGCTGAAGCCAGGTTTATTCGGGCCCTTTCCTTGTATCAACTACTGGACTTATACGGGCAATATCCTGTCCGCGCTCCAAATGAAAACCTGTTAAACCCTCCGAAAGTTTACAGTGGTGATTCCGCTATTAATTTTATAATCAGTGAGTTGACGGAAATATTGCCACAATTAAGCGCTTCCAATACAATGAGCCAGGCTAATCCCGATGCCGTAAGAACATTATTAATGAAATGCTATTTGAATAAAGGCGCATTTATTAACCGACTCAATCCCACTTTTGCCGATGCAGACATGCAACAGGTAATTACTTTGGGCAATGCCATTATTGGTAGTGGTAAGTATTCTTATATGGCAAATTATTTCGATAATTTTAATGCCACCAATTACAATTCCACTGAAGGCATTTTCGCTTATCCCAATGCTTCAGGCGTTTCGGTTAATAATTCAGGAATCCATAACCGGTGGTGGTCAACCCTGCATTATAATCAATGGGAATCCAAACTTGGCTCACAGGGTGGATGGAATGGCTTTGCTACTGTAGCTGAATTTTACAATTCTTTTGGCGTATCCGTTCCTGCTACCGAAACCCCTGCCGATACTTTATTGGATAGCAGGATCGGCGGAAAGTTTTATAAAGGAAGTACGGATATTTCCGGTGTAAGACCGGGTTTGTTAATAGGCCAGCAATACAATGAAAAAGGCGTCAAGTACTTTGATAGAAAAGGTAATCTTTTGGTTTTTGAACCTAAAGTAGCGGCTGATCTGAAGGAAACAGGACCCAATCTGGAATTAACCGGAATTAGGGCAGTTAAATACCCGCCCGATTATTCAAGTGTGGGCGCTTATTCAAGTGCAGGAGGTAACTGGATGATGATTTTCAGGTATCCTGATGTGGTATTAATGGTGGCAGAAGCCAAAATGCGCGCGGCTGCTCCGGATAATGCGGGCGCATTGGCATTGGTTAATAAACTTAAGAATCGCAAGAGGTGCATCGCCTCCGTCGCATCTATGCCTTTGGTAAATACATCTAATGTTTATGATCCCAACACTTGTTGGCGGAAAGAGGAAGGGAACTATATTGGGAAGGTGTTAGAAGAACAGATTTGATCCGTTTTGGTATGTTTACCAAACCCTGGGCTTATAAACCAACAGATGATGCGCATTATATCGTTTTCCCAATTCCTACGCAGGCTTTGGCTGCAAACCCAAATCTTAAGCAGAATCCAGGCTATTAAATCCTGTTTAAAATAATCTTTATGTTGCACAAAAGGTCATTATTGATTAATGACCTTTTGTAACTTTAGGAACGGAGAATTCTAATTATAATCCTGTATGAAAACAATACTCAGCAATATTGTTCATGCTTTATGCCCCGGTTTGATCTTATGTTTTTCCTGCAATAATATTCAACAGGAGCGCCCATTATTTGAGCTGATGAAAAATACGGGAATCAACTTTCAGAATACGGTAAAAGACTCAAAAACTGACAACAGTTTTCTTTTTAGAAATTTTTATAATGGGGGCGGAGTAGCTATTGGCGATATCAATAATGATGGCCTGGCCGATGTATTTTTTACTTCCAATATGGGAGAGAATAAATTATATCTGAATAAGGGTAATTTTAAATTTGACGACATTACCGGCAAAGCCGGCTTTAAGCAGGATAGCATGTGGAGCACCGGCGTGGTAATGGTTGATATCAATAATGACGGCTGGCTGGATATTTATGTTTGTAATTCCGGCCACATGAGTGATGGAAACCGGAGAAATAAATTATACATTAACAATCATGATCTGACTTTTACCGAATCCGCAGCAAAATATGGATTGGATATTTCCGCCTATACCACACAGGTTTCTTTTTTTGATTATGACAATGATGGCGACCTGGATTGCTTTATGATCAACAACAGCCCTATTCCCGTGAACACATTGAATAATGCCAACAAGCGCGATCTTCCTGAAGCGCAATGGAAGGTGGCTGATTTTTTAAAAGGAGGGGGCGATCACTTGTACCGCAATGATAATGGGCATTTCACGGAAGTAACCAAAGAAGCAGGCATTCATGGCAGCCTTATCAGTTTCGGTTTAGGCGTATCGGTAGGTGATATTAACGGCGATGGATATCCCGATATATATGTTTCAAATGATTCTTATGAACGGGATTACTTGTACATCAATCAAAAAGACGGAACTTTTAAAGATGAACTGGAACAATGGATGGAGCATACCAGCTTCTCTTCCATGGGAGCGGATATGGCTGATATTAATAATGATGGTTATCCCGAAATATTTACTACTGACATGCTGCCTGAAGATGATTACCGATTAAAAACAATTGGCGCATTTGATAATATTGATTTATACAACAGTAAAATAAAAGGCGGCTTTTATCATCAGTTTGTAAAAAATTGCCTGCAGCTGAATAATCAGAATGGTAAATTTTTGGAAATAGCAAATTATAGCGGCGTCTCAGCAACCGACTGGAGCTGGGGCGCATTGATGTTTGATGCGGATAATGATGGATTTAATGATATTTATGTTTGTAATGGCGTGAACAAGGATGTAACGAATCTGGATTTTATGGATTTTTTTGCCAACGATGTCATTCAAAAAATGGTTTTATCGGGCCACAAGGAAGGAGTAGAACAGGTGCTTGAAAAAATTCCTTCAAATCCTATACTTAATAAGGCTTTTAGAAACGAGGGAAACCTGCAATTTGAAGATGCGGGAAAATCTTGGGGTTTTACACAAACTTCATTTTCCAATGGAGCTGCTTACGGAGATTTAGATAACGACGGCGCTTTGGACCTGGTAGTGAATAATGAAAACGGTCCTGCCTTTATTTATAAAAACAATTCCCGCGAATTAAATAAAAACAACTACATCAGCATTTTATTAAAAGGGAAAGATAAAAACCGTTTTGCCATAGGTAGTAAAATTAAAATTTACCAGGGCAGCCAGATCTTTTCCCGTGAAGTTGTTCCCAGCAGGGGATTTCAATCATCAGTAGATTATAAGCAGGTGATAGGTTTAGGCAAAGCAACGCAGGTAGATTCAATGATCATTGATTGGCCGGATCGCAGTTATTCCAGGTTCGATCATCCGGCAATTGATACGGTTTATATTATTGAACAACCGGCAAACAGTAAACCTGAAACCGATCCTCTATCCAAAATATCTTCCCTGCTGTTTACCCCTGTCAAAACCAATTTTGAAAAGCACCAGGAAGGTGATTTTATAGATTTTTATTATGAAAAAAATATACCCAAAATGTTATCCCGCGAAGGTCCGAAGGCTGCCGTTGGTGATGTGAATGGCGATGGGTTAGCAGATGTTTATATTGGCGGTACAACAGGTCATCCGGGACAGTTGTACTTGCAAACAGCATTCGGGGGAGTTTGTAAAAAAGGAAGAACCTGCCTTTGCTCAGTTTGCTGATTTTGAAGATGGGGCGGTAACATTTTTTGATTGCGATGGCGATGGTGACCTGGATCTTTTTATTGGTCCGGCAGGTAACAATGAGCCGCCCTACAGCAGGCAAATGCAATTGCGCTTATTTAAAAATGATGGGAAAGGAAATTTTACCCTTGATGCGAATGCATTTCCCAATAATACCAATGGCGCCAATACCAATGTGGCAGTGGCTTACGATTTTAATCATGATGGTAGTTCAGATCTTTTTGTAGGTGGCAGAAGTGTTCCCGGAGAATATGGAATTTCTCCCGCAAGCTTTTTGTTTGTAAATGATGGCAAGGGACATTTTACGGATATGGCCAAAACAAAAAACCCGGATATAGCCCATATCGGTATGGTAACCGGAGCAGCCTGGGCCGATATTACAGGAGATAAAAATAAGGAGTTGATTATTGTTGGTGAATGGATGGCACCCCGGATTTTTTCTTTTAATGGCGATCATTTTGAAGAAATAAAAACCAATCTGAATGATTTATATGGTTGGTGGCAAACGGTAGCTGTTGCAGATTTAAATGGCGATGGCCGCGCCGACCTGGTATTGGGAAATGTTGGGGAAAATTTTTACCTGCGACCCGATTTTAAAGATCCTGTAAAATTGTGGATCAATGATTTTGATCAGAATGGTATCATGGATAAAGTGCTTACCCGCACCATTGATGGAAAAGATAAACCGGTTTTTTTAAAGCATGACCTGGAGCAGGAAATACCCTTACTTAAAAAACAAAATTTAAAACACGCGGATTATGCAAAAAAATCGATTCAGGATCTTTTTTCAAGCGAAGTACTTAAAAATTGTGTGGTAAAACAATTCAATTATCCCAGCTCCATTATTGCTTTTAATGAAGGGAATGGAAAATTTTCAATTCAAAAATTGCCGCCTGCGGTTCAGTTTTCATCCGTAAATGCGGCTTATTGCACGGATATAAAAAACAACGGAAAAATGGATTTGGTTTTAGGCGGAAATGAATTTGGTTTTCAGCCGCAGTTTGGAAGACTGGACGCCAGTTATGGTCATGTTTTACTGAACAATGGAAAGGGAAATTTCACAGAGATGTCCCCTGCTGATTCAGGTTTGGAATTGCCCGGGGAAATAAGGGATATAGCGGAAATAAAGGGAAGCGAGGATAATTTTTTATTATTCCTTCAAAACAATGAGTATCCTGTTTTGTATAAAATAAAAACAGATGAAAAGAAGAAATATATTGCCAAATATTAATTCTTTGACACCAACGTTATTTGGGCTGATGGAAGTTTTTTGTTCATGCAATAGGATAATAGATTTTCGTGATCCACTTTGTGCTATCCGGTTCATTACTCCGGTCGGTTATTAAAGATTCAAAAGGCCATACCGGGCGCCCTAAGTTGGTAGTCGGTCATATAATTCTGTAGTGCTTCAAAAGCTTTTTGGATAGTTGCCGGGCCTCCTTTTACTTCTATTGTAAGCACTTTATCTTTTATGATGATCATCCGCCTGTTGAAGATAGTTTTATCTTCCGGTAATTCTTTATCTGTTGGTATTGCAACCATGGTTGTATAATGCAAACTGTCTGTTTTTGTACTATTCAGAATAGGATAATTGGTTTCCTTAGCTCCCTTTTGCACATGTATTCCCTTAATTTCTGTATCTGTTAGTAAATAACCATTGTGCCCGGATATCCGGTTGTTGTGAATTTTTGTTGTAATAAATATCGTGTCTTTTAAAGTGGCAGGCTGAATGTTGAATCCGTAAATATTTTCATTGTTTTTCAAAAATGATTGCAGGTTTTTAAGAAGGATCTCCATATTATTTTTGAGCTGTCTTGCATCCCGGTATTGTTGAATTCTTTTGAAAAGATTGTAGCTTGTAGAAAATGAACATTCCCATTTCACTGCCAGCGAATCCGATGAAAAAGGGATAATAAAAATCTTTGAGTGGCGCTGAATGGTATCGGCTGCAATAGAAACATCAACTGCATTGTACAAAATTTTTTGAACCCGGAAATCATATCCATTGTAATTAAAAGAATCATTCGGGCCATCGCTGTTGGAATGATGGTTCGGGCGTGGCCACCATTTTATCCATTTGCTTTTATCAGCCAAAACCCTGTAAGCGCTGTTAGGAGCAACATTTACAAGTACAAACCGTGAAATGGTCAGCTTGCCCGGTATAAAAATATAAATGCTCAGGATTAATAACAGCAAAACAACCGGCAATGCAAGAAGCCATTTTTTCATAAAAAAACCATTATTGTACTTAGGGAATTTGTAATGATTGAAATTAAGCTGAAATCAGCAATAAAAAGCAATCAGATATCAGCAATCAGCCATCAGCCATCAGCAGTCAACTTTTCCGATAGCATTCAACCCACAACCGCTCAACAATGCAACTATTCAACAATTCAACCATTAAACAATGCAACCATTCAATTCAACCATTAAAATCAAGAACCATTATTTCTTTCAAAAAAATGTTAAGAAAAAGATATTGTTTTAATAACAAAATGTGTAAATTGTACACCAATTGTCAAATTTCCCATAAAAACTACTGTATTATGAATACAATCCGATTGCTTAGAGTGCTGCTCTGTATTCCTGCCTTTTTTGCCGGAATCGCTGTTCAGGCGCAAAACAAAACCATTACAGGTAAAGTAACCGACGATAAAGGCGCTCCGGTACAAGGAGCTTCCATTTTAATTAAAAATTCAACCCAGGGAACCTCTACAGATATTGAAGGTAATTTCAGTTTTTCGGTTCCTTCTTCTGCCACCACATTGACCGTATCTTTTATTGGGTTTGCAACCCAGGAAGTAAGTATAACTGGTCAAACAAATGTGAGCGTAACTATTTTACCCGAAAGCTCCACCTTAAATGATGTAATCGTTGTAGGATATGGAACGGCGCGCAGAAAGGATGTTACGGGCGCCGTGGCAAGCGTAGGCGCAAAAGATTTTAACCAGGGCGTGGTAAGCAATCCCATGCAGCAAATACAGGGAAAAGTTGCCGGTCTTGTAATTACGCAGCCCGGTGGCGATCCCAATCAAGATGTGATCATCAGGCTGCGCGGGCAAACTTCACTTACCGGCGGCCAAACACCTTTGATTGTTGTGGATGGCGTGCCATTGGATGATCCTAATCAAATTTCCAATATTCCTGCGGGTGACATAGCTTCCTACGATGTATTAAAAGATGCATCCGCAACCGCTATCTATGGTTCCAGAGGCGCAAACGGCGTAATCATCATTAATACTAAAAAAGGACATGCGGGAAGAGCACAGGTGGATTATTCCGGTACAATAGGTATGGATAAACAGGCTAAGAAATTTAATTTGTTAAATGCCGCTGAATATAAAGCCACATTAGGTCCCGATGCTTCCAGTTACGACAAAGGTGGAAACACCGACTGGCAGGATGCGGTATCACGAACAGCATTGACTCAGGGGCATAACCTGGCTGTTTCCGGTGGTACAGAAAAATTTAATTACCGTGGCTCTGTCAGCTATCTCGATCAGCAGGGAATTATCATCAATTCCGGGAAGCAGGAAGTGGGTTTAAGGTTCAATGCGCAGCAAAAAGCATTGAACAATAAATTAGACATTCAATACGGCATTGTAAATACGGTTACCAACCGGAAACTGGCTGATTACAATTTATTCCTGTTCATGATCAATACGCCGCCTACTTACCCGGTTCATAACAGTGATGGCAGTTATTTTGGATATTATGATTTTAATCTGCAAAATCCTGTTGCCCAGCAGGAGATGCAGATTAATACTGTAAAAGAAAAATTTTCCCAGTTATACGGTACTGTCAATTATGAGATCATAAAAGATCTGAAGATCGGTGTTACCGGTTCCTTATCCAATTGGGATAAGCTGCAGGATTTTTTTCAACCCAGTCTTCCCCTCGGACCAGGCAACAGCAATGTGAACAATGGCTCTAAATTCACTGAAAACAAGTATTCCAAAAAAGGCGATATCCATCTTAATTATTTAAAAGATTTTGATAAGCATACCATAGCAGTAACGCTTGTGCATGAGTACAATGATTTCAATTATAATAATTATAGCGCTTCGGGTCGTGAATTTTTATTAGAACAAAATAATAATAATTCTTTGGGTAATGGCAACTCTGCGCGCAATCAGATTGGTTCTTACAGAGATGAATATCAACTCGCATCTTTTCTTGGAAGAATCAGCTACAATTATAATTCCAAATACTTCTTAACGGCAAGTTTGCGCCGGGATGGTTCTTCAAAATTTGGGGCGAATAACAAATGGGGAAATTTTCCGGCCATATCCGCAGCATGGCGCCTGAGCCAGGAGGAATTTATTAAAGATATTACCTGGATCAATGAATTGAAATTGAGTGGCGGGTATGGCGTTACCGGCAACCAGGATGCCATTGATCCTTACAGAACTTTATTGTTGTTGAGTGGCTCGGGCAGGTATTACAATCCTACTACGCCTACCAATGCCTATCCGCAATCTTATTCACCCAGTCAGAACGCAAATCCGGATTTAAGATGGGAAGAAAGACATGGGATGAACATTGGATTGGATTTCTCTTTGTTCAATAGTAACTATCAGTGGTAATATCAATGTGTTCAATGATAAAACAAAAAACCTTTTGTTTAATTACGCAGTGCCTGTTCCTCCATTCTATGTAAATAATATCTTAGCCAATGTGGGCCAGTTGAGCAACAAAGGTGTGGAAGTGCAATTGAATGCGAATATTGTAAACCAGAAAGATTTTTCCTGGAATGCCGGCGGACAGATCACTTTCATTAATACCAAAGTTGACAATTTATCAGGAACTTATGCAGGATATAAAGTGTCCACAGACAATATAAGAGGTGGTACTGCCCAGGGCCGTGGATTAAGCGATGATTATATCACTTATTTAAAAGTGGGTTATTCTCCATACGTGTTCTATCTGCCTCATTTTATGGGTGTGGATAAAGAAGGAAGGCAGCTTTTTGATTCTTCAGGAACCGGTACCACCACAGCTACCAATGCGCAAAAAAACTATATTGATGCAAGTCCTAAATTTAATTATGGTTTTAATACCACATTTACTTATAATAAATGGAGTTTGAATGTATTCCTTCGTGGTGTATATGGGCAAAAAATATATAATAATACTGCTTTGCTTTTAAACAATATTGGCAGGTTGCCCAGTAACAATGTAGCGAGAGAGGCGCTTACAAATGGATTAAAGGATAAAACCCCTGTATCATCGGATCTTTGGCTGGAAAATGCTTCCTACCTGCGTTTGGATAATGCTACTTTGTCCTACAATTTTAATAAAGTGAGTAATGGAATTGATAACCTGCGGTTATTTGTTACGGGAAACAATCTTTTGGTAATTACCAAATACAAAGGTCTTGACCCGGAAGTAAAAAATGGAGATGATAACCAGGCGTATATTGATTATACAAATGGTGGAAATGGATACTATCCAAAAGCCAGATCATTTGTTTTTGGTGTAAATGTGTCTTTTAAATAATTCAAAAACGATTCTCTTTTGTTTTTTAATTTCTAATATTTAAGAAAATGAAATCAAATAAAAATATAACAACAGCGATATTCAGTTTCTGTTTACTTGCTGTTTCCTGTACCAAGCTGGAAAAGAATGTTTATAGTGTAATTCCCAATGATGAATTTTGGAAAACACCCGAACAGATTGCGGCCGGCGTAGCGCCTGCTTACCAGGCACTGCAAAGCATTCCCGATGGAAATGTGTACAATTTAAGTACTGCAACTACGGATGAGCAGATTGTTCCTACCAGGGGCGGCGACTGGGATGATGGCGGTAAATGGCGGCAATTGTGGCTGCATACCTGGGATAAAAAAACCAATACCATCAATGATGCATGGAATGATGTTTACAATGGCATTGGTAAAATTAATTTTATTTTATCCGTAGTAAATAATTTGCAGAGTAAGCCTGATAATCTGGATAATATTAATGCGGAATTAAAAACATTAAGAGCATATTATTATTTCCTTGCAATGGATTTGTTTGGTAATGTACCGCTTGTTGTGGATTTTAATACGGATCCCAATAGCGTTACCAATAGTACGCGTGCAGAGATATTCAAATTTGTTGAAACTGAATTAAAGGAAAATATAGAGCTATTACCTGCCACCGTGGATTTAAGTACTTATGGTCGTGCTACCAAATATTTCACTTATAGTTTATTAGCCAGGTTGTACCTGAATGCTGGCGTTTATACGGGAACTCCCAGGTGGGCCGATTGTATCGCTGCCTGTGATGCCGTTTTGTCATCAGGGAAATATAGCCTCGAATCTAATTATTTCGACAACTTTTCTGTAAAGAATGATGGTTCCGTGGAAAATATTTTCGTAGTACCTTTTGATAATATAAATATCGGCGGTAATAACCGGGAAATGGCAACCTTACACTATCAAAATCAAACCAATTTTGCACTGAGCGGCGGCCCCTGGAATGGGTTTTGTACAGCGGCCGATTTTTATAGTAAATTCGATACCACTTCTGTTTACACCATTAAAGGAGCAAATACTTACCGCACTTATCTTGATGCTCGTGCCGGACAATACCTTGTAGGGCAGCAATTTAAAGAAAAATATACTTATCCGCCCAATACGAATGTATTGTATTCCAGTACCGATGCTTCTCTTATTTTAAAGGATGCAGGTACCAATTTGCCGATTTTCTTTACGCCGGACATTAAAAAGGTTTCCGATCCTTCGGATGCTTTTCGTCAGGCAGGCGTTCGTAATATCAAATATTTCCCTGAATCAGGTACTTCCGGAAACCAAAGTAATGATATGGTTATTTTCCGTTTGGCGGATATCATGCTCATGAAAGCTGAAGCGCTTGTGAGAGCAGGCGGAGATAAAAGCGCTGCTTTAACTTTAATCAATACCATCCGCCAGCGTGCTTATGGTGATGCCAACCACAATTGGACAACAGTTGATTTAACCCTGGATAATATTTTAAAAGAAAGAGGCCGTGAAATGGCTTGGGAAAGCACCCGGAGACAGGATCTGATCCGTTTTGGTAAATTTGGCGATGCAAGGGTTCCTGAAAAAGCTGCTGACCCTGCAGATGGTCATTTAAATATTTTCCCCATTCCCGAACCGCAGATGTCGGCCAATACCAACTTAAAACAAAATCCGGGATACAATTGAGGAAAAGTGAAAAGTGAAAGGTGAAAGGTGGCTTGCAGTGGATCATTCATCACTCCGCAGTTTAAAATTTTTTATTTACATTATTCCTTCAGGAGCAGTAATTTGGTTACTGCTCTTGTTGTATTATCAGAAACAGTTTTAAATATAGTATGTACGGTAGGCTATTTAATTTATTGATTGTTTTGATGATTATCCTTGTGATAAGCGGCGCTTGTAATTCAAAAAACAAACCTATTGTGGATAATCCTTTGTTTCATTTATTACCTGCATCGCATACAGGAATTGACTTTATTAATAAGGTAGAGGATACCAAAGAATTCAATGTATTCAAATACCGTAATTTTTATAATGGCGGCGGGGTGGCCATTGGCGATATAAACAATGATGGACTACCTGATATTTATTTTAGCTCTAATCAGCATGCACAATAAATTATACCTCAATAAAGGCAATTTTAAGTTTGAAGATATAACCGATAAAGCGGGCGTTAAAGGCATTCATCAATGGCATACCGGCGTAACCATGGTAGATATAAATGGCGATGGCTGGCTGGATATTTATGTATGCAACAGCGGTGATATAAATGGTGATGACCGGGCAAATGAATTGTACATCAACCAACAGGATGGAACATTTAAAGAAGAAGCGGAAAAATATGGTTTGGCCGATAAAGGATTAACCACCCACGCCGTATTTTTTGATTATGATCATGATGGCGACCTGGATTGTTTTGTTCTGAATAACAGTTTTCGACCAATAGAAAGTTTCGGTTATGATCCGAAGATGCGCAATATACGCGACACAAAAGGTGGTCACCGCTTATACAGAAATGACGGCGGAAAATTTGTTGATGTAAGTGAAGAGGCAGGTATTTATGGAAGCGAAATTGGATTTGGATTAGGTGTTACAGTAGGCGATGTTAACAATGATGGCTGGGAGGATATTTATGTATCGAATGATTTTTTTGAACAAGATTATTTATACATCAACCAACACAACGGAACATTTAAAGAAATGAGCGATGTTGCTATCGGGCATATGAGCCTTTCTTCGATGGGTTCGGATATGGCTGATATCAATAATGACGGCCTGCTCGATATCTTTACTACTGATATGCTTCCCGAAGGGGATTACCGGCTCAAAACCATGACCAAATTTGATGACTATAATTTGTACAATACCAAACTCAACAATGATTTTCATCACCAGTTTACAGCCAATTGCCTGCAATTGAATAATGGCGATGGCAGCTTTAGCGAGATTGCGCAATTGGCCGGAATAGATGCAACAGACTGGAGCTGGGGCGCCTTAACTTTCGATTTTAATAATGATGGCTGGAAGGATATTTTTGTGAGTAATGGCATCAGTAAAGATCTGACCAACCAGGATTTTCTCGACTATTTCAGCAGCCAGGAAATGATGAATCAGATCAGGACGGGCGGATTTAATTTCAAAGAATTATTGGATAAAATGCCTGCCACTCCTTTGTCTAATTATGGATTTGTAAATCAAAAGAATTTAGTTTTTAAAAATGAGGCGCAGGCATTGGGATTGGCAAAGCCAGGTTTCAGTAATGGCGCAGCTTATGGCGATCTGGATGGCGATGGCGACCTGGACCTTGTTGTAAATAATGCGAATATGGAAGCTTTTATTTACCGCAACATGAGTTCTGAAAAATTGCATACTCATTATTTAAAAATAAAATTACAGGGAAATGCACCGAATACTTTTGGATTGGTGCACGAGTAACCATTTATACAAAACAAAGCAACACAGGTATTGGAGCAAATGCCCAGCCGCGGTTTTCAAAGTTCTGTAGAACCGGTATTAAATTTTGGTTTGGGCGATCATCAAATTATTGACAGCCTGGTGGTAAGATGGCCCAATCAAAAAACACAGACATTAAAAAATATTCCGGCCGATACTACCATTACGCTTATACAAAAGGATGCGACTGAAATATTTATACCTGCTATACAATCAAAAGCACCCGCTTTTATACAAATAATACCGCTTCCTCAATAACCGGTAATATTTACCATCATGAAAATGCTTTTATTGATTTTTATACCCAAAGACTGATCCCAAAAATGCTATCTACCGAGGGACCAAAATTAGCTGTCGGTGATGTGAATGGCGATGGCCTTGAAGACTTTTTTATGGGCGGAGCAACCGGTGATACGGCCAAATTATTTATTCAACAACCGGATGGCCGTTTTATTCAAAAACAGCAATTTTCCTTTGTTCAAAATAAAGACAATGAAGATGTGGGCGCTGTGTTTTTTGATGCTGATAATGACGGTGATCTGGATTTGATTGTTGTATCAGGTGGCAACCAGGAAAAGCAGGGTTCAATGAATTTATTAACCCGCTTGTATATCAATGATGGTAAAGGCAATTTCTCTCATGCACAAAAAGGCTGGCCTTTGATTTCTGTAAATGCATCCTGCGTTGCCGTGCATGATTTTGATGGCGATGGCAATGCCGATATTTTTATTGGTGCACGTTCTGTGCCTGGATCTTATGGCCTCATTCCATCCAGTGTTTTATTAAAAGGAAATGGAAAAGGAAGCTTTGAAAATATAACCGCAGGCATTGCGCCGGCGCTTTTAAAACTGGGAATGGTTACCGATGCGCAATGGGCCGATATTGATGGCGATGGTAAAAAAGAACTTGTTGTAGTGGGTGATTATATGCCGCTTACCATTTTAAAATATGAAAATGGGAAGTTAAATAAATATAAAGAAGTGCCGGCTTCATCTGGGTGGTGGAATTGTTTGAAAATAGCTGATATGAATGGCGATGGGCATTTGGATATCATAGCAGGAAATAATGGATTGAATTCAAAAATAAAAGCAAATAAGGAGCAGCCTTCTAAATTATATGTCGCGGATTTCGATCAGAATGGACAAATGGAATGTGTGCCCACTTATTATAAACCGGATGGAAAAGAATATCCCTGGCATTTACGCGGCGATTTGGTAGCCCAGATTCCCACACTTAAAAAGAAATTTCTCCGTTATGATGCATATGCCGGAAAAACCATTTCAGAAGTTTTTTCACAAGACCAGTTAAAGCAGGCTTTACAACTTTCTGTTGAGCAAACGCAATCCTGTATTTTTTATAATGATGGAAAAGGTAATTTCGATATGCAACCACTTCCATTACAGGCGCAGCTCGCACCGGTATTTGGCATATTGGTAACGGATATAAATGGCGATGGCATCAATGATTTAATTATGGGTGGAAATTTTTATGGATTAAAGCCCGATATTGGGCGGTTAGACGCAAGTTATGGCGTTACATTAATGGGTACTTCCAATAATAGTTTTAACTTTCTTCCTCCAAAAGAATCCGGCTTTTTTATTCAGGGTGAAATAAGAGATATTAAATCCATTGCAACAAAAAACGGAAACTATGTTTTGGTTGCAAGAAACAATGATGCATTGCAAATTTTTAAAAAATAGCTTTATATTTTGATCCGTATTTCCATTAATCCTGATATTCGTTACCGCCGGCTGATTCATCATTTATCTGATAAAAAAAAGTTCATTTTTTTACTACCATTCTTCATTTTTTTGCTTGCCTCTTGCAACAATAAAAAAACTTTATTTACCCAACTGCAGTCTTCTGAAACAGGAATTGATTTTGTAAATGAAAATATAGACAGCGATACGCTCAACATTCTTGATTATCTCTATTATTACAATGGCGCCGGCGTATCCATTGGCGACATTAATAATGACGGATTGCCCGATATTTATTTTGCATCCAATACCGGCGGCAACAAACTCTTTCTGAATAAAGGCAATTTTAAATTTGAAGACATTACTTCCAAAGCCGGCGTAAAAGGAAATGCAGATTGGACAACAGGAGTAACCATGGTGGATATAAATGGTGATGGGTTGCTTGATATTTATGTTTGTGCGGTTGCAAATCATACGCCGCATGGCAATGGTGCGCATACTTATTTTAAAAATTCACGGAATCAATTATTCATCAATAACGGTGATCTTACATTTACTGAAGCGGCAAACAAATGGGGGTTGGATTTGCAGGGTTATAATACACAGGCTGTATTTTTTGATTACGATAAAGATGGCGATCTGGATATGTTTTTATTGCAGCATTCCATTCATCAGACCGATAGTTATGGTGATACTTCTGTACGCAGCAAATACAGTACGGTAAGTGGGGGAAAACTGTTTCGCAATGATGGGGATCATTTTACTGATGTTACAAATGGCTCCGGCATTATCAGCAGCGTATTGGGGTATGGATTGGGGGTAGCCGTAGCGGATATGAATCATGATGGCTGGGATGATATTTATGTGAGCAACGACTTTCATGAAAATGATTACTATTATGTAAACCAGGGAAATGGAACTTTTAAAGAAATGAATGCGGATGCATTTCGTCATCAATCAAAATTCTCCATGGGCAACGATGTGGCCGATATCAACAATGATGGCTGGCCCGACCTGGTAACGCTGGATATGTTGCCTGAAGATGAAAAGGTATTGAAATCTTCACAGGGCGATCAGTCTTTTGATATCTATAATTACCAGGTTAAATTTGGTTACAATTATCAGTATGCACGCAATACGCTTCAGTTGAATGTAGGGAAAGGACAAAAATTTTCAGACATTGCTTTATACAGTGGCGTAGCGGCAACAGACTGGAGCTGGAGTCCTTTAATAGCGGATTATAACCTCGATGGAAACAATGATATTTTTATTTCCAATGGTATCAAAAACCGCTTGAATGACCTGGATTATATAAAGTTTATATCCTATGGTCAAACGCGTGCGCAAAGTGTGAATTCAAGAAATTATGATAAAGAAATTCTAAAACATCAGCCGCCCGGCGCATGGCATAATTATATTTTTGAAGGAAGCCAGGATTTAAAATTTAAAGACCAATCCAAAGCATGGGGATTTGAAAAGCCAACGCTTTCGCAGGGCGCTGCTTATGCGGATCTGAACAATGATGGCGCACCGGATCTTGTTACCAATAATATGAATGAACCCGCAGGTATTTATAAAAATAATACGCTGGAAATAAATCCTTCAGCAAATTATATTTCACTGCAATTAAAAGGACCTGCGCCCAATACTTTTTCTGTTGGTGCAAAAGTTTTTTTATTCATCAATCAATCCGTAAAATATCAGCAATTGCAGCCTACACGCGGCTTTATGAGCAGCGTGGAACCATTGCTGCATTTTGGCTTGGGTGAAAAAAATACAATAGACAGTTTGATAATTATCTGGCCAAACAACCGGTATCAGCAGTTAAAAAATATTAAAGCAAATCAAAAATTGCTGATTAATTATGAGCGAAAAAATACTGACACAGTATCGAATCATTTTCAATTGATCAATGCTCTGTTGCATACGCCTGACGAACCTGTTTTTACCAATATTACGGCGCAATCCGGCATTGATTTTAAACACCGGGAAAATCTTTCATTTAATGATTTTAACCGTCAACCTTTTATACCGCATCAGCTTTCTACACAAGGTCCCAGGGTGGCGGTTGCCGATGTAAATGGCGATGGTTTGGAAGATTTTTATGTATGTGGCGCCAAAGGGCAGGCGGGCGCTATTTTTCTGCAGCAACCAAACAGTAGTTTTAAAAGATCAGAAGATAATTTAACCTTTGAAACGGATAAAAATTCCGAAGATGTGGATGCCGTTTTTTTTGATGCAAATGGCGATGGTCATCCGGATCTGTATGTAGTGAGTGGCGGAAATGAATACATGGGAAATGCACCTGAATTAAAAGACAGGTTGTACCTGAATAATGGAAAGGGCTATTTTACAAAATCATCCGGACTGCCGGCGATGTATGAAAATAAATCTGTGGTACGGGTAGCCGATTTTGACCAGGATGGCGACCTGGATATTTTTGTAGGCGGACGGGCAAATGCGCAGGCTTATGGCGCTATTCCTACTTCTTATCTGTTGCAGAACGACGGCAAGGGAAATTTTACTATTGTAACCAATAAACTCGTTCCCGGGCTTGAACATATTGGTATGGTTACAGATGCCGCATGGATGGATATAGATAATGATGGTTGGAAAGATTTAATAATAGTTGGTGAATGGATGGCGCCGGTTTTATTTAAAAATAATAAAGGGAAATTAATTCAGCAAAAATTAACGGACAACGATGATCATCTAAAAGGCTGGTGGACCAGTTTGAAAACAGCAGATATAAATGGCGATGGAATAGACGATCTGTTATTGGGAAATTATGGATTAAACAGTAAGTTAACTGCCAGCAGGGAATATCCCATTAAAATGTATTCCGCCGATTTGAATGGGAATGGCCAGTTAAATCAAATTCTTGCAGTACCAAAACAAGGTAAATATTATCCTTTTTTAGGAAAAGAAGATCTGGAAAAACAATTGCCTTATTTGAAGAAAGAATTTTTAAGTTATTCAAAAATGGCAGGCAAAACCATAGATGAAATATTTGGCGATAAATTAAAAAACGCGCCTGTTTTAGAAGCAACAACCTTTGCTTCTGTTGCACTGATCAATAATGGAAAAGGTCATTTTAAGCCTGCTCAATTGCCGCCTGCAATGCAATGGGCGCCCGTATATGCATTTGCAGTGGAAGATTTTAATAAGGATGGTGACAGCGATTTTTTAGCCGGTGGAAATTTCTATGGAACGCTGCCTTATGAAGGGCGGTATGATGCAATGCTGCCAATGCTTTGCATTGGAAATGGAAAAGGAGTTTTCAAAGCGGTTTTTCCTGTAGCAGAGGAAATGAGAAATATAAAAGGTGAAGTAAGAAGCATACAGAAAATCAGGCTAACCAACAATAAAAGCGGATTACTTGTTGCGTTAAATAATGAGGGATTGGTATTGCTTCAGTATTAATGGAAGTGGAAAATTTCCCGCCAATTGAGCTGATTTTAGCTGACAACAGGCAAGGGATTTCTGCATTAGCGGTACAATCAGCGGAAAAATGTTTCTATTGAAAAAATATATGCGCAATCTGTGGGAACCCTTCTTAATAAACAGGAAAATAAATTTTGATCTTTATATTTGAGGAGTCGGAATCCGGTAACAGATTTTTGTCGTATTTTTCAAAAGGCAAAGCAACTTTTTGAAATTTTTTATCAGCAATATACCGGTCAACCGCCTGGTAAATCAATTGCTTTTCTGAAAATTTACCTTCAAATTCCGCGGTAATAATTCTGCTTTCGGCGGGCATTTTTCTGCATTCAATTCCATTGGCAACCATCGCTTCTTTATTCACCGGAATACCAACAAATAATTGAAGGGAATCATTTTTGCTACTATTAAAATAGATATAAGTATAATTTTCCGCCACAAGATTATTCGACTTGATGTATTCCTGAATTTCGCCGGCTAATACATGCATGGTTTGTATGGCATCAGTATCAGAAATAACCACGCTTTTAGTGGCTACAACTGTATCGGGTACTTTTTCCACTTTAATTGGATATCCATAATACAAATTGTCGTCCTGCATGAAAGAGCGAAGCTTTTCAATAGCAATTGCTCCATTCAGATTATTTTTAAGGAAAGGAAGCAGGGAATAAATTAACCTGGTTTTTCCGGCAATCAATGCAATTGTGGAATCTCCCTTTATAGCGGGAGTAAATACGTAAATATAATGTGAAGTACTATTGTTTTTTACTTCTGTAATCTCATAAGTTAAAGCATCAATATTTTTGATTTTAAAGCTTTGATCCGGAATATGGATCTCAAAGTTTTTATTCAGGGAATCGGTACGGATTACACACTTAACCGAATCTTTTTGCCATTCCCTGCTAATTTCAGGATGCCATTTTACCCAGTTTTGCGGCAGCCTTATTTCATTCAATGTTTGATTAAAAGAAGCGCCGATAACCATTTCTTTTTTTTGAGGAATGTGAATGAAAAAAACTGTAATTATCAAAAGAACAAAACTGCAAATAATAAATAAAATCCTTTTCATCTTATAACTCTTATTTAAGCGACTGATTCGTTTGGTAATTTATAACTTATAAAACAATGATCCATTAAACACTTCTAAGTGCAACTTAATAAAAGCTCATAAGTTCAATTCTTTCGCCGGATCCCATAGTAATTTTTCAAAATCCACCACCTGGTCATTTTCTATTTTTATGCCTTCTTTTTCCAATAATTCCTGCATGTATGTGGGGGTGGCAAAATGCATTTTACCACTTAGCATTCCATTTCTGTTTACTACCCTTTGTGCTGGTACGGATGGATGAATGGAAAACGACCCATTCATTGCCCAGCCTACCATTCGTGCGGATAACCTGGTGCCGAGATAATTTGCTATTGCGCCATAAGTGCTTACTCTTCCTTCAGGAATAAGCCGTACTACATCCCATACATCTTCAAAGAAAGAATGATTGGTAACAACATCTTTTACATGGTTCTTTTTTTGTGCTGAAGTATTATTGCGCTTCATGGTATGAAGATAGGGATATTGGTAAAAAATAAAACCTATCGCTTGTTCTTTTGCTGCTCCAACAAGGTTGATCTTTTAGGTTCTGGCACTGCTTCATAATCGTACGGGCAATTAATACAACCATTACCGCAACAATAACCTCGTTGCAGATGATAGTGCTGTGTAAATACCAGCAATCCTTTTTCATTAAAATAAAAATCAACGCCTTCAATTAATTTGCTGCTCACTGAACATTGCTTTTAATAATTCATCTTTTTCAACCGGCAGTTCTTTATTAATTAAAAATTTTAAATAATGTACCTGGTTACTTCGGGCAATATCAAGACTTTCATAATAAGTTTTAATAGCCAGCTCCGGTAAAATATTTTCTTCGGCATATACATGCTCTGTATCTTCAAGTAATTCCAATTCATAAAGACGGATAACCGCTTTTGTGAATTGGTACAAATCGGGGCTATCGGTTTTTAGGTGAATAATACCACCTGGTTTGAGAATTTGCTGGTACAGGCGCAAAAATTTAGGATGCGTTAAGCGCTTTTTTATCCTCGACAACCGCAACTGCGGATCGGGAAAAGTGATCCAGATTTCACTGATTTCATTTGCATTAAAATAGTCGGCAACCTTATCTATTTGTGTACGGAGAAAAGCTACATTATGTAAGTTTTCATTTAATGCTGTTTTCGCTCCTCTCCAGATCCGGTTTCCTTTAATATCAATTCCGATCAGGTTTTTTCCGGAATCCATCCTTGCAAGTCCAACTGCATATTCGCCTTTTCCGCAGGCCAGTTCCAGGAAAACAGGATTTTGATTTTTAAAAAAATCCTTCCATTTACCCTTCATATTTTGAGGATATTCCAACACATTGGGAAATGATTTTATTTCCTCAAACCGTATTAATTTTTTATGTCCCATGAAGGGCAAAAATAGAGAAAAATGAAGAGGCAACATCCGGATCAGGTGCTAGTGAACGTTCCGCTTGAGTAATTCGCTATTGGGAGTCAGAACCAATTGAAAATTTTTTCCATTTCAAAATAACCAATTAATGCCATGCAGTAATATGGACGATTTAGTTGTCTTAATAAAGTGGGCAACTTTGAATTTCAATTTGTTCGCGAATTCAAAGTAGAACTTTAGTACTACTTTTATGAATTATAAATCAGTTTGCGAAGAATCACTTGTAAAGTTTTTAAAAGCAAATGATGAAGCTGCTTTTAAAGAAATATACATTCGTTACTGGAAGGATCTTTATACCATCGCTCTTTAAAAATTGCATAAAAAACAAGATTGCGGAAGAATTGGTGCAGGATATTTTTGTAGACCTTTGGGAGAAAAGATCAACCAGTATACATTCTTCATCTTGAAAACTATTTACATACTGCCATCAGGTACCAGGTAATAAATTATTTCAAATCTTCTATTATAAAGGAAAAGTATTTGCATCGTTTAAAAACCTGTTTTTCACAAAATGACTCCAATGGTGAAACGCAATTACTATTGCGGGAATTAAAACATATTATTGATAATACCGTACATCAATTGCCAGAGAAAACGCAAATAATTTTTAACCTTAGCCGAAAAGATAACTGTACCATAAAAGAAATTTCGCAAACGATGCATTTATCAGAAAAAGCGGTGGAATACCATATTACCAGGTCACTCAAAACGCTCCGTTTGCATTTAAAAGAGTTTGTGTTTTTGTATTAATATTTTGTTTTCTGAAAGGAGGTGCATTGACCCTTTGGAAGGATGTTTGCCTTTGCCCGATAGATATTCCATAGCTGAATGGCTCCGGGATGGAAGCGGAAAGCACGGTGAGGATTTGTGCGTTGGTTTGCGCCGGACTTGTAGCGGACAGCCCGAACTGCTGATGAACAATGAAGGGGACGATGAAAGCCCCAAAAAACTCCAACTATTTTTCAGCGCTTAAAACCAGGCCATTTTATTTTTTAAATGGTTTAGGGTAGCGTTTGTTTTAATTGACTTAGCTATTGAATGGTGATACCAAATCTCCGCGGCAACAGGCCATCATAAAGCTAAACTGATTTCACTGAATTTTTCAATTTAAAGAACTAAATCAATGAATCGAAAAGCTTTTTGCCAACTTCTTGAAAATTATCTTGATGGCAAATGTACTGAGATGGAGCTTGATTTGATAGAACATGGATATCAGCGTCTTGGTGATAAGGTAATGGAGATTGCTCCTGTGGAGTTGAATGGCATTGAAGAACGGCTTTGGAATAAAATAGAATATGGTATCCGTAAGAATAAAAAACCTGAACCTCATTGCAGTTTTTCTGAAAAAATTATTCAACTGAAAATGATTAAAGCTATGAATAGAAAATTACTTGCATTCATTAAAACAGCAATGCAAATAACTTTTACCCAGTTATTGCTTTGCATGTTATTTATGACAATATGCTTTGCGGATAATTTGCAGGATAAAACAATAACAGGTATTGTAACCAGCCAGGCGGGACAGCCATTAAGCGGTGTATCCATTCTTTTAAAAGGTACGAAAAGAGGTACTGTAACGGATGACTTTGGCCGGTTTCAACTAATAGTTCCCGATGAAAATGCAACACTTGAAATTTCATATGTTGGATTTCAACCAATGACAATACAGGTTGGCAGTCAAAACAATCTTCAGATTAAATTAAATGAAGTAATCAAAGGCTTAAATGATGTAGTGGTGATTGGTTATTCCACTCAAAGGAAAAAGGATTTAACGGGAGCTGTTTCTGTAATCAGTAATGCAGATATAAACAATATTCCTGTTGGCGGTGTTGATCAGATTATGCAGGGTAAAGCCCCGGGTGTGGCCGTGACTGCTCAAACCGGAGCGCCGGGCGATGCTATTGCGGTAAGAATAAGAGGTATAGGAACCATAAATGATAACACGCCGCTGTATATTATTGATGGCGTGCCTACCAAAACAGGGATCAATGAAATTTCGCCCAATGATATTGAAAGCATCAATATTCTTAAAGATGCTTCTTCAGCGGCAATTTATGGCGCAAGGGCGGCCAACGGCGTTGTAATAATCACTACAAAGCATGGTATTTCCGGTAAAACAAAAGTGAGCCTCAGCGCTTATACGGGCACTCAAACAACGGGACATCTTATTAAAATGGCCAATACGCAACAATATGTTACCGCCTATAATAAAGCCGCTGCTACCGATGGCCGCGCAGCAAATACCTGCAGGAATGATTGACACGCTTCCAAATGTGAACTGGTTAAAGGAAACGCTGAAGCCAGCGCCCATCAGTAATATACAGGTAAGCATGAGCGGGGGAAATGAAAATTCGCAATACATTGTTGCTGCAAATTATTTTAAGCAGGATGGCCTTATACAAAACTCTTCCTTCGATCGCTTTAATATTCGTACCGCTGTTAATTCCAGTCTTTCTAAATTATTTAAGGTAGGAACAAATATTAATCTGTCTTATTCAAAAACCCGGCAGGTAGGAACTTCCGGAGATGGTTTTGGAGATGGCAATCCCGGCGCAAGTGTAGTGCGTTATGCTCTGTTCAGAACGCCGGCTACACCGGTTTATAATAAGAATGGAATATTGGTTGATTTGCCGCAGCCACCTCAATTTTTTGGAGATGGGTTAAACCCGGTTGGGCTTGCAGCCAATACAGACCGTAACTTTTACAATTATTCCGGCCTGGGCGATGTATTTATAGAATTGGATCCAATAAAAAATTTAAAACTTAAAAGCGATCTCGGCGGAAATCTGGTATTAACCAACTACAAACAGTTTTTTCCAACATGGGGTGTCGACCGTTTCATAAATTCTCCGAACAGCCTTGCTCAATCTAATTCCACTGAGCTTACTTATAATTTCACCAATACAGCCACTTATGATATTCATTTCGCCGATCATACCATTAATCTTTTGGCGGGTTCCGAAGCTATAAAAGAAGATATCAAGCAAACCTCGGCTTCGCGGACGATTTTTGTAAACCAGTCGCCCAACTTTCAATATCTTGATAATGGATTAGGGACCCAGCAAAATGGTGGCAATGAATCCCATTGGGCCTTATTTTCTCTTTTTGGCCGGGTTGGGTATAATTACCAGGATAAATATCTTGCGAGCTTTAATTTCCGCAGGGATGGATCTTCCCGGCTCGCCCCTGATATGCGGTATGGTAATTTTTATTCCGGATCTGTAGGATGGAGGCTTGACCAGGAAAATTTCTTAAAAAACAGTAAAAATATTTCTCTGCTTAAACTGCGTGGAAGTCTCGGGCAGCTGGGAAACCAGGAGATCGGCAATTATCCCTACACATCTCTTGTTTCCGGGGGATTTTATTATCCATTCGGGGGCGTGCCTACTCAAGGATATACGATAACATCTGAAGGCAATCCTAATATTAAATGGGAAACCAGCACGCAAGCTGATGTAGGTTTAGATCTGGGTCTTTTTAAAAACGCGCTTGAGGTAACGGCGGATTATTTTGTTAAAAATACCTCCAATGTCCTCTTATCCGTTCCCATTCCTTCCAGTGCCGGCAATGTAGGAAGTCCTACTGAAAATGCAGGTAAAATAAGAAATAAAGGACTTGAAGTGCAGGTAACTTACCGCAACAAAGGCAACAAAGATTTTACTTATGAAGTGGTTGGCAATTTTGCAACCTTAAAAAATGAAGTGATCTCCCTTTCCAATTCAACGCCCATTGCTGGTGGCCGCATTGATAATAATTATTTTGCAACGTTTACTACTGTAGGACAGCCGGTTGGCGAGTTTTATTTATTGCAGCAGGAAGGAATTTTTCAAACGCCCGTGCAGGTATTTACGCATGCATACCAGGGACCGAATGTACAGCCCGGAGATGTTGCCTTTAAAGATATAAGCGGACCAAAAGGAGTGCCGGATGGTGTGATTGATAACTTTGACAGAACTTTTGTGGGTAGCCCTATTCCAAAGTACACATATAGCCTTACGGCCAACTTGGAATACAAACATTTTGATCTGAGTATATTTTTCCAGGGTGTTAATGGGAATAAAATTTATGACCAGGTACTTACTGATATTGAAGGTTTTTACCGCGCCTTTAATATAACTCAGAGAATTGCATTGGATAGCTGGAACGGGCCTGGAACTTCCAACAGTTTTCCGCGTCTTTCCTGGACCGGCGCCACCAATAACAAAATGCCATCCACCCGATTTTTGGAAGATGGTTCTTATGTGCGGCTTAAAAATGTTCAGTTAGGATACACTTTAAATAAAAACCTGCTTTCCCGCTTAAATATTTCAAATATCCGGGTCTATGTAAGCGCTCAAAATCTTTTTACCATAACAAAATATACAGGCCTGGATCCGGAAATGTACACAAGCAATAACGCATTGAGTGAAGGTGACAGAGCGGTGGGTATTGATTGGGGTACTTATCCATCTTCACGAACTTATACTGTAGGCATAAACGTTAATTTTTAAATTTTAATGAAATGAAATTTTATAAACTTTTGATACCTGCGTTAATAGTAGCTTCTTTGATTCAGACGGGTTGTAAAAAATTTCTTAACCAGCCGGTGTTGGGAAACTACGAATCCACTAATTTCTTTACATCTGATGCCAATGCGCAAACTGCCGTCAATGCGGCATATTCGCCCTTGTTGTTTACCGATGCTTCCTCTAATGCAATATGGGTGTTGGGAGATGTTGCTTCAGATGATGCCATAAAAGGAGGATTGCCGGGTGATCAGGCGGATTTTGAAAACATTGATGAGTTTAATATCATTCCTTCCAATTCTGCAGTGGAAGCTGTATGGAAAAGATATTACGATGGCGTATTCAAATGCAATGTTGTTATAGATGGACTTTCCGCTTCCAATACTGCGGTTTCAGATGCGGTAAAAACTGTTTCTGTTGCTCAGGCAAAATTTTTAAGGGCTTATTATTATTTTAATCTTGCAATCTGTTATGGTAATATTCCATTGCATTTAAAAGTGGAGACACCTGAAGAATTGCAAAGTCCCGCCGTTCCCCAGGCGCAGATTTTTTTGCAAATTGAAACGGATTGTAAGGATGCCGCAAATGCATTGCCCACAAGCTGGACAGGCAATGATCTGGGACGTGCAACCAAAGGCGCAGCCCTTTCCCTGTTGGCTAAAACTTATCTTTTTCAGCAAAAATGGGACTCTGCTGCAAACACAGCGCAGCAGGTAGAAGCATTGGGTATTTATAGTTTAACGCCAGCTGTTTACGGATAATTTTAAAGCATCTACAAAAAATAATCCGGAAGCCATTTTTTCAGTATGGCACCTGAGCGGGGCCAATCCTTTTCTTGGTAATAATCTTAATCAATGGTTTGCTCCCCGCTCTTTAAATGGCTATGGTTTTTTTTATCCAACTCAAAGTCTGGTGAATAATTTTGAAAAATCATCCGCAGGTATTGTTGATCCGCGTTTTGCCTATACGATGGCCGGAGAAGGAATCAGTTATTATGATACTACATACAGTACTACATGGTCCACAACAGGCTTTATTACTAAAAAACAAATTCAGCCTCTTTCTGAAATCCCGGTTTCAATAAAAGGAGACGGGAATCTGAATTATGAAGCTATTCGCTTTGCGGATGTTTTGTTAATGGAAGCAGAAGCATTGAATGAACAAGGTAAAAGCGCCGCAGCTTTGGTTCCCTTAAACAAGGTGCGTAAAAGGGCAAGAGAATCCTATTTATTTGATGCTTCATTGTCCGGATTCGGACAAATTCCTGATGGATTATTACCTGATATTACCACAACCGATCAGGCAGTTTTGCGGGAGATTATCAGAAAGGAAAGAAGGTCGGAACTTGCCCTGGAGTTTCATCGTTTTTTCGACCTGGTACGGTATGGAAGCGCTTATGCATCCAATGCATTGAAAGATGTTCCGAATTTTAATTATAGCAAAAATAAATTCTTTCCCATCCCTCAAAGTGAAATTGATACGAATCATAAGTTATAAAGCATTTGTTGTCAAAGAAAATTTATAAATCATGCGTAAATACAATATTTTAATACTGCTTTTTTTATACTGCTTCGCTGGCATAATGGTATTGCCTTCCTGTAAAAAAAGCAACTCCGGTCCCGGTACTTTTAATTCAGATAAAACAGCCTTAAGCGTTTTAATTGATTCAGTAAAAAAAATAAGTGCTGTTGCTGTTGAAGGAAATAAGCCCGGTGATTATGCTGTGGGATCAAAGGCTGTACTCGATTCTTCACTGCAACTGGCTACAGAGAGTAGTTGCCAGCAATGCTTATACCCAGCAGGAGGTAGATAATGCAACAAACGGCCTGCGCAGAGCGGTAGATATTTTCAGTTCACATTTAATACAGGAAGTATCTGTTGCCAACCTGGTTGCATTATGGAAATTTAATGGAAACCCGGTTGATTCATCCGGAAATGGTCATAATGGAACGCTTAAAACCGGCTGGGTCGGTTCAAGTGCAGCAACTGCCACGGATGGAGGCACATTGCCAAAGCTTGTTGCAGATCGCTTTGGAAGACCGGGTATGGCATACGATTTTAATAACGGCGCCACTATTGAAGTGCCTTATAATAGTGCTTTAAATCCTCAAAGCTTTACCATAAGTTTATGGCTAAAAAGACATACGACCAATTCGCAATAATTACATGTTTTCATTGAACCGGTGGAATGGTTATAAATTCCAGTTGCAAAGCAATAATTTTTTGTTTTTAACCATTCATGCCGATAATGGATATCATGATGTGGATGATAATCCCGGTGTTGTACCTGAAGAACAATGGACACATGTTGCTGCCAGTTATACAAATGGCACTATGAAATTTTATATTAATGGTGAACTGCAAAAAACAGTAGCTGTAACCGGGGTTCCGGTAACGCTTGCAAGTCCGGTTAATTTTGCCATTGGAAACGAACTGCCAAAAGATGTGTACAATCTAACAGATCCTAATAGCGAATATGCATTTTATGGTGGCGATTATTTTATTGGTTCTATGGATGATATTCGTTTTTACAATATAGCCTTAACGGATGCGGATATTTTGTCTATTTATACTATAGAAAAAACTTTATAAAAACAGGAAGCCGTAGAGGCAAAAAATAGGCTTAAAACTATAATTTTTTTATAGTTGCTCTCTTGTTGTCAGTTCCCAAATTTCACCAATAATCCTACGCCAATTAACGACATGGTTTGTAATCTGGGTGAATTATGATTGGGGCCAAATAATTTTACATCATTATCATAGATCATATTAAAATTCCAGGTCGCGGAAAGCACTTTTGATAATTTGACGGCGAACAAATTGGTCATATATAAATCTACGTTTTGTGGCTGATGTTTATAATTGGAAAAAAGATCGAGGCGACCCTGGTAGGATATAATTTTAGTTAGATTAGTCGCATATTTGATAGAGGCATAAGCTCCGATTTCATTCAGACTTTTTTTTCCTGGTGTAACACCATAAGCCCCTTGCGACGATAGCAGGTCATTGTTTACAAATGTCCATCGCGAAGTGATAGGAGAGATGAAAATTGAGAAATTTGGAACGGGATGATAATCAATACCAAGACTTACCAAAAGGTAGCCTGGTGCAAGAAAATCTGAGGTTAAAGTTTTTGCAGTTGAACTGGTATAAGCATACCCTTTTGTAAACTGTGTTCTGAAGTCAACTAATGCAGCAAGATTTACCTTCGGACCTAATTCATAACCATATTTGGATGTGATATTAAAAAGGTCATTGTTTTTCCGCGTGCCTAAGCTGGTGGTATTAATCAAGCCGTAATTTGTGTACAGGTTATTATCCCAACTGCTTTTACCCATTTTATAATACGCGAATGCATTAATAAATGCGTTTATGGAAAGCGAATATTCATCCCCGCCTGCTGCCCAGTTGCTTAATGAAGCCTGCGAAAGATTCAAGCTGATTACGCCACCTGTCTTCCAGGTTTTGGGAATGGTATCATTTGGGTTTTTAATTGTGTCCACAGACTGAAGATTTTTCATTGTTTGGTCCTGGGCGAAAATTACGCAGTTGCAGATGAGCAGGGGGAGGAGTAGAAAACTTTTCATTTTAAATTTTTTAATAATTAATAATGAAAGGTTTGGGCCGGATGTTTTTTAATTGAAGGGTTAACTACTTAATAAAAAATAAAATAAAATAATACTATTTCTTATGGGAGAAAATGATTTAATAAAATTGAACAAAGCGCATGCCGTGTTGTATTTAAAAAGATGAGTAGATTTTTTTTAATCAAACAGGGCATTTTAATTTATGAGCCAAATGCAACGTCCTAAAAACTAACTGATTTAATTCTTAGTACAGTAGGCTTCTTTTCAGCTCGGCCTATCTTACTGTAAATTGAATGTTGGGAGAGAGGTTGGTGAATATTATTGGCTTTTATTGGAATTAATTAATTCCGGTCACCAGCGTTTTGGATAACTTTTTGGGCAACTGAATGTGGAACTTATCTAAAATTAAAAACCCTTACAAGTTAATACCAGTAAGGGTTTTCGTCCAGGTCGTCCATGGCACGCCACACCTTGAGCTGTTCACCCGAGTCGAACCGGTAGAACGTCGGCGACCGTTCGGCGTTGACCATCGCGATGAACCGCTCCGGACGGGCCGCGTCTCTCCCCGGTCCGGCGATCACGCCGCAGGCTTCGTCGGGATGGTCGGCGCGCGCGTGGGCGACCATGGCATCGACCAGGTCCGCTCTGATCACAAGCACTGCGCGCCTCCCTTCATCCGAACGCTCCCGGCAACATGTCACGATAGGTCGGTATTCCGGCGATGGAGTCGGCCGCCAGCACGCCGACCATCGCAGCGCGGGCCAGACAGTCGGCCGCCGCGGCGCCGACGACCGTGGTCAGCGCCGTCTCCGGCGACAATCCGGGCGTGTCCGCCCGTGGTGGCACGTCCACGGCGCCGGTGGCCAGCGCAAACACCGTGTCGCCGTCCAGCGGGGTGTGTGAAGGCCGGATGGTGCGCGCCAGTGCATCCTGGGCGGCGATGGCGAGGCGCCTGCAGGCGGCGGGGCTCAGCGTGGCGTCGGTAGCAACGACAGCGATCGTGGTGTTTAGTGGCGACAGCTCGGCGTCGCGCTGCGCGAAGGCCGCAATCTGGTCGGCAGGCGGCGGCACGAGCCCGAACTCGAGGATCTGGTCCGCCATCCACGGCAGGCCGGTCGAAGGGTCGGCGATGTTGCCCGCGGAGTTGACCACGACGACCGCGCCGACCGTGACGCCGATCTCATCGATCGTGATCGACGCCGTTCCCAGGCCACCCTTGAGCACCCCAGCGCGTGCGCCGACCCCAGCGCCGACTGTTCCGACCGCGACGTCGACGCCGGCCGCCTCGGCCGCGGCGAAGCCGAACTCTGCCGTGGGGCGGCACTGCCAGCCGCCGACAGGCAGATCGAAGATCACCGCCGCCGGCACGATCGGGACAAGCCCGCCGTCCATGACGATCCCGCGGTCGTGTGCTTCCAGCCAGCCCATGACTCCGTCGGCCGCCGCGAGTCCGAACGCGCTGCCGCCGGTGAGCACCACAGCGTCGACGTAGCGCACGCTGTTGGCGGGGTCGAGCAGATCGGTCTCGACGACTCCCCGGTGCCCCACCCCGGACATCGACGGCGCCCGTCGTTCCCGGTGGGGCCAGGATGACGGTGGTCCCGCAGGCCCAGCCGGAACCGAGCGTCGCATCGGGGTCGAGTCGCTGATGGTGCCCGACCAGGATGCCGTCTGTGATCGACCCGCTCATCGCTGTCTGTTCTTCCCGCAAGCGGTCGTCACCGAGACCTGCCCATCAATCCCAGGATGAGATATTCCTGAAGTACGGTCAGCCACTGATACACGTCCAGATGCCCGGCCATCGGGTGGTCAGACGGCAACTGGTCGGGCCCGTTGGGGCCGATGTCGAGCATGGTGCCAAGCGCCAGCCGCACGTCGTTGACCGCGGCGGCCGAGGCGTGCGCGTCGGCCTCGCTGATTTCGAACTTCCCGCCGTCCTGGGGCAGGGTGTCCAGTAACCGTTCTGCCGCTTGACGTTTGGCGTCGATGATCTCCGGTTCGTGCAGGCTTCGCAACGCGTTGTTGAGACTTTCGACCGTGCCCGAGCCCGCCGGATGATCGGTCAGCGCGCGGTAAGAGTCGGGCAGCAGACGTTTCATCGTGTCGTCCGGCGGAGGCTGCGAATGGCCGGTGCGCATTCCAGTGATCTCCTCGAGTTCATCTGCAGGAGAAGATGATTCACGATCGTCAAGCATTCCGAGCATCGATGTCACGAGGCTGCGCAGCAGCGCGGCCTCGTGTGGGGCCAGCGTCGACCGGAACCGCGGGCCGTCGGCGCCCTCGACCCGCTTCCACTTACGCGGCAGCCGGATCAGCGGTCCTGCTGCATGGTCGCCCACAGGCCCGCGGCGTGAAGCTTGGACACGTCGACCTCCATGGATTCCCTGCTGCCTGCGGACACCACGGCCTTGCCCTCGTTGTGCACCTGCATCATGAGTTTGGTCGCGTGCGGCTCGCTGTACCCGAACAGCTTCTGGAAGACGTACGTCACGTATGTCATCAGGTTGACGGGGTCGTCCCAGACGATGGTCACCCATGGGGTGTCGGTGGCCTCCGCGGTGGAGACATCCCGCTGCTCGCGAGTTCCCGGGCGGGTCTTCGCCGGAGTCGCCATGCGCTTCAGGATACCGACGCCTCGAAACCGATACCGTTGCGGTGTGCCGTCGCCCTTTCTGGCCTTGTTTACCGACAAATACGAGCTGACAATGCTCGCGGCGGCTCTGCGCGACGGCAGTGCGCACCGTCGCACGACGTTCGAGGTTTTCGCCCGCCGGCTCCCCGAAGGCCGCCGCTACGGCGTCGTCGCCGGCACGGCGCGCTTTGTGGAAGCGTTGGCGCAGTTCAGATTCGACGACACGGCTTTGGCGTCACTAGAAAACTTTCTTGACCGTGAGACGCTCGCGTACCTCGCCGACTACCGATTCCGCGGCGACGTCGACGGTTACGCCGAAGGCGAGCTGTACTTCCCCGGCTCCCCCGTGCTGTCTGTGCACGGCACATTCGGCGAATGTGTGGTGCTGGAGACGCTGGCTCTGTCCATCTTCAATCACGACACGGCGATCGCCTCTGCCGCCGCGCGCATGGTCGTCGCGGCCGCCGAACGCCCGCTGATCGAGATGGGCTCGCGACGCACCCACGAGCAGGCCGCGGTTGCCGCGGCACGCGCCGCATATATCGCTGGCTTCACGGGGTCGTCGAATCTCGAGGCGCAGCGCCGATACGCCGTGCCCGCGCTGGGCACCAGCGCGCATGCGTTCACGCTGCTGCACACAGTGGCGAAGAGGGGCCCGGTGATGGGCCTCGTGGGCGAAGAACATCGGAGACGGAGCGGGCCGCGTTCAAGGCACAGGTCGACGCGCTCGGGATCGGTACCACCCTGCTCGTCGACACCTACGACATCACGCAGGGGGTGACCAACGCCGTCGAGGTGGCAGGCACCGGGCTCGGAGCCGTCCGCATCGACTCCGGGGATCTGGGTGTGCTGGCCCGCCAGGTCCGTCAGCAACTCGATAGCCTTGGCGCCACGAAGACCCGCATCGTGGTGTCGGGTGATCTCGACGAGTTCTCGATCGCGGCGCTGCGCGCGGAACCCGTCGACATGTACGGGGTCGGAACATCGGTGGTCACCGGCTCGGGGGCGCCGACCGCCAGCATGGTCTACAAGCTGGTGGAGGTGGACGGCATACCGGTCGAGAAACGCAGCAGCCACAAGGAATCCCACGGCGGCCGTAAGCAGGCGCTGCGGCTGGCCAAGCAGTCCGGCACCATCGTCGAGGAGGTCGTCCATCCGTTCGGCGAGCCGCCGTCGGATCAGCCGGGCCGGGCACTCACGGTCGACCTGGTGCGTGCGGGCGAACCGGTCGGCGACCTCGGCATCGACACGGCACGCCTGCGCGTAAAGGAAGGGCTGCACAGCCTGCCATGGGACGGCCTGAAACTATCCAAGGGCGAACCGGCCATATCGACCCGCATGATTCCCCCCACCAGCCGCCGAGACGCCTAGGAGACACTACGGGCGACACAGCGGACGTCACCGAACTGCTTGCGAAGGCGGTTGCCGCGTTGGGCGGCGCGGAAAGGCACGGCCAGATCGAGATGGCCGAGGCCGTCGCGCACGCGTTCGAAACCGGCGAGCACCTCGCCGTGCAGGCGGGTACCGGGACCGGCAAGTCGCTGGCCTACCTGGTGCCTGCGATCACGCGGGCCGTCGACACCGACGAGCCCGTGGTGGTATCGACGGCGACAATCGCCCTGCAGCGACAGCTCGTCGACCGCGACCTGCCTCGGCTGGCCGAATCCCTCGCCGACGCCCTGCCTCGTCAACCGGAATTCGCGCTCTTGAAAGGGCGTGGAAACTACCTGTGCCTCAACAAGATTCACAATGGTAGTTCAGCTGGGGCTGCGAACGAACCCGAGGACCGGCCGCAGGAGGAGCTGTTCGAGCCGATGGCCGCCAGCGCGCTGGGCCGCGATGTGCAGCGGCTGATCGCATGGTCGTCGGCAGATCGATACCGGCGACCGCGATGACCTGACGCCAGGTGTGCCGGACCGGTCGTGGTCTCAGGTGTCGGTATCGGCAAGGGAGTGCATCGGCGCGGCACGCTGCCCGTTCGGGACCGACTGCTTCGCGGAGAAGGCACGCGACAAGGCGGGGCACGCCGATGTGATCGTCACCAATCACGCCCTGCTGGCCATCGATGCCATCGCTGACGCCTCGGTGCTGCCCGAACACGAGCTGTTGTTCGTCGACGAGGCGCACGAGCTGGTCGATCGCGTAACCGGCGTTGCCACCGCTGAGCTGTCGGCTACGTCGCTCGGAATTGCGCACCGCCGGGTCGGCAGGCTGATTGACCAGGAGCTCACGCAGCGCCTCGAGGCCGCGACGGCGATCTTCTCGTCGGCGATCCACGACTCCATACCGGGCCGCATCGACGTGCTCGACGACGAGATGGCCACCTACCTGACCGCGCTGCGCGACGCCGCGAGCAGGGCGCGCTCGGCGATCGACACCGCCCCGAGCGACCCGAAGGCCGCGTCGTCGCGCGCCGAAGCTGCGACGGCGCTGACCGACATCAGCGACACCGCGACCCGAATCCTGACATCGTTCGTTCCCGCCATTGCCGACCGCACCGACGTCGTCTGGCTCGACCATGAGGACAACCGCCGCAGCGTGCGCGCTGTGTTGCGGGTGGCACCGCTGTCTGTGGCAGGGTTGTTGCGCGGCAGGCTGTTTGGGCGGTCAACGACGGTGCTCACCTCGGCGACGCTGACGATCGGCGGCACGTTCGATGCAATGGCTTCGGCATGGGGCCTCGCCGGAATCGACGAGGTCAAGTGGCGCGGCATCGACGTCGGTTCGCCGTTCGACCATGCGAAGGCGGAGATCTTGCACCTCGCGGCCCATCTGCCGCCGCCTGGGCGTGACGGCACCG